>NZ_NSJY01000017.1:0-832094 GCF_002289535.1 Bradyrhizobium sp. UFLA03-84 | reverse complement strand
CGGCTTCGCCAAATGGAGGGCAGATGGTGCTCAATCTCGAAACACTGAAGGCGACACTGGTCCTTTACGGTCTCAATGCCGTCTTTGCGATCCTGCTTCTGGTTCTCGGATGGTATGCCTCGGGGATTGCGCAGCGCTTCGTATCGCGTGTGCTTACGGCAACGCATCGGGTCGACGCTCTGGTCACGGTGTTCCTGTCGAGCCTTGCCCGCTATGCAGTGCTCGCGGTGGTCGGTATCGCCGTTCTGCAGCTGTTCGGCATTCAGACGGCAAGCCTGGTTGCGGTGCTCGGCGCGACGTCTCTGGCCATCGGGCTGGCGCTTGCGGTGCTCTACCGCTATGGCCCAAGCCGAACAGAGCCGCGCTGGCAATGGCTGAGCGTCGGCCCCGTTGCGGCAGCTGTGCTGTGGCAGATCGGTTCGTCGCTGCTGTCCTGGTACCTTGCGATTTCGGCAATTACAGTGCGACCTATGGCTCGCTGGGCGCCCCCATTGGCTTGATGACCTGGATCTGGATGTCCGCGATCATCGTGCTGTGCGGGGTATTGAATTCGGAGATCGAGCATCAGACCGCGATCGATTCGACCGAGGGCCGCCGCAAGCCGCTCGGCGCCCGCGGCGCCGGAATGGCCGATACTGTCGGCAAGACCTTCTAGCACGGAAGCCGTTCGCTGAAATCGCTTTCGCTCGAAAGCCGTTTCAGTACTGCCGCACAGTCGGCCGAAATACCACCCAGATCGCGACCGATAGCAACCCCAAACCGCCGAGCACCAGGAAGGCCGGGCCGTAGCCGAGCCACTGCGCGATCCAACCGCCGAGCGCGGGGCTGAGCGACGCGCCGACGCCCTGCACCGTGATGACGGCGCCTTGTCCGAGGTTGATACGGCCGGACCCGTTCAGCGATCGCGCAACCATTCCCGGCACCGCGACGCTTTGCAGCCCGGCGCCAATCCCGTCGAGAATCTGGACCGGCACCACGCCCCACCAGCCGGAGAGAAAGAAGGCAAGCACTCCGCGCACGGGCAGCGCCAGGAACGACAGCAGGAGGACGATCCAGTAATTGCGGCGCTCGGCTGCATGCATGCCGGCTATCGACGCAAGGATCATCACCGCCTGGGCGATGACGATTGTGGTTGCCACGAAGCTCGGGCCGTTGGCATGGCCGTCGGCCACCGCGGCAAGGCCGTAGAGCGGCACGATCGCTGCATTGCCGAGATGGAAGGCGGCCAACGCAACAGCGAGCACCAGCAGCGGCCGATGCTTGACCAGTACCGTGAAGCCGCTGGGCTGGCTTTCCGGATCATCCTCCTTGCCGCGGGCCGCG
Source organism: Bradyrhizobium sp. UFLA03-84 (assembly GCF_002289535.1). Taxonomy (NCBI): domain Bacteria; kingdom Pseudomonadati; phylum Pseudomonadota; class Alphaproteobacteria; order Hyphomicrobiales; family Nitrobacteraceae; genus Bradyrhizobium; species Bradyrhizobium sp. UFLA03-84. The sequence goes on along the minus strand of NZ_NSJY01000017.1, from coordinate 830,771 downwards.
TGATAGTCGATGCTGTCGGGTGGGATCATCAGGACGCAAGCGATCGTGATCGCACCGAACATCGCCGCGAGCAGGAAGACCGCCACGTAGCCGTACTGCCAGCCGAGATAGCCGGACGCAGCGGCTCCAACCATGTTGCCGGCGTGGTTGAAGGCCTGATTGCGGCCGTTTTGGCGATTGAAACCGCGCTGCCTGACGATGCCCAGCGTGATGCCGGTGACGGCCGGAACGATGGCCGCTCCCGCGATCGATGTCGCGACCTGCGACAAGGCGACGGCCCAGAATGTCTGCGACAGTAGGATCGCGGCTGACGCGACCACGACGGCGACGCCGGGCAGGATCACCCATGCCCGCTTATGGTTGGTCGTGTCGATACAGCCGCCGATCGGAGTCGTGATCAGCATGCCCGCGACATTGCCCAGCGTCATCGCGGTGCCGATCAGCCCGCTGCTCCAGCCATGCAGCTGCAGAAAGATCCCGACGAACGGTCCGATCCCGGACTGCATGTCCGCCATGAAGAAGTTGACGGCGAGCAGGGGCCACATGGATACGGCGGACGATTTTGCTTTGCGGTGGCCCATGTTCCATGAACGCGCGTGACCCCCGAAGGACGCCGCGGCGTCTGAATTTTTTCTCCGGCCGCCGCCGTGACCCACGCAGGAACTAACGGCATCGCGCACGCTTATGCCGAATGGTTCAGATCAACGTTCTGGAAAAGCCGATCGAGCGCATCAAGGAAACCTGCGAGCTGATGGGCATCGCAGACAAGTTCGATCGCGCGCTTCCCGAGCTCGAGACCTTCCTCGAGGCGGAGGTTGCTCGCGGCGAGGTGCGCGAGACAAGGCTGACGTTTGACGGGCTCTGCCACCTGCGACAGCTGTTGGCGACAGTATGACGCCTGTCAGACGCTCGCCGGGCAACTGCGACGGCAGCGCGTTGATCGAGAATCTTTCGGGCAAGCGCCAATGGAGCAATTTATGGATTTGAGAGGCAACAAGATCGCTATCCCGGCGCAGTGCGGCATGAGACGTTGACATGGCATTTTCGCAAGAGATGAAGCGATGCATCGAGACCTGTCTGTTCTGTTACAAGACCTGTCTCGCTACGGCGATGAACCATTGCCGCGTCACCGGCGGCAAGCATGTCGAGCCAGCGCATTTCCGCCTCATTATGGCCTGCGCGGAAATGTGCCGGACTGCGGCTCACTTCATGCTGATTAACACACCGCACCACAAACACACCTGCCGCGAATGCGCGGAAATCTGTGCCGAATGCGCCGAAGACTGCGAGCGTGTCGGCGGTATGGACGAATGTGTCGCGATGTGTCGTGCCTGCGCGGAATCATGCCGGAAGATGGCGGCCTGAGCGCCAACCGCCTTTCGCATGGATTCCGACAGTCCTTGTCTACTTCATCAGAACGTAAACGAGAACGATGATTGCCAGCGCAATGATGATCGACGTGACGATCATGCCGTATGGACGCGCCTGCCTTGCTTGTGTCGTCTCGGCGATGCTCGGCGGCGCCGGCTCAGCGGGACCTTCCCTGACCATGTTGGCGTCCTGCTCGTGGCAGCTCTATGCCGACGCCGCCGACGCAGATTGGTTCCTAATGCAGTCCGTGACCGGACCGCGCGGCTTAGGAACCTCACTTTGAACGCGCCGTTGGACCCCTTTCGGAGCTGCGCAAATGCAACAAGAGGTCACGACAGTTGCCACGCATCCTGTCAATCCGGCTTCCACGGCAAGGATAGGCACACACCCCATCCATCCGATGCTGGTGCCGTTTCCAATCGCGTGCTTTGTCGGCACATTGGTGACCGACATTGCCTATTGGCAAACGGCCGAAATGCAGTGGGCCAATTTTTCGGCGTGGCTGTTGTTCGCGGGGCTTATCATGGGCGGCCTTGCCGCGATCGCAGGCCTGATCGACTTCCTGAGCAATCGCCTGATCCGAAGGCTGCCCTACGCCTGGTTTCACATGGTCGGCAACGTGATCGTGATGCTGCTCGCGCTATTCAACGCCTTCATCCACAGCCGCGATGCCTGGACGTCAGTGGTGCCGACCGGCCTGGTGCTGTCGGTGCTGACGGTGCTCGTCATGCTGTTCACGGGCTGGCTCGGCTGGGCGATGGTTTATCATTTTCGGGTCGGAGTGGCGGGCTGATGCTGATTGATCTGATACGGACCACCCACCTCAAAGTTGCGATGACGCTGATGGCCGGTTTGTGGCTCGCAGCCTGCAGCAAGGAGACCGCGCCCGACCCAAAAACCCAGATCGGCGCCCGCCCGGATTTGCCGGGGCTGGAGCAGTATCTGGTGCCGCCCATGCATGTCGCTTCGGTCGTCGGTTGGAAGCAGGGCGAGAAGCCCAAGGTGCCGGACACCTTGCAGATCAATGCGCTCGCGACCGGCCTGCAGCATCCGCGCTCACTCTATGTGCTTCCCAATGGCGACATCCTGGTCGTCGAATCCAAGGCGCCGGGGACTGAGCCGATCAAGCGGCCGAAGGACTTCATCATGAAATGGGTGGAGTCATGGGCGACCTCCGGCGGCGACACCGGCGACAGCAATCGCATTACTCTGTTGCGCAGCAATGGCGACGGAAAGCCGGAGATGCAGAGCGTCTTCCTCGATCACCTCCATTCGCCGTTCGGCGTGGCATTGGTCGGCAGCGATCTTTATGTCGCAAACACCGACGCCATTGTTCGCTATCCGTATCACGAGGGCGAGACCAAGATCACCGAGCCAGGGCAGACCCTTACCCAGCTGCCCGGCGGCCCGATCGACCATCACTGGACCAAGAGCCTGGTAGCGAGCCCGGACGGCGCATTGCTCTATGTCGGCGTGGGGTCCAACAGCAACATCACCGAGAATGGCATCGAGGCCGAGAAGAACAGGGCGGCGATCCTCGAGGTCGAGCGCGCCACCGGTCGCTGGCGGATATTCGCCAGCGGGCTGCGCAATCCGAATGGCCTGACCTTCGAGCCGCAAAGCCATGCGCTGTGGACGGTCGTCAACGAACGCGACGAGATCGGCCCGAACCTCGTGCCTGATTATCTGACGTCGGTGAAGGACGGCGGGTTTTACGGCTGGCCCTACAGCTATTTCGGCCAGCACGTCGATCCGCGGGTGCAGCCGCAACGGCCGGACCTCGTTGCGAAGGCCGTGGTCCCGGACTACGCGCTCAGCTCGCACGTCGCGCCGCTGGGGTTGGCTTTCTACAGCGGTGACCTGTTGCCGTCGTCGTACCGTGATGGTGCCTTCATCGGCGAGCACGGCAGCTGGAACCGGCCGCAGCTCAACGGCTACAAGGTTGTCTATGTGCCGTTCGCCGACGGCCATCCGAACGGACCTGCGCAGGATGTCGTGACCGGATTCCTGAGCGAGGATGAAAAGTCGCGCGGCCGGCCGGTGGGACTGGCGATCGACAAATCGGGAGCGCTGCTGATCGCCGACGACGTCGGCAATACGGTGTGGCGCGTCAGCGCCTCGGGCCGGCTCTGACGGCTCCCACGCGCGCGCAAACGATTGGAGAACAACATGAGTGACGGCTCGGTCAAGAAAGTATCCGTCAGCACCTCGCCGAAAGGAGAGATGGGCCAGACCTATCTCGTGTCAGGCAAACGCGTGGCGATGCGGCTCTGGAATAACGAGCAACCGCAACCCGGCTCTTCCGATCGCCGCGACTACGAGACGGTCGGATATGTCGTCAGCGGTGCGGCCGAGCTGACCCTGGAAGGACAGACCATCCGCCTGCAGCCCGGCGATTCCTGGCTGGTGCCCGCGGGGGCGGAGCACCGCTATCGTATTCTCGAGCCATTTACAGCGGTCGAAGCCACCGCGCCGCCGGCGCAGGTGCATGGCCGAGACAAGGTTCAATCGTAGAGGCTGGATATGTCCAACATGCTCGAGGAGAAGCTCAGGGAAGCCATCATCGGTGAATTGGAGCGGCAGGCCGCCAACCGGCCGGACGAACTTCGCGTACGGGCGGCTGCAGACTTGTCGGTCAGCGGCACGGTCGAGCTCGATGCGCTGGTCATGGTGACCGCGGGCTCGGTTACCGGAGGACCATGAACGTGGAGCGTTAGGAACTCATGGGCGCGCAGACGCTTCTGCACCTGAGGAGATCGACATGAATAAAAAACCAAAACCCGTGACACAAGATTCCGGCCGCCCGGGCGACTGGGGGTCACATGCCCAAACCGACAAGCCCTGGAAGGGCAATCCCGAGAAAGAGCAGCGCTCGGGAGACGAGAAGCCGGACCTGGAAAACTGGCATGAATCGAACACGCAGTGATGTGCGGGCGCTTGGAGATACCGAATGGATATGGGCCTCGAAATCATCTATGGCATCACCGCACTCGTGCTGCTTACGGCCCTGATTTTCGGGGTTCTTCAGTACCACTTCCGCAACAGGCGTGCCGTTCAGGCCGCCAATGAGATCGTCCGTGAGAGATACAAGCGGAACGAGACATGATGCAGCGCGATCTCAGCGCTTACCTTGGAGGAGATGATGGGATTGGCTCAATATGCGGTAATCGCATCGGGCGAAGAATGGAGCGTCCTACATGACGGCAAGGTCAATGGCGGATACGCCACCAAGGAAGCTGCGTTCGAGTCTGCAGCAGCCGCCGCGGCATTGGCGATCAGGATGGGCCACGAGGTCCATGTCAGCGTGCCGGGGCGAGAAGAGGGTGAGGCTGCTCTTACCAAGCACGCGAGCTGATGTATTGCTGCTGTCGCATCGCGCGTTTTGACGAGATGCGGCTTGGTCGGAACTCATGTGGCGGCGCGCCAAAGCAGGGCCGTGTCGATCAGCGCTATGATCCCCACGAAAATCAACATCCAGGGAACATAAGCAAGCATTGATGCACCTAGCGGAAGCTCTCCGCTCCGCGAGCAGAGGATGCGGAGCAGGAGAGCGAACGGATTCGTCTAGAGTTGGGCGTGCTGGGTCGTCGGCCGGGAGATCTGGCTAAGAGCCGCGCCGGTACCGTCGTTCGGCTGGATCTGCGCGATATCCCCGAGTGCGATGATGCCGACCAGGCGCTTGTCTCGGTCTAGCACGGGGAGGCGCCGGACCTGGATCGCCCCCATGTTCTGGGCGATATCCTCGATCTCCTGATCCTCGAAACAATACTTCACCTCGGCGGTCATGATGTCGCCGACCCGCGAGTCCGGCCCTCGGCCCATGCCGACACCGCGAATCGCGATGTCGCGATCGGTGATCATACCGACTAGACGCTCATTGTCGGCGACCGGCAGCATGCCGACACCCAGTGTTCCCATGGCCTCGGCGACATCGCGGAGCGTGTCATCGGGAGTGCACAGCTGGACCTCGGGTGTCATCGCGTTGGATATCTTCATCAGCGCCTCTCCATTTGGCTGGCTGTTTCGATTGCCTAACGACGCGGCTCAAGGCGACGTTCCTAACGTGTGCCGAGCTACCTGCCATTCTCCGTCGTCAGCTCGAACGACCTGATGGTGAACTGTTTCTCGATGGTACGCAGAAGATCGACCGGCGATGGGGCGTCTTCCGGCCGTTGCCACCAAACCTCAAAGACATAATCGGCCTCGGCTGAGCCCTCGCGGCGTCGTTGTTCTTGGAACCGGCCTCTATAGTGCAGCGACTTGATCAAGTTTGGCAGTGCGTCGATCACGCCGATGTCGGCTTCATAGGTGACGGTCAACGTCGCCCGGTGGCGCCGGGGGAGCTTCACGTCGACCCATTTGAGGCCCGAGAGGGTGCAAACCCCAATGGGGGTCGCGACGCACCCCAGCGCGAGCTGGCCGCCACCAAGGCAGAGACCGATGACCGTGATCAACCAGAGCGTCGCGGCCGTGGTCACGCCGGTGACCGGGTCCCCTTCTTGAGGATCGTGCCACCGCCGATGAAGCCGACGCCCGTCAAGATACCGAGCGGGAGCTGCATCAGGTCCATGACCGCAAAGGAGCCGGAGCCCTTTCTGTCGAGCGGGAGAAGAAGATTGGCCTGGATTCATCGACAACGAGGCGGCGAGGCCGACCAGGATCGTGGTCCGTAGCCCGGCCGCGTGTCCGCGGGGCCGCGGTCAAACCCGACGATGGCGCCGGCGAGAACGGTCAGAGCGAGGCGGACGGCGATGTCTGTCTAGGTGGGATGAAGCGGCATGTCCCGCTCCGCACCTAGGATACACCACGATAGGGCGCCGACTTCAGGAGCCGTGCAAGATGCGCCGCGTTAGCGGCGAGCATCTTGGTGGTCTGCACCGTCTTATCGTAGGGCTTATCGAGATCCTTGTAGTCGGTTGATCCCATCGCCTCGCCAACCCAATAGGTGCCGCCGCCGGCTGGAATGGTGAAGCCCACGTCGTTCAGTGCCTGGAACAGTTCGGCGTGGCAATGATGGGCACCATCCTCGTTGCCGACCACGGCGACGATCGCGACCTTCCCGAAGGACGGCATGCGGTTCTTGTCGTCGGTTTCTGCCAGGAACGCATCCATTCGCTCCAGCATCCGCTTGGCGACGCTGGATGGCTGGCCCAGCCAAATCGGCGTCCCCACGATCAAAATGTCGGACGCGAGGATCTTGCCGCGCAGCGCTGGCCAGTCATCGCCGAGGCCTTCATCGGAGGCGACACCGGGCTTGATGTTGAGATCGACGATGCGAACAACTTCGCCGGACACCTTGTGCTCACCGAGGGCATTGAGCAATTCCGCGAGCAGTTTTTCGGTCGAGGATGAATCATTACCCCGCTTCAGCGTGCAATTCAGCGCGACGGCTTTCAGCGCATCAGAGGACATCGCATCGGTTCCTTTCCTAAGGAGGCCAATGCAGCGCGGAAATGTTCGTTCCTATCGGGTGGGCGCGCGAGGAGCCGCGAGGCCGAGCAGCTTGCAGAGCCTCCTCGCGTCGGCGGGAGCCGCGCTTTTCTGGTCATTGTCGAAATAGACGTAGACGTCACATCCCTGCCGCTTCCAGCCGCGGATGCGCTTCGCCCAGTCCGAAAGTTCGGCGGGCTCGTAGTGGCCGCGGTATCGGCCGCCCGGGCCGTGGCCGCGGACATAGACAAAATCGGCTGTGCGCTTCCAGGGCGCGGGGGCGTCGTGATGATCGGAAATGCACAGCGCCATATTGCGCGCCGCCAGAATCTTCAGGATGCGCGGCTCGTACCAGCTCGGGTGTCGAAACTCGAAAGCATAGCGCCGCCGTCGCTTCAGCAGCTTGAGGAACGATGTCAGCCGGTCAGCGTCCGCAGTAAAATTCGGCGGCAGCTGAAACAGGATCGGGCCGGCCTTGTCGCGCAGTAATGACAGGCGGTCATCGAGCAGTTCAAGACTGTTGATCGAGTTTTCGGAGAGGCGCTTCCAGTGCGTGATGAATTTCGATGCTTTCCAGGCGAAGGTGAAATCCCGGTTGGTAGCCTCGCGCCAGCCCGTGACCGCCTTTTCTGTCGGCGTGCGATAGAAGACACCGTTAAGCTCCGTGGTACGGAACTGGCTCGCGTAGTAATCGAGTTGCCGTTTGAGCGGCAATCCCTTCGGAAAGAACGGGCCGCGCCAGGACGCATAGTGCCAGCCGGAGGTACCAATCAATACGCGCGCCATGCAGTAGTCCGAGCTCTGGATCAATTGGTTCGGCGGCGCCTTACTCCTTGCCTGGGAGGATGGTCTCCAGCACCTGCCGTGCGGCGCCACGAATCACGCCAACCTCATGGGGATCGCCCTTGGCCAGTGCGATGGAGAAGTTCTTGGCCTGCTCCAGCGTGATGTGCGGCGGCAGCGGCGGTACCTCCGGATCGGTCTTCACCTCGAGCACCACCGGGACATCGCTCGCCAGGGCCTGTTCCCAGGCCATTCCGATAAGGTCCGGGCGATCGAGATAGATCCCGCGCAATCCAATCATCTCGGCAAAATGGGAATAGGAGACGTCAGGAATGCGCTGTGATGCCTCGAACTTGGGATCGGCATTGATGATCCGCTGCTCCCAGGTCACCTGGTTGAGGTCCTCATTGTTGAACACGCAGACGATCCAGCGAGGGTCTTTCCACTGGCGCCAGTATTTGGCGACCGTGATCAGCTCGGCCATGTTGTTCATCTGCATCGCGCCGTCACCGACCAATGCGATCACCGGACGGTCAGGATCGGCATATTTGGCGGCGATCGCGTAGGGGACGGCGGCGCCCATCGAGGCGAGGCCGCCCGAGAGCGAGGCGTTGATACCGCGTCGCATCTTGAGGTCCCGCGCGAACCAGTTGGCGCAGGAGCCGGAATCGCTGGTGATGATGGCGCGGTCGGGAATCCGGGGCGAGAGCTCCCAGGTAACGCGCTGTGGGTTGACCGGCTTGGCGGGTTGCCGGGCGCGATCCTCGAGCGTCTTCCACCATTCTTGAACATTGTCCTCGATTGATCTGCGCCAGCCGTCCACGGGCTTCTGCTTCAGACGCGGCAGCAGGGCGCGCAGCGTTTCGGCGGCATCGCCGACCAGGCCTACCTCCATCGGAAAGCGGATCGACAGCATGCTGGCGTCGATATCGATCTGAACGCCACGAGCACTACCTTCCTTTGGCAGGAACTCGGCATAAGGGAAGGCCGACCCCACCATCAGCAGCGTGTCGCATTCCATCATCAGGTCATAGCTCGGCTCGGTACCGAGCAGCCCGATCGAGCCGGTGACCCAGGGGAGGTCGTCCGGCAGCACGGCCTTGCCAAGCAGTGCCTTTGCGCACCCCGCCGAGAGCCGGTCCGCCACGGCGATGACGTCGTCAGTGGCGCCGAGTGCGCCGGCGCCGACCAGCATGGCGACCTTCTTTCCGGCGTTGAGGATGTCAGCCGCATGATCGAGCTCGGCCTCATGCGGGACGATGCGGGGAGGAGCGTAGCCGATGCCCGAGCGCAGTGTGCCATGAGCGCGAGGCGGGTCTTTGTAGGTCTCCTCCTGAAGATCGTTCGGCAGGATGACCGCCGTCACCGTGCGCCTCGCCAGCGCGATCCGCACCGCACGGTCGATCAGGTGGCGAACCTGGGCGGGCGAGGAGGCCTGCACAACATAGGCGCCGGCGACGTCCTTGAACATCGAGACCAGGTCAAGTTCCTGCTGATACTGGCCGCCCAGCGCATTGCGCGCCTGCTGACCGACGAGCGCTAGCACCGGCTGATGATCCAGCAGCGCATCATAGAGGCCGGTCGTGAGATGCGAGGCTCCCGGTCCTGAGGTCGCAATGCACACCCCGAGACGCCCGGAGAACTTGGCGTAGGCCGATGCCATGAATGCGGCCATCTCCTCGTGGCGCGCCTGAATGAACTCGATGCGGCCGGCTGCGCGATTGAGGGCGCCGAACACACCGTTGATGCCGTCGCCGGGATAGCCGAAAATGTGCCGTACGCCCCAGTCATGGAGGCGGTGGACGACGAAATCGCTGACGGTCTGAGACATGGTCATTCACCTTGGCAGGGTCGTTAGCGGGAACCCCGCGGACAGCCCCTTGTCGTTACGCTTCTTTGCCGGGTTAGGCAGCTCGCCGCTTTCGGGTCCGTGCCGCCTTCTTTGCTGAACGTGACCGCTCCGCTGCGGAACGGTTTGCGGATGCCGCACCGCCGAGCCTGCCGCCTTCGCGCGAGGGCGCGTGATCGTCTTCCTTGCCACGGCCGGACCCGGCCTTCTTGCCGCCGTGGGTCTCCTTGTTCACGGTTGCCCAGGCGCGCCGTTCGGCTTCGTTCTTCGTGACGCCGCGCTTCTCGTAACCTTGCTCGATATGCTCTGCTTGTCGCTTCTGCTTGTCGGTGTAGCTCGACTTGTCACCACGCGGCATGTGCATCTCCTTGTTTATTTTGGCGGCTTCATTCCGGGGTTCCGGCGAATGCAATCACACCCGGAGGGCGTTGCGAACAGGTCGGGCATCCTCGCAAGCGGCACTCGGTGATTCCGCCGACGATCCGGCATACGGGTTCGCCGGCAGATGATTGAAGGCTGAACGGCCGGAACGCCAAGCCGTTCCTATCCCGAACGGTGAAGCAGGCCGAAGACCAGCGCGACCGCAGCGAACGCTGCAATCGTGCAAGCGAATGCGATGTCGGCGACCGTCGTGTTGGTGAGGCTCGACAGCACGCCGACGCCGATCACCGGCAGCGCATTGCCGATGAAGCAGCAGACGAAATAGGTTGATACCACCGCCGCACGTTGATCCGCAGGTGCGATCTCATTGACTACCTGGAGGCTGCCGCGATAACCGAGCCCCGTCGACACGGCGACGACAATCGTCGCCGCCAGCATGACCAAAATAGACGCCGAAACCTGTGCGACGACGATCGCCGCCGCCGCCGGGATCATCAACGCCAGCGACCACAGCATCGAGGTCCGGCTGGCGAGCGTCTGCGTGGCCACGATGACCAGCGCGACGACGATGGCGAGTTCGAACAGCAGTGCCCCGCCCGCGGCGCGGTTCTCGATGCGAAGATTGTGCGACAGGATCGACGGCATCAACGAGGCATAGAAACCAACCAGTGCCATCAAACCGAATCCGGTGATGGCAGGGGCGACGAACTGGGCCTGGATCTTTCGTGGCAGCGCCAGCTTCGGTCGCATCTCGATCTGTCCGGGATCAGGCTGCTGCACGGTTTCGCGGGTGAACCAGATCAGCGCGGCGACGGCGCACGCGATAGCGAGATAGACCACAAACGACAGGTGTAGCGGCCAGGGGGCATATTGCGCGAGCAGCCCCGACAGCAGTGCGGTGAGACCAATACCAAGGAAGTTGGTGCTGGTGCCAATGATGGCCGCGCGTCCCTTGTCTGCTTCACCGACCAGTTCGGCCAGCCACGCATTGCCGGTGCCGCTGGCAAGGCCGATGCCGAGACCGCTGAGGATGCGGCCGATATAGAGCCAGGCAACGCCGCGGGCGAACAAGAAGACCAAAGCGGCGACGATCAGGACCATAATCGCCGACAATGCCGTCACCCGGCGGCCGGCCCGGTCGGAGGCGCGGCCCAACAGCAGCAGTACTGCGATATTGCCGATCGCGTAGGCCGCATAGATCAACGTCAGGGTGATCTGCGAGAAGCCAAACGCCTTCTGATAGACCAGGTACAACGGCGTGATCAGGGTGCTGAGGCCGAAGGCTGTGGCAACCAGCATCCCGACCGCTGCGAGCGCAGCAGTATTCCGAAGTTCCACCCGATGGGCGCGTGCGGTTGCAAAGTGCGCCATTCGAATTGCCTCATAAAGCCGGGATAGCGGGGCAATCCGCGATCGGACCGTTCGTTCCAGGCGAAGCCGCGGGCAGCCCGATCGGCGACTGCCCGCGGTCGATGGCTACTTGCGGTTCTTGTCGAGGTCCTGCGCCATCGCGAGATGGTGCTTGAGCGCGAGCAGGGTCTTATCCGCCCAGTCCTTCAGCTTCGGATCGTCGCCACCCTTGGCGTAGCGCTCGAACAGCGAGACCGCGTCCTTGTGGGCGCTGACCTGCATCGGATCGTACTCGCTGGCGAAATCGTCCGCCTTGGCGTCGCGCAGCCGGCCGAGCTTTTTCTGGGAACTGTCGTCGAGGCCGGTCGGCAATGCCGACGCCATCTCGCCACTGACCATCGCCTTGAGCTCCGTACTGGTCTTGGTATGGTCGGTCATCATCTGATCGGCGAACTTCTTTTCGGCGGCATTTCCTTTCTGCTGAGCGATCTTGGCCGCTTCGATCTCCAGCATGTCGCTGGTTGCGGCTTCCTTGATGAAGTCTTCCGTCTTCGGCGCGACGCCGAGCACCGAGTTGACGCCGCTCTTCTCACCCACTGACTGGGCCAACGCCGGCGAGGCCAGCGCACAACCGAGTGCAATCGCCAGAATGGTTCGCTTCATGGCCGGTCTCCTCAGGCCGCTTCGGCGTTGATCGCGCTGACCGCGAGCTTGGTGAGGGCTTCATCCGTCTTCTTTTCCTCGGCCAAGGTCTGGTCGATCAGCTTGACGGCGTCCTTCATGCTGAGCTTGGCCGCCCAGGCCTTTAGGGTGCCGTAGCGGGCGATCTCGTAATGCTCGACCGCCTGAGCCGCGGAGACCAGACCCGGATCGAGTGCCGGCGTGTCGGCGTACTCCTCCATAATCTCCTTGCCTTCGTCGAGGATGCCCTCGATGGCATCGCACTTCTTGCCGCGTGCGGGCTTACCCATCAGATCAAAGATTTGTTCGAGCCGATCGATCTGTCCTTCGGTCTCGTCATGATGCTTCTCGAACGCGGCGCGCAGCTGGTCGGAGCCAGCGGCCTTGGCCATGCGCGGGAGCGCCTTGAGGATTTGCTTCTCGGCGTAATAAATGTCCTTGAGGGTATCGAGGAAGAGGGCGCTGAGGTCTTTCTCCGGCATGGGTCTGCTCCGTGTCTGCGGGTTGATATGCACCCACAACCGGCGCTCCGGGACCTCGTTCCTATCTGCGCCGGCGCATCCGCCATCGGCGATCGCGTAGCTTTGCCGCAAGGCCGTCAAGGAATGAAGCCTCGGCGCAGCCGTTGGAGGGGCTCATCTTTCAACGGAGGACAGCGATGGATTGGAATCGTGTCGAAGGCAATTGGAAGCAGATGAAGGGCAAGGTCAAGGAGCAGTGGGGCAAGCTCACCGATGACGATCTCGACGTGATCGCCGGCAAGCAGGACCAGCTCGAAGGCCGCCTCCAGCAGCGCTACGGCTATGCCAAGGACCAGGCCACCAAGGAAGTGAACGACTGGTACGGCCGCCAGAAATGGTGAATGAGGCTGTACTCGAAGGGCCCCGCCTTTGACGAGGCCCTTGCGGTCTGGAACGGTGGCTGATGCCCAGCGTTGGAGGATGTTGTCATCGCCCCTAACCACGGATTTCCATGCCGATCACGGTCCGGCCGACAACGCCCGATATTGCCATTGCGCGCACCATCTCGCGCAACACGACACCGCCAACCGAGCGCGCGGCCTCGATCCTGACATGGGTGGCTGACGAGCACGTCGTCTGTGCCGCGACATTGGGGTGGTGGTTATGGTGCCGCCGCAAATCCGAGCCCCAGCGCCTGGCGAGCGACCACCTTCTGGTCACGGCGTTGGCCGCGTCGCTTGTTCCGCATCTGCTGAAATCGGTTTTCGACCAGGAGCGGCCCGACCGGCTTACCGTTGTCGGGCATCTCCATGGCATTCCGATCTCGGGCAGGGCGAAGGACGCGTTTCCCTCCGGCCACGCCATTCAGGTCGGCGCCATCAGTTCGGCCGCGAGCCAACTCCCCCAAGGCGAGCGTCGAATGGTCCGCGCGCTCGGGGCCTGTCTGATATCGACGCGCGTGTTCTTGCTGGCGCACTGGGCGAGCGATGTCGTCGTGGGATCGGTGATTGGGGTGGTGCTCGAGCGGCTGATCCGGTGCGTGACCGGCTACGGTAGCAAGTCAATCTAACACGCCCGACATGCTGCGCCGGGCCCAAAGAGCTGTCTCACGTCCGGGTCAGGAAATCCATCAGTCCGAGCCAGAGCAGGATACCGAGCCAGAACAGGCCGGCGCCGGCAAACAGCAGGGTGAGCGCATCGCGATGCCGCAGCTCCATGAAGATCGCGGCGACCAGGGCGGCCTTGGTGACGCCGATGCCGAGCGCCACGACCGCATTGGCGGCGCCGAGCGGCACGTAGGCTATCGTCACGGTCAGTGCGAGCAGGCCCAGCAGGCCGAGCCAGGCGGCGATCAGCGAAAGCGATGGGCGCCATTGTGTCATCCGGCCGACCTCCCGGGCAGGTAGATCAGCGCGAACAGGAAGATCCAGACGATGTCGACAAAATGCCAGTACAGCGCCGCGCTGTGCAGCGCTGCGCGGTGCCGAGTTGTTCGGGCCTCGCGGCAAAGGGCCGCCAGAATCCCCAATAATCCGATGCCGATGATGACGTGGAGGGCGTGGATCGCAGTGGCGATGAAGTAGAAGATGAAGAACAACTGGACGCCGTTGGCGAGGTCCCCTGAGAAGCGGAAATCGATGCCCGGTACGAGATGTTCCTCGTACTCCCCGTGATATTCGATGCCCTTCAATACGATGAAGGCGAGCCCGAGGGAGATTGCGCCGGCAAGCAGCCCGGCGGTCAATCTTCGGGTCTCGGCAGAGAAGATCTCGACGGCCCAGGCGACCAGGAAGCTGGAGGTGAGCAGGATCGCGGTGTTGGCTGTCCCGATCACGATCTCGGTGTGCTGGCTGCCGGTGGTAAAGCCCTGCGGATAGGCGTGCCGGTAGACGAAATAGGTGAGCAGCAAGCCGCCGAACAGCAGCACCTCAGTCGCGATGAAAACCCACATGCCGAGCTCGGCGGTCTCGTCACGATGGGCGGCCGAGGCAAATTGCGGGGCGACGGCGGGACTGTCAGGCATTCTGTGGCTCCGCCTCGAATTTGCGCGAATATTGATAGGGCGCGCGTGTCACGACCGGCTGAACGTCGAAATTGTGCTCCGGTGGCGGCGACGATGTTTGCCATTCGAGCCCCGGCGCATCCCACGGATTCGAGGGGGCGCGCGCGCCGAAGAACACGGAATAGCTCAGATAGAACAGCGGCAGCAGGTAGGCGGCGGCAAGAATCGTGGCGCCGCCCGACGACAGCACATTCCAGACCTGGAATTCGGGCGGATAGACGTGGTAGCGCCGCGGCATGCCCTCGGCGCCGAGTACGAATTGCGGGAAGAACGTCAGGTTGAAGCCGAGGAAGATCAGGATCGCGGCGGCGCGCGCCCAGTATTCTGAGTAGAGCCGGCCCGTGATCTTCGGCCACCAGTAATGCAGCCCGCCGAAATAGGCTGTCACCATCCCGCCCACCATGATGTAGTGGAAATGCGCGACCACAAAATAGGTGTCGGTAGCGTGGACGTCGAAGGCCAGGCAGGCGAGGAACAGGCCGGTCAGCCCGCCGATCGTGAACAGCCCGATGAAGGCCAGCGCGTACAGCATCGGCGCGTCGAACCGCAATGATCCCTTGTGCAGGGTAGCGGTCCAGTTGAAGACCTTGATCGCGGAGGGCACCGCGACGACGAAGCTCATGAAGGAGAACACGAGGCTCGCGAGCAGGGATTGTCCGGTCACGAACATGTGGTGGCCCCAGACCAAAAAGCCGAGCGCGGCGATCGCAAGGCTCGCCCAGGCCACGAACTTGTAGCCGAACACCTGCTTGCGGGAAAAACACGAGATCAGTTCGTTGATCACGCCCATGCCGGGCAGGATCATGATGTAGACCGCGGGGTGCGAGTAGAACCAGAACAGGTGCTGGAACAGGAGCGGATCGCCGCCGATCCGCGGATCGAAGAAGCCGACGCCGAAGAAGCGCTCGACCGCGATCAGCACAAGCGTGATCGCCAGCACCGGGGTGGCTAGGACGAGGATCACCGAGGTCGCGTAGAGCGACCAGAGAAACAGCGGCAGCCGGTACCAGGTCAATCCCGGCGCACGCAGCCGATGAATGGTGACGATGAAGTTCAGTCCGGTCAGGATCGACGAGAAGCCGGCGATAAAGACGCCGGCGGCGGCGACCATGACGTAGCTGTTGGAATAGAGCGTCGAGAACGGAGTGTAGAAGGTCCAGCCTGTGTCGATGCCGCCGGCCAGGATCGCAAACAGCGTCACGCTGCCGCCCAGCATGAATATGTACCAGCTCAACAGGTTGAGGCGGGGGAAGGCGAGGTCGCGCGCGCCGATCATCAGCGGCACGATGAAATTGCCGAGCGTGTTGGGGATCGACGGGATCAGGAAAAACCATACCATGATGATGCCATGCATGGTGAACAGGCGGTTGTAGATGTCGTCGCTCACCAGATCCGCCTGCGGCGTGGCGAGTTCGATCCGTATCGCGGTTGCCGCCGCGCCGCCGATGAAGAAGAACAGCGTAAGGCTTGCGAAGTAGAGGATCGCGATCCGCTTGTGGTCGGTCGTGAAGAACCACGATCGCAGCGTGTAATCGGCCGTGAGGTAGTTGGGTTCAATCATGGCTGTCGACCCAGCGATTTGATGTAGAGAACCAGGCGAAGCAGCTGATCCTCGGTGATCTTGCCCTCGAAGGACGGCATTAGCGGCTCGTAACCCGCGGCGATCTGGCTGCGCGGCAGCAGGATGGAGTCGCGGATATACTTATCATCGGCGATCACGGTGCTGCCGTCGGACAGCGGCACCGGGCGTCCGTAGACGCCCTCCAGCAGAGGCGCATGGATCTTGCTGCTCGCGCTGTGGCAGCCGCTGCATCCGAGCTGGCGGAACAGCGCGCCGCCTTCGTCCGCGAGAGGACTTGCAGGCGCCTGTTGCGAGAGCCAATTGGCAAAATCGGATTGCTCCATCACCACGATCTCGCCGGTCATTCCTGAGTGCGCGGTGCCGCAATACTCGGCGCAGAAAAGATGATAGTGCCCGGTCTTCTGGGCCGTGATCTCGAGGTCCTGATAGCGCCCGGGCACCACATCATGCTTCAGACGGAGCGCAGGAATGAAGAAGCTGTGAATGACGTCCTGCGAGGCCATCACGAGCCGAATCGGACGGTCGACTGGCATGTGCAACGCGTTGATCTCGGATTGACCGCCGGGATGCTGCACCTTCCACATCCACTGCTTGGCGACCACGAACGCGGTCAATTCGTCGGGCGGTTTGCGGTAGAGTTCGAAGTAGACGGCCGCCCCCCAGGCGAACAGGGCGAGAAAGCAGAGCAGGGAGGCCGTGGTCCAGCTGACCTCCCAGTGCCAGCTCTTGGCCTCGTGGTTCTCGCGGTCCACGTCGTTGCCGGCGCGGTACCGCACGCAGAACAGCGCGAGGAGGAAGAACAGCAGGCCCAGCACCAGAGCGCTGGCGATCAGGAGCCCGGCGAACAGCAGGTCGACGTCGCCGCCTTCCGGGGACACGCCGGGGTGCCAGAACGGAATCCACTGGCGCCACATGCTCAGGCGACCGCCGATAATCTGGCGGAAAGATCGCAATTCATGGGGTGGGCCATCCCGGCAGCCCCTTTCGCAGCAGCATTTCCGTGGCGCGCTTGACCGGCACGCGCACGATCCCGCGGTCGCGGTCAACCCAACCGTAAGTGCCCGTCACCTCAGCATCGCTGCGGCGTGCACGTGCGAGTTCGTCGGAGGGCGCGACTTCCAGCGGCGGCGCGTTCGAGCTGAGTGCCGGTCGCGCAGTGGGGCTGGCGTAGTGCGACGATTGCGGAAAGATCAACGGCATCACGAGTGGAACGATCAGTACGAAGGCGCCGAGACCGGCTGCGATCCAGGCGACGGCATTGGTCGCGATGTCCGACCGTTCGAAGTCGAATCCGCTCGTCTGAGCCATGTTCCGGATCCTTGCGCGCCGCATGATCAATGCGGAACGGCTACCGGTGTTCCTCCGCTAGGAACCAATCGACTGAGGCGAAATTGTCGATCTGGCATCCCGCCAGTTGGTCGGCCCGGATGGCTCAACTCTTTTCACCCGCCGCCGATACGTGGATGCGGTTGTTCCTCGTTGGAAGTCTTTCGCTGGTGGCCGGTGGCACGGTTGGCATCATCGGCTTCGCGCGATCCGCCTACATGACTTCGACCGATGTCCGCCCCCAGCAGCCGGTGCCGTTCAGCCATCGTCATCACGCCGGCGAACTCGGGATCGATTGCCGCTACTGCCACAGTAATGTCGAAACCGGTCCTCAGGCCGGTCTGCCACCGACGGAAACCTGCATGACCTGCCACTCGCAGATATGGACCAATGCCTCTATGCTGGAACCGGTCAGGCAGAGCCTTGCTCACCACACGCCGATCCAATGGACGCGCGTCGCAAAGTTGCCGGACTACGTCTATTTTCGCCATGACATCCACATCGCCAAGGGCGTCGGCTGCGAAAGCTGTCACGGCCGCATTGACCAGATGGCGCTGACCTATCGCCCCAAGCCGTTCACCATGGAGTTTTGCCTGGATTGTCATCGCGATCCCGCGCCGATGCTGCGGCCGCCGGAGCACATCACCGATATGGCGTGGACGCCGCCCGCCGCCGCGCGCGTCCAGGGCGAAGCAATTGCGGCGCACGAAAAGATCCGCTTCGGCGAACTCACTCACTGTACCGTGTGTCACCGATGAAGCGCGACATCAGACACGGCAATCGGGTCGCGTCGCCGCAAGGCGGACCACGCCAATGGTCGGGCATCGAGGAACTGTTGAACGATCCATCGTTCCAGGCGTTCGTCGATGCCGAATATCCGGCGGCTCAACAGTTCTCTCCAACCGCCCGGCGCCAGTTCCTCAAGCTGATGGGAGCGTCCTTCGCGCTCGCTGGGCTTACCGGTTGCGAGAAGAGCCCGTTCGTGGCCGCGCTGCCCTACGTCGATCAACCCGATGACGTAACGATCGGAACCCCGCGCACCTACGCCACTGCGGTCGTGTTTGACGGATATGCGCAGCCGGTGCTCGCGACGACCTACTCGGGGCGACCGACCAAGCTGGACGGCAATCCCGATCACCCCGTCACCCAGGGCCGTAGCGACGTCTTCATGCAAAGCGCGGTGCTTGGGCTTTACGACCCCGACCGCGCGCAAGTACCGACGCGTCGCGGCAAACCCGTGAGCTGGACGGACGTGGTTGCGACGACCGGCGTGCTCCGCGAGGGATGGGCACGGGACGAAGGAGAGGGATTGCGGCTGCTGGTCGGTCCGATCACGTCGCCAACGCTGCTGCGGCAGATCGATGCGCTGCTGAAGCAGTTTCCCAAAGCACGGGTTCATCTCCATGTTCCTGCAGAGGCATCTCAGCGGCGGCTCCTGGCCGAGGCGGCATATGGCAAGGCGTTGGACCTGCACTACGCACTCGAGCGGTGTGAGGTCGTTGTCAGCCTCGACGATGACATTCTGGGCCCCGGCCTCGATCAGGTGCGCAACGCGCGTGGATGGGCCACCTCCCGGCGCAGGTCTGCCGATCGTCCCGGCAATCATCTGTTCATGGCTGAGAGCGTGCCGTCGGCAACCGGCGCGACCGCGGGCCGCCGGCTGATCGCCGATGCCTCGCGCATGCCCATTCTCGCGGAAGCATTGGCAAAGGCGCTCGGCATTTCCGGGGCAGGCGCTGGAGATCTCTCGGCGCGTGAGCGCGACTGGATTGGGCGCGCGGCTGACGCCTGCGGCGAGGCGCGTAGCAAGTCACTAGTCTGCGTGGGCCCGGCCGCCGGCGAGGCTGCGGCGATCTGGACCGCGAGGATCAATGATGTCCTTGGCAACGCCGGGCAAACGCTGAACTTCACCGGCCCGATCGCCGGTCCGCCTGCTCCGGGGACGCTCGCAGAACTGGTCTCCGATATCCATGCGGGCAAGGTCCAGTCGATCATCGTGATTGACTGCAATGCAGCCTACAACGCCCCCGGTGAACTCGAGACAGCAGACGCGCTGCGGCGCGTGCGGACCTCGATTCATGTCGGCCTGCAGCGTGACGAGACAGGCGCGCTGTGCGAGTGGCAACTTCCAACCGCGCACGCACTGGAGAGCTGGAGCGACGCGCGAGCGGTCGATGGAACGGCGACCATCATCCAGCCCGTGATCGTGCCGTTCTACGACGTCAGAACCATTCATCAGGTCTTCGCGATGCTGCTCGGCGAGATCGATCCCGCATCCGATGCGGCAGTGCACGAGACTTGGCAGACGACATTCGGCGACACGTTCTCGACGCGCTGGAAGCAAGCGCTGTGCGAGGGCTTCGTTGAGGGCGCTGCGGCCTTTGTGGAGGCAAAGCCCGTCAGCGGAGCGGTCACCGCGCCGTCAATGCTTGATGAAACCGACGTCGTGTTCCGGCTAGACCCGACCGTTTGGGATGGTCAATTCGCCAATATTGGCTGGCTGCAGGAATTGCCAAAACCTTTGACCACGGTCACCTGGAGCAACATCGTCGCGCTCGCGCCTGATCTCGCGAAACGGATTTTGGTCGCCAATGGCGATCACGTGGAGGTGCGAATTGGCGACCGCAACGTCACAGGTCCAGCGTGGATCATGCCCGGACAGGCCGGCAACACCGTTGCGCTCTATCTGGGCTATGGCCGGACACGGGCGGGCCGTGTCGGCGACGGACTTGGTTACGATGCCTACCAGGTGCGGCCAGTCGATCGGCCGTGGCTCGCCAAGGGCAGCGTAGGCAAGGTCGATGGCGCCGAAACGCTCGCGGTGACGCAGCTACATCACCGCATGGAAGGTTTCGATTTCGTCCGCGAGGTGAGCCCGGGTGAGGTGGCAAAACCGTCATCGTCCGAACAGGCGAGCTTCTATCCGAAGTGGAGATCTTCGGAGAACGCCTGGGGCATGGTGATCGATCTCGACGCCTGCATCGGGTGCAATGCCTGCGTGGCGGCTTGCACAGCCGAGAACAATGTACCGGTCGTAGGAGCCAACCAGCTCAAGGTCGGCCGCGAAATGCACTGGCTGCGGATCGCCCGCTACTACGACGGCAGCATCGAGGAACCCAAAAGCTATTTCCAGCCGGTGCCCTGCATGCATTGCGAGGACGCGCCCTGCGAGATGGGATGTCCGGTGCATGCAACCACGCACAGCCCGGAAGGGCTCAACCAAATGGTCTACAACCGCTGTATCGGCACGAGGACCTGCTCGAGCTATTGCCCCTACAAGGTGCGACGCTTCAACTTCTTCGACTACCGCGCGCCGGCCGATTCCCCGACGCAAGCGGCGCACAATCCGGACGTGACCGTGCGCTCGCGCGGTGTGATGGAGAAGTGCACCTACTGCGTCCAGCGGATCGAGGCGGCTCACGTCACCGCCGACAAGGAAAGTCGTCCGCTGCGCGAGGGCGAGGTCGTGACTGCCTGCCAGCAGGCCTGTCCGACCAAGGCGATCGTGTTCGGCGACATCAACGATCCCAATTCCGAGGTCTCGCGGCTGAAGCGCGATGGCCGGCACTACGTGCTGCTGGAAGAGCTCGGGACACGGCCCCGCACCACCTATCTGGCGCGCTGGCGGGATGACGGCTCGGGCAGCGGGCAGGGATGAGCAATCACTCCGACATCCTGCCGAGGCGGCAGAGCATGGGGGGCATCGCCGACCAGCTCACCGGCATTCCGCTGCACTTTCCCGCACGGCGCCGTTGGGTGGTCGCGATGGCGTTCGCGAGTGCCTTGCTGCTGTTGCTGGTGATCTCGGTGGTCGAGCTGTTCACGCGCGGCGTCGGGATCTGGGGCATCAACATTCCCGTCAACTGGGCGTTTGCGATCCACAATTACGTCTGGTGGCTCGGCATCGGCCATGCAGGCACGCTGATTTCGGCGTTGCTGCTCCTCACCGGCAGCGAATGGCGCAACTCGCTAAACCGCTTCGCCGAGACCATGACACTGTTCGCGGTCGTCTGCGCCGGCATCTACCCGATTTTGCACCTTGGGCGCCCCTGGTACGTCTACTGGATGTTTCCTTATCCCGCGACCATGGGCGTCTGGCCGCAGTTTCGCAGCCCGCTGGAATGGGACATCTGGGCGGTGCTGACCTATCTCACGGTGTCGCTAGTGTTCTGGTACACCGGGTTGATCCCGGACCTTGCGGCCGCGCGGGATCGCGCAACCGGGCGCGGCTGGCAGATCTTCTTCGGAATCACTTCGCTCGGCTGGCGCGGCTCGGCCATACACTGGCAGCGCTGGTCGCAGGCTTACCGGACGACCGCAGCGCTCGCCGTGCCGCTGGTCGTGTCCGTTCACAGCGAGGTATCGTTGTTGTTCGCTGCTGGGCAAATCCCAGGATGGCACTCGACGATCTTTCCGCCATATTTCGTGCTTGGCGCCGCGTTCTCCGGCTTTGCCGTGGTCGCCATCATCGCTGTCGCGCTGCGCTCGTGGTTCGGCCTTCAAAACCTGGTCACCGACGATCATCTCGACGTGCTCGGCAAGGTCCTACTCGCGACCGGGCTGATGACCGCCTACGGCTATGTGTTCGAGGTGTTCGACGCGCTCTATTCCGGCGAGGCGCATGAGATGCGGACGCTGCTGGACCGCGTCGCCGGTGTCTATGCCTGGATTTATTGGGGCGCGGTGCTCTTCAACTTCGTTCCGCTGCAGGCACTGTGGTGGAGGGGCGTGCGTCGCTCAGGCTGGGCGATGCTCCTGATTTCGATCTCGGTGGCGGTCGGGATGTGGCTGGAGCGGGACATGATCCTGGTCACCAGCCTCTATCGTGACTTCCTGGTGTCTTCGTGGAGCAAATTCACGCCGACCTTCTGGGATTGGTCGACCTATCTCGGCACGATCGGCCTGTTCCTGGTGCCGTTCCTGATCGCCGTGCGGCTCATCCCGATGATCTCGATATTCGAGACGAAGGAGCTTCTTCACGAGGAGAAGGAGGAGGCGCGGCATGGTTGAGCGCACCTATGGAATGCTTGGAGAATTCGACAGCCCGGAAGCATTGTTGGCCGCCGCACGGCGGGCCCGCGCAGCCGGCTATCGCGAGCTCGACGCGTTCACGCCGTTTCCCGTCGAGGGTCTAGCGCGAGTTCTGAAAATTCCGCGACCTTCGATCTCTCTCGTCGGCCTGGTCGGAGCTCTTGCAGGAGGGACCACAGCGCTTCTCATGCAGATGTTCGTCAGCTACGACTACCCCCTGAATGTTGGCGGCCGACCGATTTACGCGCTATCAGCATTCGCCGTCGTCACATTCGAGCTGACCATCCTGTTCTCGGCGCTTGCGATGGCAATCGCCATGCTCTGGCAGAACGGCTTGCCGCGGCTCAACTATCCCGTCTTCGCGGCGCCGCGCTTCCAACTCGCCAGCAAGGATCGCTTCTTCCTCTGCGTCAAAGGCGAGGATCCGATGTTCGATGACCAGGCCACCGCGGAATTCCTTGCGGGTGCGGGCGCCGCATCGGTGGAGCGCGTGCCGCCATGATCCGACTGGCGCTCACAGCCGCACTCGCGTTGTCGCTTGCAGCCTGCGACCAGAACATGGATGTGCAACCGAAATACAGCGAGTATTCCCGCGCACCGCTGTTCCGCGGCAGCGTGTTGCGCCCTCCGGCGGCCAACACCGTGGCGCGCGGCTACCTGGAGCGGGAGAGGGCGGTGACCACCAAACCCGCGATGTCGGCCGAGCTGCTGGATCGCGGTCGACAGCGGTTTTCGATCTTTTGCTCGCCGTGTCACGGCGCGGGCGGCGACGGCGATGGCATCATCGTTCATCGCGGGATGCCGCACCCGACCAGCTACCATGTCGACCGATTGGTGACGGCTGACGATCAGCACTTCTTCGACGTGATCACCAACGGTTACGGCGCGATGTACTCTTACGCCGCGCGCGTGCCCCCCGGGGATCGCTGGGCCATCGTGGCCTATATCCGCGCCCTGCAATTCAGCCGGCGTGCCCCGATCGAGGATGTGCCGCCAGATGAGCGCGCAACGCTCACGGGGCAGCCATGAGCCTTCGCCGCGACGTCAGGATTGCCGTTCTGCTCGTTACGGGATTGATCCTTGCGGCCGGCTTTATCGTTGACGGCCGGTCCACGGCATCGGCGTATCTCGTGGCCTGGCTGACGTGGGTCTCGATCCCGATCGGCGCGCTGGCACTGTGGATGACGAGCTATCTGGTCCGTCGCGTCTGGACCGAGGCGCTTTACGCGCAATTCGTTGCCGCGACGGCAACGCTGCCGGTCATTGCCTTGGCGTCAGTGCCCATCCTGCTCTTCATGAAGCAGATCTATCCGGCGATGGCGGATCCGTCAGCCTTGCCGTCGTTCAAGGCGTATTATCTCGCCCCTTGGTTCTTCGTGATGCGCGGCGCGATCTATTTCGGGCTCTGGATCGGCTTCGCGCTGTGGCTCCGCCGGGCCTGGCGCAACGACGCCGTCATGGTGCGGGCGGCATCGGCCGGATTGGTCGTCCACGCCTTGACCGTCTCGCTGGCCTGCATCGACTGGATGGAATCGCTTGAACCAGACTTTCATTCCTCGGTCTACGGCCTTCTTTTCCTTAGCTTTACGCTGCTCAGCGGCTGCGCGTTCGTGGTCGGCATCAGCCTGTTCTCGGGACGCCGGATCGGCCGTAGTGCCGGCTACAGTGGGCTGCTGCTCTCGCTGACCCTGCTATGGGCCTACCTTCACGCCATGCAGTACATCGTGATCTGGTCCGGCAACATCCCGGACGAGGTGTCCTGGTATCAGGCACGCTCGGAGCAAGGGTGGCAATATTTGCTTGCTGCGGTTGCGCTTGGACAGTTCGTGCTCCCGTTCTTCGCGCTGCTGAGCGCGAGGGTGCGGTCCGGCCCCCGCGCGCTCATGATGCTCTGCGGGCTGACCCTGCTGATGCGCTGGTGCGAGGCGGCCGTTTTGATCCTGCCGGCGATCCACAATATCACACTGCTGACGACGGCGCTGATGCTGCTCGCCTCGGTGCTCTTCCTTGGCGCACTGTTGTGGCTGGCTTTCGACAGCGCGCTGGCCAATGACGGCCGGGTCTTCAACCTGGCTTGGGCGAGGTATCCTGCCGGATCAAAAGCGCCACGAGCCCGATGACGGCGGCCATTGTGATCACCGCGGCGCCGGCCAGTATCCGCCAGACCGAGAGCGTATAGAGGCCGGTTGCAGGATCGAAGCCGTAGCACAGCAGGTGAACTTGATCAGACCAAGAGCCGATCCGCCCGCGGCTGGCGTCGACGAGTGCCAATCGAAGATTGCCCGGATCAATCGCGATACCCGAAATCACGTCCGAAATGCGCCCTTCGGTAGTGACCACGAACGCGGCGACCGGATGAACGAATTGATCGTGTTCGGTATCATAGGCCGGCTCTATACCAAGCGCCGCCAACAAAGCGCTGACATCGGCTGGGACCGCTCTCAGGAAGACTGATTGCGTTGCGAGATCGGACCGGGGATTGATTTGTGCCGCCCTCATTGCGCGCGCATCTGCGGCTGTGTCTTTTGGATCAAGGTCCAACACGATCAGCCGATAGGCGCTGCCGGCTTGCAGGCCTGTATCGGCCAGCGCGCTGGAAACGATCGATAGCATTGGCCCGCAGAGGCTCTTGCAGGTGTAGTCCGCAGCGATCCAAACCGTCGGCACGTCACTCAGCCATTCCTTCAACGGCTTGGTCGCGCCGGACTCGTCCGTGAGGCGAAGCGACAGAGGCAAGCCATCGCCGGTCCGCGGCTGGAGAGCCACCTGATCGACTTGCGCCGACGTAAGTGCAGCGAAACCCGCTTCGGGCAGCGACGAAAGCGCGACAAACGCGCACGCCAGCGAAGCAAAAGCGAAACGTAGATGGGAGTGGCTCATCGATGGCTCGCAATCGGGCGATTAACAACGCAGGGAACGACCGGTTCCAGCGCGAGGCAACGTTCCTGTTCGGGCACAGGTGCCGTCTTGGATCATGAGACTGATGCCTCTAGGAACAACGGCGTCGGCACGTCGGTTAAGGCGCAACGTGTGGCCAGATCTCGCTCGATCTTGCGAGCCGCTAAGGAACGTCTCCATGCCCTACCGATCAGATTTGGAACCGTCTCGCCGTGATCTATTGATTATCGGAGCCGTCGTACTCGCCACACCGCGCGCCTCGTACGCGTTCTCAGAGGCGACCAACGGAATCGGGCTGGAAGGAGCACAAGTGATGACGAAAGTATCCTTTGACGTGAACGGCGAATCCCATCAGCTCGAGCTCGATACCAGGACCACGCTCCTCGATGCGCTGCGCGAGCACCTGCATTTGACCGGTACCAAGAAGGGCTGCGACCACGGCCAATGCGGGGCATGCACGGTCATCGTCGACGGGCGGCGGATCAATTCCTGCCTGACGCTTGCGGTGATGCACGAGGGCGACCAGATCACGACGATCGAAGGGCTCGGCACGCCGGACGCGCTGCATCCGCTGCAGGCCGCATTCGTCGAGCACGACGGCTATCAATGCGGCTATTGCACGCCCGGCCAGATTTGCTCGGCGGTCGCTGTGCTGGCTGAAGTCAAGGCGGGTATCCCGAGTCATGTGACTGCTGATCTCAATGCTCCGATGCGGCTGACCAATGCCGAGCTTCGCGAGCGCATGAGCGGCAACATCTGCCGGTGCGGCGCCTATTCCAACATCGCCGAGGCGATCAGCGAGGTAGCCGGGAGGAGCGCATGAGATCGTTCAGCTATGAGCGCGCCGCGACGCCGGGCGCGGCGGCCGCGGCAGCTGCGGGCACGCCGAATGCCAAATTCATCGCCGGCGGCACCAATCTGCTCGACCTGATGAAACTTGAGATCGAGACGCCGACCCATTTGATCGACGTCAATGGCCTTGCGCTCGACCGGATCGAGGCGACAGCCGATGGCGGCTTGCGGGTCGGCGCGCTGGTGCGCAACACCGATCTCGCCGCGGACGCCCGTGTACGACGTGACTATGGCGTGCTTTCGCGGGCGTTGCTTGCCGGGGCGTCGGGCCAGTTGCGCAACAAGGCGACGACCGCCGGAAATCTGTTGCAGCGGACGCGCTGTCCCTATTTCTACGACACCAATTTGCCCTGCAACAAGCGCAAGCCCGGCAGCGGCTGCGCAGCGCTCGAGGGTTTCAGCCGACAGCATGCAATCGTCGGCGCGAGCGAGGCCTGCATCGCGACCCATCCGAGCGACATGGCGGTAGCGATGCGCGCGCTCGACGCAGCGGTCGAGATCGTGCGGCCTGATGGCGCCACGCGCAACATCCCGATTGCCGAGTTCCATCGTCTGCCCGGCGACAGCCCCGAGATCGAGACCACCCTGCAGCCCGGCGAATTGATCACCGCGGTGACGCTGCCGAAGCCTGTTGGCGGGACGCAAACCTATCGCAAGGTCCGCGACCGCGCCTCCTACGCTTTTGCATTGGTCTCGGTCGCCGCAATCGTGCAGCGCGACGGCAGCGGCCGCGTCGCGCTCGGCGGCGTCGCGCACAAGCCGTGGCGGGTGGAGGCAGCGGAAGCGGAATTGCCCCGGGGCGCCAAGGCCGTCACCGCGCGGCTGTTCGCCGATGCAAAGCCGACCGGCGACAATGCGTTCAAGCTGCCGCTCGCGGAACGAACGCTCGCGGCGGTGCTGCGCGAGGCCAGGACTTAGGAAGGGCTCAGGACCATGCGTTTCGAACATCCCGCGACCTTCAATCCGATCGACCAACTCAAGGTGATCGGCCATCCGACCAGCCGGATCGAGGGACCGCTGAAGACCACCGGGACCGCGCCTTACGCCTATGAACGGCACGATGTCGTGGCTAACCAGGCCTATGGCTACGTGGTCGGCTCGGCGATCGGCAAAGGCCGGATCACGGCGATCGATCTTGCGGCCGCGAAGGCTGCGCCCGGCGTGCTCGCCATCGTCACTGCCGAGAACGCCGGCAAGCTCGGCAAGGGCGAGCGCAATCCAGCGCCGCTGCTCGGCGGTCCCGAGATCGCGCATTACCACCAGGCCGTCGCCATCGTGGTCGCCGGCACCTTCGAGCAGGCGCGCGCCGCGGCACAGCTGCTCCGCATCGACTACGCCAAGGGCGATGGCAAATTCGATCTCGCCGCCGAACGGGGCAATGTGAGTACACCGGACCCGAAGATCGGCGGCCCTGCCGATACCGCCGTCGGCGATTTCGCGTCCGCTTTTGCCGCAGCACCCGTGCAGCTGGATGCCACCTACACCACGCCCGATCAGGGGCACGCGATGATGGAGCCGCATGCGTCGATCGCGGCCTGGGACGGTGACAAGCTCACGGTCTGGACCTCCAACCAGATGATCGCCTGGGGCGCCGAGGACATGGCGAAGACGCTTGGCATCCCGAGGGAGAATGTTCGCCTCGTGTCGCCCTATATCGGCGGCGGCTTCGGCGGAAAACTGTTCCTGCGCGCCGACGTACTGCTCGCCGCGCTAGGTGCCCGTGCGGCCGGCCGGCCGGTCAAGGTGGCGCTGCAACGGCCGCTGATGTTCAACAACACCACGCACCGGCCGGCGACGATCCAGCGGATCCGGATCGGCGCGGAGCACGACGGCAGAATCACCGCGATCGGTCACGAAAGCTGGTCCGGCAATGTCAGCCAGGGTGAGCCCGACATGGCAGTGAGCCAGACCCGGCTACTCTACGCAGGCGCCAACCGGATGACGGCGACGCGGCTCGCGGCGCTCGATCTCCCCGAAGGCAACGCGATGCGCGCGCCCGGAGAAGCCTCCGGCATGATGGCGCTCGAGATCGCGATCGACGAGGTTGCCGACAAGCTCGGCATCGATCCGGTTGCGCTGCGTATCGCCAATGACACCCAGGTCGATCCGGAACACCCTCAGCGGCATTTTTCGCAGCGGCAGCTCGTGCAGTGTCTGAACGAGGGCGCCGCGCGGTTCGGCTGGAGCAAGCGCAACGCGAAACCGGGCCAGGTTCGCGACGGGCGCTGGCTGGTCGGCATGGGCGTTGCTGCCGCCTTTCGCAACAATCTCGTCACCAAATCGGCGGCACGCGTCCGCCTCGACCAGCAGGGAATGGTGACGGTCGAGACCGACATGACCGACATCGGCACCGGCTCCTACACCATCATCGCGCAGACGGCCGCCGAGATGATGGGCGTTCCGCTGGAGAAGGTCGTGGTGCGGCTCGGTGATTCGGACTTTCCGGTGTCGTGCGGCTCAGGCGGGCAGTGGGGCGGAAACAATTCCACCGCCGGCGTCTATGCAGCTTGCACCAAGCTGCGCGAGGCCATTGCGCAGAAGCTCGGCTTCAACTCCGAAGAGGCGGTGTTCGCCGATGGTCTGGTCTGTTCCGGCAATCGCAGCGTGCCGCTGGCGCAGGCCGCCGGCGCGGGTGATCTGGTGGCGGAGGATGCCATCGAGTATGGCGATCTCGCCAAGACCTACCAGCAATCGACCTTCGGCGCGCATTTCGTCGAGGTCGGCGTCGATGCCGACACCGCGGAGATCCGCGTCCGGCGGATGCTCGCGGTCTGCGCGGCGGGCCGCATCCTCAATCCGAAGGCGGCGCGCAGCCAGGTGATCGGCGCAATGACGATGGGCGTCGGCGCCGCGCTGATGGAGAACCTTGTCGTCGACAAGCGGTATGGCCTGTTCGTCAACCACGACCTGGCAGCCTATGAAGTGCCGGTTCACGCCGACATTCCGCATCAGGACATGATCTTCCTCGACGAGACCGATCCAATCTCGTCGCCGATGAAGGCCAAGGGCGTCGCCGAGCTCGGCATCTGTGGCGTGGCCGCCGCCGTCGCCAACGCGGTCTACAACGCAACTGCCGTCCGGGTTCGGGAATATCCGATCACCATCGATAAGCTGCTCGAAGTGCTCGGCTGAGCAATTCTGCGGTCGGTTATCAGACGGAGAAGTTCGATTCGGCTTACGACGATCAAGGTGCCCTTTGCTCGGGACAGCCAAAGGGCACGACGTGGCGTCGCTCTGCCGTTCCTGGTTGAGCGACGCTTAGGCAACCAGCGACACGACGCCACCGTTCCTAACGGTTTCATTAGGCGGCAATAGCGCTCGGTTGCGCCGACTAGTGGCTAAATCGAGCAGATCAAACTGCGCCCGTTCAGAAAGACGAAGCAGCCGGGCCGCCCCGGGTCGGATCTCATTTTGCGTGGAGGTCGACGGCGACGACGCGGTCCACTCGCGATGGACCTCAGCCGCGAAAAAAGCAGCAATCCAATTGAACGCGATTCACACGTGTGATTCCCGGAACATGGATTCGCGTGCATCATTCAAGAACTGGGCAGCAAGTTTTTCATTAAGATGGATTTTAGGCCCAGAGGGCTGCCAGATTATCGAAAACCGGTGGTTCGGCGACGGCAGAATTGCAATGAAGGACGGCCCCGGCTTGCCCCTCTAGCCGGGGCCGTTTCCTTGGTGTGAGGAAGTAGGACAGCCTCGCTGACTAGCCAACTTGAACTTGGCCACCCACCGTGCGGTCGAGTCTGTGGCCATGCTCAGATTGGATCTCCCGAACAGCATAAGCTGCTTCCTGGGCGGCGCGGGAGCGTTTTCGTCGCGCTCGTTCGTCGGAGCGAGCCGTCTTGTGATCGGCTGCAACTGGCTCTCGAACCTTCGGAGGGCCCCTGGTTTGGGGGCTTGGGCCATTCCGCTCGTAACCTAGGTTGTGGTTGCAACCCCAGCGGCTGCTTAAGCTACGTCGCAAAGGTGAACGCGGACGCTCCGCTTCCCGACTGGAGCGCGTCATGAAGAAAATCCGACGGCGATCTAAGCAGCACATCCCCCTTCGACACCGGCTTTCGGCCTTTAAGGACGACCTCATTCGGCAAGCATCAAATTTGGAAGGCGCCGAGCGAGAAACCGCCATGCAGAGAATTCGCTCTGCTGAATTCGCGCTGAGGATCGATATCTGGATCTCGACGCCTGGGCTTGCTCCGCCCACAGAATGGGGCATGGAGTTGTGCTCCTCCCCCTCCTAGCCCCGAAGGGCCTCCGCCGCGGCGCGGGGGCCCTTCTTATCGAGTGTTCAGAGCGGCGGCGATTGTCGCATGGTGATGCTCTCTTCGGCGCGTTGCGTCTCTTTGGCCACGCTATCGCTAAGCGTTTGCAGCCGGCTTTCGAACACCGCGGCCCTCCAGCGGTGGTCTATCAGAGCGGCCCGCAACTGCCTGTTCTGAGCTAAGATTGCTGATGCCAGCTGGAGCAGGGGATCCTGCGATGGCAATCGCAATTTCGGTTTGTAGATGATCTTGCGCGGCTACTGTCCTAGATGCTTCAGATAGCGACCGACGACTGAGGCTTCAGTTCTGCCAAGGACCGCCGCCACGCGGATCCATATCAATCCTTTTTTTCGCAGCTCTAACAGCCGTCGTTCTCCTCCGCTGTCCAAGGCTTCGGCATTATCGCTCGCTTTCCTGAAAGCGTCCGATCGTGCCGGTTCGCTGAGCGCTCTTAGCGATCCGCGAACGACGATTGCACCGGGAAGGTACGGGAAACAGTCCCGCCTGGGGAATAGCTCCATGCGTAGAAACCCACTCGCAGAAACGGCCTCAGCACTTCTGGGGGCCGGAGGCCAGTGCTGAGGCCGTTGCCTGCGCATCCGGGGCTGTGTTGTTGGAGACAGGCAAATGGATCATGCCGAGGCCGCAAGTTCCCGCATTAGCATATGTAAATGAGCGCCTGGGCTTCCCCCGGCAGGAAGTTTCGGACCACTCAGTGAGGGCCTCGTCATTAGTGGCCGAGCAGGAGCCGAAAACCAAAATAAGCGCCCGTACCTACAGCTGCCGATATCGCAAGTGAAAATAGCACGCGCCAGAGGTCGGCTTGCTTGGGTTCGAAGATGGGTTCATTTTCCTGAGCCACGGTTGCGCCATCCTGGAAAGCCAGATCTGCGATCAAGGTAATCTGAGGAAGTCGGCCGCCGCTTTAACGTAAGTGAAGAGAAGCGGACTGATTTTCAGCGCGGCATTTTCGGTCGTGAGGCGCAACTTCGCCCGCTGGCGTCCATCGTCAACGCCGGCAATGCCATGATGCGCAAGTCGTGAAAACCGGTGCTACCCGCCGGGATGCTTGTCGATGTTTCGCTTTGCCAAGGCAATCGCTTCCTCACGGCTCTGATAGGTCATCGTACGGATCGTTTGACCTCCCGAGAGGGAGGTGATTTCGACTAGCGAGCCACCGCCTGGCTGCTCGACGACGACCAGCCGATGACCGCGGTATTGAAGCTCGTCTGTCACAATCTGCTCCGCTCAATTGAGCCGAATGGCCAAAATGGAGCAATCCAGCTTAAAATTACGTGCCAACGGCTGCGGCTCCTCATCGGCGGTCAGCGCCGCCTGGCGGTCGGTGTCGAACTTGGACAACGAAGACTGCGCGTGCCCGTTCCTGTTCCGATGATGGGACCTTGCGGTGTCCCCTTATCTATCAAGCGCAGCGTTGGGGCCGCATGAGAGCCATCTGGCGTCGATGATATGCCGCACTTCGAGCCGCGCTCGATCTTTGCGGCCAAGTAATGCGCGCTACCGGCGGCCAACTGCAGGCTAGCGGCGGGGCTCGACGTCCAAAGGATGCAGTCCATGAAGCGCTTTCGTGGCGGCCTTCATGTAGTCATGGGTGGCTTGGCGTTCCCGGCCGACGATGAGACCCGATGCGAAGGCTTGGGCGCGGCGATTCGCGGGCGGCGCTGTCAGTGCGGCCTCCGTCGTCAGCTTGCGATGTGCCATGAAATCGTTGAGCGACCCCAAGGCGGATTGTATCCGCTTCAGCCGATCGGAAACACGCGCGAGCGTAGCTTGATCCGCATCCTCATAAAGGCTTCTGAAGAAGTCCACGGCATAGCGGATCTTCTTGATATTGATCCGCAGTTTGTGGCGCTGCTTCGCATCGAGGTCGTTCAGCCGCTTGCCCTGTTTTCGTGCCTTCCTGATTCGGCGGTCGAGCACGTCCCCCGCATATCCGGCGATTGATCGATCATCCGTCGTGCGAGACCGTCCGGATTCGATCCACTCGACCGTATCGATCAGTAGATGGCGATAGCGGGCAGAATCAATCGCGTTATGGGCGCGCTTAAAGGCCGCCATTCGTTGTTTGGAAAACTTCTTGCGGATTGCTCGTGCGCCTCGGCTCGGCGCGTCCTGAGCGACTGGCCGAATGCTTTCTCGCAGAAATACGTCGATTTCCCGAGCCGGTGCGAGCTCTGACGTGAGCCATTTGAGCCCAAGCTTGATTCGCGCGGTGTCTGCATGCGCCAAGACATCGTCGAAGAGGGAAATGGCCGCCCGCAGCCGCCGTAAGCCAACGCGCATCTGATGCACGCCTTCGGGATCCATATTTCGCACTGGATCGCTGTTTGCTGTGATCTGACGAACTGTCGAACGCCCAATCACGCGAAACGCATCGCGCGGTGTGAACTCCCGTTCGAGTTGGATCGGCTCGGCATGCTGTGCGCTGTCGCTACGTCCAGCGACGAGCTGAAAGCCACGCTCCGCCTTCGAGCTTAGATCGAGTTCGGCGCCGGTCTTGCGTTCGATATTGCGCGCCAGTCGAAACAGATCTGCGAGATGTCCGGACTTCGATTCCAGCTCGAACTCGGCAATGGGTCGCGAATGCCGCCCGGCGCCAACCTGACCGCGATCGACCGCGACTTCAATCTGGCTTCTCCGGACCCGTCTTGTCTGCGCCGTACGATGGATGTTGGTCCGAAACACTGGCCGTAGCTTGCGGGCAAGTGTTCCGTCGGCCAAGTCTTCGAGAGGCGTATTCTTTGCCTTTTTGAGGTCAGGCCTATTGTCGACGACTTCATACTCCCATTCGCCGCGCGTAACGGCCGCGCCGGTGATTTTCACGGTCTGCATGTATCGATCGCCGGCCTTGCGGATACGAAGTGTGAGACCATGTCGCTTAAGCTTATGCTTCGTCGTGTCGTAATAGGTCGACACAAGCTCTCGCTCGGATCGGTCGCGGACCAGCCAGCCACCGCTCCCCAAGACGGAGGACAATTTGCGCGCCGCAACCCGAAATTTTAGCTCGGTTTCAGAATTCATCGGCAAAGCATCCAGTGCCCACTTAAAGTGGTGCAAAAGCCCGAAGTTCCAAATGCGGGGAAAAGCAAGTCGCTTTCCGGCGTCGACTGATGGACTAAGGCGCGGGAACGCCATCGAGATCCGTCCGTTGACAATTCGACGTATGGGAAAATAGCCATGCAGGACGAGCGCGAACTGTTCCCTGATGCAGAGCTTTGGTTGGCCGCTGCGGTCGGCTGTGCGCCGGCGTTCTTGATTGCAGTCTGGATGATGGTATCGCTGCTGCAGCCGCAGTTTCCTGGCTAACAACCGATGGCATGCGAACGCTCGACGCGATATTCGCTATCGCGGCAGTTCAGCGCCCAGCGTTGTAACGAGGTCCTCGATCTGGATTGCTCGCTCGGCTTTTTTCAGCACCGCCTTACACTCCTGCAGCGGCAGTTTTCGCAGCGGACGAAGCGGTTATATGGTAGGCGTAGTTAGCGACTTTCTTGAAGCGAGTCGTCCAATCGTTGCCGCGGCGGGGGTAGGTCTTGACCTCTTCGTTAGCGAGAAGCACCTGGACGCGATAGCCATCGAACTCGATCTCGTGAAGCCAGCGTGAGCCAGTCGTTACCCGGTCGATCGGCGATGCCAAGGCGGCCGCGATAAAGCCGGGAAATAATGTCTTGGTCCCGATCGGCTCTTGCTTCGTCCGCTGAACCGCCACAGCGCAACTCCGCAGTAAACAAACGAATCAAATCAAGCCAGCCGCTAACGTTCCAGTAGGAACGACTGTCTCGACAGCCAGTTGCCGTCCGTTGAATTATACGGAGGAATACCCAATGAAAGTAGCAAAGGGCGCGCTGACGGCCGCGTTTATCTTTGGATCGATTGCGGCAGCGTCCGCTCAGGGCGGCGGGGGCGGTGGTGGTGGTGGTGGTGGCAACTCGCCTGCGCAAAAGAGTGGTCAAGGCGCTTCAAGCAGCCCGTCATCGGCAAATCCCGGCGCAACGGCCAATAACCCTTCCGAGAAGAGCGGCATGAGGGGCGGAATGGGAATGAAGAGCAGTTCTCACCACGAGCGCCACAAGCGTCATAAAACGATGTAGCGATCTGATCCTGATCTATCGAGAGAACTTGACCCCGGCTCCTGTTGAAGCCGGGGCCATTTTCATGACGTGGGGTACATCCGCCCGCCATCACGAAGTTTCGCTGGACATTCCCAGGGCTTGCGGTGGCTCAAAACCGACCTTGGCCGCAGAGCCTGGCAACGTCCGGTTCAGCGCGAAGAGCTGACATTCCCGGTGATCATGCAGACCATTAGCTATGGGCCAGATAAGCGGACGTTCGCCGGCGTGGGTAGGACGCTACAACCCTGACATGGCTAACCGATCAGCCGCACTCGCAAGCTACGGCGGCCTCTAAGGCAGCAGCGGGAAGCCAACTGAGGCGGCCTTCGACCATCTGGCAAATTGTGGTGTCCACATAGTGACCTAAGATCGCCATATGCGTGGGGCGATCATCATAACGGCAGGCGTCGTGGCTGGCTCTCGCTATATCGCGCTGGCATCAGACTGATACGGTTATCCTCCCCACGCAGCCGCTACCCCCGGTGATCGCACCTGACAAATAGCGGTCCCGGCAACATTGGCGGCCTGAGTGAAGGGAGGCTAGCTGCCGGCAGCATCTACCGACCCGTCCGCGTACAGGGCAGGTTCGCGAACTTACTCAACGAACATCGCTATGCCTACGAACCCTATGTCGGCGGTTGAAGGCCAGGATAATTTAGCCACTCGCTCATGTGAGCGGCCGTATCGTCTTGACGGGCATTCTCCAAAAGCGCCTCTTTCTCGGCGCATGACGGCAACGTCTTCGCCTTTGCGCGCAGGCGGGCCGCTTCGTCGGCCAGACGTTCTTCGAGTGACTGAGTTTGTTTGAAACGACGACGCTTGATGACCATGCGCTATCCTTTCCGCGGGAGGAAGGCGGGAGCGCAAGTTGGCGTTCTCATCACCGATGAATGCCAGGGGGCCGTGCGATGATTTCCATTAACTCTTGGACAGATGGGGCGTTCCTAAGGAACTCCGTTCACCGCGGCCATTAGGACTCGGAGGCCCTCCGAAGGTTCAATATTCGAAGAGGCTGCAAAATAGGTAGCCGAAGGGAACTAAACAGGCGTCGCTTCTGTTGGAACATCGACGAGGCCAGTACGATGATGAAACATCCCGCTGCTTCATCGTCTGAAAATCCCAGCGCTCAACCCCCGTGCGCTGAGATTTTTTCGGCGGCCGCCAACTGAGGCGGCCTTACTCTGGGTGAAGCGTTGCTTTCTCAGCTTCCATTTGCACGATGGCGGCGCTCAATCGCCGCAATGTGAGAGGATCAAGCAACTGAGCGACGAAGCGTCGGAATTGGCATACGCGCAAGTCCAGATCGTCGCACTTGCTGCACATGAGCCTTACTCTCGGTTGTCGGGATATGCCTTTGTTTCTACCCGAGCCATAGCACTCTCGAGCACCGAAAGCCTGAGATCGGCAATATCCTGGTCGCGCTGGTCGGCCAGAGCCTTCCTTTGTGCGCGCAGCCGAGAACTTTCTTCCATGGCAGCAGCGAACGGATCACTCATCCGGTCATTCTATTTCCGCTATCCGTTCAGGGCTTTTGCCTATGTGACTCTCTTGTAAGGGTGGCTCATGCGTAACCCTGCCCAAAAATGTGTCGGGCGCCGCTTGTTTCAGGAGATCGGCTGCGAAGCGCACAAGTTCACGCGTGCGCTGGATAGCTGCGCGCAGTTCTGCTTCATAGTTTGGGTGGTCCATGACCGTGCTCCTTGTAGCAGGCGGGAGCGCTAGCGGTCTCTCAGCCACCGACGCCTACGGGCAGAGCCTTGGCCGGTGATGATCTGTAACGACACAAGAGCCGCTTTGTTCCCATACCGAAGGAACGGGTGTGGCGCATACCGGGTTTACCTTTGCCCGGCGCAATGGACGGCGCCGGGTCGACTCCAAGTGAACTCGGCCCCAGCTCAAACCCCTCGGCTGGGGCGCTTTTTAAGCGAACAGGTCTTTGCCAGCCTGAAGCATTCGCACGAACGTCCCGCTCTCGTGGTACTCGAGCCAGCCTTGGCCGATCGCGTGTTGTAGACCGGCCCAGTATTCGGCCAGTGTCGCCTTGTCCTCGTCGAGCATGGGGCGGTTGATCTTCTCAATGTAGATCCGGCCATCCTGGATGGGCTCGAACGCCCGAGCGTGCTCCATGATCCTGCGGGCTGCTTTCTCAAGGTCGGAGTAGGGTGGGTCACCCTTCATCTGCATCTTAGAAACTTTCGTCATCTCGGTCATTCGTGCTCATACAGGCTTGAGTTTCTCTCTCAGCTTGCGGTTGATGAGCATTTCCGCACGCCGCTTTGCCAGTTCGGGCAACCGCGTGCGCACGGTGCTATGTAGCACCTCTTCACCTAGCTCAATGATGATCTCGAATTGATCGTCGTATTGGCGTGTCACGCTAAACGTGACGCCTCTGTGGCTGTACGAAGTGGGCATGCGCGGGACTTAGCAATCGACAAGTGGTGCCGGTACCGGGAAGGTACGGGCAATAGTCCCACTGCAGGAATGGACGGTATGCAGCTTAGATCGCGAACTACATGCCCGAGGCGATATCAATCCCGTACCGCGCGAGGAAGATAGACAGCACTAAGCCGAAGAGGCTGAACAGGGTTACGACGGCAAGGCCTGAAACGTGCCGGCGAGCAACTTGGATCTCGGCTGTAGTCTTTGAAAGCGCAACCATTGAAATTCTCCCCAAATTAATGGAGAGAGCTTAGCAGTTAAATATTACCTGCGGATTTCGTCGATCGTTTCAATTCGGCTTCGCCCGACTGCTCACTGCTGTCTCGTTGGGAGATGGCTTTCTACTGCGGCGAAGCGCGCGTCGCAGTAACACGAACGTTGTCATGCCGGTTGGCGATGAACCCGCAGGCAGACTAACCCCTTGGCCCGGCGCGTCAGGTTTTGTCGGGAGACCCGACAGCGCGCAGCATCTTATCTGCCCCCGTGCCCGGTGGCTCGACCACAAGGCTGTCGAATTCCATCTTGGACGAAGCCTTAATCACGGGATCAGCGGGCAGGCCGTCGTTGGGCACGTACCACGGCGCCTTTTCAATGGCTCCGCCCTCCAGCGCCTTCGCCATCAATTGGCCGATCTCAGGTCCGGTCAGTGGGACGAGACTACCATCCTCATGCTTGTAAAGCTGTGGGCAGAAATAGAGCGCGTGGATCCGCGGGTCATATCCGTCCAGAACGAGGAAGTATTCCGGCTTACGAAAAAGCCTTCGCTTCTTCACCAGCTGCCGGTCCTGCGTAGTGAGGGCAACACGCAGCCTTTCGCGTTCGTGCCCAACAATGGTGGCGGCTTCCAGAAGAATGAGCCAGTCCTTCGTATTAGCGTTGTCTTCGTGGATTGAGACCAGAGTTCCTTGCTGCCTTCCGAAGATACTCATGCGCTCCATCCGAATTCAGGCCGACATAAGTTCGGGCCGGGCTCCAAGTGATGCCTTCGCATCGAGAGAGTCTTCTGCCATCCTGGAAGCGCCGTTCGATTTATCGGCGGACCAGCCGACCACCTAGAGCATAGACTGCCCGGAGCGCCGTCACCGCTTCGTTGATCGTATGCATGGCGAACCCGGAAAGTCCACCATCGATCGCCTCAGGCACCGACCCCCTTTGAGACCCTAGACAGCCGACAAACGGTCTTCTTTGTCAGCTCCGCGCATCACAATCTTCAGCGCGTCGTCGGACAGCGGCCGTTGCAACACCTTGGCCTCATCACACGGTGCTCGCATCCTGACGTCGCGCTCTTCGTCGGTTGCCAGGATCACCGGCATGGCCTTGGGATGGATCGGTTTGACAACTGCGTTCGGCGAGGTCGTCAGGAAGCCGCAGACTAGGTGAGGGCCGAGGACGGCTTGGACTTCGTCCCGCGATCACCCTTAAACTCGGTCCAGATGCCGGCGAACGCCGTCAGCGGGAGTTCGTCGCCGAGGGCGAACCGAACGACGTCCTTCTTCTTGGTCTCCGGATTTGGTTCTGGTGTGTATTCGGCGAAGCTGTTGCCTGGCACCAGGCAGCGGTTTTCCGGTTTCAGCCAGCCGCGCCAGTGCGGTGATGACGCGTTGCGGATGTTGGTGACCGGCGGCCCGCCTGTGCGCGGCGGAGGCGGCATGCCCCACCGCATCGGCACCATCTTACGCTCGGCTCCGGCATTGCGGACAACCGGCGCTGGGTAGTCAGGGAGGACGCCCGTCATCGGGGCCGGGTTACCGACGTACCGGTTGACGATCCGGAACAGATTTAGGATCGCGGCCGGGTTTGTGGTGATCGAATAAAGATTGCACATCCTGTCGCTCTCCTGCCCACCACGTTGATGGTGGGTTCATGGCGGAGATCCTATTGTTACATTGGCGCTGGTCGTGTTCGGCGACCTAGACAACTATGATCTTCACTTGCAGTTCGGGTGAGCGGGGCGACCACATTACTGGTCCACGCTTACTTGCCGCTATGATTCTGCAGAACACCGAGACCTGCAACTACCGAAGGTGATACCACAACCCGCTTGGGTGCCGATTGACAGGCCATCGGCCAACGTGCATCGGATTCTTCATCAGCGACAGAACAGGTCGGCTACCTCGTCCTCGGCCGCTGCAACGACGCTGTCGGGCTTGCTGATTAGCAAGTCCTGCGGTCGCTTGCCACCGAGGAAGCTGTTGACCGACGTAAACCAATAGGCGATGCCCCAATCGTCCTTCTCAAGACGCTCCGCATGGCTGATGGCATCATCACGGGAATCTCGCGCGATCGGACTCGCGATCGGCAGCCTCGATGTGAGGATTAGCCAAGGACCCGACGCGAAGGACGGCGACGCTAATTCAGCGCGTGGATGCGGCTTCTAATCCGTGAAGCAAATTCAGGCGAGACGGTCAGCCAACCACCGATTGACCACCGAAACCCCGGGAACAAATAGCGATAACGGTGGTCAATCGCGAGCAGATCGCATTTGTTTTTATTGATCGTTTCGTCTGCTATTCACGTTTGGGACGCAGAGGCCGCAGGAAGTCGTTGTCCCGCTCCAATGATTAGAGCCCTCAATGCACCCCCAGCGGGGGATCATTATGTTCGGTGCCCCATCAGTTCCGCCAATTAGTAATTTGTTAATCAATCTTTGAGCGCCGGTTAACTGATCTCGCGGAGACTTGCATTCCGCCAGACCGCCGGAGACGTGGAAGTGTCCTTCCAACTTACCGTCTTGAAAGTGCTGGCCGGCCAGTCCGCCGGGCGCGCCTCCGTTGCCGAGATTCGTCACGCCGTCGAAATCCTGATGAACAGCGGCAAAGACTGGACCGATC
Organism: Bradyrhizobium sp. UFLA03-84; assembly: GCF_002289535.1. Taxonomy (NCBI): domain Bacteria; kingdom Pseudomonadati; phylum Pseudomonadota; class Alphaproteobacteria; order Hyphomicrobiales; family Nitrobacteraceae; genus Bradyrhizobium; species Bradyrhizobium sp. UFLA03-84. The sequence goes on along the minus strand of NZ_NSJY01000017.1, from coordinate 791,046 downwards.
GGATGAAGCGTTTGGCGCAGCAGGCGCCAGATCTGAATATCTTTCTAGCCAAATTTGTTGTTCGCGATAATGAAGGTTGGGAAATCACGGATGAAGGACGGAAATTTCTCGCCGCGCTCGAGACTGCGGGCGCCGTCCGAAGATCGCCGCTTCGATCAGTCGACGATCAGTCAAAGAGCGAATCCGCTCCTCAAGCGGTGACGGAAGCCGCAAGGTTGCCTGACCCTCCCCGAAGCCGTCGTCAAGGGTCACGGCGTCGCCGCGGGAAAGGCCGATCCAGTCGGCGAACGGCGTGAAGCGCCGCAGACCTCGCGGACATTCGCAATGCCATCGTGAGTGAGCAATTTTTAGAACGAGCTACCGCGAAACCCACGCGGCAGCTCCAGAAACGCACTAGGGTGCTGGATTCGTTGGGTGCCAAGCTTCGGCAGGCGCAAATTCTGGTGCACTTTGGAAAACACTGCAGCATCCCCCACCACCGCGGGCCGGCCAACGGCCTCACGCCTCTTTTGCCAAGGGCTGCGAGGTCGGCAACGCGCCGGCTTGTGATTTACAATTTGCTTGTAACCCATTGATCTATATGGCCACGCTGGGAGGCGTTTTTACAGCTAAGTATCTGTAATAACCTGTAGAGGGGCTGACTCTTAATCAGCGGGTCCCAGGTTCGAGCCCTGGTGCGCCCACCAAGCTTTTCAATAGCTTAGGTAAGCCCTCGTAGCGGTCATTCCGACAAGCAGCCATGTCTATTTCGACAAACCGGCTGCTTTTTTCGCTCCTCGCGCCGCTGCCTGGTCCCCGATATCGGCTGTTTGCGCGTCCATTTCGCGTAGGTCGGCAATTGCCGCGCCGACCGGTGGCGGCCTGCTGCACGCAGTTCCGCGCCCGTCAGATCGCTGTCGGCGCCCTCCGCAAATCCGCCATGGCGGAATGAGGTAAACGAAAGCTCAGCTCGGATGCCGGCTGCCGCGACGATGTCCTTCACGACGCTGCGCAGGTACCGCAAATCCTTGCGTTTAGCGATCCATGGTATCGGGGTAAGCGATTTGCGGTGCGCGTGATTCCGCTGGAAAACCAGCCCCGAAACCACGTGTTGCTTGATGGCGACGAGCTCGGCCATCAGCTCCGGGAAGAGGGCTTCTCCCCGGTCATCGAAAAGCGGCCACCAGGCTTCTTGCCCGTTCTTGGGATGGACGATCTTGACACTGTTGGGCCGTTCCTTTGGCCGGTAGTGCGTGATCTCGAAGGCGCAGAAGACATGCTCCTCGCGCTGCAACCATTCCCAGGTCACCAACGCTGCCGTTGCAACCGAGAAGGTATCCGAGCTTCTTCGCGGCTTTTCTGAACGCAACGAGATCGTCCCAGGTCGCGGTCGGTGTCTCCCGGACAGGCTTGCCCGGATCGAACGCGCTGTTGGGCATTGTTGATGAAATCAAATCGATCGAGCCCACCGTACAGCAAAATAAGCATGCTGAGCAGCACTGGGAGAATCTATCGGGTTCAACCGATAATTTTCCCAATCATCCGTGCTCTTGAACTCCGCCCGGCCCATGGCTGACGCGGCACCACCGTGACCCGCTTGCCTGGGACGTCAGGCAGGGCATACGACGAAATCACCTCGACCTTGTTCAGCGCTGACGTGGACGACGAGATCTCGGCGCACAGCGGCGCTGGAAATGCTGATGTCACGCTCATCGCCAGCGGCAAAGTTTTCGCGATCGAGACCGCGCAGGCGAAGCCGGTGAAGATTGCGAGCGATAGCCGCTGCCGGTCTCGTCCCGCAAATAGGGCCAATGCTTCGATCGCGACGCGCATGGGTTGCTTCTTCCTCAGGGCATGATGTTCGGCTTGAACACGGAAAGCGGCGCCGGATCGCGGCTTGGCGCCGGCGGGACCTTTCCGTCGACATCGGTAAAGCCGTATTCTGCCGCCAACTCCGAGGCGAGCAGGATTTGGCCGCTCTTAGCCATCATGTTGGGATCGCCAGCGAGCGCAGCTACGGCGCGTCCGGCGAACACCGGCGTTTCGCCGCGTTCCGTAATTAGCCTGGCGAGAGCCGGCGGCACGCGGTCGGGCTGCGCCGCAAGCTTCTCGCTCTTGATGTAGCCGGGCCAGATCGAGACCGCGGCAATGCCGAATGGCTGCAGCTCGTGCGCCATGTCGCGCGCCATGCGATCGACGCCAGATTTCTGCACGCCGAACGGCACGTTGAAGGTGTAGCGGATGCCGCCGCCTGATGACGTGTTGACGATCAGGCCACGCCCTTGCGGTAGCATCAGCGGCACAGCGAACTGGCTGGCGATAAAATGCGAACGCAGGCCGACGCGGTGCATGGTGTCCCATAGCGAGGCCGGCACCTGCCAGAACGGCACATTCACCGGCATCACGTTCGGCGCCGCGAACACGTTGTTGACGAGCACGTCGAGCCGTCCGTGGTCGCGCCGGATCAGGTCGAAGACCTCCTTCACCGAACCATCGTCGGAATGATCGCACAGCACGCCGATGCCGCGGCCGCCGGCCTCGTCGATCGCGGCAATGGTCTCGTCGAGCGAACCTGGCCATTCCGATCCGCCGCTATTGCGCGTCCGTGCCGTGACGATCACGGTCGCGCCGGATTCGGCAAGGCCGATCGCCACACCCTTGCCGACCCCGCGGCTTCCTCCCGTCACCAGTGCAATGCGATCCTCGAGGCGTCCCTTGGTCATGCGATCTCCCGATATGGCTTCTCTGGAAGGTATCTTGACAATAATCTTCCTAGGAAGATATTAGGTCGGGAGCGTCGAAGGCGTCAACAGGGAGGTTTCGCGATGGTCACCAGGGAAGAGAACGAATTGCTGTGCCGCGTCACGGGTGACGCGCCGATGGGACGGATGCTGCGCCAGCATTACTGGCTGCCGGCTGTGCTCTCGGTGCGCGTGCGCAAGGGCGAGGCGCCGGTTCGCGTCAAGCTGTTCGGGCGCAACTTCGTCGCGTTCAGGGGCAACGATGGCACCGTCGGTTTCCTCGACGAGGCCTGTCCCCATCGCGGCGCCTCGCTGGCGCTGGCACGGGTCGACGATTGCTCGCTGACCTGCCTGTTCCACGGCTGGAAGATCAAGGCCGATGGCGAGGTGCTGGACGTTCCCAACGAGCCGAACAATCCCAGGGAATTCGCCAAGACGGTCAGGGCGAAATCCTATCCGGTGCGCGAAGGCGCCGGCCTGATCTGGGTCTGGCTCGGCGAGGGCACGGCCCCCCCGGCGCCCGACTTCGAGTGGATGGATTTGCCGCCGGACCAGGTCTACACGGCCGGCATCGAGCTCAATGCAAACTGGCTGCAGGGCGTCGAGGCGACCATCGATTCCTCGCATGTCGCGCTGCTGCACCAAAGCTGGACCGCGACCTCGTCGACCGATTTTGGCGCGACGCGCGTCAACACTGAAGTGGGCTACGAGTTCGAGAAGAAGGCCTACGGCTTCCGCGCCGCGGCGTTGCGCACCGGACCGGACGGATCGTGCCTCGCCCGCGTCACCGAGTTCGTGATGCCCTATTACGGCTTGATCGCGCCGATCTATTCCGGGCCGCAGCAGGATCGCACCGCGATCATCGCGGTGCCGATCGACGACGAGAACCTGATCCAGTGGTACATCTTCTACAATCCCGAGAAGCCGGTGGATTCCTGGCGCAAGGTGCAGCGCGCCAACCAGTGGCCGATGGCCGGCGGCCTGCCGGGCGATCAATCCAACAATTGGGGGCAGAACCGCCAGATCATGGATGCCGGCAACAGCACCGGATTCCACGAGATCGTCATCGAGGATTTTGTGGTCATGGTCAGCATGGGTCCGATCGTCGACCGCTCGCAGGAGTATCTCTGTTCGGCGGACCAGGCGATCGTCAGGGTGCGCCGCCAGCTGCTCGACGAGGTGCGCGGCTTCATGGCCGGCAAGCCGCCGAAGAGTGGCCAGAGCGAGACCATGTCCTACAAGGACATCCGCGCAGTCGGCGGCCGGCTCGCCTCCGCCGCCGAGGATTGGCGGCAGATTCCCCGCTGATCGGATCGCAAGCCGGGCGCGGACGTAACGTCCGCGCCCATGTCTCAGCCTTGGTCCGGAGACGATTTCACATGAACTGGCACCATCTCTGCGCTGCCGCGAAACTATCGGAAGGGGAGCCGCTAGGCTTCAGGGTGGGCGAGCGGCGCGTCGCGCTCTACAAGTTCGGCGACGATATCTTCGCAACCGACGACGTCTGCTCGCACGCGTTCGCGTTGCTCTCGACGGGCTTCCTCGAAGGTCACGTGATCGAATGTCCGCTGCACGGCGCGATGTTCGATGTGCGCGACGGCAAATGCCGGTCGAGCGCCTATAAGGATATCGCGGCATTCAAGGTCGAGATCCGCGATGGCGAGGTCTATGTGCAGCTCGACGGCGGCGCTGCCCTGGAAGCCGCCGGCGAAAGCAGTGCGGGCGTCAAACTGTGAGTGGCCTCGTCGTCATTGGCGCCTCCTATGCCGGCATTCAGGCAGCGCTCACCGCGCGTGATGCGGGCTATACCGAGCCGGTGACCGTGATCGCCGATGAGAACGCACTGCCCTATCAGCGGCCGCCGCTGTCAAAGGATTTTCTGCTCGGCGAGATCGGCGCGCAGGGCCTCCTGATGCACGACGAGGCCGTCTTCGCCGACAACCGAATCGATCTGCGTCTGGGCCACCGCGTTGTCGAGATCGATCGCAACGCCGGCCAGGTAGTGTTGAACGGAGGCGCGGCGCTCGGCTTCGACAATCTCGTCATCGCTACCGGCTCGCGCGCACGGAGGATCGCGATCCCCGGCACTGAGCTCGACGGGGTGTGCTATATCAGGTCGATCGCCGAAGCCGCCGATCTCAGGGCGCGGCTCGGCGAGGCCCGCGAGATCGTGATCATTGGCGGTGGCTTCATCGGCCTCGAGGTCGCGTCCTCGGCATCCAGGCTCGGCAAGCGGGTGACGGTGATCGAGGCTGCGTCGCGATTGCTCGAACGGGCCGTGTCTCCGGCAGTGTCGCGCTTCCTGCTCGACGTTCACACCGCGGCGGGCGTTGCGGTGAAGTTCGGCACAGCGGTCTCGGCATTGATCGGAACGAGTGGGCGGGTTGCTGCGGTCGAGCTGGCCGGAAGCATCCGTCTTCCCGCGGACCTTGTCGTCGTCGGGATTGGCGGCATCGCCAATGACGAGCTCGCCGCTGCCGCGGGCCTCGAATGCGCCAACGGCATCGTGGTGGATGCGCACGGCCGGACGGCATGCCCGGGCATCTACGCCGCCGGCGACTGCGCCAATCACTACAGCCGGTTCGCGGAGGGCTGGATCAGGCTGGAGTCGGTTCAGCATGCGCAGGACCAGGGACGGGTTGTCGGACTTGCGATCGCGGATAGTCATGAAGCCTATGACAGCGTTCCGAGGTTCTGGTCGGATCAGCATGATTTCAAGCTGCAGATCGTCGGCTTCGGCGCGCGCAGCGACCGCACGGTGATCCGCGGCGCGGCCGAGGCCGGCCGGTTCTCCGTGTTCAACTACCGGCAAGGAAAACTGGTCGCGGTCGACAGCGTCAACAATCCAGCCGACCAGATGGTGGCGCGGCGCCTGATCGCAGCCGGCATCTCGCCGACACCGGCGCAGGCGGCAGATAGCTCGAGCGATCTCAGATCGCTCCTGAAGACGGGCAGCAAGGCCGTCGCGTAGTGCCACCGGCGCCGCTGCTAATCCGCTGCAAGCCGGCTGGATTTCTTCGTCGCCTTCACGGATCGGACGGCAAGGAGCTTGCGCAGGCAGCGGTCGAGCATCGCGAGCTCCGCCTTGGTCAGCCCGCTGGCCTCGGTCACGCCCTCGACCACTCTCGCGACCTCGGCAATACCGCGGTCGGCAGCCGCAAGACCCTTGGCGGTCAGGCGGACCAGCTCCGAGCGGCCATCATCGCTGGCGGAGACGCGCAGCACGAAGCCGCCTTCCTGGAGCCGCGCCACGCGCTTGGTCATGGCACCCGACGTGACGAGAAGCGCGCGGAACAGATCGGTCGGGCGCAACTCAAACGGCTTTCCCGAGCGCCTGAGCGCCAGCAAGACGTAAAGCTCGCCGGTCTGCAGCCCGACGGCCTTCGCGATCGCCTGCAGGCGCATTTCGTGCAGCTGGTTGACGCGCTCCAGCCGCAGCAATGTGCAGGCGGCAGCGAGGTCGAGGTCTGGACGCTGGGCGAGCCAGGCGGCCTCGATGTCGTCGTAAAGGGTGCTGTCGGGTGTCGGCGGCTGCTTGATCGCAGGTTCGGTGCGGCGTGACACGCTGCTCTTCTTCATTCCCTTCCAGTCCCCTTCGTCCCGCGCCAAGGCGCCGGCACCATGCATCGCAGCAATCTAACACCACCACGTCATCGTGTCGCCTTGCAAGTTCCCGGCATAGCTGCGCGCCGGGGACGTCGCTCCGCGAAGCGGCCATTTGCCGCCTTTCGTCGCGGTTGACAATTATCTTCCTAGGAAGAATATTCCAGGTAAGAAAACAGGGGAGGAGCACATGCGCGGACTTCGCGCGATCGTCATGTTTGCGGCCTTGGTCGCTGCTTGCGTCTCGGCCCGGGCGGCCGAGACTGAACTGATTCTCGGGCAAACCATGCCCTATAGCGGGCCAGCGTCGGCGCTGAGTGCGGTCGGCAAGGTGCAGACCCGCTATTTCCAGATGATCAACGATCGTGGCGGCATCAACGGCCACAAGATCAAGCTGATCTCGCTCGACGACGGCTATAGCCCGCCGAAGGCCGTGGAGCAGACGCGCCGGCTGATCGAGAATGACGAGGCGGTCGCGATCTTCGGCAGCATGGGCACCGCGCAGAACGCCGCGGTGCAGAAATATCTCAACGGCAAGAAGATCCCGCAGCTGTTCGTGTTCGCGGCGAGCGCGCGCTTCGCCGACCCGAAGACCAGCCCCTACACCATTTCGGGCATGACGCTGTTTAGCACCGAGGCCGCGATCTACGCGCGGCTGGTGGCCGAGCACACGCCCGCTTCGCGCGTCGCCGTGCTGTACCAGAACGACGACTACGGCCGGGAATATCTCCGCAGCTTCAAGGCCGAGCTGGCCCGGCTCGATCCCAAGGCCGAGATTGTCGCGGCGTCGCCCTACGAGGTCACGTCGCCGACGGTCGATTCGCAGGTGGTCTCGCTGGCCAGCACCAACGCCAACATCTTCCTCAATGCGTCGACCGGCAAGTTCACCTCGCAGGCGATCCGCAAGGCGGGCGAGCTCGGTTGGCATGCACAGCAGTTCCTGCCGATCGGCAGCAACTTCGTGCCGACCATCCTCAAGCCGGCCGGGCTCGAAAACGCCAAGGGTGCGATCTCGGCGACACCGACCAAGTCGGTCGGCGATCCCGAATGGGCCAACGATCCCGCCTATCTGGAGTGGCTGGCTTTCATGAAGAAGTACTATCCCGAGGGAGATATCGAGGATCAGCTCAACTTCACCGGCTGGAATGTCGCCGTGCTGATGACCAAGGTCATTGAGGCCTGCGGCGACGATCTGTCCCGGCAGAACATCACGAAGCAGGCCACCGCGCTGAAGAACCTCGCGCTCCCCGGCCTGATCCCGGGCATCACGGTCAACATCAGCCCGGACGATTATCGCCTGATCACATCGCTGCGGCCGCAGCGTTTTGATGGCGAGCGCTGGGTACCGATGTCCGGCGCCATGGCCGCGCAATGAGGGTGGGCCGAGGATCGCGTGCGGCTGCTAGCGGCCGCGCCTCAGTTCCTCGGTGGCGCGCCGGAGCACCTCGTGAAGCCATTCGTGCGACGGCTCGCCCTCGACGCGTTCGTGCCACAGCAGCCGGACTTCCACGGGCGTCGTGGTGTAGGGCAGTTCATGGGCCGTGATCGCGTGCGCCGCCTCGAGCGCCCGCGCCAGTGGCCGCGGAACGATCGCGGCGAGTTCGGAATCGATCAGCAACGCGGGCAGTGCGAGGAAGTGCGGCAGCGAGACCGCGATCCGCGGCGGCCGGTCGCTGTCGGACAGCGCCCGTTCCAGCGCGGGGCGGTCGTACATCTCCGAACGGCGGGCAAGCCCGCGCTCGGAGATGAAGCCGCCGATGGCGCCCTCCTGCTCGCCGCCAAACGAGACGACAACCAGCGGCAGGTTGGCGAGCTTCGCGTTGTCGAGCCGGCCGAGCTTGCGCTTCTTGCCGACGATCAGCACGTCGTCATATTCGAACAGCAGGGCGGTGCGGAAGCGGCTCGGCGGCGACGAGAACACGCCGATCGCAACGTCGATGCGGCCGAGGTCGATCTGCTCGGCCAGATCGATCCGCGTCACCGGCTTGATCGTGAGATCGATCGCCGGAGCCTCGCGGCCGAGAATCTTCAACAGCGGCGGTGCCAACACCATCGTGGTGAAGTCGTTGGCGGCCAGCGTAAACAGCTTGGTGGATTTCGCCGGTACGAAGGTCGGCAGCTCGACGGCCGTCTCGAGCGACCGCAGCGCCTGGCGAACCTGCGGCGCCATCGTCAACGCGCGCGCCGTCGGCTGCATGCCGGTCGCGGTGCGGACAAACAGCTCGTCATCCAGCATCTCGCGCAGCCGTGCCAGCGAGTGGCTCACCGCAGACTGGCTCAGTGCGACTTTCTGGCTGGCGCGCAGCACGCTGCGCTCCTCCATCACGGCGTCGAACACCTTGAGCAGGTTCAGGTCCAATGTATTGAACGAAACGGACACGATGAGAGTCCCGTCGGTAGCGGATCGCGCGCCTGTGCGGAAATTTGCGATCGCACGCAGTTAAGGCCAGGCGCCCGGCTGATGCAACCGGCCGGATTTTCTGGGGCAGGTTGCCGCTTTTGCCGCCGTCGGCGTTCTGAAGCCGGTTCAGGATCACCCTGCAAGACTTTCACTTCCGCAATCCCGTGTTCTGGCCAAGAGTGCGGCCGCCGGGTTGGGAGGAAACAACATGATCAATGCCTCGGTGAAATCGAACGAGGGTGGTGCGTGCAGGTCGCTCGGATTGGTGCTGGCGCTCGCGATGCTCGCAGCACCTGCGATTGCCCAGAACGGGCCGGTCAGGCTCGGTGTGCTGACCGACATGTCGTCGCTCTACGCCGATAACGGCGGTCAGGGATCGGTCGTTGCGGCGCAGATGGCGGTGGACGATTTCAAGGGCAGGGTGCTCGGGCGCCCGATCGAGATCATCGCGGGGGATCATCAGAACAAGGCCGACATCGGCGCAGCGATCGCCCGGCGGTGGCTGGAGAACGACAACGTCGAGGCGATCCTGGACGTCCCGAATTCCGCCGTCGCGCTGGCGGTGCAGGGCATCACCCGCGCCAAGAAGAAGCTCTTCCTCGCTACCGGCGCGGCGACGTCCCGCCTGACGGGCGACGAGTGCTCGCCGACCGGCATCCATTGGACCTACGACACTTACGCGCTGTCGCAGGGCGCGACCAAGGCGATCTCGCGGCTCGGCGCCAAGTCCTGGTTCTTCCTTTCGGCTGACTACTCGCTCGGCGCGCAGCTCGAGGCTGACAGCCGCAAGGTGATCGATGCCACCGGCGGCAAGGTGCTCGGCGCGGTGAAGCATCCGATCAACACGCCCGATTTCTCATCGTTCCTGTTGCAGGCGCAAGCCTCCAAGGCGGACGTGATCGCGCTGGCCGATGCCGGCGGTGATTTCATCAACGCCGTCAAGCAGGCGGGCGAATTCGGAGTGACGCGCACCCAGAAGCTTGCCGGCCTGATCGTCTTCATCGCCGACATTCACAGCCTCGGGCTGCAAAGCGCGCAAGGCCTGATGCTCAGCTCGGCGTTCTATTGGGACTTTAACGACGAGACGCGGGCATGGTCGAAGCGCTTCATCGAGAAGACCAAGAAGGTGCCGACCATGATCCATGCCGGGACCTATGGCGCCGTCATGCACTATCTCAAGGCAGTCGAAGCTGCAGGCACGCTCGATGGGCCGACCGTGGCCGCCAAGATGCGGGAACTGCCGGTCAACGATTTCATGACCCGCGACGGCAAGATCCGTCAGGATGGCCGGCTGGTTCGCGACATGTATCTGTTCCGCGTCAAGTCGCCCGAGGAGTCGAAGTACCAGTTCGACTACTACCAGCTCCTGGCCACGATCCCCGGCGAAGAAGCCTTCAGACCGATGGAGGACGGCGGATGTCCGCTTGTGAAGAAGTCGTGATCGAACCGGACACAGCGCGCGGCGTTGCGCGCGATCCGATCGACGAGGTGATCGCGAGCCGGCTCTCGTGCCGCGAGTTCTCGGGCAGCCCGGTCGCGCGCGCGACCATCGAGCAGATCCTGCGCGTGGCGCGGTTCGCGCCGAGCGGTGCCAACATCCAGCCTTGGCACGTCTACGTGCTCGCGGGCACCGCCAAGGCCGAAGTGTCGGCTGCCCTGCTGCACGCGTTTGAGACGGAGCCGAGCGAGCACGTCTCCGAATATCAATACTACGCCAGCGAGTTTCCCGAGCCGTATCTCGGCCGCCGCCAGGAGTTCGGACGATTGTTCTATGGCTCGCTCGGTATCGCGCAAAGCGACGCCGCGGCGCGGAGCAGGCAGACCGCGAAGAACTTCGGCTTCTTCGGCGCACCCGTTGGGCTGATCATCACCATCGATCGCCGCCTCGCGATGGGAAGCTGGCTCGATCTCGGCATGTTCATCCAGAACGTGATGCTGGCGGCGGTCGGACGCGGGCTGCAATCCTGTCCGCAGGAAACTTTCGCCAAGTATCACCGGATCTTGCGTCCGGCGTTGTCGATCCCGGCCGAGCAGATGGTCGCCTGCGGAATCTCGGTGGGTCACCCCAGGGAGCGCGGGAGGGCGCGGCTGATGCCGCGCGCAGATCTGGAGGCGTTCGCCTCCTTCAAGGGATTCGAAGATTAGAACAGGAGAAAGCCATGGGAAGCCGTGAACAACTGATCGAACGCAGCATTCCGTTTCTGCGCGAAGTCAAGGACATGACGCCGAGCGCGGCGATGGAGCGCTGGCTCAATGAGACGTATGGAGAGACGAGCGCGCTCTATCAGGATCTCGCTCGCCTCATCAAAACGGGAGTCGAGGAGGGCTGGGCCGCGAACCAGGAGGTCGAGGGCCCGAACTATCGGCGTAGCCGCATCCTCGAGCCGGTCCCTGAGACGTTCCAGTTCAGCATCACCGCGGTCTACATGAACAGCGCCGATCCACGCCGTTTCAAGGACGACGACGATCATGACGTGTTGCGCGGGCAGTATCACGGTCACCCCTATGGCGAACTCAATCTCGTCGTTCCCCTCGACAAGGGCGCCGAGTTGAAGGGGCTGCAGGGCTGGCAAGGACCCGGCTGGACCGCGCCGGATCCCGGCAGCCGGCATTATCCGGAAGTCAGAGGCGGCGCGGTCATTGCGCTGTTCTATCTGCCGGCCGGCCGAATTTCGTATGATTTCAAGGCGCCGGTCTGACGCCGGGCACATGCGCCCAATCTGCCTGGAGCAAGCACATGACGTTGATCTATCCGGTCGCTTCGAACCGCATCCATCCCGCGCGGCTGTCTCCGGCCTACCGGAGCGCGATCAAGCGTTCGCCGCAAAAGCCGTTGATCCCGATGCGGCATACGCTCTCGGAATTGACCGGTCCGGTCTACGGTCACGAGACGGTGCGCGCGCACGACAGCGACCTCACCATCCAGGCCAAGGGCGAGCCGCTCGGCGAGCGCATCATCGTGCACGGCCATGTGCTCGACGAGGACGGCCGCGGCGTGCCGAACACGTTGGTCGAAATCTGGCAGGCCAATGCCTGCGGCCGCTACATCCATGTCGTCGACCAGCACCCGGCGCCGCTCGATCCGAACTTCACCGGCGCCGGCCGCGCCCAATCGGATGCGAGCGGCTACTACAAGTTCGTCACCATCAAGCCCGGCGCATATCCGTGGGGCAATCACCACAATGCGTGGCGGCCCGCCCATATCCACTTCTCGGTGTTCGGCCATTCCTTCATCTCGCGTCTGGTGACGCAGATGTATTTCCCCGGCGATCCCCTGTGCCCGTTCGACCCGATCTTCAATTCGGTGACCGACGAGAAGGCGCGGGCGCGGATGATCTCGTCGTTCGATCTCGAGAACACCAAGCCGGAATGGGCGCTGTGCTATCGCTTCGATATCGTGCTGCGCGGGCGCAACGCCACGCCGATGGAGACCAAGTAACGTGTCACGTCCTGATGGAATCACGCCCTCGCAGACCGTCGGCCCGTATTTCAAATACGGCCTGACGCCGAACGGCGAGTATGAGTGGAACGACGCCTTCACCAACAATCTGCTGACGCCGGATACATCCGGCGAACGGATCCGCGTCGAGGGCAAGGTCTATGACGGCGACGGCGCCGTGATCCCGGATTGCATGCTGGAGATCTGGCAGGCCGACAGCCAGGGCCGCTTCTCCGACCCGCAGGACAAGCGGGCACTGCCGAATTCCTCGTTCAAGGGTTTTGGCCGTTGCGGCACCGACAAGAGCGGCGGCTATTCGTTCGACACTATCAAGCCCGGCGTGGTGCCTGATGCCGACGGCAAGCCGCAGGCGCCGCACATCGTGCTCGCGGTGTTCGCGCGCGGCATGCTGCTGCACCTATACACCCGGATCTATTTCGACGACGAGGCCGGCAACGCGACTGATTCCGTGCTTGCGCTGGTGCCGGCCGATCGCCGTGCGACCCTGATCGCCAAGCGCAAGCCCGGTGCTGGCCACACCTACGCGTTCAACGTCCGTCTGCAGGGTGACAACGAGACGGTGTTCTTCGACGTGTAGCGAGAAGACTTGATCATTGTGGCCGCTGCCGCGCGCAGTGTCGTAGGCGCGTAAGGTTCTGAACGCCTGCCACATTTCCTGTGCGAACTAAAGTGCCGGTACACTGTCTGATGCGACATGATTGTGGTGGGCAAACGGAAAGTGGACGTATCTGGTGCGGTCGTCGCGCTGCGGGCGACGAGAACGGAGTTTTCGTTGGTGAGCCCGGCAGGACTCGAAACTGCAACCAGACCGTTATGAGCGGCAGGGAGAAGATTGCGATCATGCATCGCGGATAAAAATAATAATTTCCCGCGAACTTGGCGAACGCGCATTGACGTAAATCAAGATCGTGTCCGCCGGCTTTAAGAGTCGGGATCGTCAATGAGCCGTTGTGGACGCGCGAAGGTCTCTAGCGACTTCTTGTTATCGATCACTATCTCTCGCCCGCGGATGCGGACACCGTGCTCGGTAAGCTGAGCGAGATTCCGAGACAGGTTTTCTCGCGTCGTTCCGATATGCGAGGCGAGCTTTCCGCGGTCAAATGGGATCACGACGGCTTCCGCTGCCGGACCCTTGTTCGCTTCGGTCAAGATCCAGTTGGCAAGACGCTCGACCGCAGACCGGGCCATGTAGCCCTTCAATTTCTTGATCGACGACCGATAGGCAAAGGCGAGTTCTCTCGCCACCACACGTGCAAACGCTACGTCGCGATCAAACATATCGCGGACGCGTTGCGCGGGAATCAATAGGACGCTCGAGTCCGACAGCGTCCTGACGGAATTCAAGTAAGGTTGGTCGCTGACGACCGCCGCGAGGATGAAGGTTGTAACGGGGTCGACCAGCGAAATTCCCCATTCTTCACCATCCTGTTCAGTAAAAACTTCGGCCAATCCATCAATAAGGATATGCAGAAAATCCGGATGATGCCCTTCGTAGATCAGAACGACCCCCGCCGGGAATTGCTGCAAGAGTGCGGCATCAAGCAGATCGGCGAGCGCTTCTTCCGCGATTCCGGAAAACAGCGGGAGATTCGTGACTTGCTTAAGTTGGTCAGAGCGGAGCAACTTTCCATCCTGTGTTGAGATCAATCTGTGACATTTATCAAATATAGATGTGACTAGCATCAATTGAGGTGACGGGATTCGACAAATCTTCGTCGAAAAGAGCCCGCATGATCGGCTGGCCGCCAGTTGTTTGACGTAGCACAAACTGTGTGAACCCGGTTTCGGCCATCCATTCCCTCGAACGCTTTCTCGGGGGCTAACTATGGCATCACCAACTTCAAGTACCGTCCATCAGGGCCGGGCGCTCTGGCTCTCGACCATCGCCTTCACCATTTGCTTTGCGGTCTGGACGATCTTCTCGATCATCGGCATCCGCATCAAGCAGGAGCTGGGACTAAACGACACCCAGTTCGGCCTGCTGGTCGGTACCCCCATTCTCAGCGGATCCCTGATCCGCCTTCTGCTCGGTATCTGGACGGATCAGTATGGCGGACGCCGGGTCTATACCGTCGTCATGCTAGCCGCCGCGGTTGCAACCTATCTACTGATCTGGGCGCACACCTATCCCGAATTCTTAGTGGCTGCGTTCTTCGTCGGCATCGCCGGCGGATCCTTCGCGGTCGGCATCGCCTACGTATCGCGATTTTATGCCGCGGGTAAGCAGGGCACCGCGCTCGGCATCTTCGGCGCTGGTAATGTCGGCGCTGCATTGACCAAGTTTGTCGCGCCGTTCGTGCTGGTGGCTTATGGCTGGCAGACGGTTGCCCAGGTCTGGGCACTCGTGATCGGCCTGATGGGCATTACGTTCTGGCTATTCTCCGAAGAAGACCCCGTCGTCCGTGCGCGGCGAGAAAACAACGAGAAGCCGAAAAGCGCCTGGCTGGAGCTCGAGCCGCTGAAGAACATTCAGGTCTGGCGTTTCGCGCTGTACTATTTCTTCGTGTTCGGCGCCTTCGTGGCGCTGGCGTTGTGGCTGCCTCAATATCTGATCAAGGTCTATGGAGTCGACATCAAGACCGCCGGCATGGTGGCTGCGATGTTCTCGCTTCCCGCCAGTGTATTCCGGGCCTACGGTGGCCACCTCTCGGATCGTTACGGCGCACGCCGCGTCATGTACTGGACCTTCCTGGTCGGCGTGGTCGCGACCTTCATTCTATCCTACCCGCCCACGGACTATCTGGTGAAGACGGTCAACGGCGCGGTCGCCTTCCATCTGGAAATGGGATTGGTGCCGTTCACCGTGACGGTGTTCGTGCTCGGCTTCTTCATGGCGCTGGGCAAGGCGGCGGTCTACAAGCACATCCCGGTCTATTACCCGAACAGCGTCGGCGCCGTCGGCGGGTTGGTCGGCATGATTGGGGGTCTCGGCGGCTTCGTCCTTCCGATCGCCTTCGGCGCTCTGGTCGACCTCACGGGGCTGTGGACCAGTTGTTTCATGGCACTGTTTCTGCTGGTTACGGTTTCCCTCGTCTGGATGCACGTGTCGATCCGGCAGATGGAGCGCGGACTCGTCGGCGAAGCGCTCAAGACGCTCCCCGAACTTCCCGAGATGGAGGAGATTCACAAGCCGGAGCACGTCGGTGCCCTGTCTGGCGTGGTACTGACCGACTGGCGTCCCGAAGACAAGACCTTTTGGGAAACGAGCGGCCGGGCGATCGCGCGACGCAATCTCTGGATTTCGATCCCGGCGTTGCTGCTGTCCTTCGCGATCTGGCAGGTCTGGTCGGTGGTGGTAGCAAAGCTGCCCACGGTCGGCTTCAAGTTCACCACGGCTGAGCTGTTCTGGCTGGCGGCGTTGCCCGGCATCTCCGGGGCGGTGCTCCGTGTCTTCTATTCCTTCATGGTGCCGATCTTCGGCGGGCGATTGTGGACTACGCTTGCGACTTGGTCACTGATGATTCCCGCAGTCGGCATCGGTTACGCGGTGCAGACGCCTTCAACGCCATATCCGGTGTTCCTGGCGCTGGCGCTGTTGTGCGGTTTCGGCGGCGGCAATTTTGCCTCCTCGATGTCTAACATCTCCTTCTTCTTCCCGCGTGCCGAGAAGGGCAACGCCCTTGCGCTCAATGCCGGCCTCGGCAACCTCGGCGTCTCAACCGTGCAGTTCGTCGTGCCGCTTGTGATCACGGTCGGTGTGTTCGGCTGGTTCGGCGGCGATCCGACGATGGTGACCAACGGACCGCAGCAGGCCCCGCTCTGGCTGCAGAATGCGGGCTTCATCTGGGTGCCATTTATCGCAGCCAGCGCTTTTGCCGCCTGGTTTGGGATGAACGACATCGCGTCCGCCAAGGCCTCGTTTTCCGATCAGGCGGTCATCTTCCAGCGCAAGCACAACTGGATCATGTGCTGGCTCTACACCGGCACCTTCGGCTCCTTCATCGGCTACTCCGCAGGCTTCCCGCTGCTGGCGAAGACCCAGTTTCCAACGGTCGATGCGCTACAATTCGTCTTCCTCGGGCCTCTTGTCGGCGCGCTCTCGCGGTCGGCTACAGGCTGGATTTCGGACAAATGGGGCGGCGGTCGTGTCACCCTGTGGGTTTTCGTCATGATGATGGCCGGCGTGCTCGGGATTCTCTACTTCCTCGGCATCAAAGATCAGCCGGGTGCCTTCTGGGGCTTCTTCGCGATGTTCCTGTTCCTGTTCTTTGCGACGGGCGTCGGTAACGCGTCGACCTTCCAGATGATCCCGAACATCATGCGTCGTGAAATGGAGCGGCTGATGCCCACTGCCGATGCGGCCACCCGTCAGCGGCAGGCCGAAAAGGAATCGGCCGCGATCACCGGCTTCACGTCCGCGATCGCTGCTTTCGGCGCCTTCTTCATCCCGAAATCCTACGGCACCTCGATCGATCTCACCGGCGGTGTGCAGGCGGCTCTCTGGGGCTTCTTCATTTTCTACGTGATTTGCGTCGTGATCACATGGGCTGTCTATACCCGCAAGGGCGGCCTGCTCCACGACATCGAGCGCGGCGGCCCGATTTCGCCCGCAGTGCAGCCTGCAGAATAAGGAGACGGGACAGTGAGCCATTTTCTCGACAGGCTGTCGTTCTTCACGCGTCCCAAGGCAGAGTTCGCCGGCGGTCACGGCGTGACGACGACCGAGGATCGGTCCTGGGAGGACGGCTATCGCAAGCGCTGGCAGCACGACAAGATCGTGCGATCGACGCACGGCGTGAACTGCACGGGCTCGTGCTCGTGGAAAGTTTATGTCAAGGGCGGCATCGTCACCTGGGAGACCCAGCAGACCGACTATCCACGCACACGGCCCGATCTGCCCAATCACGAACCGCGCGGCTGCGCGCGTGGCGCGAGCTACAGCTGGTACCTCTATTCCGGAAATCGCGTGAAGTATCCTCTGGTGCGGTCACGGCTGTTGAAGCTATGGCGCGCCGCGCGGGCCACCATGACACCGGTGGCGGCGTGGAAGGCGATCGTCGAGGATCCGAAGAAGCGCGCGGCCTACGTGCAAATGCGCGGTCTTGGCGGTTTCGTCCGCGCAACCTGGGCCGAGGTCAACGAGATCGTGGCCTCGGCCAACGCCTACACCGCCAAGACCTATGGTCCGGACCGCGTATTCGGCTTTTCGCCGATTCCGGCGATGTCGATGGTGAGCTACGCGGCCGGTGCGCGCTATCTGTCGCTGCTCGGTGGCGTCTGCATGTCGTTCTACGATTGGTATTGCGACCTGCCGCCAGCTTCGCCACAGACCTGGGGCGAGCAGACCGATGTGCCTGAAAGCGCGGACTGGTACAATTCCGGCTTCCTGATCCTGTGGGGATCGAACGTCCCGCAGACGCGCACGCCGGATGCGCATTTTTACACCGAGGTCCGCTACAAGGGCGCCAAGAGCGTCGTGATCAGCCCGGACTATTCCGAAGCCTCGAAGTTCGCGGACCTTTGGGTGTCGCCCAAGCAGGGGACCGACGCGGCGCTAGCGATGGCCATGGGGCACGTCATCCTCAAGGAATTCCACGTCGATCGTCAGGCAAAATACTTCAACGATTATGCGCGCCAGTATACGGACATGCCATTTCTGGTGCGCCTGGTGGAATCCGAAGGACGGCTCGTGCCTGAGCGGTTCGTGCGCGCCTCGGATTTTGCCACTTCGCTCGACGAGACCAACAATCCCGAATGGAAGACGGTCGCCTACGATGAGGCGTCCGGCGAGATCGTGGTGCCAAACGGATCGGTCGGCTTCCGCTGGGGCGAGAAGGGCAAATGGAATCTGGAGGAACGCGAATCGAGGAGCCGCGACACCAGGCTTCGGCTCTCTCTCTCCGATACGAAGGATGAGCTGGCCGACGTCGGCTTCCCCTATTTCGGCAATCGCGAGCACGATCATTTCCAGGGAACCGACCACCCGGACGTGCTGATGCGCAAGGTGCCGGCGAAGCGCATCAAGCTCAGGGATGGCGAGACGCTGGTGGCGTCAGTCTACGATCTGTTCGTCGCCAATTACGGCGTCGATCGCGGCTTCGGCGGCGGCCATGTCGGCAGGAATTACGATGATGTTCAGCCCTACACCCCAGCCTGGGCGGAGAAGGTCACCGGCGTGCCGCGCGACCAAATCATCACGGTGGCACGCGAGTTCGCCGCTAACGCCGAGAAGACCGGCGGTCGCTCGATGGTCATCGTCGGTGCCGGATTGAACCATTGGTACCACATGGACATGAACTACCGCGGCATCATCAACATGCTGGTGATGTGCGGTTGCGTCGGCCAGTCCGGTGGCGGCTGGTCGCATTATGTCGGTCAGGAGAAGCTGCGGCCGCAATCCGGCTGGACGCCGCTCGCCTTCGGCCTCGATTGGGGCCGCCCGCCGCGGCAGATGAACTCCACCTCGGCCTTCTATGCCCACACTGACCAGTGGCGCTACGAAACGCTTGACGTGAAGGAGATTCTGTCGCCCACCGCACCGCAGGGGCCATGGGATGGCGCGCTGATCGATTACAACGCGCGCGCCGAGCGGATGGGCTGGTTGCCGTCCGCGCCGCAATTGCAAACCAATCCGCTTGAAGTGTCTAAGCAGGCCGCAGCCGCCGGGCTGGAAGCCAAGGATTTCGTGGCGAAGTCGCTGAAGTCGGGCGAGTTGCAATTGTCATGTGACGATCCCGACAATCCGAGAAACTGGCCGCGCAATATGTTCGTCTGGCGCTCCAACCTGCTCGGCGCTTCAGGCAAGGGCCACGAGTATTTCCTCAAGCATCTGCTCGGTACCAAACACGGCGTGATCGGCAAGGATCTCGGCGAGCACGGCAGGAGGAAGCCCGTCGACGTGAAGTGGCTCGATCATGCGCCGGAAGGAAAGCTCGACTTGCTGGTCACGCTTGACTTCCGGATGTCGACCACCTGCATGTATTCCGACATCGTGCTGCCGACCGCAACCTGGTACGAGAAGAACGATCTCAATACCTCGGACATGCATCCCTTCATCCACCCGCTGTCGGCCGCGGTCGATCCGGTCTGGGAATCGCGCAGCGATTGGGACATCTACAAGGGCATCGCGGAAGCGTTCTCGAGGGTCGCTCCGGAAGTGCTCGGTGTGGAGCAGGACGTCGTCCTCACTCCGATCATGCACGACAGCCCCGGCGAGATCGCGCAACCGTTCGACGTCAAGGATTGGAAGACGGGTGCAATCGAGCCGATCCCCGGCAAGACCATGCCTGCGGTGACGGTTGTCGAGCGCGACTATCCGAACCTCTACAAACGCTTCACCTCGCTCGGGCCGCTGATGAACAAGCTTGGTAACGGCGGCAAAGGGATGAGCTGGAACACCGACCATGAGGTCGACTTGCTCAAGAAGCTCAACGGCGTCGTCATCGAGGAGGGCGCATCGAAGGGGCTTGCCCGCATCGACAGTGCGATCGATGCCTGCGAGGTCATCCTGAGCCTGGCTCCGGAAACCAACGGCGAGGTCGCCGTCAAGGCGTGGGAGTCGCTGGGCAGTTTCACCGGCCGCGACCACACCCATCTCGCCATCCCGAAGGAAGACGAGAAGATCCGTTACCGCGATGTCGTCGCGCAGCCGCGCAAGATCATCTCCTCGCCGATCTGGTCCGGATTGGAATCGGAGAAGGTCTGCTACAACGCCGGTTACACCAACGTTCACGAGTTGATCCCGTGGCGCACGCTGACCGGCCGTCAGCAACTCTATCAGGATCATCTGTGGATGCGCGCCTTCGGTGAAGGCTTCTGCGTCTATCGGCCGCCGATCGACACCAAGACGGTCAAGCCCGTCATCGACCGCAAGCCGAACGGCAATGGCTCGGTGGTGCTGAACTTCATCACGCCTCACCAGAAGTGGGGGATCCACTCCACTTATACCGACAATCTGCTGATGCTGACGCTCTCGCGCGGCGGTCCGATCGTATGGATTAGCGAGATCGACGCCAAGGCAGCCGGTATCGTCGATAACGACTGGATCGAGGCCTACAACACCAATGGCGCGCTGGTCGCGCGTGCGGTGGTCTCGCAGCGCGTGAAGCAGGGAATGTGCATGATGTATCATGCGCAGGAGAAGATCGTGAACGTCCCGGGCTCCGAGCAGACCGGCCAGCGTGGCGGCATCCACAACTCGGTCACCCGCACCGTTCTAAAGCCGACGCACATGATCGGTGGCTACGCGCAGCAGGCCTACGGCTTCAACTATTACGGCACCGTCGGCGCCAATCGCGACGAATTCGTCATCGTTCGCAAGATGTCGAAAGTCGATTGGCTCGACACCCCGACCGCAGATCGATCCGGCAACCCCGGCCTGGAGGCCGCAGAATGAAAATCCGCGCGCAAATCGCAATGGTGCTGAACCTCGACAAGTGTATCGGGTGTCACACCTGCAGCGTCACCTGCAAGAACGTGTGGACGAGCCGCGAAGGCATGGAATACGCGTGGTTCAACAACGTCGAGACCAAGCCCGGCGTCGGCTATCCGAAGGATTGGGAGAACCAGACGCGCTGGAAGGGAGGTTGGAAGCGCAATCGCAACGGCTCGATCCAGCCGCGTATCGGCGGCAAGTGGCGGGTGTTGGCGAACATCTTCGCCAATCCGGATCTGCCTGAGATCGACGACTACTACGAGCCGTTCACCTTCGACTACCCGCATCTTCAGCAGGCGCCAGAGATGAAGGCGATGCCGACAGCGCGCCCGCGCTCGCTGGTGTCAGGCGAGAGGATCGAGAAGATCGAATGGGGCCCGAACTGGGAAGAAATTCTCGGCGGCGAGTTCGCCAAACGCTCGCAAGACTACAATTTCGAGGGTGTACAGAAGGACATCTACGGCCAATTCGAAAATACCTTCATGATGTACCTGCCGCGGCTGTGCGAGCACTGCCTCAATCCGGCGTGCGTCGCCGCTTGTCCGTCGGGCGCGATCTACAAGCGCGAGGAGGACGGAATCGTCCTGATCGACCAGGACAAGTGCCGCGGCTGGCGCATGTGCGTGTCCGGCTGTCCCTACAAGAAGATCTACTATAACTGGTCGTCTGGAAAATCCGAGAAGTGCATCTTCTGCTATCCGCGCATCGAGGCCGGGCAGCCGACCGTGTGCTCGGAGACGTGCGTGGGCCGCATCCGCTATCTTGGGGTGGTGCTCTATGATGCCGATCGGATCGCGGAAGCTGCCAGCAAGCCCGACGAGCGGGATCTGTATCAGGCGCAACTCGACATCTTCCTGAATCCCAACGATCCCGAGGTGATTGCCGAAGCCGAGCGGCAGGGCATTCCGCATACATGGCTGGAAGCAGCTAAAACCTCGCCGATCTGGAAGATGGCGATGGAATGGAAGGTCGCGTTCCCGCTGCACCCGGAATACCGGACCCTGCCGATGGTCTGGTACGTGCCACCGCTGTCGCCGATTACCTCGGCTGCCTCGGCCGGCAAGATCGGGCTCGACGGCGGCATGCCTGACGTCAAGTCGTTGCGTATCCCGATGCGCTATCTCGCCAACCTCCTGACGGCGGGCGACGAGGCGCTGGTGACGTTGGCACTGGAACGAATGATGGCAATGCGCGCCTACATGCGGACCAAGACACTCGACGGCGTGGTCGATGAAGCCATCGCCAGGCGTGTCGGGCTGACGGCGGCGCAGATCGACGAGATGTATCAGATCATGGCGATTGCGAACTACGAGG
Source organism: Bradyrhizobium sp. UFLA03-84 (assembly GCF_002289535.1). Taxonomy (NCBI): domain Bacteria; kingdom Pseudomonadati; phylum Pseudomonadota; class Alphaproteobacteria; order Hyphomicrobiales; family Nitrobacteraceae; genus Bradyrhizobium; species Bradyrhizobium sp. UFLA03-84. Next base: position 769,174 of record NZ_NSJY01000017.1, on the reverse strand, counting down.
ACCGGTTCGTGATCCCGACCGCGCATCGCGAACTGGGCGCCGACGCTTTCGACATCCGCGGCTCCTGTGGCTTCACCTTTGGCAATGGCTGCTCCGGCGGCGAGACCGAGACTAATCTGTTTGGTTCACCCCGCAAGGCAAAGAACCCGATGGAGATGGCGTGATGAAGACCTTCAAGGTCCTGTCGGGGTTGTTGAGCTATCCGACCGAAGAGTTGATCGAAGTCGCGCCGGAATTTCTGTCGGTGCTCGACGCCGACCGGCTGGTGCCGGCGTCATGCCGCCAGGCGCTCGATGTGCTGATCGAGGAAATCGCGACCGGCGACCTGTACGATCTGCAGGAGCGCTACGGCCTGCTGTTCGACCGCAGCAAGACGCTGGCGCTGCATCTGTTCGAGCATGTGCACGGCGAAAGCCGTGACCGTGGCCAAGCGATGGTCGACTTGAAGGCCATGTATGAAAATGTCGGGTTGGTCATCGAAGCCAACGAATTGCCGGACTACGTACCGTTATTCCTGGAATTTCTGTCGATCCGGCCGCTTTCTGAAGCACGCGACCTGCTTGGACAGACGGCGCACATCTTTGCAGCGTTGGCCGAACGGCTCGGCCGGCGGCAGTCAACCTACAAGGCGGTGTTCGACGCACTAGGGGTGATTGCGGCCGATGCCCCCCGGCGTGAAGTCGTCGACGAACTCCTGAAGGCGCCAGACAGCGACCCGATGGATCTCGTGGCGCTCGACGCTGCCTGGGAGGAGGAAGAAGTGCGCTTCGGCCCTGGTGCGCAGGGGCAGGGCGCCTGCGGTCACGAAGGTCTGATCGCGAAGCTCCGCCATGCCAGGCGTGCGGTCAATTCCGCGCCATCACCGCAGCAGTAGGAGCGAAGCATGCAAACGCTCAATTCGATCGTATTTGGCTGGTATCCCTATCTTTGCCTTACGGTGTGCCTTTTCGGCAGCTTGTTCCGGTTCGATCGCGAGCAATACACCTGGCGCACGGGCTCGAGCCAATTGCTGCGGCGCCGGCAGTTGATATGGGGCTCCAATCTGTTCCATGTCGGTATTCTCGTGATCTTCGGCGGGCATTTCGTCGGCTTGCTCACCCCGATCTGGGTGTTCGACATGCTCGGCGTCTCGCACAGCTTCAAGCAGATGCTGGCGATGGTTGCCGGTGGCCTTGCCGGCCTGATGTGCCTCGTCGGAATCAGTCTGCTAACGCACCGGCGGCTGTTCGATCCGCGCATTCGTGCCAATTCCTCCTTCGGGGACACCGCGATTCTGCTGTTGCTGTTTGCGCAATTGCTGCTGGGGTTGGCGACCATTCCGGTCTCGTCCGGCCATCTCGACGGCCATGAAATGGTGAAGTTCATGGGATGGGCGCAAGGCATCGTGACGCTCCAGCCCGGCGTTGCCGCCAACATCCTGGACGTGCATCCGATCTTCAAGGCGCACCTCGTGCTCGGCATGACTTTGTTCCTGCTGTTTCCATTCACTCGGCTGGTCCACATCTGGAGCGCGCCAGTCTGGTACCTCGGTCGCCGTGGCTATCAGGTGGTTCGCAGCCGCAACGTTACGCGTCCAATGCAGCCCGCGGAGTAGGCCATGGATTGTTCGATCACGAACGCGCTGCCAAAGCCGAAGACGATCAGTGTCAATGGTGCCGTGATCCCGCGTGAGGTCATCGCCCGCGAGGTGCAGAATCACCCGGCGGAAAAGCCGATCGTGGCCTGGCAGGCGGCGGCGCGAGCGCTGGTCGTGCGTGAGCTGCTATTGCAGGAAGCTCAGCGTCTCGGCATCGAGGCCGAGCCATTGACCGATCCGGAAGGACGTCGCGAGACGCCGGAAGAGGCCGCAGTGCGCGAATTGGTCGAGCGCGAGGTGGTTACGCCTGAGCCTGACGAAGCCGCGTGCCTACGCTTCTACGAGCAGAACCGCGAGCGCTTTCGCTCGGGAGATCTCTACGAGGCCGCCCATATTCTGATCGCCGCGCGCCAGCGCGATGTCGTGGCGCGGACGTCCGCCCGGGCCAAGGCGGATACCATCCTCAGTGCGGTCAGATCCGATCCGGCTTTGTTTGCCGAGTTCGCGCGTGCCGAGTCCGACTGCAAAACCTCGGCCGAGAATGGCGGCCGTCTCGGACAGTTGACGCGCGGCCAGACCGTGAAGGAATTCGAGATGGCGCTGCAGCGGATGCGGCCAGGAGAATTTGCGGTTGCCGAGACGCGCTATGGCTTCCACGTGATCCGGCTCGACGAATTTGCCGCCGGACAGGAACTATCGTTCGAGCTCGTCCGCGATCGTATCGCCGATTATCTCGCGACCAAGGTCCGCCACCGCGCCTTGGCGCAGTATGTATCGCTGTTGGCGGGCAGGGCCGAGATATTGGGTGTTGCGCTTGCCGCAGCGTCGTCGCCCCTCTTGCAGTAGAGCAAAGAAATGCAGCTTGGCGACATCATTCGCGGTTTCAGCGAGGAGGCGGCCGCCAGCGAGACGCTGCTCGCCTGCAACGACCTCGTGCTGGTCGCCCGCGTGGACGAGGCGGCCAGGCGATATGAAGAGACCGTCGGCGAATATGCTTCCGGCGCCGTCCGTCGCTTTGCCAATCTCGCCGGCAATGAGGATTGGCTCGGCCTGATGAATGTCGTGGAGCGCGCCGACGATCCGGGAATCGGATGCTTCATCTATATGATCAACTGGTCGCTGACAAAAGACGAGGCACCCAAACCGCCAGCCCATGCCGGCTGCACCTGCGGCGGCGGAGGCTGTTCGTGAGGTCCCGCGCCGTGAACTCTGACAGCGTTGCCTGGAGCGTCCGACGGCCATGATCGACGAGCTGTTCGACCGCAACGTGGCCTGGGCGGCGGGTAAGACCCGCAGTGATCCCGATTTTTTCCGGCGGCTCGCCGAACAGCAGGCGCCACGGTATCTGTGGCTCGGTTGTTCGGACAGTCGCGTTCCCGCCAATGACATCGTCGGTCTCGATCCCGGAGAGGTGTTCGTGCACCGTAATGTCGGCAATGTCGTTCACACCGGCGACATGAATTTGCTGTCGGTGTTGGAATTCGCGGTCGAGACGCTCGAGGTGAGGCACGTCATCGTCTGTGGCCATTACGGCTGCGGGGGAATTCGTCGCGCGTTCGAGCCCCCGGGCGCTGGCGGTTTGATCGATCACTGGCTGGCGCCGGTGCGGGAGATGTGTCGGCGGTGCGCCGGCGACCTGGCGCGGCTTCCAAGCGATGCGGCCAGAATGGACCGTGCCTGTGAGTTGAACGTCGAACTCCAGCTGAGACGGGTCGCAGCGACGCCGATTTTACGTGGAGCCTGGCAACGCCAACAGCCGATCACGGTCCACGGCTGGATCTATGGCCTTGGCGACGGCCTCTTGCGCGATCTCGGGTTGAAGCTGTCCTCGCTCGACCAGGCCGAGCAGCTCGATCGGGAAGGCGAACTATGCGGGGTTCGCCGAACCGATCACCATGGTTCGGCGCCACGCCGAGGAAGCGTTTTCAGGCCTATCGATGCCGGAATCGCAGCTTTTCGAGGAGGGCTGACATGGCGGACAATCGGCTCGCGCGCATCGGCATTCTAACGATATCGGACCGCGTCAGCGGCGGTGAGTATGAAGATATCAGCGGCAAGGCAATTAACGACTTCCTTGACAGGGTGATGCGGTCAAACTGGGTGGCCATCGTCAGGATCGTGCCCGACGGCACCGATAGCGTGGCGCGAGCGCTGATCGATATGGTGGAGCAAGAGGGCTGCGACCTGATCCTGACCACCGGCGGCACCGGACCGGCGCCGCGGGACCTGACGCCTGAGGCGACGCGGATGGTCATCGCGCGCGAACTGGAAGGCTTTGGCGAACTGATGCGCCGGATCAGTCTGGAGCAGGTGCCGACGGCCATTCTCTCCCGGCAGACCGCCGGCACGCGCGGAAAGTGCCTCATCATCAATCTGCCGGGACGACCCTCGGCAATCGATGTCTGCCTGAAGGCGGTGTTTCCCGCCGTACCTTACTGCCTCGACCTGATCGGGGCGCGACGGATAGAGGTAAATCCAGATGTATGCGCAGCATTCCGCCCCGCCGCGTAGCCCGGGCGAGCAAACCCGGCAGGATTTGGTCGCGATCGTGTATGCCGACGAAGCCTACCCTCAATTGACCTTCGAAGGACTCGTCACAGAGTGCCGCAAACGCGGGCTTCGGATTGCCGGGGTACTCCAGCATTCGATCTGCCCCGATTTGTCCCGTCATTGTAACGTGGCGCTTGAAGAACTCACAACCGGACTGCGGACAAATCTGTTCGAAGATCGTGGGCCCGGCGCCAGCGGGTGCCGTCTTGACGCTGCGGCGCTTGCTGAGGTGAATGCGCAAGTCGCGCGCTCGCTCGATACTGCCTCCGAATTGTTGATCCTGAACAAGTTCGGCAAGGTGGAGGCTGAAGGCCGCGGTTTACTTGATCTGGTCGCGATCGCGGTCGATCGCGGTGTCCCCGTTATCATCGGAGTGCCGGTCCGAAACCTCGATGCGTGGCGCAGGTTTTCCGGCGGCTTGGAGTTGGAACTTTCCAGTGACCTATCCGCAGCCTTGGACTGGCTCAACAGAAGATTTCCCGTTGCGGTAGCGCAAGAGCCGTTGCCGGCGGCTGGCTGAATTGAACAGTCGTTGCGGAGGCAAAATGCCCAGTTTGCTGCAGACACAGCACGACGCGTGCCTGGCTCCTGCCAAGGGCGGGATCGTTTCTGTGAGGGATGCGCTAGCGACCGGATTGGCCGAGGCGCAGCCTATCGTGGAGACAGAGCTAGTCGATTTGTCCGCAGTGGCAGGACGGGTCCTGGCCGAGCCTATCAAGGCGGATGATCCGCTGCCGCGTTTCGACACCAGCGCTATGGACGGCTACGCTGTCGACACAGCCAGCCTGCCCGAATTTGTCCCAATCCGGCTGAAGGTCACCGGCAGCATTGCCGCCGGCCGCACCGTTGGAAGTCCGGTTCTGCGGAAGGGCGGTGCGTTTCGCATTCTGACGGGCGCGCCAATCCCCGCGGGCGCCAACGCCGTCATCGCCCAGGAAGAGGTCTGCCGCGACGGCAACAGCATCATATTCACCCGCGTGCCACGCCCCGGTGACAATATCAGACGACGAGGCGAGGATGTCGGGTTGGGTCACAGCCTGATCGAAGCCGGCACGGTCATGGGGCCGTTGCAAGTTGGCGTCGCCGCAGCCTGCGGCTATCCCGGGGTTCGTGTCCTTCGCAGGCTTCGGGTGGCCATGTTCACGACGGGCTCGGAACTTCGGCAGCCCGGCGAAAATATCCAGCCCGGCGAAATCTACGACGCCAACCGTTTCATTCTCCGCGGTCTGCTCGCAAAGCCTTGGATCGACATCATCGACCTTGGTAGCTGCATCGACCGGCCGTCGAGTCTGCGGGCCGTGTTCCAGACCGCCGCGGCGCGCGCCGATGTGATCCTAAGTGCCGGCGGAGTGTCTGTCGGCGACGAAGACCACGTGGTGGATGCATTTCAGCTTTGCGGCGGCAGGCTGTGGGTTCGAAAGGTCGCCATCAAGCCCGGCAAGCCGCTCGTGCTCGGCAAGATCGCGGACGCCACCTACGTCGGTCTCCCGGGTAATCCGGGCGCCTTGTTCACGACATTCAAGATCATGATCGAGCAGATCCTCGGTGCTCGTGCCGGGATCAAGTCAGGTTGCGCAGTTGAGCGCGCCGCAATTGCAAACTTCGACTGGAGGGGGCAGCCGGGCCGCACAACCTACCTTCCCGCCGTGCAGCGCGGGGATGCTGACGGGTTTCCTCTGATTGAACTGTTGCCGGGCGCCAATTCCGGCAGGCTGCATCAGCTCAGTTGTGCCACTGGTTTTGTCGTGATAGCGCCCGAGTCCGAGGCCGTCGCACGCGGCGACAAGATACGATGGCGGCCTCTCGAAGGACACGCATAATCGGGGGCTGTTAGCTTGTCAGCGGTTTGATCCTGCAATTCAATCGAGAGGTGCGGATAAACTGATGGCAGCAATTGGCGAGGCATGGCCGAGGGGGCGGATTGAGGGTCGCCGATCTCTGCCCAACCAGAAGTCCGAAATGCTGAAATTTTGTCGCAGCCACGCAGCCCATAAGAAGCCGGTCGAGCTCGACGAAGGAGAGGGAGTTTTCCGGGTTGCGAGGCAAGCCGGGGTTGATGTCGGCCCTTGCGATAATCGTTGCCGGGTCCTGGCCCTTTTCTCGCAAGACTTGCGGGAGTTCGACGAGAACTCCGATACGCTGCTGTTCTTCCATTTTGCTGCGCCTCGCCGCCATGCATGCGGCAGACCGGGATTTCACGGAGCTGGCTGTCGCAAAATAACAAGCGCACGATGTTGATCTTGATCAACATGCCCTCCGAGACGTCGCATTTGAATAACCTTCGCAGTCGGCCGGTTTTGGTCGAGGTTAGAGACGTGACCATGGCGAACGTCGATCCAGCGGGGGCTCTCACCGGTTTCCACTGGCCGGGTGCTTCACCTTGGCTAAGTCCGCGGTCTCCGGGCGGGAAACGGCTGCGGTCGCTACGGGTGTCCTGCTGACCCTTTTGCAAACCAAGATCAACCCGGCGGTGCTGGTGCTGGGCGGGGCTGAGATCGGCGTTCTTTCGCTTCAGTGATGAGAGGAGGGGGCCAGTGCGCCGGCCGTTGGAGTGTCCAAAGTCGAATTTTGGCTGCGAAATCACCACCAAGTTGGGAGCCGCATGATGAGCATCACTGGCTGCGATCTTCTATCTGCCGGCATGGGAAGCGCGTTCTCCGCGCCTGTACTCTCATCAGGCCGCAACGTCGGTTGCCCTCGAACAGCTCCAGGCTCCCGAACCATTTTGGGGGACCGGAAGGCCACCGACTGCGCCGAACATTTTGGTTGGGAAAGCCACCGTATGCGCCTTGGCAATTTGAGTATTTCCGCAGCCATTTACCGGCAAGTTTGGCCCGGATTACCTCCGATATGACATATCGAGTTGGGGAGCGGGACTGTAGTGTAGTCGCCTGTTGGCTTGCTGTTCTTGATGACCAGGAGCGAGGACGAGATGATGCCTCGTATTGATCAAGCCGGATTTGCATCGATTGCCGATGGGGTCGCCGGAGCTTCCGCAACGGGCAAGGTGGACCCGGTCGCGACAGGCATCCTTTCGGCGTCGGCAGTCTCGATGCCGCTTTTTGTCGTCGCGAGCGGCAAGCGGGAATTGCGGCTCGACCTCTTTCGTGGGCTGGCGCTCTGGATGATCTATATCGACCACGTTTCGCCCGACCATTTGACCTGGCTCACGATCAGAAATTACGGCTTTAGCGACGCCGCGGAACTCTTCATTTTCATTTCCGGCTTCACCGCTGCGCTGGTCTACGGCAGGGCAACGTTCGAGTCTGGGTTCGTGATCGGGACCGCACGTGTGCTGCGGCGGATCTGGCAGATCTACACCGCACATCTGCTGCTCTTCCTGGTCCTTATGGCGGAGATCGCTTGCGTCGTGGCAGTTTCAAACAAGCCATCATTTTACATTCATGAGATGGAAGTCGCGGATTTCTTCGGGGATCCAGGAGCTGTGATGATCCCGACACTGCTCCTGCGATTTCGTCCGCTGAACATGGATGTTCTGCCGCTCTATATCGTGCTGATGGCCTTCCTGCCGCTGGTCTTCCTGCTTGCGCGATTGCATCGCGATCTTCCGCTGGCAGCCTCGATCCTGTTCTACATCCTCACCATCCGGTACGACCTTCACCTGTCGACCTATCGAGACGGCTTCTGGTCATTCAATCCATGCGCCTGGCAGTTGCTCTTCGTCTTCGGCGCCTGGTGTGCTCTCGGCGGCGGACGGCGATTGATCGCGATTCTAGATACGAGGCTCACTTTCTGGCTGGCCGTCGCCTATCTTTGCGCGGCGCTCTTTGTGACCTTCACCTGGCATTTCCCTCGGCTGGAGGGTTTCATCCCAGCGTGGTTGTCGCGCGTGATCTACCCGATCAACAAGACCGATTTCGATATCCTGAGGTTGGCGCATTTCCTGGCACTGACGGTCGTTGTACTGCGATTCGTGCGGAACGACTGGGCAGGATTGAAGTCGCCCTTTGCCCGGCCCCTGATCCTGTGCGGGCAATATTCCCTTCAGATTTTCGCACTCGGGGTCGCCTTGTCATTTGCTGGCTACGCGCTTCTGATGGAGCTTGATGCCGGCGCCGCGCTGCATTTCATCGTGGGCGTCGCCGGCCTTCTGGTCATGTACTGCGTTGCGCAGACGTTCACCTGGTACAAGTGGGCGACGGTTGGGAGCGAGAGCGCTCCAATGCTGTCAAGAACACTGTGACGGTACCGGGTCGCTAAAGGGAGGGAACAGTGAAAGTCAGCGGACATCTCGTCGCGTTCTTGCTTCTTGCTGGTGCACTTCAAAGCCTGCCTGTGCGAGCGCAGGAAGTGAAGGCAGGTGATCTTGTCATTTCACAAGCTTGGAGCCGCGCGGCGCCGCGCGGTGCAGAATTGGCGAGTAGTTATGTCACGATCGAAAACAAGGGGACTGTGCCGGACCGCTTGATCGGAGGGGCGACCGATATCGCCGAAAAGCTTCAAATCCAGCAAAGTAGCATGGTCGGGGGCGGACTGACCTTAAACCCTGTTGCCGGAGGAGTGACGATCTCTCCCGGTGACAAGGTGGTATTGGCGCCTCACGGTATTCATCTCACCCTGTCGAACCTCAAGGCGAAGATGAAGAAAGGAACGGCTGTGCCAATGACGCTCGAGTTCGAGAAAGCGGGCAAGATTACTGTTTCGTTCGACGTGCTTGGCGCCGCCTCGACAGGACCCGTCGCGCCGAAAGCTTCAGCGGCAGATGGGAGCATGATGAAGAAATGAAGTTTCGGCGAGCAGGTTGTCGCCGTTGTCACAGTGCAACGTACCACGAGTAAGAATGGATGGAGCATGATGACCCACAAGGATGACGAATATCTCATGCGTCCCGTCGAGCGCGACCTCCGGCTCGATCTGCTCCGCGGCTTGGGTCTGTGGATGATCTTCCTCGATCACGTTCCGAACAACATCGTCTCCTGGTTGACGCTTCGCAATTTCGGCTTCAGCGACGCCGCCGAGTTCTTCGTGTTCATCTCCGGCTACCTTGCCGGCTTCATTTACGGCCCTTTCATTGCCGGCGGGCAGTTCCTCGCGGCCACAAAGCGACTCTGGAAGCGGGCTGTGCAGATGTACGTCGCCCACATTATGCTCTTCCTGATTTTCACAGCGCAGATCGCGCGCGCCGCGAGAAAATTTGACAATCCGATGTACGAGAATGAGTTCAATGTCTTCAATTTCCTCCAGCATCCCGACGTACTGATCGGGCAGGCCCTCACGCTGCGATACAAGCCGGTCGATCTCGACGTGCTGCCGCTCTACATTTCGTTGATTGCCGCTTCACCGCTGGTCCTGTGGTGCATGGTACGCCGCCCGAACCTGACCTTGCTTTGCTCGGCGGTCCTGTATGTTCTGGCACGCTGGTTCGACTGGAATCTGCCGTCTTATCCGCCGGGGACAACGTGGTACTTCAACCCGTTCGCCTGGCAATTGCTGTTTTTCCTGGCCGCATGGTGCAGCGTCGGCGGCGCCGCAAAATACTGGAGCCTGATTCAATCGCGCGCGGTATTCGCCCTATCGGTTGCGTGGATTGGCTTTGCCTTCCTGATCGTGATGACCTGGCACAGCGAATTCCTGGCGTCACTGATTCCGAAATGGATGATCAAGGTGATCTATCCGATCGACAAGACCGATCTCGACATGCTGCGCTTTACGCACTTTCTTGCCGTGGCGGTCGTAGTGTCGCGATATGTCCCGTACAACTGGCGGCAGCTCACCGCAAAATGGACTTATCCGCTCAGGCTGTGTGGCCGGCATTCACTGCCGCTCTTCTGCGTCGGCGTGTTCCTGTCTTTTGGAGCGCATTGGATCCTGGTGCAGTACGACTCGGGCATCTTGGCGCAGATTGGCGTCAGCCTCGCCGGCTTCCTGATCATGATGGCGATCGCATGGGCTTTGGATCAGAGCCAGAAGGTCCCCGACTTGTTTGTCGAGGTAACCGATCTTGATACGTCAAAAGCAGCGACCGGTTCGGGCACGGCGTGACTGCGCCGATGCCCGGAAGCCGCGATTTGAATACCATCGTCCATTCGGACGTCGTCGGAGGAGTCGGTCTATGTCCAAACGCTTATTGGTCATCTGTAGCATACTCCTATGTTCGACGTGCGTCGCACGGGCACAAGCGCCATCCACCGAGGCGATGACCGCCGCGCGAAGCCTGGTTACCACTTTAGGGGTACCCGACCAGTACAAGGCGCTGCTGCCTGTCATTCTGCTGGGCCTCAAGCCGGGGCTGACGCAGGAAAGGCCGGAAATGGAGCGAGCATTCGACGCGCTGCTGCCGAAGATGACCGAGACCTATGCTCCATATTACAGTGCGATGATCGACGCTGCCGCCACCGTTTACGCGAACAATTTTACAGTCGACGAGCTGCATGAGATCGAGGCGTTCTATAGCCGACCAGCCGGGAGGAAATTTCTGGAAAAGTCACAAGCAATTGCCCAGCAAAGCACGCAGGTTGGCCAGGAAGCCGGGCGCAAGGCGAGCGAGGCTCTACGTGCGCGGCTGACCGAGCTCCTGCGCCAGACAGCACACTAGGTGTGATGGCGAGGAATGAGCAGGACCGAAGCGCGGCGCACAGAACGCTTTTCCGGCATCGCGGAGGGCAATTTGTCCCGGAACAGGGCGATGCGATCGATCGCGCGATTCGACATCTATGACATCGCCACCGGCGCGCTTCTCGCAACCCTCGTTCTCGCGGTGTGGCTCACCTTCAGGGATTACGCGATCTCCAACGATGAGGGCGTGCAGCACCACTATGGCGAATTGATTATCAGCTATTATCAGAGCGCGTTCAAAGATCGCGACGTTTTCGCGTTCGAGAACCTTTATCTCTATGGCGGGCTGTTTGACATCATTGCCGTTGGGCTCGCGCATGTCGTCCCTGTGGAGGCTTACGAGCTGCGCCACATCCTGTGCGCGATGATCGGGATTGGTGGGATTTTTGCCAGTGCAGTGACCGCGCGATTGATTGCCGGATCGCGTGCAGGTCTGATCGCCGCGGTCGCGCTTGCGCTTTGCGGTGGCTGGTACGGCGCCATGTTCAACCACACCAAGGACATTCCCTTCGCGTCCGCGATGATGGGAGCGACGCTGTTTCTTGTGCGGATTGCTCGCCGTCTGCCGTCGCCGCGCGCCGTCGACGTGGCGGGGTTTGGCCTTCTGGCCGGGGCGGCGCTCGGCGTGCGAAGCCTCGGTTTGCTGCTGATTCTCTATCTCGGCTTTGCCGTCGCTATTTGCCTGCCCTGGCGCGAGCGCGGCATGCGCCTCTCCTTTGCCGCCACTTCCGCGTTGAAGGCGTTGCCGGCCGTGGTGCTCGCCGGCTTCATCATGATCCTGGCCTGGCCGTGGGCCGCGCTGTCGCCGCTCAACCCGATCCGCGGTCTAATTGCGTTCTCGGAGTTTCACTACGACATCCGCACCATGTTCGAGGGACGCGTTTACGAGATGGCCGATGTGCCGCGGCTCTATACTCCGGTCTATCTCCTCATCCGCGTCCCGCTCATTACGCTCGCGGGCGCGGCGCTTGCGATGAGCTCATTGCTTTGGCAACAGCGCGATGAGGACCGCGGAGGACACCGCAGCGATCTGGCCTTGGTTTCGTTGAGCGTCCTTTTCCCGCTGGCCTGCCAAGTGCTGCTTCGTGGACCCGGCTTTACCGGCATGCGTCATTTCTTGTTCGTGCTTCCACCGCTTGCGACGTTGGCCGGCGTGGGTTTCAGCAGGGGCTTTGACGCGCTTTCGACGCGTGGGCCCCGATTGGCATCGGCCGGGCTCGCGTTAGTCTCTGCATGCTTCCTGTGGGACGGCGTGACGCTGGCGAGACTTCATCCCTACGAGAACCTCTCCTACAATGCGCTGGTCGGCGGTCTTCCGGGCGCATTCCGTCGGTATGAGCTCGACTACTGGTTCAACAGCATGCCGGAGGCGATCCGTACGCTTGAGGCGTTCGTCCGTGACCAGACCCACATCGATTCTATCCATCCATCCAAGGTTTATTCCGTCGCCGTATGCGGGGAGCGTTTGCCTTTTGATCGGGCTGTCACTCTTCCACAATTGCGCTGGGACTTCAGGTCCGAATGGGATGAGTCGGAATTCTTTATCGCGTCGACACAGATGAACTGCGACCACGATCTTGACGGCGATGTTATCGGCACGGTGGAGAGGTTCGGTGTTCCCATAGCTTATGTGAAAGACCGGCGGGCCATTGCAAAGCGGCCGGTGGACACAGTCGCGTCGCCATCGTTGGGTCAGGAGGCCACCGCCCGGACGAGGAGCATTCCGTAATCCTGGTCCAGCTACCCGCTATTCATTCATTTCGCGCTGTTGGCAACGTCACTGGGAAGAAGGCGCTAGTTCGCTGCATTTCGAATCACGGGCCAGACCACGTTTCAGTAAGACTATTTGGCTAGGTCGCCACGGCACCAAGGATCGGCGCGCGATGATGATTGGAGATTATGCCCACAGGATCTGGCGCTACGCTGCAATTGCCGCGACCGTGGCGATATTTTTCGGCGCGAGCTGGTTCGTTGTGGCAACGTTACCGCCGCGTGAGTTGGTGATGGCGACTGGCGCTGAAGGCGGGGCCAATTACGAATTGGGGATACGCTATCGCGATATCCTGGCGAAAGATGGTGTCAAGCTGCAGCTGCAGCCGACTGCCGGCAGCCTGGCCAATCTGAGATATCTGCTCGATCCGACCTCGCGGGTCAGCGTTGGATTCATACAGGGGGGCACGACCACCAGGAAGGAGGCCCCGAAGCTGGAGTCGCTCGGCACTGTTTTCTACGAACCGTTATGGCTGTTTCGCCGCGCCGGAATCGGCGAAGGCGTACAGGGATTGCGGGGCCGACGGCTTTCGATAGGTCCCGAGGGAAGCGGTGGGCGTGCCTTGGCGCAGCGGGTCATCGAAAGGACGAGGCTTGACAGTATTGTCGCCGAATTGTCGGGATTTCCGCCGCAGGCTGCGGCTGAAAAGTTGATCGCCGGCGACATCGACGCGGCATTTATTGTGACAGCCTGGGAGTCTCCCGTCGTCCAGTCTCTTCTCCATGCCACGGGCATCGAGCTTTCAAGCGCTCAGCGCGCGGACGCTTTCGTCGCAATTTATCCTTACCTGCATAAATTGATACTGCCTGCCGGTGTCATCGATCTCTTGACGAACCGTCCGCCGAACGATGTTGTTCTATTGGCGCCGAAAGCCAGCCTTGCCGTGCGCGCCGACCTGCATCCTGCGTTGCAGTATCTGTTGCTCAATGCAGCAGTCGAGATTCATTCCCCGCCGGGGATTTTCCAGAAGGCAGGAGAGTTTCCTGCCGCCGAAGCCATCGACCTTCCGCTTAGTCAGGAAGCGCAGCGCTTTTACAAGACCGGACGACCATTCTTGCAAGGCTATCTTCCATTCTGGGCCGCGACGCTGGTCGAGAAGCTCCTGGTCGTGTTTGTCCCACTAGCCGCGTTGCTCTTTCCCGCGTTCAAGTTGCTGCCGCAGTCGTACGACTGGATGATGCAGCTCCGGATCAGGCGACTCTATGACGAGATCAGGTTGATCGAGAGCGAGATGGAGGCGCAAGGAGTGAAGATCGATGTCAGCGCGCTGAACAAGAAACTTGATCTGATTGATCAACGCGCGAACCATCTGCAATTGCCAAATGTCTATGCGAGCAGTCTATATACGCTGCGGGGTCATATTGATCTCGTGCGCACGCGTCTGGCCGCTATGACTTGACGCTGCTCTTTTGCGACAGGGACGCCGTAAACTGTCAAGCAAGCTTTGGTCGAGCCAATATGGCCGAGTTTTCCAAATGCGGCTTGAAATCGTTGAATGATCAAGCAGGTTTTGATCCCGCCATTCTGGATTTGCTCCAGCCTGGAAATCCAAGATCTTGCGGCCGCTTCAGCTGCGCATTTGGAAGCTCGGCTTTCGCAATGGTACTTGTCTCGCCGGCGACGGGGCCGACGACCGTGCATGTGAACTAACTCGGACGTCTTCCAAGCCTGCCGATGATGGCGTTTCGGACGGCAGCTTTGACGAAATGCATGGGCTGCCTTGAAGCGCGCTTCGCAAATGGCGAACCTAGCGATGCAGCGCGTCGCGGCTCGAACCGCTCGGATACAGGCAATGGGTGCGTTCTGTTGTCGCTCGAAAGAGAAGCCAACCACCGATCGACCACCGAAACTCCGTGAACAAACAGAGATAACGGTGGTCAATCAGGATCGGGCTTCATCGTCTTTGCTAATCGTTTCGATCGCCGATTGCGTTCGGGACGCAGGGACATCCCCACCTCACGGGTTCATAACGCCCCGGTTGACGCGAACCCCTGACACCCCCGGTAATCATGCCCGGCCGAGGCATGTAATTTCATAAGTTGGTCGGGCGGTGACGTCCCGCCGCATTGCGCATGTTGCCATCAAAGTACCTCGGCAAGCGAATGCCCCTGCAACTCGATTGTCAGCCCCTGCATGCCCAGGTCATTGATCTCGCCGCCCATCGCCTTCAGGCTTTCTTCGCGGATGAGGGACATTAACCCTCGACGGAGGGCGAGAAATTCCGACGACATCATCATCGACTGCTGTCGCGGGCGTTCGAGCGGGATCGGGATTTCGGCCTTGATCGAGCCGGGCCGCGCGGTCATGCAGTAGACGCGGTCCGACAGGAAGATCGCCTCGTCGATGTCGTGGGTGACGAACAGCACCGAGATCTTCAGCCGCTGCCACATGTTGGTGAGGATCTGCTGCATGATGACGCGGGTCTGCGCGTCCAGTGCGCCGAAGGGTTCGTCTAGCAGCAGCACCTTCGGTCCCGTCGCAAGCGCGCGCACGATGCCGACGCGCTGCTTCATGCCGCCGGACAGTCGCTCAGGATAGTGCTTCTCGAACGCCTCGAGCCCGGCGAGCCCGAGCAACGTGCGGGCCGCGCGCTCGCGCTGTGAGCGCGGCATGCCGCGCATCTTCAGGCCGAACTCGACATTCTCCCGCACCGTCTTCCATGGAAACAGCGAATATTGCTGGAACACCATGCCGCGTTCGGCGCTCGGGCCGTTCACGGGCTCGCCGTCGACGGTGACGACGCCGGTGGTGGGCTTGAGAAAGCCGGCAACCGCGTTGAGCAGCGTGGACTTTCCGCAGCCGGAGGGGCCGACGATCGAGACGAACTCGCCGGGATCGACATGGATGCGGGTATCGGTGACGGCCTGCACCGCACCGTCGATGCTTTCGTAGCTGAGCGAGAAGTTGCTGACCTCGATGCGACCCAGCGGCGGCTTGGTCCGAACCTCGTTCATTTCGGCCTCCATGGCATCACCAGCCGACCTGCAGCCCGGATCAACAGGCTCGATGCCAGTCCGAGCACGCCGATTGCGATCATGCCGAGCGCAATGTCGGCATATTGGACCAGCGAATAGGCTTCCCAGGTGAAATAGCCGATCCCGTACTGTCCGGAGATCATCTCGGCAGCGATCAGGGATACCCATGCCACGCCCATGCCGACGGTGAGGCCGGTGAAGATGTGCGGCAGCGAGGCGGGGAAGTACACCTCGCGGAAGATCGATCGCTCGCGGGCGCCAAGACATTGCGCCGCGCGCACCAGCACCGGATCAACCAGCGACATGCCGTGCAGCGTGTTGACCAGGATCGGGAAGAACGAACCGAGGAACGTGATGAACACGATACTCTGCTCGTTGGTTGGCCACAGCATGATCGCCATCGGCACCCAGGCGATTGCGGGGATCGGGCGCAGCACTTCGGCGACCGGAAACACCGCCTCATGGACCAGCTTGAAGCGGCCCATGATCAGTCCCAGTGGCACGCCGACGATGGCGGCCAGCGAGAAGCCGATGAAGATACGCCGGCAGCTCAGTAGCAGGTGCATGAGGAATTTGGGATCGTGCATCGCCTTGGTGAAGCTTGCATAGACCGCAAGCGGCGTGGGCACGTTGACGAAACGCACGAAGAAGACGACGCGATAGGTCGTGAGCAGGTGCCAGACCACCAGGAAAGCGGCGAGTGAAATCGCGCCGATCACGGTCGCGCGCAGGCCAGCCTGATTGAGCCGGTACCAGCGCCGCGCCAGCGCGGCGAATGACGGTGTGGGGCCGGGCGCCATGGCGGATGCGACCGCGGGCTTGGTCTCGGCCCCGGCCGACGGCATGGCGTCCTCCTGGTGCCGCAGGACGGCTGGACTGCTGCTCACGTCTTGCCTCCGCCGACGGCCGATTTCACCGCATCGTCGAAGCCGAGCACTTTGCCGCCGATCTTGGCCGCATACGCCTCGGCGTCCTTTTTCAGGAGGAACGGTGCCACCT
The DNA here is from genome assembly GCF_002289535.1 of Bradyrhizobium sp. UFLA03-84. Lineage (NCBI taxonomy): Bacteria > Pseudomonadati > Pseudomonadota > Alphaproteobacteria > Hyphomicrobiales > Nitrobacteraceae > Bradyrhizobium > Bradyrhizobium sp. UFLA03-84. Next base: position 752,727 of record NZ_NSJY01000017.1, on the reverse strand, counting down.
CGCCGTCGCCGACGGCGTAGAACGCCTGATCGGCGAACAGCTTGATGCCGCGGGTGGTATCGAAGACGTAGGCGACGTTGATCTTCTTGCCTTTGGCCTTGAAGTCGGCGTAGGCGCCGAGCGTGCAGGCGGCGTTCGCGAACGGCAGGATGCCGGCATCGTCGACCCAGACTTCACCGGCCTTGCGCGGATCGGCGATCGGCTTCTTGCAGAAGCTGTCCTGGCCCGAAATCTCGTAATTCCCGGTGCTGGCGAGCTGCGCGTCGTAGTCGAGCTTCATCTCGGCATAGGCCTTGCGGATATAGGAATCATCGACCCACTTTCTCGGATCGAATTCCTTCATGCGCCCGAGCTTCTGCAGCACCGTGACGTCGGTGACGGCGGCGTCGATCAGCGCCGGCTTGACCGTGGGATCGGTGGTCATGTTGCCGCCCGGTCCGAGGAAGACGTAGACCACCTCCTTGTTGATGCCGGTCCACTCCTGGATCTTCTCCGCGGCGCGCTTCGGATCGTCGCGCAGCCATTGATTGGCGGCAATGAGTGCCTTCATGTAGGCGACGACCACCTCGGGATATTTTTCGGCGAAGTCGGTGCGCACGACGATGCCGTGAAAGGTCGGCAGATTGGTCTCGACGCCGTCGAAGATCTTGCGCGCGAAGCCGCGGAACGGCAGCAGCTCCGCGAACGGCACGAAGTCGGCATGCGCGTCGATCTTCTTCTCTTGGAGATTGGTCGATCCGACCTCCGGGCTCTGGCTCACCAGCTGGAAGAAATCGGATGCATAGCCGCGGTCCTGCATCGCTTTCAGCACCATGCCGTGCGCGGCGGATCCGAACGGCACGCTGATGAGCTTGCCCTTGAGGTCGGCGAGATCGTAGTAGGGCGAGTCCTTGTGGACGACGATGCCGTTGCCCGAGCCGGAGAGATTGTAGGCGGCGATCGCGATCAGCCGGCTCTTGCTCTCGGGATTGTTTTCGAACGTGAAGCCGTTCACGATCAGCGGATAGTCGCCCATCATGCCGATCTGCAGCTTGTTCGCCATCATCGCATTGGTGACGGGCGGACCGGAGGTGAAATTCTGCCAGTCCAGCTCGAACTTGATGTTGGCGTATTTGCCGTTGGTCGGCAGGTATTTTTCCAACAAATGGAGCTGCCGGATGACGGTGCCTGCGGTGGCCGTGTTGGTGGTCGTGTCTTGCGTGCCGATGCCGATCGTCACCGTTTCCGCCGCTGCCGGCTGCGCGAGCAGAAGCGCCAGCGACGTCACCGATATCGCAAGCGAGAGCGTGGGAAGATGGCGGACCATTCTCATCCTCTTTCGGTTGGATGTGCTGTGGCGGCCATGATTGGGTGAGGGCGCAAGCCGGGCAAATCCGGATTCATCGTCGCGGTCGATTAGTTGCCGGGAAATGCCGATTGCTTAGTACTTGTGCAGTTTTGCGGCCGAAAGCCGATTGCATGTGCATCGGCCTCAATCGGATGCCCTTTAGTCAGAGGCCTGGCCCCGCATCTCCTCCAGGATCTCGCGCCGGCAAACCACGATCTGAGAGCGTTTGGTGACCACAATTCCCTTCTCCTGCATGCGCTTCAGGCTGATCGTTACCCACTGCCGGGTCGCGCCGACCATGTGGGCGATGTCGGCATGGGTAAATGCCGCCGCAATCACGGTGCCGTCGGCGTCCTCCACGCCATAGAGATCGACCAGGTGCAGCAGCAGATGCGCCAGGCGCTGGGTGATCGAGCGCGTTCCCAGCATCTGGGCCAGCGCCGAATAGCATTTGCCCTTGAATGTGAGGCCCTCGATGAGGCCGATGGCGAGGTTCGGTATCTCGGCGGCCAGCGCGCGGAGCTCCTTTCCCGGAAGATGCACGACGCTGCAATTGCTGGATGCGACGCCGGACCATTGATGCACTGTGCCTTCGAACACTTCGGGCCCGCCGACGAAATTACCGACATGCCAATAGGCAAGGGTGATCTCGCGCCCGAGCGGCGAGGTATAGAAGACGCGGATGCGACCGCTTTCGATCAGCCAGATGCCGTCATGCTTGCCGCCCTGGCTGAACAGGGTCTGGCCGCGGTTCAGCACCTTGCGGCGGCCCTGCTTCAACACGAGTTCGCGCTCGCGCGGCGCCAGCTTGTCCATCAGCGGCGGCGGCCCGCCGATCCATTGCTGGTTCTCGGTGAGCAGCAGCGAGGAGCTGCCCGCGGGCCGGATTTTTGCGGGAATGGTTCCGCGAACCGCATTGGCCGCCTGCAGCAACATCGAGCCGCCTCCAGTGTTCAAACCGTTCTAAACAGGAGCAATGTCCGTGCCAGAGCGGGTTGGCAAGCCGGCGACGGGTGGTCGCCGAAGCTTGCGCCATCCCGGGATGGCACGCGGCGCGCCGGCCCGGAAAATTCATCATTGAGAACGGGGGGATTTATGGAACAGGGGCTCGCCGAACGGCCTCCGGGATAGAACGGGAGATCGGCTAGTGTCCCGCCAGGCTCAGCAGATAAATTTTTGGATAGATCCCGCGGTTATGCCCGTCGGAGAACGAGATGTTGAGCCCGTAGCCCAAATCGCCGATCTCGGTGATCGCGATGCCGGGAAACCGCTCGGGGAAGCGGCCATCGAAGCGGGCGCGGGTGCAATGCGCGCATTTGCAGGAGAGCCGGAGCTGTTCGGCGCCGAGCCTGACCTCATCGTCGCGCGCGGTGCGCACGACGAGCGTCGCAAGATCGGCGCTGACCTCGTAGCCAGTCACTGTCGGTGCCACCAATGCGGTAATGGTCATGGCTACTCTCCACCGTCCTTCCTGACACCGATGCGGCGACCGCGATAGCAACTAATTGCCGGATCAGTCTCGAGGTCGCGCGTCTAGAAGGGACGCTGCCTGTTCGCCGGTCATCGATCGCCAAATGTGAAACTAATCGACCGAGAACGGCGCTTCGTCGTTGCGGGACGCGTCGCTCTCCGAAACCTTGCGCGGCATCGAGCACGCAAGGAGAGAGCACATTGAGCGCTTTTCAGAAGGAGACGGTCATCTCGGTCAAGCACTGGACCGAATCCCTGTTCAGCTTCACCGCAACCCGCGATCCGGGCTTTCGCTTCCAGAACGGCCAGTTCGCGATGATCGGGCTCGAGATCGACGGCCGGCCCCTGATGCGGGCCTACAGCCTGGCCAGCGCCAATCACGAGGAGGCGCTCGAGTTCTTCAGCATCAAGGTGCCCGACGGTCCGTTGACCTCGCGGCTGCAGAAGATCCGGGAGGGCGACATCATCCTGGTGGGCCGCAAGGCGACCGGCACTTTGATCACCGGCAACCTCCTCCCCGGCAAGCGGCTCCTGCTGCTGTCGACCGGCACCGGGCTCGCGCCGTTCGCGAGCCTGATTAAGGATCCCGAAGTCTACGAGAGCTATGACAGCATCGTGCTCGGGCATGGCTGCCGCCAGGTTTCGGAGCTGGCCTATGGCGAGCACCTCATCGCGAGCCTGCGCGACCACGAATTCCTCGGCGATCTGATGCGGGACAAGCTGGTCTACTATCCGACCGTCACCCGCGAGCCGTTCAGGAACCGCGGCCGTATCACCGATCTGATCGCCTCGAACCAGCTGTTCGACGACATCGGGCAGCCGGCGCTCGACGTTGAGACCGACCGTATCATGCTCTGCGGCAGTCCGGCGATGCTCGAAGAGCTCCACGCGATGTTCACCGCACGCGGCTTTGCCGAGGGCAATCACAGCAGGCCCGGCCACTTCGTGATCGAGAAGGCCTTTGTCGAGCGCTAACAGCGGAAATTGTCCGCCGGCGACAACTAATTGCTATCGCCGCTTGATCGTCTGAACAAATCTCATGCAGAGGCGCCGGTCGCGCCGATGAACCAGGAGCAAGCGATGGCGCTAGATCAGATCGTAGACGGACTTTCGGAGGTTTCCTGCGATGTGCTGGTGATCGGCGGTGGCACGGCCGGCCCGATGGCGGCGCTCAAGGCGAAGCTCAGGAATCCGAAAGCCGACGTCGTGCTGCTCGAGAAGGCCAACGTCAAGCGCTCCGGCGCGATCTCGATGGGCATGGACGGGCTCAACAACGCCGTCATTCCCGGGTACGCAACGCCCGAGCAGTACACCAAGGAAATCACCATCGCCAACGACGGAATCGTCGATCAGAAGGCGGTCTATAAATACGCCCAAAACTGCTACAAGATCGTCGAGGAGCTCGACAGCTTCGGAATCCGGTTCCTGAAGAACGAGAACGGCGACTTCGCCGTCAAGAAGGTGCACCATATCGGCACCTATGTCCTGCCGATGCCGAACGGCGACACCGTGAAGAAGGCGCTGTATCGCCAGCTTCGCCGCGCCCGCATCCTGATCTCGAACCGCTACATGGCGACACGGTTGCTGAAATCCGGCGATGGTCGCGTCGCGGGCGCGATCAGCGTCAACACCCGCACCGCCGAGATATTGGTGATCAAGGCCAAGGCCGTGATCCTGTGCATGGGCGCGGCCGGACGGCTCGGACTTCCGACCTCGGGTTACATGTTCGGCACCTACGAGAACGCCGCAAATTCGGGTGACGGCTACGCGATGGCCTATCATGCCGGCGCGGCGCTCGCGAACCTGGAATGCTATCAGATCAATCCGCTGATCAAGGACTATAACGGCCCGGCCTGTGCCTATGTCGCCGGTCCGTTCGGCGCCTTCACCGCCAACAACGAGGGCTCGCGCTTCATCGAGTGCGATTACTGGTCGGGCCAGATGATGCTCGAGTTCTACAATGAGTTGCTTTCGGGCAAGGGCCCGGTGTTCCTCCAGCTCAAGCATCTTCACGAGAAGACGATAGAGGAGATCGAATCGACCTTGCACAAGGTTGAGCGGCCGACGCGCGGCTTGTTCCAGCAGGGGCGAGGGGTCGACTATCGGCAGGAATCGATCGAGATGCACATCTCCGAGATCGGCCTCTGCTCCGGCCACAGCGCCTCCGGCGTCTTCGTCGACGATAATGCGCGCACGACGGTGCCAGGCCTTTACGCTGCTGGCGACATGGCCAGCGTGCCGCACAACTACATGCTGGGCGCCTTCACCAACGGTTCGGTCGCCGGCACCGATGCGATGGAATTCGCCGACAGCCACGATTTCGCTGATTTCGACGCCGCGGACGTCGCCCTGGAGCGTGAGCGCGTGCTGGCACCGACCACGCGCGAGGACGGTATTCCGCCGAACCAGATTGAATACAAGACGCGCCGCCTAGTGAACGACTATCTGCAGCCGCCGAAGGTCACGCGCAAATACGAACTTGGCATGCGTCGGCTCGCTGAGGTCCGCGAGGACATGACGCAGCGAATGATCGCGCGCAACGCGCATGAGCTGCTCCGCGCGCTCGAAGTGCAGTCGATCATGGATTGCGCCGACATGGCAGCGCACGCCTCGCTGTTCCGCGAGGAGAGCCGTTGGGGCCTTTACCACTGGCGAACGGATTTCCCGGAGAAGGACAACGAGAACTGGTTCTGCCACACGCTGCTGTCCAATCAGGATGGTCGGATGACGAGTGCGAAGCGCGCCGTGGAGCCCTACATCGTGCCGATCGCGGACGATGAGAAGGATCTCTACGACAAGCAGCGCGTCCGCGCCAGCGTGTGATCAGACCGACCACATACAACAGGAGATTGGACGATGCCACTCGCTTCCTATCAGACGTCGGTTCCCGTGGTGGTCGACGACGCCAAATGCATCGCGGATAAGGGCTGCACGGTGTGCGTCGACGTCTGTCCGCTGGACGTTCTGCGCATCAGCGACATGACCGGCAAGGCTTACATGGCGTATGACGAGTGCTGGTACTGCATGCCCTGCGAGGCGGATTGCCCGACTGGCGCTGTGACCGTCAATATTCCCTATCTGTTGAGGTGAGCATGTCGAGCCCGTTCGAATCCTACGACGATCTCGAGGACGCCGACGAGCGGCTGCAGGCGGCGGACCCTGCGGAACGTCGCGTCGCCATCATTGCACTTGGCCATTCGGGGGACCCGGCCGCGGTCGGCCATCTTGCCAGGATGGTGTTAGATCCTGATGCCGGCGTGCGGCAGCAGGTCGCGATGGCGCTCGGGGAGTTCGACGGGCCGGAGGCGGCGGATGCGCTGGCAGGATTGCTGATCGACCCCGAGAGCATCGTCGCGGCGGCCGCGGCGGACAGCATGGCCGAGTTCAAAGACCCGGCCTGTGCGGATGTCATCCTGCCGCTGGTCAACCATGCCCACGCCTTCGTCCGCATGGGGGCGTTGCGGGCGCTGAAGGAATTGCGCCGCAAGGACACATTGAAGCCGGCGCTCGAGGCTCTGCGGGACAAGGACGCGGCGGTGCGCGTGCAGGCGATCGGAGTCATCGGCTTCCTCAAGCTCGAGGAATCGATTCCTGCCCTGACGGCGCTAATCCACGATCCCGACGCGCATGTGCGCCGCGCCGCGGTGAGCGCGCTGGCGTTTTCGCAGATGAAACCGGCGGCGGAAACCATCAGGCGTGCGCTCCAGGACGACGACTGGATGGTGCGCGAGATGGCGGCCGAAACGCTGGGGCTCAACGTCAATGGTGCGTTGGCGGCCGATCAATTGGTCGCGTTGCTCGCGGACGAGTTCTGGCAGGTGCGGCTCAAGGCCGTTCGCAGCCTCGGGAAGATGAAGATCGAGCGGGCCGTGCGCCCGATCGGGAATTGCGTCAATCACGTGCAGGCGAATTTGCGCAAGGAAGCGGCCGCCGCGTTGGGTGAGATCGCTCATCCCGACGGCGCAGCATTCTTGGCGATCATTGCGGACGACCAGGATCCCGACGTACGAAAGAACGCGCGCTGGGCCCTGCAACAAATCGCGGCGAAAACGTCGAAGGCGAAATCGTAGATCAGAGAGCTCGTTCCGCGAATTGGTCGGATCGTCGCGAACCCGACGACGGCCACGTTCACAAGCAAAACCCATTGCCGTGGGGCGGCACAGGGCCAACGTTGTCCGCCAATGCGAACGCACTCCGGAGCATGCGCGTCCGCAGTCCGGAGCTATGGCTACTTCGACGAGCCGGCGCGTTTGGCTTGTCCGACGTACTCCCTCTTTATTCTGAACCGCTGTGTAACCTATTGATCCAATTGGGGATGAAAACGGCGCGAAATTCAGAATAGTTACGAATATATCTGAGAGTGCTGCCTGATTTTGATTCCGCCATTCTCGCATTCGCTCAAGCCAAACGTCGGCTCCGAAATCAAGATCTTGCGGTTGGTTTCGGTGTCCATTTGGAAGTCTCGCAGTTGGAAAGCGCCGCTTGGCCGGCGTCCTGGCGGGGGCTCAAGAAACTGGCCTAATGCGGAGGATTAGATAAAATAGCGTAGGTTGGATTGGTGTGGGGAAAGGCGATAGCGCTCCAGTGACTTGAATCCCCGACGCCTCCCCGACTGCTCTTCCGAACGGGAGCCGGCGCGTCGTACTCGCGAGTCGAAACCCAGCATTCCGACAATTGGAAAAGCTCTCGTGCCTTCAATGCAGTTCCATCCCCTTATTTGTCGGAATAGGTACTGATCCTTCTTGCATATCATGCGTCACTTAATCAGCGGTCCCAGGTTCGAGCCCTGGTGCGCCCACCACCAAGCTTTTCAATAGCTTAGGTTCGCCCTCGTATCGGCCACGCCGGCCGGCAGTCGTGTCGCGTCGGACCATCGACTGCCCAGGTTCGCTTCTCAAGACATCTGCTGATCTCTCACCGCATCCGTTTCGTCGCGCCGCGTCCGGCGATTGCCGTGCCGAGCGGTGATGCTGGCGGCGTGTTCCGTTCGCGCACGGTTTGAAATTCGCGGTAGCGCGGCGCCGACCACTGCTTCTGCTACATTGGCCGGAACGATTTGAGCGGGGTGCGATGCGCGCGGGGCGCCCTGCGGCAACCGCAGTTGACAGGGCGAGGCGCTCACTTTAATCACCTGACTAATTAATCAATTAATTAAGGTCTGAAACCCTAGGGAAAGAATCCGCCTGATGCCGGCCGGCCATCGATACCAGAAGCTGCTCGCCCCGCGGTCGCGGCTTCACCAGGCTGGAAGACCAGGCGCCTGCGGTCAGATCCTTTCTGCAGATCCGCTCGCGCGAGCGCCGCGTGGCGCTGCACGCGCGACAGCGACCTCGCGGATCGGCGTGTCCTGCCCGAACCAGGGCGGGCTTCATTCACCCGTACGCAAAATGAGGAGTGAGGCGTAAACGATGGGACGTCGATCTGAGGTACTGATGGCGCAAGAGACCGCCGGCACGGACAACCGGCGCGTGATCCAAGTGGTGTCGCGCGCATTCGACATCGTGCGTTGCTTCGAAGGCCGGAGCATTCGCCTGGGCAATCGCGAGATCGCCGATCGCTGCGGTCTTCCGCGATCGACGGTCTCCCGTCTCACGCTGACGCTCACCCAGATCGGCCAACTGATCTACCTGCCGCAAGAGCAGAAATATGCTCTCGGGCCGCACGCCGCCGCGCCCGGCGCTCCGTTGTTTGCGGAAGGAGGCGACAAGCCCGCCTGTGCCGACGAGCGCGAACTCCGCACGGTGCCGCGCTTCGAATATTTCGAAGATCAGCGCAACTCGATTGCCGAGCCGCTTTCGGTGACGCCGCACCGCTGACGACCCATCTCATTCCGAAGCAGCACGCGCGCCGGAACGGCCGGGACGTCGGCACCAGCCAATTTGAGCGAAACATCTGAAACGAAGGGGAAACGCATGCCTGAAGCATACATCATCGACGCCGTCCGCACGCCGCGCGGCATCGGCAAGCCGGGCAAGGGCGCGCTGTCGCACCTGCATCCGCAGCATCTGGCGGCCACCGTGCTCGCCGCGCTCAAGGAGCGCAACAAGCTCGATACGTCGACCGTCGACGACATCATCTGGTCGACGTCGACCCAGGAAGGCAAGCAGGGCGGCGATCTCGGCCGCATGTCGGCGCTCGCGGCCGGCTATGACATCAATGCCAGCGGCACGACGCTGGATCGCTTTTGCGGCGGCGGCATCACTTCGGTGAACCTCGCGGCAGCCTCGGTGATGTCGGGGATGGAAGATTGCGTCATCGCGGGCGGCACCGAGATGATGAGCTATCAGCAGACCCTCGCAGCCGAGCGCTCCAAGGCGGGCCAGCCGGCGCGGATGATGGGTTCGGGCAATCCGGCGCTTGACGAGATTCACCCGCAGTCGCACCAGGGCGTGTGCGGCGACGCCATCGCGACGCGCGAGGGCATCAGCCGCGAGGCCTGCGATGCCCTAGCACTGACGAGCCAGCAGCGCGCCAAGCGGGCAATCGACGAGGGCCGCTTCGCCAAGTCGGTGATCCCCGTGCTCAACGACGACGGCAGCGTCGCGCTCGGTCGTGAGGAGTTTCCGCGCCCCGAAACCACCGCCGAAGGCCTGGCTTCGCTGAAGCCGAGCTTCGAGCAGCTTGCCGATTTCGATCTCGGCAACGGCACGACCTTCAAGAAGCAGATCCAGCGCCGTTACCCGGGCCTCGAGTGGAAGGGCGTGCATCATGCCGGCAACAGCTCCGGCGTTGTGGACGGCGCCGCCGCGGTGCTGATCACGTCGAAGGAATATGCCGAGAAGCACGGCCTCAAGCCGCGCGGCCGCATCGTGGCCTATGCCAACCAGGGTGATGATCCGACGCTGATGCTCAACGCGCCGGTTCCGGCGGCCAAGAAGGTGCTCGCCAAGGCCGGACTGACCAAGAACGACATCGACGTCTGGGAGATCAACGAGGCGTTCGCGGTCGTCGCCGAGAAGTTCATCCGTGACCTCGATCTCAATCGCGAGAAGGTCAACATCAATGGCGGCTCGATCGCGCTCGGCCACCCGATCGGTGCGACCGGATCGATCCTGATCGGCACCGCGCTCGACGAGCTCGAGCGCAGCGGCGGACGTTATGGTCTGGTCACCATGTGCGCCGCCGGCGGCATGGCGCCCGCCATCATCATCGAACGCCTCTGATCGCGAAAGGATAACGCAATGAAACTCGATTCATCGGTCGCCGCCGTCGTCACCGGCGGCGCGTCGGGCCTCGGTGCGGCCACCTCGCGCGCGCTCGCCGTGCAGGGCGTGAAGGTCGCGATCTTCGACTTCAACGAAGAGAAGGGTGAAGCCATCGCCAAGGAAATCGGCGGTGTGTTCTGCAAGGTCGACGTCACCTCCGACGAGCAGGTCGATGCGGGCTTCGCCAAGGCCCGCGCGGCACATGGCCAGGAGCGCATCCTGGTGAACTGCGCCGGCACCGGCAACGCGGTGAAGACCGCGGGCCGCGACAAGAAGACTGGCGAGCCCACGCACTTCCCGATCGATGCCTTCAATCGCATCATCCAGATCAACCTCGTCGGCACTTTCCGCTGCATCGCCAAGTCGGCGCAGGGCATGCTGTCGCTGGCTCCGCTGGAGCACGGTGAGCGCGGCGCGGTCGTGAATACGGCGTCGGTCGCAGCCGAGGACGGCCAGATGGGGCAGGCGGCTTATTCGGCTTCGAAGGCCGGCGTGGTCGGCATGACCTTGCCGATCGCGCGTGACCTGATGGCCGAGGGCATCCGCGTCAACACCATCCTGCCGGGCATCTTCAACACCCCGCTGCTGCAGGGCGCCCCGGAGAACGTCAAGGCCGCGCTCAGCGCGTCGGTGCCGTTCCCGAAGCGTCTCGGCATGCCGGAGGAATACGCGCATCTGGCGCTGACCATGATCACCAACGGCTACTTCAATGGTGAAGACGTCCGTCTCGACGGCGCGATCCGCATGGCTCCCCGTTAAGCGCACGGCAACAGGAGACAAAAGCGATGTCCGAAGAAACGCCGGTCCTCACTGAAGTCCGCGGACCGATCCTGATCATCACGCTGAACCGGCCGGAGGCCAAGAACGCCGCCAATCTCGCCCTCTCCAAGGGCGTGGCTGCGGCGATCGACCGGCTCGATTCCGACGATGCGCTCAGCGTCGGCATCATCACCGGCGCCGGCGGCACGTTCTGCTCGGGCATGGACCTCAAGGGGTTCCTGAAAGGCGAGCGGCCGTCGATCCCCGGCCGCGGCTTCGCCGGCCTCACCGAGGCGCCGCCGAAGAAGCCGTTGATCGCGGCGGTCGACGGCTACGCGCTCGCCGGCGGGATGGAGATCGCGCTGTCCTGCGACATGATCGTCGCCAACCGCAACGCCAAGTTCGGGATCCCCGAGGTGAAGCGCGGGTTGGCCGCGGCAGCCGGCGGGCTGATCCGCATGCCGCGCCAGATGCCGTTCCGCGTGGCGATGGAATTCGCGTTGACGGGCGAGTTCTTCGGCGCCGAGCGCGCCTATGAGCTCGGCATCATCAACCGCGTCACCGACGGCCCGGCGCTGGACGCCGCGCTCGCGCTTGCAGCTGCGATCGGCGCCAATGGCCCGCTCGCCGTGAAGGCTTCCAAGCAGGTGATCGTCGAATCCCGGCTCTGGCCCGAAGACCAGATGTGGAAGAAGCAGCAGGAGATCGTCGGTCCGGTCTTCGTGTCCGAGGATGCCCGCGAGGGCGCCGCTGCCTTCGCAGAAAAACGCGCGCCGAACTGGAAGGGCAAGTAAGGCCGCGATTGTTCGAAAACGGAGCGCCGGTTTTGATTGCAGAACCGGCGCTCCGATTTTTTTGTGAGTGCCGCGCCGCACGCCGGCGGGTTTCCGCGCTGCTTGAGAGCGCTATTGGGTGAATGATGCGCAGCTTTACCGAAGACCAGGTCATTTTCCGCGATTCCTACCGCAAGTTTCTCGCCAGCGAGATCGCGCCCCATATGGAGGAGTGGCGAGAGGCCGGCATCGTCGATCGCAATGCGTTCAAGAAGGCCGGCGACCTCGGCTTCCTGATGATCTGGCCCGAGGAAAAATACGGCGGCATGGGCGACGAGGATTTCCGCTATGAGCAGATCATCATCGAGGAGACCGCGCGCTCGGGCTGCAAGGGCTGGTTCAACACGCTGCACAGCCGCCTGGTCGGATCCTACTTCAAGCGCTTCGGCACCGAGGAGCAGCGCGATCGCTTCCTGCCCAAATGCGTCAGCGGCGAGACCATCCTGGCCATCGCGATGACCGAGCCCGGCGCGGGCTCGGACCTTGCGGGGATGCGGACGACGGCAGAGGACAAGGGCGATCATTTCCTGCTCAATGGCTCGAAGACCTATATCTCCAACGGCATCAATTCAGACGTGGTGATCGTGGCGGCGAAGCTCGCGGGCGCCGAGAAGAAGCACGCCATGGTGCTGCTGATCGTCGAGCGCGGCATGGAAGGTTTTGAGCGCGGCCGCAATCTCAAGAAGATGGGCATGCCGGCGCAGGACACCGCCGAGCTGTTCTTCAACAATGTGAAGGTGCCCAAGGCCAATGTGCTGGGCGAGCCGGGCAGGGGCTTTTACTATCTCATGGAAGGCCTTGCCGAAGAGCGGCTGATCTCCGCGGTCGGATCGATCGCCAATGCCCGCAAGGCATTCGACATCACGCGCACTTACGTGATGGACCGCAAGCTGTTCGGCCGGCCGCTCGCCGAGCAGCAGAACACCCAGTTCCGCATGGCGGAGATGGATGCCGAAATCGATCTCGTGCAGGTCTATGTCGATCACTGCGTCGCCGAGCACAATGCCGGACGCCTGACCAGCAACATGGGCGCCAAGGCCAAGATGATGTCGTCGGAAGTCGAGTGGAAGATGCTCGACCTCGGCGTGCAGCTGCACGGCGGCGCCGGCTATATGGATGAATATCCGATCAGCCGGATGTTCACCGATGCGCGCGTCAACCGGATCCTGGCCGGAAGCTCCGAAGTGATGCGACTGATCATCGGCCGTGACGTCTTCTCGGAGCACTACAAGAGCATTCTGGACTAGCCGCTCACCGCGGCTAGCCGTCTATCTTGCTCCGCGTCAGCCGCGCGCCTGCCGCAGCGGCTCGCGCGCGTGTTCCTTCGAGCGCATCAACGCATCGACGAAGATTGGCTCCCAGGAGCGGATATGGCTGCGCAGCAGCGTCGGCAGCGCCTCGTTCTCACCGGCGAGCGCGAGTTCGATCAGCCGGTAGTGCTCGGGCACGGAAGCCTGCTGGCGTTCGAGGCCGGCGCGCGAGCTGATGCCGTAGAGCCGCATCTTGTCGCGAAGGCCCATCACCATCTCGGTCAGGAGCTCGTTGCCGGCGGCGGCGATGAACTCGCGATGATAGGCGCGGTCGGCTTCCAGATAGAGCTGGATGTCGTCGGTCTCGACAGCCCTGGCGATCTCATCGGCCCAGCGACGCACGGCAGGCAGATCTTTTGGCGGATTGGCGGCGACCAGCACCGCGGCGTGCAACTCCAGCACCTCGCGCATATCGAACAGATTGCGTAGCTCGGTCAGCGACGGCTCCACCACCTTGAAGCCGCGGTTGCGCATCGGCTCGACGAGACCGCCGCGGCTGAGCTCGAGCAGCGCTTCGCGCACCGGCGTCGAGGAGACGCCGAGGCTCGTGGCGAGGCTCGGCACCGAATACATCGTGCCGGGCAGGCTCTGCCCGGAAATGATCTCGGCGCGCACCCGCTGCAGCACCTGTTCGCGCAAATTCTGGTCCATGGGTGGTCGCAGCCGCCTTCTCGCCGGGAACTCCGATTCGTCCCTGATTATTACTTAGTCTTGACGGGACCGGTAGCGTATGACGTAAATGTGTAACGCGCTACAAAAATGCGTCACAAGGTGACTGAGGGTAAAACGGCGGTGAAACAGCGGCTACCCGGCTATTGCACGCTTTGTCGTTCGCGTTGCGGCGCCGTCACCGTCGTCGAGGACGGACGCATTGTCGGTGTGGAGGTATTAAATAACCATCCGACCGGAGGTGCGCTGTGCGCCAAGGGGCGCGCGGCTCCGGAAATCGTGGCCAGCCCGCGCCGGTTGACTGTCCCCCTGAAGCGGACCCGCCCGCGCGCCGCCGCCGATCCCGGCTGGGTCGAGGTGTCGTGGGACGAGGCCCTGACCGAGATAGCCGACCGGCTCGGCAGGATCCGCGCCGAGAGCGGCGCCGAGGCGGTGGCGTTCGGCGTCACCACGCCGAGCGGCACTCCGATGGTCGACAGCTTTGAATGGGTCGAGCGCTTCATCCGCGGCTTCGGCAGTCCGAACCTGATCTACGCGGTCGAGATCTGCGGCTGGCACAAGGACTTTGCGCACGCGCTGACCTTCGGTCGCGGCATCGGCTTTCCCGACTACGACAACGCGGATGCGATCGTGCTGTGGGGCCACAACCCCGCGCGCACCTGGCTCGCCCAAGCGACGCGGATTGCTGACGCGCGGCGGCGCGGTGCCAAGGTTGTGGTGGTCGATCCCAAGCCGAACGGCTCCGGTCAGCAAGCCGATCTATGGCTGCGCATTCGCCCAGGCGCCGATGGCTCGCTTGCGATGGGCGCAATCCGTCATCTCATTGCGACCGGCAGCTTTGACGCTGACTTCGTCGACGCATGGACCAACGGATCGCTGCTGGTCGATCGCGCCACCGGCCGCTTCCTGCGCGCCGATGCGTTATGGCCGGATGGCGCGGCGGACGCTTTCGTTCGCCTTGATGCGTCTGGCTCGCCGGTGCCTTGCGATACGCGCTACGCGCCGGAGGGCTGCGGCCGGCTGCGAGGCACGCTGTCGATCCCTGCCCGCGACGGTCGGACGATCTCGGCGGCAACCGCGTTCGAGTTGCTCGTCGAGCGCGCCGCGCCTTACACGCCGGCGCGTGTGGCGGAACAGACCTGGCTACCCATCGCGGACATCGAGGCGTTCAACACGTTGCTCGCTGCGCGGCCGCGGCTCGCCTATCACTCCTGGACCGGCGTCGGGCAGCACACTAACGCCACCGCGATCGAGCGCGCGATCGCGTCGCTCTACGCGTTGACTGGCGCCTGCGATCGGCCTGGCGGCAATCGCTGGCCGGTGCCGCCGCCGACGCGTCCGCTCAACGACTACAACATCCTGCCGCCGGAGCAGCAGGCCAAGGCGCTCGGCATCGCCGAACTGCCGCTCGGGCCGCCCGCAAAGGGCTGGATCACGGCGCGCGATTTCAGCCGGGCCGTGCTCGAAGGCGAACCCTACCGGGTCCGCGCATTGGTGGCGTTCGGCACCAACTTCGTGGTCTCGCAGGGCGATTCCGAGCGCAACAAGGCCGCGCTGAACGCGCTGGAATTCCAGGTTCATGTCGACATGTTCATGAACCCGACCGCGGAGAGCGCCGATTTCGTGCTCCCGGCCAGCACGCCGTGGGAGCGCGATGCGCTCAAGATCGGGTTCGAGATCACGCAAGCGGCGGTCGAGACCGTGCAGTTTCGCCCACGCATGGTCGAACCGGTCGGTGCGGTGAAAGCCGATTACGAGATCGCCGCCGCGCTCGCGCTCAAGCTCGGCATGGGCGAGTTGTTCTTCGGCGGCGACATCGAGGCCGGCTGGAATTATCAGCTGGCACCGCTCGGCGTCGGCGTCGAGGATCTGCGGGGTCATCCCGAAGGACGGCGCTTCCCGCAGGTCTTCCGCGACGAGAAATACGCCGTCACGCGCGAGGACGGCACGGCGGCGGGCTTTGCGACGCCGACGCGCCGCGTCGAGATCTATTCGGAGCTGATGCTGGGACACGGGTATGATCCGTTGCCCGATCATGTCGAACCGGTCGGCAGCCCGCTCACGACGGCCGCGGACGAACGCTTTCCGCTCGTGCTGTCCACCGCCAAGAGCGGCTGGTTCATTCACTCGTCCTGGCGCCATGTCGCCTCGCTGCGGCGGAAGTCGCCCGACCCGGCCGTCGAGATCAGTCCGCAACTTGCCGCGCGGCGGGGGCTCGTCGAAGGCGACTGGGCCGTGGTGGAAACACAGGGCGGTGCCGTACGCCTGAAGGTGCGGCTCAACGCGGCGCTCGATGCGCGGGTCGTCGTTGCCGAATTCGGCTGGTGGGAAGACTGTCCGCCGCTCGGCCGCGATCGCTCGGCTGCGGCAGGCGCCCTCACTCGCAACATCAATGCGGTGCTGCGCGACGACGCGCGCGATCCGGTCAGCGGCTCCGTCCCGCTGCGCGCGATCGTCTGCGATATCCGGCGTGACAGCGTGGCCAGTCGCGGCGTCTGGAGCGGCCGGCGGCGGTTCGTGGTCGGCGAGCGCCGGGCGGAGGCCGACAATGTCATAGCCCTCAACTTGCTGCCGCTTGACGGTGGTCCGCTGCCCGACTTCCTGCCGGGACAGCACGTGATGACGGCGTCGCCCGGTGCATCCGAAGCGCGGGCCTATTCGTTGACCGGATCTGGCGATCTGCCGCAGGCGCTGTCGATCGCGGTGAAGGGACGTTTCTTCGACGAAGCCAAGGCCGCCGACGCGCCATTCTTCATGCCGGATCGGCTGCATGGGCTCGCCGTCGGAGATGAGGTTCTGCTGGAGCCGCCGGGCGGCATCTTCACCCCACCCCTGAAAGGACCGCGGCCGCTGGTCTTCCTCGCGGCCGGCATCGGGATCACGCCGTTCATCAGCCATCTCGAGACGCTGCAACGCGTTGCGCCACAGGATCGCGTCGCCGAAGTCCTGCTGCTCCATGGCTGCCGCAGCAGCCGCGAGCATCCGTTCGCGCAGCGGCTTGCGGAGCTGGAAGCCGCCACGCCGGAGCTGACGCGCGTGACATTCTACTCGGTGCCGTTCGCGCAGGATCAGATCGGCTCGCATACGTTGCGCAAGGGGCGGATCGATCTCGAACAGGTCAAGCCGCTGCTGGCGCGCCGTCCGCTGGTCTACATCTGCGGCTCGCCGGATTTTGTTGCAGCGCAGATCGAGGCCGCAGCGGCGCTCGGTATCCCGCGCTTTGACATCTTTGCCGAGAGCTTCGTGTCGCCGCCGGCGGTGCCGGACAACCTTGCGCCGCGCACCATCAGGCTGATCGGCAGCAAGCAGAGTTTTTCATGGGCACCCGAGCAAGGGACGCTGCTCGACGCGGCGAGTGCGGCGGGTGTCGCGCTGCCGAGCGGCTGCCGTGTCGGGCAGTGCGAAAGCTGCGCGGTCGAGGTCGTCGACGGGGAGTTCACTCATCTCGGGCCTGTCGATGCAAGCGATGGCCGATGCCTCGCCTGCCAGGCCGTGCCGCTCACCGACCTCACGCTCGCACTTTGATGACCAAACACCATTGAACGCCAACCGCATCACCGGAGGGGGACCAGATTGATGACGAATGCAACGCACGACCAGACCATGAGCCTGCGAAAACCTGTAGCGGACAACATCGTGGCGCGGTTTTCGCAAGCCCTGGTGGCGTTCGCAGAGCGCTGGTTTCCGGATGCGTATGTCTTCGTCCTGATCGCCGTGATTGCGGTTGCCGGGGGGGCGATCCTGCATGGCGGTTCGCCGCTCGCCGTCAGCCGCGCATTCGGCGACGGGTTCTGGAATCTGATTCCCTTCACGATGCAGATGGCGCTGGTTGCGATCGGCGGCTACGTCGTGGCGATGTCGCCGCCGGTCGCTGCCGTGCTGGCGCGGCTCGCGAGCGTGCCGAAGACCGGGCGCGGCGCGGTGGTCTTCGTCGGGATGCTGAGCATCTTTCTGTCGCTGCTGAACTGGGGCCTGAGCCTGATTTTCTCCGGCCTGCTGGTGCGGGAGATCGCGCGGCGCACGGATATCCGGCTCGATTATCGGGCAGCCGGCGCGGCCGGCTATCTCGGACTCGGTTGCGGTTTCACCCTCGGCATCACGTCGTCTGCCGCGCAGCTGCAGGCCAATGCCGGCAGCATTCCGGCGTCGCTTCTGCCGATCACCGGCGTGATCGGCTTCTCGGAAACCATTCTGACCTGGCAGAACATGGTCACGGTCGTGATGGTGAGCGTCGTATCGGCAGCGATCTGCTATTTCACGACACCGGCGCCGGAGCAGGCAAAGACGGCCGAAGATCTCGGCGTTGCGCTCGGCGATGACCGCATCGAAGCCAGGAAGCCGGCGCGTCCGGGCGATTGGCTCGAGTTCAGTCCGCTGCTGACGATCCTGATCGCGCTGCTTGCCGCCGGCTGGCTGTGGCAGACCTTCCAGTCGGGCAACCCGTTGATCACGCTGTCGGGGCTCAACACTTACAATTTCGTCTTCCTCATTCTCGGCATCGTGCTGCACTGGCGACCGCGCAGCCTGATCGAGTCCTTTTCCAAGGCGATGCCGAGCGTCTCCGGCGTGCTGCTGCAGTTTCCGTTCTATGCCGGCATTGCGCAGATTCTGACCAAGGTGCCGAACAGCAGCGGTACCACGCTGTCGGACACGATTGCGCACTGGTTCGTCGGCGCCTCCAGCAATTCCACTGTGTTCTCGTTCCTGGTCGGCATCTATTCGGCACTGCTCGGCTTCTTCGTGCCGTCGGCCGGCGGCAAGTGGATCATCGAGGCGCCCTACATCATGAAGGCGGCCAACGACATCGGCGCGCATCTCGGCTGGACGGTCATGGTCTACAACATCGCCGAGACGCTGCCGAACTTCATCAACCCGTTCTGGATGCTGCCGCTGCTCGGTATCCTCGGCCTGAAGTCGAAGGATCTGATCGGCTACACGTCGGTGCAGTTCTTCATTCACTTCCCGATCGTGATGCTGCTGGCCGCGATCCTGATGGCAACCTTCACCTATCACCCGCCGATCCTGCCTTGAGCGATCATGGCCGGGCACCAGGTCACGCGGCGCCCGGCCAGCGGCCGCCAATTCAGCAGCCGCCGCCGTCATCACCAAATCTGTGCTGGTTTTCCAGGCCGTCGCGAATGAGGTATCGCGCTGGACGGTCATCTTTGGACTGCCATTTCATTGACCGCTGCGCGGTTCGGCTGGATATTGATCCGCGATATCCGTGTTGAAGGTCACCGCAATGAGACATAATCCCCGCAGGCTGATGTGCGATATGCGACGCCGCATGCAGCATCGCTGCGTCTCGGCGGCGACCGGTGTCTGTTGTTGATCGCTTCGAAAATCCAGAGCATCCGACAATCAGACAGGAGCGCCGTCATTCGGCGCGTGAGCACGCATGTCCCAAGCCCAAACGTCCCAAGCACAAGCCCAGGCCTACGTCATCGAGGTCTCGGATCGAACCGCAGGTATCGTTGTCAGCGATAGCCGCGGCTTCTGCTTCTTCTCCTCGGACCGCGCCTTTGACGGTCTCGACGGCGGCTATTTCGGCTCCGCGCGCGCCGCGGAGCGCGCGGTGAGGGCGCACTTGCAGCGTCGCCCGGTGCGCGGTCAGCCATCATCAAATGCACGCAGTATCTGAAGGCAACCTTTGAAGGGATTGTTATGACGACCAGACGCACCATCCTTGCGGCCGCACTGGCGCTATCAGCGTTCGTGGCCGCGCCGGCTCGCGCCGAAGACAAGCCGGCCGAGATCCGCATCGGTACACAGAAGGGCGGCTTGTTCCCGGCCGTCCGCCAGCGTCATACCGTCGAGGACGCATTCAAGCCGCTCGGCATCGAAGTCAAGTGGATCGACTTCCAGTTCGGGCCGCCGCTGCTCGAGGCGATCAATGTCGGCAGTGTCGATTTTGGTTTCGTCGGCGATACGCCGCCGATCTTCGCGCAGGCCGGTGCAGCCGAGATCGAGTACGTCGCAGCGGTGACGTCTGACGGCAGCAACCAGGCGATCATCGTGCCGGCCGACTCCCCGATCCGAACGCTCGCCGACCTCAAGGGCAAGCGCGTTGCATTCGGAAAGGGTTCGAGCGCGCACAACCTGCTGGTCGCGGCGCTCGACAAGGCCGGCCTCGGCTGGGCCGACATCACGCCGACACCGCTGGTGCCGGCGGATGCAACTGTCGCCTTCTCCAGGGGCATCGTTGACGCGTGGTCGATCTGGGATCCCTATCTGGCGCTCGCGGAGATCAAGGACAAGGTGCGCGTCATTGCCTTCGACAAGGACGTGCACAAGCCAAACGCGTTCTACATCGCGGGATCGGACTTCGTTGCGAAGTATCCCGCCATCGTTGCCAAGCTCAACGCGATCTTCGCGGCCGAAGGTAAATGGGCCGCCGATCACCGTGAGGAGGTGGCCCGCGCGCAGGCTGAGGCGACCGGGGTCGACATCGAGGCCATCAGGCGCTTCGTCGCGCGCTCGAACTACCAGGTGGTGCCGGTCGATGCGGAGGTTGTCAGGAGCCAGCAGGCGATTGCCGATCGCTTCAAGGCAATCGGGCTGATTCCGAAGCCGATCAACGTATCCGATATCGTCTGGAAATGGACGCCCGGCTCGTGAACGTCCTTCGGGCATTTGCGAGCGCGGGCCTCGTTTGCGACGGTCGTCGCTCGGGCTCGATACCCGAGCGAGCGACGGGCGGCACGTGCCGAAATCAGGCCGGGCAGACCATCGTCAGCAGCAGAAGCGTCGGCGGTTGACCGTCGCCGTTTGCATGTTCCCAGACCAGCAAGATGTCGTGCCGATCGGCGTTCGGCGCGTTCTTGTCCTTCTCCTTGACGTCGATCTTGATCGGGATCGGCGGTTCGGAGTTGAAGCATTTGCGGACGCTGGCATCGAGCAGGGCGCACTTCGTCAGCGGCACGACGCCGGCTTGGTCCTTGGAGAGGGGGGCGGTGCTTGCCTGAGTGGCGAGGTCCAGACGTGCCTTGCCCATCTCCCGCTGCCACCGCTTGCCGCTGCCGCCCGGCCATTGGTCCCGGGGCGACAGGATCGGCTGGTATTGGCCATATTCCAGCGTCTCAATGTCGATATGATCCGACGCCTTAAGTATAGCGACGCTCTTGATCATGTTCTGCAAAGGATAGTAGTGCGCGTTGATATGGTCTTTAAATTGTTGATTATTGAATACTCTTCCGCCCATAGGATTTCCCTTTCATTGCAACTTTGAATTGCTCTGGCTATACGTAAGTTATGCAACGCTGGTACGTCGATCGAATAGGTCATGCGGCTCAAGTTGTGCCGTCCGATTTCTCTCGCGCCCCGACCTACCACTCAAGACTGTATCCCGTCTAGTTCGACAACCTCTCGGGTTGGCGCGGATGCAGGTGGATTGCACGTCCGGATTGATAAGCAGGTCGCGATGGGTAATCTCTACCCTAGGCTGCTCACCGGGGGGAGCCGGCGATATCGCAGTAGCCTTTGAGAGCAGGGGAATGCTTTGCTTTGCATGCCAGTCGACAATCGGAGCGGACGACAATTGGTGCGCCAAATGCGGTGCTGCTGTAGCTAAGCGCGCAGACCCCGATAGCGAACAACGATTTGTGACGATTCTTCGCGCCGACGTGGTCGACTCGACGGGGCTCGTCGCGGATTTGGACCCGGAAGAGGCGGTCTCGCGCCTGGAGCCAGCCCTGATCGCGATGCGAGGAGCCGTGCGCCAGTTCGGCGGCATTGTCAGCAAGGAGCTGGGTGATGGGCTCGCCGCGGTATTTGGAGCGCCGATCGCCGACGACAACCACGCGCCGCTGGCCTGCCATGCGGCGATCGAACTGGTTCGACGAGTGGCAGGTTTGGGCGATCCGGGGCTGCAGGTCCGGGTCGGGCTCCATTCGGGGCGCGTGGTGGCCTACATGGTCGCCAGCGAGTACTCCAAGGTTTACGAGATCGGTGGGGCGGCGCAGCATCTTGCGGCACGGCTTGAAGCGGTCGCCGAGCCGAACCAGATCTACGCGTCCGAAGCCTGTCAGAACCTAGCCGAAGGCAACGTCCAGTTTGAATATCTGGGACGGAAGCAGCTCAAGGGATTCAGTGAGCTCGTACCGATATACCGCGTCGCCGGTGCGACTGACGTCTCCAGCTGGCGGGTCCGCAGGGCACGAAGCGTTGCGCGGTTCGTCAACCGGTTGAAGGAAACGGCGCTGCTCAGGCAGTTGGCGCACGGCGCTGACCCTGACCGGCAAACGGCGCTCTTGATCGGCGATCCCGGCATCGGGAAATCGCGGCTGGTGCATGAGTTCGTTGACCAGCTCACCCGGGAGGGCTGGCTTCCCATCCACGCCGAATGCAGCCCGAATCTTCAAGGCGCGCCGTTCAGCACGCTCAAGGCGCTGGTGCTCTCGATCCTGGAGGGAACCGCGGCCGACATGGACAGCTTGACGAAACTCACAGCGATTCAGCGTTCAGCCATCAATGCGGTGCTTGACCGCCCGATCTCGGATCCGGAATGGGCCGAGTTGGAGCCCCATGCGCGCGGTCGCGCGATCAGCGAGGCATGCTGTGCGATCCTCGAAGGCCTTGTCGTTAGCCGGCGCGCGGTGATTCTCATCGAGGATCTGCACTGGATCGATCGCGCCAGCGAGACCGTGATGGCCGCGCTCACCTCGCTGAAGGCGCCCGGCCTTCTGGTGCTGCTGACCAGCCGGCCCAATGGAATTCCCGATTGGGTCGCGCGCAGTAATGCTGAAATCACTGTATTGCGTTCGCTCGATGAGGATGCTGGACGCGAGATGTTGGACGACATCCTGGGCTCGTCGGCGAACATGGCTGATCTGAAGAACCGCGTCGTTCTTCATACCGCCAGCGTACCGCTATTCATTGAGGAGGTTTGTCGCAGCCTCAAGGACAGCGGAATCCTCCGGGGCCATTGGGGCGAACTGGCGCTCGTACGCCCGGTTGGTGATCTGGGAATTCCGAGCAGCATCCAGGGCGTCATCGCCACACGTCTGGATCGCATATCGAAGGAGGAGCGCGCGCTGTTGCAGATTGCGGCGGCGTTGGGACCGTCTTCGACGGAATCCATGCTGCGTGAGGTGTCCGGCCTGCCGCAAGAGGCCTTTCAGCGTTGCCTGACGGCGCTTGATCGCGTCGAGTTTCTCGTGAGGATCGATGTCGAGCAGGACGGCTTGCTCGAATTCCCGCACGAGATGGTTCGCCAGGTGACCTACGACTCGATGGTCGAGAAGCTGCGAGAGGGCGTCCATGCGCGGATTCTTGCGACGCTGGAAGGCAATGGCAGTTCGTACGATGAACCCAGCAAGCTCTGCTTTCACGCGATGCGGGCGAAGGATTGGCAAAAGGCGTTCACTTACGGCAGAACTGCCGCGCGGAAGAGCCTGGCACGATCGGCATTTGCCGACGCAACCAACTACTTCGAGATCGCAATGGCCGCGCTCGACAAGACGCCGTTCGCTCGCTCGCGCGAGGCGGACGCGATCGACCTTCGCATCGAGGCGCGCACGGCGTTCATGAGCGCCGGCAAGGTCGCCGAATGGTTCGACCTCGGAAGGGACGCAGAGGGACGCGCCAACGTAGTCGACGATATCGGGCGGAAGGTCGCGGCGATGGCGGTCAGGTCGGGAGCCCAAAACTTCTACGGCACGCCGATCGAAGCCATCGAAACCGGCGAGGAGGTTGCTCGTCTGGCCGGTGAATGGGGCAATCCCGGTTGGCTCAACCTGGCTCAATATAGCCTTGGCCAAGCCTACTTCATCGCCGGCCGGTTTCGCGAAGCCGAGCAGATGCTGGGACAGGCGTGCCTCCGCCTTTCCGGGCCGGATGCCAGCGCGCCGCCCGGGACGACGCCGAGAACTCTGCTGTTGCTGAGTTGCATGATGAAGAGCGTAACCCACACTACACTTGGAGAGATCGACACCGGCATCGAATTTCACCAGCGCGCCGCGGCGATCGCCAATGAGAGCAATCGGCCATTTGATCGCGTTGCTGCGGGATATAGCGGCGGCTTCCTGATGCTCGGGCAGGGCAACCCCGGCGGAGCGGCTGACATCCTGGAGGAGGCTTTCGCGCTCGGGCAGAAGTATGGAATTCGGCTCTTCGTGCCAGTTGTCACATGTCATCTCGGCATCGCGTATCTGGAGCAGGGGCGTCTCGATCAAGCGCGGCTGACGCTTGTTGAAGCCCGGGAAGAAGCCAGATCGGTTGGCTACACCTCGATTGTGCTGCGAACCTCGATCTACCTGGCGCTCGCTGTCAGCCGGCTCGGCGATACACGGGCCGCGCTGAACATGCTGCGAGAGGCGCGCAACACCGCGCGGCAGCAGGGCTTTTCCGGTCTGGAAGCCGAGGCGCTTTTCAGCGAAGCGACGATATCGCCTGCCACGAACGCGGACGAGACGAATGCGGTTCTCAACCAGGTGCGCGCGGCGATCACGATTGCATCCGATAGTGGCGCGAAGCCGCTGCTGCAGCGGGCGGAAGCGCTTCTGAACGGAATGCTCGCCGATTCCCGGTGAAGCGTCTTGCGCCGCTAGGAGGCAGCTGCAAGGGGCGGCGAGACCACCTGCGGCGCCTCGGGCGTCTGCGTGGCGGTCGTCGCCAGCTCGAAGCGGATGCCGTGCACGGAGACGGTCAGCGGGATCGCGCGGAAGTCGTCGTGGAAGGCGCGGATCCGGCGGGCCAGCTCGACCGGGCTGATGCCGGCGGGCAGCTCGCACATGTCACGGTACATCTGCCGGGTGCTCTTGATGCCGCACCAGGCGATCTCCAGCTCCTGCAGCGGCGAGGGATCACGGGCGAGCTCGCGCGACATCCGCCAGAACAGATGGGCCAGCCGCACATAGGCGATCTGCTCGAGCCCGCGCACGCTGATCTTGTCGGGGATGATGAAGGACTCGACCCCGACGATGGGACCGGAATCGACCCGCGCAGCCATCACATGGGCCGTCGCACCGAACGTGCGCGCGCCGTCATAGAGCGCGAAATGCGCCGGCGCCCAGCCGGGATATTGCGGCGGGCCGGGGTGGAAATTGTAGGCGCCATGTCCAAGCGCCGCCAGGATGCTCTCAGGCACGATAACGCTGGTGGTGAAGGCGAGCAGCCGGGCCTCGCGAAGCACCTCGGGCTCGATCGCCGCAAGCTCCTCGCCCGTTACCGCGCAGCGAAACGACAGCGCCGGATTGTGCGCCTTCAACAGCTCGGTGAGTGCGAATTGCTGGCTGGCGACGCCGGTGAGAAGGATGATGGTCTTCATGATGTCGATGTCCTTCTCTTGCTCTTGTGCCGCTAGCCGCGCTGCCCGGCCATGACGACGACGCTGCCGGCATCGCGGGATTGGCCCACGGTGCGGAACAGGTCGGCCGGCAAGGTCTGCCACGGCGCAATCTCGATGATCCGGTTGTTCGCGCTGGTGGCTGCCGATTTCGCCGCGCGGATATCGTCCTGCCACGGACAGAGCGCGAGCTCGAGCCGGCCGAACCCGCCGCAATCGGCGGCGAATGCCCCGGTGACGGCCTCGATGCTGGCCGCCATCTCGCGTGCGTCGCTGGTCGCGATATCGCGCATGATCACGGTGATCGCGTCATTCGAGGCCGCCTGCGACCTGACCACGATCATGGCGTCGCGGCCGCCGCTGCGGCTGGCGCGCCGGGCGGGGCGCATTGCGACGCCGAACTCGGCGTCGGGCCCGAGATCGCCGTTGTCGGTGGGCAGGTTGTGAACGATCGTCGTATGGCGAGGCGTGCCGGCGTCCTCCGCAGGGGCATGGTACGAGCGCGGCAGCCAGACGGTGTCGAGCGCCGTCTGCGATGACGTCAGGCTCCAGGCCTGGTCGAGCAGGTAGCCCTCCCAGACCGCGGGATAGGCGGTCGCGATGTGATGCCAGCTGCGCAGCAGCGCTTCGGCGGCCGAGGAACGGCCGACATACAGAGTGCGCGCCGACATCTCCCACCGGTTCCATTTGTGGATCGCGATGTCGCAATCGAGGAATGACGGCAGCAGCGGCGGCTCGCTGAGCGTTGCATCGGCCTCGATGAACAGGAGCGGCTCGCGGTGCTCTTCCCACATCCGCAGCATGAAGCCCGACTTGTCGGATGGACGCATGTGCTCGCCGTCGGCGGTGTCGATCGGCACGATGTCGCAGGCAATCTCGAATTCAGCCAGCTTCTCCCGGAGCGCGCGAGCATGGTCATCGCCGCAAGCGCGGGGATAGCAGGAGACCACGCGCAGCGCCGCGTCGGATCGCGAGCCCTCCGCCGGCGCGATCGGCCGCCAGTTGAGACCGCCCCACCACATCTCGTGCGGGCCGTCGAAGCTCGGTCCGATCGTCCCGAAGTCGGTGAGCTTGGACTTCAGGAAATCGAACGCGGGATTCTCGCCGAACGGGACGACGACCGCGCAATCGGTGCGGAGCGACCGGTAAAGCAATTCGGCGGCGGGGCCGCTCGGCGGCTCAGTGAGGATGATGACGCCATGGTCGCGCCCTGGCACGGAACCGGCCCGATGGACGGTCGCGCCTCCGAGCCGATCGGACAGCCAGGCGAGCCGGCGGCGCTGCGCAGCGCTCATCCGGATGCCGTTCTCCGCCAGCAATTGATCAAAATTCGTTTGCAAGCCGTCCGCTTGCACCGTCTCAGCCGAAGTCATGCCCGCGCTACCCCTCGTTAACCTTCTACGGGCGGGGCGGCCAGATCAGGCGGACAAATCACTCGGCGCTGGTTGCTTGCGCACCGTTGGCGCCGCGCCAGGTCAGCGTGGCCGCAGGCGCCCGGTTACCGTCGCGGTTCTCGACCGAAAGGATGCGATCATGGTCGAGGGCAGTCAGCGCGACCGTGTAGATCGCGACGTCGTCTTCGAAGCCGTCGACCGGGATCAGCAGCATGCCGTCGTCACTGGAGGCGCGGAACTGACGGCCGCACCTCTCGAGGCCGGCGTCAATGAGCCGTGCTTCCGCGATCGTCTTCACGTTCGAGCTCTCCGCTGCCTTCGCGGCGCTCGCGCCGTACTGCACCGTGATGCCGTGGAGCGTTCCGTGGCGGGTGAGCTTTGCCAGCGGCAGCGCGATGGTCGCGACCGCCATGCGGCGCGACAGCGGAATCCGCAGGCGAAGGTCGCCGAGCCCGGTGTGATAGACGCTGACAGTTTCAAGCACAGCCTGGCCGTCGCGCCCGAACAGGCCGACCTGCAAGGTCCCGCATTGCGCCTCGCCGAACACGTTCGCGGGCAGGCGGTTGGCGCCGAACAGCGTGTAAAGATAGGTGTGCGCCGGCGACAGCGCGGCAAAGCTTCCGGCCAGCCACATCGGCGGGGCCGGAGCCGTACACGCCGTCGAGAGGCCCCGGGCGATGATGCAATCATTGATGAAGTTGGCGTCGAGCAGCGGCGCCAGAGCCTGCGTGCCGAGGTTGACGTCATGCTTGATGCCGCCGAGCAGCACGAGCTCATCATCGTCGGGCAGCAGCAGGAGGCGTCCGAGCACGGCGGCGGCCCAGCGTGCCGCGACTATGGGATCGGCGTCGGGCTGCAATGCATAGCGCTGCGCCAGCTCGCGGGCGCGCGACACATAGGCCAGCGTCCCGGACTGCACCTCATTCGCCAGCGCCAGCTGGGCCGCGGGGCGCTGATCGCCCTCGCGCAGCACCTCACCGCCGCGATAGTCGCGCGCCGATCCTTCATCGGAGCAGCAAAGCTGCTCCAGCAAGGCAACGTTGCGGATCAGCATGCGCTTGACATGCGGCGTTACGATCCGATCCGAGATCAGGCCTTCCGCGGTGTCGTCATCGGCGATATCGTCGAACGCATCGTCCAGCGTCAGCAGATACGCGCCGTGCAGGCGGATGCGAATGCCCTCTCGATCGAAGATACGCCGCAGCGACTTCTGCACGCTTGCGGAATAGCCGAGGTCGACGAGGATCAGGTCGGTGCAGCCGTCGAAATCCGCGATCCTGGCGCGAAGATAGGCGAGCAGGCGCTCGCGGACGCCGGCGGCGATATCGGTGATTTCGCGCGGGTCCATCAGGTCGGGCAGGACGTCGGCGAGCTCGCGGCCGCTCGCAATACCGTCGGGATATTGCGCGAAGAAGTTCATCACGGCGGGCGGCTGCGCCTTGACGATATCGACGAAGGTTGGCGCGTCGATCTTGACGACGCGGCTCAGCAGCTCGCTGAGAGGCTCGAGCGTATCGGCGGACCCGACCAGGCTGACGCGACGATTGATCTCGACATAGGCACCGGTTTCGCCATGGCCTGATTGCCAGACGCGATACGGCAGCAGACCGTCGCGACCGAGGAATCCGACTGCAACGCGCGCGCCCTCGCGCGCCAGCGCGGCCCGCCGCGCATCGATGAATGCGTCGAACGCCGCCATGACGGGGCCGAGCACGGTCACGCCGAGGTTGAAAGCCGGAGACTGCTCGGCGCTGCGCGCCGTCACCACGCGTCGCAGCGTGCGGGCGCCGCAATCGAGCCGCGACGGCTGATCGGGACACAGCAATTCGAACATCGATGTTTCTCGCTGAAGCTTCGATGCCAATGCCGCGCTGGCCTGCGGATAGTAGCGCGGACGGATGCCGTAGCGGCGGGCACCCTTGATGTCGGCGTGGTGATTGTCGCCGATGTGGAACGAACTCGTGGCGTCGACACCCTGCTCGGCGAGATAGGCCTCGAACAGCGTCTCGCTCTTGCTGCTGCCGTGATCGCAGGATGCGTAGAGGAAATCCCAGCTCAGTCCCGGGCTGCAGGATCGCAGCAGCTGCGCGAGCTGGTCGGTGCTCCAGTACGTGTCGGAGATGAAGCCGGTGCGGAGACCGCCGCGCTTCATGTCCATATATTGCTCGAGCATTTCCGGATTGACGCGGCACAGCTCGAGCTCGGCTTCGAATTCGATCTGCGCGAGATCCTGCAACGCATCGCGGCTCAGACCGAACAGCCTGAACGGAAAGTACTTATAGATGTCGGCAATGCGGACTTCGGTGGAGCCGCTACGTTCCAACGCCAGCTTGCGCGCACGCGCCTCCGCCTGGATTCGATGCTGAACGAAACTGACGGATACATTCGGAAATTTTTCAGCAACGCGCGAAAGCTGAAAAACCCTTTCGAATACGCCATCCGGCGTCGTGCAGGCGCGCAACAGAAATGTATCGAAAACATCGAATGAACATGCAGAAACACTCTGCGCTCGACGCGTTGCGTCGACCGTCATGATCGTCATGCGCAAAATTCCCGCCAGTCCTCATGCGTTGAACGCCTGCATGAGACAAATCAGGCGCGATGATTCAAAAAAGTTGATGCGGGATTCGAAAACGCGCGCTTCGCGACTGACAGATTCAAAAAATCGGATAACGTCGAAATGGTGATTCGGAAAAAATTGCCTAGTCGCATTCATCGAATGCAAGATGGCGACCAACGGCGATGGATCACTCGCATGCTCCGCGCATGCATTTGTTCGCGTGGCGTTAGTTGATGTGACAACAGCGTTTTCCGACGCGACGAATTCTTCCGCGGGCATGCGAGGCGATGCTGAACGACTGCTCCAGACTCCGTAGAATTGCCGGCTGCGCCTCCGCGCAGCGGCAGCTTTTGCCGGGCAGTCGGCAAAATAATCCAGCTAAGCATTTGAAAAATAACAAAAAAAGTTCGCCTGATTTGCTCCAGCCCTCCGTTCAACGCTCAGAAGCCGCATGGGATGTGTGCCAGCGGCGTTGGTTGGAGAGCGGCGGATGAGTTACGCGCTTGATGTGATGGCAGCGGTCGAGGTGGAGGCCACGGCGGCCGCGGCTGCGCCGGTCGAAGCCGCTGCTCCCTGGAGCAACGTCCCCACCGTTGCCGATGCGGGCCCGCTCGACACCGTCGAGATCCAGGACGAGGACAAGGAACTGCTCGACCGCCTCGCCGCTGGCGACGAGGCGGCGTTTCGTGCTCTCGTCGAACGTCACGTCGATCGCGCCTACGCGATCGCGCTGCGCATCGTCGGCAACGCCGCGGATGCCGAAGACGTGGTGCAGGACACGATGCTGAAGGTTTGGACACATCGCGGCCGCTGGCAGCATGGCCGCGCCAAGTTCTCGACCTGGCTCTATCGCGTCGTCAGCAACCGTTGCATCGATCTGCGCCGCAAGCCGCGCACCGAGAATGTCGACGTCGTGCCGGAGGTCGCCGACACCCAGCTCGACGCGAGCACCGTCATCGAGCGCAACGAGATCGGCAATCTCCTGGAGGTCGCGATGCAGCGGCTGCCCGAACAGCAGCGCGTCGCGGTGATCCTCTCGTATCACGAGAACATGAGCAACGGCGAGATCGCCGAGGTGATGGACACGACCGTGGCCGCAGTGGAGTCGCTGCTCAAGCGCGGGCGGCAACAGCTGCGCGAGATGCTCAAGCGGCACGAGCGTGACCTGCGCGGCGCGTTTACCGACTGCTAACCATAAATTTCGGCTTCTGAAGATTTCGCGCCTGACCACCGGCGGCCGACCCGTTTGATCGGACGGACGGGGGCTGGAACCGCGTCACCTCACTTTTCACGATGCGGCATGCCATGCCCCATCAGCACAGGAGCTAGACATGCCCGCAATTTCCACCAATACCGCCGCGAACTCCGCGGTCCGCTACCTCAACATCAACTCGATGCAGGAAACCAGCGCGCTGTCGAAGCTGTCGAGCGGCTCGCGCATCACCTCGGCTTCCGACGACGCGGCCGGCCTCGCGATCTCGACACGTATTTCTTCCGATATCACGACGCTGCAGCAGGCCGCCACCAACGCTGCGCAGGCGACTTCGATCCTGCAGACCGCCGACGGCGGCGCCTCCAACATCTCGGACATCCTGGCCCGCATGAAGTCGCTGGCCTCCGAGTCCGCCTCCGGCACCGTCGCCGACTCCAGCCGCGCCTACATCAACTCGGAATTCACGCAGTTGAAGGGCGAAATCGACTCCATCGCTTCCGGCACCCGCTACAGCAGCCAGAGCTTGCTCGATGGTTCGAGCGTGTTCTCGTCGGGCGTCTCGGTGCTGGTCGGCTCGACCTCGGCCGACACCATCACCATTACCCTGACCAGCCTGACGGCGTCCTCGCTCGGCGTGACCTCGCTCGACGTCTCCAGCCTTTCGAGCGCCACCAGCGCGATGTCGGCCCTCGACAGCGCGATCGACACCGTGTCGTCCGCCCGCGCCGAGATCGGTGCCCAGGAATCGCGCTTCAACTTCTCGGCCGACTCGATCTCGACCCAGACCCAGAACCTGCAGTCCGCCAACTCGGCGATCAAGGACGTCGATATCGCCTCCGAACAGGCGACGCTGTCCTCGGCCGAGGTGAAGACCCAGGCGGCAGTCTCGGCGGAAACCGCTGCGAACCAGATGCCGCAGTACCTGCTGAAGCTGCTCGGCTAATTCGACGGACAAATCGGGCCGGCATGATGCCGGCCCGATTTCTATTGCGGCGGAAGTGTCGATATGACGGTTAGCAGCGCCACCTCGGGCACCTCGAGCACATCAAGCACGACGTCGGCGAGCTCCGCCAGCACGGTGACCACGACCGGTACGACCAATTCGGCCAGTATCGACTGGACTGCGCTGATCGACGCCGAAGTCAACGCCAAACTGGCCGCGGCGACCACGATCACCACGTCGATCACCGCCAACCAGGCCAAGATCACGGCCTACCAATCCCTGCAGGCCGAACTGTCGACACTGGCAACCGGGCTGTCGTCGCTCAGCACCTCGATCATCAACTCGATCGCCACCAACGCGTTCGCCACGCGTTCAGCGACGATTTCCTCCACCGGCGACGTCAGCGCGTCCTCGGCGCTCAACATGAGCGTCAACAGCGGCTCGGCCACCGGTGATCACACGCTCCAGATCACCCAGCTCGCGACCGCGCAGAAGGTGATCGGCTCCACGCAGTCGAGCACGTCGACGGCGCTGGGCCTCTCCGGCACGTTTTCGCTCGGGTTGGCCGGCGGCAGCAGCACGGCGATCTCGATCACCAGCGGGATGTCGATGCAGGACGTCGTCGACACCATCAACGCCCAGACCTCGAGCACCAACGTCCAAGCCTCCATTGTCCAGGTCTCGAGCGGATCTTATGAGATGGTTCTGACGGGGACCCAGGACGCAGCCAACATCACCTATTCGTCGACTTCAGGCGATGACATCCTGAACAAGCTCGGCGTCACCGACACCACGGGAGCCTTCACCGACGTTCTGCAGAAGGCGCAGTCCGCGCAGTTCACGCTCGACGGCATCGCGCTCACCCGCAACACCAACGATATTTCCGACGTGCTGTCCGGCGTCACCTTCGATCTGCTGCAGCCGACGCCGAGCGGCACCAGCCTGAATATCAGCATCCAGACCGATACCAGCCAGATCACCACGGCGCTGCAGACGTTCGTCACCAACTACAACGCGTTTCGCGACCAGGTGATCGCGCAGTCGGCACAGAATTCCGACGGCACGGCCGCATCGAGCGCGGTGCTGTTCGGCGACAGCACGATGCGCGATATCATGACCCAGCTCCAGCAGGTGCTCAGCGGATCGGTCAACGGCATGACGATGGCCGATCTCGGCCTGTCCTTCAACGAGAACAACGAGCTGCAGCTTGATACCGGCACGCTGTCGACCGTGTTGACGCAGAATCTGGCCGGCGTCACCAAGCTGCTGTCGGCGCAGACCACGACCTCGTCGAGCCAGCTGAACGTCGTCAACACCGGCACCTCGCCGCAATCCTTCACGCTCGATGTCACGGTGGATTCGACGGGCACGCTGAGCGGTGCCTCCGTCGGCGGCGACAGTTCCGGCTTTTCGGTGGTCGGCAACACCATCATCGGCAACTCGGGCACGATCTACGCCGGCATGGCGTTCACCTACACCGGATCGACCTCGCAATCGATCACCGTGTCGTCGACATCGGGTCTTGCGTCGCAGCTCTACCAGCTTGCGCACACCAGTGCGGGGACCACCGGTCAGTTGCAGACGCTAATCACCAATTTGCAGTCTCGCGACACCGATCTGCAGTCGCAGGTCAGTGACATCCAGAGCAATGCGGCGACGTTCAAGGCGCAGCTGCAGCTTCAATACGCCAATTATCAGGCCGCCATCGAAAGCGCGAACAACACGCTGGGCTACCTGAGCGCCCTCCTGAACGCATCATCGAGTAAATAATGACCCAGAATGCCACGGCCTATCTCGCCAACAATGCCTACCGATCCGCCGCGGTGGCGGTGCCGCCGTTGAAGGCGGTGGTGATGCTGTGCGACGGCGCCATCACGTTTCTGCAGAAGGCGCTGGACGCGCACGAGGCGAAGCGCTTCGAGGAAGGGCACGCCTATCTGACGCGGGCGACCGCGATCCTGCGCGGACTGAGCCACCATCTCGACGTCACCCGCGGCGGCGCCATGGCCGATCGCCTGTTCCGGACCTACAATGCCCTGATCATGGCGTGCCTGCGCTCCTACGGCCGGCCGCAGGCGAGGGAGAATTTCCGCCGCATCATCGCCAGCCTGACCGAGCTCCGCGACGCCTGGAAGTATGTCGAGGCAACCGCCGGCAAGGCCGCCAAGGCCAAGACAGCCGACAAGACGCTCGAATCGGCCGCCGGCCGCTGAGCGCGGGGAAGGCGCGAATCACCCGGCAAGGCGGCTTCTCCGGGTGGGGGCAGGGCGCCAGGACGGGCGTCCTGGTGGGGAAAAGAGCCGCCCGGTGGGCACAATGCTGGACCTGACGCACCGGCGGCGGAAATTGATTTCCGCCGTCCCGCGAATGCTTTATGACGGCCTTGGCGACGAGGCTGGATCTGCGCGCGGGATGGACGTTGCGACATTCGAAGACCTGATCGACCGGCTGGGGGAGGATCTGTCCCGCTGGCCCGATGATCAACGTCTTGCCGCTGTCCAGCTGCTTGCCTCCTCCGCCGAAGCGCGGACGCTCTATGAGCAGGCCAGCGCGGTGCGCCGGGCGCTCGCAGCGCCGCCGGTTCGAGCCCCCAAGGGGCTGGTCGATCGCATCGTGACCGCGGCCGCGAAACTGCCCCAAGAGAATTTGCCCCAAGAGAAGCTGTCTCAAGAGAAGCTGCCCCAAGAGGAACGGCCACAAGCGGCGGCCTCTGAGCCGGATTCGCCCGAGGCGCAGCTGAATGATGCGCAAGGCCAAGGCGAGTCCGACCAGCAGGGCAAGGTGCTGCCTGCACTCTTGCTGGCGCTGTGCCTGTTGCCCGCGCTGGCGCCGCCGGCATTGATGCTCGGCGAGCAGGATCTGCCGATCAGCCTTTCGCTCTGAGCTTTCATTTCTTGTTGCACTCCGCGCCGTTCCGCGGCGAGGCGGTCTGCGCGCGTTTGCATGCCGCGGAGCCACGGCCGATCGGCAAAATCTGCCGATTAATCAAATGATTTCAGGCGGATGAATCCGCGCCTGAAATCGGCGCGTCATCCGTTTTATCTGCGAACGACTTCACGACCCAATGTTCCAACGCGTTCCGCCGCCCTAGCCCGCGGCGAAGAGAGACTTGTCATGACCGTTTCCTCGGCAACCTCTGCTGCGACCTCCGCCGCCTCGAGCTCGTCGTCGAGTTCGTCGACGAGCGCGTCGATGGGGATGAGCTCCACCGATTTCCTCAACCTGCTGGTCAGCGAACTGCAGAACCAGGATCCGCTGAACGCCACCAGCACGACCGATTTCATCAACCAGCTCACCTCTTACGCCAACTTCACCGAGCAGCAGTCGACCAACGCCAGCATGACGTCGCTCGCGAGCTCGTTCTCGAGCCTCGTGACGCTCAACTCGGTCAACTATATCGGCCACACCGTCGAGGCGAAGACGAACACGGCGGAGCTGACCAACGGCTCGGCGACCTTCGGCTACTCGCTCACATCGGCCGCTTCCAACGTCGCGATCGCGATCCAGGATTCGTCGGGCAATACGGTGTGGAGCGGCAAGGGGACCGGAAACGCCGGCTCCAACACCTTCGCCTGGAATGGCCAGACCACGAGCGGCACCCAGCTCAGCAATGGCGGCCAGTACACGATCCAGGTGACCGCGACCGACGCCGCCGGCAACTCGCTGCTCAGCTACACCACGATGACGGGAATCGTGACCGGGATCGATGCTTCCGGCTCGACGCCGTCGCTGCTCGTGAACGGCGTCCCGATCAGCGCCGCCAACATCATCGGCGTCACGTCCTGATTGCTACCGGAGTATTATCATGAGTCTTACTGGCGCACTTTCCTCGGCGATCTCGGCGCTCAATTCGCAGAGCCAGTCGCTGGCAATGATTTCCGACAACATCTCCAACGCCGACACCACGGGTTACAAGACCACGTCTGCGATGTTCGAAGACCTTGTGACGGCGTCGAACACCGCAACCTCGTACACGTCCGGCGGCGTCACGGTGTCCGGCCGCGCCAACATCACCCAGCAGGGCCTGTTGTCCGCGACGACCAATGCGACCGATGTCGCGATCCAGGGCAGCGGCTTCTTCGTCACTACCAACGCGACGGCCGGCGGCACCACCTCGTATACGCGCAACGGTGCGTTCACCACCGACAACGCTGGCTATCTCGTCAACAACGGCAATTACCTCGAGGGCTGGCGCACCGACGCGCAAGGCAACATCATCGGCAATGCGTCAGCCGCAAGTCTCGGGCCGATCAATACCCAGGTCGCCTCGACCAGCGGCAGCGCCACCACGAAGGCGACGATCGCAGCGAACCTGCCCTCCGATGCCGCGACCGGTGCCACCTTCACCAGCTCGATGACCGCCTACGACTCGCTCGGAACCGCGAATTCGATCCAGATCACCTGGACTAAGACTGGCGCCAATGCCTGGACCGCGAGTTTTGGTAACCCGACGCTCGCTTCGAATTCGAGCACCACGACGGGAACGACGAGCAGCGGCACGGTGGCCATCACCTTCAATAGCGATGGTTCGCTCGCTTCGACGAATCCGAGCCCGCCCACAATCTCGGTGACGGGCTGGACCGACGGCGCCGCCAACAGCAGCATCGCGCTCAATCTCGGCACCGTCGGCAAGACCGACGGCCTCACCCAATACGCGTCGGGCGAGACGACGCCGCAGGTGAATCTCACCGGCATTACGCCCGATGGCCTTCCCTACGGCAAGCTGAGCAGCATCGCGATCGGGAAGGGCGGCGTAGTCGATGCGACCTACTCCAACGGGCAGACGATCGCGATCTACAAGATTGCGGTCGCGACCTTCAGCGACCCGAACGGATTGAACGCGGCGAGCGACGGCATGTATTCCGCGACAGCGGCTTCCGGCAGCGCCACGCTGCAGACGTCCGGGACCAACGGCGCGGGCACGATCTACGGCAGCGAACTGGAATCCAGCACCACCGATACCAGCGGCCAGTTCTCCAACATGATCTCGGCGCAGCAGGCCTATTCGGCGGCGTCGCAGGTGATCACCACCGTCAACAAGATGTTCGACACGCTGATCTCGGCGGTGTCGCGATGATGGCAAACGCAAGCCGCGAAGATGCCTTGCTGCGCGAGCTGCGGCGCCTGACCGCGCGGGCGGGCGCCGTCAAGGCGGACGACCGGGCGCAGCTCGTCGCGCTGCTCGACGACATCGGAACCTTGCGCGATCTGCTGATGCGCGAATGCGCACGGCTCGACCAGGAATTCAACCGGGCTTCGGCCCGGGTAACGGCAATCACCGCGTATGGGCGCAGCGCACGATCGGTCAGCGCCCTGCGTCGCGGACACTAGCTTGAACGGGAGCGATGACATGACACCGGAACGCAACATCAAGATCAATCCCGCGGGCAATGACGAGCGCGCCAGGTCGTTGATCGCGCTGATCGACAATCTGATCGCGATCGTGAACGAGGAGAATGTCGAGCTCGCCAAGGGGCTGCCGGCCTCGCGGCTGAAGCAGGTCGACGAGAAGAACCGGCTTGCCACGCTGTTCGAGCAGTGTGTGGCCGAAGCCGTCGGCAAGACCGCGAACCTCAACGTCCAGGACCGCGTGCTGCGCGAGCAGCTGTTGGACCGGATCCTGAAGCTCCGGGTCGCGATGGACGAGAACGTGATGCGGCTGCGCGCGGCGATCGATGCCAGCAATCGCAGGATCGAGGCGATCATGCAGGCGATCCGTGAGCAGCTCGCCAACGTATCGCCTTATGGGGCCGGCGGCCGTCGCGTCACGCCCGCGATGTCCTATGGCACCAACGTGCGGGCCTGATCGGGCCGGCGCTGGAGGGAACAGGTCGTGTCGTCGCTCGATATTGCACGGAGCATCGCATTCAGCGGGCTGTCAGCCACGCAGGTGCAGATCAGCATCGCCTCGGCCAATATCTCCAATGCCGACACCAAGGGCTATACCGAGAAGACCGCCAACCAGAGCAGCAGCGTCACCGCTGGCGTCGGTACCGGCGTTACGATCACCGGGATCAGCAGCTCGGTGGACAAGCTGCTCCTGAAGTCGCTGGTCGGAGCCGATTCCGATCTTGGGGCCGCGGACACCAACAACAACTATCTGACCGAGCTCCAGCAGCTCTATGGCTCGACCTCGAGCGGGGACAGCTCCACGACGGGCACCTCGCTGGCCAATACGCTCGCGGCATTCGAATCGGCGTTGTCGTCGCTCGCGAGCACGCCGAGCAGCGCCTCGCTTCAGTCGAACGCCGTCAGCGCGCTCAACGCGGTCACAACGCAGCTGCAGCAGACCTCGAGCGGCATCCAGAAGCTGCGCGCCGATGCGGACCAGGACATCGCCTCGTCGGTCAGCGACATCAATTCCGATCTGCAGCAGATCTCCGACCTCAACAAGCAGATCAAGCAGGAAGCGGCTGCGGGCCAGCCGACCGCCGATCTCGAGGACCAACGCAACAGCGCGCTGCAGGACCTCGCGTCGCAAATGAATGTGAGCTATTTCAGCAATTCGAGCGGTGATCTGCAGATCTATAGCGGCTCGGGCCAGGCGCTGGTCGACAGCACGGCGCACCCCTTGAGCTACACGCCGACGTCCAATGTCACGGCATCGACGACGTATGTGGCGGGATCGGCGACAAGCGGCTTCAGCGGCATCACCGTCAACGGGGTCGACATCACCTCGCAGATCACCTCCGGCAAGGTCAGCGCGCTGATCGCCCTGCGGGACCAGACATTGCCGGCCGCGCAGTCGCAGCTCGACGAACTTGCCCAGCAGTTCGCCGCGAGCGTCAACGCCGTATCGAACCAAGGCACGTCGATGCCGCCGCCGGCCAGCCTGACCGGAACCACCACCGTGAGCAACGCGACACCGCTGTCGGCAACGGGAACGGTGCGGATTGCGGTCGCGGACAAGAGCGGCAATCTGGTGTCCTACCAGGACCTCAATCTGGCGTCCTACACGACGGTCGGCGCGCTCGCCACCGCGATCAACGGGATTTCGGGCGTATCCGCATCGGTCGATGCCAACGGACATTTGACGATCTCTGCCACGGGATCCGGCAACGGCATTGCCATCAACCAGATGACGAGCTCGGTCGGCAGTTCGGGCGAGGGCTTCTCGGATTACTTCGGACTCAACGACCTGATCACGGGGACCGGCGCTTCCAACATCGCGGTTCGCAGCGACATCCTCAGCGGCACGGCGACGCTGCCGACGTCGACACTCGACGCATCGTCGACGTTGTCCGTTGGAAGCTCGGTGCTGTCCGCGGGCTCGGCAACGGTCGTGAACGCGCTCTCGAGCGCGCTGACCGGGTCGACCAATTTTGCCATGGCGGGTGGGCTCGGCGCCACCACCGGCTCGTTCACCGACTATGCAGCCGCGATCGTCGCCAACGTCGCCAGCAAGGCGACCCAGGCGTCGTCGACCTACACCGCCAAGCAGACTGCGCAATCGACCTATGCGAGTTCGCTGTCGTCGCAATCCGGCGTCAACATCGACCAGGAAAGCGCCAATCTGAGTGCCCTGCAGAACAAGTACGCTGCGGCGTCCCAGATCATCACGGCCATCAACGCCATGTTCTCGGCGCTGATGACTGCGATGACCGCAGCTTGAGTGTGAGGCCGTCGTCATGCTGATGCGTGTTGCCACCTTCGCGCAGTCGGACCAGATGATATCAAGCGCGCTGCGCCTGCAGGCGGCGATGGCCAATGAGCAGGTGCAGGAGTCCTCCGGGCTGCAATCCGAGGATTTCGGCGGCTACGGCTCCAACGCCGGTCGCGTCATCAATCTGCAGGTCTCGGTGACGCGCGCCCAGACCTATATCGATGCCAGCAATCTCGCCGATAACAAGGTGCAGGCGATGTATTCGGCGGTCGGCTCGGTGACCGATATCATCACGCAGCTGCGGACCCAGCTCAGCGCGGCTACCACCGGCAGCAGCACGGCGACTGCATCGGTGATCAACTACGCCCAGCAGGCGATGTCGCAGATGCAGGGCCTGCTCAATACCCAGTATGACGGCGAATATGTCTTCAGCGGTGCCCGCACCGACACGGCACCCGCGAATCTATCGAGCTTCGACACCGGAACCGGGTCGCTGACGACATCAGACACCAGCTATTACAAGGGTGACAGTGAGATCGCGTCGGTGCGGGTTTCGGACAGCCAGTCCGTTTCCTACGGGGTCACCGCCGACAATCCGGCCTTCGAACAGGTCATGCGGCTGTTGAAATACGTCGGCAACAGCACGACGTTGTCGTCGACCGACATCACGCAAGCGCTTGATCTCGCCAGCACAGCGCTGGATGCAACGTCGACCGTGCAGGCCAAGCTTTCGACCGCGGCGTCGCAGATCGAGACCGCCAGCACCGACCAGAGCGACTACCAGAACTTTGCCAAGACGCTGTCGACCAACCTCACCAGCGTCGACGTCGCAGCCGTAACGGCGCAGCTTTCGACCTATCAGGCGCAGCTGACGGCGTCCTACTCGGCGATCTCCAAGATCCAGAGCATGAACCTGGCGAGCTATTTGAGATAGTCCGCCATCTCCTCCGTCATCGGTTCAGGATCTTCAGCCAGACATCGCCGAGAATGATCGGCTCGCGCGGGGGAAGCCAGGTGAGGCCTGCCGCCTTGCCGAGCTCGGCAATGGTGCCGTTGGCCTGCAGATCGGACAGCACCTTGTTGACAGCCTCCAGCAATGCCTTGTCGGTTTCGAGCGCGACGTAGCCGCGGTTGGCGCCGATCGGATAATAATATCCCGACGCCGTGATCTTGGTGTCGGGATGATCAGCGCGATAGGCGTCGAACCGGCGCAGGTCGAGCAGCGTGGCGTCGAAGTCACCGCGCTCGAGGTCTCCCAGGAGGTCGCTGCGTCCGGGAACGAGGTGGGTGATGTCCTCGATCAGTTTTCCCTTGTCGAAAGTCATCAGGATGGCATCGCCCAGCGTGCCGCTTTCGATAGTCAGGCGAAGGCCGGCAAGATCGCCGATATTGGCGATCTTGCGGTCCTTGAGCTTGTCCTTGGCCTTGGGACCGAGCACGACGGTCATCGGTGAATAGATGTAGGGCTGACTTGGCGCCAGCACTCCGATCGGGATCCGGCGGCGGCGATCGTCGCGGGTCGCGCCATCGAAGTCCGGCAACTTGGCCGTCGTGACGCCGGGCGCCTTCAGCGAATCCGTGGTGAGCGCGTAGCCGCCGACCAGCGCGCAACGTCCGTCCGACAGCAGGGCATTGGCTTCCAGCGCCGGGCTCGAATCCTCGTCGAGCTTGCTCTCGAACCACTGGATCTTGAGCGGACGCCCGAGCCGCTCGGCAATCGCTTGCGCGAGCGCGACGTCGAAGCCGGCGTCCGGTTTGCCGCGATGATGCGCCGACAAGGGCGGCAGGTCCTCGTCGAGGCATACTTTGAGCGGCGCGTCGGCGGCATGCGCCAGCGCCGTCGTGGCGAGAAGCAGAGCCGTCGCAATGCCGGCAAGCAGGGCCCTCATTGGGTCCTCCGGCTCGACAGGAAGGCCCAGACGTCGGCGATCTCCTGCTCGCTCAGGATATCGGCCCAGGGCGGCATCTTGCCGTTCTTGCCTTGCTTCACCGTGGTCACGAAGCGCGTCTTGTCGCCGGCAAACGCGCGCAGGTCCGGCGTGATGGTGCCGGAGTTGACCATGTTGGGACCATGGCAATGCGAGCAGTTCTTGGCGTAGGTGACCTTGCCTTGGTCGGTCTGGCCTTCAAGGTCGATTGCACTGGCTTGCTGCGCGGCCGCCGGGATCAAGGTGATCAAGGCCGCCGCGACGGCGGCGAAGATCGCCGCCGTCAACAGGGTTACTCTTTCAGTCACGTGTGCTCCGCGCTCAGTTCTTGACCGCGAAAACCCACACCGAGCCGCCGGGCGGCACCTTGGCAAGCCGCTCGTCGCCCGAGAACAGCGAATAGACGCCGCCATAGCCCGAGGTGACGGCAACATATTGCACGCCGTCCTGCTGCCAGGTCACCGGTTGTCCTTCGATGCCCGAGCCGGTCTGGAACTGCCAGAGCTTCTTGCCGTTGTCGGCGTCGAACGCCTCGAACTCGCCGGTCAGCTGACCGGAGAACACCACGCCGCCGGCCGTGGAGAGCACGCCGGAGAAGCGCGGAATATCGCTCGGCGCTTCCCACTTCGCCTTGCCGGTCATCGGATCAATCGCCTTGAGATGGCCGCGCGGTCCGGTGCCCCATTCCCAGGGGTCGGTGAGGTCCATGCCGAGATACCATTCGCCCTGCTTGAACGTCACCGGCTCGGCCTTGTACTTGCCGCCGAACGCGAGCGTGTTGGCATAGGCGAGGCCGGTCTGCGGATTGAACGACATCGGCTCCCAGTTCTTGCCGCCGAGGATCGATGGGTAGACCGTGACCTTCTTGCCGTCACGCGCATCCTTGGCGACGTCGGTCTCGATCGGCCGTCCGGTCTTCAGGTCGACACCGGTGGCCCAGTTGACGTTCACATAGGGATTGGCCGCGAGCAGCTTCCCGTTGGTGCGGTCGAGCACGTAGAAGAAGCCGTTGCGGTTGGCGTCCATCAGCACCTTGGTCGGCTTGCCCTCGACATTCATGTCGGCGAGCACCATCTCGGCCACCGAGTCGTAGTCGAACGGGTTGTTCGGCGAGAACTGATAGTGCCACTTGATCTTGCCGGTCTTCGGATCGAGCGCCAGCACCGAGCAGGTGTAGAGGTTGTCGCCGGGACGCACAGCCGAGTTGAACGGTCCGGGATTGCCGATGCCCCAATAAACCGTGTTCAATTCAGCATCGTAGGAGCCGGTGATCCAGGTCGATCCGCCGCCGAGCTTCCAGGTGTCGCCCTTCCAGGTGTCGCCGCCGGGCTCGTCCGGGGTCGGAATCGAGTAGGTCCGCCAGAGCTTCTTGCCGGTGGCCGGATCCCAGCCGTCGATGAAGCCGCGGGTGCCGAATTCGGCGCCCGAGATGCCGGTGATCACGACGCCGTCGGCGACCAGCGGCGCCACCGTCATCGAGTAGCCTTCCTTGATGTCCGCAGCCTTCTCGCGCCACAGCTCCTTGCCGGTCTTGGCATCGAGCGCGATCACATTGGCGTCGAGGGTGGTGCGGAACAGCTTGCCGTCATAGAGGGCAGCGCCGCGATTGATGATGCCGCAGCAGACGATGCGCGGCGTCTCGGCGGGATATTCGACCTTGGTCTTCCAGATCTGCTTGCCGGTCTTGGCGTCGATCGCGATCGTGGCGTTGTGCGTGGTGACGTAGAGGACGCCTTGATACACGAGCGGCTGCGATTCTTCGCTGCGGTCGTCGTTCAGGCTGTAGTTCCAGACCGGCACCAGATTC
This sequence comes from Bradyrhizobium sp. UFLA03-84, assembly GCF_002289535.1. Classification (NCBI taxonomy): domain Bacteria; kingdom Pseudomonadati; phylum Pseudomonadota; class Alphaproteobacteria; order Hyphomicrobiales; family Nitrobacteraceae; genus Bradyrhizobium; species Bradyrhizobium sp. UFLA03-84. The sequence continues at coordinate 710,422 of NZ_NSJY01000017.1, read as the reverse complement.
TTGACGGTGTCCTTGTTGATCTGGTTCAGCGTCGAGAAGCGCTGAAGGTTGTAACCCATTCCGTAATTGAGAACGTTCGATGTATCCGTCGCACCCTTGACCAACTGCTCGTTGGTCTGAGCGCTTGCACCGTAAGATGCAAGAATCACGAGGCTTGCGGCCAGCGCAATGCGTCTCATCCTATCCTCCCAATGAACCTTTTGCTGCACGCCTATTCCTGACGTTGCGGATGGAACCATCGGCCTGAAACCAAAACGGGTCAATACGAAAACGTGAACGAACCCCAGTCACCGCGAAAGGCCGATCGAGGGCGTCGACTTTTCCGCTGATGCGTCCGTAGCTTACCGTCGTATGGAATACGCAAGGCCACGGTCGGCTCGACCTTATGCCGCAGCGCGAACGGTTCGATCAGCTCGACGGTGCATGGGGGCAGGCACTTGGCCGCGGCTTGGTGCCCCGCTTGTCCAGCGGCACATTGCAATTGTCGATGCGCTGCTCGTCGGTCCATTTGCGTCCGAGCCGTTCCTTGCCGGTGAGCACACGCGGCTGGACGGCCTTCGCCGCCGGGGCAGGGACCGTGTTTTGCGCGGACACGGGCGCACTCAGACCGAGCGCGACGACGCAGCCCAACATGGTCCCGCAAATGCCGCGCATGGGTTACCTCGCTTGTTCCGGTGCAATGCCATCTAGCCGACTGCCACAGATGAGCCGTGAGGCAGTTTCTTTCCACCCGAATCCCGACAGGCCGTGCTGGTCGCACGCGCTGTAGGAAGCTTCGTCGAAGCTGCTATGGTGGGCCTTGATCACAGGGCACACTCCGCGTCCGCGGCGGAGCGGCACTCAAGGGAGACGAATGATGATTTCGCGCCGATCGCTTGCTTTGACTTTGGCCGCTGCCGTCCTGTCCGGTCCCGCTCTGGCCGCATCGGGTGGCCGCAGCGCGCTCAAGATGCTCGACCCCGACAATGACGGTACCGTCGACCTTGCCGAAGCCAAGAAGGCTGCCGCCGACCTGTTCGCGAAGCTCGATCCCGACCACGATGGCACGCTCGACGTCCGCGAATTGCGCGGACGGCTGACCGCGAAGGAGCTCAAGATGGCCGATCCGGATCACGACGGCACCCTGACGCTCGACGAATACCTCGCGGTCGTCGAGCAGCGTTTCAAGGCCGCCGATCCCGACAACGACGGAACGCTGGATGCGAAAGAGCTGAAGACGCGCGCCGGCCGGGCGCTGCTGCGCCTGCTCAAATAAGTCCGTGCCTCAGGATTGTGCCGGGTGGACTCCGGTTATTGATGCAGGATTCTGCGCATCACAAAAAAAGTTGCGATTTCGCTCTTGGGCAAGACGTCGCCGGCGCAATCGGGTCTGCTTATCCGTGCGTCGTCGCCCGGCAGTCGGAAAATGCCTGACAGATCAGCGTCGGGATTTCCCGGCCGTTCAAGAGCCGGACGGACGTCAGCGAGCCGTCGTCCGCTTCGGCATGTCCAGCAGCGAAGTCGGGTCCTTAACCGGCCGGCTTGCGCCCTGGAAAGGCCAGCCCTAGCTTGCCGTGCGGCGCGAGGCTTGCGCCAACTTATACTTGGGAGAAGGAAATGGCCTGGAAAACACCGAAGATCGTCGAAGTGCCGGTGGGCATGGAAATCAACATGTACGCCTGCGCAGCGCGCAAGTAAGACACCATTGACGACCTGCCACGGCTTCTATGGCGAATGCCGTCGAAGCCGTGGCATTGTCGACCTATCCCTTCTCGACGCATCATCGCGCGCCTTGCCCGTGCTCAGGGGCGGCTCTTGAAGCGTGCAAATCGAAGCGCGAGGGTCGGCAGCACCAGCAGACTCAGCGCCATCGACGTCATCAGACCCCCAAGGATGACGACCGCCATCGGGCCCTCGATTTCACGCCCCGGCTCTCCTGCACCGATCGCCAGCGGCAGCAATCCAAGGCCAGTCACGAGAGACGTCATCAGGATCGGGACGAGGCGGTCGGCCGCGCCCTCGATCACGGTATCCAGCCCCCACACGCGACCGTCGACCAGGACGAGGTGCTCGTAATGCGAGATCATCAGGATCGAGTTGCGCAGCGTGATTCCGAACAGCGTGACGAAGCCGACCATCGATCCGAGTGAAAGCAGGCCACCGGTCAACGCCAGTGCGAACACGCCACCGACAAACGCAAACGGCAAGTTGATCAAGACCAGCAACAGATTTCGCCAATGGCCGGTCACCATCGCAAGAAGAACGACGATGCCTGTCCCGGCCAGCAAGGAGTTGATGATGAGATCGTGCCGCGATCGCGCCTGCGCCTCGGCTGCACCGGCAAATTCCACGTGAGCACCGGGCGGCAACGTGACCTCGCGGGCCAGCTTGCGTTTGGCGGCGGCCACAAAGGATTCGAGATCGCGTCCGCTGACGTTCGCCGTTACGGTCTGAACGCGCTGCGCATTCAGGTGCTGGATCTGATAACGGCCCGAGGTCTCGTAGACGTCGGCGATTTGCTTCAGCAGAATGTAAGCGCCGCTCGGCGTGCGTACAGGTAAGTCACCGATCTGAGTGACTCGGGCGCGGACATGCGCGTCGAGGATCACGATGACATTGAAGACGGCGTTGCCTTCATATCCCTGGCCGACGACATCGCCCTGATAGGCGGTGCGAATGAGTTCGAGCACTTCGACCGCATCAAGTCCCCAGCGCTGCAGATCCGTCGGGCGAAGCGTTACGTTCACTTGCGGCATTCCCGGCGGGGATCGTTGCTGCACGTCGGCGGCCCCCGCGACTTCATCCAGTTCTCGCGCGACGTCGCGCGCCGCGCGCTCGAGCAAATCGAGATCGGGCCCGTAGATGTTGACGACTACCGCCGCGGTGAAGCCGGAGACGGTCTCCTCGACACGTTCCGTCAGATAGGTCTTGCTCGAGAAGGAGACCCCGGGGAAGCCGGCAAGAGCGACCCTGATGCGCGCCTCGGCGGCGGATTGCGCCCGACCCGAGAGCCCCGGCTCCAGGTCGACCTCGAACTCGCTGGAATGTGGCCCGACCGTGTCGATGCCGGCCTCGGCGCGGCCTGCATGCTGCGCCACCCGGCGCACACCCGGAATTTTTAGAAGCGTATCGGTCATCAGCTTGCCGATCCGAAGCGATTCGTCGAGCGAAGTGCCGGGGATCGCTGAGACGTGCAGAATCAGATGGCCTTCGCGCAGATCCGGCAGGAACGTCCCGCCGAAGAAAGGCAGCATTGCAGCGCCTGCGATCGTCAAAACCGCGGCCGCCGCCGTTACCAGCTTCGGGTAACGGCCGATATGACGCAGCAAGGCCTCGTAGTAGCGACGGGACCACCGTACCGCGGGCGGTTCATGCAGGCGCTGTCCGCCGGTCCTCCCGACCAGAAGCAGCATGGAAAGCGCCGGCGTCACCGTGAGAGCGACTGCCAGCGAGGCGAGCACGGCCAAGATGTAGGCGATGCCGAGCGGCCCGAAGAGGCGGCCGGCAATGCCGGAAAGCGTCAGGATCGGGAAGAAGACCAGCAGCACCGCAAATGTCGCATAGGCAACGGCGGTACGCACTTCGAGGAAGGCCTCGAGCACGACGCGAGCCTCGGGTCTCGGCGCTGTCGCCCGGCGGTTTTCGCGCAGTCGACGTACCACATTCTCGACGCCGATCACGGCGTCATCGACGACTTCGCCGATCGCGATTGCGAGGCCGCCCAGCGTCATCGTGTTAAGCGTTTCCCCCATCCATTGCAGCGCGAGCACGGCCGCTATCAACGAGAGCGGAATGGCAGTGCAGCTGATGATCGAGGTGCGCCAGTCGAACAGAAACAAAAACAGGACGACGACCACGAGCGCCCCGCCGATCAACAAGGCGTTGAGCACGTTCTCGGTCGCCGCGTCGATGAAATTGGCAGGCCGGAAAATGTCCGCGTGGAGTTTGACACCGTCGGCTTCAAGGCCCGGTCGAAGCTCTTGCAGGGCGGCTTCCGCCCGCGTGGTGACCTCCCGCGTATTCGCGCCGTATTGCTGGCTCACCATGAGCATGATGCCGGGCACGCCGTCGATGAGGGCGGCCCCGATCGGCGGCTCGGGAGCGGTCACGACGGTGGCGACGTCGCCGAGGACCACGCTTGCGCCGCCTTCGTGCAGCAGAACGGTGCGGGCAAGCTGATCGGGCGTCAGGGACTGTCCCTGGGTTTGCAGCGTGACGCGCTGATTGGCGGTATCGATGAAGCCGGCGCCCCGTACGCCGGTGGCCTTGCGCGCGGCGGCGAGTACATCGTTCATGCCGACCCTGAACCGGATCAGGTCGTCCGGACGGACCTGCACCTGCAGGGACCTGACGTCTTTGCCGTAAGTGGATACTTGTGCCACGCCCGTGACGGCCAGAAGCCGTCTTGCCACGGTCCAGTCCGCAACGGTGCGCAAATCCATCAGCGAGCGCCGGTCGGACGTCAGGCCAATGACCAGCACCGTGCCGGCCAGCGGCGTCAACGGTGTCATCGAGGGCGGCTGCACGCCTTGTGGCAGCCGCGCGGCCACGGCCGAGAGACGCTCAGTCACCAACTGGCGCGCCCGGTAGATATCGCTGCCCGGCTGGAAGACGACCGTCACCACGGAGAGGCCCTGGATCGACGACGAGCGCAGGCTTTCGACCCCGGCTAGGCCGTTGATCGACGTTTCGATCGGTTGCGTGACCAGAATCTCGACATGCTCCGGGCTAAGGCCGGGAGCTTCGGTCTGGATAGTAACCTGTGGCGGTGCGAATTCGGGGAAGACGCCGTATTTGGCCTCGCCGAGCGCGAACAGGCCGTAGCCGAGCAGCGCGAACGAAAGCGCGAGCACGATGCCGCGGAAGCGGATGGCGAACGCGACGAGAGCGGCTTGCGGTCCTGAACGGTCGGAGCCGGTGCCGTCAGTCATTGTCGTCGCCGCTCCGAAGCTCGCTCTTGGCCTCCTCGGACAGCAAGACCTGTGCACCCCGGATGACGATTTCGGATCCCGACGGGATGTCGCGGACGACGTAGTCGTCATCCGAGACCGGCTGATCCGTGCTGATCGGATGACGTCGGAAGCTGTCGGGGCTCACGCGCAGGTAAACCCACGATCGGCCCTGCCATCGCACGATCGCGGTATCCTCGATGAACACGCCTTCGTAAGTGGTGCCCGACGGCACATAAACTGTGGTGTTCATGCCGGGCAGCAGACCACTGTCGCCAGGCGCCGAGAAGAAATAGCTCAATCCCTGGATACGGGTGTCGGTGCGTGTTGCCGGGGAGATGTACTGCAGATCGATATTCGCATTGCGCGTCGGCGCCTGTGCGAGGGCCGTTCCCGGAGTCTCGGTGACACTCACGCCGGGCGGGAGCGTCACCTGAACCAGAAACTGATCGCGCTCGATCAGCCTCACGACCGCGGGCGAACGCTCGACGATTCCGTGGCCGATCACCGGTCCCCATTCCTGTTGTGCTGTTGCTGCGAGAGTCCTGAGTTGCGATTCCGCCGCGGCAAGCGCGGCCCTGTCGGTTCGCAGCGTGCCCTCCGCGGTTTCGGCTTCCTTTTTCGGGAGCGCGGCGGAGTCGACAAGATTCTTGGTCCGGTCGAATGCGCTCTTCGCGACTTCGAGCTTGGCCTGCGCTGTCTGGAGTTGAGCCTGCGCATTGGCGTAGCTGTTGGTGAGCTCCGTGATGCGAGAGATGTCCAGCACCGCGCCGTATGCTCGGAACTGCTCAGGATGCGGTGCGGCTTTCACAACCGAAGTTTCGAGCCCGATCTGTCCCTGCTGGCTGGGCGTCAGCTTGACCGGTGCCTGATCGCTGTTTGCGGTGCGGGAGGGCTCAGTGCGCCCCGAATCTGGCTTGTCCGGCTGCGACTCCGCCGCTGTGCCCCGAACCAGCCCCGTGACAGCCCAAGCGCCGGCGGTGAGCGCCAGCAGGCATATGGCGACCGCGACGCCGCGCCGGGAGGTTTCCGTAAGAGCCATCAGCCTGTTAGCAGTTGTGGGAACCAGCTTATTGACGAAATGAACCGGCGGCAAGGCGTCGGTTTCACGGTTGTTGGCTCGGGTGACGCCGACGTGCCGGCGGGGCGGCGACCGTCGGGTTCCGCTTGATCTCGCGCGAAAATGAAACTTCCGGCTGCTGCGGGCGTAGCGCTTATGTTATCTTTTCACGACTCTCGCGAGGTTTCATGCATGAACCCGATTGATCTGATCGTCACCGTATGTGCCGTGCTGTCGCCGGCGACCTGCGAGGAGCAGCATCTGGTGTTCAACTGGAGCGGCTCGCTGCAGCAATGCGCCATGGCCGCGCCGCCTTACATTGCTCAATGGGTCGGCGAACATCCGAAATGGACCGCGGTGCGATGGCGTTGCGAATATCCGCACACCAATGATCGCGCGAGCGCGGACGGCAAGCCGCCGGCGTAGCCGTTACTTGTTGCAGTCCTTCAGGTCCTTGTCGGATACCGAAAACACGGCATCGGCCTTGATCTCGAGGTCGCGGGCGAAGCACTGCTTGCCTCCGCTATAGCCGACCTTGGCGTCGTAGCGGCCGGGCTCGACCCCGGTGATACGCAGGCGCTCGTCGTGGTCGACCTCCTTGTCCTTGTCGTTCAGCGTCTGGTTGGGACCCCATTCATTCTTGCCGGCCGGCGACAGCTCGAAGCTCGCAATCGTGGCGCTGGTCAGATTCCACAACCGGATGCCCTTGCCCTTGCTTTGGGCGAGCGCTGCGGTCGGCAGTAAAAGCAAGGCAACTCCAACGGCAATCAACGCACGCGACATCCGACTTCTCCCTTACGCATCGTCCAAGGATGACGGCGTCTCACATATTTGCAAGGTCCAACTGCGAGAGCTGCCGCTTGATCTCGCCGATCTCGAGCTCGCCGCGCGTCGCACGTGGTGTGGTGATGGTCTCGACGTGAAGGATTCGGGCCGGCCGCGGCGACAGGAAGAACAGGCGATCACCGAGACGGACCGCGTCGTCGAGATCGTGGGTGACCAGGAGCGTCATCATCTTGCGGCTGGCCACCAGGGTCGCGACCTGGTCACGCAGCCTGCCAGCGAGGGCATTGTCGAGCGAGGCCAGCGGCTCGTCGAGGATCAGGAAATCCGGCTCGATGGCGAAGGCGCGCGCGAGGGCGACGCGGCGGGCGAGGCCGAGCGACAACTCGCCGGGAAAGTGGTTGCGATGCGCGCTCAGTTCGAGCACCTCGAACAGCGCCGCCAGCGTGCCGTCGTCGACGTCAGGCGCGGCGAGCCGCACATTCTCCTCCACGGTGCGCCAGGGCAGCAGCCGCGGCTCCTGGAACACCATGCCAAGGCGCATGCCGGGCGAGCGGTTGACGTGGCCCCGGTAATTGCCGTCGAGCCCGGCGAGAATCCGCAGCAGGGTGCTCTTGCCGCAACCCGACGGTCCGAACAGCACGCCAACCTCGCCGGCGTTCAACGCGAAGGTGACGTTATCGAGCACGTCGTGCCGCTTTCCGGCCGCGCTCTCGAAGCTTTTGCCTGTGATATTGACCTCAAGCTGCACGGAGCCGCCACCGCGTTAGCCTGGTTTCGAACGGCTGCACCATCAGGGTCTCGATGACCAGCACGACGCCGGCAAAGCTCAGCGAGTAGGCAAGCAGCAATGGAATGTCGAACAGCTGGAAGGCGACACCGATCTCGAAGCCGACACCGTTCGGCCGGCCGAGATATTCCGCGACCAGCACGATCTTCCAGACTAGCGAGAGCCCGGAACGCGCCGCGGCCGCGATGTAGGGCGCAAGCTGTGGCAGGATCACATGCCGGAACGCCCGGCCGCGCGGCAATGCAAACGCCGTTGCCATCTCGTCGAGCGCGGGGTCGAGCGCACGAGCGCCCTCGCGCAAGGTGACGACGGCGGTCGGGAGCTTGTTGATGGCGATGGCCGCGATCGCCGCGACCTCGGTCAGCCCGGCCCAGATATAGGCGAGCACGATGACGACCAGCGCCGGCAAATTGAGCAGCAGGATCAGCCAGGGATCGCCAAGGCGATTGGCGAGCGAGACGCGGCCCATCAGGTAGCCGATCGCCGAGCCGAGCGCCATTGCGAGCGTGAAGGCCAGCGCGACGCGGGCCAGCGTTGCGCCGAGGTTGACGAACAGCGCTCCCGATCGGGCCTCGGCGATGAGCACCGAAAGCACCGCCGGCGGCGCCGGCAGCTTCGCGTCGCCGATCGCGAGTGAGGCAATCCACCAGGTTGCGATGAACAGCGCGAATGACAGGAGGCGCAGCACCGTCAGTCTCCCGGGATCGCTTGATAGAAGGTGCCGGGATCGAGCTCGGTTGCGGTGCCGACCAGGTCGCGGCCGCCGAGCTGCGCCAGCACCCGGTAGAGCACGCGGGCATCCGCCTCTTCGTCAGCGATCGGACGGCGCGGGATGCCTTCGCGGTAGCGGTCGCGATAGGCCTGCAGGGTTGCTGCGTCTTGGGCGCCGGTCAGCGGCGCAATCGTGTCCCATTCGGTATCCGAGGTTGCGAGAATGTCCTTAGCAGCACGCGTCACGGCGATGAAGCGGGCCACCAGGTCCTTGTTGGCGCCAGCCCAGGCCTCGTCGAACACGTAGCCGATCATCGCGATGCGGCCCTTGCTGCCGAGCTTCTGCAGGATTTCTTCCATGCCGGCGAGCCGGCGAAAGCCCTTGGCCTCGAGCGCCGCGCAGAAATTCCAGTAGTTGAGCGTCGCGTCCATCTCGCCGCCGAGGGTCTTGGCGGCGAGCAGCGGCGGTGCGCCATAGACGATGGACGCCTGCGACTTCAGGTCGACGCCGTCCTGCTTCAAGGCGGCTTGCAGCAGCAGCCAGTTCTTGTCGATCGCGCCGCCCGCGACGGCAAGCTTGCGTCCCCTGAGGTCCGCGAGCGTCTTGATCGGCGAGGCGGCCGGGACCATCACGGCGCCCAGTGCGCTCGAATACGGATAGAACTGCAGCTTGGCGCCGAGCGAGCGCTCGCGCGATACCCAGGGCCAATCGGATACCATCACGTCGGCCGTGCCGGAGCGCAACGCGATCTTGCCGGCCTCGGGGCTGGCGAGCTCGACGACATCGATCGACAGATTGGCCTTCTTGTCGAGACCGTGGGAGCGAATGACAGCCAGTTCCCAGGCCAGCGTTCCGGTCTTCTGCGCTGCAACGCGGATGGTCTCCGCGGCGCACGAGGTGCCGAGCTGCGTGACCGCCAGAACTGCCGCAGCCAACACCATGCGTACAGACATGATCATCGTTTCTTGAGCCACTTCCCCGAATGTTTTCTTTTCTGATCAACACCCATAGCATAGCTTGCGGGAAGAGAAGAGGAAGCACGACCATGGCAGGAGCTGGCATGCTACGACCGATTGTCGCCGTCCTGGCGGTGCTCGCCGGGACTTCCATGGGCGCGCGGGCTCAGGAGGTCAACGACTATCCGACCTCGGCGCGGGCGGAGTATGTGTTCGGCTGCATGAAGGCTAATGGCGAATCCCGGCAGTCGATCGAGCAGTGTTCCTGCTCGATCGACATCGTCGCCTCGATCATCCCCTATGATCGCTACGTCACCGCCGAAACGGTGCTGAGCATGGCGCAGGTGCGTGGCAATCTGGGCGGCCAGTTCCGCTCGTCCGAGCAGGCCGCCAACGCGCTCAACGACCTCAGGCGCGCCCAGGCCGAAGCCGAAGTCCGATGTTTCTAGAGCGCTGATCGCGAGATCGCGTGCCCTTCAGGTCCCGGGATTCTCGACCTTCCATTCGTGCTCGAAGACGTGCCCGTCGGTGTCCTTGGCTTCGGCACGGAAGTGCTTGGCGCCGTTCGAGACGTAAGTGAAGCGGATATTGGGGTCCTCGGAAATCGAGATTCCGCCTTCCATCGCCAGCACCGGACTGTCGTCCTGCCAGATGTGCAGCTCGTTGACGAAGAAGGCCGGGATATAGAGCTGCGTGACCTGGTCCATCTGCAGGCCTGAATTGTTCGGGTGCCCGATCATGATCTGGGCTTCGCGCGTGCTGGTCGCCGGCCCCTGTTCGGACTTTGTGAATTGCCGGTAGCGCATCTGGCCGAGCCGGTTCTTGGCTTCCTCGACGTTCTTGCCGGCCGGTGCAGAGCAGCCGCCGGATGCCTTGACGTAAACCTTGCTGACATAGAGCTTGCCGTCGCTGAGCTCCGCGACCGCGTGCACGTTGGTGTAGTTGTTGACGCGGACGCGGGTCGATATCTCGGTGACGTTGGCGTCCGGCCCCAGCGTGAATTTCGCGGCCATCGGCGCCGGGTTCTCGTCGATCACCAAGGTGATGGCGACGACGCGGCGGCTGTCGCTGGGCTGCAGCTTGGTGCGCAATGTCACCGGCACGATCGCCGCGTCTTCCGCGCGCACCGGCATCTCGATGCCGATGACATCGTTGCCGTCATTCATCGGACGGTTGCTGAAGATGTCCTGGACCAGGCCCGGCCAGGGATCATAGGTCTCCGCCGCGGGCGCAGCCGGTATGCCCAGCGCGATCGCAACGAGGCTGGCGATGCAAAGCAGGCGGGCGCGATGTCCGGTCATGTTCGCAAGATCCTATGCTGCTGGCCCATTATAGGACCAACAGCTACTCCCATTCAATTTCCGAGAATGCTGCAGTTGCGTTGCGGGCATTGTAATCGTCGAACAATTGCCAGCGCGGCCGCTCGGCTGCCGCGGCCTGCTCCGCTGCATCCGTGATCGGCTTGCCGCTTTTGACCAGCGCACGAACGTCCGCGGCCAGCGTCTCGAGATAACGCCGCTCATCGGCGAGCGCCGCAGGCCATGCGCTCACGGGTCCGTGACCGGGAACCGCGCGCTCGGCGGGAATCGCGGCGAGCTGGTCCAGCGCACGCAGCCAGCCCTTGAGGCTGCCGTCGACCACGGGAATATGCTCAAGGAACACCATGTCGCCGGCGAACAGGGTCCCGCTGCGTTCATCGAAGACGGTGAGGTCGTTGTCGCTGTGGGCAGGGGGCCATGCCTTCAGGGTGAGGGACCGTCCGCCGAGGTCGAGCTTCAGCGTGTCCTCGACCAGCACGGTCGGTGGAATGATGCGGACCTCGTCGATCAACGCATCGCCCATGGTCCGGCGAAATCCGTCGAGATAGAATTGTCCTCGTACCGCCAGCGCGCGGGGCAGGGCCTTGTGGCCGACAAAACTGGTCCCGTCGCCTACGAATGCCGCGTTACCGAAGCTGTGGTCCGGATGCGCGTGGGTGTTGATCACGTAGCGGATCGGCTTGTCGCTATGGCTGCGCACCGCGGCGAGCAGTTGCCGCCCTTCGCGGACGCTGCCGCCGGTATCGATGACGGCGACCGCGCTATCGCCGATCACGAACCCCACATTGGCGATGGCGCCTTCGTTCTCGCGCGTCATCAGTGCGGTGACGCCGGTGTGAACGAAGATTCCGGGGGCGACTTCGCTCACAGGCAATTCCGCCTCTTGCGCCCGCGCTATGGTCGGCGCCCAAAGCATCAGGAGCAGCGCAAGCACCGAACCGGCATGAGCCATGTTTCCGCCTCAGTTTTTCCCGGACGCGCGAACGATGTCGTCCAGCGTCCGTTTGCGCTGCAACAAGCAACGCGGCGCCGTTGCGATCATTATCCCTGTTGCACGTCATGGCGCGCCGGGCAATTGCTTGACCACGGTGACCTGTCTGCTCAAGAGGAGACCGCGTAATGAGAGTTGTCGGATGCCGTCCTGTCCTGTTTGCGCTTGTCGGCTTTATCGCCTGTCTCGCCGGCCGTGACATCGCGCTTGCGCAGGTCAATGAGCAGGGCGAGCTCTCCATCGAGCTGGTTGATCCCAAGGTGCTCCGCATCTGTGCCGATCCGCGCAACCTGCCGTTCTCGAACGACAAGGGCGAAGGCTTTGAGAACAAGATCGGCGAGCTTTTCGCCGAGAAGCTGCAGAAAAAGCTCGATTACATGTATTTTCCGCAGGCGACCGGCTTCGTGCGGGTCACCCTCGGCTCGCATCGCTGCGACGTGATCATGGGTTTCCCGCAAGGTGATGATCTCGCGCAGGGCACCAATCCGTATTACCGCACGGCCTATGCGATCGTCGCCAAGCCGGGCAGCGGATTGGACGAGGTCACGACTCTCGAGGATGAGCGGCTGAAGGGCAAGCACATCGGCATCGTCGCCGGGACGCCGCCCGCGACCAACATGGCCATCAACGGGCTGATGGGCAACGCGAAGCCTTATCCGCTGATGATCGATACGCGCTACGATTCCTCGGCGGGGGCGATGATGAACGATCTCGAAAAGGGCGAGATCGACGCCGGCATCCTGTGGGGGCCGATGGCGGGCTTTTATGCCAAGAAGGCGAACCCGCCGCTGCATGTCACGCCGCTGGTCAAGGAGACCACGGGACCGAAGCTGGTGTATCGCATCGGCATGGGCGTGCGCGGCTCCGACCAGAACTGGAAGCGGCAGCTCAATCGCCTGATCCAGGATAACCAGCCGGCGATCAACAAGATCCTGCTCGACTTCGGCGTTCCGCTGCTCGACGAGAACGACCGTCCGATCGGGCCGGAGACCGCAACCAAGTCGCCATGATCAGGCTCGCGGCCATGCTTTCGGTGCTGGTGGTCGCCGTTTCGCCTGTCCGCGCTCAGGACCAGCCTGCGGAGCCCGAGGGGTACCGCACCGAGGATTACCGCACACCTGTGCCCGCCACGCTCACCGGCGCACGCGTGCTCACGACGGAGGACGCGGCAGCGATCTGGCGCGACAAGTCCGGTGCCTTCGTCGACGTGCTGCCACGCCCGCCTAAGCCGAAACTGCCCGCCGGCACGGTGTGGCGCGAGCGGCCGCATCGCGATATTCCGGGCAGCATCTGGCTGCCCGACACCGGCTACGGCAAGCTTGCCGCTTCAACCGAGGACTATCTGCGGCGCGGCCTGACTCGTGCCTCCGGCGACGACAAAGCAAGATTGCTCGTAATCTATTGCCAGGAGAGTTGCTGGATGTCGTGGAACGCGGCCAAGCGCGTGCTGTCCTACGGCTACCACAACGTCGCGTGGTATCCCGAGGGAACCGACGGGTGGGAACGGGCCAAGCTGCCGCTGGCGGACGTTGAGCCCGAGCCGCGCGAGGGCGAGCAGTGACGCCGTCCTCGCACGGCCAGGAAAGCGCTCAAGCGCGTTATTTCTCCTTGTCGAGCTTGTCGATGGTCTTGCCGCCGTCGCTGTCCGAGGCGGTGAACGTCACCTTGTCACCGGCGTGGAAGGGTTCGAGCGACTGTCCTTTGGGCACCTTGTATTCCTGAATCGCAGCGCTGGTCGCGCCCACCGTGCCGCTCTGCGTCTGCTGGATCGAGATGGTGCTGCGCAGTCGGTCAATCTTGGTGACCATTCCCGACATGGATTGCTGGGCCAAAGCCGCGGAGGTGATCAGGCTCGCTACGGCGAGGCTGGTCATGACGATCTTGGCTGCTCTCATCGAGGTCTCCCAACTTCAGATATAGTTGGAGACAACGAGCGAGGAGCGCGGTTGGTTCCGGACCGCCGTGGTCAAGAAGCACCTGGGGAACAGGTCAATGATTGCCGGGGCGATCGGTCGCAGGCCTCAATCCAGCTCCTGCTGGATGGTGCGGCTGAGCGCAAACAGCCGTTGATCGATGGTGGTCGGCACCTCGCAGACGAATTTCACGACCCGTCCGCGGTCCTCGAAGATCCGCGTCTCCCAGACCAGCTGGTTGCCGAGCTCGTCGACCTTGGCCTGGTCCGGTGGCGTGGCATCCTGCAGTGCCTGCAGCTTGATCGTGTCATCGCGGATCTTCTCCGCGGCCTCGCGCTGCTTGCGCATCACGCGCTCCAGCCCGTTCATGACCGAGGCGCGCTGCCCGTTGAGCGTATCGAACAGGCCGGCGAACAGCAGCTTCCCCGCATTGGCCTTGTCGGCCGCGGCGGCCTGCAGGAATTCGGTGATCTGCTTCTGCGCATCATCCAGCGGAATCCGGCGCGCCGCGAGCTTGGTCGCGAGTGCGCTGATCTTCGGATCGTCCCTCCACTTGGTCTCGGCGTCGCCGAGCGGCGGCCCGGCCCAAACCGCGGCCAGCGAGATCTCCGGCACTTTGGCCTGTTGGCAGGGCCAGTCCGGGTAACGCGGGTCCGCAGCCGATGCGGCCTGGCTCGACAGAACCATCGCGAGCAGCGCGCCAAGTCCCGTTCGCCAGCCTGTCATGCCTCGCCTCCGCCGGGTCCGCGGCGCACCAGGCCGCGCGATGGATCGTAAGCCAGGATCGCGCCGATCATGAACACCACCGTGCAGCCGCCGACCACCGCGAGTGAAACCCAGTTCATCTTGCCGTAGAGCGCAAACCGGATCAGCTCCACTGCATGCGTGAATGGATTGCACTGGCAGACATAATACAGCATCGGGCTGCCTTCCTGCACACGCCAGAGCGGGTAGAGGGCCGACGATGCGAAGAACATCGGGAAGATCACAAAGTTCATGACCCCGGCGAAGTTTTCCAGCTGCTTGATGCTGGCCGAGATCAGCATGCCCAGCGCGCCGAGCATCAGGCCCGACAGCACCAGCGCCGGAAGCACGGTGAGGTAGCCGATGGTCGGCGGCGTGATGTCCCAGAACCACGCGATCAGCAGGAAGGCGTAGACCTGCAGCAGTGACACCGCGGTGCCGGCGAGCAGCTTGCAGAACAAAAGATAGCCGCGCGGCAGCGGGCTCACCAACAGCGTGCGCATGTTGCCCATCTCGCGGTCATAGACCATCGACAGCGAGGATTGCATGCCGTTGAACAGCTGGATCATCGCCATCAGGCCGGGCGCAATGTAGACCTCGTAGAGGATGTAGGTCTCATAGGGCGGGATGATCGAGATGCCGAGCACCTGGCGGAAGCCGGCTGCGAAGATGAACAGCCAGACCAGCGGCCTGACCAGCGCCGAGACGAAGCGCTCGCGCTGATGCAGGAAGCGCAGCGCCTCGCGCCACACGATGCCGTTTAGGCACACGATGTATTCCGACACCGAGAAGCCGCTGCGTTCGGGCGTGACCGTCATGCTGCTCATGTTGGCGGTTTTCCGGTGAGGGTTGCCGTTCCGGTCAGGCGCATGAACGCGGTGTTGACGTCCTGCGCGCCGGCGTCGGCGATCACGCGCGACATCGGGCCGTGCGCCAGCATCCGGCCCTGGTGCAGCACCACGAGGTCGTCGCCCGGCATGATCTCGTCGAACAGATGCGTCGCCCAGAGCACGCCGATGCCCTGCTCGGTGACGAGCTGCCGGACATGGTCGAGAATGTCGGCGCGCGCCTTGACGTCGAGCCCGACGGTCGCTTCGTCGAGCAGCAGCAGCCGTGGCCGATGCAGCAATGCGCGGGCGATCTCGAGCCGGCGCATCTGGCCGCCCGAGAGGTCGCGCACCTTGCTGCTGGCGCGGTCGGCAAGTCCGATGCGGTCGAGCACCTCGGCGCTGCGCAGCCGCGCTTCGCGCCGCGAGATGCCGTGCAGCGCGGCGTGATAGAGCAGGTTCTGGGTCAGCGACAGATCGAGATCAAGCGTGCGCGGCTGGAACACGACGCCCATCAGCCGCAACGCTTCGCCGGGCGTCCGGCTGATGTCGTGGCCGAAGATCTTGATCTGGCCGTTCTGAATGCCGAACAGCCGCGTCACCAGCGAGAACAACGTGCTCTTGCCGGCGCCGTTGAGGCCGAGCAATGCGGTGAAGCTCGCAGGTTGAACCGTGAAATTGACGTCGATCAGCGCGCGCCGCGGACCGTAGCTGTGGCTGACATTGCCGATCGACAGCGCCGGTTGCACGGCCGCTACGGTGGCTGCATCCGGCGAAGGCTGGCTCGCGATATGGGTGTCGGTTGCGGTCATGGCTGCGCGATCGTGATCCCCCACGGCAGTTCGCCGACCTGAATGGTCTTGATCACCTTCTGGGCCGCGACGTCGATCACCGAAACGTCGTTCGAAACGCCGTTGGTGACCATCAGATATTTCTCGTCGGGGGTGAAATCCATGTGCCAGACCCGCTGGCCGACCAGCAGATATTTGAGGACCTTGTGGGTCGTGCCATCGACCACCGCGACGCGGTTGGCGGGGCCGAGCGCGATGAACGCGGTCTTGCCGTCCTTGGTCATGCCGATGCCGACGGGCTGGATCGCCTCGTTGCGCAGGCCGGGAATGTCGAAGGTGATCTTGCCGGTCACCTCGCGCTTGACCGGATCGATGATCGACACCGTGCCGCCGATCTCCGAGGAAACCCACAATTCGGAGCCGTCGCGCTTGAACTGGGCAAAGCGCGGCCGCGAATCGACCAGCACATTGGCGACGATCTGGCGCGTCGTGGTGTCGATGAAATGCGCCATGTTGGTGGTTTCGGACGTGTTGATCAGGATCTTGCCGTCCGGGCTGATGGTCATGCCCTCGGGCTCAACGCCGACCTGAATGTCGCCGAGCCGCGCGCGCTTCTCGAGATCGATCACGGTGACCGTGTTGTCGTTCTCGTTGGCGACATACATGGTCTTGCCGGCGGCATCCTGGGTGAACAGTTCCGGGTCGGGGCCGGAGGGCAGGGTGTCGACAATCTCCTGGGTCTTGGTGTCGATCACCTGAATGGTGTCGTCGTCGCCGACCGCGACCATCACGAACTTGCCGTCGCGCGAGAACTCGATGCCGCGCGGCCGCTGCCCGACCTTGATGGTCTTGGTCACCGTCCAGCTGTCGGTGTCGATCACCGTGACCGTGTTGCCCTTCTCGTTGGAGACATAGGCAACGAAAGCGGACGCCGGTGCCGCGGCAAGCCAAACCAGCATCCCGGTCAACAGACAGCGGCACCACATACGTTCCATCTCCCTCACTGCAGCTTGCACTTCGTTTCAGGCCGGTCAACACCGAGCGTGTCGAGCTCGGAGACCTGGTGCAGGAAACCTTCCTGCGGCGAGACCGAAACGACCATACGACCATCGGCCAGCAGGATCGGCTGGCGGAGCTGCCAATTCCAGTCTCGCAGGGTCAGTCGCGTGCCCTTGAAGGCGGCGATCGAGAAATCCTTGCCCTTGAGGAAGGCGATGACCTTCTTGGGATCCCCCGAATTGGTGCGGGACGTGGCTTCCCCGATCATGCGCGCAGCGGTCCAGGCCTGCATGTCGAGCGCCGTCATGCGGCGCATGTTCAGCTTGACGAAGCGGTTCTGGATCTGGACCGCACCCCATTGGTCATGAGCCGCGTCCCAGCTGGTCGGCACCAGGCCAGCCGAGCCCGCCACCGGGCGCGGGTCCCAGGTCCGGTAGGGCAGATAGTTCGCGAACACCTCGCTCTCGTCGGCGGCGACCAGCACGTCGTATGCCGGCGCCTGCTGCGTGAATACCGGCATCTGGCGCTGGATCAGCGTCACGCCAGAATCGGTGCGGCGCGCGCCGCCGGTGTCCTCGAAGGTGCGTTCTTGGACGATCTTGGCGCCGAAACGGGTGGCCGCGCGGCGCAGCGCGTCGGCGTAGAGTTTGTCCTGATCATGCGAGCCTGTCACCAGAAGCCAGCGCCTCCACTGCTTCCAGACCAGGTACTGGCCGAGCGCGTCCGCCAGCATCGAGCGGGTCGGCGCGACATGGATGACGTTGCCGCGGCAGTCCTGCTCGCGCAGCCGGTCGTCGATCGCGCCCGCGTTCAACAGAACGGTGCCACGGTCGCGCAGTGCATCGGCGACCTTGAGCAGTGCGTCGGCCGGCAGGTCGGTGATGATATAGTCGCTGTGGCCGGCGAGATCGGTCGCGACCTTGACGACGTCGTCGCTATCCTTGACCTTGACCTCGTCGAGCGCGAAGCGCTGGTTGAGGAATTTTCCGGTCGTATTGTTGTCTTCGATCGCAAGGCGTGCGCCGGCGATGCCGTCATTGTCGGCCGGCTGTTCGACCAGCGAGAGCGTCGATTTCACACCGGCATGGCCGAGATAGCCGATATGGATCTCGACGGGATCAGCCGCCAGCGCTCCGGTCGCCACTATGCTGAGCGCGATCGTGCCGATCAGCCATCGGAACATAACTCCTCCCGCAGTCTTTCTTCACTCGGCACGGCATTGTCGGACCATGCGTTGACATGCAAGATGACGAAATTGGCCCGGCTTGCAACCCCGCTTTTTGTCGTTGCGAGGTCACAAATTTCGATTGGTTCACAATGATGAGATCAGCGTCCGCCATCGTCCTATCTTTGCTGGTGATGTCTGGGGCTGCGCGCGCCGAGCCGCCCAAGCTCGCGGTGTTCGACCTCGAGATGATCGATACCAGCCTGCAAGGCGAGATGAACGGGCCACGGACCGACGAACAGGCGCGGCTGCTCCGCACCGGCGAGCAGGTACGCAAGGAGCTCGCGGACTCCGGCAAGTTCCACGTGCTCGACATCGCACCTGTCAATGCTGCGGCGCACGGCAGCAATCTTCAGGCCTGTGGCGGCTGCGACGTGAAGCTGGCCGGCGAGTTGGGGGCCGACCTTGCGATGACCGGCGTGGTGCAGAAGGTCTCCAACCTCATTCTCAACATCAACCTCTATCTGCGCGACGTGCACACCGGGCAATTGGTGGCTGCAGCGAGTGCTGATATGCGCGGCAATACCGACGAATCCTGGTCGCGCGCCACCGATTACCTCATACGAAACCGCCTGCTCGCGCCGAACTACGGCGCGCCGCAAGCGCGTTAGCGCGATGCGATCGTCAGGCCTTCAGCCGCGCAGCATGCCAGCGCAGATGGTCGGCCATGAAGGTCGAGATGAAGTAGTAGCTGTGGTCGTAGCCGGGCTGGCGCCGCAGGGTGAGCGGGATGTTCGCCTTCTCGCATGCAGCCTTCAGCAGCTCGGGCCGCAATTGCTCGGTGAGGAAGCCGTCGGCATCGCCGTAGTCGACCAGAAGGTCGGAGAAGCGCGCGCCGTCATCGATCAACGCGACCGCATCGTGCCTGCGCCACGCCTGCTTGTTGCTGCCGAGATAGCCGCCGAGCGCCTTGTTGCCCCATGGCACCTGTGATGGCGCCACGATCGGCGCAAACGCGCTCGCCGCGCGATAGCGATCGGGATGGCTCAGCGCCACGGTCAGCGCGCCATGACCGCCCATGGAGTGACCGAGGATCGATTGGCGCGTCGTGTCGACCGGAAATTGCTCCGCGATCAGCTTCGGCAACTCCTCGGTGACGTAGCTCCACATCCGGTAATTGGTCGCGAACGGCCGCTCCGTCGCATCAACATAGAAACCGGCGCCGAGGCCAAAATCGTAGGAATTGGCGGGATCGCCGGGGACGCCTTCGCCGCGTGGGCTGGTATCCGGTGCGACGAAGATCAGGCCGAGCTCGGCGCAGGCCTGGCGAAATTCGCCCTTCTCAGTGACGTTGGCGTGCGTGCAGGTCAGGCCCGACAGGTAGGTCACGACAGGCAATTTGGCGCCGGCCGCATGCTCCGGGACGAACACCGAGAACGTCATGTCGGTCTTGGTCTCGCGGCTGGGGTGGCGGTAAACGCCCTGCGTGCCACCATGCGACTTGTTCTGGGAAACCGTCTGCATCGTCGTATTCCTTTGTGTTGGCGCGCGGCGTCAGGCGACGCCGCTCTCGATCGCGAGGCGCACCAGCTCGGCCGAAGTACGCACGCCAAGCTTTTGGCGCATGATCGATGACGTGTTCGCGACCGTCTTGTATGACGAATGCACGAGCCAGGCGATTTCCGATAGGCTCTTGCCGGAACTGAGCAGGCGCAGGATCTCCATCTCGCGCGACGTGAGCTTGGAGAGCGGATTTTGCGCAAAGCCCGGCCGTGCAAAGGCAACATTGCGGGCGATCGCCGGCGGCAGATAGACGCCGCCATTGCCGACCTCGCGCACCGCTTCCACCAGGTCGTTGGGATCGCCGGTCTTCGAGACGTAGCCCTTGGCGCCGATGTCGATGGCACGGGCGGCGAACACCGGGTCGTCGTTCATGCTGAACATGATGAGGCGCGCCGACGCGTCACGCGTCAGGATGCGGCGGGCGAGCTCGAAGCCGGAGACGGTCGGCAGATTGATGTCGATCACGCAAAGATCGGGCTTCTCCGCGACGAAAGCCCGCTCGCCGCTCTCGGCATCAGATGCTTCGAGCAGGATGATCCCGGGATCGTCGGCGAACACGGTGCGACAACCGGAAGCAACGATGGGATGATCATCAACGATCAGAATGCGCATGGCGTTGTTCCGGCGACCTGCTTCGATTCACGCGGCGTCACATCGGCTAGCACGAAGAACACCTCGGTTCCGACCGGTTGTGCACCTCGCACGGGATTGCGATAGGGTGCGATTAGATAGCCGGGCAAATTTGGCTGTCAACGATCCTCTCGGAGGAGGGATCGCGGTCGGGGGCAACGTCATGTGGCAAAAGCTATCCTTGCGCGCACGGATCAACCTGCTGCTCGCGCTGATACTGGCGCTTGGACTGGGCATCAATATCGCGCGGCTGGTGCTGGAGGCGGGACCTCGCGTGCAGGCAGAAGACCAAAGCGTTATCCGGCTGGCGCGCGAGTTTGTTACGACCATCGTAGCCGGTCTCGACGAGGCGCCGGACCCGGATGCGCGGCTCGACCAGATCGTGCAGGACCTGAGCCGGCTGCGTCACGTCAGCATCACGCGGCAGGATGACGCGACCGCAAAGTCTCCCGGGCGGCCGGAGGAGGCCACCGATCCGCGCGCTCCGCCGGAGTGGTTCGTCGCGCTGGTTCATCCCGAGCAGACCTCGGTGCGGGTGCCGATTTCGGTTCACGGCAAGCCGCAATCGCTTGTCATCACTTCGCATCCCGACGACGAAATCGCCGAGATCTGGGACGGCATCGTCACCCAGCTCGAGGTCGGCTCCGCGATCGCGGTCGCGCTGCTGCTGGTGACCATGCTGGTGGTCGGCCGTGCCCTGGCGCCGCTGGAGGCGTTGTCGCAAGCCATGACCGGCATCGAGGCTGGGAATTACGACGCACGGGTCGAGCCCGGCGGATCGCCTGAATTGGCCGCGATCTGTGCCAAACTGAACCATTTGGCGGCGACCCTTGGCGAGGCCGTGGATAGCAAACGACAGCTCGCCGAACGTGCCGTCTCGCTGCAGGATTCCGAGCGGAAGGAGATCGCGCGCGAACTGCACGACGAGTTTGGGCCCTATCTGTTTGCACTGCGCGCACATGCCGGCGCGCTGAACCGGCTGTCGGAGGTGGACAAGGCGGACCCTGCCGTATTGCGCAAGCACAGCAATGCCATCCTCGAGCAGGTCAACGCGCTCCAGCAGTTCACCCGCCGTATCCTGGAGCGATTGCGGCCGGTGGGATTGGCCGAGCTTGGGCTTGCGGAAGCGCTCGGCGCGCTGGTGCGGTTGTGGAGCGAGACGCACCCGGAGGTCGAGATCGAGAGCCGTATATCGCCCACACTCGGCGATACCGGCGAGATGGCCGATTTGACGATCTACCGCATCGTCCAGGAAGCGCTCACCAACGTGTTCCGCCACGCCGGCGCAACGGCGGTCCATATTACCATCGAACCTGTGGAGCGACAGCCGGGCTCGCGCGGCAGCCGCGGCGGCGCGCTGGTGCGGGTTCGCGACAACGGCCGCGGCATGCTAGCCGATCACAGGCTTGGTCGCGGCCTGACCGGCATGCAGGAGCGGATCCTGGCGCTCGGCGGCTCGCTCAAGATCAACTCCACCGATGATGGCGTGACGGTCGAAGCGCTGGTGCCGAAGGCCGCTACCGCGGCAAGTATCTGAAGGCGGCCCACGCCAGCGCCAATGCGCCGGCGAACCAGAGCACGATGATTGCGATCATTCCGCCGCGACTGCTGGGACGCTGCAATAGCGCGCTGGCCTTGGTGCGGCACTCCTCCATCACTTCGTCCGGAACGAGCGCGAGCGCG
Source organism: Bradyrhizobium sp. UFLA03-84 (assembly GCF_002289535.1). Lineage (NCBI taxonomy): Bacteria > Pseudomonadati > Pseudomonadota > Alphaproteobacteria > Hyphomicrobiales > Nitrobacteraceae > Bradyrhizobium > Bradyrhizobium sp. UFLA03-84. Next base: position 688,568 of record NZ_NSJY01000017.1, on the reverse strand, counting down.
AGCCAGATGCCAAGCGGCAGCAGAATCAGATCGTCGAGATAGCCGATGACCGGGATGAAGTCCGGGATCAGGTCGATCGGGGAGAGCGCATAGGCTGCCACCGCGACCGCCACGGCTTTTGCGTGCCACGGTACGCGCGGATCACGCGACGCGAGATATAGCGCAACGCTGTCCCGTTTGAGGTTGCGCGCCCAGGCCTTGATTGACGAAAACTTGATGGCGAACAGCATGGCGTGACGCCTGCACGCCGGACAGAAGCACTATTCCAGCACCACATCCACCGGCAGGCCGCCGTGGAGACCCTTGTGGACGGAAGAGGGCGCGATACCGAAGTACTTCCGGAACACGCGGCTGAAATGGGACGAACTCGAGAAGCCCCACGAGAAGGCGACGTCGGTGATGGTCTTGCCGTTCTGCGATTCCAGCTCCTGACGGCAATTCTGCAACCGGGCCTTCCAGATGTAGTCGCTGACCGTCATTCCGCGATCGCTGAACAGCATGTGCAAATAGCGCTTCGAGCAGCCGAGCGCCGCCGAAATGCGGTCGATGCACAGATCGGGATCGCGCAGATGCTCGCGGATGAAGCCCTGGGCCCGCACATAGGTCGCCTCGGCACTGCCGCGGTCGAACATGGCGCCGGTCTCGCGCAGCGGCAGCAGCAGCAAATCGATCAGCGCATCGGCGACGCCGACCGCGTTGACCGGGGTTAGCGTCGGTGCCTCGCCGAACGCGGCATGGACGAAATCATAGGCGATGCGGCCGGTGCCGTTGCGCGCCGAGAGCTTGCACGGCGCCATCTTGGAGAGCTGGAAGCCGCGCTCCTTGAGCAGGTCCTTCGGAACGATGACGACCTCGTGACGCGTCAGGGACGGGCTGATGATCGTATGCGGACAGGACACGTCGTAGGCGAAGCAGTCGCCCGGCATGATGTCGAAGTGCAGGCCGTCCTGCTCGAAATGCGAGACGCCGTGGGTCTGGAATACGATCTTGATGTAGGGGTGCTCGCTCAGTTTGATGCGCGAGATGGTATGCGCGATCCGGTGCTGGCTTGCCTCGATCTGGCACAGCTTCAAGCGTGAGACCGTCGTGAAATTGATGCGGCCCTCGAGCGAGGACCCTTCCAGCGCATCGACGTCGAACTGACCGCAGAGGTCAGTGAGCGCATCCGACCAGCGCTGGATCTGCCGCTTGGGCGTCAATCCGTTCGTGCTGAGTGAATGGACTGTATCGGACATCTTTCCAGCCACCGATTCGATCCCCAACGTGACTGCTCACCGAGCTCAATCTGGCTTGGGACGATGCGCCTTCTCCCTGATTCTGAACAGCTTAGGGAGGTGGCGGGATTTCTTCCCGGTTAATGTCGGGTGATCCTCCGACTTAGTTCTGGGCTCGTCAAGCGCAACCTTAGAACGCGTCAATCTGGCGCTTCGAATTTGCTGGCCGCGATTGATGCCCTGCAACATGAAGCAACCCTTTCCACCCATTCGGGGCCGGCCTGCAAAAATCTGTCGCAGCTTCGCTTTTGAGCAAACGCCTCTTCTCTATTGGGCAAGTCAGCACGGTTCGATCGGATTACGACTGGAGCACCAAAATGGAAGAAGTGGGGCCGTTTCGGCGGAAACCCTTGAGCTCTTGAACCTGGGAGGAAATCCACGATGCGCAAGATGCTTTACGCGACTGGTCTTGGGGCAATGGCGGTGTTTGCCGTCGGAGCTGCCAGCGCCAACGACGAACTCCACAAAATGTCGCAGAACCCGAAAGACTGGGTGATGCCGACCGGCGACTACGCCAATCAGCGCTACTCGAAGCTGAATCAGATCAACGCCCAGAACGTCGGAAAGTTGCAGGTAGCGTGGACGTTTTCGACCGGCGTGCTGCGCGGCCACGAAGGCGGCCCGCTGATCGTCGGCAACATGATGTACGTGCATACCCCGTTCCCGAACAAGGTCTACGCTATTGACCTTTCCAAGGACAACCAGATCGTCTGGAAGTACGAGCCGAAGCAGGATCCGAACGTCATTCCGGTGATGTGCTGCGATACCGTTAATCGCGGCGTCGCCTATGGCGACGGCAAGATCTTCCTGCATCAGGCCGACACCACGCTGGTCGCGCTCGATGCCAAGACCGGCAAGGTGGAGTGGACGGCGAAGAATGGCGATCCGAGCAAGGGCTCGACCGGCACCTCCGCGCCGATGGTGATCAAGGACAAGGTCCTGATCGGCATCTCCGGCGGTGAGTTCGGCGTGCAGGCTCACATGAGCGCCTACGACATCAAGACCGGCAAGCTGGTCTGGCGCGGCTTCTCGGAAGGTCCGGATGACCAGCTCCTGGTCGACGACAAGACCACCGAGCTCGGCAAGCCGATCGGCAAGGACTCGAGCCTGAAGACGTGGCAAGGCGATCAGTGGAAGATCGGCGGCGGCGCGACCTGGGGCTGGATTTCCTACGACCCCGAACTGAACCTCGTCTATTACGGATCGGGCAATCCCTCGACCTGGAATCCGAAGCAGCGTCCCGGCGACAACAAGTGGTCGATGACGATCTGGGCGCGTAACCCGGACACCGGTGTTGCCAAGTGGGTCTACCAGATGACCCCGCATGACGAATGGGACTATGACGGCGTCAACGAGATGATCCTCTCGGATCAGAGCATCGACGGCAAGCCGCGCAAGCTGCTGACGCACTTCGATCGTAACGGCCTCGGCTATACGCTCGATCGCGCCACCGGCGAACTGCTGGTCGCCGACAAGTATGATCCGAAGGTGAACTGGACTTCCGGCGTCGACATGAACAAGAGCTCGCCGACCTATGGTCGTCCGAAGGTTCTTGACGCGGCGTCGACCGACAAGGCCGGCGAAGACCACAACGTCAAGGGCATCTGCCCGGCAGCGCTCGGCTCGAAGGACGAGCAGCCGGCAGCCTACTCGCCCGAGACGCAACTGTTCTACGTGCCGACCAACCACGTCTGCATGGACTACGAGCCGTTCAAGGTGAGCTACACCGCAGGTCAGCCATATGTCGGCGCGACGTTGTCGATGTATCCGCCTCCCGGTGAGACCAACATGGGCAATTTCATCGCCTGGGACGGCAAGACCGGCAAGATCGTGTGGTCGAACAAGGAGCAGTTCTCCGTTTGGTCGGGTGCGCTCGCAACCGCCGGCGGCGTGGTGTTCTACGGCACGCTGGAAGGCTATCTGAAGGCTGTCGACGCGAAGACGGGCAAGGAGCTCTACAAGTTCAAGACTCCGTCCGGCATCATCGGCAACGTCACCACCTATGAACATGGCGGCAAGCAGTACGTCGCAGTTCTGTCGGGTGTTGGCGGTTGGGCAGGCATCGGCCTCGCGGCCGGTCTGACTGACCCGACGGCCGGTCTCGGCGCAGTCGGCGGCTATGCGGCGCTGAGCAACTACACCGCGCTCGGTGGAACGCTCACCGTGTTCTCGCTGCCGCAGCAGTGAGCTGAGCAAGCCTCGTTCCGGCGCATGGGGCGATCTCCATGCGCCGGTCCGTCTTCAATCCGCACGCGAGGATATGCTTTTGCGTAAGATCTGGTTTGTGACTGCTGCGATTTTCGTCGTGGCAATGGGAGGAGTTGCCTCTGCCGAAGCTCCCGGCGACCCGACAGCGGTCAAATCCGAGGACGGTAAGTATCTCGATAAAGACGGTAACCCGACCTACAAGGTTGAGGCTGACGGGACCGTGGATTGGTACACCTACTCCGGATATCGCCGATACCATTCGGAATGCCATGTTTGCCACGGGCCCGATGGCATGGGTTCGACGTACGCGCCCGCGCTGAAGGACTCGTTGAAAAGCATGAACTATGCCGATTTTCTCGGCGTGGTCGCGAGCGGACGCAAGAACGTCTCGACGTCACAGGAGAACGTCATGCCCGCGTTCGGCGACAATCCGAACGTTGCTTGCTACATGGACGACCTCTATGTGTACCTGCGCGCTCGTTCCAATGATGCGGTTGGGCGCGTACGGCCGGCCAAGCACGAAGACAAATCGGAAGCCTACGGCAAGGCGGAAGACGCCTGCATGGGTCACAACGACAAGAAGTGAGCGTGACCGGCGCGAATGACAAACCTGTTTGATGTTTTGTGGAGACCAAGATGAAGACCCGCGCCGCAGTCGCATTCGAAGCCAAGAAGCCGCTTGAGATCGTCGAGCTCGACCTGGAAGGCCCGAAGGCCGGCGAGGTCCTTGTCGAGATCAAGGCGACGGGCATCTGCCACACCGACGCCTACACGCTCGATGGTTTCGACAGTGAAGGCATCTTCCCGTCGATCCTCGGGCACGAAGGCGCGGGCATCGTTCGCGAGGTCGGCGCCGGCGTGACGTCGGTGAAGCCGGGAGATCATGTGATCCCGCTCTACACGCCCGAATGCCGCCAGTGCAAAAGCTGCCTCAGCCAGAAGACCAATCTCTGCACCGCGATCCGCGCGACGCAGGGCAAGGGCGTGATGCCCGACGGCACCTCGCGCTTCAGCTACAAGGGCAAGACGGTCTTCCACTATATGGGTTGCTCGACCTTCTCGAACTTCACCGTGCTGCCCGAGATTGCGGTCGCCAAGATTCGTGAGGACGCGCCATTCGACAAGAGCTGTTACATCGGCTGCGGCGTCACCACGGGCGTTGGTGCGGTCGTCAACACCGCCAAGGTGACGCCGGGCGCCAACGTCGTGGTGTTCGGTCTCGGCGGTATCGGCCTCAACGTGATCCAGGGCGCCAAGATGGTCGGCGCCGACAAGATCATCGGTGTCGACATCAATGACGCGAAGGATGCCTGGGGCCGTCAGTTCGGTATGACGCATTTCGTCAACCCGACCAAGGTTTCGGGCGATATCGTCCAGCACCTGGTGGGGCTGACTGACGGCGGCGCCGACTACACCTTCGACTGTACCGGCAACACCAATGTGATGCGTCAGGCGCTGGAAGCCTGCCACCGCGGTTGGGGCGTCTCGGTCGTGATCGGCGTCGCGGAATCCGGCAAGGAGATCGCGACCCGGCCATTCCAGCTCGTCACCGGACGGGTGTGGAAGGGCACCGCGTTCGGCGGCGCGCGCGGCCGCACCGACGTGCCGAAGATCGTCGACTGGTACATGAACGGAAAGATCCAGATCGATCCGATGATCACCCACGTGCTGAAGCTCGACGAGATCAACAAGGGCTTCGACTTGATGCACGAGGGCAAGTCGATCCGTTCGGTCGTCGTATTCTGAAATCAAAACACCAAGCACTAGGAGGATAGACCAATGACTGTTCATATCCACCCGTCGGTCGACAATGGCGTCAAACAAGGCTCCGGCAGTTTTGCCGGCGGCACGCTCGTCTGCAAATGCGCGGACAAGAAGGTCAAGGTCGGGGTCAAGGGCGATGTCGCCCACAACCACGCCTGCGGCTGCACGAAGTGCTGGAAGCCTGCGGGCGCCACCTTCTCGGTAGTCGCGGTCGTTCCGCGCGAGAACGTCACCGTGCTGGAGAACGGCGACAAGCTGAAGATCGTGGATAGCGCGGCGGTGATCCAGCGCCATGCCTGCACCGGATGCGGCACCCACATGTACGGTCGGATCGAGAACAAGGGCCATCCGTTCTATGGCCTCGACTTCATCCATCCCGAACTGTTCCAGGAGCAAGGCTCGGCAGCCCCGGGTTTTGCCGCCTTCGTGTCATCGGTGATCGAATCCGGCGTCAAGCCGGCCGATATGGCCGGGATCAGGTCGCGGCTGAAGGAGCTTGGGCTCGAGCCCTATGACTGTCTGTCGCCGCCGCTGATGGATGCGATCGCCACCCATGTGGCGAAATCCAAAGCGGCCTGACCAGGTTAGCCGACAGAGGCGGCCTGACCGGTTCGTCCTGACGAGATTCGGCGTCGGCAGAGAGCCTGCCGGCGACGGATATGCTGGTAGTACCCGTGACCTTGAACCTTGCATGCCTTGCGGGCGACCACAGGGCATGCATTTTATTTTCCGCCTTGCCCTCGTCCTGTCCCCGATCCTGACCCTGTCGCCGGCCAGCGCCGCGTCGCCGGAAGATCGCTACATCGCGACGCGTGACACCGCGATCGCCAAATTCGCCAAGCTGTCAAACGACAACAAGATCAACGAGGCCGTCGACAAGGCCGAGGCGGCCGCGCGCGACGAGCTCAAGGGGCAGCTGGCCGCGATCTTGTCCCAGCCCGCCCGGCCGGGCTTTGCGCCGGCCCAGCTCAATCTCGACACTCTATATAAGAGCGACATGGGGTTCGGCATGCTGGACGGCCTGCGCTTCGATGCCGACACCGGCAGGGACGGCGCCAAGATCGGCGAGAAGCGTGCCGACGGCAGCTTCGTCGAGCCGAAGGCCCATATCATCGTGACATCCGAAACCCTGTTCACCCGCTGGCTGCACGAGCACAAGACCTGGTGGGACAAGGGCAGCAAGAACGTGCCGCAGCAGATCGAGCCGGCCCTGAAGTTCGAGGGCCTCTACACCCAGGCGATCTCGACCGATGCGGCGGTGATCAACTTCAACGAGCTGCCGGTCGCCAAGCCGGCGTCGGTAACGCTTACCTACGGTTTTCTGGCCGGCCGCACCCAGGACTCGACGCCCGAGGCCGCCGACGAGGTTTTCGTCGCAGCGCTCGCCAACGGCAAGTTCTACATCGCCTATGGCGAGATCGAACCCACGGTCCAAGTGCCGGCCTGCACCGCGATCCGCGCCGACTACAACAAGAAGGCCGACGCCGCGGCCGAGAAACTCGAGCGCAAGCAGATCACCCGGGCGGCCTACGACAAGCTCGGCGACCTGCGCCAGCAGGGCGACGACGCATTCAAGCGCTGCTTTGTCCAGCAGGCGCCACGGCAGCCGGCCTTCGCCGCGGCCACCAAACAGGCTCAGTCGCTGCTGGAGACGGCGCTCGGCAAGTAGTCTAGCGCGCTATTCCCACTCGCCGAACAGCAGGCACATCCACACCACCTGCAAGATCGGCCAGGCCGCTATCGCGATGCACAGCAGCCCATGGCTGAGCGGCTTACCCTGTCGGCGCACCCTGTTCAGGGACGTAACCCCGAATGGGAGCAAGAGCACAAATGTCGGTACGAAAATCGCACCGTACAACACGACGAGCTCGGCATGCGCGGCAACGCCTTCCTGCGTGCAGGATTGCAGCAGAAAGAAGTACATGATGAGGAGAAGTGGAGCGAACAGGGCAGACGTTGCGGCCGGTGAAAACCCCGATGAAGCAATGCCAGGCGTCGTCACCCATCGCCTGATGATGATCCACGCCGACAAGAACATAATGAGCACCGGCAGCCCGATCTTCAACAGAACGTCTTGCACGTTCAGGATGCTCGTCAAATACAGTGCCACAATAATCTCCGTGAGCCGCAACATGCGTGCCTCGCTCGTGATTCACGCCGATCGATCGCCGCCTCTGTCTTAACAAGATGGCGAGGGCTGTGGCGGGCTTTGTCATGCAGAATTCGCGCTTTGTCGTGCAGGGTTTGTGCAGGCGACGGATAGGGGTACGTCAAATCGGGGCACTGATTTGATCAGCGAGCCGCGCGCCCCTATCTTGTCCGGAAAGTTCAGCATCCCCGGGAGACGCCATGACAAACGCCATCAGTCCGTTTCGCATCGCCGTCGGCGACAATGTCCTCGAGGATCTCCGCACCCGATTGCGCCGGACGCGCTGGCCGGAGGCCGAGCTGGTCGACGACTGGAGCCAGGGCGCGCCGCTCAACTGGATCAAGGACATCTGCCAGTATTGGGCCGAGACCTATGATTGGCGGCAGCGCGAGGCGCGGCTGAACCGGTTCAGCCAGTTCACCACCGAGATCGACGGACTCAACATCCACTTCATCCATGTCCGCTCAAAGCATCCGGAGGCGCGGCCCCTGATGATCACCCATGGCTGGCCGGGATCGGTGGTTGAATTCCACAAGGTGATCGAGCCGCTGACCGATCCGACGGCGCATGGCGGCAGCGCCGCCGATGCGTTCCATGTGGTGTGCCCGTCATTGCCGGGCTTCGGCTTCTCGGCCAAGCCGGCCGCGACAGGCTGGGGCGTCGACCGGATCGCGAAGGCCTGGGCCGCCCTGATGGAGCGGCTGGGCTACGCCAAATACTTCGCGCAAGGCGGCGACTGGGGCTCCGCGGTCACCACCGCGATCGGCGGGCAGGATCCGGCGCATTGCGCCGGCATCCACATCACGCTGGCGATGTCGACCCGGCCCAATGTCGAGGGGCAGCCGACGCCGGAGGAGACCCGCGCGCTCAACGGTATCAAATATTATGCCGACTGGGATTCCGGCTACTCCAAGCAGCAGTCCACCCGGCCGCAGACGCTCGGCTATGCGCTGACGGATTCGCCGAGCGGGCAGGCGGCCTGGATCCTGGAAAAGTTCTGGGCCTGGACCGACTGCGACGGGCATCCGGAAAACATCCTCAGCCGTGATGAACTGCTCGACAATGTCATGCTGTACTGGGTCACCGAGACGGCGACATCGTCGGCGCGGCTGTATTGGGAAAGCTTCGGGCCCGGCAAGCGAACCCCGCACAAGGTCAGTGTGCCGACGGGCGTTGCCGTGTTTCCCAAGGAGATCGTCACGCCGGTCCGCAAATGGATGGAGACGAACTTCACCAACATCCAGCACTGGAGCGAGATGCCGAAGGGCGGGCACTTCTCCGCGTTCGAGCAGCCCGAGCTGTTCGTTGGCGAGGTGCGGGAGTTCTTCGGGAAGCTGCGCTAAGCACGATCCGGAAAAGTGGAAGCCGGCTTTCCGAAGGGATCATGCTCGAACTTAAGAGAGATCAGCTCGCTTGACTGGCGATCTCGTCGGCCCGCCAGCACCGGACCGCGTGCCCATCCGGACGCGTCTCGAGCGAAGGCCCGGGTTCACGGTGACACACCGCTTCGGCATAACGACAGCGCGGACTGAATGCGCAGCCGTCCGGCGGATCGAGCGGATTGGGAAGCTCGCCCCTTGCCGTCGCCAACGGCACGCGACGTAGCGGATCGGGAATCGCTGATATCAGGGTTTGCGTATAGGGATGCGCCGGCCGTTCGAAGATGTCGCGCCAGCCGCCTGTCTCCACAATGCGGCCGAGATACATCACCGCGACTCTGTCGCTCATGTGCTCGACCACGCCGAGGTCGTGGCTGATCATGATATAGGAGAGGCCGAGGCTCTCCTTCAATTCCAGCAGCAGATTGATGATCTGGGCGCGGATCGAGACATCGAGCGCCGACACCGGTTCGTCGCAGATGACGATCTTCGGATTGAGGATCAGCGCGCGAGCGATGCCGATGCGCTGGCGCTGGCCGCCTGAGAATTCATGCGGGTAGCGGCCGGCCTGTTCCGGCCGTAGGCCGACCTGCCTGAGCATCTCGGCAACGCGTCCGTCGATCTCGCTCTGGGCCGTCACGCCATGCAGGCGCAGCGGGTCCTCAAGCGTGCGGCGAACGGTCTGGCGTGGATTGAGCGAGGCGTAGGGATCCTGGAATACCATCTGCGCGATACGAGCCAATCGCTTTCGATCGACCGACCGCCGCTCCGTCACGACGTGTCCGTCCAGCACGATCCTGCCACGCGTCGGCGTCAGCAGTCCAAGCAGCGAAAGTGCGACGGTCGACTTGCCGCAGCCGGATTCGCCGACTAGACCGAGGCATTCACCGCGCTTCAGTTCGAGATCGATGCCGTCGACCGCGCGCAGCACTCGCCGGTCGCCGCCGAGCAGGCCGCCGCCAAGCGGGAAATGCACCGCGAGATCCTTCACGCTGAGGATGACGTTGTCATCGGGCCTCACCGCGGGTTCAGCCATGGTGGTGGCACCTGACGAGGCCGCCTGCATCGAGCCATGTCGTCTCCGGCACGGTGGTCCGACAAATCTCGGTCGCTTGCGCGCAACGCGGATTGAAGCGGCAGCCGGCGGGGAAGTCTGCAATCGCCGGCACGACGCCGGCGATTTCCCTGAGCCGCGACCGACCAAGCGCCACGCGGCTTCCCAGCCGCGGCAGCGAGTCGACCAGGCCCTGCGTGTACGGGTGCGCGCCGGCGCGGAAGATGTCGTCCGAGCCGCGCTCCTCGACGATGCGGCCGGCATACATCACCCCGACGCGGCGGCAGACATTGGCGACCAGGCCGAGATCGTGGCTGATCATCAGGATCGCAGTGCCTCGCTCGGCGCACAGATTGCGCATCAGCTCGATGATCTCCGCCTGCACCGTCACGTCGAGCGCGGTGGTCGGCTCGTCGGCGATCAGAAGATCCGGATCGCAGGCCAGCGCGATCGCGATCATCACGCGCTGGCGCATGCCGCCGGAAAGCTGGTGCGGATAATCCTTCACCCGCCGTTCCGGCGCGGGGACGCGGACATTCGCCAGCGCCTCGACGGCGAGCTCGTTTGCCTCGCGCCAGCTCTTGCCCTTGTGTAGCACGAACATTTCCGCGATCTGCCGGCCGACCGGCGAGACAGGGTTGAGCGCCGTCATCGGCTCCTGGAAGATCATTGCGATGCGGTTGCCGCGCAGCGCACGCTGCTCGGCCGCGGACAATCCCTGGATCTCGCGGCCCTCGAAGCGGATGGCGCCGGCGGCGATCGAGAGCGGCCGGCGCAGCAATCCGATCATGGCAAGCGCCGTGATGCTCTTGCCGCAGCCGGACTCGCCGACCAGGCCGAATGTCTCGCCGCGATCGATGCGGAACGAAACCCCCTCGACTGCCGCGACATGCGTGGCGCCGTCATCGAGATCGATGCGCAGGTCCTCGACTTCGATCAGCGGAACGGCCGTCATGCGCGCCGGCTCCGCGACTGGGGATCGAGCACGTCACGCAAGCCGTCGCCGAGCAAATTGAGCCCGAGCACCGTCAGGAAGATCGCGAGCCCCGGAAACACTGAAAGCCACGGCGCCGTGGTGATCTGGTCGCGTGCCTCCGACAGCATGCTGCCCCAGCTTGGATAGGGTGGACGGATGCCGAGGCCGAGGAACGAGAGCGAGGCTTCCGCAAGTACCGCACCGCCCATGCCGAGCGTGCCGATGACGATGATGGGACCGACCATGTTCGGCAGCAGCTGCGTGATCATGATGCGCAGATCACCATAGCCGAGCACCCTTGCTGCCTGCACATAGCTCTGGCTCTTGAGCGACAGCGTGGAGGCCCGTGCGATCCGGCAGGTGAAGGACCAGTTGGTCAATCCCAGCGCGATCAGCAGGCTCGTCAGGCCGGGTCCAAGCACCGCCATGATGGCGAGTGCGAAGATCAGCGACGGGATCGCGAGCATGACATTGGTCAGCCCGTTGACGAAATCGTCCCACCAGCCGCCCCAATAGCCCGCAGTCAGGCCCAGCGTCACGCCGATGACGCTGTTGACGAGCTGCGAGACGATGCCGACCGTCAGTGAGATGCGCGCGCCGTGCACGACGCGGGAATAGATATCGCGGCCCTGTGCATCGGTGCCGAACCACCAGATCCAGCTCGGCGGCTCCTCGGCATTCATCAGATTGGCGCCCATCACCGGATCGGTATGCGCCAGCCAGGGCGCGAACAGGCCGACGAAGATCGCCAGCGCGAACAGCAGCCCGCCGATGATCGCGCTGGTTCCAAGCTTCATCGCGGCTGCTCCGCCGTGGCAGGTTGCGCGGCCGGTTGTGCAAAGACGTGATGAAGCCGGCTTCCGCTCATGCGTATCTGATCCTGGGATCGATCACCCCGTAGAGCAGGTCGACCAGCGTATTGACGGCAAGGAAGAACAGCACCACCACGAGGATGGTGCCTTGCACGGCGGGAATGTCGCGCTGCAAAACGCTGTCGACCAGCAGTGAGCCGATGCCCGGCCAGGAGAACAGCTTCTCGACGACGACCGCTTGCCCCATCACAACACCGAATTGCAGGCCGATCGCGGTGAGAATGATGACGAGGGCATTGCGCATCACGTGCCAGGTCACGACCCGGGTCTCGCTCATGCCCTTCGAGCGCGCAGTGCGGACAAAATCCGCGGTCATGATCTCGAGCACCGCGGCACGCGTCGTCCGCGCCAGCAGCGCCATCGGCGAGACGCCGAGAGTCATGGCGGGCAACAGCAGATATTTGAGCCCGCCATCGCCGTAGCCGAAACTCGGCAGCCAGCCGAGCTTCAATGCGAACAGGTACATCAGCAATAGTCCGAGCCAGAACTTGGCCATCGAGAGGCCCGATACCGCGAGCACCATCGAGAGCGTGTCGACGATGCTGCCCGGCCTCAGCGCGGCGATGAAGCCCAGCGGCACGCCGACCGTGACCGCAAATGCCAGCGCCGCGAAGATCAATTGCAGCGTCGGCCACATCCGTTTGGTGATCATGGTCGTGACCGGCTCGCGGGTCCGGAACGAGGTGCCGAAATCGCCGGTCGCGAGCTTGGCGATATAGGAGCCGAAACGCACGTAAACGGGATCGTCGAGGCCGAGCTGTTTCTTCATGCGTTCCACGACCTGCGGGTCCGTCGGACCTCGGCCATCGTCGCCCATGCTCGACACGATGCTGCCCGGAACGACGCTGAACAGCACGAAGATCAGCAGCACGACGGCCAGCACGGTCGGAATGGTTTGCAGGATTCGACGGATCGCGAAGGAGAGCATTGAACGTTTTCCTCACTCCCTCCATCTCGTGATGGAGGGAGGACGATGGCACCGGTCACTTCGCGGGCGAGGTCTCGTCGACCCAGAGATCCTCGACATTTTGATGGGTCAGTTCGGTGGCGTCGAGCTGAATCCCCTTGAGCCAGGGCTGCACCGCCATGACGGCCTTGTTGTAGTTGAAGAACCAGATCGGCGCTTCCTCACGGAGCAGCGAATTGGCTTTTTGCAGCAGCTGGACGCGCTTTGCGGGGTCGTCGGTCTGTCCGGCGTCATCGATCGTCTTGTCGAACTCCGCGTTCTTGAAGTTCGTATAGTTGCAGGCCGATTGCGGCGTCGCCGAGTGGAAGCATTTGAGCGCCGCCTGCGGATCCGGGCCGGTCGCCTGCGAATAGATGAAGGCCTGGAAGTCGCCCTTGCGAATGACCTCCGCCAGCACCGCGGTCTCGACCTGCTTGACCTTCACCTTGATGCCGACCTTGTCCAACATCGGGATCGCGGCTTCGACGATCGGTAAGCCCCAACTTTCATTCTGGCTGGTGGTCCATTCGAATTCAAAGCCGGTGGGATAGCCCGCGTCGGCCAGCAATTGCTTGGCCTTCGCGGGATCATAGGGGTAGGGTTTCATGGCCTTGTCGTAGGCAGGCGAGGTCAGCGGCAGCCAGCTCGTGGCGCGATAGGCCTTGCCCTTGACCAGCTTGTTGATGATCAGATCGGCATCGATCGCGTAGTTGATGGCTTGCCGGACCCGCTTGTCGGAGAACGGCTTGAAGGCGGGATTCATCCCCATATAACGCGTGAAGACCTCGGCGACCTCGACGATGGTGCCCTTGAGGTCGGGATCGGCCTGATAGGCGACATACTGTGCCGGCCCCAGCACCGAGGTGTCGATCTCCTTGTTGCGGAAGGCGACATCGCGCGCCGCGGCTTCGCCCATCAGCGAGATCACGAGCTTGTCGGCGTATGGCTTGCCTGACTTGTAGAACCGGTCCCAGCGTTCCAGCACGATGCGCGATCCCGGCACGTGCTCGACGAACTTGAACGGACCAAGCCCGATCGGCTTCTGGAGGAAGCTTTCCTTGCCGCCCTCGTCGGCGGGATAGATCGAGGTCAGCGCGGTGAAGAAATAGAAGGCTGGATCGACCTTCTCGGTCAGCTTCATTTCGAGGGTGAAGTCGTCGATCTTCTTCAGACCGGAGATCTCCTTGGCCTGGCCCTTCTCGACCTCGGCCGCGCCTTCGATGATGCGGACGAAGCGCGCGCCGGGATAGGCCTTGGTGCCGTCCATGATGCGATTGTAGGACCAGATGATGTCGTCCGCGGTCATCTTGCGGCCGTTGTGGAAATAGGCGTCGTCGCGCAGCTTGAAGGTGTGAACGAGACCTCCGCCCGAAACGACGACCTCCTTGGCAAGTTCCAGAACCGGCTTCCCTTCGGTAGAGTCCCAGATGTAGAGCGACCGGTGCAGCCCCTTGGCGTAGATCTCGTCCTGGGCGCGTGGCGTCGTGTGGATGTCCATGCTGGTGAAGCTGGAACCATAGGGCGCCGTCATGCGAATGGTCCCGCCCTTGCGCGGTGTCTGGGCCGCCGCCGTGGTGGCGAGCGCGAGCCCCAGGCCGGCCGCGATCGCAATCAACTTGAACTTCATGTTTCCCCCAACGATGCAGGAACATTCCGATCCGCGAGTTGACCATCGGCGGCATGTGAAGCGCAAGGTCCTCATGTCGTGTCGATGGCGACCGGCACCAAATAATTGTGCCGCTACGATGCGAGGAGCGGGATCGCGAAGAGCAAGGCATGGCGTGCATCTGCGATGCGGTGGCGTCGACTGCAGTGCAACTTTTGCTTGTATGTAAGCGATTGCGATTGAACGGATTTCGGGTTCCGTCCTGAATTCGCCAAGGCAGGGTCACAACCCAGGCTGCTATCGGTCGAGCGAAGCGCAACCCGCCATCTACAGCAGTCCCCGATAAATTCCCGGCGCGGAGCCTTCGATCGCCACCGCGCCGACGGCCTTCGCATAGAAGTCTGCCGGCCCGACACCACCGATGATGGCGTAGCCGAAGCCCTGGTGCTTCATGTCCTCGAGACAGGCGAACAGCAACGCCTTACCGATGCCGCCCTGCTGCGCCTTGGGTGCGACGCCGGTCGGGCCGAAGAAGTTACGGCAGGCTGCATCGTAGCAGGCGAACCCGACGATCTTCTTGTGCTGGATCGCGATGAAGCAGGAGACCGGCTGGTGGCTGAACGCGACTTCGGTTTCGCTAGCCCATGCCTTGCTGAATGTCTCGCGTATCCAGCCGACGACCTTGTGCTTCTCAGGGGCGAGCGCCCGGCGCATGACAATTCCGGCCTGCTGCAACCGATCATAGGCGGGCCGGGAATCGGGAAGGGCATAGAGCTTGACGAGCATGTCCATCCGGCGAGCTTAATTGAAAACGCGCCCCGCGGGCAAATCAGGCGAGGAACGGGTCTTCGCGATGCTGTTCTGCCGCTAGGACGGCTGGGTCATTTGCGCTGTTGCTTGTCCGAGATCCTGATCTCACGCGCAACTGCCCAAAAATACCCGCCGCAGAATGCAACGATCGCAACGATCACGGTGGCGGCGAGAAGCTCTTGCATGTCCGCGGGTCTCCAAGTACACGTACCTCTACGTGGGAAATATGCCCACAAAATGGAAAATCGGTTTCCGGACGTAACGTGGCGGAGCGAATGCATGGTCGGAGTCAGTGCAGCGGGCAAACGTCTTCGGTCGATCGTCGTTCTCGCCATTCTGGCCGACATCAGTTCGGCGCAAGCCGCTCGAGCCCCTGATCTATCGGATGCCAGCGGCGTCTCCGTTCCGATCGACACGCGGAGCCAAACGTCCACGATGGATGGCGCGGTCCATCCCGTGCAGCTTCCCAAGGGCGCGTCCGCGATCAGCGAGACCTACGGAGACTGGATCGTCAAATGTCAGCTCGACGGCGGAGCAAGGCTGTGCACACTCAGCCAGACACAGACCTCCAAGGAGACCAACCAGCAAGTCTTCGCCATCGAACTGCTGCCACGGAACGGAAGGGCCGAAGGCAACATGTTGATGCCGCTCGGGCTCAAGCTCGACGCCGGGGCCGTCGTCAAGCTTGACGGCAAGGACCTCGAGCAGACGCGCTTCTCCACCTGCACCGCGCAAGGCTGTCTGCTTCCGGTGTCTTTTCCCACCGTTGTGACCGACACCATGAGCAAGGCCAAGACGCTGACCGTTGCCGCGCAGAATATCAACACCGGGCAGGCGGTCGTCTTCAATGTCCCGCTCAACGGCTTCGCCGCGGCGCTGGAGCGGACGATTCAACTTGGTACCTGAACGGTCGCGCGTCTCGCGCTGCGCGTCCAGCCTGCCGTAAGGCGGTTCATCGCGATCCCGGGATGAAACCCGGCACGCCGGTCCGCACCACCGAGTTGAACCGGACGTTCGTCGTGATGCGGTCGCGCATTTCCTGCATGGCATCCTCGGGCAACGCCGAGATATCGAAGTTCTCGCGGATGCGCTGAGGATTGGTCGAGGTGGTGAGGAAAGCGGTGCCGCGCTGCACGGCCCAGGCGAGGGCAACTTGTGCCGGGGTCTTGCCGAGGCGGCGCGCGATGGCGGTAATGACGGGATCCTCCAGTAGATTGGGCTTCATGGCATGCCCCAGCGCGGCAAACGCCTGCAGCACGATGCCATTCTGCCGGCAGAATTCGAGCAGCTCCCATTCGGGAAGATAGGGATGAGACTCGACCTGCACCAAGGCAGGCTTGATCCGTGCGACCGCAACGATCTCGCGCAGCTTCTCCAATGTGATGTCCGACAGGCCGATCGCCTTGCAGCGGCCGTCGTCCACCAGGCGTTCCATCGCCCGCCACGTCTCCACCAGCGTCACGCCGGGGTCGTAGATCACCTGGCCGCGTTCGTCCCTCGGATCCTGCTCATCACCTGGCTGGAAGGCAAAAGGTGTGTGGATCAGATAGCAATCGATTACGTCGAGTTGCAATCGCCGCCGGCTGGCGTCGAAAGCAGGCATAACCCGTTCCGGGCGATGATTTGTGTTCCACAGCTTCGTCATGACGAACAGTTCCTCGCGTTGCACGATTCCTGCACTGAAGGCGTCCTGTATTGCCTCGCCGACCGCCGCTTCGTTGCGGTAGCGTTCCGCACCGTCGAGAAGGCGGAATCCGGCCTCCAGCGCGGTCCTGGTGGCTTGTCTGGTTGCAAGCGGATCCGGGATCAGTGTGCCAAACCCGACCGCCGGCATTGCACCAGCGCCGTGATTAAGGGGAAGCCGCGTGTCACGAAGCGTCCTGGACATTGTCATGCTCATATTCCCTTCCTAGTTGGCCGGCCGCGGTTTCCGGAGAAGCAGCACCAGCGGACTGACGACCAGTATGGCGAACATCAGGATCTCGAACTGGCCGATCACCGCCACCACGGCGGCCTGCTGCGTGACCAGTTCGTTGAGCGCGGCAAGACCCGGCGCTCCGATCGAACCCACGACATGCGCGGCGGCCCGGTACGGCGTGAGGTCGCGGGCGAGTGCCGCGTGCATGGCCTGCGTATTGTTGTAGAAGAAGATCTGCACCACTGCGATTCCGATCGTGCTGCCATAGAGCCGCGACAGGTTGAGCAGGGCGCTACCCTCCGGGCGCAGCTTCGGATCAAGTGTTCCGAACGCCGCCTTTCCGAGCGCCGGGATCAGCATGCCGAGACCAACCCCCTGGAGAACGCCGGTCTGAACCACGGCTTGCCAGTCCATTTGTGGCGAATAGCCGAGCATCATCCAGTTGGCATAGACCACAAGTGCCATTCCGCCGAGCATGAACGGCCGGTAGTCGATCTGGGCGGGCACCAGGCTCGTCATCACGACTGTTCCAACCAGCGCCACGCCGCGGGGGATGGTCATGAAGCCGGTGGTGTCAACCGGATAGTTGAGCAACTCCTCCAGCATCGGCGAGGTCAGGGCCAGGGTTGGCAGCAACACGAATCCAAGCGCAAACGAGATCACCGTCGAGAGAACCAGATTGCGATCCTTGAACAGCGCCGTGCGGAGAAAGTGCGTCTTCGTGGTCAGAACGTGCACGATGAACAGGTAGAAGCCGAGCACCGAGGCACCTGCTTCGATCCAGATCTCAGTCGACGCGAACCATTCCAGGCGTTCGCTACGGTCGAGCAGCATTTGCAGCCCGATCATACCGAGCGAGAAAGTCGCAAGCCCGAAGAAGTCGAACGGCTTCGAGCGCTCGGCCCGCTTCTCGCGGAGCAGCAACGCCGTCACCACCATAACAAGCGCCGTCGCCGGCAGGCTGACATAGAAAATCGACCGCCAACCATAGTACTCGCTGAGCCAGCCGCCAATGCCCGGCCCACTGCTGATTCCGATCAGGAAGCACAACGACCATATCAGGTTGATCCGGGCATGCTGCGCCGGCGGACGTGTCTCGAGCAGGATGGCCAGCGACAGCGGCGCGAGCGGTCCGCTCGCCGCACCCTGAAGGACCCTGGCGAGCACGAACTGCACTGAACTCGTTGCGAGCGTATCGAGCAGAAGCGCAAGCGCGAAGACGGCGAGCGACATCTGATAGACGGTCTTGCGGCCAAATCGTCCGGCGAGCCAGTTCGCCACCGACATCACCACTGCGCTCGCGGCGATGTAGGAAGAGAACACCCAGCCGACCTCGTCGGTGGCCATCGACAGGGCGCCCTGGATATGGGGCAGAGCGGCATTCGGCAGCGAGATGTTGACGGCTTGCATATAGGTTGCCGCGAACGCTGATAGCGCGAGAGTGCGATGGCCATCGCCTCCCGCTGATGGCAGGGTGGTGCTCATTTGGCCGCCCCCATCGCGTTGGCGAGTTGGAGCGGATGACCCCAGGCGCGGCGATAGCCGGTGTTAACCTGTGCCGTCACGCTGATGCCCGAATAGAGCGGCCGGTTGGGATCAACCTCATCGAGCTCGAGGCGCACCGGCAGTCGCTGCACGACCTTGACCCAGTTGCCGGTCGCATTCTCAGGCGGCAGCACAGAGAAATCCGAACCGGTACCCGGGCTCATGCTGACGATGTGCGCCTTGAAGGTGCGATCCGGATAGGCGTCGACGTCGATCGTCGCGGCCTGGCCTGGGCGCATATGGGTCAGGCTGGTTTCGCGGAAGTTCGCCTCGATCCAGACGTGCCGGCTCGACAGCAGCGAAAACACCGGTGCGCCGGCATTGACGAAGCCGCCGATCTGCAGGTCATCAACCCTGGTCACGATGCCGTCGTCCGGCGCCGTCACTGTTGCATAGGAGAGGTCGAGTTTCGCACGATCGAGCTGGGCCTTGGCTGCACGAACCGTCGGATGGCGATCGATCGCGATGTCGGCGTCGCCGTCCAGCGCAGCCACCGTGTTGGCGATCTGCTGTTCGACCGACACGATGCGCTGGCGGGCGACCTTGAGATCGGTCTCCGCGCGCTCATAGACCGCGCGCGGCGTGAAATCCGAGGTGACCAGCGCCTTCTTGCGCTCGTATTCGCGTTCGTCAAACGCCGCGGTATCCTGGGCGGACTGCAGTTCGGCCCGTTGCTGGCGATAGGTCGCCTTCAGCGCGTCGATCTGGAGGCGTGCGCTGCCGAGCCGTGCCTCCGCCTGATCAACCGCGATCTGATAGGGTTCCGGATCGATCCGGAACAGCAGCTGGCCCTGGCGGACCCGCTCATTATCGTGGACGGCGACCTCGACCGCCTGGCCCGAGACGCGGGCATTGACCGTTATCTTCGCCGCGCGGACGAACGCGTTATCGGTGGAGACGTAAGGCTCCCCGGCGAAATAGACCGCAGCGCCTATTGCTGCGGCAAACAGCGGCACCGCTATCATCAGCGTCCGCCGTAGCCGTTCCCTGAAGCCCCTGCCGGACGTCACGGTCGCAGGTTCCGATACCGGACGGGCGGTCCCGCCGTCGAAGCGTGCCTCGACCGCATTCGCCCCCATGGCACCCGTCAATTGAATCGGCGCTTCGCCTGCGCGGAACGCCTTGAACTCGCCTATCCAGCCGGCGAACGGCGAAAAATCGAAGCGCATCGTAGGGCCCTTCACCAATCCGTTTAATTTTGTAACGTTGATGACAAAATAGAGCGAGCCCGATCGGCGTCAAGAGGGGCGCTCTTGATTTTTGTAACGGTGTATACAAATATAGGTGAGCTAACGGTTATCGGAGTATTTGCACAATGGCGGGAAAGAACAGCGAATCGGGCCCGGCACGGCGGGGGCGGCCGAAGGCGTACGATGCCCAAGCCGCGCTGAAGCAAGCCACGGAAACCTTCTGGAGGACCGGTTATTCCGGAACCACGCTGGATAGCATTGCCGCCGCTACGGGCATGAATCCGCCGAGCCTTTACGCTGCTTTCGGAAACAAGCATGCTCTTTATCTCGAGGCGCTGGATCGCTATTGGGAGATCAGTCTGGCCGCGACGCGCGAAGCTCTGGCGCAGGAGCGTCCGCTGGCCGACGCGCTGATGTTGGCCTACGACGCCGCGCTGTCGATCTATTTCTCGGGGCGCGGCAGCGCGCGCGGCTGTTTTGTGCTGGGTACCGCGGTCGTCGAATCGGTCGAAGACACCGCGATCCGGAGCAGCGTGGCGAAGGGACTCCGTGCGATCGACGCCGATTTCGAAGCTCGCTTCCAGACCGCGCGAGAGCGAGGCGAACTCAAAGCCGACGCCGATCCTGAAGCGCTCGCGATCCTGGCATCGGCCACGATGCACAGTATCGCGATCCGTGCGCGTGCCGGTGCGCGTCGCACCGAACTGCGCGAGATCGCGCGGAAAGCGGTGAGTGCGATCTGCGGATGCCCTGTCGCGGTAAGCTGAGCGGGACCCGTTTGGTTACGCATTCCGGTGTGGCTCCGCGCAGGGTGATCGGAGTTCGGACCTGATGTCGCGAGAGCGCAGGCGTATGGCTCATCAGCAGCGCCAAACACTCATTGTCGTCCCGGCGAAGGCCGGGACGCATAACGACGAATGCAAACTGTTACGCGATGCTGGAACGCCGAGTCTCGCCTGCGACGGCTGCTGCGGCGTATCGGTCCCGGCCTTCGCCGGGACGACGGCGTTATTCGGAGTGGCGCCTCGCGCTCAACCGCCTCAATCCCGATACGACGGATCCGCCCGATCGAGCTTGCGCAGCAGCGCCGGCCAGGCGAGCTCGCCGTTGCGGGCGGCGCGGCCGGGCTTGGGCAGCATCCGCTCATAGGTGTCTTCGAGGATGTTTTGCGGCGGATAGATCAGCTTGGTGTTGCAGGACAGCGCCATCACCTGGGTCTGGCAGGCGCGCTCGAGCCGGAACAGCACGTTGAAGGCGGCGGGCACGGTGCGACCGACCACCAAGAGGCCGTGATTGCGCAGGATCATCGCTTCGTTGTCACCGAGGTCGCGGACCAGCCGCTCGCGCTCGTCGACATTGTCGGCGATACCTTCGAAGTCGTGATAGGCGATGTGCAGGAAGCGCATCGAGGTCTGCGCCAGCGGCAGCAGGCCGCATTCCATTGCCGAGACCGCCATGCCGGCCGGCGTATGGGTGTGCGCAACGCAGTCCATGTCATGCTTCGCCATATGGATGGCGCTATGAATGACGAAGCCGGCGACGTTGACGTCATAGTCGCTGGCGTTGAGCAGCGTGTTGCCCTCGACGTCGACCTTGATCAGGCTGGAGGCGTCGATCTCTTCGTACAGCATGCCGTAGGCGTTGATCAGGAACTGGTCGGTGGTGCCGGGCACCCGGCAGGAAATGTGGTTAGCGATCATCTCGGTCATGCCGTACATCGCGGTGAGACGGTAGCAGGCGGCCAGATCGACGCGGGCCTGCCACTCCTCGGCGCTCACCTGCTCGCGAACGGATTTCACGACCTTGATTGCGGGCGAGCTGACGGGGGGATTCATGGTGTTCTCTCCTTGGGATGTCTGCGAGGCCGGGCCCGACTATTTGGCTGGGACCATAGCAGAATCGGCGCGGCGGTAAGCCGCGTCGCGTCTGCTTATTTGCAGGTCTGTCGGGCAAAAACCGAATGCGGATTGGCGCGCGGCGCCTTCGATGCCACACTGCGGAAAACAGCCGAGGCGCACCAAAATGAGCGATCGCAAGATACGTATCGCCGTCCTGCATTTCTCCCACGAAACCGTCTCGTTCCTGCCGAACGAGACCACGCTCGACGACTTTATCTATCCGGGCTCGCCGGCCAAGGGCGAGGCGCTGCTGCAGTTCGATCCCAAGAACTACATGGGCGGCTTCGTGCAGGTTGCGCGCGAGTTCTCCGAGGTCGAGCTGGTCGGCATCGAATCGCCGCTCTGGCCGAAGACCTACACTGGATCGGGCTGGATCACCCAGGAGGCTTATCGGACCTTTACCGGCAAGATGATTGCCGGGCTCAAGGAGGAGGGGCCGTTCGACGGCGTCTATCTGTGCCTGCATGGCGCCATGGCCGTGCGCGACGTGCCGCGGCCGGAGGCCGATCTGGCGCGACAAGTCCGCGAGGTGGTCGGGCGCTCGGCTTTCATCGCCGCGACCTTTGATCCTCACGGCAACGAGGACGAGGCGTTCCTTGAGCAGGCGGACATGGCGTTCGCCGTCAAATATTTCCCGCATTATGATGCGCATCTGCAGGGCGAGCGCGCGGCGCGCATGCTGGTGCGGGCGATCCGCGGCGACTACAAGCCGGTACACAGGACGATCAAGGTTCCGGTGATCTCACCTACCGTGCTGCAATGGACCGGAGCACGCCCGTGGATGGATCTCGTGCAGCGCGCGCTGGTGTGGGAGGCGCGCGAGGTCGACGTCTACGTCAATATCTTCTTCGGCTTTCCGTTCGCCGATGTTCCCGACGTCGGCATGACCGTGCAGGTCCTGACCAACGACAACCCGAAGCTCGCCGAGCAAATCGCGCGCGATCTCGCCGGTACGATCTGGCGGCTGCGTGAAGCGTTGCTGCAATCGACGAAACTCCACAGCATCACCGAGGGCGTCGCGCTGGCGAAGCAGGCCGTCGCGGACCGCAACACGCCGGTGGTGCTCGCCGATCACAGCGACCGTTCGGGATCGGCAACCTGGCTGCTGCGCGAGATCATCGCGCAGGACCTCCCCAATACCGTGGTTGCGACCATTGCGGACGGCAAAGCGACGGCGAGTCTAAAGGCCGCCGGTGCCAAGGCCGGCGATAACTTCGACATGGAGATCGGCGGTCTCGCCGACGAGTCGGCGGGCGATCCGGTTCGGATCCAGGGTACCATCTCGGCGGCGGGCGAGGGCTACGGTCAATTCTGGGTCTGCGTGCGCTTTGGCCGAAACAATGTGCTGATCCTGTCCACCTATCTGGTGCAGATCATGGAGCCGTTTTCGCTGAAGGCGCTGGTGCCTGACATCGATGCATTCGACGTGATGGCGATCAAGTCGCGGGTCCATTTCCGGCGCGGTTTCGACGATAATGGCTTTGCCAAGACGATCCTGCTGGTCGAGCCGGAGCAACCGTTCCTCGGCACCACGCGTCTGGACAAGCTGCCCTACAGGAATGTCGACCTCACACGATTCTATCCCTACGGCAGCCCGGCATTTTCGGAAACGTCGTCATGACTGAAGGCCGCTATCGCCTGATCGGCTCGACCGCGTCGCCCTATGCGATCAAGCTGCGCGCGCTGATGCGCTACCGGCGGATCCCGCACGACTGGGTGATCATGACCAAGGCGCTGCGCGCGGCGACCGCGCATCTGAAGCCGATGCTGATTCCGGTCCTGCAATATCCCGACGGCAGTTATCGCGGCGAGACCACGACACTTGCCTATGATCTGGAAGCGCGCCATCAGGGGAGGTCGGTGATCCCGGAGGACAAGGCGGTCGCTTTCGTCTGCGATCTGCTCGAGGACGTCGCCGACGAATGGGCGGTGAAGCCCCTGTTTCTCTATCGCTGGTGGGACCCGGAAGATCAGGCCTATGTGTCACGCTGGGCCGGCGAGGAATGGTCGACGTCGGAAGCGCGAGCCGGCAGCCGGGAGGAGATCGAGGAGTTCCGGCAACGCCAGATCTCGCGCATGGTCATTCTCGGTGCGACGGACGAGAACCGGCCGCTGCTCGAGGAGAGCTATCGGCGGACGCTGGCAGCATTCGAGCCGTATGTCGGCATGACGAACTATCTGTTCGGCAGCCAGCCGTCGCTGGCGGACTTTGCCTGGTTCGGACAACTCAGCGAGATGGCGACCGACCCGACCCCGATGCGGATCATGCGCGAACGCGCGCCGTTCACCGATCACTGGGTGCGGCGGCTCGACGACGCATCCGGTGTCGAGGGCAGCTGGTATTCGCGCGAGCAGGCGCTTGGCGGGTTCGCTGAAGCATTGCTGCGGATCGCAGGAGAACTCTATCTGCCGTTCCTGGCCGCCAATGCAGATGCGTTCGCGAAGGGCCTTGAGCGCCTCGAGATCAACGTCTGGGGCCTGCCTTATGCGCTGGCGCCGTTCAAGTATCAGGTGAAGTGCCTGCAGCAGTTGCGCGAGAAGTTCGCCGCGCTCGATGCTGGCGATCGCACTGCGTTGAAGCCCTTGCTGGAACGCACCGGATGTTGGGTCATCCTGAACGGAGGCTGATCGATCGCGGAGGGCAAGCAGGTTCAAAACGGCGTGAGCCTAGGTTCGGTGCCTGCTCCCGAGTGCGAGCGCGATCGATTCCGGATTTCTGATCCGTTCGACCAGCAGGTCGATACGGTCGCCGCCCCAGAACAGTTCCCCGTTGAACAACATGCTGGGAACCCCGAACACGCCGAGCGCTTCGGCTTCGTCGATGATGCGATCGTGCTCGGCGCGGGCAGGGCCGTTGACATAGGCCTCGAACGCGTCGGTAGATCCGCCGATAGCGGCAATCACGCCGGCAATCTCCGACAACTCGTCGATCTCCAGCTCGTGGTTCCAGAACTTCCGGAAGACCGTGTCATGATAGGGCCGGAACAGCCCATGGCGCTGCGCGAACAGCATCCCAGCGCTTGAATAGAAGGCATCGTAGATCCGGCGCGGGCCCTTCATGGTCAGTTCCTGCGCGTTGGCGAACCGCCGCGCATCCATGTAGGAGTAGCGCACCTTGCGCCAGAAATGCGGCGTGCGCCCTTCGACCGTGCCCATGAACTCGGGAATGCGCAGCGTGTAGGGCAGCCATTCCAGTTCGACGCCGAAGGTCTCCTCGAGTTCGAACAGCCGCTTGTTGGCGACATAGGCGTAGGGAGATTTGTAGTCGGTGTAGACGCGCACCCGCGGCTTTTCCATGATCGCTCCTGATCCCGTCAGGACGATTGTTCCCGATCCCGAGCGGCGACACAATGCGGCGTGATGAAGGGGAGACGGCGCGCAAGCGAATGGGCCCCGGTGCATTCAAGCATCGCGGGGCCCTGCTACTTCGTTTTAGCGAAGGATATCTGGTATAGACCAGTGGTGTTTCGGGATCCAAAAGCGCTTGGCCTTTGCGCTCTCGTCCTGCGGATATGTTCAGATTGTCGGCAGCGCACGCGGCTAGCAGCTGCTATCGCCTCAACGTGCACCGAGACCTTGCCGCTGAGCAAGGTCGCTGGCTTGCGCCGGTGGCGTCATGCTCCTCTCCAAGGGTGGGCCGACGGACATCTGTCCGCTTCTGCTGCCTGGCGGCCGATCCCATAATCGTCCGACAATTCCTGCGACGCGAGGAGCAGGCGCTCCAGCACCCCAACAGGTGCAGTCATCGAAATGCTGCGGCAGTTATGGCCTGCTGTCAAGTTAACGAACAAGGGAATTCAGGTCAGCCTTCCTGTCACGCCCTGGTCTTTCGATACTGCGTGAAGTCGGGATCGTGCGTCATCTTCCAGTAGTCGACGAACCGCCACGGCATTGCCGAGAACACACGGCCGCGGCTGTTGCGGTAGTAGGTCGTCATGCCCGGATGCGTCCAGATCAGCCGCGCATGCTCCGCATCGACGTTGCGGATGTATTCGTCATGCGCAGCGGGATCGACGTCGATCGCCGCGATGTCGTTCTCGATCATCTCAACCAGGCAGGCCGAAATGTAGCGGCTCTGGCATTCCGACTGGAAGATCACGCTGCCGCCATGCGCGGGTCCCGAGTTCGGGCCGAGCATCAGAAACAAGTTGGGGAAGTCAGGTACGGTGAGGCCGAGATAGGCGGTCGGATTGTCGTTTCCCCAGACCTGCTTGAGGTTCTTGCCGTCGCGCCCGGTGATGTTGAGACGTGCTGCCATCTCGGAGACCTTGAAGCCGGTCGAGATCACGATGATGTCGTGCTGCCGCGATGTGCCGTCGGCGGTGACAATTCCGTCGGTTGCGAAGTGGTCGATCTTGTCGGTGACCAGCTCGACATTTGACCTGGTCAGCGTCTTGAACCAGTTGTTGTCGAGCAGGATACGCTTGCCGTAGGGCGGATAGGTCGGCATGCACTTCTCGATCAGGTCCGGGCGGTCCTTCAGTTCGGAGAGGATGAAGTCGGCGAGCTCCTCGCGGTGGCGGTCATTGCCCTTGTTGACAGCGCGTTCGGGGTGCGGCCAGGCCGGATCCTTGCGCAGGAACGGCAGCAGCCCGTCGCCGTAGCGCCAGAACATGTTGAAGCGATACCACTGCACATAGAACGGCAGATGCGCCAGCAGCCACTGCGCGCCTTCGGTGATCGGATCGGAATAGCCTTTCACCGGCCGCGCCCACTGCGCGGTGCGCTGGTATACGGTGACCGAGGCGACGCGATCGGCGATCGACGGCACCAGCTGCATCGCGGTGGCACCGGTGCCGATCACGGCGACATGCTTGCCATCGAGCTTGATGTGGTCGGACCACAGCGCCGAGTGGACCTTGAGGCCCTTGAAATCCTCGTCGCCGTCGAAGCGGGCGGGCAGGGGATCGTTGAGCTGACCGATCGCGCTGACCAGCGCGGTGGACTCAAAGGTCTCATCGCCGTTCGCGGTTCTGAGCGTCGAGATCCAGCGCCGCTTGGCTTCGTCCCAGTGCGAGGCGACCAGCTCGGTCGAGAGACGGACGTGTCTGCGGATGTCGTGCTCGCGCACGACCTTGAGCAGATAGTCCAGCAATTCCTGGCGCTGAGCGAAGTAGCGCGTCCACGGATTGCGGGCGCCAAACGAGAACGAATAGGAGTGGTTCGGCGTATCGACGCCGCAGCCGGGATAACGGTTGACATACCAGGTGCCGCCGATCTCGTCCTGCTTCTCGACGATGGTGTAGGGAATGCCGAGCCGTCCGAGCGCAACGCCGAGCGCGATTGCGCAGACTCCGGCACCGACGATCAGCACATGTTGCTGAGCCAGCCTCTCGTCAGCGGGACGTGTGCGCCAGCGGGCATCGCGGGGAACGAAACCCATTTCCTCGCGCATCAACGGTGCATATTCCGGCGCGACGTTCTCGCCGAGAGTCGCGCGCATCATCCGCAGCATCAGCTCATCGCCGGGATCGGTGATGACGGGCTTCGGCGTGCCGTCGGCGAACAAGTTAAGGACAGCAGCGCGGATCTCGTCCTGGATCGGCTTCGGCACGCCGGCGTCCGGATCGGGGATCAGGCGGACATCGCGCTTCGGCTTGTAGGGCGGCTCGAGCCACTTCTCGTCGCCGGTCATGTGCACCAGCACCATCAGCAGCACGCGGATGTCGCCCTCGGCGATGGCGGAGGACAGATCGAGGTGTTGGCGCGGAAGCTCGATATTCATGCGTTGTCCTTAGCTGTGTCGTGCTTCCGGCAAACCGCCATAGGCGGCCCAAGTGGTGCCCGCGATGTAGCCGGCGTCGACCGGCAGGTTGATGCCGGTGACGCCGCTGCTCTGCGGCGAGAGCAGCCAGGCGATCGCCTGCGCCACTTCCATTGGCTCGACCAGCCGGTTCATCGCCGTCGGGCTGGCCAGCAGGTCCTTGTTCAGCGCGCCCGACGCGATGCCGGCTTCGAGCGCCGCCGTGCGGGTGAAGCCGGGAGACACCGCGTTGACGCGGACGCCGGTCCGGCCCCATTCCGCGGCAAGCGTCTGGGTGATCTGGATGACGCCGGCCTTCGCCGCGGTGTAGGCGTGGATCGGACCCGACGTCATGCCGGCCACCGAAGCGACATTGACGATCGCGCCATGCCGCCGTTTCGCCATCCCGATGCCGACGCTGCGCGCAACCAGGAAGGTGCCGCGCAGGTCGATATTGACCTCGCGGTCCCATTGCTCCATCCGCACCCGGTCGATCGTGTGCATCTTGCCGAATACGCCGGCCGCGTTGACGAGACCGGTGGTCGGGCCGTGTGCCTGCTCGATATCCGCAATGCCCGCGACCACGGCGCTCTCGCTCGCGACGTCGAACGGTGCCGGCCAAAGGATGACGTTCGTGCCGACTAGCGGTTCCGGCGCGATGTCGACGATGACGACGCGGTGTCCCTGATCGGCAAGCAGTGTTGCGGTTGCAGCGCCGATGCCTCGGCTGCCGCCGGTGACGAGGATGGTGCCGTCAGCGCTCATGTCTTGCTTCCCTTGTTGCCGGCATTGAACAGGCCGCGGGTGACCAGCTTCTGGTAAGCCGTGATCACATAGTCGGGCACCGCGGTGACGCCGTGCTCGGAATAGGAGTAGCGGCGGCTGAGATAGCCGCGGGCGCCCATCAGGACCTGGACGATGGCCTCGAATTCCTCGTCGCTGAATTTGTCGGTCGCGCCCACCGCCCGCGCGCGCTGGAGGATCCGGACATACGCATTCGAGATGTTGTCGAAATGCTTCTGGTAGCCGATCGGCGCGAAGAACTCGGCCTCGTTGAGAATCCGCAGGAATTCCGGCACCTCGCGGATGAAGTCGAAGAACGCGCTGAAGCGCTCGATCTCCTGCCTGGCCTCGTCGGCGGTGCCGGTGCGCGCATGGATGAAGCGGACCATATCGAGGCCGATCTTCGGCAGCAGCTGGTCGAGCAGCTCCTGGCGGTTCTCGAAGTGATTGTAGAAGGTACCCTGCGCAACGCCGGCGGCTTCGGTGATGCGGGCAACCGAGGCTTCGGCATAGCCATATTTGCCGACGACCTTGGTCGCGGCGTCGAAGATCTTCTGCTTGGTCCAGGCGTTGCGCTCGACCCGGTTGAGCTTTGTCACCTTGGAGGATGTCGCTTGTGTCATGCGGAGGCCTCGAGTTCGGCGCGGAGCACGCGCTTGAGCACTTTGCCGGATGGATTGCGCGGCAGGCTGTCGCGGATGATCAGCTGCCGCGGCACCTTGAAGCGGGCGAGCCGAGCGCGGCAGAAATTGGTGAGGTCGGGCAGATCGAGCTTTGCGTCGCCGTCCAGCACCACGACGGCGACCGGCTTTTCGCCCCATCGGTCGTCCCGCAGGCCGATCACTGCGACCTCGCGCACGCCGGGCATTTCGTAGATGACGCGCTCAACCTCGGAGGAGGCGATGTTCTCGCCGCCGGAGATAATCATGTCCTTCTTGCGGTCGGTCAGATAGAGGAAGCCGTCGTCATCGAGATAGCCGATATCGCCGGTGCGAAACCAGTCGCCGAAGAAAGCGGATGCGGTCTTCTCGGGGTCCTTCCAGTAACCCTGCGTCACCTTCGGCCCGCGCAGGCAGATCTCGCCATCCTGGCCAGCGGGCAGGCGCTTGCCGGCGTCGTCGCGGATCTCGATCTCGACATGGGCGATGGCGCGGCCGGTCGACCCGATCTTCTCGATCTCGCGACCGGCGTCCATGAAGGTATCGCCGCCGCAGCTTTCGGTGAGGCCGTAGGCATCGATGTAGCGCGCATTCCTGAAATAGTCGGAGAAGGCACGGATGCGCAGCTCCGGCGTTTTCTCGCCACCGCCGATCGCCCATCGCAGGCTGGAGACATCGTAGCGCTCGCGGTTGGGGCAGGTGAGGAGCGCCGTTGTCATGACCGGCGCAAACCACGCCGCGTTGAGTTTCTCGCGCTCGATCGCGGCGAGCGCGGGTTCAGGTTCGAAGCTGCGGTGAATGCAGAGCATGCCGCCGTGCCAGAGTACGGCGATGCCGGGCAAATCGAGCGCGCCGACATGGTAGAGCGGGCCGACCACGAGCAGCCGGGTGTCCGTGTTCAATCCGAGCACCAGCGTCTGGTCGGCGGATTTCCAGTAGATGTTCTCGTAGGTGAGCATCACCCCCTTGGGACGATCGGTCGTGCCCGAGGTGTACATCAGCCGCATCAAATCGCGTGGCTGCCGCACATGGATCGGTGCCGGCGCGATGTCGGGCGCGAGATTGGTGACGCTCGACTGTGCGACTTCACCTAGCAGCACCACAGGTGCGCCGCCCGTTGCGATCGCGGCG
The DNA here is from genome assembly GCF_002289535.1 of Bradyrhizobium sp. UFLA03-84. Taxonomy (NCBI): domain Bacteria; kingdom Pseudomonadati; phylum Pseudomonadota; class Alphaproteobacteria; order Hyphomicrobiales; family Nitrobacteraceae; genus Bradyrhizobium; species Bradyrhizobium sp. UFLA03-84. Next base: position 658,663 of record NZ_NSJY01000017.1, on the reverse strand, counting down.
AATTCATCATCGGCGACCAGCAGCCGCGCGCCGGAATTGCCGATGATGTAGCCGACCTCGTCGGCCGACAGCCGATAGTTGATCGGCAGGAAAACCGCGCCGATATGGCTCGTTGCGAACACCAACTCGAGAAAAGCGGTGCTGTTCTTCATCAGGATGGCGACGACATCGCCGGGCGCAATCCCGCGCATCGCGAGCCAACTGCCGACCTGTCGGATCCGCAGGTCAAAGTCGGCGTATGAGACGTCCTCGCCGCGATATTTCAGCGCACAGCGGTCCGGAGTCCGCCTGGCATGAAATGCGATGAAGCTGGAAAGATTGATCATTTGCCGCTCGCCGGGCCAATTCTGGCGCCGTTTTCTCCCTAGATGAATTATGAGTCGTAATTCATCTTTGGCTTGACGTCACCCCCCTTGCTCTGAAAACATCACGGGCATGGAGACGGAACGATCTCCGCAAGGGATTTTGGGAACGCGAACCCGACAGGGAGGGGAGTATGACGAGGACCCGGAAACCGGGCGTCAGCCGGCGCTCGACGCTTGCGCTGATGGGCGCCGGTGCGGTGACCTTTGCTGCGCCATGGGCGGCGCGCGCGCAGGCCAAGACGATCAAGATCGGCATGCCGACGATTCTGTCGGGTCGCGTCGCGCAGCTCGGCACATCCTCGCGCAACGCGGTGATGCTGGAAGTCGAGAAGGTCAATGCCGCCGGCGGCCTTGCCGGGCGGCAGATCGAGATGGTGATCCGCGATTCCAAGGGGCAGCCGCAGGAAGCCGCGCGCATCGCGCGCGAGCTCGTCAACACCGACGGCTGCGAGATGCTGCTCGACGGTGAGGCATCATCGGGATCGTTCGCGGTTCACGAGGTGGCGCGCGATCTCGGCGTGCTCTGCATCCACACCTGCTCGGAGGCGTCGTCGCTGACCGCCGATCCCAAGCAGCACATTCCAAATGCCTTCCGCTGCGTGCGGCAGGGCATTCATGACTCGATCGTCGGCGCTGGTTACGCGGCAGGGATTGCCAAGGCCAAGGGCCTCAAGAAATGGGCGACCTGCTCGCCCGACTATGCCTATGGCCGCGATACCACCGGCGAGTTCGTGCTGTATCTGAAGAAGTTCGCGCCTGACGTCGAGATTATCAGCGAGTCCTGGCCAAAACTGTTCCAGCCCGACTACACCGAGGTCGTGACCAAGATCCTGCAGGCCAAGCCGCAGGCGCTCTATTCATGCCTGTGGGGCGGCGATCTCACATCCTACATCGACCAGGCCAACATCTACGCGCTGTTCACCCAGATGGAGGTGTTCGCGGTCAACATGGCCGATTACACCGCGCTCACAGTGGTGAAGAACCTGCCGAAGGGCATCCATTCCGGCGACCGCTACATCAAGACATTCCCGGCGACGCCGGAGAATGCCGCCTGGGGCGATGCCTACAAGGCCAAGTACAACGAGTACCCGACCAACTGGTCGTGGCAGAATGCGACCGCGGTCATGTTCCTCAACGAAGCCGTCAAGAAGGCGAACTCGACCGACGGCAAGAAGGTCGCGGAAGTCCTCACCGGGCTCACCATCAAGTGTCCGTTCGGCGCCGATGGCACCGTCACCATGCGGGCGGACGATCGCACACTGGTCGGCTACGCGATCGGCTGGGGCACGACGATCCCGCAGGAGCCCTATGTGCCTGATGTGAAGGCCGGTGACTGGAAGACCATCTTCGAACTCGAAGCCGAGTGGAAGAAGAGCAAGGGCTACACCTGATCCGCATGTCAGGCGGAGAGGGCCGCAAGCTGTCTCCGCCTTTCATCTGATGCTTGTCGCGCGCCGGCGTTGCGGCCCGCCGTAATGGATGATTCCCGTGGACCTCGACGCGCTCGCCAGTTGCCTCGCCAGCCCTGCGTGCCTGGTGACCCAGACCACCAGCGGCCTGATCATCGGCATGCTGCTGTTTCTCGTCGCCGTCGGGCTGACCCTGATCTTCGGCGTGCTCAAGGTGGTCAATTTCAGCCACGGCGCCTTCTACATGTTTGGCGCCTATTTTGCGATGACGGCCTACCAGCTCACGGGAAGCTTTGCGCTGGCGATGCTGAGTGGCGCGGCCGGCACCGCGATCCTGGGCCTGATCTTCGAGCGCGTGTTCATGAGCCGGGTCTACGGCCGCGACGTGCTGATGCAGCTCCTGGTCTGCTATGCCTTCGTGCTGATCTTCGACGATGTCGTCCGCATGATCTGGGGACCCGAATTCAAGTCGATGGGCATGCCGGCCGCCTTTCAGGTGCCGCCGCTGTTCATCGCCGGCGGCGTGGTGCCGCCGTATTACCTTCTGCTGATCGGCGTGGCGCTCGCTGCGGCCGTGATTCTCGGGCTGGGGCTGGCGTGCTCCAGGATCGGCAAGGTGATCCGGGCGGCGGCACATAACCCCGGTATGGTATCGGCGCTCGGCATCAACACCGGGCTGATCTATGGCGGCGTGTTTGCGCTCGGCGGCATGCTGGCGGGGCTCGCGGGAGCGCTGGCGGCGCCGGTGCGCTCGCTGACGCCGGGCATGGGTTTCTCGGTTCTGATCGAATCCTTCATCGTCACCGTGATCGGCGGCATGGGATCGATCCTGGGCGCCCTGATTGGTGCGCTGCTGATCGGATTGATCCGCTCGTTCGGATCGCTCGGCTTCCCGCTGTTCACCGAGGGGCTGATGTATCTCTTCATGGTGATCGTGCTGGTGTCGCGTCCGACCGGCCTGTTCGGCAAGGAGGTCGCATGACCGAGTTGCAGGCCGGACAGGGCGCGCAGCCGCTTGCCCCTCCCCGGATCGACGCCAGGCCGCAGCGCTATCGCGATGTGCTGATCGCGCTCGTGGCGTTCGTCCTGCTCGCGCTGCTGCCGTTCATCTTCGGCAGCAAGCAACTGCTCGACTTCGTGATCCGATGCGCAGCCTACGGATTGTTCGCGACGTCGCTCAACCTGCTGGTCGGCTACACCGGACTGATCTCATTCGGGCACGGCATGTTCTTCGGCCTCGGTGCCTATGGCTTCGGCCTGATGATGCAGAAGGCCGGCGTCGCGATTCCGGTGGCCTTCGTCGCCACGCTGGCGATGACATTCGTCGTCGCCGTCGTCATCGGTGCGATCTGCGTGCGGCTGAAGGAGATCTATTTCGCCTTCGTCACGCTGGCGTTCCAGATGCTGATCCATTCGACGATCCTGTCGTGGCAGTCGCTGACCGGCGGCGACCAGGGCCTGCGTGGCGGCATTCCGCGGCCGCCGTTTCTCGGCATCGACCTATCCAACCATCTGCATCTCTACATCGCGAGCTGCGCGCTGCTGGTGATCGGACTGTTCCTGATGCGCCAGATCGCACAGTCGCCGTTCGGCTACACGCTGCGCATGATTCGCGACAACGCCACGCGGGCGAGCTTCATCGGCATCGACGTCTGGCGCGCCAAGCTGACCATATTCGTGCTGGCGGCGTTGTTCGCCGCGACCGGCGGCATGATCATGGCGCTGTTCGTCTCCGGCGCCTATCCCGAGTTCGCCTATTGGACGATCTCCGGCGAGGGCATCTTCATCAACATGCTCGGCGGCGTGACCACCTTCCTCGGGCCGATGGTCGGCACGGTGCTGCTCTTGATCCTCAACGATACCGTCACGCGCCTGACCGAGTATCACGGCATCGTGCTTGGCATCGTAATTCTGTTCTTTGCCATCGGCCTGCGGAAGGGCCTGATGGACTTCGTCGTGGAATGGTTCGCGCAGCGTCGCGGCGAGGGGCGCGGTTAGCCATGCTGGAAATTCGCGGGCTTTCCAAATCCTTCGGCGGCGTCAAGGCGACCGACAATGTCTCGCTCGACTTTGCCGACGGCTCGCTCACCGCCGTGATCGGCCCCAACGGGGCGGGAAAGAGCACCTTCTTCAACCTGATCACGGGTGCGCTGCGGCCTGATGCCGGGCAGATCTTGCTCAATAGCGTCGACATGGCAGGCAAGGCGCCGCCGGAGATCGTGCGCCATGGCATCGGCCGCGCCTTCCAGGTCGCGAGCATCTTTCCGTCGCTGACCGTCGAGGAGACGATGCTGGCCGCGGTCTGCGCGGATCAGCGCCGCGCCGGCGCGATGCATCGCCGCTTCCCGCTGGCCGAGACGCGCGACCGCGCCGAGCATGCAATGGAGCTGCTCGGCCTTGCCGGCAAGCGCAACAGGACTGCGGCGACGCTGTCGCATGGCGACCAGAAGCTGCTCGATATCGCGCTCGCGCTGGTGCTCGAACCCAAGGTGCTGCTGCTGGACGAGCCGACCGCGGGCATGGGCACCGAAGAGCGCTGGCGCATGATCGACAAGGTGCGCGAGCTCTGGGAGAAGCAGAAGATCACCGTCGTGTTCATTGAGCATGACATGGACATCGTGTTCAAGATCGCGCCGCAGATCGTCGTGCTGTGCTACGGCCGGATCCTGGCGACCGGGACGCCGGATGCGATCCGCAGCAATGAAGCCGTCATCGAAGCCTATCTCGGCAGCGACGACCACGCGGGAGCGGTGGCATGAGCGCGCAGCCGGTGGTGCAGGTTGAGGACCTCGACGTCTACTACGGCACCAGCCAGATCCTGTTCGGCGTCGGCCTGTCGGTGCGCAAGGGCGAGACCATGGCGCTGCTCGGCCGAAATGGCGCCGGCAAGTCGACCACCATGAAGGCGATCATGGGGCTGGCGCCCGCACGGCGCGGCACGGTGAGCTTGCGCGGCCGGGTGGTATCCGGAATGCGGTCGCATCTCATCGCCCGGGCCGGGCTTGGCTTCGTGCCGGAAGACCGCCAGATCTTTCCCGAGCACACGGTCGAGGACAATCTCGTCATCGGACAGAAGAAGGGGCCTGAAGGCGAGGACGAGTGGTCGATCCGCCGCGTCTACGACGTGTTTCCGCTGCTGGAGCCGCTGCGGCACCGGATCGCCGGAAGGCTGTCCGGCGGCGAGCAGCAGATGCTGGCGATCGCCCGCACGCTGATGGGCAATCCGGTGCTGCTGCTGCTAGACGAGCCGAGCGAGGGGCTGGCGCCGATTATCGTGCAGCGCATCGGCGAACTGCTGCGGCAGCTCCGCGGCGGCGGTGCCACAGTATTGATCGCCGAGCAGAACATGCATTTTTGCCTTGGCCTTGCGAGCCACGCGACGGTTATCGACAAGGGACAGATCGTCTACACATCCTCCATCGAAGAGCTGAAGGCCAACGACAACATCCGGCAGCGCTATCTGGCGCTGTAGGGCGTGATCCAGAGGATCATCCGATAGGGCTCTTCGACAGCTGTGGGAGGACAAATGGCGGGGAAGCTGACGCCGACGCACGAGGCGCCGTACCGCGGGCTGAAGGTGCTCGATTTCGGGCAGGGGATCGCCTCGCCCTATTGTGCGATGCTGCTCGGGGTCTATGGCGCCGACGTGATCAAGGTCGAGCCGCCCGAGGGCGATTGGTCGCGCTATCTCGGCACGACCTACGGCAATCACACGACGCTCTCGGCGGTCTACAACCGCGGCAAGCGCAGCCTGTGCCTCGACATGAAGAACAAGGATGGGATCGCGGTCGCCCAGCGGCTGGCGCGTGAGGCCGACGTGCTGATTGAAGGATTTCGCCCCGGTGTCGCCGGGCGGCTCGGGCTCGGCTACGAGAGCCTGTCGCGCGACAATCCTGGCCTGATTTATCTCTCGGTCAGCGGCTTCGGGCAAAGCGGGCCGTATTCAAAGCGGCCCGGCTCGGATTCGGTGGCACAGGCATTTTCGGGGTTGGTCTCGGTCAACGTCGGCACCGATGGCGTGCCGCATCGGGTCGGTACGACCATTTCCGACGTCGTTACCGGCGTCTATGCGTTCCAGGCGATCGCGACGACCCTGTTCGCGCGCGCGACGGTCGGCACCGGCCGCTGGATCGACGTCAATCTCTGCCAGTCGACGTCGGCGCTGCTTGGCCACAAGGTCGCCGAGTTCATCCTCGAGGGCGGCGCGCCGCGCGCGCTCAATGTGCCGGCCGGAACGTACCAGACACAGGACGGCTGGATGATGGTGACGCTGGTGAACGAGCCGCAATACAAGCGTCTGTGCAATGCAATCGCGCGCGAGGATCTCGCCAGCGATCCGCGTTTTGCCGACTTCGCCCGGCGTGCCGATGCGGCCGACACGCTGATCCCGCAGCTGCGCGAGGTCTTCCTGACCCAGCCGACGGATGCCTGGCTCACGGCGCTGCACGCGGCCGATATCATCGCGGAGCGTATCCTCAATCCCGGTGAATGGCTGCGCAACGCTCACGTCGACGCGACCAGGGCGTCGGTGCGCCAGGACACGCCCGGCGTCGGCGCGGTCTATTCGCCGCGGACGCCGGGGATCGCGAGCCTGTCCGAGGATCACCTCTGCCCTGCGCCGGATGTCGGGCAGGACAGCCGCGCTGTGCTGACAGAAGCCGGATTTGGTTCCGCTGAGATCGACGGCCTGCTGCAATCAGGCGCGGTGCGGCAAGCCAAGCGATAGAGGAGACGACACATTATGAGCACGGACCTCGTTCGTTACTCGGTCACTGGACAGATCGCGGAGATCGTACTGGACCGCGCGCCGGTCAATGCGCTCAGCATCCCCTTGATCGACGCGCTGTTGGCGGCGCTGGCAAAAGCCCGCGATGACGAGGCGGTGCGCGCCGTCATCATCAGCAGCGCCCACAAGGTTTTTTGCGCCGGCCTCGACCTCGATATCGTCAGGGGCAAGCCCGCGATCGAGACCAAAACGTTCCTCGAGCGGCTGTATTTCGCACTGAACGATACGCAGTACCGAATGGGCAAGCCGACGATTGCGGCGATCGACGGCGCGGTACGCGCCGGCGGCATGACGATCGCGATCTCCTGCGACATTATCATCGCGGGCGACGGCTCCACCTTCGGCTATCCCGAGATCGACGTCGGCCTGATCCCGGCGATCCATTTCGTGCAATTGCCGCGGCTGGTCGGCAAGCATCAGGCGTTCGGCCCGTTGTTCCTCGGCGAGCCCTTCGATGCGGCAACGGCCTTCCGCATGGGTCTGCTGAGCGAGGTGGTGCCGAAGGGCACGGCGCTGGAGCGTGCTCGCGAGATTGCGCGAAAGCTGGCAACAAAATCGCCGATCGTGATGAAGATCGGCCGCGATGCCTTCATGCGAGCGGTCGATGCCGATTTCCGCCGCTCGGTGGAGAACACGGCCGAAAGTTTCGTGGTGGTCGCGTCGACGGAAGATTGCCAGGAAGGGCTGAATGCGTTCGTCGAGAAGCGGACGCCCAACTACAAGGGACGGTAAATGGCTGGATTGTATTTCGAAGAGTTCGAGGTCGGGCAGGAATTCCATCATGAGTTCAGCCGGACCGTGACGGAGATGGACAACACCATGTTCAGCCTACTGACCATGAACCCGCAGCCGCTGCACCTCGACGCGCATTTCTCCGAAAAGACCGAATTCGGCCAGCGGCTGTTCAACAGCCTCTACACGCTCGGCATCATGATCGGCATGAGCGTGTACGATACGACGCTGGGCACGACCGTCGGCAATCTTGGCATGACCGACGTCAAGTTTCCGAAGCCGGTGTTTCATGGCGATACCTTGAAAGCGCATACCAAGATCGTCGGCAAGCGGGCCAGCAAGTCGCGGCCGACCCAGGGTATCGTCGAATTCGAGCATACCATGACCAATCAGCGGGGTGAGGTGGTGGCGAGCTGCCGCCGCACCGGCCTGATGCACTGCAAGCCGAAGGCGTAAGCGATGCGATCGTTCCTGTTCGTTCCCGGCGACAGCACCCGGAAATATGAGAGTGCGAAGAAGACCGCGGCCGATGCCCTGATCCTCGATCTCGAGGATTCCATAGCACCGGACCAGAAAGTGGTTGCGCGCGAGATCACGCGGCAGATGCTTGATGCGCGCAATCCGGACCAGAAGCTCTATATCCGCGTCAACGCGCTCGACACCGACCTGACGCTCGGCGACCTCGCCGCCGTGATGCCCGGGAAGCCCGATGGCATCGTGTTGCCGAAATGTGCCGGCGCCGTCGACGTCAACAGGCTCGCGCTCTATCTCGATGCCTTCGAGGCTGCCTCGGGTATCGAGCAGGGCACCACGCGGGTCGTCACGGTCGCGACCGAGACGGCGCGGGCGGTTTTGAAAATCCTCGACTTCGAGAACATGAGCCCGCGGCTATGGGGAATGATGTGGGGCGCGGAGGACCTCGCGGCTTCGCTCGGCGCAACCCGCAACCGCACCGATGGCCGCTATCACTCACCGTTCATTCTCGCCCGCGATCTCTGCCTGATCGGCGCGGCCGCGGCCGGCGTGGTTGCGATCGACACCATCGCCACCGACATCAACGATCTCGACGCGCTGAGGGCCGAGGCGATCTCGGCGCGGCAGGACGGCTTCCTGGCCAAGGCCGTGATCCATCCCAAGCATGTCGATGTCGTCAACGCGGCCTTCATGCCGACCGATGAGGAGATCGCCTGGTCGGAGCGGGTGATCGCCGCGTTCGCCGATAATCCGTCCGGGGTCGCCAAGATGGATGGCAAGATGCTGGACAAGCCGCATCTGCGCGCCGCCGAGAAGATTCTGGCGTCACGTAGGAAATAGTCAGGACGAACTGGGCTCGATCAGCGCGCCCTCCTTGAGGAGGGTGGCAATCTCCGCATCCGCAAGTCCTGCCTCGCGCAGGATCTCGTGGCCATGTTCGCCGAGGTTCGGCGGATAGGCCCGGATCGATGGCGGTGTACGGCTCCAGGTCGCGGCTGGTCCGGCGACCCGTAGCGTTCCTTCCGTCGGATGCTCCAGCGATTGGATCAGCCCGACGGTGGCGAGATGCGGATCATCGATCAGGCTATCGAGATCGTGCAACCGCGCATGCGGAATATCGGCCTCTTCAAAGAACCGCATCCACTCGGCTGTGCTGCGGGTTTTCATCATCTGCGAGAACCAGTCGTAGACGAAGTCGTAGTTCCGCGTGCGGGCCGAGATACTGTTCAGCCGCGGATCGCGGTCGGCCTCTTCGGCAAGGCCGATCTTGGCGAAGAAGGCGTTCCATTGCTTGTCGGAATAGACCAGCGCGCAGATGTAGCCGTCGCTGGTCTGGTAGGGGCGGCGGTCGGGCGATAGCAGACGGGAGTATCCGGGCGGTCCGATCGGGGGATCAAAGCTGCGGCCGGCCATGTGATCGCCGAGCACGAACTGCGCCATGGTCTCGAACATCGGGATTTCGATGGCTTGTCCCACGCCGGTGCGCTCGCGATGGAACAGAGCCGCCAGGATGGCATGGACCGCGTTGAGGCCGACGATGCGGTCGGCCATGGTGGCCGGCGAGTAGCGCGGCTCACCGGTGATCTGGCCGGTGAGCGCGGGCAGCGCCGTCAGTCCCTGGATCAGGTCGTCATAGGCGGGTCGGCCGGCATAGGGGCCGGTCTCTCCGAAGCCGTGCAGGCTGGTATAGACGAGCTGCGGGTTGGTCGCGAGAAGATCGTCGGCGCCAAGCTTCAGCCGCGCCATCGCCGCGGGACGGACATTGTGGACGAACACGTCGGCCGCGGCGGCCAGCCGCAGCAGCGCAGCGCGGCCGCCCGGCTTCTTCAGGTCTAGCACGATCGAGCGCTTGTTGCGGTTGCCCTGCAGGTACATCGCGCCCATCCCGGGATGGCGCATCGGGGCGGCGTGGCGCATGACGTCGCCATCCGGGCTCTCGACCTTGATCACGTCGGCGCCGTAGTCGCCGAGGATCATGGTCGCGTAGGGCCCCATCATGACGCTGGTGAGGTCGATGATCCTGACGCCGGCGAGCGGGCCTGCCGGCGTGGTTGGCGTGTCTCTCGTCGGAGCGTTGCTCAATGGGTGGCGGCCAGCGCTTCGGTGAAGGCCTTGAAGACGTCGGTGCCCGGCTTGCCGCGCTTGTCGACGTCCTTCACCCAATCCTGTGCCACCGACTTGAAGGCGGTGTCGAATACCTTCTTGTCGTCGGCGCTGAAGTTGATCACCTTCATGCCCTGCGACTTGATCTTGTCGGCTGCCGCCTTCTCGCCGTCCTCGAACCGCTTGCAGGCCTCGTGCGTGGTCTGCTCGCCGGCTTCGATCAGCGCCTTGCGCACATTCTCGGGCAGCGACTTGAACTTCAGTTCACCTATTGAATAGGTGAAGATCGCAGTGCCGAAATTCAGGCCCTCGGTGCCCGATTTCAACAGCTTGCCGAAGTCGTAGGACGCAGAGCTCTGGAAGGAGAAGATCAAGCCGTCGAGCGTGCCGCGGGTCAGCGATTCATAGATCTCCGGCGCGGCCATCCGTACCGGCACGCCGCCGATCGAGCGCATCATCAGATCCATCGCGCCGCCGGTGGTGCGGATCTTGAGGCCCTCAAGGTCCTTTGCGCTCTTGATTTCGCGGCTGGTTGCAAGCTGCACCTGATAGGCCGGGAGCGCCAGCGTCACCAGCGGTCGAAGCTGGTTGGGGGCAAATTCCTTGGTCTCCAGGATGCCGCCATTGTGCGAGACCTTGTAGAAGGCGAGCGAGCCCTGGCATTCGTTGTCGAAGATGCCGGGCAGTTCGGCGACGGCCGTCAGCGGAAACTTGTCGGACGAATAGGACGGCACGATGTAGGACACATCGGCGACGCCGAGCGCGGTGAGCTGGGCCATGTCCTTGGCCTTGCCGAGCTGCTCGGCCGGGAAATGCTGGAAGGTGACCTGGCCATTGGTCAGCTTGGTGACGAGCTCCGAGAATGGCTTGCCGACGAGCTCATGAATCACGTGGCCCGACGGCAGGCTGTCGGCAAGGCGCAGCGTGATCTTCTCCTGGGCGAAGACCGGCGATGTGGAAGCGGCCAGCAGGGCCGTGCCGACGCCGGCGAGCAAGCGGGAATAGAGGTTCATAAGGGTCTCCCAGAACTGGCCGTCACGGCCGACGGCTTCTTCAATGTTGCATGTGGTTCGGCAGCCAGAGGATGATCTCCGGGAATGCCACGAAAATGGCGATAGCGATCAGGTGCGCGATGAAATGCGGGAATGTGCCGTGGAACACCTCGCCCACGGGGCGATGTGCATAGCGCGCCACGATGAAGCAGTTCAATCCGATCGGCGGCGTGATCATGCCGACCTCGGCGGTCACGATCTTGATGACGCCGAACCAGATCGGGTCGAATCCGAGCGACTTGATCAGCGGCAGCACGATCGGAACCGTCAGCACCAGGATCGCGATCTGATCCATGAACGAGCCGAGCACGATGTATCCGCACAGTATCAGCGTGATGATGATCCAGCGCGAGACATCGAGCCCGCCGACCCAGCCGACGATGTTCTGCGTCACCTGCGTCAGCGTGAAGAAATAGCCGAAGATATGCGCGCACATGATGATCAGGACGATCATGCAGGTGCCCTGGGCGGCATGCCGTAACGTCGTATAGAGCGAGGTCAGGTTGATCTTGCGCTTCCAGCAGGCGAGACAGAACGCGCCGAATGCGCCGAAGGCCGAGGCTTCGGTCGGGGTCGCGATCCCGAGATAGATCGTGCCCGTAACGATCGAGAACAGCACCACCATCGGGCTGACCTGCCAGAGCAGGCTGAACCGCTCCGACCACGTCACCGCCGAGATTGTCGGCGCGCGCGAGGGATCGAGCAGCACGAGGATGTAGATCGTCGACATGATGATGATGGTAACGAAGATCGCCGGGATGATGCCGCTGATCAGCAGCTTCCCGATGTTCACCTCGGCAAGCAGGCCGAAGATAACCAGTGCCACCGAGGTCGGCAGCAGCATCGCGAGCGTGCCCGAGATCGCGACGACACCGGCCGCCATCTTTGGCTCATAGCCCTGGCGGATCATCGCGGGCAGGCTGGTCGAGGACAGCGTCGCGGCGGAGGCCGTGCTGGTGCCGCAGATCGAGCCGAAACCCGCGCCGGCGAGCGCGGTCGCCATGCCGAGGCCTCCGGGAATACGCCCGACCCAGGCCGCCGCGGTCTTGAACAGGTCGTCGGCGACGCCGGACAGCAGCACGAGGTCCGCCATCAACAGGAACATCGGGATCGTGATCAGCTCGTAGGAGGTGACCGCCGAAAGCGGCGTGGTCTGCAGCACGCCGAGCAGGATCGGAAGGCCACCGGTCAGATAGAGGCCGAGCCCGCCTGAGAACGCCATAGCGAACGCGACCGGAGTTCCGATCGCAAGCAGGAAGAACAGCAGCGCGAGGATGAAGGTCGGGATCATTCGAAACCTCCGGCAGCCTTCTCCGAATGACCGGAGATAGCCGGCAGCGGCAGCAGATTCTCGCCGGTCAGGAGGCTTGCGGTATTGGCGATGAGATGAACGGCGAGGCGCAGTGCGAGGATACCGGCACCGATCGGCACGAAAATCGAGGATGCCCAGGTCGGCCACGGGATCGCACCCGCCATCACGTCGCTGGAGACATAGTTGTCGAGTGCGCGCTGGTAGCCGAGCCAGGTGATCGGAACGAAGATGGCGAGACCAACGAGGTTCGAGATGATGACGCAGAGGCGCTGGATGATCGCTGAGAAGCGCGGCAGCAGGATATCGACGCTGATATGTCCGTTCACCGCGTAGGTACCGGAGAGCGACAGAAAGAACACGCCGGCCATCACATAGAGCGAGATCAGGTCATAGGCCCAGGAGAACGGCCGGTTGAAGACGTAGCGCATCACGACATCGGAGAAGACGATGATCATGATTGCAAACATCAGGGCCGCTGCGATAGCCGAGGTCACCTTCTCGATGGCGGTCAGGGCTTTCAGACTTGTCTTGATCACGTATGGCTCCGTCGGCGTTACTGGGCCGGCACCGCCGCAACGGCAGCGCCGAATTCCTTCAGGGCGTCACTGCCGTGCTTGCCGCGTGCATCCAGCCCGTCGGCCCATGCCTTGCCGACGCCCTTGGTCAGGTCCTTGAGCTTTGCGACCACGTCGGGTTGCAGGGTGTCGAAATGGACGCCCGCGGCCTCCATCGACTTCATGGTTTCGCTGTCCTGCTTCTGCACTTCCTTGCAGGCAGACGGCAGGATCTCCTCGGCGACGTCGATCATCGCCTTCTGGATCTCGGGCGACAGTTTCTTCCAGCTGCTCTCGCTGATCGAATAGGCGACGACGAAGCTCGCGAAACCGAAGCCATCGGTGGAATGTTTCACGAGCTTGTCGGCGCCATAGGCCACGACGCTTTCGAGCGGAAACAGCAGGCCGTCCATCGTGCCGCGTGACAGCGACTCATAGGCGTCTGGCGCCGCCATGCGTACCGGCACGGCGCCGATTGCGCGCAAGGTGAGGTCCTGCGCGCCGCCGGTCGATCGCAGCTTCAGTCCGTTGATGTCGGCTGTGTCCTTGACCGGCTGCTTCACGGTCAGGATGCGATAGGGCGGCAGGCTCACCGCGAGCAGCAGGCGGATGCCGTTCGCGGTATAATCCTGCTGCGCGATCACGCCGCTCCGCGCGGTCTTCCAATAGGCGAGCGTACCCTGGCAGGAATGCTCGAACGCGCCGGGAAGCATCGCGACTTCGGAGACAGGCATCTTGTCGGAGACGTAAGCCGGCGCGACATAGCCGATATCGGCGACGCCGGTTTGCGTCAGCTTGAGCATGTCGGCGGCCTTGCCGAGCTGCTGGGCCGGATAGTGCTCGAACGTCACCGCGTTGTTGGTGCGCTTCTGGACTTCGGCCATCCAGGGCTCGAGCACGAGACGGACGAGATAGTGTCCCTTCGGAAAGGAGTCGGCGACCCGCAGCTTGATCGGTTCCGCCGCTGCCGCCAGATTGATCGATGCGATGAGGAAGCCGTAACCGGCCAACGCCCGTCGAAGCCCGCCCATATGTCCTGCCCCTGAGTAGCCTTGTTGTTTTAGGCAGCTGCGCACAAACAAAATTGCGCGTCAAGCAAACGCTTGGCTGAGCGTCCTGAACGCAAGTGGGGCCTGGGAAGCGTCGGGATCTCGATATCCACTTTGTCCATCACGCGGGAAATTGCCCGGGGCGGTCACTGGCCTGTCACCGGTCAGACTGCTGGGAATTCCAGCTCGAAGGTGACGCTCCGACTGGACGGCCGCAGGCGGATCGAGCCACCGTGACTCACCATCACGGCTTGCGCGATCGCGAGCCCCATGCCGGTGCCGCCCGCATCACGGCGGGTGGTGAAGAACGCATCGAAGATCCTGTCGCGATTCGGCTCGGAGATCGGGTCGCCGTCATTGCCGACGGTGACCCGGATGCTGGACGTCTCGCCGACCGTCTCAATGGCCAGCGATTTTGCGTTGTGACGGATCGCGTTGTCGGCCAGATGGGCCAACACGATCATGGCCTTTTCGGTCGACATGCCGATCGAACGTTCAAGGCAACCGTGGGCGCTGATGGCAAGGGCCGGAAATTGTTTCCTCAGGCTCTCGATGATGTTTGATAGTCGGGTCTGCTCGTTCTCCGGCACGCCCTGGGCGCGGGCCAACTCGCGGAGCCGGTGGCTCATGGCCTCCAGGCGCTCGGCATCGCCGAGGATGTTCGATACGAAATTCGTCTGCTCGGTCCGCGTGAGTGTCGCCGTTTTGCTTTGCAGCGAGTCCAGAAGCAACTCGGCAGCGCCCTTGATCGAGGTCAGCGGCGACTTCAACTCATGCGTCAGGTGCGCGGAGAAGGTGGCGATGTAGTCGGAGCGGCGCGACAATTGCTGCGCCATGCCGAAGAAGCTGTCGGAGAGTTGCGCGAGCTCACGGGTGCCGTAATGGTCCAGCGGCTTGAATGCATCGCGGTCGCCGCGGCCGATCCGCACGGCGCGGTCGACCAGTTCACGCATCGGCCGCGTGACGGTGCGTGAGAATACCAGGCCGATGGCGATCGTGGCCAGGACGACAACGATCGCGGCCAGCAAAAACTTGCCGCGCTCCCGATAGAGATGCTCGAAGATGTTGCTCGGCGTCCGCGACGCATAGATCACGCCGGCAACCCGGTTATTGACGATAACGGGCATTGCCGAGAAGACGTGAACGCCGACGCCGCGGCTGATCGAATAGATCGGCGGCGGAGGCTTGTCGGGGATGCGGATGCGCAACGCGGCGCTGTACTGGCCGCGCAGCGCCGCCGCCACCTCTTCAATATGAGCCAGGGATTGTCCGACCTCCTGGCGTCCCGCGATGACGACGCCCTGCGGGTCGAGAATCCGGAAGCCTGCCAGCGTCACCTTTTGGGTTTCCAGCACGAGGGGCATGAGCCGCGCGCCGATAGCAATATGGGCCGGATCTGCCGGCTTGGGTGCGGGCAGTGCGTCGGGCCGTCGCCGCAGAAGATCGTTGCCGGCAAGATCGAGCTCGGGCCGGATCGGTGTCACCTGATCGCCCGGATCCGGAAGCGCCTCGGGTGGAACCGCGGCGCCGAGAGGGATGCCATTGGCAAGCTGCGCCTGCACGTCCCGCGCATAGATCACGGCCAGTACGCGGCTCTGTGCGATCAGTTCGGCCTGGGTTTGGCGAATGAGCTGGTTGTCATAGAGCCGGAAGAAGAACAGCCCGAGCAAGGGGAGCACGGCGACCAGGGCGAGCACGGCAAAGATGACGAAGCTGAGCGACGGGCGCCACTTCTGTCGGGCACGGAACGACGTCATGCGGGAGGCTCGCACCTGCCGAGCTTGAACCCGACGCCATGCACGGTCTCGATGACATTGTCGCATTTCACCGCGGCGAGCTTGGCTCTGATGTTGCGGATATGGCTATCGATGGTGCGGTCGGAGACCTGGATATTGAGTTGATAGGCAGCGCTCATGATCTGCTCACGGTTGAATACCGCGGTGGGCCGCGTCAGGAAGGCCCGCAGGATGCCAAACTCGATCGCGGTCAGATGCAGCGGCGTGCCTGCGAACGTTGCGACGTGCTGCTCGGGGTCGACCGAGAGCTGCCCCTTGAAGAGCGCGCTCGATTCCGGCGGGCCCGGCCGCGGTGCCAGCCGTCGCAGAATCACATTGACCCGCGCGATGAGTTCGCGCGGGCTGAACGGCTTGGTCACATAGTCGTCGCCGCCGATCTCGAGCCCGAGGACGCGATCAATCTCATCGTCGCGGGCGGACAGGAACAAGATCGGCACGTCGGATGATTTGCGGACCTCCCGGCAGACATCGAGGCCGTCAAATTCCGGCATGCCGATGTCGAGCACGATCAGGTCCGGTTGCTCGGCGGAAAACCGGGTCAGGGCCTCCTTCCCGTCGCGTGCCTCGATCACGTTCATACCCGCCTTCTTGAGGGCGACGCGGATGACCTCCCGGATATGGAGGTCATCGTCGACGACAAGAATGCGGTTGGTCACGGTCCACTCCGGATACGAGGCGATCTAGCTTGCGGCGGAGTCCTGCTGGCGATCCAGCATGCGCTGAAGCCGCAAGTTGCGGAAGCCCCAGCTGCGCCAGGAGGTCATACGCTCGCGCTGCTCTTTTACAAGGCAATTGCGGCGGTAAACAAGGTTGGGATCGTAAGCGTGGAGCGCGAGCCCCCGATCGATCGCCGGGAGAGCCTGCGGTCCGAGCCGGACCAGATAGTCGATATCCAGGTTGACCCCGCTGCCCAAGGCTTCCCGGCTATGGCTGATGTTGTAGTCGCCAATGATGGCGGCAAAGTTGATCAAGGAGCAAGCGTAGAGGACGACCGTCAATGCGAGCAGGTTGGTACGGATCAGCCAATCGTTCGAGCGCTGCAGGACGATACGCCCCAGGATCAGGACCAGGCCGAGCACGACAAGCAGCATCCAGACGAAAGCCGCGATACGCCAATAGGTGAGCAGGTAAGTCTGAACGTAAAGGTCAAGCCGGAGCATCGATGAGATCACCAGCAGTACATTCTGTCCGATCCAGAAATAAACGAGTGCGCGCATCACGCGCGACCGCTCGGCGGCGCCACCCGGCCGCATGGTCACCAGGACGAAGCCCGCGGCGAGCAGCGCGGTGACGATCAGCGGATACGCGCCGCGATGTGCGTAGGACGCGTAGGTCACGTCGGCGGGCAGGGTCCCGTTGCCCCAGAGATAGATCAAATCGAGGACGGTCTGGATCGAAAACAGCAGGTTGAACAGGATCAGCGAGCGCAGAATCGTACCGGCACTGAGCAAGCTCGTGATATCGGCCGTCCGCGGCGGATCGTTTGTGGCAAATCTGCGCGCGTCGTCCGCAAGCTCGGCACTCCTAGGCCATTTGACCTGGACGAAAGGCCACACCATTGCCAGCGCCGCGATCCAGAACAGCGCACGGCCCATGCTGAGATAGGAGGAAGGGTCACCCGGATTCAGCTGGCCGATCCATTTCGCCAGCAATGGGTTGGCTGCCACGAACAGCAGGATAAAGAGGCTTCCGAGCACCAATGGCACGCACCATAGGGTGAAGCCTCTGGTGAGTGCAGGCCAATTGAAAGCGCTGATCACATCCCGGAACAATCTGAAGGGACCGACCAGATAGAGATCGAGCAGGGAGGAAGCTCCCGCGGCGAGACCGTCGAGATGATGATTGGTCGTCAGCATCAGTCCGGCGCCGAGCGCGAGGACAATAATGACCAGTGAAGCCGCGTTGAGCTCCTCGATCGCAGGCAGCAGCCCGGCGAGCATGACCATCCCGGCGAGCAGCAATCGACGATGGCCGAGATTGCCAAGGTTGACGAACAACGACGCGCAAGCGAGCGCGACTGCAAAAATGACGACGGAAAGCCCGAGACGCTGGTCGTAGAACAACCAATCGGCCAATGCCGCGAGAGCGAGCGTGGCCGCGATTTTGACCGGGAGAAGCTTGTTGTCGACTGATCGGGTTTCGATCTCCGGTGGCGCAAGGCTTGTCATGATGACCTCAGGATCGCTGGGATGTGTCGGCCGCGGCGCCTCGAGCCGCTTGCTTGGGTTCGGGATCGAAGTGCCGCACGAACGAACCTTGAGGCGTACATGTGCAAATGCCGGGAACAGGATCTGCAAGAGTTCAGGATTTTTATGCAGATTGCGTGCAGGTGCGACTTATCGGCTCGCGCCAGTGAATCCCGTCTGATACGGACGAAGCCGATCGGCCTCTTCAGTCGCGCGTGGTCCAATGCAAGTCAGCAAATGTATCGGCACACTCCTGCTCTGGATCGCGGGCCTGGTCTTCGTCCTCGCGGGCATCAACCACAACGATCCGTATCTGGTCCCGCTGCGCGGGCCGGGTAACGTTCTCCTCGTGGTTGCAAGCATTATCATCGTATTCATGCTGATCCGCCGCGCCGCCTGGCGCAGGCGGAGTTGGGCAGGAAGGCTTTTGGTCATCCTGTGGTGCCTGCCGCCGCCTGCGATGCTGGCCGCGCATGGTGTGTTCGAGGTGCGGAGGCATCTTGTTCTCCAGACTGAGCCGGTGCTTGCGCGGTCACTCGGTCAGCATTTTATCGTCGGCTATCGGTCGTTCGACGAGGTCGCGCCGCTCGTGGAGAAGGGGTTCATTGCCGGCATCTATGTCACCCGGCGCAATGTCGCCGGCAGGACGGCTGATGACTTGAAGGCGGAAATCGCCAAACTGCAGGGCAAGCGGCGAGCTGCGGGGCTGCCGCCACTGATGGTCGCGACGGATCAGGAAGGTGGCATCGTCTCGCATCTCGCCCCGCCGCTGACGAGGCTGCCCGCGCTTGCCACATTGGCGGAGCTGGCGCCGGACGAGCGAAGAACGCGAGCCGAGGAGTTCGGGCGGGTTCATGGACGTGAGTTGGCGTCGCTTGGCATCAACCTCAATTTTGCTCCGGTGCTCGACCTTCGGCCGGAAGCCAAGCGCAATCGGCTCGATTTCAACACGCTGACCAATCAGCGTGCGATCTCCGCCGATCCGGCCACGGTGAGCGCGATCGCAGGCGCCTACATCCATGGCCTCGAGACTGCGGGCGTCAGCGCCACGGTGAAGCACTTTCCCGGACTGGGCCGGGTGCGCGCTGACACCCATCATTTCAATGCCGATCTCGATACGCCGGTCGGTGAACTGGAGGCGACCGACTGGCGTCCGTTCCGTGATGTGCTGTCGACGAGCGGCGCGCGACTGATGGTCGGGCATGTGGCGGTGAGTGCGCTCGACCCCGGACGGCCGGCGTCGCATTCCAAGGCGGTCGTCGACGGGCTGATCCGGAAGACCTGGAACTATCAGGGCATCGTCATGACGGATGATCTGGTGATGGGCGCGATCTATCAGCACGACGTCTGCACGGCGGTCGTGGAGGCCTTGAATGCGGGCGTCGACCTGTTGCTGGTCGCCTATGACGGCTTGCAGTTCTACCGCATGTTCGCCTGCGCGACCGGTGCAGCGGCAGCAGGCGGGCTCGATACCGCAATGTTGCACGACAGCGAGACGCGGCTAAGGCATGCACAGCTCATCGATTAGACCGTCGGGTTCAGGAATGAACGCCGACGGTCGATTTGCTGTCCTGTTGCTTCGACCACGAGACGTAGTAGGCAACGGCCGTCATCGCCGCGATGCCGGCGAGGCTGACCGCGACCTGCCTTGCCAGCGAGTACGGGCCGGTAATCAGAATGAGGTGCGCAGCGAAGGAGAGGAACACGCCCGCGCAGAACACGGCCAGCCACTCCTCGCCGCATTTGATGATCGGCTGCAAGGCGTATGATCGCAGGTGCTCCCAGTCGCGCGGCACCAACCAGGTGAACAGGAATGTCAGGGTCAGGAAGTGCAGGATACGGTGAGGGGCGACATCCTCGCGGTCGTTCTGCAGCAGAACGTCGCTCAATCCGCTTGGCATCATCTGGGCGAGTGCCGGGATTTCGCTGCTGGAAGCAATCGTCAACGCGAACAGCAGATAGAGCAGCGCTGTCGCGCGCAGCGCGGAACTGGCCTGCATCGCGCGGATCGCAGGGGCATAGCGCGTGCCGATGAGCGCGAGCCAACCGCCCATGACGAACGGCAATTGCCAGCAGAACGGATTGAGATACCAGGCCCCATACGGATAGGATGTCAGGTTCCAGTCGAGTACGCGGGCGGCCGCGTAAAGTGTGACGGATGCAAGAAGCGTCACGTTCGGGACGTACAGCAGTCCGAAGACGACGATCGGCTGGAATGCCATCAGTGCGATGATGAGTTGCAACACGTCGAGATTGAGCGGTTTGGCCTGCAGGAACAAGCCGTAGATCAGCGTCCGGACCGGGTGGTCGATAAAGCCGGTGATGTTGAATTCGCTGATGATCTCGGGCGCCGCGGTGCGCGCGGCGACATAGCTGATCAACTCGACATAGATCACGAACAGAACGATATAGGCGGCATAGAGCTGCCATACCCGCTTGAAGATGCGGGTTGCCGCCACCAGGAATCCGCGCTCCAGCGTCATCCTTGCGTAGAAGAGCGTCACCGCGTAGCCGCCGACGAACACAAAAAGGTCGGTCGCGCCGCTAAAGCCGAAATTGCGCATGGTTAGCGCGCTGACGAAGTTATGCGGAATATGGTCGAGGAAGAGGAACCAGTTTGCGACGCCAAGCAGCAGCGCGATCCGGAGATCGCCATCGGCTCTCGCGATCTCGGCGTTTGTTGTCGAAGTCATTTGAAGCTGAAAGCTGCCGGCCCGAGAAAACGATTCGCTAATCTAATGGGAACCCACGCCTGGTCCGAATAGACTCTGCGTGAACCCTATCTAGTCCGTTTCGGGGTCCGGCCAAGTGGCCGGCGCAAGAAAGATCACGTTTTCGCAATCACCACGTGAGTGCCGTCACACCGGTTCGTGCTTCCGCCGGTCGCGGATGTGATCCAGCGTTTTGGCTTGCAGCTCCGCGCCGGTGAGGGGGATCTCGGGTAGGGCGGCCTCGGAGAGGATGTCGTCCGTGACATCCTCAACCGAGCATCCGGCGATCTCGTGAATAAAGCTGACGTTCGTATATTCCCCCGACGCGATCCGCGAGACGACCTCGCGCCGCGTCAGTTCGGGGTCGACGATCGCCTCGCGGCCGCCATAGTCGATCATCACGACGAAATACTGCATGCCTGGTGGTTCGGTGCGTTGACTGACACCGACCATTATTTCCGATAATCGGAATTATGTCAAGAGAAATTGCCGATAATCGGAATTCAAGCTCGACGGCCCAGACCGATTCGGTGCAGTGGCGCCGAATCGGTCCGGGCGGGTCCAGAAGGAGCGCTACTTCTCGGACGATCGGCCGCCCTTGGGTGCGGATTTCCGCCCCTTCGCCGCCGTCTTGCCGCGCAGCCGCTCGATCTGGCCACGGGGCAGGGTGACGCAGATCTCGCCGATCCATTCGAGCTTGACGCCGTTGATCGGCTTGGCATTGAAGCTCTTGAGATTGACGGTGCCAGAAGAGCTGCCGCGTTCGATCGTCTTCAGGTAGCGCTCGCCGCTCTTCAGCCGGACCGCAGCTTCCTCTCCGTAGAAGCTCGACAGCGGATAGCGCTGCTCGCGATAGACCACGATCACATCGCCGTTCTCGTATTTCGGCAGCATCGAATCGCCCGAAACCTCGAAAGCAACGGTCTCCTCCGTCATCGGGAAAGGAAGCTCGATTTCCCCGAGACCTTCCGGCGGCACCTGCTCCAGCTCCGGCTGGATAGAAGCGCCGGCGCCGACCCGGCCCACGATCGGCACCGAGTTCAGCTCCAGATACTCCATGATCGGGGCGATCTCCGATGCCTTGATCAGTCGTATTCCCGACAGGATTTCGGACACCGCGCCGGCCCGAACCCCCATCGCGCGGGCCAGCCCGCCTTTGCTCTTACCCGTCTTTTCCAGTGCTCGTTCAATCAGCGCCGCGTCCAGCATGTTTCATCCTCTCCAAACCCGGATACATTACTACCGTTACGATTATCAGAATTCAAGCTTGACTTTTTGTTCGGAATATCGGAAGTTATGCAAGGCGCCGGCAGAATGACAGAAATGGGAATTTGGAATGGAAATGATGAACTGGCTGCCGGAGCATTCGGCTGCCCTGCAGGACCTGCGCGCCCGCGGCTTGTCCTATTCGGAAATAGCTGACACGATCAACGCAACCTTCAATACGGCCTATACCCGCAACGCGGCGCTGAGCCGGGCGCAGCGCATGGGACTGGCGGGCCTCGATCGGCCCGAGCCGACCCTGCCGGGTCACCTCGATCCACCGAAACCATCCTTGCCTGAACTCCGCGGGTGGCCGTGTGACCGGAGGGCCGAGCCGAAGCTCAATCTGCTTCGCTGTCCAAGGATTTTCACCGAAATGGTGGAGATGCCCCGGCTTCGCTGCGCGGCAGTCGCGCCACGGCACCTCTCGTTGCTTGATCTCCAACCCGGAGACTGCCGTTATCCTTATGGCGGGGATGCCGAGGACGAAGCCATGACCTTCTGTGGTCATCCGCGCCGACCGGGCTCGAGCTACTGCGCCCCGCATTTCCACTTGAGCCGCGATCCCGACGCCTCGGTGAGACCTGTACTGAACGACGCCTGGCTTCAAGCCATCGCGGCCAGCTGAGGCTGTCATCCGACCGACGCATGTCGATCCCACTACCGCAACCGCGCGGGAGATGCCGCGCGCTCCCACGACTCATTTTTGGAGCTTGCCAATGCCGCGCACAAAGGGCCGGAAACCGTACGATCCCGCTGGAACGCATGATCGTCGCTCCCAGGATCTGCCCTTCAATGCCGAGGTGACGACCGTCGCGGTCGACGATCCCCTGGCACTCGAGCCGGGCAATAAGATCATCGCGTTTCGCTCGATCCGCAACGATCCGCTCGGCCGGTTGCATGCACACCGGCAGATCGACGACACACAATATCGGAGCGGTCGGGCTTTCCAGAATGACTGGGAGAAGGCCGAGCGTGGCCCGCGCGCGGTAGACACGACGCGGGAGTATGTTGATGGCGGTCAGCAACGTGAGCCGATCACGGAGGGGCAGC
This sequence comes from Bradyrhizobium sp. UFLA03-84, assembly GCF_002289535.1. Classification (NCBI taxonomy): domain Bacteria; kingdom Pseudomonadati; phylum Pseudomonadota; class Alphaproteobacteria; order Hyphomicrobiales; family Nitrobacteraceae; genus Bradyrhizobium; species Bradyrhizobium sp. UFLA03-84. The sequence continues at coordinate 635,818 of NZ_NSJY01000017.1, read as the reverse complement.
GCCAGGCGACGCTGCGCTTGAATCGTGCGGAACACGAGCTCGGCGCCGACGGTTCGGCGCTGGTGCACGACGTCCTGATCCTCGGCATGACCATGGAGCAGGTTGGGCAGCGGCGTGGATTGTGCACGCAGCGCTGGCAGGACTATTTCGCGCGGCGCCTCAAGGAATGCCTGGATCGGCTGGCGCTGATGTACGGGCTCGCAACACCGGACCGGGGTCCGGCGAAGGACCGTTAACGCTGATCCAGGGTGACGTGCTCACGTGCCGGTTGCCGTGCAGGCAACCGGTACGACAACTATTCATCACATTGCGGCATGGTGCTTTGCCTCGCAGTGAGCGCCATCCTTGGGTGATGGGTGATGGGTGATGTGCGCGGCCGTGCCGGGTGGAAGATGGTCGACAGCGGCGCGGACTTTCATGTAACTTCGCTCGCGTCGACGACCTGCCTGCATGCGAGCGCAATGTGATTGCCTCTCGTGCTGGGAATGGTCTGGTACGTCCACCAGGGAGTTCGCCGCGGCTACGTCCGCCTACGTCTTATCCTGCATCGCGAACATCACGAGTAACGTGGGTCGATGCCGGCGCGAAGTCCGACCACTTCACCCAAGGAGAACCGACCAATGAATCACACTGGAAACTGCTTCTGCGGCGCCGTCGAGCTCAAGGTCACGGGGGAGCCCGAGGCGATGGGCTACTGCCACTGCCGTTCATGCCGTTCCTGGTCCGGCGGCCCGGTGAATGCGTTCAGTCTCTGGAAGCCTGAGGCGGTCGAGGTCACCAAGGGCGCCGACCACATCGCGACATTCGAGAAGACCGCAATGAGCCAGCGCAAATATTGCAACAAGTGCGGCGGTCACCTGATGACCAACCACCCGACGCTTGGGCTCGTCGACGTCTTTACCGCGACGATCCCGACGCTGAAGTTCAACCCTGGCGTTCACGTCAACTATTCCGAGGCGGTGCTGCCGATACGCGACGGCCTGCCGAAGTTGAAGGACTTCCCGGCCGAGTTCGGCGGCTCCGGCGAGATAATTGCCGAATAGCGCCGCGGTTCGCGGTGACGAAAGCGGGTGGCGACCGAATGTTGCTACCCGCAGATATCTATTCCCCTGCTTGCCGGACGCGGCTCTCGCTTCAGCATCCAGCCGATTTCCGCGACGTTCAAGTCGCCCGACCGCGCGTAGGCACTGCGGGCCGTCTTTTGCCGACGACAGCCATGTCAGGCGAAGGTCCCGCCCTGCAAAATCCGGGTTTGGTTTTGGTCACGAGCTTCCGCTAAAAGGCGTGCAGTACCGGTCCTGGTAGGGCCGTCGTATTTCGCCTGACAAAATAACATGGGAAGCGCCGGATCATGACCAGACCAGAATTGCCAGGGCGCGCGCCGCGCGGGGAGGGAGTTCCGACGGCGCTTGACGGCCTGCTGGTTGTCGACTTCACCCGCGTCGTTGCCGGCCCGGCCTGTACGCAAACGCTGGCCGACTTCGGGGCCGAGGTCATCAAGATCGAGAATCCGGACGGCGGGGACGACACGCGCGCCTACGAGCACGCCGAAATCGGCGGAGAGAGTGCCGCGTATCTCAGCCTCAACCGCAACAAGCGTGGCATTGCGCTCGATTTCAACAATCCGGCTGCGCTCGACGTCGCGCGCGCGCTGATCGCCAAGGCCGACGTCGTGGTGGAGAACTTCTCCGGCGGCGTAATGAAGAAATTTGGCCTCGACTATGCATCGGTCGCGGAGACCAATCCGCGGCTGATCTATTGCTCGATCTCGGCCTACGGCCGCAAAGGCGATTTCGCGCTGCGCCCGGGCTTCGACCCGATCACGCAGGCCGAAAGCGGCTTCATGTCGCTCAACGGCTTTCCGGATGGAGAACCGGTGCGCACCGGACCACCGATCGTGGACATGGCAACCGGCATGTCGGCCTGCAACGCCATCCTGCTGGCCTTGATCGCGCGGGATCGGCTCGGCCGCGGCCAGCAGGTCGAGGTCGCGTTGATCGACACTGCGGTATCGATGACCGGCTTCTATGGAATGGCCTATCTCATCAATGGCAACAACCCCGGCCGTTTCGGCAACTCGCCGAACGGCTCGCCGACTGTCGGCGTCTACCGGGCGTCCGATGGTCCGCTCTATATGGCCTGTGCCAACGACCGGCTCTATCGCCGGCTTGTCACCGACGTGCTCGAACGCCCGGATCTCGTCACCGACCCCGAATTTGCCCACCGCAAGGCGCGGTCCGCCAACAAGGAGAAGCTGCGCGGCATCATTGCCAGCGTGTTTGCAAGCGACACGCTCGAGCACTGGATGGCGAAGATGAAGAAGGCCAACATTCCGGTGGGATATTTGCGTACGGTCGAGGAGGGCTTCAACGCGCCTGAAGTGCGCGATCGGCATCGCCTCAGCAAGATCGCGCATCCAACCGCCGGCTCGGTTCCGAACATCGAATCGCCGGTCGGCATGAGCTTGACGCCGACGGTCGATCCCGTCGCGGCGCCGCTGCTCGGTCAGCACACCAGGGAAGTGCTGAGCAAGACGCTTGGGTATGACGACCGGCGCATCGCCGCGTTGGCCGAGGCAGGCGCGTTCGGCAAGGCAGGCAACACCGGCTAGCCAGTCAGCCTGCGCCAAAGATCAGATCCACGTAATGGCAACCTGACCCGCAGGCGAGAGCAAAGCCTCACGCCTCGTGCGATGTCGTTTACGGCGTCGATGCGGGCCGGAGGCCCCGTGAAGCGGAACCGGCCCGTGCCGGAACCTCAGTTCGGCTTGCTGCGCAAGTTGTTCCTTGGCATAGTTTCAACCTCCTCGGGCTCCGCCCGATCGATCTCGAGGCGTGCCATCCGGAGTATCAAGGTTGCCGTGGTCAGGCCGAGGCGTTCGGCCTCTTGAGCTGCGGTGTCGACCTTCTGGGCCAAGCCTTCACGCTTACCTGGGTATGCCATTCGTAATCCTCACTTAAGGTGCGAGATGAAAAATCCCACATATGTTGCAGAGCTGCAGAACAAGCTCGGAGCTCCATCGAGCGAAACACTGGAAAGCCTGCGACTGTTGAAGGCTCTCCGTCGACTTGCGCCCGGCCAGCGTTCCGAGATCATCGAGCTGGTCGAACGTTTGGCGGTTGAACCGCCGCGCGATCCTTCACTATCCTGAGGTGTTCGCGTTTTCCCTGTGTGTCAGTTGCTCATCGGTCTGGCTGGCGGCTGCGTCGCAATGACGTAGATCGCACCGCCCTCGAGCGCTTCGGATTGATGTCGGGTGCCGGCAGGCAGAAAGATGGTGTCGCCGGCACCGACGACCCGCTCGCCGCCGTCCCAGATGAAGTTCAGCCGGCCGCTGACGATCATCAGGATTTCATCGACCGGATGGGTATGGAAGTGATGCACCTTGCCTGCCGCATCGTGCTGCAGCTCGACGGAGCCCTGGGCCGGAAGCAGGTTCAGGATCTCCCGATCGATGGCAAATTCAGTCTTCGTGCTGGCGATGATCTGGGTCATGCTGCCTGTTCCTTGTTCGCGATCGGAGGTGTCTTGTTCTGTGCGAGCTTGGCAAACGGGCAGCCTCCGCTCGCATTGTTGTCGTCGTGCAGGAAGTACTGCAGGTATTCGCGGCCATCGGTCGCGCCGTAGCGGCCAAGAAGCGGGGAGGGGCTCGCACTGTCGTATGGGATCAGGCGCTTGCGCACCTCGGAAAATGCAGCATTTGCCGCCTTTTCCGTTCCGAGGATCTTCTCGAATACCCAGCGCGGCTGGAACGTGAGCATGAACGCGCTGGATCGACGGCTCTGGCGCATCACATGGGCGGGCGTCGTGCATACGACGAAGATCGGCTCGCCCGCAAACGAGAACTCCCACATCGGGTGGTCGATCTGTTCCGGAATATCTGATGGCCACGGATTCTTGTCCAGGCGTGCGAGCTGATCGAGCGTCAGCCACATCTTGCGATAATAGGCGTCGAGCGTCTGCACGGGGCGGGGCCTCGTGAACACGATCAATGAGGTGTTGGGGCCGAACGAGCGTGCCTCCGAAACATATTGTGCAAGCTGTTCGCCGAGCACCGCAACGTCATACGGATCGAGGAAGAGGTAGCGGAGCTGATCCTGGCGATGCCCGGTCACTCCGAACACGCAAGGAAACGGCCTTGCCTCGCTGCTCATCTGCGCCTCAAACTCGGAGAACATCACGCTCTGCCAGCTGCTGACCGGAAAGTTCGACGCAACGTCGCCTCTTTTCAAGAACAAGCGCTCCATAACACCCCCTACACTCATAACGACACTAACGAGCTATCAACTTGCTTCTCATCATCAGCGGCCCGGCAACGCCGGGCAGCGACATCAGAAGCAGAATGACGATCAAGGCGCTGTAACCGCCGTCACCGATCGCGGCTGCGTTATGCACGGCGTCGGTGCCGGAGACGCTGCTGGCGGTAAGCATCGCAAAGCCGATGATCGGCTGCGAGACGCCGGCGAAGAGTCCCGCGGCGGTGGTGTTCACGGAAGCGCCCACGCCGATCAAGTCGGAGGTGTAGAGCTTCTTGACGCATTTCAGCACCAGCGGGACGGTGCCGCCGGCGACGAGGCCCAGGATCGTGAACACGACGGTGACGTAAGCGAGACCGAATGTCTGGGCGACCGGCGGTAGCAGCATCGCGATCAGCAGCATGCGCAATGCGCAAATGCCGATCAGTGCGCGGTCGAGCGCCGCGGCGGCACGATCGGCGGCGTGACCGAGGAAGATCGAGCCGAACGCATTGCCTATCATGAAGGCGAGCAGCGGCGTGCCGGCAGCCGTCGGCGAGATGTGGAAGAGGTGGGCGACCATCGGAATGCCCCAGACGCCCGACAGCGTCGTCACGACCGCGAAGTGCGAGGCAAACGTCATTGCGCAACCCCAGTTCGCGACATGGGCCAGCGATTGTCGCGCGGCGATCACAACGCCCTTCAGTGTCTTGTTGCTGTGCGACGCCGGATCAGGCTTGAGCGTGACCTTGGCGAAGGCGAGGTTGGCGAGGCCGATGCAGGCAATGAACAGGAAGCAGGCCCGCCAGCCGAACCCCGAGACGGCGGCTGCCAGAGGTGTCGTCGCGATCACGCCGCCGACGTATCCGGAGACCTGTGAAATGCCTGACATCATGCCGAAACGCTCATCGGCAAAGCTTTGCGCGACGAGCTTCAGAAGTGCGGTAAAGACAAGCGCATCGCCGCAGGCGACGATCAGGCGCGCAGCAAAGACGTCGAGCAGATTCGGCGCCAGCGCGAACGCCGCGCTGCCGAGTGACGAGGCGATCATGCTGACGAGGACGACGCGCTTGACGCCGTAACGATCGACCAGAAGGCCGGCCGGAATCTGCATCAAGGTGTAGCCCCAGAAGTAACTCGAGGCCAACATCGCCACACCGGCCGCGTCGGTGTTGAAGTCGTGCATGAAGCTGAGGCTGACCGATTGCGGCGCCACGCGCTGCAGGAAGGCGATGGCATAGGCGATAGCCACAGCCGTCCAGGCCAGGTAGGCGCGATCGGTTAAGCGCGACGTCGGGGCGAAAACGGCTTGTTGTCCGAGCATCGACATCACACCCTCGCGTAACCCACCGAGAAAAGGGCATCCGCTGAATTTGGAATCTTTCGCGACATCGCGGCATCGACCAGCGACGCGGTGCCATGATAGGCCTGCCGATGGTGCTTAATGTGGCCGTAAGCGCCACGCATGATCATGTCGGGCAGTTCGAGCGGCTTGCCCGGATAGAGCGAAGTGCACATCTCGACACAGGCCGCCTGCAGTGCCGGGTCCTGCGCACCATCGAGCAATGATGGAGACACTTTTTCGCAAATCTTAGCGTTCGCTGCCCACACGATCGGATTGCGCGTCCGCCACCCGTAGAGCACGTTGCCGTCGGCTCGCTCGGCGGCGCCCGAACATTTCAGGACTTCTGCCGTGAAGAAGCCGTACAAGCCGCGGCCCTGATGCGCCGGCAGTACTTCCGTGCCGCTGCGATAGATTCCAAGCCCGGCCGACATTTGCAGGATGCGGTAGACCGAGAAGGCCACGAGGCCGGAGCCGTCATAGACGAGGATCAGGCTGTACTTCTTATCGAAGGGTGACGAGGCCGAGGTCCAGTGCGGCTCGGTGGCCTGCCAGTTGACGGCAATGATGCCGTTCATGGCGTCCATCAGCGGCTGACGGTCGCAGGCTTCGATCCGGGAGGCGTCGGGTAGACTGTAGATCGCGTAATCCGCCCACGGCGATTTGATCGCCTCGTATCCGCCGCCCAGATGTCGCGACATGGCAGAACTCCAGAATTCCATCGCGAGCTATACAGGGCGGGCTCGAATGGCTTAAAGGACAATATGCCCTCGAAAGCTGCCAAACCGCCCCGGCCTGAGCCGCGCGACAGGAAAGCGCCGCGACGGATCGCGATCGTCGCCTTTCCGGGCGTGACCTTGCTCGACATTTCGGGGCCGGCTCAGGTGTTCGCTGAGCTGGAGGCGATCGAACTGCCCGGGCCGGACTATTCGCTTTCCTATCTGTCGACGTCTGGCGGCTTGGTGCCGACCGATGTCGGCATGATGATCGACACGGCGCCGATCACCAGTGTTGCGCCCACAGAGGTCGACACGCTGGTGATTCCGGGTGGGCCCGGCATCTGGAAGATCCGCAACGACGCCGAGTTGATGGACTGGATTGCGAAGGCGCTGCCGAAGGCGCGCCGCATCGCATCGGTCTGCCTCGGCGCATTTGCGCTGGCTTGGACCGGGATCCTGGATGGCAAGCGTGCTGCAACGCACTGGCGCTATTGTCCTCGTCTGCAGGACAGCTTTCCCAATATCCGCGTCGAGCCCAATGCGATTTTCGTCAAGGATGGACATGTCTGGTCATCGGCGGGCGTCAGCGCCGGCATCGACCTGGCGCTCGCGATGATCGAGGAGGATTTCGGCCACACCATCGCGCTCGATGTCGCGCGCAGGCTCGTGGTGTTCCTGAAGCGGCCGGGTGGGCAGAGCCAGTTCTCGACCGTTCTTGCGGCCCAAGCGTCGGACGTCGAGGGACGTTTCAGCGCGCTGCATGCCTGGATCATCGAGAACATCACTGAAGACCTCAAGGTCGAGACCCTCGCGGAAAAGGCCGGGATGACGCCGCGCACCTTTGCCCGGACCTATGTCAGCCGCACCGGCATGACACCTGCAAGCGGTGTCGAGGCGCTGCGGGTGGAGACTGCGCGCCTGCTGCTCGAAAGCCGCCAGATCGGCGGCGTCGTCGAGGTCGCCAAACGAGCGGGGTTTGGTGATGATGAGCGAATGCGGCGGGCCTTCCTGCGCCACCTCGGCGTGTCGCCGACCGAATACCGAAACCGGTTTTCGGGCAGCTAGCTGGCAGCGAGGCAAGGTCAATCTGGAGCGGTAGCGGCGCGTCGAAGGCCGATCTATCTCATGGGCGAATAGCTGGCCTTCGCTGGCCGGATTCGTGGGTCATGGTGGTAGCTTTTCCGGTTTGTCTGCGGCTAATGTGCCGGCCAAATCGGGAGAAGAAACACCATGAATGACGGGACCCCCATTCGGCAGGCGCGCAATGTCGAGCTCGGCGCCAGCGGCGAGGAATTTCAGAACCTGCACGAATTCGCGCGAAGCGCCCGCGCCAAGCTGAACCAGAATGCCTGGGATTACATCGTCGGCGCTTCGGAGACCGAGACCACGATGCGCCGCAACAGAATGGCGCTCGACGAGATCGCGTTCCGGCCGCGCGTGCTGCGCAACGTCATCAATGTCGATCCCTCGACGGAGGTGTTCGGCCGCAAGCTCCGGCTTCCCGTGATGATCGCCCCGGTCGGCGCGCTCGAAATCTTCGATCCCGACGCGGGCGCGGCCGTTGCGCGCGGCGCCGGTTCGTTCGGCGCGGCCCATATGCTGAGCTCGGTGTCCGAACCCGGGCTGGAGAATACCGCCAAGGCGGCGCCTGAGGCCTTGCGCATATTCCAGCTCTACGTGCGCGGCGACGATGCTTTCGTCGAGGATGTGGTGAGCCGCACCATCGACAACGGTTACGCCGCGTTCTGCCTCACCGTGGACACCGCCCACTACAGCCGGCGCGAGCGCGACATTGCCAAGCGCTACGTCCGGGAAAGCCGCATCCGCGCCACCGGCGGCGACTTCCAGAAGGGTCTGGAATGGCGGACGGTGAAATTGATCAAGGACAAGTTCAAGATTCCGCTGATCCTCAAGGGTATCGCCACCGCGGAAGACGCAAGGATCGCGCTCGATCACGGGGTCGACTGGATCTATGTCTCAAATCATGGCGGGCGGCAGCTCGACCACGGCCGCGGCTCCATGCATGTCCTGCCCGAGATCGTCGAGGCCGTCGCCGGCCGTGCCAAGATCATGGTCGACGGCTCGATCTGCCGCGGCGCCGACATCGTCAAGGCCATCGTCTCGGGGGCAGACCTTGTCGGGATCGGCCGTCTGCAGTGCTGGGCGCTCGCCGCGGCCGGCGAGGCCGGCATCGTTCGGATGCTTGAACTGCTGGAGGACGAGGTGATCCGCTGCCTCGGTCTGCTCGGCGCTACCAGCTTTGCCGAACTGGACAAGTCTTATCTGCATCCGGCGATGCCGACCAACCTGCCGAGCGTGTTCAGCGCATTCCCGCTGCTCGATATCGAGCCCTATCGCTACTGAGCGGCTGCGAAAGACATATGGCGCGATCAGGGCACGCTGGGCACCCCGATCGCGCCAACTCATAATCAATCCGTGATATCCATGAAGCCGCCGCGGCAGAGACAAAGTCTGATCCAAATGCGGCACTAGTCGAGGCGAATGGCAGATAATCCATTCGCCGAATTTTCACTCGAGCGCGCCATCGGCCTGCGCTGGACCCTTCGGGACATCCAGGCGCGCAGGCTCAAATTGTCACCGGTCAGCGACGAGGACCTGCGTGTCCTCACCGGGCTTGGCCTCGTCGAACTGCATGACGGCGAGCCTGAGCTGACGGAAGCGGGGGCTGCGGTGCTGAACGACTGAATGGGCCGGCGGCCTAGCGCGCGTTCAGGAAGCTTTCGCCGGAATTGCAGGGCGTGCACTGATAGGTCAGCACGTCGTAGACCTGATCGCGCGGCTCGATCAAGGCAAGCCGCATCTGCGTGCCGCACTTCATGCACGGCATCTCTATACTGGTCTTGAAGCGGGTGCAGGTCGGTGTCGGACGAACGGCGCGCAGCATCGGATCCCCATATTCCCCAAGAGACGCGAGACGAGACGCGAACGCGATCAACGGTAAGGCCGAATCACTATGCCACAGTGCTGACATGATTGGAATCCCGCGATGGCGCAGTCCCGTCGCTGCTAGGTAATTTTTCCTCGGTGGCCGGAGCGAACGGGGCCTCTTATCGTTGGCGATACGGCGCTGACGCCGTCACAATCTATGCTAACGTCGGCCGACGCTAATTTCAGGGGGCGTGATCATGATTGAACCGAAGCTTGAAGTTCCCGCCGAGTTGCGCGATCTCGCGGAAAAGACCATCGACCAGGCCGAGCAGGCCTTCGGCCTGTTCTTTGATGCGGCGAGCAAGTCGATGACGGCGATGCCGGGGACGGGGACCGAAATTTCCAAACAGGCTCTTTCCTTCACCGAGCAGAACATGAAGGCGGCGTTCGAGCATGCGCGCAAGCTCGTGCACGCGACCGATCTGCAGGAGGCGATGCGGATCCAGTCGGAATTCCTGCGCAGCCAGTTCACCAATGCCGGCGAACATATGCGGCAGATCAGCGGAAGCGTAATGTCCGCAACCAAGGACGCCGCGAAGGGCAAGTTCTAGGACGGTCGTCGCGGGCATCGACGCCTAGCGCCGGCGCGCCACGGCAACGCCGAGCAGAAACGCGACGAACAGACTTGCGAGCGGCGCTTCACGCGTGACCGCACTCACCGTGGCCAAGGCGCCGCCAGGCCGGCGCGAGCTTGCGATCGCCTCGCTGAGGCGATCGGCCGCCGCGCGAAGTCCGTCCGAGACCTCCGTGATGGTGCGCGAAACATCCGTCGCGGTGTCGATCGCTCGCTCACCGAGCGTGGGCTGAAGCGGGGACTCGGGTGTTTCGGAGCTCATGTGCCGTGCCGCGATTTCGCTGAAAGCCAGGTGCCACTCTTGACGATCCGGGCGTGCTTTGAACGGCCGGTAGCGGCCGCGTATCGGGGAAATTCGGTGGCTATGGATTGGTTCCACCAACATGTCTGGCTTTCACATCGCGGAACCGGAAACTTACGCGCCGGTCGCGGCTTGTTTCCGTGGAGGAGACGGTGATGACAATGCAGGCGCATGGCATATCGGATGGCCGTTCGGTCAAGCATAGAAATCGGCATGGTGGCGCGCCGCTGCTGGTTGCGGCGGTGGTTGCGATCCTCGGCGTGTTGGGCATGCTGGTCGTCGACCACGGTCCGTGGAGCAAGCCGAAGGTGCAGCCCGCCGCTTCCGCCAATTACTCGACGACTGGCGAGGCCGCACGTGCGGCCGGCGCAAATGTGATGCCGACCGAGCCCAAGGCGCCGATTGAGCCTGCTCCGCCCGGCCCAAAGCCTGCTCAACCGGCAAACCCGATCCCGCCGCAATAGGTGCGGGCGCTCGCGCGGGATGATCAGCGCACGCTGACGAGCATGCCCCACGCCGCGGCGAACCCGGCACCGACGAGAACCAGCACCGGGCTGTCGCAGAAGATGCCGCCATACTGGCACATGGTGGTACCGATCGAACCAATCTGATGATGGCCCGCGGCATAGAACAGGCCGGACAGGACCGCGAGCACGGCAGCAACGAAATACATCGGCGCTTCCTCCTTGCAATCTAACGGCGGCGCGGGTCGGTTGGACTGACACGCGCCAAAAACTGTCCTGATGTCGATCCAAACATTGTGAGCCGGCTGTCCGCTTGACGCGTCGGGCAACTCAGCGGCACACTGACATCATCGCAACAAACATAGGGCGACCGACGCCAGCTCGTGTTGCGATTCCGGCATCATGCGCGGACTTTCGGTGAAGGAGGTTTCTCACCGTCGAAGCTGACGCATCATATTTTACCGATCGCGTTCAGCTCGTAAAAACGGGTTGACTCGTCGGGCAACTCACCGGCATAATCGGAAAATCAGAAATTGTTGAGCCCGCGCGGAGCAATCCGCGGCGGGCTTTTTGTTTGCCGTTTCACCCATCGGACGGCGGCCGCAACGTCACGACGCCACATCCTCCCAGCCGTCGTCTGAGCGTCGCAAGCGAGCCGCCGTCCGAACCCATTGAAACGAGCACGAAATTGGCCGGTGCGCGCGAACGCGCCGGTCCTGCGGCGCGGCGAAAGTCGGCGCCGCCCGCGGCCCCATTCGTCAGGGGATAAGGCTCGCGCCCCAAAGATCGCCGCCCACTGCGCGATCTGCCGCACATTCCTTTCTATGGCTACATGTACCGCGATGACGGTCGCTGTGATCAAGCAGCTGGCGCGACGCAATTTACCGATCGCATTCAGCTTGCAAAAACGGTTGACACGTCGGGCAACTCACCGGCATAATCGGAAAATCAGAAATTGTTGAGCCCGCGCGGAGCAATCCGCGGAGGGCTTTTTTCTTTGCCGTTTCACCAATCGGACGGCGGCCGCCACGTCACGACGCCACATCCTCCCAGCCCGTCGCCTGAGCGTCGTCAGCGCGCCGCCGTCCGAACCACCAGAACGCTTACAAATTGGCCGGCGCGCGCGAACGCGTCGGCCCGGCGACGCGGCGAAAGCCGGCGTCGCCCGCGGCCCCACTCATCAGGGATAAGGTTCGCGCCCCAAAGATCGCCGCCCGCCGCGCGGTCTGCCGCACATTCATTCCATCGCCGCATTGCGCGCTGTCGGCCTATCAACGAGGTATGTATGACCGCCTATCTGATATCGCTTGCGCTCGTGAGTTTGATCGCCGTTGCTTTGCTGGAGGCGGCATGAGCGCCGAGTTCATCCAGTTCATCCCGCGACCGCGCCTGGATCGCGAAAGGACGGACTTTCCCACGATCGCATTTCGCTCGGCGTTGCCGGATCTAGAACCAGATCACGCGGACACGGCTCCGAGTGAATATCTCCCGTCCGATTGGCAGGAGAAGTGAGGTGGCGAAGACGGTTACACAGATCCGTTCGCTTGCGAGGAGTCATACGAGAAGCGCGATCAACGTGCTGGTCGGCGTGATGCGATCGACCAACGCAACCCCGGCTGCCCGCGTCTCCGCCGCCAACGCCATCCTCGATCGTGGCTGGGGCAAAGCGTCGCAGGCGATCGAGAACGGTGATGGAGCGCTCGAGCTTGTGCACCGCATCGAGAGAATTATCGTCGAGCCTGAAGAGGCTGAGGGTGAGGATATCTAGGTGTTGCGGTGGCAGTTCATTCAATCCCAACGGATCGCTTGAGTTGCGTGTCGAAGGTCTTTTCGAAACGTTCAATCACGTCATTAAGAACTCGGAGCGTCCACTCCGCGGGCTGCTGCGCCTTCGGCGGCGAGGAGATCGCTGAGCCCGTTCAGCGGGCAGGCCACGCGATACCTGCCCCCGTCGGTCTTTGGCCTTCCGGATAAGTCCGACGTTCCGGAGACGGATACAAATGGCTGGCCTGCGGGCCTGATCCGGCCGCGTCCTCGTCAGTGACAGATCACGGCCGACGATCGCCAGGGATCGTCAAGACACCCGACCGGCGTGTAAGCCGCCTTGCCTATCGAGAGCAGCCTTGTCGATCCTGAAAATTCCAACCGCGAAAGTGTTCGAGCCGCTGCTGCAGCCGGCGCGTTACAAGGGAGCGTTCGGCGGCCGAGGATCAGGAAAATCGCATTTCTTCGGTGAGCTTCTGGTCGAGATGTGCCAGGCCGAGCGCGGCACGCTCGCGGTTTGTATTCGGGAAGCGCAGCGCACGTTAGCGCAATCGTCCAAACGGCTGATCGAAGGCAAGATCGCGTCTCTTGGCATTGGCAGGGGATTCAAGCTCTACTCCGACAAGATCGCAACGCCCGGCGATGGTGTGATCATCTTCCGCGGCATGATGGATCACACGGCCGATTCGATCAAAAGCCTGGAGGGATTCAAGGTCGCGTGGGTCGATGAGGCGCAGTCGTTGAGTGCGCATAGTCTTGCGCTGCTGCGGCCGACGATCCGTGCGCCGGGTTCGGAGCTGTGGGCAAGCTGGAATCCACGACGCAAGTCGGATGCGATCGACGACTTCCTGCGCGGCCGCAAGCCACCGGGATCGATCGTCATTGGGGCGAGCTGGCGGGACAATCCCTGGTTTCCGACTGTCCTCGAAGAGGAGCGCCGCACCGACCTCTCATTGTATCCTGATAGGTACAATCACATTGAAGCGATCATCGATGCTCGGGCGCAGGCCGTAGCCGCGGAAAGCCCCGGCGTGCCCATTAGCGTGATCCGTAATCTGCTGATCGCACGAGCTCCAGCCTGTCCGTGCACACAATATCTCCAGCTCGGTCGCGCGGAATAGCGGCGGGATATCCGCTCATCGACGATGACAAAATCATCAAGGGATAGTACCATGACTCTCTTCAAGTGGTCGCGGGTGGCGGCCTCCGATGCGACCGCCGATAGCTCGATCAATTGGCAGGAAGGGCAGGCCCCGTCGAGCGTCAATGACTCTGCGCGCGCGATGATGGCGGCGACCGCGAAGTACCGCGACGACATCGCCGGCGCGATCGTCACAGGCGGATCCAGCACCTCATACACGCTTTCAAGCTATCAGCAATTCGACAGCTTCACGAGCATGAACGGTGTGATGATTGCGTTCACGCCGCACGTCACTAACGGAGCGATAACCGTCATAAATGTGGATGGGCTCGGGAGCCGTCCGTTGAGAATCGCGCCTAGCGTCGAGTTGCAAGCCGGCGTTATCATTCAAGGCACGCCTTATGCTGCTACCTACAATAGCTCCGATGCAGCATGGTACCTGCACGGCTTCTTTGGCAATCCGTACAACGTGCCGCTTGCGGCGGGAATGGACTATTGGGCGCCCACCGCTCCGAACAGCTCGTTTGTCTTTCCGGTCGGACAGGCGATCTCGCGCGCGACTTATGCGACACTGTTCGCTGCGATGGGCACCACGTTCGGCATCGGTGACGGTACTACGACGTTCAACCTTCCAGACAAGCGCGGTCGGGTCTCTGCCGCGGCAGACGGTGGGATCGGGCGGCTATCCGGTGCCACCGTGAATAGCATCGCCTTAGGCGGTATTGGGGGCACTGAAACCCACACCCTGACCGTAGCGGAGATCCCGTTACACACGCACGCGAATACTCTGTCGGACGGCGGCCATAGCCATGTTGTTCAAGGTCGCATTTACGGCGGGTTTAACGGCAATGCACAATCTCCTGTAGCAGGCTTGCAGCTCAGCAACGGTGTTGACGGTAACGTAGTGACGGACTCGCGACTTTCGAACATCGCGCTCACGAACGCCGCCGTGGGTGGCAGCGCCGCTCACGCGATCCTACAGCCGACCATTCTCTGCAACTACATCATTAGGATCATATAGAATGCGTGCCGCTCGTCACTCGATGCCGAGTTGTGGTGCGATTTGTTGAATCAAGAATTCCGAGCCGGCCTTGGTAAGATGGATAATGTCTCTCGCGGTGATTGATCCGTTGACCCGGGTCAAGCATTCGTCACCACGACACATGGCTTTTCTTACGGATACGTATTGGACACCTAACTGAGCAGCTATGACACTCATGACTTTGTCACCTGCATCGCTGTCTACAAACTGGGAGGTTCGCTCAGGAATTATCTGACCGCTTCGCCTATAGTAGTCCACTGCGGCATTGGGGAGGCCGCCTCGCCAAACCGGGACCGGTCCCAGAATAACAATTCGAGGAACACCGGCAGCGCGAAGGGCGTCGATGGTCGGTTTGGTGGTTCCGGTCCTATCGTTAACGTCCCAGATGGCGTGAAGCACTACAACATCTGGCTTGATCTCCGAAATGCGTCGAACAATCTCGGCGTTCTTTTTCAGGCAATATGGGCTGGCTGAGTGCGCCAGAACCAACAGCGGATGGCAGGAGCTTACGGTCAGCTGTGCAATCCCGAATTCGTGGTCTTGTTGCAGCTTTCTAAATCCGGGAATTAGCGCGGAGGCCGTTGAATCCCCCCAAATTGCGATCAACGGTCGCTTGCTCTCTGAACAATTTCGGAAATCGCCGTCCTCGCCGTCAAGCAAGATACATTCGTGCACACGCCACGCACTCACGCCATCGGGTGCGCTAATCATGGCTTGGAGTGGGCTGGGTAGATCCGGCACCTTCACCAGGGCGGCATACAACCCGAACAACCCTGCCGCAGCCATGGCGGCGCCTATCGGCGCAACTCTGGACTGGCGTCGCAATGGCCGCTCCACTGCAAAATAAGTCACCACGGAGAGGACGGACGCCAATACGACCGCGACAAGTCCTAAAGTGTCATTGAGCTGCCTGAAAAGGTAGACTTGGAGGAATACGAGAACTGGCCAATGCCACAGATATAGGGAGTAACTCACAAGCCCTATACCGACGAACGGTTTAAGCGAAAGAATGCGGTTTACGGTGGCGCCCTCGGACATAATTAGCAGGAACGTACCTGCTACTGGAAGAGCAGCTGCAGCGCCGGGGAAGGTCATCTTGTCGGTAAACAAAAAGAATGACGTCTCGATGGCGACCAGTCCCACGACTGCCGCAAGCTCCTTTGTTGCTTTTGACGGAGTGGGGATGAACGTTAGCAATGCGCCGGCCATAAGTTCCCAAGCGCGAGTAAACGGCAGAAAGAACGCCGCTGACGGATGCCCACCGACCAACGCCAGATTGAGAGCGAACGAGGCAACTAGGCCGATGCTCGCTGCCCACGGCGCACTACGTCGTGGAAGCGCCCACAAAATCAGAGGCCACACCAAATAGAATTGCTCCTCAATGCCGAGGGACCAGAGGTGCAAAAGCGGCTTAAGGTGTGCGTCGATATCGAAGTAGTTGACCTCGGATAGCAACATCAGATTGGCAGCGAACAGAGCGCTCGCGACTGCGTTTTTCCCGAGCGAATGCAACTCGTTTGGAAGGAGAAGGCGGAGCCCAATAGACACGGTTGCCGCCAAAACAACGATCAGGGCCGGGAAAATCCGCCGAATACGTCTTTCGTAGAATGTCGCAAGGCTAAATGTCTTGTCGTGCAGCTCTGACGTCACAATTCCAGTAATGAGATATCCCGAGATGACAAAGAAGACGTCCACGCCGACGAATCCGCCAGGTAGCGATCCGGGAAATGCGTGGAATAGGACCACTGCAGAAACAGCTACCGCTCTCAAGCCGTCGATGTCAGGTCGGTAGGCCACTTTCATGCGCAACCTATAGCACGCCCTTGGGATAGTCGCGCAAGCGCACTGGCCGAGCTCTCAATAGCGCAGGCCCAGCCGCCGCCTTCGGGCGGCCTTTTCGTTGGAGATGCCATGACTGACCTCGTTGCCCTAACGGTGGCGAACACGGCCCGCTGGACAAAAGCGAAACTGACCCGGAGTTTCTCCGGTATGGCCAAGAGGCTCATCGACCCAAAGGCTAAGGCTCGCTATCAAACTGTATCATTCAAGACCGGCGTTCCCTGGTTCTTCATCGCGGTCGCCCATGAGCGCGAGGCCTCCCAGAACTGGAATACCCAGCTTGGGCAGGGTGACCCGCTCGGGAGCGTCTCTGTCCACGTGCCGAAGGGAAGGGGCCCTTTCAAGACGTGGGAGGACGGCGCCTATGATGCACTGGTGAACTGCGCCCCATTTGCTGCTCGTAACCATGATTGGTCGATCGGCGGTACGCTAACCATGCTCGAGCAGTACAACGGGCTCGGCTATGCTGCTCGGGGGCGGCCGTCGCCCTACATCTGGTCTGGCACGGATCAGTACGTCTCGGGCAAGTATGTTCGGGATGGAGTTTACGACGCCAGCGTCGTGGATCAACAGTTGGGGTGTGCCGGGCTGTTGGCCGCGATGATGCAACTCGATCCGACAATTACCTTCTCGGGGGCGAAGATCATCCCCGCAACACAGCCACCTGCGCCGCCGCGTAGGCCACCCTCGGTCACCCCATCGATCCGTGATCCTGCCAAAGGCTCCCTCGGAGCCTTTTTTGTTGACCTTTTCAAATCTCTCTTCGGGAAGAAATGACGATGCTTTGGCTTTTCCTTACCGTGCCCGGACTGCTTTGCGCTTACTTCATCGTCATGCGGCCGATCCTGCACGCGATTCCAATCCTCAAGTCGTTTTACATTGAAGCAAATACGTTCTGGGGCAAGGCCTGGGCGCTGACGGGGCGATCGGTAACGGTGATCTGGGGCCTCTTCCTGACCGGTATTGGAACAGTCTTCCAGTGCCTTGACCCGATCGCGTCGGCTCTCGGCGACCCGGACCTCAAGGCCCAAGTCATAGAAGCCCTGAAGAACAATCCTCAGTATCTCGCCTACACCATGATCGGAATCTCGACGATCACGATCGTTGCGCGGTTGCGGTCGATGGGAAAGAGCTGATCGATGTGGATGGCTATCCTTTCCTTCCTTGGCGGTCCCGTCATCAAGGGGCTGATCGATGCGTATCAGGCCAAACTGAAGGCCGGCAACGTTGACAGCAAGATCGCTGCCGATCTCGCTGCAAGCGAGGTCGCGGCACAGACAGCGGAAATACAGATACACGGTCAACTGAAGATCGCCGAGATCGGTCACCCCTGGGAGCCCGAAAAATTGGCCTTTTACGTCACGTTGGTGTTTTTCGCGAAATGCGTCATTTGGGACAAAGTTCTCGGGCTTGGGACGACGCCGCAACTCACCGGAGACGTCAGCACCTGGGCCGGCATGATCATGGGCTTCTACTTTGGAAAGCGTACGTTTGAGAATGTTGCGCGCATCATACGACGGTGATCCGATGCACGAAGCCGATGTCAAAGCGATCATCATGGAAACGCTGATTGAACAGGATCGAGTGCGCCGAAGCGATATCGACGCCGTAGTGGTCAAGACCATTGCGACGGTTTTGACTTCATTCGGCTTCGAAGAGGGAGACCGGCGTGAGCTGCGGTCCGATTTTCAACACCTGCGGCGCTGGCGACGAAGCGTCGAGCAGGCGCAGAGTTATACTTTCAAGGCGGTGATCACCGTCATCGCCACCGGCCTTCTCGGAGCTGTTTGGCTGGGCATCAAAGCCACGCTCGGAAAGTAGCGGGCCTTGCCCTTCGGCACTGGCGGACCGCGTCCAGATCGTAGGTCTGGGCACTTTGGCCGACAATGAAACTCTTGAGGTGCGGCAATGTACCGGATTCGCGAGGTCGATTCGCAGGATGACGAGGTGGCGGACGCGCTTACCGAACTCCATCGGCTGGTGTTCTGCGACGGGACCCGTGTACCCGATTTTGAGCAGGGTCATTGGTGGATTGCATTCAGCGGAACGAAACCAATTGCCTTTGCTGGTGTCGTTCCTTCAACGCACGTTGTCAACGCTGGATATCTGTGCCGTGTCGGCGTTGCCATGCCGCATTGCGGCCACGGCCTGCAAGTGCGGCTTACTCGTGCCCTGGAGACGCGAGCGCGGCGTGCCGGTTGGAAGGCAATCGTTTCGGACACGACAGATAACGTTTTCTCGGCGAACAACTTCATTCGCCAGGGGTACAGGCTCTTCGAGCCCGTTTCGCCCTGGGCATGGCAGCACACGCTCTATTGGCGAAAGGAGCTCGTCTAACGCCGGAGTGGGGATTGGGCTGCTGTCATCCGCTCGGCGACGTTGGAAGCCCGGTGGCCGAATGGCCGCCGGGCTTCTTTGCGTATCCGGTTCGCAGTGGGATGGGCAACCGGAGCGTCGACGGCACATCGAAGCTAGGCGAGGAAATGTTGGAGTGGCTTGCCGTGTGCGGACGAAGTGCCGCCGCATGCGTTCGCTCAACGGGCGGCGGCGGTAGTTGTCGATTCTGTGCCTCGAATGGACGGGCCGCAGGTCGCACGCCTTGATCTCTGGTGATCGCTCGATAAACTGAGCCGACCCCGATCGCCCGAGTGTCTGGAGCTCGAACAGAGGAAGAGACCATGGTTGAGGTTGGCCGTAGACTCGACGCAGGGGTGCCGCCAGGGGCAGACCGGGATCGTTACGCGCTGATGGTCGCGAGAGCGAGAGGGCTTGTGCCGGCCTTGCGAGAACGAGCGGCACGGACCGAAGAGTTGCGCCGGTTGCCACCTGAGACCGAGCGGGATCTGCACGATAGTGGGCTGTTTCGAATCCTGCAGCCCAGACGTGTTGGCGGAAGCGAACTCGACTACGTCGCGCTCGTCGACTGCGCTGATGCCCTGGGGCAGGGCGACGCCTCGGTTTCGTGGAACTTTGCCAATCTTGCCAGTCACCACTGGATGCTGGGTATGTTCGCGCCGGAAGCGCAGAGCACAGTGTGGGGGGGCGATCCAGACACGCTGATTGCGTCTTCCTTTGTCTTCCCGGCAGGTCGTGCCAGGAAGACAAGTGGCGGATATGTGCTGAGTGGTCATTGGCCGTTCTCGTCCGGGGTAGAAGCATGCGGGTGGAACATGCTCGCGAGCGTGGTTGCTTCGGATGATGAAGCCGATGGTGTCGAATACCGGTTGTTCCTGCTGAACAGGCGAGACTATAGTATCGACGACACCTGGAATGCGGCTGGTTTGCGTGGAACCGGGTCGAACGATGTGCGGGTAGCTGACGCATTCGTTCCCGAGCATATGACGATTGCCGTCAGCGATCTGGCCGGTGGCTCAACGCCAGGCAGCGTTGTCAATCCGGGCGCGCTCTACATGCTACCGGTGTTCTCGTTGTTTCCCTATGTATTGTCTGGAGTTGGTCTGGGAAACGCGCAGGCTTGCCTCGACGATTATGTCGAGAGCGCGCGGCACCGCGCCTCGACCTTTAATCGGGCCAAGATCGGGGACCTGCAGAGCACGCAGATCAAGATCGCGGAGGCGTCCGCGAAGATCGATGCCGCGCGGCTGATCATGCGCACGAACTGTGTTGAGGTGTTTGCCGACATTCAGTGTGGCAATATCCCAAGCATTGCCGCGAAGACGAAGCTCCGACGCGATGGTGCGTTCGCGGTCAATCTTTGCACCGAAGCAGTATCTCTCCTGTTTGCAGCGAGCGGCGCGCGCAGCCTGTTCACATCGGGCGCGTTGCAACGCCAATTCCGCGATGCTCATGCCGCGAACTCGCATCTCGCCTTCAATTTCGACGCGGCGGGCACCAATTACGGGCGGGTAGCGCTTGGGCTGCCGTCTGAAAACCTGACGCTTTGAGGTGAGCTGGATGTCCGACTCACCCAAACAACCACCGGATCCCGCCAATGAGCTCGCGAGCGACAGTTCGACGATCGATCCTCGTGACTTCCGCAATGCGCTCGGTACCTTTGCCACCGGTGTAACGATCGTCACCGCGATGTCGGCCGAAGGACGGCCGTATGGAATTACCTGCAATTCCTTTGCATCGGTATCGCTCAATCCACCGCTGGTGCTGTGGAGCCTGGGGATGTTTTCGCAGGGGCTGCCGATCTTCCAGAATGCCAGCCATTTCGCGGTCAATGTTCTTGACGCCTCGCAGCAGACGCTGGCGATGCAATTTGCCAGGTCGTCGGGTGACAAGTTCGCAGGCGTGAACTGGACGCCAGGCCTTGGGAACGCCCCCGTACTTGCCGGCGTGGTCGCAAATTTCCAGTGCCGTGCCGCCAACCGCTACTACGGCGGCGATCATGTCATCTTCCTGGGGGCGGTGGAGGCCTACGCCTATGGCCGGAACGATCCGCTGTTGTTCGCGTGCGGAGGTTTTGGCCGCTTCTTGGCTGACGATGGTAAAGAACCATCATGAATCGAAAGACGCCCCTCAAGCGAGTTCGTACCAAGCAAAAGCGACTGTCAGCTGACGACCGTCGCAGTGAATTCGTCACCAAGGCGACCGAGTTGTTTGCGGAGGAGGGATTCGGGGGCGGCACGCGTGCCCTCGCCCGCAAGCTCGGTGTAACCCAGCCGTTGCTTTACCGCTATTTTCCCAGCAAGGACGATCTCATCAAGGAGGTCTACCGCAAGGTCTATCTCGAACCCCTTGAGATCGGCTGGGAGAGATTGCTGTCGGATCGGTCGCGTCCGCTCCGCGCGCGGCTGCAGGAATTTTACGAGGTCTATACGGACGCGATCTTCAATCGAAGATGGCTGAGGATCTATCTTTATTCAGGCCTGAAGGGTCTCGATATCAATCGCTGGTATGTTGGCATGGTCAAGGACAAGATCCTGACCCGCATTCTCAGGGAGTGCCGCCACGACGCCGGACTCGCGACGCAGAGCCGGCCCAGCGCTGCCGAACTGGAACTGGCCTGGGTGTTTCACGGCGGTATCTTCTACTACGGCGTACGCAAATACATCTACGAAGCGCCTGTCCTCGAAGACAAAGCGCAGATGATCAGTGACGCGTTGGACATTTTCCTCGCAGGGTTTGAGCGGATGGCGGAGAGCGCGACCGGATCGTCGGAGGGTGCCGATCAAGGTCGTCGGCTGAGCCGAATTAGTTCGCCGCCATCTGATCCCGATACCAGTCGCCGATCTCGCTCGCCGTCATGAGCGCTACGCCGTCATGGCCGATGACGTAATCGAGCAGGGCCTCCAGGTACTTGATTCGATGTGGTACGCCCGTGATGTAGGGATGCACCGAGATCGCCATGATCCGGGCATTCTCTGCGCCTTCGAGGTACAGGCGATCGAATTGATCGGTGCAGCGCGTCAGGAACTGCTCCGACGGTAGGTGTTGCAGCGCGTGGATGACGATGTCGTTGGTCTCGACGGAGTAAGGGATCGTCGTCACAGTTCCGTGCGGCGTGGCGATGTCCTGCGGAAGATCATCGATCACCCAATCGGCCACGTATTCGATCCCGTTGAGGCGCAAGAGGTCGAGCGTTTCTTCGGTTTCGGTCAGGCCCGGGCTCTCCCATGATCGTGGTGGCTTGCCGGTGAAGCCGGCAATGGTGTCGACCGCGCGCTTGATTGCATCCGCCTGGTTTTCCACCTTGTGCATCGGTCCCTGGACGAACCCGTGTCCCATGAATTCGAAGCCCGCCTCGAGCGCCGCCGACGCGACGCGCGGATAGCTGTTGCAGACGTTGGCATTCGCAGCCAGCGTCACCGGTATCTTTCGGTCCGTGAAGGCCTTGAATTGCCGCCAGAAGCCGGCACGCATGCCGTACTCATGCCAAGACCAGTTCGGCACGTCGGGCAGCAGTGGCTGCCCCATCGGCGGGCTCAGAACGGTACGCGGCATCGGATTCCCGATGCGCCATTCCTCCACATTGAGGATGACCCAGACGGCAAGCTTCTTGCCATCGGGCAATGTCAATTTCGGCCGGTCGACTTGTGCCTGGTACGGAATGCGATCAGTGAAAGCCACGTCGAAACTCCTTCACGTCGATCCACCGGCGCCGGCGGCATTGATGCGCGGCAAGACCTTCTCGGCCATCAGAATCATCGATTGGCGGCCAAGCTGGCGATCCTTCCAGTCCTTCCCGGCATAGAGCAAGGTTCCGAAGGGGCCGATCTCCTGCTGGAAAGACAGTAGCTGGTCGGCCACACTTTCGGGTGTGCCGTGGATGATGAGCTTGTCGCAAATCGATTCCAGCGTCACCTCCGCGTCAGGCTGGTCCCGCCGCGTCTTGAACAGTTCGAGCCGGCCACCGCGTTTCAGCTTCGTGAACAGCTGATGATAATAATACACATAGGGACTGTCGGGCGCAGTCGCATAAGCCTTCGCGGTTGCGGCGTCCTTTGCCACGAACACGCTCTTGGCGACGCGCCAATTGGCGAGATCGACTGTCCGGTTCACGCGCTCGCATCCCTCGACGTATTTGGGCCAGTGACTCTTCACCCAGGCGGGCATCAGGAAGTTCGCAGAGATTGGATCCCAGCCGCGCGCAGCGGCCTCCGTGACGCCTTTCGAGAACGGCGCGACCGCGGTCACCACGATCGGCGGGTGAGGGGTCTGCAAGGGGCGAGCCACAATTCCCTGGCCGATATCCTCAATCAGAGTCCTTCTGACCGAGACATTCCAGTATTTGCCCTGCAAATCATAGGGCGGCTTTCCTGCCCAAATTTCCAGAACCTGATTGATCGCCTCGAGGAACATGGCATTGCGGTCGGCGTCGAGATTGCCGAAAATCTCCGCGTCGGACAGCAATCCGCCGGGGCTTATTCCAAATATGAACCGGCCATCAAGCATGTGATCGAGCATGGCGATCGACGCGGCGACCGCTGCCGGATGGGTGTTCGGCATGTTGACGGTGCCGGTCCCAAGCTTGATCCGTTTGGTTGCGGCTGCGAGCCACGCAATAAACGCGATGCTGGAGGTGATGTTCTCGGCCTTGTCGGTGACATGCTCGCCGACATACGCTTCCGTGAACCCGAGCTCATCAGCAAGCAGGAAGGCTTCCCGATCCTCCCGCAGCGATTGCCGCCAGTCCTTGTCGAGAGGATGGATCGGCATCGTAAAAAACCCGAGCTTCATGATCCGCCTCGCTGCGCGTTGAACTTTAGTTGGCAAGGAACCTGCGGCCTTCCCAAGGCGAAGACAAGCCCTGACGCACAAATAATCACTCGATAAACAAGCTTGACCTTTGAGCAGGGCGGCCCTCTAATCTGGCAAACCAAAATTGGGCCGGGAGGCCACGCCCACATGAAAGCTGCGGCTTTCGCCTACGCCCGCGCGACCAGCGTCGTGAATGCGCTGGAGTTGCTTGCCGTGCATGGCGACAAGGCGAAGGTTCTATCGGGTGGCCAGAGCTTGATGCCGGCGATGAACTTGCGGCTACTATCGCCGGAGATTCTGGTCGATATCGGCGGCCTCGCCGAGTTGCGCGGCATTGCGATGAGGGGAGACGTCCTCGTCGTTGGCGCGCTGACCCGGCATGTCGACCTGCTCAGATCGCCGGAGATTGCGCTGCACGCACCGCTGTTGCGGCATGCCGTCAGCCACGTTGCCCATCCTGCTATTCGCAACCGCGGAACGATTGGCGGTAGCCTCGCTCACGCCGATCCCGCGTCGGAGTTGCCGGCCTGTGTTGTTGCGCTTGACGCCACGATCGTTGCTCGCGGTCCGACAGGCGAGCGGCGGATTGCTGCGACCGAACTTTTCAAGGGAATCTACGAAACTGCGCTGGCACGGGATGAATTGCTTGTCGCGGTCGAGGTACCGGTCCCAGGCCAGGGCTCGACGTTCTTCTTTCAGGAATATGCCCGGCGGCACGGTGACTATGCCATCGTCGGTCTTGCCGCGCGTGCTGTCGTCGCAGATGGCAAGTTCACGGATCTTCGGCTCGGCTTCTTTGCGGTTGGCGACCGCCCCTTGCTGGCAGCCGCCGCCGGCAAGCTGATCGATGTATCCGTGACTCCCGCGTTACTCGCAGAGGTTACGACAGCGCTCACCCGCGAACTCGACCCGCAGGAGGATCAGCAGGCGAGCCCCACGATGCGCCGACATCTCGCCGCAATCCTGCTCCGGCGCTGCGTGGCCGCATTGCTCGCGCGGCCCGAACTGGAAACGGGAGCGACGGCGTGAGCGCTCCGGTATCGGTTTCGCTTCTGGTCAACGGCGAGCCCATCGACGCCTTTGTCTTGCCGCGGCTCAATCTCGCGGATTTCCTTCGGGAGAATCTGAAGCTGACCGGAACGCATGTTGGTTGCGAGCACGGCGTCTGCGGCGCCTGCACCGTCCGGATCGATGGCGAGATCGTTCGCTCCTGCCTGATGCTGGCGGTCCAGGCGCAAGGCGCGTCGGTCGAAACCATCGAGGGGGTGTCCGACAGCGGTGAAATCGCCGACCTTCAGGCGGCATTCCGCGAACGCAATGCGTTGCAGTGTGGCTACTGCACACCTGGGATGCTGATGACGGCGCAGGATCTGCTGAAGCATACGCCCGAGCCTGATCGGCAAGCGATCCGAGAGCATCTCTCCGGAAATTATTGCCGCTGCACCGGCTATCAGGCCATCGTGGACGCTGTGCAGGCGACCGCCAAGACCCGTGCGGAGCGGCCGGCATGACAGTGACCCGTGCGCCAGCAGAGACGCTTTCGGTGCTCGATCGCCCGAACTCCTACATCGGCAAGACGGTGCCGCGGCCGAACCTCGACAGGTTGCTGCAGGGGCGTGGACAATACGTCAGTGACCTGGAACTGCCGCGCATGGCGCATGCGGTCTTCCTGCGGTCGCCATACGCCCATGCCAGAATCGTGGCGATCGATGCCGACGCGGCGCGACGTATGTCCGGCGTCATTGCCATCGTGACAGGTCGGGAACTCGAAGCTGTCATCACGCCGTGGGTCGGCGTACTCTCGCATCTGAAGGGACTGAAGTCGGCGCCGCAGCACGCGATCGCGGTCGACCGGGTCTGCTGGCAGGGTGAAGCGGTCGCGGCGGTTGTCGCAACCAGCCGCGCGGCGGCCGAAGACGCAATGGAACAGATTGCCGTTGACTACGAGGAGCTCGAGGCGGTCACGGATATGCGCACTGCGCTCGATCCGGCAACGCCTGTCATCCACGCCGCGCTTGGTGACAATCTTGCCTTTGAACGGACACTCGATGCCGGTGACGTCGACCACGCATTATCGGAATCCGAAGTCGTCGAGGCCGATTTCATCTTCGGGCGCCACACTGGCGTGACGCTTGAGCCGCGTGCCGTGGTTGCCGACTGGAATGCCGCCGAGGCGCGGCTCACGATCTATCAGGGCACGCAGGCGCCGCACATGGTGCAGAACATCGCAGCCCTGCATCTCGGGCTGAACGAAGCGCAGATCCGGGTGGTCTGCAAGGATGTCGGCGGGTCGTTCGGCATCAAGGTTCACATCTACGCCGACGAAATGGCGACATACGCACTGTCGAAGCTGTTGCGCCGGCCGGTCAAATTCGTGGCTGACCGTATCGAAAGCTTCAACACGGACATTCATGCCCGCGATCATCGATGCCGGGGGCGGATAGGCGTCAAACCGGATGGTACCATCACGGCCTTCGAGATCGACGACCTGACGGGGATCGGTCCCTATTCGATGTATCCGCGCACCAGCGCCATCGAGGCCAATCAGGTGGTCAACCTGGTCGGCGGGCCATATGTCACGCCGAACTACCGGGCCCGGGCGCGTGTCGTCTTCCAGAACAAGAACGTGATGTGCCAGTACCGGGCGGTCGGACACCCGATTGCCTGTTCGGTCACCGAAGGCCTGGTCGACCTTGCCGCGGCGAAGATCGGCATGGATCCCGTCGAGATTCGCCGGCGCAACCTGATCGCCGACGATGCCTATCCCTGTGCATCCCCCTCGGGCATGAAGTTCGAGCAGCTCTCGCATCATGCTTCGTTGGCCAAGCTGCTTCAGATGATGGACTACGACGCATTGCGTGCCGAGCAGGCAGCCTTGCGAGCCCACAACATCTATCGGGGCATCGGACTAGCCAGCTTCATCGAGGTCACCAATCCCAGTGCCGCCTTTTACGGTGTCGGCGGCGCGAAAATCTCCTCGCAGGATGGCGTTGCGGTTCGGCTCGACGCGCAGGGCTCGGTCATTTGCCAGACCAGCATCACGGAGCAGGGGCAGGGGTCCGAGTCGCTGACTGCCCAGATCGTCGGCAGCGTGCTCGGCGTCTCGATGGACCGGGTCCGGGTGACCCTGGGCGACACCGACAATACGCCCTATGGCGGCGGCACCTGGGCCTCGCGCGGCGCCGGCATCGGCGGCGAAGCCGCGTTGCAGGCGGCCAAGGCGCTGCGCCGGAACATTCTGGATGTCGCCGCGGCCATCCTGCAAACGACACCGGCCGGGCTCGATATCGTCAACAACAGTATCGTCAATGCCGACGACGGGGGGGCGCGGATCGAGCTGAACGAGCTGGCGCGGATCGTGTATTTTCGGCCGGACACGCTTCCGCCAGGCATCCAGCCTGAGTTGATGGCGACCCGACATTTCGTACCGCGGCAATATCCCTTCGCGTTCACCAATGGCGTTCAGGCCTCGTGGCTTCAGGTCGACACCGAGGCCGGGTTCGTGAAGCTGCTGAAGCACTGGGTTGTCGAAGATTGCGGCACCATCATCAACCCGCAACTGGTCGACGAACAGATCCGGGGTGGGGTTGTGCAGGGGCTCGGGGCGGCGCTGTTTGAAAAGTGTATCTATGACGAACGTGGTCAGCTGACCAACGCCAACATGGCGGACTATTTGGTCCCGATGTCCGGCGAGATGCCTGATATCGAGGTCGGCCACGTGGTATCGCCGACGCAGGAAACCGAGCTGGGAGCCAAAGGGGCGGGCGAGGCGGGCACAGCCGGCGCCGCAGCAGCGGTTGCCAACGCGGTCAATGATGCGCTGCGGCCGTTCGGCGCAACAATTACCGAGATTCCGCTCACGCCTCAGGTTATCCTGACGGCCTTGGGACGAATCTGAGGTGGAGACGTTCCAGGCAAAGACAAGACGATAAGCAAAACACAGACAGTTCTTGGGGAGGAATAGTCATGACGAAGAAGGTTGCCAAAGCCGGATCGATATCGCGGCGTCGTCTGCTGACAACGGCAAGCGCCGGTGCCGTTCTCGCCGTCTCACCGTTTCGCATCAATCTGCTGCAGGCCGAGGAAGCACCGATCAAGATCGGCTTCCCCGTTCCCTTGACCGGTCCCTATGGCGCCGAGGCGCAGGACCAGGTGCGGGCAGGTCAGCTGGCCGTCGCTCAGTTCAATGATGCCGGCGGCCTCAACGGCCGCAAGGCCGAGCTCGTCGTGCGCGACGACAAGCTCAATCCCGGTGAAGCGGCGACGCGGACATTGGAGCTGGTCGAGAAGGAGAAGGTGAATTTCGTCGTCGGCAGTCTGTCGGCGGCGGTTCAGCTCGCGATCAACAACGTCACCAAGGAACGCGGCGTCATCTTTAATTCGATCAGCCAGTCGGATGCCATCAATGAGGCGGCGGACTTCAGCAAATTCACCTTCCACGAAGCACTGAACCCGCACATGACCTCAGGCGCGGTCGGCCGCTATGCCTTTGCCAAGTTCGGCAAGAAGGTTGCGTTCCTCACGGCAGACTACGCCTATGGTCATGAGATGGTTCGCGGCTTCCTCGAGGTTGGCAAGGAATTCAACATCGAGAACCTCGGCGACATCCGCCATCCCTTGGGAACGACCGACTTCTCCACGCTGCTGCCGCGTCTTCAGGCGCTCAAGCCCGATATCCTCTGCATCAGCAATTTCGGTCGCGACCAGCAGATCGCGCTGAAGCAGGCAACTGACTTCGGCATCAAGAAATCGATCCAGATCATTGCGCCACTGCTTTCGCATGCCAGCCGCGTCGCGGCGGGACCCCAGGCATTCGAGGGCGTCGTCGGCGGCTGCTCGTTCTATTGGGGAATCGAGGACAAGTTCGCCTCGACCAAGGCGTTCAACGACGCATTCCGCAAGATGTACGACGGCAAGTTGCCGACCGACTACGGTGCGCTCGGCTATGGCGGCGTGCGGACCGTGCTCGAGGCGGTCAAGGGTGCCGGCAGTGTCGAGACCGACAAGGTCGTCGCGGCATTGGAAGCGCTCAAGTATGATTACTACAAGGGACCGCAATACTATCGCAAATGCGACCACCAGTCGGTGCAATCGGTGCTGGTGATCAAGTCGAAGTCCAAGGACATGAAGAACGAGTCCGATGTGTTCGAGGTCCTGTCGACCGAAGAACCCAACGAAAAGTACCTGCGCACCTGCGAGGCGCTCGGTCATAAGAGCTGAGCCGTGCGCCGGCGCGCGCCGCACGGCGGTGCGCGTCGTGCCGAGGGGGACAAATGGCGGGCCTGAGCTTTGACCTGATCGCGCTGCAACTGTTTGCCGGGTTGGCGCTCGGCGCGATCTACGTGCTGTTTGCGATCGGCCTCTCGCTGATCTTCGGGATGTTGACGGTCGTCAACTTCGCCCACGGCGCCTTCTACATGGTCGGCGCCTATGTCGGACTCTATCTGATCTCGATCGGGGGCAATTTCTGGATTTGCCTCATAGCTGTGCCGATCGTGATCGGACTGTTCGGCCTTGCCGTCGAGCGCGTGCTGATCCGGCCGCTCTACGGCCGCGGCATCGATTATCCACTGCTCCTGACCTTCGGGCTGAGCTACGTGATGGTCGAATGCGTGCGCATTGCCTTTGGCAAGACCGGATATCCGTTCGATACGCCGGAGGTTCTGCAGGGCGCGGTCGACATTGGTGTCGGCTATTTTCCGCTCTACCGCCTGTTCGTGATTGGCGCGACGGCCGTCGTTCTGCTGGCACTTTGGCTGTTCCTCGAGAAGTCCAGCTTCGGGCTGATTATCCGCGCCGGCGCGCGCGATCCGCAGATCGTCCGTGTCCTTGGCGTCGATGTTTCCAGGGTCTGGTTGATCGTGTTCGGGATAGGCACGGCGATCGCGGGATTTGCCGGCCTGCTGGCTGCCCCGCTTCAAGGTGTCATTCCGGAGATGGGCGGCACGATCCTCGCCGAGGCCTTCGTGGTGACGGTTGTTGGAGGGATGGGGTCGATCGGCGGCGCCGTATTGGCGGGCCTGCTGGTCGGCGTGGTGGTCAGCATGACCTCGTTGTTTGCACCCGAGATGGCCAAGGTATCGATCTTTGCGCTGATGGCGATCGTCCTGATCGTTCGTCCGCAGGGCTTCTTTGGCCGCGCCGGATTGATGAGCTGAGCCCGGCATGACCGACGCGACCGAATCCATCAAGGAGCCCCATACCACGACGGTCAGCTGGTACGAGTTCGCCACGCGGCACCGCGCCAGCATTGCAGCCGCGGTGATCCTTGTTTTCCCATTGCTGATGCCGTTCACCGCTCTTGCGGTGAACATCCTGATCTATGGGTTGTACGCTCTCGGCTTCAACCTCGTGTTTGGTTATCTGGGCCTTCTGTCGTTCGGTCATGCGGCGCTGTTCGGGACCGGTGCCTACCTCTGCGGCATTGCCATCGTGCACTTCGGCTGGCCATGGTATGCGGCGATCGCGGCCGGGGTTGCCGGCGGCCTGTTGATGGCGCTGGTGATTGGCGTGCTCGCGATCAGAACCCGCGGCATCTACTTCGCCATGGTGACAATGGCGCTGTCGCAATGTGTCTACTACCTCTTCTATCAGGCGGTTGACCTGACCGGGGGCGAGAACGGGCTTCGCGGCATCAACGTCCGCACCATCGATCTGTTTGGCCTGCGGATCGATTTCATCAACCCGATGATCCGGTATTACGTGATTGCGGCGTTCGTCATCGCCGCCTTCTTCGTGATGTCGCGCATTCTGGCCTCGCCATTCGGTGCCGTCATTGAAGCGGTGCGGGAGAACGAGATGCGGGCCCGGGCGTCGGGCTATGACGTCACCCTGACGCGATTGCTGACCTTCGTCCTGTCAGGTGGCTTCTGCGGCCTCGCCGGCGCCTTGCAGGCGCTGCACTTGTCGATCGTTCCGATCGAGATCCTGCACTACGAGACCTCGGGCCTTGTCGTGATGATCGCCCTGCTCGGCGGGATGGGGACATTCTTCGGGCCGATGATCGGCGCCGCGGTCTTCCTGGTCCTGGAGAACATCGTCTCGGTCTGGACTGTTCACTGGCAGTTAATCGTTGGCGCAATCTTCATTGCATGCGTGCTGTTCTTCCCGGCCGGCATTTGGGGCACGCTGATCGCGCGGGGCAAGCGATGACGGCTGCAGCAGGCCAAGCCGGCGAGATCATCCTGCGCACCCGGGGCGTCGGCAAGACGTTCGGCAAGTTTGTCGCGCTCAACAACATCTCGGCCGAGTTTTCCAGAGGGGCGATCACCTCAATCATCGGTCCGAACGGGGCCGGAAAGAGCACCTATTTCAACTTGCTGTGCGGTGCCTTTCCGCCGACGAAGGGCAGTGTCGAGTTCGAGGGCAGGGACGTCACCGGCCTGCCGCAGCATCGCTTCGCTCACATGGGGATCGCAAAGTCCTTCCAGATCACCAGCGTGTTTCCGCAGCTCACGACGCGTGAGAACATCCGCGTCGGCTTGCAGGCACTGGTGTCGCGATACGACATCTGGCGTCCGCGTGCGCGCCTGACCGAGCTGGTCGAGCGGGCGGACGAGCTATTGGCACTGGTCGGGTTGTGGGAATCCCGGGAACGTGCCGCCAAGACGCTGGCACATGGCGAGCAGCGGGCGTTGGAGATCGGCATGGCGCTTGCGAGCCGGCCTCGCTTGCTGCTGCTCGACGAGCCCACAGCCGGCATGAGCCCGGAAGAAACCCGGACCATGATGGATCTGATCGTGAAACTTGCCAAGGAGCGCACGGTCATCCTTGTCGAGCACAAGATGAAGCTGGTGCTCGGGATCAGCGATCGCATCCTCGTGCTGCACCACGGAGAACTGCTTGCCGAGGGAACGCCGCAGGAGGTCCGGCAGAACGAGGCGGTGAAGCGTGTCTATCTCGGCCAGCGGGAGCACTGACGAGATGCTCCAGGTCAGCAAGCTCAATGCCTGGTATGGTGCAAGCCACGCCTTGCAGGACATCAGTCTCGAGGTGACCAAGGGCGAGATTGTTTGCCTGATCGGCCGCAATGGAGCCGGCAAGACCACAACGCTGAAATCGATCATGGGCCTGATGGGGCGGACGCGCGGTTCGGTGACCTTCAAGGGCGAAGAGCTGCTGAACCGGCCGGCGCACGTGCGTTTCGCGTTGGGGCTCGCCTATGTTCCCGAAGAGCGGCGGATCGTGCAGGGACTGTCGGTGCGAGAAAATTTACGGCTTGGCCTGGTGGCATCAAAGCAAAAGAAGCGCGAGGCCGAACTGATCGACGAGATCGCATCGATATTCCCGCGACTGGCCGAGCGTATGGAGCAGGAGGCGGTCACGATGTCCGGCGGCGAGCAGCAGATGCTGGCGATCGCGCGGGCAATGATCGCAAAACCCGCCCTGATCATGCTGGATGAGCCGTCGGAGGGCATCATGCCTGTGCTGGTCGATGAGATGTTCGAGCTGTTCCGCAGCATGAAGGCGCAGGGAACGACGGTTCTGCTGGTCGAGCAGAATGTCGAGCTTGCGCTCGGTATCGCCGATCGAGCCTATGTGCTGGATCAAGGCTCGGTGGTGCACCAGGCCTCGGCGCAGGCGCTGCTCGCCGACGACGAGATCAAGGAGCGCTACTGCTCGGTGTGAGCAGGCGTTCCAGGTAGTGCTCCTGCGCGCGGCCCCGATCGGACCGTTACTCCGCAGCGCGCGCGATCGCGCCAGCCTTTCGATTGGTCACGACGACCTTGATCGCATCGTCGACACGATCCCGCGCATATCTCAGCGCCGTCGGCAGGTCGGCCAGCGGAAACGTATGCGTGTGGATCCTGGTGGCGTCGAACCGCTTCGCTGCCATCAGCTCCATGGCGCGGTGAGTGGCACTGCGGCCTTCGCCGCGGATGCCGTAGGCATAGATGTTGTTTCGGACCAGGTGCGCGATATCCAGCGTCGCGGCCTCGTGCGGGAAGGCGGCAAGACAGATCTTGCCGCCGCGATTCGTCATATGGATCGCCTGGTTGAGTGTCGCTTCGGTGCCGGCACATTCGACGACATAGTCAGCACCGATCCCCCCTGTTAGTTGCCTCACGACGTCAACGGCATCCTCGTCGTTGATATTGACAACGCGGTCGGCCCCCAGCTCCTTGCCGATTGCCAACCGCTTGTGGCGCGTTCCCGTCAGGATGACCGGGCTCGCGCCTAGCGCCTTGGCCACCGCCACTGCGAGCAGTCCGATCGGCCCCGGGCCGATCACCACGACGCTCTCGCCGGCCACCAATCCCCCCAATTCCGTCAAGCCATACATCGATGTCCCGGCGGTCACCACGAGCGTCGCTTCGGCATCGCTCATGGTATCCGGGACGCGCGCCAGCGTGTTGATGTGGTTCACCGCATACTCCGCGAATCCGCCGTCGGTCGTGAAGCCGTTGGCGCGGTGTCCTTTCTCCGGCTTTCCATAGTTGAGACACGACGTGTACATGCCCTGGCGGCAGCGTTTGCATTGGCCGCAGCCGGCATGGATCTCCACGCTGACCCGCTCGCCGATCCTGAACTCGTCGACTTCAGGGCCGAGCGCGGCGACCGTGCCCATGTACTCGTGACCCGGCGTGAAGTTCTTGTTGAAGGGCAGGCCGCCCTGAATGCTTGCCGGCGACCCGGCATGGATGATCTCGAGGTCGGTGGCGCAGATCGCAACTGCGTCGATGCGCACCAGCACTTCGGCACGCGACGGGATCGGCGTGGGCTTCTCGGAAAGGTGGAGCTGGTCGCGGTCACCGAGGATCCAGGCTTTCATCAGATCGGGGACGGGAAGGTCGGGCGATGTCTTGACGCCGGGCGGCTGGTACATGGGCGCTTCCTCTTTTGGCTGGCAGCCTAGCGCGAAACGCCGTGCTGCCGCGAGCATCCGGTGGCCGGCACGCTCCAATTGCTGCATGGCAGCAAGCGTGTCGCAAAACATTCATACGCGGCCTATACTTGGTCGCTCCGTTGATGTTGAAATCCTCATTGCATCCTCGTCCAGACCGGAGCCTCCCATGAAGACCGTCCGCCTTGTCCTTGCGTTGCTGGCGCTGACACTGCTCGCGCCGTGGCAATCCGCCAAGGCGGCCGACGTGATCTGCTACAATTGCCCGCCGGAATGGGCCGATTGGGCCTCGATGCTGAAGGCGATCAAGGCGGACCTCAACTACGATATCCCGCATGACAACAAGAACTCCGGCCAGGCGCTGGCCCAGATCCTGGCCGAGAAGAGCAATCCGGTCGGCGATATCGGCTATTTCGGCGTCACCTTCGGCATGAAGGCCAAGGCGCAGGACGCGCTTGAACCCTACAAGCCGGCGCATTGGGATCAGGTCCCCGCCGGCCTCAAGGACCCGGATGGCTATTGGACCATGATTCACTCCGGCACGCTCGGCCTGTTCGTGAACAAGGATGCGCTCGGCGGCAAGCCGGTGCCGGCTTGCTGGAAGGACCTGCTGAAGCCCGACTACAAGGGCATGGTCGGCTATCTCGACCCGTCCTCGGCGGCGGTGGGCTATGTCGGCGCGGTCGCCGTCAATCTGGCGCTGGGCGGCTCGCCGACCAATTTCGATCCGGCGATCACCTTCTTCAAGGAGCTGCGCAAGAACGATCCGATCGTGCCCAAGCAAACGTCCTATGCCCGCGTCGTTTCCGGTGAGATGCCGATCCTGTTCGACTACGACTTCAACGCCTACCGCGCGAAGTACTCGGAAAAGGGCAACTTCGAGTTTGTGATTCCCTGCGAGGGCTCGGTGGTGTTTCCCTATGTCGTCGGTCTCGTGAAGAACGCGCCCGACAAGGAGAAGGCCAAGAAGGTGATGGACTATCTCCTGTCCGACAAGGGGCAGGCGATCTGGACCAACGCCTATCTCCGTCCGGCCCGCCCGATCGAACTGCCGGCATCCGTGAAGGGCAAATTCCTCCCCGACAGCGACTATGCCCGCGCCAAGAGCGTCGACTGGGGCGAGATGGAAAACGTGCAAAAAGCCTTCGTCGACCGCTATCTCGCCGAGGTTCGCTGAGGCAATATGGTGCCCTTCGCGGGGCACCACTCTTCCGATGTCGCAAAAGTCCTTTGTCTGGCTCTGCCTGCTGCCGCTTGCGGTCGTGACCACGGCATTCTTCCTGTTGCCGATGGCACGGCTGGTGGTTGCGGGCGCCGAAGGGCCGCACGGGCTCGCCGGATATCTCGCCATCCTGACGGAAGGCCGCTATCGCGCGACATTGATCAACACCGTGCTGCTCGCGGCGGCAACCACGATCGTCACGCTGATCGTGGCAACCATTGCCGGGATGTTCCTGCAGCGGCACCGCTTTCCCGGGCGGGCCGTGCTGATCGCGATGCTGACCTTTCCGCTCGCCTTCCCCGGCGTGGTGGTCGGTTTCATGATCATCCTGCTGGCTGGGCGGCAGGGATTGATCGGCGATCTGTCGAACCGGATGTTCGGCGAGAAATTCGTGTTCGCCTATTCGATCTACGGGCTCTTCCTCGGTTATCTCTATTTCTCGATTCCGCGCGTGATCCTCACCATCATGGCGGCCGTGCAGAAGCTCGATGTCGGGCTGGAGGAGGCCGCGCGCTCGCTTGGCGCAAGCCCCTGGGCGGTGCAGCGCGACGTCGTGCTGCCGGCGCTGGCGCCGGCTTTCGTTGCGTCCGGCGCGATCGCGTTTGCCACCGCGATGGGGGCGTTCGGAACCGCCTTCACGCTGGCGACGAATATCGACGTGCTGCCGATGCTGATCTACACCGAGTTCACGCTGGCCGCCAATTTCGCGACGTCGGCGGCGCTGTCGGTGGGACTCGGCCTGATCACCTGGTTTATCCTGGCGCTCGCCCGCACGTTCAGCGGCAGCGCAGTCGCAGCGGCCGGGTGAACGCATGCGCGATCGCCTGATCTTCACCGGCCAGTTCATCTTCACGCTGCTCGTCGCGGCCTTCCTGGTGGTGCCTGCCGGGCTTTCGATCTCCGCCGGCGTGACCGTGAATTATTTCAGGGGCATCCAGTCCGGCGTGACGCTGCAATGGGTCGCGCAGGTCTGGGAGCTCTATGCCGGCACCATTCTGCTCTCCTTCGTGATCGCGTTCGCAACCCTTGCCGTCACGCTGCTCGCCGGTGTCCCCGCGGCCTACGCGCTCCATGCGCGGGGAGGCCGGCTTGCCCGCATCGTCGAGGAGATCATCACGCTGCCGCTGGCGATCCCCGGGCTCGCGATCGCGCTTGCGCTGTTGCTCACCTATGGCAGCTTCGGCGACTTCCGCCGTTCCTGGTTGTTCATCCTGGTCGGCCATGTGATCTTCACCATGCCGTTCATGGTTCGCTCGGTCATGGCGGTGTTTGCGACCGTGGACATCAAGACGCTGGATGAGGGGGCGGCCTCGCTGGGTGCCTCGCCATGGCGGCGGTTCTGCGATGTCATCGTGCCGAACGCGCTGCCGGGAATTCTGGCCGGCGCATTGATGGTGGTCACATTGTCGCTCGGTGAATTCAACCTGACCTGGATGCTGCATACGCCATTGACGAAGACGCTGCCGATCGGGCTCGCCGACAGCTATGCCTCGATGCGGCTCGAAGTGGCTTCGGCCTACACCCTGATCTTCTTCGTGATGATCATTCCGCTGCTGGTTGCGATGCAGCTACTGGCCGACAGGGATACCAAGCGATGAGTACGGCGGGACACGGTGCAGCGGTGCGGATCGAGGCGTGCGGCAAGACCTTTGCCGACGGGACCCGCGCGCTCGATCCCGCAACGCTCGACATTGCGCGCGGCGAGACGCTGGTGCTGCTTGGCCCATCCGGATGCGGCAAGACCACGATGCTGCGCATCATTGCAGGTCTCGAACTGCCGGACGCCGGCGGCAAGGTGCTGTTCGACGGCAAGGATATGACCTCGGTCCCGATCGAACGGCGCAATGTCGGGATGGTGTTTCAGTCCTACGCTTTGTTCCCCAACATGACGGTGGCGGACAATATCGCCTACGGGCTGAAGATCCGGGGTGTCCCCAGGGAGGAGCGTGCTGCGCGCGTTGCCGAACTGGTGGCTCTGACGAACATCACAGGCTTGGAGAACCGCCGTATCGACCAGCTCTCGGGCGGTCAGCGCCAGCGCGTCGCGCTGGCGCGTGCCGTCGCGATCCGGCCCGGCATATTGCTGCTTGATGAGCCGTTGACCGCGCTTGATGCCGCCTTGCGGGACCGGCTGCGGAGCGAGCTTAACCGGTTGTTGCGCGCACTCGGCGTCACGACGATCTACGTCACGCATGACCAGGCCGAGGCGATGGAATTGGGCGACCGCATCGTGGTGATGCGGAAAGGTGCGATCGCTCAGATCGGCACGCCGCGCGAGGTCTATTTCGCGCCGAAGGATCGCTTCGTGGCCGAATTCATCGGAGCGGCGAACATCGTGGAAGCTCCGATCGAGAACGGCGTATTGATGCTGCCCGGCGGGCGATTGCCGATCGAGGGTGGTGCGACGGCCGCGATTGCGACGGTCATGATCCGCCCCGAAACCATTCGCGTGACGAGCGCCGGGGCGGACGCGCTTTCGGGCGTCGTCGATTCCGTCAGCTTCATCGGCGACCGGCAGCGAATTGTCGTGAGCGGTGCATCGAGCAAGCCGCTTAATGTCGACGCGCCCAACACGATTCAAGCCAGGGCCGGTGATCGGGTCGGCCTGTCCATCGCGCCCGATGCGCTTCGTCTTCTGCCGTCCGAACCCTGAGATACATCGATGCCGTCGAAGCCCGTTCTCATCGCCCAGATATCCGATCTCCACATCAAGCCGCCGGGAACGTTGGCCTACGGCAGGGTCGATACCGCCAAGGCGCTCGAACGCTGCGTAGCTGATCTCAGCGCATTCGAGCCGGCGCCCGATTTCGTCGTCATCTCGGGTGACCTGGTCGATACGCCGTCGGTCGAGGAATACGATTATCTCAAGCGATTGCTCGCGCCGCTGCGCCTGCCGTTTGCCGGCATTCCCGGCAATCACGACTCGCGGCAGTGGATGCGCGAGGCGTTTCCGGCCGCGCCCTATGTTCGCGCGACGGGCCCGCTCGATCAGAAGATCGAGGTCGGCGGCATCGATCTCCTGCTGCTCGATTCAAGCGTGGCCGGCAAGCCCCACGGCATGCTCGAAGCGTCCACGTTGCAATGGCTGGATGAGGCGCTGGCGACCGCGGTCGACCGGCCGGCGCTGCTGTTCCTGCATCACCCGCCATTCAAGGGCGGCATCTGGCATATGGACCGGCAGGACCTCTTCAACGCCGACGAGTTGGCTGCCGTCGTCACGCGACACCCGCGTGCGCGGCTGATCGCATGCGGGCACGTCCACCGTGCCATGCTGACCACCTTCGCCGGGCTTCCCGTGACAATTTGCCCCGCGCCGAACCATGCGGTCGACCTGGACCTCGGGCAGCTTCGCGAACCGTCGTTCAAGGTGGAACCCCCTGCATTTCACTTGCACACGTGGTTTCCTGGGCAGGATTTTGGACAGTTGGTGACGCACCAGGTCCCCATCGGTCAGTTTGACGGGCCGCATCCGTTCTTTGGCCCGGACGGCAAACTGTTGTGAGTTGGCGGCGTTGCCCCTCCGACAGGCGGGTTTTGCCGGGCGAGATCGTCGTTGCTGGACCGGATATTCCGGATCACGGGCAGCGGCTGCCTGCAATTGAGCGTTGCATAAGCACGCATTTATTCCAAATTGTACTTGGATGATTTCTAGCGGATCGGACCATTGGTTGCTGTAGGCCCGCGGTGGGGTTATAGTCCTTTCTGCTTTCATTGATCGATGGCTCTGTCGGCGTCGCGCTGTGGCGCGCCGATTGAACGCAACACAATCAGTCTGGATCACGATGACCGGTGCGCCGCCCATTGAACGAACTGCCGGCGCGCCGTCGTTTGCGAACAACAAGCTATCGGTGCTGCGCAAGCATCCCTATTTCGCCGATCTCGAGCCCGAGGCGTTCGATCAGCTCTGTCGTTACGCCAAGCACATCACGCTGAAGCGCGGGACGACGATCTTCTCCAAGGGCGATCCCGGCACCAGTCTGATCGCGGTGATCTCGGGCACGGTGAAGATCAGCATCTCTTCGCCGGATGGTCGCAACGCCATCCTGAACCTGATCGAGGCAGGCGAGATCTTCGGCGAGATCGCACTGCTCGACGGCCTGTCGCGGACTGCCGACGCCACCGCCAACACCAATTGCGAGCTGTTCGTCATCGACCGGCGCGAGTTCATTCCGTTCGTGCGCAGCCAGCCGTCGCTTGCGATGAAGTTCATCGAGCTGCTGTGCGCGCGGTTGCGCTGGACCAGCGATCAGGTCGAGCAGGTGATCCTGCAGGACCTGCCGGGCCGACTGGCGAGCGCGCTGCTGCGTCTCAGCGACAAGCACAAGCCGCAGGGGCGCACCATCTCGATCACCCAGCAGGAGATCAGCGAGATGGTCGGCATGACCCGCGAGAGCATCAACAAGCAGCTCCGCGCGTGGGCGACACGCGGTTGGGTAAGGCTCGAGCATGGCGCGATCGTCGTGCTGAAGCCCGAGTCGCTGCAGGCGCTGGTCGACGCCGGCGCTGACGACGCCGAGTAGCCGCGCCGGCTGCGGGGCCGTCCCGCGTTTCACGAAATGGTGAGCCGAACAAGGCCTGTGAAATCATTCACATCGGCCTTGCGTGCCCTGCGGTAAGTGAGCCCCGGGTGGATCACGTCCGCACTGTGGAGGAATCCATGCAGGGCTCTTTCGACAACCGGCAACAGGACCCGGAGAATAATTATAGGAGCTTCAGCATCAAGCTGATCGCATTGCCGGTGCTCGTGATCGTTGCCTTGATCGGGATGCTGGTCAGTCACCCCGCGGCAGTCAAATGGATATCGGACGCGGCGCAAGCCGAGTTCGCCGGAACTGACGCCGTCGACTCTGACCCGCCGTCCAGGATTGCGCAGCCGGCGACAACGTCGCTGCCGCGCAACGAGATGCGGACCGTGAAGGCCAATTGATCGTTCTCGCCGTCGCCTCGCATACGGGCGCGACAACGGCAGTTCAGATCGTCCGACGGTCCGCTGCCCTCCTCACGCGGCAACGCCGAGCAGCCTCGCCGCGGTGCGGCCGAGAATGTTCGCCTTGTCGTCGTCGCTCAGCGTCGAGCAGGCGAAGATGTGGTCGACCGGTGCCAGTTGCCATGGATAGGGATAGTCGCTCCCGAGCACGATCTGGCCGGCGCCGACTTGGGCGGCGAGATGCCGGATCGCCTCGGGCGTGAAGATCAGGGAGTCGAAGTAGATCTGCTTGAGATATTCGGTCGGCGCCTTCTGGAGCTTGACCTCCGGATTGCATCCCTTCGGTCCGACCAGGCAGGGATGATCCGAGCGATCGGCATAGGAGGGGAGGTAGCCGCCGCCATGCGCGGCAATGATCTTCAATCCCGGGAAGCGGTCGAGCGTGCCCTCGAAGATCAAATGCGAGAGCGCGATCGTGGTCTCGAGCGGATTGCCGATGGTGTTGCCGAGCCAGCCATTGCCGGAGAGGCGCTTGCTGAGCTCGGGCACGCCCTGCGGATGGATGAACAAGGGGACGCCGAGTTCCTCGGCCTTGGCCCACACCGGATGAAACCTGGGATCTGAGAATTCGACCCCATCGACGACGCCGCCGATGGCCGCACCCTTCAGCCCCTGCTTCCTCACTGCTGTCTCCAGCTCCTGCACCGCAAGGTCCGGTGCCTGCAGCGTCAGCGAGGCGAAAGCCGCAAACCGGTCGGGCTTCGAGGCGCAGAGTTCGGCGAGCTTCTCGTTCTGGATCTTCACGATCTTGCCGGCGAGGTCGCGGTCGCGGTCGTACCAGAACGGATTGATCGAGAGCACCTCCATGTCGACGGCCTGCGCGTCCATCGCCGCCAGGCGCTTGTCGATCTCGATGAAGGCTTCCGCGGCGCCGTTGACCGGCGGCAGTTGATACTTTCCGGCGTCGGCGCCGAGCAGGACGCCCGCCTCGCGGAAGTGGCAATGCGAGTGAATGTCGATCGTCTTGACGCGTTTGCCGTCGACGCTGACCGGTAACTTCTGCCGCGATGGCTGTGCATTCGCGTTGTGGACGAGCCCGCAGCCGCAGAACACGATGCCTGCTGCCGCCGTCGCTCCCGCTTTCAGGAAATCACGCCTTGTGCTCATGACGATCGCCTCCCTGGTCTTTTTGTTATGGATGGCGAGCCTAGGGGATGACGGCTAGTGGTCGCAAGATCACACGCTGTGCGTGTCGCGCAATGTTGATCTGCTCAGACCGGCTTGATGCCGGCTTTTGCGATGATGTCGCGCCATTTCGGAACTTCATCCGCGATGCGCTTGCGCATGCCGTCGGGGCCGTTTGCCAGCACCTCGAATCCGTCGTTGCGCAGCTGGTCGGCGATCTCTGGCGTCTTCAGGATCGCAATCGATTTCGTCGACAGCAGCTCCACGATCGAGGAGGGCGTATGCGCAGGCGCGAGGAAGCCCTGAAAGGTGTCGGAGACGAAATCCTTGTAGCCGAGCTCGATCATGGTCGGCACATCGGGCAAATCGAACCAGCGATGGGTTCCCGTGACTGCGAGCGCCTTTAGCGCGCCTGACTCGATGTGCGGGTGGGCAGGCGGGAGGGCGGCGAACGCGACCTGGGTGGTTCCGCTCAGGATCGCCTGGATCGCGGGACCGGCGCCCGAGAACGGCACGTGCGTCATCTGGATCCGGCCGATGATCTTGAACAACTCTCCGGCGAGATGCGGCGTCGTCCCGAGGCCGGGGCTCGCATAGTTCAATTCGTCCGGGTTGGCCTTGGCGCGCGCAACCAGGTCGGCGACTGAATTGATGCCGAGCTTCGGGTCGACCAGGATCACGTTCGGCGAGGTGCCGAGTTCGGCGATGGGTGCAAAATCCTTGTCGGGGTCGTACGGGATCTTGCTGTAGAGGCCCGGGTTGACGACCAAGGCACTCGACGAGATCAGCAGGGTATAGCCGTCGGGATCGGCATGCGCCGCAAGGCCGATCCCGATATTGCCGCCGCCGCCGGGACGGTTCTCGACCACGATGGTGGCGCCGAGCGCTTCGCCGAGATGGCTGCCGAGGATACGCGCCATGATGTCGGTCGGTCCGCCCGGCGCGAACGGCACGATGATCTTGACGGGACGGTCCGGATAGCCGGCGGCGATTGCTTGCCGGGTGAGGGCGGCGATCGCCAGCGCGCCAGCGGCCGTCAGGATCGTGCGACGCGAGGGAGGGGCCGATCTGCTGCCTGTCATCGGAGATCCCTCATCCGCACCCCGACTTCTACAGATCGAACACCGCCACCGCGCGGATCGGCGATGCGGTGCCGCCGCGCCACTTCATCGGCAGACCGATGAAGGTGAAAGGTCCCTCGCCCAGCAGGGCCTCGAGATTGCACAGGCTCTCGATGTGAGTGATGTCGAGGTCGAGGCAGGCCTTGTGGACGAGCAGGTTCTCGTCGCTGTCGGGACCCGGCCGCATCGAGTCGATGCCGAAATGGACGATGCCCTGTTTCGCCAGCCACTCGGTGGCCGCGACATTGACGCCGGAATTGTCGGTCGAATATTCCTTGCGCGGAAAGGTCCGCGCGTGATGGCCGGTGCAGAGCAGCAGGGTGCCGCCCTTCGGGATCGGCCGCCCGGCCGCCTTCGCCGCCGTATCGAGATCAGATGGGGTGATCTCGGCACGCGGCGCAATGTGGCGCAGGTCGAGGCAGATGCCGGGGACGATGCACTTCTCCAGCGGATATTCATTGATCGGGATGCCGCTCGGGCCGAAATGTCGGGGTGCGTCGATGTGGGTTCCGCCGTGGTCGGGCATCGAGATGAACATCGATGCCAGCCCGTAGACATTCCGCGACTCCGCCAGCGCCTCCTCGTGGTTCTTCCACATCCCGTGCATGATTGGCGGATGGCCGGGATAGCTCGGTGTGCGGTGATAGAGCTCCCGGCTCAGGTCAATGATCCTCACGGCGGTGCCCTTTCTTGACGGAGCTGGCGCAGGCGCGCTTCTGCGGCGATGCTGACGCGTTTGCGGCTGTTCTGCAAGATGCCGCTTGCCCTCAGTGCAGGACCTGAAGCTGCCGCGGCAGCCAGAGCGAGATTTCCGGCAGATAGGTCACGCACATCAGGACGAAGAACATCACCGTGTAGAACGGCCAGATCTTGCGCATGACCTGCTCGATGGTGACCTTGCCGACCGCGCAGCCGACGAACAGGATCGCACCGACCGGCGGATGGCACAGGCCGATGCCGAGATTGAGCAGCATGATCATGCCGAAATGTACCGGATCGACGCCGAAGTTCTTCATGACCGGCAGCAGGATCGGCGTTGCGATCAGGATTGATGGCGCCATGTCGACCAGCGTGCCGAGCACCAGCAGCAGGACGTTGATCAAGAGCAGGATGACGTACTTGTTGTCGGAGATCGACAGGAAGAAGGCGGTCATCTTGGCCGGCATCTGGGTCAGGGCCATGATGTAGCCGACGCTGGAAGCGCAGGCGATCAGCGTCATCACCATCGCGACGGTACGCAGCGTGCGATGCAGCAGCACCGGCAGGTCGCGCCAGCGATAGTCGCGATAGATGAACATCGTGACGAAGAAGGCCCAGATGCACGCGATCGCGCCGGCTTCGATCGCGGTGAAGATGCCGCCGAGAATGCCGCCCAGGATGATGACCAGGGTGATGAGGCCCCAGGAGGCGTCGATGGCGATCCGGATTGCGTCCTTGGCCGGTACGGTCTGGCCGTGCGGATGCTTCTCGCGGTAGGCGACGGCGAGGCACAGGATGATCAGCGAGAAGCCGAGCAGCAGCCCGGGGAATACGCCGGCCATGAAGAGGGCGCTGATCGAAATCGTTCCGCCCGTCGCCAGCGAGAAGAGCACCGCATTGTGGCTCGGCGGTACCAGAAGGGCCTGAACCGACGAGGTGATCGTCAGGTTGGTCGCGAACACGCGCGGATAGCCATTCCGCTCCATCTGCGGGATCATCACCGAGCCGATCGCGGACGTATCGGCGACGGCCGATCCGGAAATGCCGCTCAGGAATGTCGTCGCCAGCACGTTGACGATCGAGAGGCCGCCGCGCAGACGGGTCAGCCCGACCAGCACGTCGGCGAACGCAACCAGGCGGCGGGCCATGCCGCCCTCTGCCATGATCGCGCCGGCCAGCACGAAGAACGGGATCGTCAGCATTGCGACCTTGCTGACGCCGTCGGAGATCTTGAGCATCACCGCCTCCAGCGGAATGCCGATCCACAAGGCGCCGACGATGGCCGCCATCGCCAGCGAGTAGGCGATCGGCATACCGATCAGGAAACAGAGCAGCATGGTCGCGAGCAGAATGGAGATGTCCATGATGGCCTCGCGGGGTCAGTCGATCGATGCGTCCTGGTGCGAGCCGATCGGGTCGGGCGGCGCACCGAGGAAGATCCGTTCGATGATGAACAGCAGCAGGCAGGCGCCGCCGATCGGAATCGGAAGATAGGTGACGCCGACCGACAGTGACGGAAAGTCGGCGATCGTGTTGTGCCAGGTCACGTCGACGAGCCGGTAGCCCCAGATGATCATGAAGAGCGCGATCAGGCCCATCAGGAGCTGCACGACGAGGTCGGCGAGCGCCCGGAGCGGGTCAGGCAGCTTGCCGGCGAAATAGCCGACATTCATATGCAGGTTGAGCCGATATCCCGCCGCCGCTCCGATGAAGGTCACGACGATGGTGAGCAGCACCGCGAGCGGTTCGGGCCAGGAGGCCGCGCTGTTCAGCACGTAGCGCGTGAACACCGCCCAGGGGATGACCGCTGAAATCAGGATCAGCGCGGCAGAGCCCGTGATGACGCAGGCAAGATACAGATAGTCCATCGCGCGGCGAT
Organism: Bradyrhizobium sp. UFLA03-84; assembly: GCF_002289535.1. NCBI lineage: Bacteria > Pseudomonadati > Pseudomonadota > Alphaproteobacteria > Hyphomicrobiales > Nitrobacteraceae > Bradyrhizobium > Bradyrhizobium sp. UFLA03-84. Next base: position 591,404 of record NZ_NSJY01000017.1, on the reverse strand, counting down.
ATGATCCGGCCATGTCATGTCCTGTCGGATGTCGATGTCCCGTGTGGCGGCGTGTCAGGCAGACTGGATGCGTCCGATCATGTCCTGGTATTTCGGGCCGTATTTGTCCCATACCGGCTTCACCGCGTTCTGGAACGGCGCCTTGTCGGCGATCTCGATGATCTCGCAGCCGGCGGCTTTCGCTTTCTCCATCGCCTGCTGCTCGTAAGTGTTCCAGAGCCCGCGCTCTTCCATCTGCGCCTCGCGGGCAAGCTTCCTGATCAGCGTCTGGTCGTCGGCCGACAGCGCGGACCATGCCCGCTTCGAGAACACCAGCACCTCGGGAACGATCAGGTGCTCGGTGAGCGAGAAGTGCTTGGCCGCGGTGTAGTGGTTGCTGAAGACGTAGCTCGGAGGATTGTTCTCGGCGCCGTCGATGACGCCGGTCTGCAGCGCGCTGAACACCTGGTCGTAACCCATCGCGACGCCGTTGCCGCCGAGCGCATTCATCATGTCGATGAAGATCGGATTGCCGATGACGCGGAATTTGAGGCCCTTGATGTCGGCGATCGTCTTGATCGAATGCTTGGTGTTGTAGAGGCTGCGGGCGCCGGAATTCATCCAGCACAGTGCGACCAGCCCGGCATTGGGGCTTGCCGTGATTTTGTCCAGCAGCTCCTGGCCGATCGGGCCGTCCATCATCCGCTCGGCATGCGCCATGTTCTTGAACAGGAACGGCATGTTGACGACGTTGATGTCGTCGACGATCGGGCCGATCGAGCCCGCGCTGACACGCAGCATTTGGACCGCGCCGATCTGGGTCTGCTCGATGGTTTCCTTCTCGCCGCCAAGCTGCATCGAGGGGAACATCTGCAGCGACAGGCGGCCGTTGGTCGCCGCCGCGAGCTTCTTGCCGAGGCTTTCCGTCGCGACCACGGTCGGGTAGCCCGGCGGTTGCACGTCTGACGCCTTGAACACGGCCTTCGATTGGGCGAGGGCGGTCTGCGCCGAGGTCGCAACGGCAGCGCCAAGACCGGCGCCGATCTTGATGATGTCGCGACGGTTGAGCCCGGCGGCGCGGGTCCGCGATCGGTCTGTACGATTCATGTTATTTCCTCCCAAAGATGCCTTGCCGGAGTCCGGCCGCGGTCATGGCGGCTGGCTTTGCGCGTCGAAGAACTCCGGATTGTTGTGCTGGGTGGCCGAGATGTCGGCCAGCAGCCGTTCGAGATGTCTCGTCATCGCAGCTCCCGCGGCTGCCGGGTCGCGTGCTTCGATCGCGCCCATGACCGCTTCATGCTCGGCGATGACCTCGGCCATCCGCCCACGCTGCGGCAGCGTCAGCCAGCGGAAACGGTCGACGTGAACCTTGACCTGCAGGATCAGCTTCCAGATGCCGGGGTGCCCGGCAATTTCGGCGATGGCGGCGTGAAAGGCCTCGTCGGCCTGATGGAATGCCTCGCGGTCGCCGGCCTTGTCGGCCTCGCGCTGGCGTTCGAGGATCGCGTGCAGGCCGAGGATCTGGCTGGCGCTGGCGCGCTCGGTCGCCATGCGGGTCGTGGTTTCTTCCAGCGACCTGCGGACGATGATCGCCTCCGGGAGCGCAGCGAGCGGGATGCGCGAGACGAAGATGCCGGATTGCGGGAAAATCTCGACCAGGCCCTCGTCCGACAGGCGCAGGATGGCTTCCCGCACCGGGGTCCGGCTGACGCCATAGGAGCGCGCGATCTCGGCCTCGATGATCGGATCGCCCGGCCTGCGCTGCAACGAGACGAGCTCGGCGCGCAGCTCGGCATAGATCCGCGCCGCCGCCGTTGCGGTCCGTGGACGACCGGTCCGCCGTTGGCCGGCGAGGCGGCGAAGCTCCGATTTTTTCGGCGCGCGGGCGGGCATGCTTGCTCCCGGAATTGATATATTAGTATATGAAGCATTCGCTGAAGGCAAACACGCATCGCTCGCAACCCGGGAGGTCCGCATGACCGACTACCGCAAGCTGTTCGATCTCACCGGCAAGACCGCCGTGGTGCTTGGCGCCGCCTCGGGTATCGGGAAATCCTCTGCTGAAGCGCTGGCGTCGCTGGGCGCCCGCGTGCTGTGTGCCGATCGTACGCAGGAGGGGGCGGATGCGACCGCCACGGCGATCCGGGAGCAAGGCGGATCGGCAACCGCTGCCGCTTGTGATGCGGCCGACCGTGCGGACGTCGAGGCGCTGGCGGCGAAGGCGCTCGCGGAATTGCAGCGCGTCGACATCGCGGTCACCACGCCGGGGCTGAACATCCGCAAGACCATCCTCGACTACACCGAGGAGGATCTCGATCGCGTCATCAATCTCAACATCAAGGGCACGGTCTGGTTCTTCCAGGCGTTAGGCCGCATCATGGTCAAGCAGCAAGGCGGCAGCCTGATCGCCTGCTCCTCGGTGCGCGCCGTGACGATCGAGCCGGGACTCGCGGTCTATGGTTCGACCAAGGCGGCGATCGGCCTCCTGGTCAAGGGCTTCGCATCCGAGGTCGGCCGCTCCGGCGTCCGCGTCAATGCCATCGCGCCGAGCATCGCGGAGACCGCGTTGACCGGCCCGTTCAAGCAGCGGCCCGACATCTACGATCTCTATGCCGGCCACACCGTGTTCAATCGCTGGAGCAGCGCCGACGAAGTGGCCACCGCCGTTGCCTATCTTGCATCCGACGCGGCGAGCTATGTCAGCGGCAGCACGCTGTTCGTCGACGGCGGCTGGACGGCGGTTGATGGACCGCCGACGGGTCTCACCCAATTGGCGCGCTAGCTACGACGTGGTGTTGGAGATGAAACCGGCCTGACTGCGCAGGCCAGATGCATCCGTCGACGTCAGCAGCGCGATCAGGCGTTGCGCCTGCGGTGCAGCCGATGCCCGCGTTGTAACGGCAGCCGTATAGATGGTCGCGAGGGCGCATCCCGGCGGCAACGTGCCCGACAGCACGACACCGGGAGTGCTGATGATCTCGGTCGACTGCGTGCAACCGATCGGCCGCTTGTCTCGGGACTCGGCCAGATGCCGCATCGCCGTCGCACCGTTCGGAAAGACCTTCAGGCGGTCGGCGACGGCGTCAGTGATGCCGAGTTGTGCGAGCACCTTGGCGACATGAATTCCGGCGGTCGACGCCTTGGTATCCGGCACGAAGATCGCGTCCGCAGCGAGCAGCACAGTACGCAGGCTTGCCGGGTCCTCGGCGCGCGCAAGCGGATCGCCGGCGCGGACCGCGAGCGCCGTTTCAACGCGGCCGATGTCGGCGATCGAACTGCGCAAGACCAGCCCTTCGTCGGCAAGCGTCGCGATCAGCGCGGCAGTCAGGATGACGATGTCGGTTGCAACACCGGCCCGCAACCTGTCGGCCATGGCGCCGACCGCGCCAAAGTCACCGGCAATGCCGAGGCCGGTTTCGGCTTCAAACGCAGGCGCAAGGCTGCGCACCAGGCCCTGCGCTGCGCCGCCGCTCAGGATGTTCAACGTCTTCATAGGCCCTGTTCCATCACCCCGGTCCTGCCGCCACGTGCCTATTCGGCCTTGTCTAGTCGTTTGACTACGTCCGCCCACTTCACGATATCGGCGCGCAGGAACCCGCCGAATGCCTCCGGCGTCATCGTCATCGGCACCGCGCCCTGTTCGGCCCAGAGCTTTTCGACTTCCGGCCGCTTGATCGCAGCGCTCACGGCCGTGTTGAGCTTGTCGATGATCGGCTTCGGTGTCCCCGCTGGCGTCATCAGGCCGAGCCAGATCGTCGCTTCATAGCCGGACACGCCCGCCTCGATGACGGTGGGAATGTTGGGCAGCACCGCGGAACGCGTCTTGCCGGTTGTGGCGAGCGCGCGCACCTGGTTTTCAGCAATGTTCGGCGCCATCGCCGGAACGGCATCGATCATCATCTGGACCTGGCCACCGATGACGCCGCTGCGGGCTTCGCCACTGTTGCGGTAGGGCACGTGCACGATGTTGATGCCGGCCATGGCTTTGAACAATTCGCCCGCCATGTGGTACGGCGTCCCCTGGCCCGACGAGGCGTAGTTCAGCTTTCCGGGCTCTGCCTTTGCGAGCGCGATAAGTTCCTGCAGCGTCCTGGCCGGCACGGCGGGGTGGACCACGATCACGAGATCCGAAGTGTTCAGGGATGCGACCGGGGTCAGGTCGCGCATCAGCTCGTATTTGCGTTGCGGCACCAGCGATTCATTCGCGGTCTGGGTGTTCGACATCATCAGCAGGGTGTAGCCGTCGGCCGGCGCCTTCGCGACCTCGAGCGTGCCGATCACGCCGCCGGCGCCGGTGCGGTTCTCGACCACAAAGGGCTGGCCGAGGCTTTCCTGCAAGATGCTGCCGATCTGCCGCGCAACGACGTCGGCCGGACCGCCGGGGCCAAAAGGAACGATGATCCTGACCGGCCGCGCGGGATAGTCCTCGGCGTCGGCATGTGAGCCCGACATCGACGCGGTCAGCAATGCCGCGACACACATCAAGGCGTACCGAAAGCTCGCCATTGATCGCCTCCCCCCAACTTTAGTCTTCTTTCTTGACGAGAAGTCTAGCTGCAACCTGAAGGCTCTGTCGACGACAGACTCTGTCTTCACGCATCGGAATATCGGCGGGAAGACGGTGTACCAACTTCGCCATCACGTGCGGGGAATCAGATGAGGAAACATTCCGGGCTATCGCGCCGCGATCTGCTGAAGGGCTCCAGCGCCGTGCTGGCGGGCGCCGCATTGTCGTCGCGCGTGATGGCCGCCGCGCCACCCGCGGAACCGGTGACGCCGGCGCTGATCGAGGCGGCGAAGAAAGAGGGGCAGATCGTCTACTACACCTCGACCGATCTGCCGGTCGCCGAGAAGCTGGCGAAGGCATTCGAAGCGAAATATGCCGGGATCACCGTACGGGTCGAACGCACCGGCGCGGAGCGGGTGTTCCAGCGGGTCGGCCAGGAATATTCCAGCAACATTCATGCGGTCGACGTCGTCAATTCCTCCGACGCCGCACATTTCATCGTGTGGAAGCGCGACGGCATTCTGGCGCCCTATGTCCCGGAGGAGGTCGCGAAATATTATCCGGACGAGCATCGCGATCCAGACGGACAGTTCGCAAGCTTCCGGGTCTGGCTGTCGATCATTGCCTACAACACCAATCTCGTGAAGGCCGAGGAGGCGCCGAAGAGCTTTGCCGATCTGCTCGATCCGAAATGGAAGGGCAAGATCGTGAAGGGGCATCCCGGCTATAGCGGCACCATCATGACCGCGACCTATCAGATGCAGCGCGATCTCGGCTGGAGCTTCTTCGAGCAGCTCGCCAAGCAGAACATCATGCAGGTGCAGTCTTCGACCGATCCGCCGAAGAAGCTCGACCTCGGCGAGCGGGCTGTGATGGCCGACGGCAACGAGTACAACATCTTTCAGCTGAAGGAAGCCGGCCGCCCGGTCGAGCCGGTCTATGCCACCGAGGGGTCGCCGATCATCGTCGGCCCCAACGGGATCTTCAAGGACTGTCCGCATCCCAACGCGGCAAGGCTGTTTCAGTCGTTCGCGCTCGGGCGTGAGGGGCAGCAGCTCAATGTCGAGATCGGCGGCCTCAGGTCCGTCCATGCGCAGGCCCAGGAGAAAGCCGGGCGCAAGCCGTTGAAGGACATCAAGACGATGAAGGACGATCCCGTGGCGGTGGAACGGGAAGGCGAATCGATCAAGGCGCGCTACACCCGCATCTTCCACGTTTGACCGACGGTTGAGGCCGGTAGCCGAGCATTTGGGCGTTTGACGCATGGCATATGCTCGGTTTTCGCGCGGACCGGGTCAATAATGCCCCTCGGCGGGGCCGGTGTTTGATGTTACCAATTTGGCATGAACCAGCATGCCAAGGTCGACATCCGCCATTCCACCTGTCCGCACGACTGCCCCTCGGCATGTGCGCTCGACGTCGAAGTGATCGACGGACGTTCGATCGGCAGGGTACGCGGCTCCAAGCAGCAGACTTATACGGCAGGCGTGGTCTGCGCCAAGGTCGCGCGTTATGCCGAGCGCATTCATCATGCCGAACGGCTGATGCACCCGCTGCGCCGGATTGGGCCGAAAGGTTCGGGCCAGTTCGCGCGGATTTCCTGGGACGAGGCGCTGGACGAGATCGCCGCGCGTTTCGATGCCGCCGAGCGCGAGTTCGGCGCCGAGTCGGTCTGGCCTTACTATTACGCCGGCACCATGGGGCTGGTGATGCGCGACGGCCTCAACCGGCTGTCGCATGTGAAGAAATATTCGCGCTTCTACGGCACGATCTGCGCGACCATCGCGCGCATCGGCTTTACGGCCGGCACCGGCAAGATCGCCGGCGTCGATCCCCGCGAGATGGGGGTCTCCGACCTCGTCGTGATCTGGGGCACCAATCCGGTCAACACCCAGGTCAACGTGATGACGCATGCGTCGCGTGCTCGCAAGGAGCGCGGCGCGAAGATCGCGGCGGTCGACGTCTACAACAACGAGACCATGAAGCAGGCCGACATCAAGATCCTGCTGCGGCCAGGGACCGACGGCGCCTTCGCCTGCGCCGTGATGCACGTGCTGTTCCGCGAGGGATTTGCCGATCGCGATTATCTGGCGCGCTATACCGATTGCCCCGACGAGCTCGAGGCGCATCTGAAGACCCGCACGCCGGAATGGGCTTCGGCGATCTCGGGCGTGCCGGTCGAGGAGATCGAGGCGTTCGCGCGGCTGGTCGGGACCACCCAACGCTCCTTCTTCCGTCTTGGCTACGGTTTCACCCGCAGCCGCAACGGCGCCGCCCAGATGCACGCCGCGCTGTGCATCCCCGCGGTGACTGGCGCCTGGCAATATGAGGGCGGCGGCGCCTTCTTCAACAATGCAGCGCTCTGGCGCTTCGACGAGTCGATCATCGAAGGCCACGACGCGATCGATCCCACCACCCGGGTGCTCGATCAGTCGAAGATCGGCCGCATCCTGACCGGCGATGCCGAGGCGCTGCGCGGCGGCGGGCCGGTCAAGGCGATGCTGATCCAGAACACCAATCCGATGACGGTGGCGCCCGAGCAGGCGCTGGTGCGCCAGGGGTTCGCCCGCGAAGATCTGTTCGTCGCGGTGCACGAGCAGTTCATGACCGAGACGGCGCAGATGGCCGACATCGTGCTCCCGGCGACGATGTTCATGGAGCACGACGACCTCTATTACGGCGGCGGCCATCAGCACATCTCGGTCGGTCCCAAGCTGATCGATCCGCCCGGCGAATGCCGCTCCAATCACGAGGTGCTGCAAGGGCTCGGCCGCAGGCTCAATGCCGTGCATCCCGGCTTCGACATGACGCCCCGCCAGCTGATCGATGCGACGCTGAAGAAGAGCGGACACGGCGACATCGCGGCGCTGGAGGCCGACATCTGGCGCGATCTGCAGCCCGATTTCCGGACCTCGCACTATCTCGACGGCTTCGCGCATGCCGACAAGAAGTTCCACTTCAAGGTCGATTGGGGCAAGGTGCCGGTCGGTTCGGGCGGGCTGATGGGCGCCTGGGACAAGATGCCCTCGCTGCCCGATCACTGGACGATCATCGAGGAAGCGGATGCGCAGCATCCGTTCCGGCTCGCGACGTCGCCGTCGCGCAGCTTCCTCAACACCAGCTTCAACGAAACGCCGTCGTCGCAGGCGCGCGAGGGCGCACCGACCGTGATGATCCATCCCGACGATGCGGCCGCGCTCTCGATCGCCGATGGCGACGCCGTGACGCTCGGCAACACGCGCGGCGAGGCCACGCTGACTGCAAAACTGTTCGATGGCGTCCGCCGCGGCGTGCTGATCGCCGAGTCGATCCATCCGAACAAGTCGCATATCGGCGGTCGCGGCATCAACATGTTGACCGGGGCTGAAGCCGTCGCGCCGGTCGGCGGCGCCGCGTTCCACGACAACAAAGTCTGGATGAGGAAGGCGCCCGCCGCCGCATAATCCTGCTTGCAGTCGGCGCCGATCCTGCCGCAAATGTGGGCAGGAAACGGCGCACAAGGCAGGAAACATGACCGATAACAGCGTTCTTCTCGAAAAGCGCGGGCAGGCGTACTGGATCACCATCAACCGCCCGGACAAGCGCAACGCGCTCAATGCCGGCGTGATCGCGGGCATCGCCAGGGGCTATCGCGAGGCGCATGACGACAAGGACGTGCGCGTCATCGTGCTGACGGGCGCGGGCGACAAGGCGTTCTGCGCCGGCGCCGATCTGCAGAACAGCGGCGCGGCATTCTCGATGGATTTCTCGCGGCCGAATGTCGACTACGCCGATCTCTTGCGGCTGTCGCAGAACGCGACCAAGCCCGCGATCGCGCGGGTCGGCGGCGTCTGCATGGCCGGCGGCATGGGCCTGCTGTGCATGACCGACATGGCGGTCGCCGCCGATGGCGTGATCTTCGGTCTGCCTGAAGTGAAGGTCGGCGTGTTTCCGATGCAGGTGCTGAGCCTGCTGCAATCGATCGCGCCGCCGCGTCTCGTCAACGAATGGGCGCTGACCGGCGAGCCGTTCGATGCCAAAGCCGCGCAGGCCGCGGGCCTTCTCAACTACATCGTGCCGGCGGCCGAGCTCGACGCCAAGGTCGACTGGCTGATCGGCCGCATCGTCGACAAGTCGCCGACGGCGATCCGTCGCGGCAAATACGCCATGCGCGCGATCGCCTCGATGTCGTTCGACGAGAGCATCGCCTACACCGAAAGCCAGATTGCGCTGCTGGCGATGACCGAGGACGCCAAGGAAGGCCTCAAGGCGTTCGGCGAGAAGCGCAAGCCGACCTGGACGGGACGCTGAGGCATCGCGGTGCCGCTTCACGCCGCGCCGCGCCGCCTGCGGCCGTCGCAGGCGCGCACGACCAAAATATCGAAAACAACCCCATGCAAAGGAGCGGGCGGCGGCCGGCATTGGACAAGTCAACTTGACACGCCGGGCAACTCAGGGGTATATTTCTAATATTCCGAAATTGGGCGCCCGCTCGCTGACCCGTCGCGTATCAGCCCGCGTTGGCCTTCAGGCCGGCGGCTTCGATGCCGGCGACGGCGCAGATCTCGTCATTGTCCGAGGTGTCGCCGCTGACGCCGACGGCGCCGAGCAGGGTGGTGCCGTCCATGATCAGGACGCCGCCGGGGACCGGCACCAGTCGGCCCTGCGCCAGCGTATTCACGGAATCGATGAAATAGGCCTGCTCCTGCGCGCGCTGGAACAGCGCCCGCGATCCCATGCCGAGCGCCAGCGCGCCATAGGCCTTGCCGTGGGCGATCTCGGCCCGCATCAGGCTGGTGCCGTCCTGCGCCGCCGTCACCTTCACCGCGCCGCGCGCGTCGAGGATGGTGACCACCAGCGGCTTCAGCTTCTTCTCGACGCCCTTGGCGAGGGCGGCATCCAGAATCTTGCGGGCGGTGTCGAGAGTGAGCTCAGCCATGGGCCTGTTCCTTTGTCGGTAATGATCTGCTGGAATTCGACTTCGCACGTTTCAGGCTCATCGCCAATACGCTGGCGACATGCAGCGGCGTGCGGCCGCTGCCGTCCTTGATCTGGTGCCGGCAGGAGGTGCCGTCGGCGACGATCAGCGTGTCCCGGTCGGCGCTGCGAACCGCTGGGAGTAGCGACAGCTCGGCCATCTCGATCGAGGCCTGATAGGTGTCCGCGCCGTAGCCGAAGGCGCCGGCCATGCCGCAGCAGCTCGACTCGATGGTCTTGACCTCGAGGCCGGGCACGAGGCGCAGCACCTTCTCCACCGGCTTGAACGCGCCAAAGGATTTCTGGTGGCAATGGCCGTGCACGACGGCTTTGCCGGCGACGGCGCCGAGCGGCAGCGCGAGGCGTCCAGCCTCGGCCTCGCGCACCAGGAATTCCTCGAACAGCAAAGCGTGCGCGCTGACGCTCTTGGCGGTGTCATCGGAACGCAGCGACAGCAGCTCGTCGCGTAGGGTCAGCAGGCAACTCGGCTCGAGGCCGATGATCGGCACGCCGCGTGCCGCGAACGGCGCGTAGGTCGCGACCAGCCGGTCGAGCTCGGCGCGGGCCTGCTCCACCAGTCCGGCAGACAGGAACGTCCGTCCGCAGCAGGGCGGCCGGCCGCCATCCGATGGCTTCGGCAGATGGACGCGATAGCCGCCGGCGACCAGCACCTCGATTGCGGCGTCGAGATTCTCCCGCTCATAGCCGCGGTTGAAGGTATCGGCGAACAGCACCACTTCGCGGCCATCGGGCGCGCCCAGCACCTCGGCCTCGGGGCGGAACGTATCGCTGCGAAACGCCGGCAGCGCCCGTTTGGCGCTGATGCCGGCCAGCGTCTCGAACAACCTGCGCAGCAGCGGACTGCTGTTGCGCCAGTTCGCGATCGGGGCGAAGCGCGAGGCGAGATCGAGGTAGCGCGGCAGATAGCCGACCAGCCGGTCGCGCAGCGACAGGCCGTGCGTCGCGGCGCGGGCGGCCAGCATCTCGATCTTCATCTTGGCCATGTCGACGCCGGTCGGGCATTCATGGCGGCAGGCCTTGCAGGAGACGCAGAGCTTCAGCGTGTCCATCATCTCGTCTGAGGAGAGGGCGTCCGGCCCGAGCTGGCCCGAGATCGCAAGCCGCAGCGTGTTGGCACGGCCGCGGGTGACGTCCTTCTCGTTGCGCGTCGCGCGATAGGACGGGCACATCACGCCGCCTTCGAGCTTGCGGCAGGCGCCGTTGTTGTTGCACATCTCGACCGCGCCCTGGAAACCGCCGCCGGCGCCGGGATAGGCCGACCAGTCGAGCGCGGTCTTCAATTCGCCGACGCGATAGTCCGGCGAAAAACGAAACAGCGAACGGTCGTCCATTTTCGGCGGATCGACGATCTTGCCGGGATTGAGCGTGTTGCCGGGATCGAAGCGCTGCTTGACCTCGCGGAAATCGGCGACGATGCGCGCGCCGAACATCGTCTCGTGGAATTCAGAGCGCACCAGGCCGTCGCCATGCTCGCCGGAATGCGAGCCCTTGTATTCGCGCACCATCGCGAAGGCTTCCTCGGCAATGGCGCGCATTGCCTTGACGTCCTTCTCGAGCTTGAGATTGAGCACCGGGCGCACATGCAGGCAGCCCTCGGAGGCGTGCGCATACATCGTGCCGCGGGTGCCGTGCCTCGCGAACACCGCATTGAGCCGCTCGGTGTAGTCGGCGAGATGTTGCAGCGGCACCGCGCAATCCTCGACGAACGAGACCGGCTTGCCCTCCTGCTTCATCGACATCATGACGTTGAGGCCTGCGGCGCGGAAATCGGCGATGCCGGTCTGCAGCGCGGGCTCGACGATCTCGACCACGCCGCCCCATTTGCGCTGCGGCTTGTCCCAGCCGAAGCCGAGATCGCCCATCAGCTCGCCGAGCTGCCTGAGGCGGGCGAGATTGTCGGCCTGATCTTCCTCGGCGAACTCGACCACCAGGATCGCGTCGGGATCGCCGCGCACCGCCGCCGAGACGATCGGCTGGAACATCGCGATCTCGCGCCCGAGCGCGATCATGGTGCGGTCGACCAACTCCACGGCAATCGGCCGCAGCTTGACCAGATGCTGGGCCGCGTCCATCGCCTCGTAGAAGCTGCCGAAATGACAGACGCCGAGCGCCTTGTTGCGGATCACAGGCCACAGCTTGAGCTCGACCTGCGTGGTGAAGGCAAGCGTGCCCTCGGAGCCGACCAGAAGATGCGCCAGATTGTTCGGCGCGTTGCGTGGCACCAGCGCGTCGAGGTTATAGCCGCCGACACGGCGCTGCACCTTGGGGAATTTATCCGCGATCTCGAGCGCCTCGCGCTCGCCGAGATCGAGCATGTCGCGGAACAGCTTCAAGCCGCTGTCGGACGCATTGACCCGGGTCAGATCGCGCGGCACCTCGCCGAAATGCAGCAGCGTGCCGTCGGCGAGCGCCGCATCCATCGACAGCGTGTTGTCGCGCATCGTGCCGTAACGCAGCGAACGGCCGCCGCAGGAATTGTTGCCGGCCATGCCGCCGATGGTGGCGCGCGACGCCGTGGAGACGTCGACCGGAAACCACAGCCCGTGCTTCCTGAGTTGCCGGTTGAGGTCGTCGAGCACGATGCCGGGCTCGACCACGCAGGTTCGGTTCTCGACGTCGAGCGAGATGATCTTGTTCAGATGCTTCGACAGGTCGACCACGATGCCGTCATTGACGGTCTGGCCGCATTGCGAGGTGCCGCCGCCACGCGGGGTCACGATCCGCCCGGCGTCGCGGACGATCGCAAGCGTGCGCAGCGCCTCGTCGACGGTTCGCGGCACCACCACGCCGGCTGGCATGATCTGGTAGAACGAGGCGTCGGTCGCGTAGCGGCCGCGGTTGAAGGCATCAAAAAACACGTCGCCGGTCAGGTCGGACCGCAGGCGCTGTTCGAGCGATGAGGCGTTCTTCATCCCAGATCCGATGTGATCCATGGCGCAACCGAGGCTTGCTCATGGATTATGCATTCTCTCGATTTGAGAATTACATTATGAATTCAAAATGAGCAAGGCGAAGGGGAGTCCGATGGCCCTTCAGTCCCCCTGAGGCGTCGACGCCGGGGTGTCGTCCGGCCCTTCCGCGAGGTGTTCGATGGCCGCGCCCCGCTTGTTGCGCAGGTGCTGAAACAGGATGTCGCTGAGCTCGCTGCCGGCGCGGCGGCGCAGCGCATCGAGGATTGCCTCGTGCTCGCGCATCGCCTCGGCCCAGCGTTGCCGCTTGCGGGCGAAATTGGCGGAATAGCGCACGCGGCGGATGCGGCCCGCGAAGTTGGCGTAGGTCGCCTTCAGCGTCGCGTTGCGCGCGGCCGCGACGATGCTCTCGTGGATCCGCTGGTTGGTCTGGAAATAGCCGTGCATGTCGCGGTGCAGATAGTGGCCGTACATCTCGTAGTGCAGTCGCTCGATCGCCGCGATTTCCTCGTCCGTGATTGCCTCGCAGGCCAGTCGTCCGGCGAGGCTTTCCAGTCCGGCCATCACGTCGAACAATTCCTCGAGGTCGCGCTGGCTGAGCTGGCGCACCCGCGCGCCGCGATTGGGCAGCAGCTCGATCAGGCCTTCGGCGGCCAGCACCTTGAGTGCCTCGCGCAGCGGCGTCCTTGATATACCGAGCATCTCGCAGAGCTGGCGTTCCGGAACGCGGGCGCCGTCGGGAATGTTGCCTTCCACCACATAGTCGCGCAGCCGCAGCAGGATCTCGCCGTGCAGCGAGGCTTCCTGGCGGTCGCTGCCGTTGCCGGTGGCGGGTGGGGTGATCGGAACCCCGGTTTCGGGAATCGCGGATTTCATATTCTGAACAATAGTTTGCCGGTGCGGTCGCGTCGATGTCCTCAATCGAATACCAAAATGAGATTGAAAAGACAAAAAATGAATGCAAAATGGCGTGGAGAACGGCCGACATCCGGCGATTGGGAGGTTCTGATGCATCAAGGGCGCCATTTTCTGCAGATTCCAGGGCCGAGCCCCGTTCCGGATCGCATTCTTCGCGCGATGGATATGCCGGTCATCGACCACCGCAGCGCCGAGTTCGGCGAACTCGGCCGCACCGTGCTCGAGGGCAGCGCCAGGATCTTCCAGACCACACGGCCGGTGGTGATCTTCCCGTCGTCGGGGACCGGCGCCTGGGAAGCGGCGATCGTCAACACGCTGTCGCCCGGCGACAAGGTTCTGATGGTCGAGACTGGCCATTTCGCCACCCTGTGGCGGCAACTGGCCAGCCGCTTCGGCATCGAGGTCGACTTCATCGCCGGCGATTGGCGGCGCGGCGCCGACCCCGCGCAGATCGAGGCCAGGCTGGCCGCCGACACCGCGCACAGCATCAAGGCGGTGATGGTCGTCCACAACGAGACCTCGACCGGCGCGACCAGCCGGATCGCCGATATCCGTGCCGCTATCGACCGCACCTCGCATCCGGCGCTCTTGATGGTCGACACCATCTCGTCGCTGGGTTCGGTCGACTACCGGCACGACGAGTGGAAGGTCGATGTCAGCGTCAGCTGCTCGCAGAAGGGTTTTATGCTGCCCCCCGGCCTCGGCTTCAACGCGATCTCGGAAAAGGCCCGCGCCGCGTCACGCACCAACAAGATGCCGCGCTCCTATTTCGATTGGGAGGAAATGCTGAAGCCGAACGCCAAGGGCTTCTTCCCCTATACGCCGGCGACGAACCTGCTCTACGGGCTGCGCGAGGCCATCGCGATGCTGCTGGAGGAGGGGCTCGACAATGTATTCGCGCGCCATCAGCGGCTCGCCGCCGCGACGCGCGCCGCGGTCAATCATTGGGGACTCGAGGTGCTGTGCCAGGAGCCCTCGGAGTTCTCGCCGGTGCTGACCGCGGTGTTGATGCCGCCCGGCCATGATGCCGACCAGTTCCGCAAGGTCGTGCTGGACAATTTCAACATGTCGCTCGGCTCAGGCCTGTCGAAGGTCGCCGGCAAGGTGTTCCGCATCGGTCACCTCGGCGAGTGCAACGAGTTGACGTTGCTCGGGGCGCTCACCGGGGTCGAGATGGGACTGTCGGTCGCCGGCGTGCCGCATCGCGCGGGCGGCGTCGCGGTTGCGATGAAGCTGCTCGAACAGCGGGACCAGCGCAACTCACCGTCGCATCTGAAAGTGGTCGGCACCTAGCGACACCAACAACCAGAAAATCGCAGACCAGGGAGGGGATATGAGGCTTCGGTTCAAGGCCACCCACGTCGTGTTGGCCATGCTCTGCGTGATGTATTTCATCACCTATGTCGACCGCGTGAACATCGGCACCGCGGCCGGCGAGATCCAGAAGGAGCTCGGCCTGTCCAACACCGAGCTCGGCCTGGTGTTCTCGGCGTTCGCCTATCCGTATCTGCTGTTCCAGGTGATCGGCGGCTGGGTCGGCGATCGCTTCGGGCCGCGCCAGACGCTGTTCTGGTGCGGCATGATCTGGGCGGCGGCGACCATCATGACCGGCTTCGTCCATGGTCTCGCCGCGCTGTTCGTCGCGCGGTTCGCGCTGGGGTTCGGCGAAGGAGCGACCTTCCCGACGGCGACGCGCGCCATGCAGTACTGGACGCCGGCGAACCGCCGCGGCTTCGCGCAAGGGCTGACGCACTCGTTCGCGCGGCTCGGCAATGCGGTGACCCCGCCGGTCGTCGCGCTGCTGATCCTCTGGCTGACCTGGCGCGGCGCATTCGTCGTGCTCGGTGTCGTCAGCCTGATCTGGGGCGTCGTGTGGGTCTGGTACTTCCGCAACGAGCCGAGGATCATGGCTCGATCACGGAAGCCGAACTGGCGACGCTGCCGCCGCGGCCGAAAGGCGAGCGGCCGAAAGTGCCGTGGGGACCGCTCTTGCAGCGGATGTGGCCGGTGACGCTGACCTATTTCTGCTACGGCTGGTGCCTGTGGCTCTACCTCAACTGGCTGCCGCTGTTCTTCAAGAACAACTACAGCCTCGATCTGAAGAACTCGGCGCTGTTCGCCTCCGGCGTGTTCTTCGCCGGCGTGATCGGTGACAGCATCGGCGGCGTCATCTCCGACCGCATCCTCGAGCGCACGGGCAATGTGCGCCTGGCACGGCTCAGCGTGACCGTTGTGGGCTTCGCCGGCGCGCTGCTGTCGCTGATGCCGATCCTGTTCGTCCACGACATTACGGTGGTCGCGCTCTGCCTGTCGGCCGGCTTCTTCTGCGCCGAGCTCGTGATCGGCCCGATGTGGTCGATCCCGATGGACATCGCCCCGAAATATTCCGGCACCGCCGCGGGAATCATGAACACCGGCTCTGCCTTCGCGGCGATCGTCTCGCCGCTGGTCGCCGGTTTCGTCATCGACGCCACCGGGAACTGGTACCTGCCATTCCTGATGTCGATGGGCCTGTTGCTGCTCGGTGGTTTCTCGGCATTTCTGATGCACCCGGAACGGCCGTTCGAGGAGGCGAGCGAACAGGTGATGCCGGGCAAGGTGGTGGCCGCCGAATGAGGGGCTGCCGGCCCCGTTGCAGCGCCGTCAGATATGCATGACGGCCCCTCGCCGGGCCTAGGACAAACCCGGCGAATAGTGATATGCGAGCGGCTTACCAAGACCAAGGCAAGACCGGGAAAGACGCTCATGACCGTGCATACTGGAAGGCATTTTCTGCAGATTCCGGGACCGACCAACGTGCCGGACCGGGTGCTGCGGGCCATGGATATGCCGACCATGGACCACCGCGGTGCCGAATTCGCCGAGATCGGCTTTGCCGTGCTTTCCGCGATGCAGCGCGTGTTCCGCACCAAGCAGCCCGTGATCATCTACCCCTCCTCGGGGACCGGCGCCTGGGAGGCCGCGATCGTCAACACGCTGCAGCCCGGCGACAAGGTCCTGATGTGCGAGACCGGGCAGTTCGCCGTGCTGTGGCACGGCATTGCCGACAAGTTCAAGCTCGACGTCGATTTCATCGCGGGCGACTGGCGCCACGGCGCCGACCTCGAGCAGATCGAGGCCAGGCTTGCCGCCGACAAGGCGCACAAGATCAAGGCGGTCTGCGTGGTCCATAACGAGACCTCGACCGCCTGCGTCACCTATCCGCGCGACGTCCGCAAGATCCTCGACACGCTGAAGCACCCGGCGCTGTTGATGGTCGACACCATCTCCGGCCTCGGCTCGCTCGAATATGAGCACGACGCCTGGGGCATCGACGTCTCGATCGCAGGCTCGCAGAAGGGCCTGATGCTGCCGCCCGGCCTCGGCTTCAACGCCGTGTCGGAGAAGGCGCTTGCGGTGGCCAAGGCCAATCCGGGCATGCGCTCCTATTGGGACTGGCAGGAAGTCATCAACATCAACAAGGCCGGCACCTGGCCGTACACGCCCGCCACCAACCTGCTGTTCGGCCTGCGCGAGGCCGTCAAGATGCTGGAGGAAGAGGGCCTCGACAACGTGTTCGCCCGCCACAAGCGCCACAGCGAGGCGACGCGTGCGGCGATCAAGGTGTGGGGCCTGGAGACCCAATGTCAGGAGCAGGGCGCGCATTCGCCGGCGCTGACCGCGGTGCGGGTGCCTGACGGCCACGACGCCGATCATTTCCGCAAGGTTGTGCTGGATAATTTCGACATGTCGCTCGGCACCGGTCTCAACAAGGTCAAGGGCAAGGTGTTCCGGATCGGCCACATCGGTCACTTCAACGACCTGATGCTGATGGGCACGCTGTCCGGCGTCGAGATGGGTCTTGATCTGGCCAAGGTGCCGCATCGCAGCGGCGGCGTGCTGGCGGCGATGGAGGTCCTGAAGGGACGCGACGCCGCGCAGGCGTCGAAAGTCGCTTAGGAAGGCCTCGGCCGGAAAATCGAATCGTAACGAACAGAAAGAGCGAGACATGAACGCGCCCGTCGCACCGACCGAAGACCTGATCTACTCCGTCGAGGACGGGATCGCGCGCATCACGTTCAACCGGCCGCAGGCGCGCAACGCGCTGACCTTTGCGATGTACGAGCAGATGGCCTCGATCTGCGAGAACATCAATCAGGATCACTCGATCAAGGCGTTGATCCTGACCGGCGCCGGCGACAAGGCCTTCGCCTCCGGCACCGACATCTCGCAGTTCCGCGCGTTCAAGACTGCGCAGGACGCACTGGACTATGAGGCACGGATCGACCGCGTGCTGGGAACGCTCGAACAGTGCCGCGTGCCGGTCATCGCAGCGATTGCCGGCGCCTGCACCGGCGGCGGCGCCGGCATCGCCGCATGCTGCGATATCCGCATCGGCACCGAGGCGACGCGGATCGGCTTCCCGATCGCGCGCACGCTCGGCAACTGCCTCTCGATGTCCAACATCTCGCGGCTGGTGTCATTGGTCGGTCCGGCGCGGACCAAGGATCTGATCTTCAAGGCGCGCCTCGTCGAAGCGCCGGAGGCGCTGGCGCTCGGGCTGTTGAACGAAGTCGTGCCCGATGTGGAGACCTTGCAGCGCCGTGCCGACGAGACCGCGAAGCTCGTCGCCGGCCACGCGCCGATCACGCTCGAAGTGACCAAGGAAGCGGTCCGCCGCATCCGCCGCACGCTGTCGCGCGACGAAGGCGAGGACCTGATCCTGCGCGCCTATATGAGCGAGGATTTCCGCGAGGGCATGGACGCCTTCCTCAACAAGCGGGCACCCAACTTCAAGGGCAAGTAGCGCCGGCGAAGTGAGCTTGGCGCGCGCAGGGCTGCGTGCGTCGCGGATCGCCTTCACAAATTCGGTGTCGTCCCGGGCAAGCGAAGCGCGACCCGGGACCCATAACCACCAAAGGCGATTGTTGCATGGCGCTGGAGCCACAACCGGCTTCCACAACGAACGCCTGTGGTTATGGGTCCCTGCTTTCGCAGGGACGATAGCGAACAGACGGCGCGCCTTTCGCTATCCTGCACAGCCTGCCTCTCGCAACGACGCTCGTTCCTCATTCCAAAGTCATACGTCATGCGGCAGTTCGCGGCTTGAACTCACCCTTATTCTCGGCACAATGATGCGACCTTCCGCTTCGCAGGTTTTGCCAAGCCGAACAAATAGATAGGGAAGAAACACGTGGGACAGATTGTGAAAACCACGGCTGCCATCGCGGCCCTGCTGCTGAGCACGCCGGCCTTTGCCGGCTGGGAGCCGAGCAAGCCGGTCGAGATCGTGGTTGCTGCCGGCGCCGGCGGCGCCTCCGACCAGATGGCGCGCATGATGCAGGCGGCGATCCAGAAGAACAATCTGATGAAGCAGCCGATGGTGGTGTCGCTGAAGGGCGGCGCCTCGGGTGCGGAAGCGCTGATGTACATGAAGTCCAGCGAGGGCGATCCCAACAAGGTGCTGATCGCCTATTCGCTGATCTACATGCTGCCGCTGTCGGCCAAGATCCCGTTCAACTGGCGCGACCTGACACCGGTGTCGGTGATCGCGCTCGACCAGTTCGTGCTGTGGGACAATGCCTCCGGTCCGAAAACGGTGAAGGAGTTCATCGATGCCGCCAAGGCGGCGAGCGCGCCGTTCAAGATGGGCGGCACCGGTTCCAAGCGCGAGGACCACGTGCTGACCGTGTTCATGGAGCAGAAGACCGGCGCAAAATTCTCCTATCTGCCGTACAAATCCGGCGGCGAGGCCGCAACCCAGCTGGTCGGCGGTCACACCGAATCCAACGTCAACAATCCCAGCGAGAACCTCGAGGTCTGGCGCGCCGGCCAGGTTCGCGCGCTCTGCGTGTTCGACAAGGAGCGGATTTCCTACAAGACCAAGGTCACCGACACGCAATCCTGGAACGACATCCCGACCTGCAAGGAGGAGGGGCTCGACGTGCAGTACCTGATGCTGCGCGCGATGTTCCTGCCGGGCAAGGTCACCCAGGAGCAGCAGGCGTTCTATGTCGACCTGTTCCAAAAGGTGACGCAGACGGCGGAGTACAAGGACTACATGGAGAAGCAGGCGCTGAAGCCGATCTTCCTCACCGGCAAGGACATGGTGGAATTCCTCGAGGATGACGACAAGCAGAATGCCTCGCTGATGAACGCAGCGGGCTTTGTCGCAAAATAGCGCGCGCGGTCCGGAATTGGCTTGCAAGCGGCGGCGGCGCGGTGATTACTGCGCCGCAGTATGGCCGAACGTACGGCTAGCCGTGGAGCGATCATGACCAAAGCCGTGTTGGGGATCATCGGCGGATCCGGCATTTACGATCTGCCGGGCCTGGAAAACGTCCGCGAGGAAGCGGTCGTAAGTCCCTGGGGCGAGCCGTCGGCGTCGCTGCGCCGTGGCGAGATGGCGGGACTGCCGATCGTGTTCCTGCCGCGCCACGGCCAGGGACATGCGCTGTCGCCGTCCGAAATTAACTACCGCGCCAATATCGACGTGTTGAAGCGGGCAGGGGTCACCGACCTCGTCGCGCTGTCCGCCTGCGGCTCATTCAAGGAGGAGCTGCCGCCGGGCACCTTCGTCTTGGTCGACCAGTTCGTCGATCGCACCTACAAGCGCGAGAGCTCGTTCTTCGGCAGAGGCTGCGTCGCGCATGTTTCGATGGCGCACCCGGTGTCGCCGTTGCTGGCGAAGCATCTCGCGGCCGCGGCGGAAGCCGAGCGTATCGCGTTCGCGCGCGGCGGCACTTACCTCTGCATGGAGGGGCCGCAATTCTCCTCGCTGGCCGAAAGCCTGACCTACAAGGCGCAGGGCTATTCGGTGATCGGCATGACCAACATGCCGGAAGCCAAGCTCGCCCGCGAAGCCGAGATTTGCTACGCCAGCGTGGCGATGGTCACCGATTTCGATTGCTGGCATCCGGCGCATGATGCGGTGACGGTGCAGGATATCATCCGCGTGCTGAACTCGAACGCCGAGAAGGCCAAGGCGCTGGTCGCGCGGCTGGCGCGGGATTTCCCGCGCGAGCACGAGCCGTGTCCGGTCGGATCGGACCGCGCGCTGGACACCGCGCTGATCACGGCGCCCGCGGCGCGCGATCCGCAGTTGCTTGCCAAGCTCGATGCAGTTGCCGGACGGGTGCTCCGCACATGAGAGTGGATGGTCAGCATTTTCGCAGCATCTGGCTCGAGCCCGACGGCTGGTCGGTCGGCGCGATCGATCAGCGCCGGCTGCCGCATGAATTCATCGTCGCCAGGATCACGACCGCCGACGAGGCCGGCGAGGCGATCAGCTCGATGCTGGTCCGCGGTGCGCCGCTGATCGGGGCGACCGCGGCCTATGGCATGGCGCTTGCGATGCGATCAGATGCCTCCGACGCGGCGCTCGACCGTGCCGGCAAGATGCTGGCCGCGACCCGTCCGACCGCGATCAATCTGAAGTGGGCGATCGACGAGATGCAGCGCGCGCTCGCGCCGCTCGCAGCCTCGGCGCGGGTGGATGCAGCCTATGCCCGCGCCCGCGAGATCGCCGATGAGGATGTCGAGATCAACCGCGAGATCGGCCGCCACGGGCTCGGCCTGATCGAGACCATCGCCGCGACCAAGAAGCCGGGCGAGCCGGTGAACGTGCTGACGCATTGCAATGCCGGCTGGCTTGCAACCGTCGATTGGGGAACGGCGACATCACCAATCTACCAGGCGCATGATCGCGGCATTGCGGTTCATGTCTGGGTCGACGAGACCCGGCCGCGTAATCAGGGCGCTTCGCTCACCGCGTGGGAACTCGGCCACCACGGCGTGCCGCACACCGTGATTCCCGACAACACCGGCGGCCATCTGATGCAGCATCGCATGGTCGACCTCGCGATCGTCGGGACCGATCGCGTCGCCGCCAATGGCGACGTCTGCAACAAGATCGGGACCTATCTGAAGGCGCTCGCCGCCCACGACAACGGCGTGCCGTTCTATGTTGCGCTGCCGTCGCCGACCATCGATTTTCGTATTGATGACGGCGTCAGGCAGATTCCGATCGAGCAGCGCGCGGCCAGCGAGGTTACGCACCTTACCGGGCGGACGGCGGATGGACGGATCGAAACCGTGCGCGTGGTTCCGGACGGCTCCTCCGTCGCCAATTTCGGCTTCGACGTCACGCCGGCAAGGCTGGTGACGGGATTGATCACCGAGCGCGGCGTTCTCCGCGCTGATCGTGCTGCACTCGCGAGCGCGTTTCCCGAACGCTCAAGTTAGCTGAAGGCTGCATTGACGGTGATTGGTTCTGCACGCTATCCCAATCGTTGCCCTCGCAACCCAGACCGTCTCGTCCATGTCCAACACCGAACTTGAGATCGTCGTCGACGATCCGACCGCGCCTGAAGAGAACTCCCCCGCCGTCGTCTCGACCGGCGTCGTCGACATCGTCGTCTCGCTGCTCCTGCTGGCGCTCGCCGTCGTGCTGGGCTGGGACAATTGGCGCACCGGCGCCTCGTGGGACTCGACCGGGCCGCAGCCGGGCTATTTTCCGTTCTATCTTTCGGTGATCCTCGGCGCCGCCAGCCTCTATGGCCTGGGCACCGCCTTCGTGTCGCGCCGGGAGGCTGTCGAGACCTTCGTCACTCGGGCGCAGCTGCGCCGGGTGATGGCGGTGTTCGTGCCGACATTCCTGTTCTGTCTTGCCACCCAGTATCTCGGCCTCTATGTCGCGAGCTTCCTCCTGATCGCGGGCTTCATGCGCCTCGTCGGCAAGATCGCGCTGTGGAAGTCGCTGCTGACCGCCTTCATCTTCACCGCCGCGATGTTCGTGACCTTCGACATCGCATTCGATGTCATCATGCCGAAGGGGCCGCTCGAAGCGGCCTTCGGTTACTGAGCGATCGACAGGATTTCGAAACATGGAAGCTTTCGGTCTCCTGCTGCACGGCTTCGCCGTCCTTTTGACGTGGAAGACGCTGCTCTTGATGATGGTCGGCCTCGTGCTCGGCATCTTCGTCGGCGTGCTGCCGGGACTTGGCGGCCCCAACGGCGTTGCGATCCTGCTGCCGCTGACCTTCACGATGGACCCGACGTCGGCCATCGTGATGCTGTCCTGCATCTACTGGGGTGCGCTGTTCGGTGGTGCCATCACCTCGATCCTGTTCAACATCCCCGGCGAGGCCTGGTCGGTCGCGACCACCTTCGACGGCTATCCGATGGCGCAGCAGGGCAAGGCGGCCGAAGCGCTCACCGCGGCGTTCACCTCCTCCTTCATCGGTTCGCTGGTCGCGGTGCTCTTGATCACCTTCCTGGCGCCGATGATCTCGTCGTTCGCGTTGAAGTTCGGCCCGCCGGAATTCTTCGCGGTCTATCTCCTGACCTTCTGCTCGTTCGTCGGGCTCGGCCGCGAGGCCAAGCACAAGACCGTTATCTCGATGTCGCTTGGGCTGCTGCTCGCCGGCGTCGGCATGGATACGGTGTCGGGGCAACTGCGCATGACCTTCGGCTCCGCGGAGCTCCTGCGCGGCATCAACTTCCTTGTCGCGGTGATCGGCCTGTTCGGCATCAGCGAGATCCTGATCACGATGGAGGAGCGTTTGGCACTGCGCGGCCATGCCGCCGGCATTTCCCTGCGCGTCGTCCTTTCGGTGTGGAAGGACCTGCCGAAATACTGGGTGACGCTGCTGCGCTCGTCGGTGATCGGCTGCTGGCTCGGCATCACGCCGGGCGGCGCGATCGCGGCCTCGTTCATGGGCTACAACCTCGCCAAGCGCTTTTCCAAGGATCAGGAAAGCTTCGGCAAGGGCCGCATCGAGGGCGTGTTCGCGCCGGAGACCGCCGCGCATGCCTCGGGCACCTCGGCACTGCTGCCGATGCTCGCGCTCGGCATTCCCGGCTCGGGGACCGCCGCGATCCTGCTTGGCGGTTTGATGGTGTGGGGTCTCAATCCGGGGCCGCTGCTGTTCGTCGAGCACAAGGATTTCGTATGGGGCCTGATCGCCTCGATGTATCTCGGCAATGTCGTCGGCCTCGTGCTGGTGCTGACCACCGTGCCGATCTTCGCCTCGATCCTGCGCGTGCCGTTCGCGGCCGTGGCGCCGATGATCGTGGTGTCCTGCGCGATCGGCGCCTATGCGATCCAGAATGCGATGTTCGACATCTGGCTGATGCTGGGCTTCGGCGTGGTCGGCTATGTCTTCAAGAAGATCGGCATTCCGCTCGCGCCGTTCACGCTCGCGCTGGTGCTCGGCAGCCGCGCCGAGGACGCGTTCCGGCTCTCGATGATCGGCTCCGGCGGCGACATGAAGGTGTTCTGGTCGAACGGCCTCGTCGGCAGCATCACGACGCTTGCGATCGTGCTGCTGTTCTGGCCGGTGATCGATCGGGCCTTTGCCGGCGCCGCGCGTCTGCTGCGGCCGGCAAAGGCGTGAGGTTCCAGAGCGTTTTCGAGCGAAGTGGACACCGGTTCGCGTGAAGGAAACACGTCAAGCCAGAATCCGGAGCTCCGTTCCGATTTGATCGGAACGGAGCTCTAGACGACCTTGCGCTGACGCAGCTCGGCAATCTCGTCACTGCCGAAGCCGAACTCGGCCAGCACTTCCTCGGTCTGCTCGCCGAACTCCGGCGGCCGCGCCACCATCTTGCTCGGCGTCCGCGACAGCGTGACGGGCTGGCTGACCAGCTGGATGTGCCGGTTCTCGTCATTGGGCACGTGCTGGGCCATGCCGAGATGCTTGACCTGGGCATCCTCGAACATCTGGTCGATCGAGTAAATCGGCCCGCAGGGCACGCCGGCGGCGTTGAGCTGCTGCACCCAGGTCTCGGTCGACTTCTTCTCGGTCAGCGCGCTGATCCGCGCATTCAGGGCGTCCCGGTTCTTCGAGCGCGCCGGCGCGGTCGCGTAATCGGGGTCGGTGACCAAGTCGGGCGCGCCGATTGCCTGCGCGCAGCGTTCCCAGATCCGTCCGCCTGTGGTGGCGATGTTGATGTAGCCGTCGGAGGTCTTGAACACACCGGTCGGGATCGAGGTCGGATGGTTGTTGCCGGCCTGCTTGGCGACTTCCTTCTCCATCAGCCAGCGCGCCGCCTGGAAATCCAGCATGAAGATCTGCGCCTGCAAGAGCGAGGTCTGCACCCATTGACCCTCGCCGGACACGTCGCGCTCCAGCAGCGCGGTGAGGATGCCGATCGCGCAGAACAGGCCCGCGGTCAGGTCGGCCACGGGAATGCCGACCCGCATCGGACCTTCGCCGGGCGCGCCGGTCACCGACATCAGACCGCCCATGCCCTGCGCGATCTGATCGAAGCCCGGGCGCTTGTGATAGGGGCCGTCCTGGCCGAAGCCGGAGATGCTGCCATAGACGATCTTCGGATTGATCTTGCGGATGCTCTCATAGTCGATGCCGAGCTTGGCCTTGACGTCCGGCCGGAAGTTCTCGACCACAACGTCAGCCTGCTCGGCGAGCCGCTTGAACACCTCGAGCCCTTTGGGGTCCTTCAGGTTCAGCGTCATGGCCCGCTTGTTGCGGTGCAGGTTCTGGAAGTCCGATCCGCCGCGCGGGCCGCCCGGCTGCTCGCCGCCGCCGTCCTCCAGCAGCGCATCGATCTTGATCACGTTGGCACCCCAATCCGCGAGCTGGCGCACGCAGGTCGGCCCAGACCGGACCCGGGTCAAATCCAGCACGGTGAAGCGGGACAGGGCTTGGGATGCGCGGGGAAAGGGCATTGAGACACCTCTTGTTTGGCGGGCCGCTGTGGGGGCTATTGCTCATCTGCCATAGACAATTTGGCAGGTCTTTCCAACTGTTACCCCGGTAACAAACCGCCCGAAAACAAACAGACACGGTTCCGCGAAGGCCGGCTCTGCGTGAGGTGCGATTCGAGCCTGCCCACACCGGCGCGCCGGTCTGCCGACCGCCAACCCTCGACAATCACGCGGTTGGCTGCTAGCCCGTCGCCCCATCGGATGGGTTTTGCCCTTATGAAAGAGGGACTTGAGGCGTTTCGACGTGATGGACCGAAAGCGGGCATGGCAGTGAAGAGAGGTCCGTCCCACCTGCTCGGCAACTCGGCATGGAATGCGACCGCGTTTGCGGTCGCGGTTCTGCTCAACCTCGCCATTCTCCCGTTCGTGATATTCCGGCTCGGCCTTGCCGCGTTCGGTGTTGCGGGTCTGGTGACCGCATGTGTCGCGCCGGCGCTGATGTTCAGCAATGCGCTTGGCCTCTCGACCGCACGCGAACTCGCGCAACGGCTGGAGCCGTCCGATCGCGACGCGGCACGGCGCTTCTTCGCAACCGCCCTCGCGCTCGCGATCGCCGTGGGCAGCCTGATCGCGGCATTGCTCATCCTTGCAGGGGCGCCGCTGGCGCGGTTGGGATTTCACCTCGGCGGCCCGGCTGCCGAAGACCTCGGGCTTGCCTTCGCCTTGGCCGGCGCCGGTTGGCTATGCCAGTGCGTGTTCGCGGTGTTCCTGTCGCTGTTCACGGCGCGTCAGGATTATCGGCGGATCGCGGCGATCAGCATCACAGGCACGGTCGTGACGACGATGTCGATGCTGTTCCTGATTCCCTATGCGCCGCGCGCCTCGACCTTCCTCGGCTGTCAGGCCCTGGGCTTCGCGACGAATCTCCTGATGGCCTTCGCCTGGTCGCGGCACGCCATCAGCGACTGGCTGGCGCAGCCGGCGCTTGATCGGGGTGCGCTCCGTGCACTGGTCAAGCTTGGCGGCTGGCAGGTCGCGGCGCAAAGCGGCGCGCTGTTCGCAGGCCAGGCGGACCGCTATCTGCTCGGCGCGCTGCTGCAGCCGCAATTCGTCGGCTTCTACAGCGTCGCGCAGCGGCTGGAAGAGGCGGTCTATATCGGCGTGCTGAAGATCGGCGAGATCCTGTTCCCATTCTTCAGCACGTTGCAGAAGGAGGATGACGACCGCAAGGTCGACCTGCTGCTTCGCTCGTCCTGGATTCTCAACGTGCTGGCCGCGAGCGCGCTGGGGGGCCTGATCCCAGTCGCCGGCGCTTTGCTGTATCGATGGACCGGCGCCGAAGTCGCCGCCGAGGCGCAGCTGGTGCTGGTGGTGCTCGCGATCAGCGGAATATTGGGCTCGAGCGCCAACGTGTTCGCGTACTATCTGCTGTCGCAGGGACGCTCCAGTTTCAACGCCTTGATCTCGCTCGTCACCGGCATCTTCACGCTGGCGACCAGCGCTGTCGCGTTGCCGTATTTCGGCTGGCAGGCGGCCGGCTGGAGCTCCTGCGTCGGAATGCTCGCCCAGATGGTGATCACGGTGCTGTTGCTGCGGCGAACCTTCAGGCTTTCGGGGATGTGGTCACGAATGCTGCACTTCGTCTTGATCCCGCTCGGCACCGGCATCGCGATTGCGTTGGCGCTGCGCTCGCAGCTTGGCCATGTATCATTCGACCACGCGCCGTCATGGTGGTATGTGGTGTCGCTCTACGGCGTGTCGGCGGCGGTGATCTTTGTCGCCGCGGTTGCCGTGTCGCAGCTGGGTCCCTATCGCGCCGTCTGCTGGCGGGATCTCCGCATCATCATCACCCGCTTCTTGCCCTTCAAGGCCGCCTAGACATGTGTGGTATCGCAGGCATCGTCAATCTTCGGGGCAATCCCGTGGAGCCGGCCGAGATCTCACGACTCACCAGCCTGATCGCGCATCGCGGACCGTTCGGCGAAGGCACCTGGTTCAACACGAAGCGAAACGTCGCCTTCGGCCACCGCCGGCTTGCGATCATCGATCCCGGCGAGGGCGGCTATCAGCCGATGGTGTCAGGCGATGGCCGCCATGTGATCGTCTACAATGGCGAGATCTACAACTTTCTCGAACTGCGCCGCGAACTCGAAGTGAAGGGCGCGGTGTTCCGCAGCCAGTCCGACACCGAGGTGATCCTTGCCGCCTGGCAGGCGTGGGGCGAGGACATGCTGCTGCGCTTCAACGGCATGTGGGCGCTGGCGATCTACGACGCGACGACGGACGAGCTGTTCCTTGCGCGCGATCGCTTCGGCATCAAGCCGCTGCTTTATGCGTTGTCACCCGAGCGGTTCGTGTTCGCATCCGAGCAGCGGGCGCTGGCGCGGAGCGGGCTGCTCGAGACGTCGCTCGACATCGACGTGGCGCGGCGACTGTTGCTTGATCCGTTCGGAATCGAAGGCAGCGAACGGACATTGTATTCGCAACTGCGCCGCCTGCAGGGCGGCCACTGCATGTGGCTGCGTCAGGGGCGGGTGCAGGTGCGGCGCTGGTGGCGGACCGTGGACCATCTGCCTGCGATCCCCGACACCGAAGCCGAGCGCGTCGCACGCTTTCGCGAGCTATTTCAGGATTCCGTGGCGCTACGGATGCGCAGCGACGTTCCGATCGGGACCTGCCTGTCCGGCGGCTTCGACTCGTCCGCGGTGATCTGCGCCATGGCGACGCATGAAAAGGCCGGCATGGGACCGCGCGACTCCACAGCCTGGCGGCACGCCTTTGTCGCGACCTTTCCCGGCGCGAGCAATGACGAGCGGCCGATGGCGGAGGAGGCGGCCGCGTGGGCCAAGGTCGCGCCGAGCTTTCTCGAGATCGGACGCTCGGATGCTCTCACCGATCTTGACCGCATCCTCGACGACAATGACGACGTCTATATTGGGCTGCCCAGCGCGCCGTGGCTAATCTATCGCGAACTCCGGCGTCAGAACGTCACCGTGTCGCTTGACGGTCACGGCGCGGACGAACTGATGGGTGCTTACTTCCAGGAAGGACAGTCGGCCGCGTTCCGGATCCGCAACGCAGCCGCTGCTTTGATGTCGCGATCGAAGCTGGCGCAGCGCGGCATCGACTTCTTGCGGGCGCAGATGATCAGGCGCCAGGGGCGCTATTTCCTGCGGGGAGGCCTGACAGCGATCCCTGCAGCGTTGCCGCTGGTCGCCGAGAATGACGAACTGCCGGATAACTGGGGCGCGCTGAACCGGCGTCTCTATCGCATGTTCCACTCGACCACGCTGCCGACCATTCTGCGCAATTTCGACCGGCTCTCGATGGCGCACGGGATCGAGGTCCGAATGCCGTTCATGGACTGGCGGCTGGTGACCTATACAATGGCGCTGCCGGAAACGAGCAAATCGGCCGATGGAATGACCAAGGTGATCGCGCGCCAGGCGATGGCAGATTTGATGCCCGAGAGTATCCGTACTGCGCGTCGCAAGGTCGGTTTCAACTCGCCGATGCCGGAATGGCTGAATGGACCGTTGGCGGGTTGGACCGCGGAGCTGCTCGATAAGAAAGTCCCGGCCTTCGCCGAGTTCGTCGACGAAGCACCGCTCCGAAAGGCGGTTGGCCACTTGACGGCAACGCAGCGCTGGGATTGGGAATCCGTTGGCCGGATCTGGCCATACCTGAACATGAAATGGCTGTTGGCAAGGTCCGCATAACCGATGCGTCTGTTCCAGAATAGTGGTCTCTATCCGTCCTATCTGCCGCGGCTAAACCAGCTTGCGGCAAAAGCGTCGACCTTCGCCGCACGTCGCGACGTGTTCCTGCACGATCGTTTCGGTGCGGCGCATTTTCTCGAGCCGGTGCTCGACGGCGCGCCCGAAGCCTTCTTCACCAATGCCGACGACGAACTGCTGCAGCGGCAGTGGGCGCGTGAGCAAGGCATAACCGCGACGCCGACGCTCGAGGCCATTCTGCTCGCGCAGATCGAGCATCACCGAACCGAGGTGTTCTACAATCTCGATCCGGTGCGCTTTCCAAGCGCGTTCGTCGCCAAGCTTCCCGGCTGCGTGAAGAAGACGTTGTGCTGGCGCGCGGCGCCCTCGGGAAACGCCGATCTCACCGCCTATGGCGCGGTGCTTGGCAACTTTCCCTCGATCCTCCAGGCCTGGCGCGACAAGGGATGTCGGGCCGAGCTGTTCTTCCCCGCCATCGATCCTGTCATGGAGCAATATGGTCACGGCGAGCGGCCGATCGACGTGGCGTTCGTTGGTGGCTATTCGAGGCATCACAGCGCGCGTGGCCGGACGCTCGAGCAGGTGGCGGCGCTTGCGGCCGATCGCAACATCGTGTTCTGCCTCGACGCGTCGCGGCTGACGCGGCTTGCCGAAAGCCCGCTCGGTCGGTTGCTGCCGCTCGGGAAGCATCGGCGGCCTGACGTCATCGCGCGCATCGCAAGGCTGCCGCTGTTCGGCCGTGACCTCTACGAGCTATTCGGGTCAGCGAAGATCGTGCTCAATGGCGCCATCGACATGGCCGGCAATGATCGCGGCAATATGCGCTGCTTCGAGGCGATGGGCTGCGGGTCGCTGCTGGTGTCGGATGCCGGCAACTATCCGGCGGCGATGCAGGACGGCGCCACGATGCGCACCTATGATGTTCCCGAGCGGGCCGTGGAGGCGATTTCGAGCAGCCTGCGGGATTGGCCGCAATGGGCCCGGATCGCCGCAACCGGCAGAGCGCGCGTGCAGGAGACCTACAGCAAGGCCGCGCAATGGGCGCAGTTTATCGATCTCGTCGCGCGGATTGAGCCGTGCTAGAGGGGGCACAGAGCCGGCCAGCGGGCGGGCGATCGGGCCGAGATGATGTCTGCAAGTGACTTGATCCATCAACTGAAATGGGCGGCCGACGGGCTTGCCGTGCCGCTCTTCAGGCTGCGGCCGCGGCCGTTCGGCCCGGGTTATCAGACGGTCAAGCGCGACACCATCACTGCGGCCATCGATGCGGGCCTGCTGCAGGCGGGAAAGGAGCTTCCGCCCGGCTACGGCATCGCGATGGACGAGCGCGTGGTCGAATATCCCTGGGTCTATGGCCGACTGAGCAATGTCGGCAAAATGCTGGACGCGGGATCGACCTTCAACCACGACTACCTGCTGGCGCGTCCGCCATTACACGGCGCGGATCTCACCATCATGACGCTGGCGCCGGAGCGGCGGTGCTATTGGCATGATGGCTACTCCTACGTCTTCGGCGACCTCCGCAAGACGATGTTCGGCGATCAGGTGTTCGACACCGTCGCCAGCATTTCGACGATCGAGCACATCGGGCTCGACAATCAGATGCTGTACACCGGCGATCCGCGTGACGCCGAGACCGATCGGGACGGCTTCGTCCCGGCCGTGAAGGAATTCAAGCGCATTCTCAAGCCCGGTGGGACCTGTCTGATCTCCGTGCCGTTCGGCAAGCGCGACAATCTCGGCTGGTACCAGGTGTTCGATCTTGCGATGGTCGAGCGGATCATCGACGCGTTCGGCGCGACGTCGCACCAGGTCGACTATTTCGGCTATTCGCGGCAGGGCTGGTCGCGCCAGAGCGCCGAGGCGCTCGCCGACGCGACCGTTTTCGACGTTCATACCGGCAAGGGGCAGGGCAATGACCTGGCGGCGTCGTCGCGCGCCGTCGCTTGCCTGCAGTTGACGGCATGAATCTCGATTACCTGATCCAGCGCCTGATCGGTCGCGCGACCTGCCGGTTGCAGGCCGACGCGGCGCTCGGGCGCTCGGCAAGGATCAGAAACATCCGCGGCGATTCCGACAAGATCGTCGTCGGCCGCAACAGCCGCATCCTGGGCGAGCTGCTGACCTTCGCACATGGTGGAGAGATCAGGATCGGTGAGTGGTGCTATGTCGGCGAGGGCACGCGGATCTGGTCGGCGGCCTCGATCGAGATCGGCAACCGCGTGCTGATCTCGCATTCGGCGAACGTGTTCGACAATCTCACCCACCCGCTGCGGGCAGCGGAGCGGCACCGGCAGGTCAAGGAGATTTTCACGCGCGGACATCCGAGCGATATATCGCTTGATGAAGGCCCGGTACGGATTTGCGACGATGCCTGGATCGGCGCCGGCGCCATGGTCCTGCGCGGTGTGACGATAGGTCAGGGCGCGATCGTTGCCGCCGGTGCGGTCGTGACCAGGGATGTCGCGCCGTTCTCGATCGTGGCGGGTAATCCGGCCGTGCTGGTGAGGGAGCTTGGCCCCGATGAACGGTGAACGCAAGTTTACCAGCTGGGAGGAAGCGGTGGTCTGGTTGCGCAATCAGCCGGACCAGCGCCAGCTCGTGCTCGATGCATTTTACGACGATCCCCTGGCTCGCGCTGCTGAACGCTATTTCCAGAGCTCCGAGTGGCAGGCGGTGGCCGCGCTGCTTGCCGGCCGGTCCGGCGCTGCGCTCGACGTTGGCGCTGGTCGCGGCATCGCGAGCTACGCGCTCGCCCGAACTGGCTTTTCCGTCACCGCGCTCGAGCCGGATCCCAGCGCGATCGTCGGAGCGGCCGCGATCCGGGATCTGGCAGCGCAGACGCAATTGCCGATCCAGGTGGTCGAGGAGTTCTCCGAGCGGTTGCCGTTCGCCGACGCGACGTTTGATCTCGTGTTCGCGCGCGCCGTGCTGCACCATACGCGCGATCTCGACGGCGCCTGCCGCGAGATGTTTCGCGTGCTGCGGCCGGGTGGCATGCTGATCGCAGCGCGCGAGCATGTCATCACCAAGGAGGCGGACCTTCCGCAATTCCTCGCGCAGCACCCGTTGCACCATCTCTACGGCGGCGAGCATGCCTTCCTGCTCGATCGCTACACCGGCGCACTGACCACCGCGGGATTCTCCGCGATCGACACGCTGGCACCGTTGCAAAGCCCGATCAATCTGTTTCCCTACACGCACGAGACGCTGAGGGCGGCGATCGTGACGAAGCTGTCGCAAAGGATTCCGGTTGCTCCGTTGTGGCGAACCGCTTTCGCCTCACGGCGTGTGTTTGGCTCGCTGCTGTCGATGGCCGAACGTTTCGACAATCGACCGGGCCGGCTCTATTCCTTTGTCTGTCACAAGGCCTGAGCGATGATCGTCTGGGTTACCGGAGCGAATGGGTTCATCGGCCGCCATCTCGCCCACGAGTTGGCGGGAGCAGGCCATGCGGTGCATGGCGTCGGACACGGGGCGCTTGATGCAACGGAAGCCCGGCGGCTTGGTTTGCAGAGCTGGATCAACGGTGAGATTGACGCGGCCAATCTGAATGCGCTTGCAGCGGCGCACGGGCTGCCGGCGCGTATCTTTCATCTGGCGGGCGGATCGTCAGTCGGCGTCTCGATCGAGCGGCCGTTCGAGGATTTTTCGCGAACTGTCGCCAGCACCGCGCGCATGCTCGAATGGTTGCGCGGGTCAGCGCCTGATGGTGACGTGATCGCGGCGTCAAGCGCGGCCGTTTATGGTGCCGACCATGCCGGCCCGATCGCGGAAGGTGCCGTCCCGGCTCCGATGTCGCCCTATGGGCAGCACAAGTTGATGATGGAACAATTGTGCCGGAGCTACGCGCAGTCCTTCGGCATCCGCTGCACCGTCGTGCGGCTGTTCTCGGTCTATGGCCCCAATCTGCGCAAGCAGCTGCTCTGGGACATCTGCTCGCGGCTGGCGGCCGACGAGCCGGTGCTCACGCTCGGCGGGACGGGCAACGAAATCCGCGATTGGACCGACGTTCGCGATGTTGCGAGGCTGCTTGCCAGTCTCGCGCAATCGCCGTCCCAGGAGACGTTCCGGATCATCAATGGCGGCTCGAGCCGAGGGACCAGCGTCGCCGGCATTGCAGCCGGTGTCATCAAGCAGTGGGGCGGCAACACGGTCGTACGGCATTCGGGAGTAGGCCGGCCCGGTGATCCCGTGAGCCTGCTGGCCGACGATGCAATGCTGCGCCAGATCGGCTTCGATTGGCGCATCCCGATCGACCAGGGTCTCGCCGACTACGTGGCGTGGTTCAAGGGACAGGCTTCGTGACGCCGCGCCCATGGCGGTTCGCGTTCAGTCACATTTCGCGGCGGCTTTGGGCCGGCGGCTACAATTATCAGCGCAATCTTTTCGCGGCGCTCGACCGGTTCTTGCCCGGCGAGTTCGTCCCGGTGGTCTTTGCCGGGACGCAAGCCGATGAGAGTGAGCTCGGCGAGCTTGCCGCGATACCCGGCGTCGAGGTCGTCCGGTCAGAAGCATTCGATGGACAGCCAGGCTTGGCCGCGGCGCTCGGGTTCGGTCTGGATCGCGGGGCTGCGGCGGCGTTTCGCGCCGCGCGCGTCGATGTCGTCGTCGAAGCGGCTCGCTTCTTCGGCTGGCGGCTGCCGATCCCGGCGGTGGCGTGGATCCCCGACCTGCAGCATCGTTCGCTACCTCAACTCTTCCCACGGACTGCACGCTGGAGGCGCGAGATCGGCTTTCGCGTTCAGATCGCGTCGGGGCGAACGATCATGCTGAGCAGCGAGAGCGCCTTGCGCGATTTCAGGGCTTACTATCCGCATGCCCGAAACCAGGTCAGCGTCGTTCGCTTCGCGACCCAGCCGCCCGCCGCATTCCTGAACACGGACCCATCAGAGGTGATCGCCGCCTACAATCTGCCGGCGCGCTACTTCTATTTGCCCAACCAGTTCTATCGCCACAAGAACCACCAGTTGGTCGTCGACGCCCTGACGATCCTGAAGCGTCGCGGGGTCGACGTGGTGGTCTGCGCCTCCGGTAGCACGGAAGATCGGCGCGAGCCGGGCTACTTTGATCTGGTCAACTCCGAGATCCAGAAACGCGGTCTCGATACGCATTTCCGGCACCTCGGCGTCATCCCGCTGCCGCACGTCTACGCGCTGCTGAGGGCGTGCACCGCGCTGCTCAACCCATCTCGCTTCGAGGGCTGGAGCACGACGGTCGAGGAAGCGAAATCGTTCGGCGTTCCGCTGATCCTGTCCGACATCGACGTGCATCGGGAGCAGACCGCGGGTGCCGCACGCTATTTCGGCGTCGATGATCCGGCCGCGCTGGCCGATCATCTGACGCAGCTCGCGAAGCTCAGCGGCGAGCCGGTGATCCGAAATGTCGTCCCGCATCAGGACGACGATGTCCGCGCCTTCGCAGCGAGTTTCGCAGCCACAATGCGACAGGCCGTTCGCCAGGGGTGAGTCGGCTGCAAAATAGAAGCGTCGCACGCCTGGCGGCGTGATTCGACAGCGCCATGTCCGATTGTTCCACAAGGTGACGCAATCGTGTGGTCGTGGCGATATGCCGCAATACACCAGTTCAACACGGTCGCGAACCTCGCTGGTATCTCCACAGAAACAATAGTGCGCGGCAATCGCATATGACCGCTCGTGTCGGTGCGTCCAATCTCGCATTTGTCGTCACTTCAGTTGCGAGAACGGCGAGTGGCCGGGCTCTCGAGATTGCTCATTCGTTTCGGAATATTTCACAAGGCGACCGCCACCCATCGCGGTATCATTTAGTACGCGATGTTTCGCTAGGGCTGAGTGGCATTCTCGCGAGCCGAAAGTTGCGATATCAGCCACGATGAAGGTGTGAGCAGGTCATTTGAAAACGACGCACGAGAGCATATGAAGCCGAAGGTACTTTGTGCGTTGTCCGTGGTGGCGGTTTGCGCAGTCGTCCTGATTTCCTTGACGTACAGCAAGTGGAACGCGCCGATTGAGCTCACCGCCACGATTCTCTCGACGGCTGAGCGGATGACACGCTTGGAAGAGAGCGAGCGTCAGGTCAGGGCGCGCTTGGAGTCGATGCCGGGTCGCGAGCGGAAAATGCCCGACCTGCGCGGCACCTTGGTTGACGTCACGCTGGATCGGCATGATGACGGACCCATGGGGCCGGTGTCGGCGGCGAGGATCGGGGCCCATGAGTTCCTGATCGCCAACTATCAGGACATCTTCCTCTTCGATCAGGATCGTCGCACTGCCGTGCCGGTTCAGACTGATGTCGAGTTGCCCGTTTGGAATCCGACAGCGGTTTTCTATTCCGCGTTTTACGATCGGGTGTTCATCGCCAATTATTCAGGAAAGGACATCGTCGTCGCTCAGCTCGTGCGCGACGGAGGGGGGCCCAAGCTCCATCTGACGGATCGGATCGTGAACGAGGCTGCCATCCAGGGCGCGGAGGGCGTTGCGGTCTCCAAAGGCGGACGTTTCATGGCGATCGCAGACTACGAAGGTAACGCGCTGTCCTTGTTCGAAAGGATTGATGACCAATGGGCGTTTCGGTGGAAGCGGGAGATCATCGGCTCTCACGGCGTGGCGATCGCCGGTGATTACGTATTCGCCTCCGGCCAGGGAGCCATTGTGAAATTCTCAATCGAAACCGGACAGGAGGCGGCCAGAACTTCAAAGCTCGGTTCCGAACCAATTCTTTTTGCGACGTGTCTCAACGTGGATGAAAGTAGCGGACAGTTGATCGGATCGGATGCGATGTCCGGAATCGTTTTTGGGATGACCAAAGATCTCAAGGTCACCAGCAAGTTCGGCGCCAACGGACCGACCTATTCGAACTTCTCATCACCGTTCTGCGCCTACCGCGATCGCCAGGGAATTTATGTCCTCTCGACCTATCAAGACAGGTTCGTAAGCATCGGTCGCGACAGCGCGACCTCGTATGAGTTCAGCGGCGCGCAATGGCGATACATCGACTTTCCGTTCGGGCTGCGAAACGCTTCGAACATGCTGCATGGAGCGGTGCAGTTTGATCGTCCAAGCTACAGAATGTTCGACAAGAATGTCCGCGCCGGCTATGGCGGACTGTATACCGATGACGGAAAACTGCTCCTGATGCCCGGACGGCAAGAGCTGTTTGACGGCGCATCGCCATTCTACGTCACGAGCATAGCCAGTAACTCGACCTGGCTCGTGATTGTGGCCAACTCCTCGCCAAGAGCGATGCTCTACAACCGAAAGACCGGCGAACTTGGAGCCGTGACAATTGGCGAGTGGGACTGCTGGGCGACTGCTGCCGACGTCCTGTGTCCATCAAGGCGATACTCAGTCGATGAGCTTTCGGCGCAGGCCAATCTGTTGGAGCCGGAGCAACAAGCCGCTGCTCCGGGAGGTTGGACCGAGAATGCGATCCCGATCATTCAATATTGGGCGGGATGGAAGTTGGCGCAGGGACCGCGCGCCGTTGCTTCGAGCAATGGAGCCTCCTCGCCTGATCCGGCCAACGTCCGCTGAGGGGCCGATCGCGTCAACCGGCAAGCGGGACTAGCTCGAAGTTGCTGTCGGGGCTTTCATAGGCGTTGAGCATCGCCTTGGCGATCAGCTTCGGATTGTGCCATCGCTCGACATAAAGGCGCGATGCCTCGCCGCGTGCGCACCATTCGGACCGTCGGTCAAGAATGCCGGCAATGCTTTCGACAAGGTTCCCCGGGTTCAGTCCGTAAACGGGCAACTCGCGTCTGATGGCATCCGGAACGAACATCATGTCTTCGTCCCTGACATAGCACGCGACCGGCTTTCCCATCGCCATCATCTCGACGGCGAAGCCTCCGTACCAGCCTGCCAGTACCTGGTCGATTGCGAGGTCTGCCGACCGATAGATTTCCAACGCCCGCTCATGGCTCGTATTTTCGACGAGGATGAGCTCGAAATCATACCGCGACCGCAGCTGTTCGAGGGCGTTCAGGATCATCGGCGTACCTTTGATCCGTCCCGCGGTCGGGGCATGAACGATCTTCAGTCGGCCCTGCGCGGAGGGCGGCGCGACGTCGAACTTTTCGATCTCGACGTTTGAATACGGCAGGAAGCGGCCGTTCGGTACGACGTGTCCGAGTTCCGGATTGAGGTAGAAGACCCGATCGAAGAGCGGCAGAACCTTTTCGATCAGGAAATGCCGCCGATGGTCGAGAGCGTCCGTGCATCGGTGATACAGCTCGCAGTGTTGCGGAGCGCACATCGTCCACTCATTGCGTCTGTTTCCCTCTTGCGCCAGCCGCACATCACAGCCTTGTAATGTCATGAACAGCTTCTTGTTGAGCAGGCGCGCGGCGTGCAGGTCTGTGGTGCCCAGTCTGTTGGCGATGTCCGTTATCAGCGATGCCCGGGAGAGCACCGATCCCGGTGCGGAGAGGGGGAAGCCCGGCGACAGAAAGGTCTGTCCGAAATAGTAGTGAAGAACATCGTAGCGCCACTGGTTCTTCAGGCCGAACGCCGCGCTGCGGATAGCCGTCTCGACAAAGCCGGCGTTCTTTGCGGACAGCGTCCGGTCCGCCGAATATTCGAGCCACGTGTCGCTGCGAACGACCACGTCGCTGGATGCGCCAAGCTGCCGTTCGGCGCGGGATAGCACCCAGGGCTGATTCCCGACATTGACTGGTCCGTGCAGGATTCTCATGTGCGCGTATTCAGGTCCGCTGACCCGGGCATAGGCCGCGCGGACTGCATGGCATGATCAGGTTTCGCGAGCTCGTCGACTTGCCTTGCAAGGCTTGCCTGCACGTCCGCGGGAAGATCGGCCGTCTCACAATAGAGCCGCCCGAGCCTGGCCGCGACTGCCTGCACGCTGTAATGCGTTTCCACGTAGCGGCGTCCGGCATTGCCGATGCCGTTCAGCTCGAGCTCGCCTCTCAAGCATCGCTTCAGGACATCGTAGATCTCGTCAGGACGCGTGTTGATGATCGGGCAGGTCGCCGGGTCGATCATCATCCGGTCGTTACGCAGAAAGCAGAGGACCGGTTTGGCCATGGCCATCGCCTCGAGGGCCGTATAGCCGTGAAAGCCGGCGACGAACTGATCCGCAACCACATGCGATGCGCCGAAAAGCTCGATGACTTTCTTGTTGGGAACCCCCTGCACGGAGATCAGCTCGATCTTCTCGCCCTCTTTCGCCAGCCGATCAACTGCTTCGATCAGAAGCCGGGTGCCCTTGAAGTGCCCGTGGTTCGGCGCATGTGCAACCTTCAGCGTGTCACCTGCTCGGTACGCCGGTGGCTTCGCGACCAGCTTGCTTGCGTCGATCGGCCAGTAGTGGATGTCCCGGCAGCCGGGCACATACGTCACCATGTCGCCCATCGCGATCTGCGCGGTCGCACGGCCCTTCAGGCGGTCGATCGACGAGGCATGCATCTCCGTCGTGCAGACGCAGAACTTGCCCGGCGCCGGGCATTCTTCGCACAGGTTGGGATGACCGAGTTCGAGCGTTAATTCCCTTGCACGGACGTCAGCACCATAGGCGTAGGTATACAGCCGCTTTCCCGAGCGGACGAGGAGGTCGAGTTCCTCGGGGTTGATGCCGTAGCGCCCGTCGCTCAGCATCAAGCCGCGGTCATAGAAGTAGTTGAAGAAATCGAAGCGTAGCAGGGCCCAGGCAAAGACGAGGCGACGAAACAGGCCGAGGCCTTTTCGACTGCGGGTCAGTCGAAGGAATCCCTCGAACAGGATCAAATTGATGTCGAATGACCGGGTCACATAGTAGGTATTGAACACCAGCGACGACGAGCGGAAGCCGAGCATGCGATCGCAGCGTGCGAGCAGCGGCAAGGTGAGGATCGGAGTGGAGGCCCACAAGGTGCGGACCTTTCCCTTTGCAAGACGCTTCTCGGTGGCGCGCCGCGCCGCGCGCACGAGCATGCGCGTAGCGAAACCTGCGCCGGCAGATTGGGTTGGCCGGGGAGATTCAACACCGCCGGCGGGAAGGGTGACTTCCTTCGGCGACGTTGGTCCGATGGGTTCGATCTTGTTCACTCGGGATCCGATGGATGCCAACTCAACGTCAACCAAAAGCTTTTAGCACATGTTCAGTTCGACGTGCCGCTCGACCGGCCGCGTACCCCTCGGAGGAGCTAGACATAATTGGTAGCCGGCCAGCGCTATCTCAGGTTTCAGCGGCGCATGGAAACAGCTTCGATCGATCCGGGAACGTTGACGTTCAATACATGAACAGGCTAAGACAGCGGCGGTTTGTTCCAAATGCGCACATATTCTGACGCGGCGGTTATACCGAGCTCCGCCATCGAATCAATCTGGATAGGCATTTCGTGTGCGGCATATTTGGCCTTGTAGATAAGACCGGGCCTGTCGATGCCCGCCGAGTGGATCAGATGACCGATCTCGTTGCCCACCGTGGACCGGATGGGCGCGGCGTGAGGGTGAGCGGGAAGGTCGGGCTCGGCCATCGGCGACTGGCCGTTATCGATCTGACCGACGACGGCGCGCAGCCGATGCGTGACAGGCGGCTTCCGATCTGGATCACCTACAACGGCGAGATCTACAACTATGTCGAGCTCCGCGCCGAGCTCGAAGCGCTCGGATACGTTTTCCATTCGGCCTCGGATACCGAGGTGCTGCTGACCGCCTATATTTGCTGGGGTACGGCGTGCCTCGCGCGCTTCAACGGCATGTGGTCGTTCGCGATTCACGATGAGCGCGACAATACGTTGTTCTGCGCCCGCGACCGGTTCGGCGTGAAGCCGTTCTACTATGTGAATACGGCAACCCAGTTCGCATTCGGCTCCGAGATCCGCCAGCTCCTTCCGTTGATCGAGCGCCCGGTCGCGGATGATGATCTGATCAACGATTTCCTCGTTTGCGGCATGACCGACCATACCAATCGAACCTTCTTCAAGGGCGTCGAGAAGCTGCCATCCGGGCATTGGATGCGTGTCGAGGTATCGACAGGCCGGGTTGAAATCGAGCGCTACTATTCGCTTGCTCCGGGTTCGGCGGTGACCGATGAGGCGAGCGCAGCCGGGTCGCTGCGCGAGTTGCTTGACGACGCGACGCGTCTGCGGCTGCGTTCGGATGTCCGTGTCGGAACCTGCCTCTCGGGAGGGTTGGATAGTTCGAGCGTGGCAACGCTGGCCGCGCGGCGTTATGCGCCAGGTTCCGGCGAGCGCTTCTTTGCCATCACGGCCGTCAGTGAGCAGGCCTCCAACAACGAGGAGGCCTACGCGGCAGAGGTTGCGGAGAAGGCGGACTTGAACTGGCTGCGCACCAAGCCGACCTATCAGGATTTCGCGTCTACGGCGGAGACCTTGCTCGATGTTCAGGAGGAGCCGTTCGCCGGCCCCTCGATCATGATGCAGTACGAAGTGATGAAGGCCGCGCGATCGAATGGCGTCATCGTGCTGCTCGACGGCCAGGGCGGCGACGAAACGTTGTTGGGATACCATCGCTATTATGCTGCCTGGCTGCTCGACCATCTTCGCCGCGGCGGCGTCGGTGGATTTCTGTCGGCCTTCAGCGCTGCAACGCGGGCAGGTATTTCGCGCGGACGGCTGCTGTTCTATCTGTTCGGCGCAAGTTCGGCAGGACTGCGTGCAGCCTATTACCGCTTGCGCTACGCCTTTCTGAAGAAGCCCGACCTGCCCGAACCGCTTCGCCGCTTTGCTTCGAAGGCGCGGGATGCGCAGGGCATGCAAGTGCTGGAGATCAACGAAACCAATCTACCGATGCTGTTGCGTTTCGAAGACAAGAATTCGATGAGGTTCGGCATCGAAACGCGGCTTCCATTCCTTGACTATCGCTTCGTCGAGTTTGCCCTGGCTCTTCCGACACGCATCAAGCTGAACAAGGGGTGGGCAAAATGGCCGCTCCGTGCCGCGATGAATGACCTCTTGCCCGCCAGTATCAGTTGGCGCAGGGACAAGATCGGTTTTGCTGCCCCGGACCGGATATGGCTCACGCGGCACTCGGCCACGATGTACGACAAGGTGATCGCGAGCGAGCTGCTGGCCCGCTATGTCGACATGCCGAAGCTCAAGCGGAAATTTCACCGGCTCGACCTTGGAATGCGCTGGAGGCTTTATTGCGTGGCGCTCTGGGGGGAGCGCTTTCGGGTCGAAGCGCCATGACGCCTGATGATTCCTGGATGTCATCGTCGCCGTCGGCAGCTGCCGATCTGTCAGCGGATTTTTTCCGGGCGGGCTCATGAACATCTGGCTATTGCATCCGTTCGCCGGGGGGCCGGGTCTCGGCCGTCACTATCGTCCGTTCTGGCTCGCTGACGCCTGGACAAAGATGGGGCATCGGGTGGTGGTCGTCAGCGCGGCCTTCCACCATCTGCACAGGCAGCCGCGCGCGCCCGGTCCCCAGCGGATCAATGACGTCGACTTCTGGTTCCTCGACGCGCCGCGCTATCGCAGTGGCAGTCTGGGGCGGCTTCGCAACAATCTGAGCTTTGGGCCGGCCGTCCGCTCGGCAGCTTCGGCGATTGCCGCGCAGTTCGGCAAGCCGGATCTGATCATTGCGTCGAGCCCGCATTTGTTCTTCATTTCGGCTGCGCATCAGGTCGCGCGGCGCTTCGATGCGAGGTTCTGGGTGGAGATCCGCGACCTCTGGCCGGAGAGCATCATCGCGCTCGGGATGACTCCGGCATGGCATCCGCTGATGAAGGTGCTCGGCTGGAAAGAGCGCGCCGCCTATCGCGAGGCCGATCGCGTGATCTGCCTGCTGGCCGGAGCTGAAGCCCATATGCGCGCGCGGGGCTTGGCGGCCGGCAAGTTCCTGTGGATCCCGAACGGAGTATCCGACGGCGAAATACAGAGCGCGCTGACGATCGAGGGTCTCGATCATCCCCTGGTCGACCGCATCAAGGCGCTGAAGCAGCAGGGCAGGCGCGTCGTCCTGTACGCCGGAGGCATGGGCCCGCCGAATGCGGTGGAGGCCATTCTCGATGCGGCTTCGATCCTCGGCAAAGCGAATGCCGGGATCCATTTCGTGATGATCGGCTCCGGCACCTCGCGGGACGCGCTGAAGCAGCGGGCGGCCGCGCTTGCCAATGTGGAGTTTCACGACGAAGTCGATCGGTCGGTCGTGCACGGCATGCTGCACGCTTCCGATTGCGCCGTCGTCGCCTTTCACAAGAACGCGCTCTATCACCACGGCATCAGTCCGAACAAGCTGTTCGACTACTGCCTGTTCGCGCCG
Source organism: Bradyrhizobium sp. UFLA03-84 (assembly GCF_002289535.1). Classification (NCBI taxonomy): domain Bacteria; kingdom Pseudomonadati; phylum Pseudomonadota; class Alphaproteobacteria; order Hyphomicrobiales; family Nitrobacteraceae; genus Bradyrhizobium; species Bradyrhizobium sp. UFLA03-84. The sequence goes on along the minus strand of NZ_NSJY01000017.1, from coordinate 549,522 downwards.
CGCAGCGTCATTGCCTGCGAGGAGCGGGCGCTTGCCGGACTCGAGGATCTGGTGACCGCGCGATGTGCGCCTGACGACGCCGATGCGCTCGCAGCGTCCCTGCGTGCCGCGCTGGACGGTCCTCCGCGTCCGCTCGGCGATCGCGTCGCCGTCGCGCGCCGGTACAGCTATTCAGCGTTGGCGGCGCAATATCTGGCCTAGCCCCCGATCGGGCTTCAAGTGTGGCCGTCGTGACACATGGTTTGGATAAAATTCCTTTACAATCAACTAGTTGACGTGTTCATCGCGTGAACGAATTCGCTTGACGTTCATCGGGTGAACGCGCTATCAGCCTGCTCCAGTGGGGATAGGCGTGATGGCAGGCATTCTACCGACGGATGAGAATGACAGCGACCGGCTGGTGCTCGGCCTGCTCACCTCGCTCGAGGCGGATGGTGCGCAATCGCAGCGGCGGATCGCAGCCGAATTGGGCGTCGCGCTCGGCCTCGTCAACGCCTACCTGAAGCGGGCGATCAAGAAGGGTTTCGTCAAGGTCGGGCAGGCGCCCGCGCGGCGATATGCCTACTATCTAACGCCGCAAGGCTTCTCCGAGAAATCGCGGCTGACCGTTCAGTTCCTGTCCGACTCCTTTTCGCTCTTCCGCAAGGCGAAGGAGGAGTATGGCAGGCTGTTTGAACGTGCGCAGGCGCGCGGCTTCAGGCGGGTCGTGCTGGCCGGACAATCTGACCTTTGCGAAATCGCGATCCTGTGCGCGGTCGACGGGCCGATCTCGGTCCTTGCGATCGTCGATCCCGACGCGACCGCCACCCGGTTCATTGGCGTCAAGGTGGTTTCCTCCTACGCGTTGGTCGAGGAACCGTTTGATGCTGTCGTCGTGACCCATCTCACGGCGGCACGAAGCGTGTTCGACCAGGCGGTCAGCAATTTCGGCGCGGAGAAGGTGCTCGCGCCGGACCTGCTCGGCTTGCGTCCAAAGCAGCCGCAGGGAGCGTGATGGCCATGGAGCACGCGTCCCGCTGGTACGTCGTCCAGACCCAAGTCAACGCCGAGGCAAAGGCGGTCGCCAACCTCGGGCGGCAAGGGTTTTCCACGTATTTTCCCCGTTACCTGAAGCGCCGCAGTCATGCCAGAAAGGTGGAGACTGTGCCGCGTGCGTTGTTTCCGCGCTATGTCTTTGTCGCGATCGATGTTGCGTCCCAGCGCTGGCGCGCGATTCAATCGACGCTCGGCGTATCGCATCTTGTGTGCGTGGGAGATCGGCCGGCCGCGGTGGAAACCGGCGTCATCGATGCCTTGAAGGCGCGTGAGGACAAGGCTGGCTTCATCACGCTTGCGCGCAGGCCGGCTTTCTCGCCGGGTGACAAGGTGCGAATTATCGAGGGCGCGTTCGTTGACAGCCTTGCGCTCGTCGAAGACGTCAGCGATCACCAACGTGTTGCTGTTCTGTTGAATTTGCTTGGCCGCCAGGTTCGCGTTCTGGTCGGGGCGGATCTGATCGCCGCGGCATAAGTACGTCTGCTGCCGGCAGGCGTGATCGAGATGTTAGGCTCGGGTGTGATGTTCGATTCACCCCGAGTGCGGTAGCTTGCCTGAAGCAAGCGGAAGGTTCGAAAGAGGGGCCCATGACGACTTACGCATTGATCGGCGCTGCCGGCTACATCGCTCCGCGGCATATGCGTGCGATGGCCGAGACCGGCGGCAAACTGGCGGTATCGTATGATCCGAACGATTCCGTGGGCATCATGGACAGCCACTTTCCCGATGCCGAATTCTTCACGCAGTTCGAGCTGTTCGATCGTTACGTCGACCAGCTGCGCAGAGGCGGCACGAAGATCGACTATATGTCGATCTGCTCGCCGAATTATCTGCATGACGCGCATTGCCGGTTTGCGCTGCGTTCGGGCGTCGATGCCATCTGCGAAAAGCCGCTGGTCCTCAATCCCGGCGATATCGACGAACTGGCGGCCATCGAGCAGGATACCGGCCGCCGCATCTCGACCATTCTGCAATTGCGTCTGCATCCGGCGATCATCGCGCTGCGTGATCGCTTCGCGAATTCCAAGAAACGCCACAAGGTCGAACTGACCTACATCACGTCGCGCGGGCGCTGGTATCACACCTCCTGGAAGGGCGCGGACGCGAAGTCCGGTGGCGTGGCGACCAATATCGGGGTGCACTTCTTCGACATGCTGAGCTTCGTGTTCGGCCCCGCCAGCCGCAACGAGGCGCACCTGCGCGAGGCGGAGCGGGCGGCCGGCTCGCTGGAATGCGAGCGGGCGGATGTGAGCTGGTTCCTGTCGCTGGACCGCAACGATCTGCCCGACAGCGTGAAGGGCAAGAAGACGACCTACCGCTCGATCACGGTCGACGGCGAGGAGGTCGAGTTTTCCGAAGGGTTCACCGACCTCCATACGCGGAGCTATGAAGAGATCGTCGCCGGCCGCGGCTTCAGGCTGGACGAGGTTCGCCCGTCGATCGATATCGTCTCCACGTTCCGCAATGCGCCGATCGTCAGAAGCAACGGCGTTCATGCCTTTGCCCAGAAGGCGATGCACAGATGAGCGAGATGCGCGAGGATCCGCGCTTCCCTGGTGTCCTGATCCATCAATCGAGCTACGTCGACGACGGGGCAGTGGTTGGACGCGGCACCAAGATCTGGCACTTCTGCCACATCCTGCCGCGCACGGTGATCGGTGAGAACTGCTCGATCGGCCAGAACGTGATGGTCGGTCCGAACGTCAGGATCGGAAACGGCTGCAAGATCCAGAACAACGTCTCGATCTATGACGGCGTCGAACTCGCCGATGACGTGTTCTGCGGTCCGAGTTGCGTTTTCACCAACGTCAACAATCCGCGCGCCGGGGTGTCGCGGAAGGACGAGTTTCGCAAGACGCCGATCGGACGCGGCGCCAGTATCGGCGCCAATGCGACCATCGTCTGCGGGCATTCGCTGGGCGAGTACTGCTTCATCGGAGCCGGTACGGTCGTGACCAAGGATGTTGCTGCATTTTCGTTGATGGCGGGCAATCCGGCGCGACGAATTGGTTGGATGAGCAGGGCGGGCGAGCGGCTGGGCAGCGACCTGGTGTGCCCGCGTACTCATCGTCGTTATGAGCTTCGCAATGAAGCGCTGGTGGAAATCGAGGATTGAAGAAAATGGACATTCGCGGAAAGAAAGTTGTCGTGATCGGCGGCGCCGGGCTGATCGGGTCTCATGCGGTCGATCAGCTGACGCAGACCGATGTCGGTGAGATCGTGATTTACGACAACTTCGTGCGCGGCACGCATGAGAACCTTGCCGGCGCGCTGCGCGACCCTCGTGTGAAGATTTTCGAGGCCGGCGGCGATATCACGCAGGTCGACATCCTCGATGCTGCCCTGAAGGGGGCCGACGGCGTGTTCCAGTTCGCTGCGCTGTGGCTGCTGCAGTGTCACGAATATCCGCGCACGGCGTTCGACGTCAACGTCAACGGCATGTTCAACGTCCTGGACGGCTGCGTGCGCAACGGCGTCAAGCGGCTGGTATGGTCGTCCTCGGCGTCGGTGTACGGCGATGCGGTCGAGGAGCCGATGACGGAGGATCATCCGTTCAACAACAAGAACTTCTACGGGGCCACCAAGATCTGCGGCGAGGCGATGGCGCGCGCCTACCACTTCCGCTACGGCCTCGACTATGTCGGGCTTCGCTACATGAACGTGTACGGTCCTCGTCAGGATTATCGCGGCGCTTACATCGCGGTGATCATGAAGATGCTCGATGCCATCGACAAGGGAGAAGGTCCGACGATTCTCGGCGACGGATCGGAAGCCTTCGATTTCGTCGCGGTGGAAGATTGCGCGCGAGCCAATCTCTGCGCCATGGGCGCGACCGCGACGGACCGCTTCTACAATGTCGGCACCGGGCAGCGGACCTCGCTGAAGCAGATCGCCGAGAAGCTCCTGAATCTCACCGGCTCAAACCAGCCGATCAACTATGCGCCGCGGAGCCAGGCCACGCTTGTGCGCAATCGCATCGGATCGCCGAAGCGGGCACAGGAAGAAATCGGCTTCACCGCCGCGATCGACCTCGATGACGGGCTGCGGCGGCTGATCGAGTGGCGCAAGAGCCATATCGATCAGGTCGATCAGCGGCGCGCCAAGGCTCAAATCTGAAAGGCTCAAATCTGAGCGCGCGCAAGATCATTGAATAAATCGGCCAGGTTCACATGTGCGGCATAGCCGGAATTCTGCACCGCGACGGGCGTCCCGCTTCGATCACCGCGTTGACGGCAATGACCGATATCATTGCCCATCGCGGCCCCGACGGCGAAGGCCATTACTGCAACGGTCCCGTTGGACTGGGTCATCGCCGGCTGTCGATCATTGATCTGACTGACGCCGCGCGGCAGCCGATGGAGACGCGCGACGGGCGCTTTGTCCTGACCTACAATGGCGAGATCTACAATTTCAAGGAATTGAAGATCGAGCTTTCGGCCAGGGGGCACGTCTTCAATTCGTCCGGTGACAGCGAGGTGCTGCTGCACGCCTTCGCGGAGTGGGGCATCGGTGCGCTGCTCAAGTTCAACGGCATGTTCGCCTTTGCGATCTGGGACAATCAGGAGCGCAAGCTCACATTGGCCCGGGATCGCTTTGGCGTGAAGCCACTGTACTATGCGGAGCTCGGTCAGACATTCGTCTTCGCGTCCGAGCACAAGGCTTTCCGGGCATTTCCCGAATACAAGCCGCGCGTCGACATCAGGGGCCTCTCGGAGTATCTCAGCTTTCAGAACTTCTTCGCCGAGCGGACGCTGTTCGCCGGTGTGAAGCTGTTGCCGGCCGGCTGCTATCTGCAGATTTCGCAGGGAGGCAAGGCTACCGAGCCGGTGCAGTACTGGGATTTTCATTTCGAGGAACCCGAGTACGCCGTCAATGAGAACGAGGCGCTCGACGAACTCGATCGCCTGTTCAGACAGGCGGTCAACCGGCAACTCGTGAGCGACGTCGAGGTCGGCTGTTATCTCTCCGGCGGCATGGATTCCGGCTCCATTACCGCGCTCGCATCCAGCCAACTGCCGTTCATGAGGACTTTCACGGTCGGCTTCGATCTCAACTCGGCCTCGGGCGTCGAGCTCGGATATGACGAGCGGATCAAGGCCGAGTACATGTCCTACCTGTTCAAGACCGAACACTACGAAATGGTCTTGAAGGCCGGCGACATGGAGCGCGCGCTGCCCAAGCTCGCATGGCATCTGGAAGAGCCGCGCGTCGGGCAGTCCTACCCCAACTTCTACGCCGCGAAGCTCGCATCCAAATTCGGCAAGGTGGTGCTGACCGGGACCGGGGGAGACGAACTCTTCGCCGGATACCCTTGGCGCTACTACCGCGCTGTCGTGAACGATGATTTCGATCACTACATCGAAAAATATTTCGGTTTCTGGCAGCGCATGGTTCCGAGTGGAACGATGCCGAGCCTGCTCGGACCGGTATGGGATGAGGCCAGGCAGACCTCGCCGATCGACATCTTCAGGGGGGTGTTCAAGGAGCACGCTTCGGAGCTGCGGCGGCCCGAGGACTACGTCAACCATTCGCTCTACTTCGAGGCCAAGACGTTCCTGAACGGTCTCCTTGTCGTCGAGGACAAGCTGGCAATGGCGCACGGGCTCGAGAGCAGGGTGCCGTTCCTCGACAATGATCTGGTCGATTTCGCGATGAAGCTCCCCGCCAAGATGAAGCTTGGCAATCTGACCGAGGTCATCAGCCTCAACGAAAACGAGCCCGGTGGAAAGGCGCAGCGCTATTACGAGCGCACCAAGGACGGCAAGCTGATTCTGCGGAAGATGATGAGCCGGCACATTCCCGACGAAGTGGCGGAGCGCGAGAAGCAGGGCTTCTCTGCGCCGGATGCCAGCTGGTTCAAGGGCGAGAGCATCGAGTACGTCAAACGCAGGCTCTTCAGCAACACGGCTCGGATCTACGACCTGGTGGATCGGAAGACCGTTCGTTCACTGGTCGATGAACATCTGGAAGGCCGGCAAAACCGGCGGCTGCTGATCTGGTCCTTGCTCAATCTCGAGCAGATCATGGAAAGCAGCTTTTAGGCACGCACGAATGGGAGCGCGCTGAAGATGAATGGTCTTTTTCCGGCGGCAAGATGGGTGCGGGTTGGCCTGTCGCCATACCGCAACTCTCAGGCCCTATGGATCACGATCAATCAGATCCGACGCTATCGCGAGTTGTTGCGTGAGATGGTCGATCGTGACCTGAGCGCAGCGCATGCCCGGCACGGATTTGGCGCCTTGTGGGTCTTCATACACCCGCTCGTCGTCGTGGGAACATACCTGCTCATCTTTGGCTTCGTGCTGGGCAGCAAGCTGTCGATCACCGCGGATTTTCCAGGCGACTACTCTGCCTACATCCTCGCAAGCCTGGTTCCGTGGCTGATACTCCAGGCGGCGCTGGTGCGCGGGCCGGGGGCGTTGATCGGGAGCGCAAATCTCGTCAAGCAGGTCGTGTTTCCGATCGAGCTGCTCCCGATCGCGGCGACCATTGCTGCGACGATCCCGCATCTGCCGGCTCTCGGGCTCGTCATTCTCTACAAGGCCTATGTGGGCGGCCTCAGCTGGATGGTGCTGTTGCTGCCGGTCGTGTTCGCCATCCATGCAATTCTGGCGATCGGATTGAGCTTCGCGCTGTCCGCGATCACTCCGTTCTTCCGGGATATGCGCGAGATCGTCACGGTCTTCACCTCGATTGCGATGTATCTGATGCCGACGGTGTACCTCCCCGATTGGATGCCGCGCGCACTCCGTCCATTGATCTATTCGAACCCCTTCAGTTACGTCGTCTGGGTCTACCAGGACGTTCTCTTCTTCGGTTCGTTCAGACATCCCTACGCCTGGGTGGTGACCATCGTGTTCGCGCTGCTCAGCCTGGGACTCGGATACCGCATCTTTGAAAAGCTGAAACCCTACTATGGCAATGCTCTCTGACAATCCGGAAGCCGGCGTGCTGATTCCGCTTGCCGGGTCATTGGAGCCGCAGTGCGCCATTCGGGTCACCGATCTGGGCAAAGCCTATCGGCTCTATCAGCAGCCGTTGGATTTCCTGAAGGAGATCATTACCGGGAAGCCTCGGCACCATGAGCATTGGGCGATCCAGAATGTCTCCTTCGAGGTGTTGCGCGGACGCGTGGTCGGCATCATCGGGCCGAACGGCGCGGGAAAGAGCACTCTCCTGAAGATCATTGCCGGTCTGCTGGATGCCTCGACCGGACGGGTCGAAGTGGCGGGACGGTTGTCCGCGATCCTGGAATTGGGGACCGGCTTTCATCCGGACGTGTCGGGGCGCGACAACATCGTGCTCGGCGGCATGTGCCTGGGTATGACACGAGCGGAAATCGAGGCGAAGGTTCCCTGGATCATCGATTTCAGCGAACTCGAAGATGTGATCGATCAGCCGTTCCGGACCTACTCGAGCGGCATGCAGGCGCGGCTCACCTTTGCGACGGCGATCAGCGTCGATCCCGAGGTATTCATCGTCGACGAGGCGCTCGCGGCGGGTGATACCGCCTTTGTCAACAAGTGCATGAAGCGGGTTCGTCAGATCTGCGAAAGCGGCGCCACCGTGCTGTTCGTCTCGCACTCGAGCGGGTTGATCAGCGAACTGTGTGACGAGGCGATCTGGATCGACAAGGGTCGGGTGCTGATGCACGGAAACGCCCAGCGTGTCAGCAAGGCATATGAGCAGAGTGTCTGGGATATCGAGGAAGCGCGCAATCTCAGGGAAACCAAGAAACTGAGCCAGTCAATCGAAAGCACGGCTGAAACCGGAAAATACGAGCTCGGCGGCAGCACCTTGCGGATCACTTCCGTCGAGGTGATCGACGCCGAAGGCAAGCCGGCCGGCGTCGTCAAGAATGGGCAGCCACTTCGCATTCGGGTGTCGTGGTCGGGCTCCTCGGAGCACAAGCAGATCTTCGCAAGTCTGCGGATCGACACTGCGCGCCTTCAGGCGGTCACCGGAATTGACGGGTCCGACGGTGGCCTGTTTCTTGATGGGGACGATGGTCTGCCGGAGCGCGGAAGCGTCATCTACGAGGTGCCCGAACTCGCTCTTGGCGAAGGGCTATACTACGTTTCCGCCGCCATGTGCCGGCACATGCTGCCCAAGGGGGCGGAATCCATTCTGCACTACGTGGAGAAGGCGGCGCAGTTCTCGGTGTCGCGCAACTCTCTATGGCATTACAACTATCTCTATGATCCGAAATTCACCTGCACAATCGAGCGAAGCTGATGGCAACGATGACGGACGGTGATTGGCAGGAGAGGCTTGAGGCGTTCTTCGAGCTTCGTGCGCGGCAGATATCGGAGGAGCCAACGCTGGACGACCTGTGTTACGTCGCCGGCAGAAATCCGTTTCTCTGGACCGACCCGAGCCTGCTCGACGATCTCAAGTCGCACCTCCTCGATCTGATGCGACTTGATCAGAACTCTGCGGTGCTGGAAGTCGGATGCGCAGCGGGCCTGTTGGCGTCTCTCGTTGCGCCGAACGTGCGGAAATACACCGGGGTCGATCTTGCGGAGGCTCCTTTGCGGGTCGCGCAGCGGCTGAAGCTCGGTAACGCCGAGTTCCGCAAGGGAGACGGGCAGAAGCTGGAATTCGGCAACGGCGAGTTCGATGCCGCTTTTTGCTACGATGTGTTCTCCAATTTTCCGAAGTTCGAGACAGGTGAGAAGATCATTCGGGACATGCTGCGCACCGTGCGAAGCGGCGGCCGCGTGCTGATTGGCTCTGTCCCGGATCGAAATGAAATTGAGCGAACCCAGCAGATCGCAACGCGCCTGGCGGCCGGGTTCGGGGCCCAGACAAACCGTCCGCCCATCGAAACCATGGTCAAGGCCGGGAAAGCGGGTCCTCTGTCGAAATTCTCGCGCTATCTGGGATTGAGCGCCAAGAACGCCGTGCGCGAGATCAAGCCGGAGATCGTGTCGCACTGGTTCTCCAGGGACGACTTCATTCAGCTCGGCAGGCGCCTTCGGGTTGAAACTCAAATTACCGACATTCACGCCAACAATCCGTATGTCGGCACGCGCTTCAACGCCATATTCATTGCGAAATGAAGATCGTCGGATTCCACGAGCTTGGGCCGGATCGCTGGAACCCGTTGGCGGCGTCCTCGCCTGAGGCGTGGCTGACCCACGATGCGGCATGGGTTGGGATCGAAGAGCGCTTCTTCGCGACTACCAACCTGTCGTTCGGGCTCGTTGAAAACGGTGACGTTGTCGGAATCCAGCCGCTGTACTTGAACGAGAGCGGCGTATTCGGTGAGCGGTTGCTGCATTCGGGCATTCATCGCCATACGGGCCTCGCTATTCCTGAAGGGATCGATCGAAACACGATGCGGGCTGTCCGTTCGGCGGCCATGAAGCAGATATTTGCGCTTGGTGAATTGTACGACGTCGATCGGATCCAGCTGAACAGCCACAATCTCGCGCCGGCAAATCGCTCGGCCTCGCGCGAGGAAATTCCCTTCTGGGTGAGAGACTTCGGATTCCACCTCGGGATCGCCTTCGGTCCGCATGGAATGACGCCCTTTCCGGGCCTTTCGACCGTCAATGCCGATCAGTTGATCGACCTTGACCGGTCGGAGGACGAACTGTTCGTGAATTTGGATGACGGGTGTCGCCGGGCGGTTCGAAAGGCGATCAAGGCGGGCCTCGAATTCGAGCTCGCGACGGATCGATCGGCGCTGGACAGCTACCTGGAAATAGCCAGGGAATCGGCAGCACGGACGGGCGAGGTGCTGCCACCCGCCGACTACTACCAAGCCGTGCTGGAGAGTTTCTTTTCGCAGGGCCGCGCGCATCTGCTGTTTGCGCGAGCCCAGGAGATCCGCCTTGCAGGCTTGTTCCTGTTGAGTGACAAGGGCGCCGTGCATTTCATGGCCGGAGTTTCGCGACCCGACGAACTGAACTTCAGGCCGAACGACTTTCTCCATTGGAGTGCGATGCTGTGGGCGAAGCGCGCCGGCTTCCAGACTTACCGCCTGGGCCCATGGTTTCCTGAAGTGCCGCGGGACTGGCCGATATCCAAGGTATCGTATTTCAAGACCAAGTTCGGATCCAAGGCCAGACCGATCATCCAGGGCAGCATGTTTCGGCGCCCGGAAAAGTACATCCGGGAGCTTCCCGCGATACGGGATAGTTTCGAGTGCATCGGGCATCGCGCGGCGCCGTCGTCTCTAACTGCACAAACCGGCAGCGAATTCGTCGCGCACCTGCTCCGGGTGTTTGGGCTTGCGCAGGCCTCGGCATCGTCCGATGGCACTCCCGTCGTGCTGTACCGTCCTCAGGGGACGGATGTGGACATGGCGCGCGCGGTCCTCGCGAGCGGCCGCGCGGTCGCGGCAGTGCTGCCGGCGGTCGAGTTTGCCGAAGCATTTGCCGTTGCGGCAGAGGCAAGAACCATCGGCTCCGCCCAAGTGCTGCGGGCCGAGACGGCAGGGACGAGGCCATGGAAGCGGCTGCGGACGCTGCATTCCTACATGCGCTTTGTCGCCCCGGACGGAGTGCCGATCGTATCCGACGATGAGGGGCGCGCAGCCTGGCTCTGCTTGAGCAATGCTGCGGGCGGCCCGATCATGTTCATCGGGACCGATTTCGTTTCCGACATTGTTCGCTATCGCCAGGGGGATCCCGCGGCGGCCGCGAAGCGTCCCGCGGAGGCAATGTGGGGCTTTGCCGGTGAGCGGCCGAACTATCTTTTCGAGGGCCAGCTTGCCGGAGAAAGTCTGCGTGAGCGGCCCGCCGACTGGTGGTGCGAGGCTCTGGCCGATGCATTGGCGCGGTATTGCGGGGTAAGCCGGTTGCCGATGCTGCCGAATGGGGCGGTGGGCGCTATCGTCGTGACGGGTGATGACGACCAGGCGGCGCTGAGTTGCTATGCGCAGCAGCGCGAGGCGCTCGGATCGACACCGGTCACCTACTTTCTTCATCCCCTCACAAAGCACACCGCGAGCACGCTCAAGCAGCTTAAATCGGGCAGGAAGGTCGAACTGGGCCTTCATCCCGATGCGCTCGAGCATCCCGATCGATACGCCGAACTGTTTGCCGATCAGGCAAAATGGTTCGAGCAATTGACCGGAGAAGGTGCGCGCACCGTACGCAATCACGGCTTTCTGAATGACGGCTATTGGAGACACGCGACGGCCTGGAATGCTCACGGCGTGAAGGGCAGTTCCAATCTGCCGGGGCTCGACGGCTGCATCCTCAATGGTTCGCTGTTGCCGGCCAAGCTCTTGCTGGACGACAGGCTGACGGAACATTGGAGTGTCCTGACTGCGATCGGTGACGGGATCGTATTCGTGCATGGTTGGGATGACCAGCAGTCGGCCGACTGTATCCTTGGACTGGCCGAGCGAATTCGCAACGATGGCGTTCCCGGCGTGATCGTCGTCAATCTTCATCCCGAGAATATTGGCAAGACACAGGGGATGCACCAGGCTGTCCGCAAGCTTGTCGAGGACGGGTTTGTTCCGTGGACGATGAGCGAATGTTTTGAGTGGTTCGAGCGAAGACCCAGTCAAAGCGGGTCCGCAGCGCGTAAGCGTTTCGCGCTGCCGTGGTCCTGAGACTCGCAAACGACTGATCATCTCGGCATGCGTCTCGGTATCCTGTCTGATGCCCACGGTAACGTGGAGGCTTTTGAGCTGGCGCTCCAGATCCTGACGGACGCGGGCGCCGACGAGATTTACTTTCTGGGCGACGCCGTCGGATATATTCCCGACAAGGGCGTCGTCAGCGCACTCATGGGCCGCAGTATTCGTTCCGTTCGCGGAAATCACGACGACATGCTGCTGCGACAGAGCGCGAATGACGCCAAGGATCTCGTTTATCGTCACCGGGAAACATTCGCGGCGCTCAGCCACGATGAGCGAGAGTTCATCAGCGGGTGGCCATCGCAATTCCGCTTGAACGGCGAGCACGGAACGATGCTGTTCGTCCATGGCAGTCCAAAGGATCCGCTCGCGGGATATGTCTATCCGGACAGCAGCCTGACCGATCTCTCGACTGTGAGCGCCGATGTCGTTTTCATGGGCCATACCCATCATCCGTTCGTGCGCGAGCACGGCGGAAAGCTGTTTGTCAACGTGGGCAGCTGTGGCCTTCCGCGAGGTGACGACCTTCGTGGCGCGGTCTGCATTTACGATCTTCGCGAACGTTCAGCGACGATCATCAGGTTCGATATCTCGGGCTGCTGCCGCCGAATCCTTTCGCGCCATTCGCTTTCGCCCACTGTGACATCCCTGCTGGAACGATGCTCAAACTACGAAGTGAGGAACGATCGTGAAGCGTAGGCGGGTCAAGGTGCTGCTGACCGGGATCGGCGGAGGCGGGCATGGCGAGCAAATCCTCAAGGCTCTTCGGTTGGGAGAACTCGAATACGACATCGTCGGCACCGACATGTCCGATGCCTGCGCGAACCGGCACCTGGTCGATAAGTTCGTGAGGTTGCCGCGGGCGACTGATCCTGCATATCTGGATGAGCTCCGGTCTCTGGCCCAATCAGAGAAGTGCGTCGCCATCTTTCATGGGTCGGAGCCCGAGATGGCGGTGATGAGCCGATCCAGAGCTGCGCTTGAGGCGGATGGCTTTTACGTTCCTGTCAATCCACCGTCGGTTCTGGATATCTGCCAAGACAAGACGAAAACCATGGCGCACCTGGCGTCGTGCGGCTTCGCGACGCCGAAGTTCAGGGAAGTCCGCGCTCTGTCGGATCTTGATGATTGGGCAGTCTTGCCGGCCATCCTAAAGCCTGCAGTAGGGGGGGGCGGATCGGCCAACGTGTTCATCGTTCAGTCGACCGAGGAACTCCTGACTTTCTCGCGCTATCTCCTCGGAGTTTGTCCGTCGTTCACGATCCAGGAATACATCGGCAGTTCTGAAGACGAGTACACCGTCGGCGTGCTTTTCGGGGCGGACGGCGTCCTGATCAATTCGATTGCGATCAAGCGTGTCATCAACAACGCGCTAACGATCCGCACGCAGGTTCCAAACCGGACGGGGCGGCCGGAATTCGGCGCGCGGCTCGTTGTGTCGACGGGCATCTCGCAAGGCCACGTTGCCGACTGGCCCTCGGTGCGGAGCGCGTGCGAGAAGATTGCCGAGTCACTGTCGCCAAAAGCGCCCGTGAACGTGCAGTGCCGCGTGGCGGATGGTGTCGTCATTCCATTTGAGATCAACCCGCGCTTTTCGGGAACGACCTCCTTGAGGGCAATGGCCGGATACAATGAGCCCGACGTTCTCATTCGACGCGACGTTTTCGGGGAAACGATCCCGGAGCGATTCCCGTACAAGGAAATGATGATCTTGCGAGGCTTGGAAGAGCATCTCGTCGGCTAAGAAGCGACGTTCCACGATCAACAGAGAGCGACCACGATGAAAAAACAGTGCCCGGTGTGCGAGTCCGATCGTCTGCAGGACATCTATCCCTCGTTTTCAGGGACGTGCATCACCTCCGATATGATGGTCCTGCGTGACGCGTCGTTGGACAATCGGCTTTGTTCGCATTGCGGCCTCATATTCAATGCCGGCGGGACCAGGGGATGGAGCGAAGCCTTCTATAAGGAAAGCTACAGCCTGATGATGAAGAGTCAGGATGCGGCAATTCAGAGCTTCTCGGGTCCGGCGCCGATCTCCCAGGCGGAGCGCACGCACCAGATTCTGAGGGAGATGACCAGCCTGCCGGCTGACGGATCCATTCTGGAGATCGGTGCGGGAAAAGGCGATTTTCTCGGACATTTTCTCGAGGAATCCCGCGACTGGCGCGCGGCGGCCTTCGAGCCGAGCTCGGCATTCGATGTGCTGCAGAAGAAGTTTCCTTCCGCCCGGCTTAGCCGCTGCGACTACAAGGAGTTCGAGGCCGAGGCGGGCAGCTTCGATCTGATCGTGGCGCTGGGCGTGCTCGAGCACGTCGACAACCCGCTCGACATGTTGAAATGGGCGCATCAACGCCTCAAGACGTCGGGCCTCTTCTACATTCGCGTCCCCAACTTCGCGAAGAATCCGAACGACCTGTTTTGCGCGGATCACCTGTCGAAGCTGACCCTGCATTCATTGGAATCGCTGGCTCACGCCGCAGGATTCGAGGTGGTGGCTTCCAAGGAAGCGGGCGTGCCGATCTTTATTCTGCTGAGGAAGGTCGATGGTCCGAAGCCGCAAGCGGCGAATGTCGTGGAGCTCAATCAGCGCATCGTCGATCAGAACGCGATGGTGGCCAAGAACGCGATGGACGCGATCGACCGGTGCCGCAAGGCTGCCGATGCCGCCGGGGATCCCTTTGCCATCTTTGGCCTGGGGTCGTCGGGCTTGTTTGCGCCGTTCTACCTCGGCTTCGACGTTGCGAAGATCGCGGCTTATCTCGACGAGAATCGTTCCACGTGGGGAAGCGGCCTGCACGGACGTTCGGTGGGCGGCCTCGACAAGATCAAGGAACTGGGGATCCGGCACGTCGCGCTGGCGATCAGCCCGGTCTATTTCGATCAGGTGAAAGCGAAGCTCGCGCCTTACGGCGTGGAGATCTATTCGGCTTAGGGCTGGGTCAAGGGCGCTCCGTGTAACTCCGCGGCTCGAAGCAGTTCGTTCTCGACGGAAGTTGCAGGAGCCTCGGCATTGAAAGCATCGACCAAATGAACATCACAGAACCGAGTTTCGACGAAGCTGAAATTGCGTTGCTGCGGGAGTGCCTCGACTCGAAATGGGTTACGCAGGGGCCTTTCACGGAGCGCTTCGAGCGGCTGATTGCCGAGAAACATGGCGTCAAGCATGCCCTTGCGTGCACGTCCTGCACCGCCGCGCTGCATTTGGCGACCCTGGCCCTGAAACTTGGGCCGGGCGACGAGGTGATCGTCCCGGCCTTCACCTGGGTGACAAGCGCGCACTCCGCCGAATATGTCGGTGCGAAGCCCGTCTTCGCCGACATCGATCTGTCGACCTTCAATATCGATCCGGAACGGCTGGAGGCCGCGATCACGCCGCGCACGAAGGCGATCGTTGCGGTCCATCTGTTTGGTCTCGCCGCCCCGATGGACGAGATCAAGGCGATTGCAGAACCTCGAGGCATCGCCGTGATCGAGGACGCCGCGTGCGCGATCGGCACGACCTACAAGGGCAAGCCGATTGGCGCGATCGGCGACATCGGTTGCTTCTCGTTCCATCCGCGCAAGGCGGTCACGACTGGAGAGGGCGGCGCCGTAACCACCAACCGCGATGATCTTGCGGAACGCGTGCGATCGCAGCGCAACCATGGCTCCACCGGCGCTCCGGATGCATCGATCGAGCCTCACGGTCCCTGGACGATGGCGACGTTTGACAATCTCGGCTTCAACTTGCGCCTGTCCGACATTCAGGCAGCCGTCGGCGTGGCGCAAATGGGCAAGCTCGACCGGCTGCTCGCGGAGCGCAGGCGTCTCGGCCATCGCTATTCCGAATTGCTGGCAGGAAACAATTCAATCGTGCGACCGCTCGGCGGAGACGTCGACGGGCATGCGTTTCAGTCCTACGTTATTCGTTTCGTTGACGGAGATCGCGCCCGCCGCAACGCGGTGATGGCGACGCTGGCTGCCGCGGCAATTCAAACCCGGCCAGGCACGCATGCAGTGCACCGGCTCGGCTACTACAAGAATAAGTATGGCCTGCGGCCCGAGCAGTTTCCGAACGCGGCGCTCGCGGAGGACACGACGATCACGCTGCCGATCTTCCCGAACATGACGGAGGAGGATCAGCGCCGCGTGGTCGATTGCATCAACCGGGCCAGCGCCTGAGGCGATTGCGGAACGGCATCGGTGTCTTCGAATCTCTTTCGGTCGGCGCGCAATCTGTTTGAGGGTACGCGTTTTCCCAACCTCGCGCGGTTCGCCCGAAAGAACCAGAAGTTCGAAGCGGCTGTTTCCGCACTTTCTCCTGCGCGTGGGAGAGGCCGCGTAGAACAGGCGATTGTTGGAAATGCGAACCGGGTTGCTGCCGAGGGGGACTACGCGCTGCTCACCACTCTGCTGGATGCGCTGCGGCCATTCCTCAATCCCGACCGATCTCCTGATGCGCGCGACTTCTGGGATGCTCTCATCGCCGATTGTCGCGTGATCACTGAGGATCGCTTGCGGAGCGGAGAGATGAATTCGCTCTGGGGGGTCACGCCGATCGTTAATCTGACTTCGGGCGTCGCCGCAGACCGTGCCTTGGGCGTCAATGCGCGCTCGCTGGTGTTTACGACGTACCATACGTCTTCGAATTTCGATTTCGTGTGCTCTGAAATTCAAGCGCGCCTCGTGGCTGAGCGGGGCGAGGACTGGTTCCTGTTTCGATGGCTCATGCTGATCTGGGCGATCGCCAACTTCGATTTTTTTCATCTGTACAACGATCGCGGCATCATCGAGCCGGCAGGTGGCTACGGCAGTCCCCGCTTCGGAATTGCGGTGCGCGAGATGGAAATCTATCGGCAGGCCGGGAAGCGGCTCTATACCTACGCATATGGCGCAGACCATAGAACGCGCGAAAAAAACATGGCGCTGGGAAAATGGAATTTCTGCTCGGAATGTCCTGATCCGGGCGTCTATTGTGTCTGCGACGATGCCGGCGGCGCTGCCATGCTGCAAGTCATCAGGGAGTACTCAACCGCTGTGGTTGCGCATGGGCTCGCCATGAAGCTCATTCCCGGCGCTCGAAATGTGCCGTACTTGACGGTCGATGTTGACAAGGTATCTCCCGGGCCACCCCGGAGTCGAAGGAACGGCAAGCTGGTCGTGGGTCACTTTCCGAACCACGGCTATTTCAAGGGGACGAAGTATCTGCAAGGCGCAATCGAGTCCCTGCAGGCTGAAGGTCATGAAGTCGAGCTTCTGCAACTGAGCGGAAGGCCGCACGATGAGATTCTGGCGGCGATGCAGACGATCGACGTTCTTGTCGACCAGCTTATCAGCGGGTCGTTCGGCTTGACGGCCGTTGAGGCAATGGCATCGGGCTGTCCCGTCATCTGCTATCTGCACGATGGGGTCGCGGTGGCCGAGCGGGAGGCCTGTCCGGTCATCGAGGCAAATCCGGACACGATAAAGCAGGTCCTGCATCAGCTGATCCTGGACCGCGCGCGGCTTTCCGACGCCGGCGCTGCCGGCCCTCACTATGTCCGTAGAAACTACTCGGTGGAGGCGCTGGGCAAGCATTTGGCAGATCTTTATCTGGCTACTGCGGATTTGCCGATGCCGCTGAAGGCAAGAGTTGGCGAAAGCGCCAGGCTGCTGAATTCGTGATGCCGTCAAAGCGATCCATGCCCGAAAATCCGAACTGGCTTTGCCGGCGCGTCGCTCATGCGCGGAGCGCCTGAACCAATGTCAGTTTCCTACGTCGAAGCGCGGCTCGAGAGCCCCTTGAGCCCAACCGACGCGACACGCGCGATCGAGGCTGAAAACGAACGCGCATTGCGTCTGGTCGACGACTTCCAGCGAAGAATGGGGCGACCGCTTCGGGTTCTTCACATCGGCAACATCGCCAACAATGCCTACAACAATGCCCGGATTCAGCGGCAGCTCGGCATCCAGGCGGACGTGCTCTGCTACAATTATTACCACATCATGGGCTGTCCCGAGTGGGAGGACGGTGCGCTGCAGGAAGGATCCTCGGCGCTGGGGCAGGATCATTTCAAGCCGGATTGGTGGGCGACCAGCTTGAAGGGATGGAAGCGGCCTCGCTGGTTTGTTCAAGGTCCATCCGCGCTTTGCATTGAATACCTTCGCGCCAAGAATGCAGGTTGGCAAACGACGGCATATCTGAAATGGCTGGAGCTGGAGTTGACGGCTCTTCAGGACGCCCGTTCCGGCGACGATGCGGGTTTCCTTGCCAAGTATGTTCCCCAGCATCTGAGATTCCTGCTCTGGCTCAGCGGACCCGGTCGGTCGTCGCAAGGGACCAGGCAGCCGCTTAGCCTGTACAGAATATGGCTGGGCACGTTCGTGGCAAACGGCGTGCTCGGACGCGAGGGCAAGACGGGCGAATTTGAAGCGGGCTGGCTGGACAAAATCTCGGCTGCCGCTTGGTTGTGGATTGCGCGCCGAGGTCCGCAGGCCGATGCGGAGGCTCGAGCCGCACTCGGGGCCCTGCGGGAAGATGTTCGCTGGCTGCGCACCGGCGGATTGCGGGAGCGATCGTCTTCGCTCGCCCGTTCGCTGACCCACAGCTTCCTGGCGCTGCTCGAGCGGGTCATGCTCAAGTTCGTCCCGGTCTCGGAATCCGGCTGCGTGGCGCGATCGATGTCCGAACCGGCGACGCGGGCGAAGGAAATCGAAACGCTGCTCGATGAAATCAGGAGGGATCCCGCCGAACTTGACGGTCAGTCACTTCGTTATCGCGAAGAGTATGTAATGATACATCCAAAGCCGTTCGAAGATGTCCTGCTGCACTATGACATCATCCAGGGATATGCGATCGACGGACTGATACCGATGATGAACGGCGTCAAGAACTTCAGCTGCTACGAGCACGGAACGCTGCGCGAAATCCCGTTCGAGAACAATCTGACCGGCTTGATCTGCCGGATCTCGTTTCAGCGCGCGCCCGCAGTCTTTGTAACCAATTCAGATGTCCTGCCGTCGGTCGAACGCCTGGGGCTGGCGAAGGACAAGGTCGTCTACCTTCCGCACGCGTTCGACAATCACAAGTTGCGCGCATTCCGCGAAGCGCACCCGGAGCTAAAGCCCCCGACGAGCGGGCCGGTGATCTTCTTTAGTCCGTCCCGCCACCATTGGAAGCTGGGGAATTCATCCTGGCAGAAGGGCAATGATGTCATCATCCGGGCCGCGGCTGAAGTTGCGCGAGAGACGAGAAACTTCAAGCTCGTGTTCGTCGAATGGGGCCAGGAGGTCGCGGACAGCAAGGCGTTGATCGACGAACTGGGCCTGTCCGAGCTGATTGAATGGGTTCCGACCATGTCGAAGCGGGAGCTGTGGCAGCGCTACTGCGTATCGCATGCGGTGGTTGATCAATTCGTCGTTCCGGCGCTCGGCGGCGTCGGGTTCGAGACGATGGCGTTGGGTGTCCGGCTTATCTCGGCCATCGACCGGCAACAGACCGCGTTGTTCTTCGGTCAGGAGCCGCCGCTGCTCGCGGCCGGCAACGTCGCCGACTGTGCCGGCCGGATGCGGGAAGTCATCCAGGATCCTCTCGATTCCCAGGGCCGGGGTGCAGCCGCTTCGCAATGGATGTCGACCTACCATTCCGCGGAAAGAATCGTTGCTCTCCAGTGCAAGGCGTACAGCAATTTGCTCGCGGGGCAGTGGTGATGGCGTTTCCCGCGACTCCGATGCTGATTTCCTAGAGTTGCCACAGAATGATGCTCAAGCAGATCTCATCTTTCATCAAGCAGTATCCTCCGCTTTTCCGCGCGCTGCGGCCTGTATTCTATTTCGGCTTTGGCCGGTGGAATGCGTTGGTCTCACAGCTCGTGGTCCGCCGCGCGCAGTTCATGCAGGCGCGAATCCCGAAGATGTCCGATGCGGCCGACGCGACATCGCGAAACAGACAGATCGGCAGATCTGCCTCTGGTCGCGAGGTGGTGATGCTCGTCGTCTCCGACCTGCGTGTGGATCCTCGGGTTGAACGAGAAGCCCGCGCGCTCGGCGCCGCCGGATATGACGTCACGGTGATCTGTCCCGAGCCCACGAAGGGGGCAGGGGCGACCTTCAATCTTGATTGGGGACCGCGCGTCCATATTCGGCACGCCGATTGGACGGCAGCGACGTTCATGAGCGAGCAGCCGGGTTATATTGCGGAACAGCTCTACCTGGAAGCGGTGAAGAGGAAGCCATTTGCGTTCCATGCGCATGATCTCTCCACCGCCTATGCCGCGATGGCGGCCGCAAAGTACCGCGGCGCGCACCTCGTCGTCGACTTTCATGAGTGGTTTTCGGAGAACGTTCATTGGAGCACGAAGCAGTCCGCCTGGGCGCCGTATCCGCCGGAGTGGAAGCGGGCGCTTCAGGAGCTGGAAGTTCGTTGTCTCAACGAGGCATCGGCCACCATCACGGTGTGTGACTCGATCGCGGATGCGATGAAGGCCGAACTCGGCGGCAGCCGTCCCGTCGTGGTCCGTAACATTCCGGATATCGCGGTCACGCCGTCGCGCGAGTATCCGCCGCTGAAGCAGCAACTGGGGCTGCCGGAATCGACCTTCGTGCTGCTATGGCAGGGAGGGACCGGCCCGACGCGTCTGATCGAACCGATCATCGAATCCCTTGCTTATGCACCGGATTGTATTTTCGTCATCCGGGGTCCTTCTCTGGATCTGTTCGGGCCCGATTATCTAGCATTGGCTCAGCGCGTCGGCGTGGAAGGCAGGGTGGTGCTTGCTCCGCCGGTGCCGTCGAAGGACGTTGTCGCGGCCGCCCGCGGGGCCGATGCCGGCATTTGGACATTGCCGGCGCTGTGCCGCAACTTCACCTTTGCGCTCCCCAACAAGATTTTCGAATACCTGGCCGCCGATCTTCCTGTCCTCGTTGCGCAATACGCGGAGGCGAAGCGTCTTGTCGAGGAGAACGCGGTTGGATTGACGTTCGATCCCTACAATCCCCGTTCCATCGCGGAATCGATCAACCGCATGGTCCAGGATAAGCAGCTCCGGGCCGCCTTCAGGGCGAGCACGCGGACGACCCTGGCAAAGCTCGATGCAAGGTCGGAGTGGCAGAAGGTCGTTTCGCTCTACGACAGCCTGTCTCCAAAAAAGCCGCCGCAACGCGGATCCGCGCAATGAAGGATCGACTAAGATCGCTCGCGCGGCGCGTGTTGCCGCGGAGCGTTCGAGTCTGGATGCTCACGACCTGGTCGATCGCGAGATCGCCGGGCCGGGGAGCCATGGTGCGCCGCAAATTGCAGGCGTTGCCGCTGAAGCTGCTCAGGCTGCTCGCCACTGCAATTTCGATCGTCATTCTAAAGCTTGCGATCTACGCCGCTCCCATAGCCGGAGTCGCGCGGCTGTGGCGCGGACGACCCAGGACCTTGTGGGGCGTGACGCCGATCCTGACCCTGGAGCTCAAAGCCAGGGCCGATCAGATGCTCGGCTTTCGATCGACCTCGCTCGTCTACGTAACCTACGTCATCACGTCGCGCTTCGATCTGGATCTACATCGCCCGTACAGTCTGGCATTTAGGTATGGTTTCGGATCCGCATTCCAGCGCGTGGTGCTCGCGTGGGCCCTGATGCGATATGACGTGTTTCACTTCTTCGCTGACCGCGGGCTGCTGGATTCGACGGAGCGTCTGCAGATCAGTTTTGAGGAGCTTGCCGCGCTGCGACGGGCTCGCAAGCGGGTCTATATCTATGCGTATGGCGCCGATGTTCGCACCCGGCAGGCGACCCTGGCGCTCGGCAAATGGAATTTCTGCGTCGATTGTACGGAACCGCCGAAATACTGCACGTGTCACGACGCAGAGGCTCGGCGGTACATTTCCGAAGTGGCCAGGAACGTGACGGCCCTGGTCTCGCTGGGTGACATGCTTACCTACATGCCGACGGCAAAGCATATCAACTATTGGCCGCTCGATCTGGATCGGTTGAATGCGGTTCTCCCGAACGTGCCATCCGGTCCGCTTCGCATCGCGCACGCGCCAAATCACACGCACTTCAAGGGCTCCAAATACCTGGAGCGAACGATCGACCGGCTGAAGCTGCAGGGATACGATATCGAATATTGCAAGATCCAGGGGGTGCCGAACAGCCAGGTGATCGAGCTTTTTGCGCAATCCGACATCGTGGCGGATCAGTTCATCGGCGGCGCCTACGGCTACACCGCGCTCGAAGCGATGGCGCTTGGCAAGCCGGTCCTGAGCTTCGTCAGAAGTCCGGATCTGGTCGAGGCACCGGAGGAATGCCCGATCATCAACGCAACCCCGGACGAGCTCGAGCAGGCATTGCTGTGGATCCTTCGCAATCGAGAGCGCCTTCGTAGGATCGGCGAGCAGGGACGGCGCTATGTCGAGCGGTGGCACGGCATCTCCGCCATCGCTGCACGACTTGGTCAGCTCTATCGAGAGACTGCGGACTTCCCTCCGATCGTGGTTGCCCGTATTCGGGTCGCCCAGGATCAGGAAGAAGCTCGCCGCAACGCCATTCCTGTCGCCGGGAATTGGGAACATCCGTTCCAGGTCACGAGGCAGTCTGCTCCGGACGATCTCGGCGCGCTGGCGAGGACGATTCCCTGATGACCGAACCGCAAGGGCGCTTCCGGTGACGTCGGTGGACGCCTCCGCCGCAATGATGTCTTCGCTACCGCCGCAGCCGCAAGGCGTCGATTGGCATCGGCGTTTTCAGCAAGAGCACGGGCGGGCTCTGCGCGTGCTGCACCTCGGCAACATTGCGAACAATGCGTTCAACAATGCCAGGATCCAACGCCAGCACGGCATCGATGCCTATGTCATCGCCTACGAAAACTATCACATCATGGCTTGCCCCGAATGGGAGGAGGCGGCGTTCGAGGGGGACCTCGGAGATCCGTTCTTTCCTGAGTGGACCAAGGTCAATCTCGGGGGCTACCAGCGGCCACGATGGTTTGCTTCCGGGCCTCTGAGGCTGTGTTGCTCGATGATTGCCGCCGAGGTTGGTGGGCAGTCGGACCTGGCCGATGAAATTCGACGCGCGCTGGATCGCGCCCGGGAGTCCGTGAGCGGGCAGACGGTGTCCGCCCGCGCGACCCGTCTTGGCCAGAAGATAGCACGGCGGATTCGCAGGTCTCCCGCGATGGCCCGCGATCTCTTCCTGCGGCGCGTGTTGGCAAAGGATGATCCGGAGCAGATGCGGCTTGCGGCTGTGTGGCGGCAAGGCAGCGCGCCGGCTTCACCGCCGAGCGCTGCGGATTTTGCCAGCTACCGGGCGCGGCTCGCGCCGCTCATCGGTCTGCTGGATCAGTTTGACGTCGTCCAGGCCTACGCAACCGATGGTGCCTGGCCACTGCTCGCCCGGCGCCCCTACTTTGGATATGAGCATGGGACGTTGCGGGCGCTTCCGTTTCAGGACGATAGCCTCGGGCGGCTGACCGCCACCGTGTTCCTCGGAGCTGACCACGTTTTCGTCACCAACATCGATTGCGTGCCTGCCGCGCGACGGCTTGGCGTGCCGCCGGATCGGATCACGCCGCTTCCGCATGCCTTCGACGACACGAAACTCATAGAGTTCGGGAAGCAGAATAGCGCGATCCGCCCGCCCAGCGATGCTGTCGTTGTGTTTCACCCGACCCGCCATGATTGGCGCGACGCGGACCCCAGCCTGGTGAAGGGCAATGACCGGTTGATCCGCGCCTTTGCGAGCGTGGCGCAGCAGGCGCCGGCGCTGCGACTTGCGATGATCGCCTGGGGACGCGACCTCGACGCCTCACGGGAGCTGATACGGAGCCTGGGTCTGGACAACAGGGTGGAGTGGCTTGCGCCGATGCGCAAGCCGGAGCTTTGGAGAACATATCTTCGCAGCCACGCCGTGCTGGATCAGTTCGTCCTCCCGTCATTCGGTGGAATCACCTTTGAAGCGCTGGCGCTCGGAAGGCGCGTTATCACGAATGTGGATTCGGGCATGGCCAAGGAGTTCTTCTCCGAAGCTCCGCCCATCCTGTCGGCATCGACGGAGAGTGAGATAGCCGACGCGCTTCGCAGGATCGTGGCCGATCGGGACGACCGGCATGGGATCGGCGCTGCCAGTGCAGAGTGGATCCGGCAGTATCACTCTGCGGCGAGAATCGTCGAGTTGCAATTGACTGCGTATCAACGGCAGATCGAAGCCGTTGGTGGGCACCATGGTGATCGCCGAAGCTGACGGCGCAGCTCGGCATATTTGCGTAACAAGATGAAAATCCTTCACGGTCCCTTCAATATCGGCAATCAGCCCTGGTCGCTCTCGCGTGCCGAGCGCAGGCGTGGAAACAGCAGCGACCTGGTCGTTCGCAGCGGGACCTGGTTTCGCTATCCGGCCGACAGGGTGCTGTATGACGACACCGCAACCGACTTTCAGAAAATGGCCAGAAGCGCGTGGTTCGGATTGTCCGCGCTGCTTCGCTACGACGTGCTCCACTACTATTTTGGAACCACGTTCCTGTATCCGGGCTACGCATTCGAGGGCGTGGGCCGGATGGGGCCGCTGCTGAATCGGCTCGTGACGATCGATCTCCAGCTGGCCAGGGGGTTGGGCAAGAAGAGGTTCATGACCCTGCAGGGCTGCGACGCACGGCTCGCGGGGGAGGGCAATCGGCGAAATCGATGGACCATGTGCGCGAGCGGACGTTGCTCAGCCTATGAAACCTGCGTCTCGTCGCTGGATGCGCGCCGGTCCCGCCTGATCGATCGTGTGCTGCCGCTGTTCGACCGCGTGTTCTATCTCAATCCGGAACTGGGACACGTCGTTCCGGGCGGGCAGTTTCTCCCTTACGCCAATGTGGAGATCGGTCATTTCTCGCCCGAGTATCCCCGCGCCGAAGGCAGACCAAGGATCGTCCACGCGCCGAGTGATGCGAGTATCAAGGGCACCCAGATGATACTCGACGCACTGGAACGTCTGAAATCGCGGTTCGACTTTGAGCTGATCCTGGTCGAAAAGAAGACCCATGAAGAGGCGATGGCGATCTACAGGTCAGCCGATCTTGCCATTGACCAGGTGCTTGCGGGTTGGTACGGCGGCTTTGCCGTCGAGATGATGGCGATGGGAAAGCCGGTGGTTTGCTACGTCAGGGAAAGCGACCTGCAATTCATCCCGCCGGCCATGCGGGATGATCTTGCGATCCTGAACGTCGATCCCGCGCGGCTCACGGAAGATCTTGCGGCCATTCTCGAACGCCGGGCCGAGTGGACCGAGCTGGGAAAGCGGTCTCGCCGTTATGTCGAGCGATGGCACGATCCTGACCACATTGCCGGGGCAATGATCGAGGCCTATCGCAGCCCCGACAGTACGTTTGTGCTGGCGCCGGCGGGCGTCGAGGTCGGGTAGATTCAGATGTGTGGCATTTCAGGCATCCTGCATTTTGGCTCTTGCCCGGACGCGGACGCTCGCATCCGCCGCATGACGGCCAGCATCGTGCACCGCGGTCCGGATGATGATGGCTACTATGCCTCGCCGGACGTCGTGTTGGGCTTCCGCCGGCTTTCGATCGTCGACCTTGTCTCGGGCCATCAGCCGATGAGCAACGAGGACGGCACCGTATGGGTTGTCTTCAATGGCGAGATCTACAATCATCGCGAGCTCAGAAAGGAGCTCGAGGCCGCCGGCCATGTCTTTGCGACGGATCACTCGGACACCGAAGTTCTGGTCCACGGCTGGGAGCAGTGGAAGGACGAGTTGTTCAACAGGCTGAACGGCATGTTCGCCTGTGCCATCTGGGACGAACGGCAGCGCGAGCTGGTCATCGCCCGTGACCGATACGGCATCAAGCCGGTCTACGTTGCCGAGCTGCCCGGCAAGGGTCTCGTGTTCGGCTCGGAGGTGCGTGCGCTCTACGCCAGCGGATTGATCGACAAGCAGTTCGATGCGTCTGCAACCCTGGAGTACTTCACGCTGATGAACAATTGGGGAGGGCGCACGCCGTTCCGCGGCGTTCGTCTCCTCAAGCCGGGTAGCTTCGAACGATTTGTGGCGAGCGGAAGTTCGGGCAGCACCTATTGGTCGCCCTCCTATCATCGCAAATACGCGCCTGGTCTGGCCCAGGCCTCGGGCGAGTTCGGCGAGATATTGCAAGCAGCGTTGCGCAGGCAGTTGGCTGCGGACGTTCCGGTGATGGCATATTTGTCGGGCGGTATCGACAGTTCGGCGATCACGGCGGGTGCACATCAGATCGACCCGGTCGTTCGCGCCTATTCGTGCATCTTCGATCTCGATAATGTCGGTGTCGACAAGTTCGTCGACGAGCGTGAGTTCTCCAGGGAGGTCGCCAAGCAGCTCAACATCGAACGTGTCGAGCTCATGGTGCCGCAGGACGCGCTGGTCCGCCATCTCGACGCGACGGTCGGCGCGATAGAATATCCTCGCATGGGAATGGCCTATGTGAACTATCTGATCGCCCAGCGGGTCGCCCAGGACGCAAAGGTCGTGCTATCGGGAACCGGCGGTGACGAAGTCACTGGAGGATATGTCGGCCGATATGCCATTGTGCCGCGGGCTGCGCCAGCTTCCCTGATGCAGCGCGTGATACAGCGCCTTCGTGCCGGCGTCACAGATCAGGCAGCCTCGCGTGATGCCTTTGCCCTCTACCGGGCAAGCCTCAACGTCCCGATCTCGGCGGATAAGATCAAGGATGCCTTTACGCCGGAGTTCTTGCGCGCCGCTGGGGGTTTCGATCCGCTCGCCGCGATCGGCGACGCGATCGGCTCGGTTCCGTCGCGGGATCCCTGGGACGTCATCATGCACGTCGACATGACCACCTATCTTCCGGGTCTGCTGTCGCTGGAGGACAAGCTGTCGATGGCGCATTCGCTTGAGACCAGGGTGCCGCTGCTCGACAACGAGCTGGTCGACTATCTGCTCGGCGTGGACTGGGGCCTGCTGTCCGACGGCTCCACCGGCAAAATCCTGTTCCGCGAAGCCGTCCGGCCGCTGGTGCCCGATACGATCTACCGGAAGCCCAAGATGGGGTTTGGTCCTCCGGACGCATCTTGGTACAGAGGGATTCTGCGTTCATGGATCGAGGAGCAACTCTCGGAATCCCGTATCAAACAGCGAGGCGTGCTCCAGCACGACTTCGTACGTCGGATTCTGAATGAGCATTTCGAGGAGAAGGCGAACCATGTCGCGCTGATCTGGTGTTTGCTCAGCTTCGAGTCCTGGTGCAAGCAACACAGCGCCTATGGCGGTGCCCTCCATTAGTTGCAGTTGTAGGAGCTAGATTTATGCGAACCGTTGCGTCTTCACGTCTCCGTCCGAACGGAATGGAGCTTCAGCTCGAGGCTTTCACGCAACAGGACGGCCAGGTCATCGAAGGCGTCCTGCGGACACCCGATGCATCGCTGTGGTATCCGGTCCTGCAGGGAGTTCCGTGCTTCCTGAGCGGCCCGATGCAGCCTGACTTGAGCGATTTCTGCGCACGCTACGGCCTTCCGAAGCCGGCGACCGCGCAGAGCCGGCCGGAAGCCCATGAGCAGGCCAAGACGAACCAGACCTTCTCGGACAAGTGGCGCCGCTTCAAGCAATATGGGCTGCAACCCGAGCACAAGGAATTCCTGTTTGGTTGGTATTGCAAGAAGCTCGGGCTGCCCGATCTTGACGCCTTGAAAGCGTTCTACCGGTCCAAGCAGCGCGTGCTCGAAGTCGGTCCAGGGTCGGGCTTCAACACGAGGTTCATCGCCGAGAACTGCCCGGGCGAGGTGTTTGCGCTCGACGTCTCCGACGCGGCATTGACGACGTTCGAGAACACCCGCGATCTCGAGAACTGCTCGGTCGTTCAGGCCGACCTGATGGAGGCGCCTTTCCCCGATAATACGTTTGATTTCATCATCGCGGACGGGGTGCTGCATCACACGCCGAACACCAGGGCGGCGGTAGAGGCCCTGTATCGAAAGGTCAGGCCCGGCGGACAGTTCTTCTTCTATGTCTATCGGAAGATGGGCGCCGTGCGTGTCTTCGCCGACGATCATGTCCGCCAGAATTTCATGCCGCTCTCCGCGGAGGAATGCTATGCGGCGTGCGAGGGGATCACGGAGCTGGGCCGGGAGCTGTCGCGGTTGAACGCCACGATCACGCTTGAGAAGCCGATTCCGGTGCTTGGAATTCCGGCCGGAACGCACAACATCCAGCGATTGCTGTACTACAATTTCCTGAAATGCTTCTGGAACGAGGCATTCGACTATGAAACGAACAACATGGTCAACTTCGATTGGTATCATCCGCACAACGCCTGGCAGCATAGCGATGACGAGGTTGCGGGCTGGATGAAGGATCTCGGGGTCAAGGACTATGCCTTCAATGACTCCAACCCGAACGGAATCTCCGTTCTGCTGACGAAGCCAACGGTCTGACACGCGCATGCGGATCTTATTGACGGGCTGCAGCGGTTTCGTGGGCTCTGCCCTCGGCCCCCGGCTGGTGGGCGAGGGGCACGAGCTCTTCTGCGTGTGCCGGCCGGGAACGTCGATCGCCTTCGGAACGAAGGTGGCTTGGGATGGAACGACGCCGATCGACCAGGCCAGTTTCCCAAGGACGGTCGACATTGTCGTTCATGCCGCCCAATCGCGCCGCTACCGCAGTTTTCCGGCTGACTCGCGCGAGATGTTCGACGTCAATGTGAACATGACGATGCGGCTGCTGGATTGGGCGGCTCAGGCCGCGGTCAAGCACTTCTGCCTGCTTTCGTCGGGGGCGGTTTACGAGCCGTTCACGAAAGTCCTGAGAGAGGATGCTGCCTTGGCGCCTTCCGGGTTCCTCGGCGCAAGCAAGCTTGCTTCCGAGATTGTCGCAAAGCCGTTCTCCAGCGTCTTTTCCGTGAACATTCTGAGGTTGTTCTTCCCCTACGGTCCGGGGCAGCACGACCGGCTCATTCCGCAGCTGATACGCAGGATCCGGGACGGCGAAGCAATCCAGC
The DNA here is from genome assembly GCF_002289535.1 of Bradyrhizobium sp. UFLA03-84. Taxonomy (NCBI): domain Bacteria; kingdom Pseudomonadati; phylum Pseudomonadota; class Alphaproteobacteria; order Hyphomicrobiales; family Nitrobacteraceae; genus Bradyrhizobium; species Bradyrhizobium sp. UFLA03-84. The sequence continues at coordinate 520,958 of NZ_NSJY01000017.1, read as the reverse complement.
TCTCCGGCGGCACGGAAGGGATTCGCCTCGCTCCGACCTTCATCGACGACATCGTCGAGGTCATTCGTGAAAGCATTGCTTCGTCCTGGACGGACACGCTGAACGTAGCAACCCCGGAGATACTCTCGATCCGCCAGATCGCGAATACGATCGGTCAGCAACTCGGCGTCGAACCGAAGTTCGAGCTTGTGAACACGAACACGCCTTCCGTCGACATCGCCCCTGATCTGAGCCGTCTTGCATCTCGTTTGGACTTGCAGCGCTTCGTGCAGTTCCGGGACGGGCTGCATAGGACGATGTCCGCAAATCCCCACGACGCGCCGGATCATCGTCCGGCCGAATCCCGACACCGTTCGTGAAGCCATGTCGCTGAAGATATTGACCATCGTTGGTGCCCGGCCGCAGTTCATCAAGGCCGCGGCCGTCAGCCGCGCGATCCGCGAGACCGACGGGCTCTCGGAAGTGATGGTGCACACCGGCCAGCATTTCGATCCGAACATGTCCGACGTCTTCTTCGAAGAGCTGGACATTCCGCGACCTCGGCATCATCTCGATATCCATGGCGGCGGCCATGGCGACATGACGGGACGCATGCTGATGGCGATCGAGCCGATCATGCTCGCCGAGAAGCCCGACTGGGTCGTGGTCTACGGCGACACCAATTCGACGCTGGCCGGCTCGCTCGCGGCGTCGAAGCTGCACATTCCGGTCGCGCATGTCGAGGCGGGGCTTCGATCATTCAACCGCCGCATGCCGGAGGAGATCAACCGGCTGGTAACGGACCATCTGTCCGCTCTGCACCTCTGTCCGACGGCAACTGCCGTCGCCAATCTCGCCGCTGAAGGCGTGACCGCCGGCGTCCATCACGTCGGTGACGTGATGTACGATGCGACCTTGTTCGTGACCGGCAAGGCAGAGAAAAGCTCGACGATATTGACCAGTCTTGGGCTCGCCCCGAAGGCTTATGCACTCGCGACGATCCATCGTGCCGAGAACACGGCTGATCGGCAGCAGCTGCTTGCGGTCGTGCAGTTCCTGCAGGAGCGGTCGCGAAAATTTCCCGTCGTCCTCCCGCTGCACCCACGCACGCGACAGGCTGCCTCCGCTTTGGGGGTTGATCTGGACGGCTTGAAGGTCATCGACCCGGTCGGTTACCTCGATATGGCGAAGCTTCTGCACAACGCCGTCGAGGTCTATACGGACTCGGGCGGGGTGCAGAAAGAGGCCTATTTCCATAGTGTCCCGTGCATCACATTGCGTGACGAGACCGAGTGGACGGAAACGGTCACGCACGGATGGAACCGACTATGGAAGCAGCCCGGCCATGCCGTTCGGCGCGATATCGACGAGTATGGGACTGGTCGTGCCGCCTATGACGTCACGCGCTTGTTGAGCGCCGGCAGCCCGCGGTAGCCCTGCCGACCGACGCTGCGTTGGAGCACCGCGAATAGCAAATGACAGTCCTGCCTGGCTCGGTGCCACGGCGCCCGGTGAGGCCTTCAGGATGGCTTCCGGGGTTGTGGCTTTGCAACTATGGCGCTATCAGAGGCCGAATTGGATGCTTTTCAGGCCGGTTATCCGTAACAACCCCGTACGAGTGATAAAATGAATTCCGAATTGATCGCGAAGCTCAACGAGAGAACGGCCAAGATCGGCATCGTCGGCTTGGGCTATGTCGGCCTTCCCTTGATGCTTCGCTATTGCGAAGTCGGCTACAAGGTGATCGGCTTTGATATCGACCAGACCAAGGTCGACGCGCTTCGCGCAGGCCGTTCGTACATTGAGCATATTACGAGCGCCAGCATCCGCAATGCCACGGAGCTCGGCTTCGAACCGACGACCGACTTCTCGCGGGCGCGTGAGGTCGATGCGCTCATTCTCTGCGTGCCGACGCCGCTCAACAAGTACCGCGAGCCCGATCTCAGCTTCGTGCTGGACACGACGGAGTCGCTGGTGCCGTACCTGCATCAGGGCATGGTGTTGTCGCTCGAGAGCACGACCTATCCCGGCACGACCGAGGAGGAATTGAAACCGCGTATCGAGAAGCGCGGCTTCACCGTCGGCAAGGATGTGTTTCTGGTGTTTTCGCCGGAACGCGAAGATCCCGGCAACCAGAATTTCTCGACCCGGTCGATCCCGAAGGTGTGCGGTGGCTGCACGCCGGCGTGTCTCGAGGCCGGCATCGCGCTCTATCGCCAGGTGATCGACAAGGTCGTTCCGGTGAGCTCGACACAGGCCGCCGAGCTGACCAAGCTGCTGGAGAACATCCATCGTTCGGTGAATATCGGTCTCGTCAACGAGATGAAGATGGTCGCCGACAAGATGGGGATCGACATTCACGAGGTGATCCGCGCAGCGGCAACCAAGCCGTTCGGATTTGTTCCGTACTATCCGGGCCCTGGCATCGGCGGGCACTGCATTCCGATTGACCCGTTCTATCTGACCTGGAAGGCGCGGGAATACGGCATGCATACGCGCTTCATCGAGCTCGCCGGCGAGATCAATTCCTCGATGCCGGACTACGTCGTGTCGAAGATCTCGCTCGCCCTCAATCAGCGGCACAAGTCGATCAGCGGCAGCTCGGTCCTAGTGCTCGGCATTGCCTACAAGAAGAATGTCGACGACGTTCGCGAGTCGCCTTCGGTGCTCTTGATGGAGAAGCTGCGCGACCTCGGTGCCAAGGTCGCCTACAGCGATCCGCACGTTCCCGCGTTCCCGAAGATGCGCGCGCATTCGTTCGACCTGTCGAGCGTCACGCTCACTGAGGACAATCTGCGCGGCTTCGATTGCGTCCTGCTTGCGACCGACCACGACAAGTTCGACTATCAACTGCTCGGCAAGCATGCCCCGCTGCTGGTCGATTGCCGTGGCAAGTTTCCTCAGCCGGCCGACAACATCATTCGCGCGTAGACGATCTCGCAAGCGCTCCGGTGATCCCTTTCCGCCTGGCCACCCCTGCGAACGGTGGCCGGTGAGGTTCGCAGCGCGCGCTAGCCGGTGCTTGTCGCCTGTGGGCTTTCGCTCACGGCGGCCTTCGGCGCCTGGTCGAAGGCCGACCGCGGAGTAATGTACCAGAGCAGGAACAGCAGCCCGGCGCCGTTCGTCAGCAATGCCGTCGAAAGCGGTACGTTGAGCAGCACCTGGGGTAGCAGTCCTGCGGATAACAGCACAAATTGCGACGGCAAGCCGGCCGATAGGCGGTTGCCGAGAGCAATGATCAGCCCGCAGCCCAGCGCGGAGAGCGGCGCCAGCACGAGGCCGACCGAAGCGATCCCTTCGGTCGCGAACAGCGAAGCGTTGAAGGAGCCGAGATCATACGACCTCGCCATGACGGCCCATATCGGCTCGCTGTAGGCGCATGGAATCACGAGCTTCAGCACGTTGATCTGGCAGAAGTGGGTCAGCGGGTGTGCTGAGAAGTAGTTGTTGTAGATTTCAAGGGCGAGCGATGGGATCGCAACCATCCTCGTGTTGACGGTTCCGAAATAGACCAGTCCGGGCGTGAGCGGAAACAGCTCGGCCTTGACGAGAACGAACAAGATGACGCCGATCAGGACAGGCAGGAAGAACGACAGGATCGTCGCGACCCTGGCCTCGACCACCAGCCTGCAGACGAGGGCGAGAAACAGCAGCCAGACCGGGGCAAACAGCGCCATCTTGGTCAGCATGATCGGGTAGAACAGCAGCATCAGGAGCAGTGCGATCCCTGCCTGCCAGTTCCGCTTGCTGGTGACGAAGCAAGCGAAGGCAAGCGGCAGCAGGGCGTTCGAGACGATCCAGATGGCGTATTGCAGCAAGCCGGGCAGCGCTACCTCCGCGCGATACTTGTACATCTCGGAGAGATTGACCAGCTTGAGGTTGTAGAGCGAGCCGATACCGATGATCACGGCTGCGCCAACCAGGATGACGGAAGGCATCATGTAAAACGCGCGGGCCGGCATCACGACGGCCTGCCGCACTGGGCCGGTGATAAACAGCGCCGGGGCGAGGAATGCGAGGGCCGAGAGCACGATCGAGGCAAGCGCCAGGCGGTGATCGTAATCGAGCACCGAAAATTCGATGAGCCAGAGATATCCCAGCACCATCACGTAGAAGTAGAAGCCGACCAGATAGCCAAGGCTGAAACGTCCGAATGCGAACAGTATCACGACCGGGCTGAATGCGACGACGTTCAGGATTGCAGCCGCCAGGTGCGACTTGTCGAAACCGATGACACCCGGGAAGGAATTGGTGATCGTGATGCAGTACAGCGAAACCGCGCAAACCACGATGTGCGCATAGGCGAGCAGGGCAAGTCTCGCCTGGCGCCAACCGAGACCGGGCTCCAGCTGCATAACGCGATCGTTCATTCTCATTTACCGCCGTGTCGGACTGTGCGTTTGGACCGTCTCGTGGTGGTTAACGTATTCGGCAGACTAAGCCCACGCGATTGCCAACCGATGTCGCCTTTTCGACCCAGGGACATGGCACGGCGCTGAGAGGACGACAAGAATGATGCCAAAATGGCATTCTATTGTTCCTGCCCAATAACACAAATTTCGCGTGGAGCGGCGGCGCGTCGAGCGTGGTCACCGAGCGAGGCTGAATTTCAGTGATGTGGTCTCGCTGCCCGGATGCGATGGTTTCGGATGGTCCTGCTGCGGCTCCGGCGGGCCGATTGGGGATCTGAACCCGAAGCTCCGCGGTCGTCATGACATAGCGAGGTGCGCGTCCCGGGCACGGGCGACCCCAATCCCTCAATCCTCGCCCGATCGCATGGCCTTGCGTTATCCCGAGTTTTCTGGGTAATGGAACGCTATCGTGCGGCTCGCAAGGCCGCTTGTTCCCTCGGCTGTTCGGCTGGCTGCAATGGTCGGCCGCGAGACAAGACAGGGCCTGTTGCATGATCAGATTTGGCCTGCTCGGGTGCGGGCGTATCGCCAAGCGTCATTCCGATCTCCTGGGTGGCAATCACATCGAGGGAGCAAGCCTGGTCGCGGTCTGCGATCCGATCCGCACGCGGGCGGATGCGATTGCCGGGAAGTTTGGCGTTCCGGCCCATTACGACATGGACGAATTCCTGGCGCGCAAGGATATCGACGCGGTTGCGGTGCTGACGCCGAGTGGGCTGCATCCCGCCCATGTGATCGCCTGCGCGAAGGCCGGCAAGCACATCGTGGTCGAGAAGCCGATGGCGCTGCGGTTGCAGGACGCCGACGACATGATCCGGGCCTGCGACCAGGCCGGCGTGAAGATGTTCATCGTCAAGCAGAACCGCTTCAACGTGCCGGTGGTCAAGGCGCGCGAGGCGCTCGACGCCGGTCGCTTCGGCAAGCTCATCCTGGGCACGGTCCGGGTACGCTGGTGCCGTGACCAGGCCTATTACGACCAGGACGATTGGCGCGGCACCTGGGCCTATGACGGCGGCGTGCTGACCAATCAGGCGAGCCACCATGTCGATATGCTGGAGTGGTTCTTCGGCGACGTGGTGAGCGTGCACGCGCGGGCGACGACGGCGCTGGCCAGGATCGAAACCGAGGACACCGCCGTCGCGACACTGAAGTTCCGCAACGGCGCGCTCGGGATCATCGAGGCGACCACCGCGGCACGCCCGACCGATCTCGAAGGCTCGCTGTCGATCCTCGGCGAAAAGGGCACCGTCGAAATCTCCGGTTTCGCCGTCAACCAGATCCGGCACTGGCGCTTTGTCGACGAGCTGCCGTCGGACAAGGACGTCGTGGAGAAGTTTTCGGTCAACCCGCCCAACGTCTACGGCTTCGGCCACCAAGCTTACTATCATCACGTGGTCGACTGCCTGGAGAACCAGCGCGCCGCGCTGGTCGACGGACTCGAGGGCCGCAAGAGCCTGGAGTTGATCTCGGCCCTCTACGAGTCGATCGAGACCGGCGAGGAGGTCGCGCTGCGCTTCACGCCGCGGTTGAGCCGGCTGGGTGTCGTTTCGTGAATCGACCGGACGTGCATCAGGCCAGCGTTCGCGACGTCGCGTTCGGCGAGCGCGTCAAGATCGTCGAGCCCTGCAATCTCTACGGCTGTACGCTCGGCGACGACTGCTTCGTCGGGCCTTTCACCGAAATCCAGAAGGGCGTGGTGGTCGGCGCGCGCACCCGCGTGCAGTCGCATGCGTTCATCTGCGAGCTTGTCACGATCGGCGAGGACTGTTTCGTCGGGCACGGCGTGATGTTCGTCAACGACACCTTCTCCACCGGCGGTCCGGCGCGCGGACGCAAGGAGCTGTGGCGCGAGACCGTGATCGGCAACCGGGTGTCGATCGGCTCCAACGCGACGATCATGCCCGTCAGGATCGTCGACGACGTCGTCATCGGCGCTGGATCCGTGGTGACCAAGGACATCACGACACCAGGTACGTATGCCGGCAATCCGGCGCGCCGGCTGCTGGCGAGCCAATAGGGCAATAGGGGAATATCGATGGCTGTGCCGTATGCCGACCTGCAACTGCAGTACCAGTCCATCAAAGGCGAGATCGATGCGGCAATCGCCGGCGTGATCCGCGACAACGCCTTCATCCGCGGCAGCTATGTCGACGCCTTCGAGCGCGAGTTCGCCGCGGCCGCTGAGGTCGCGCACTGCGTCTCCTGCGCCAACGGCACCGATGCGCTTTACCTCGCGATGCGGGCGCTGAAAGTGAAGCCGGGTGACGAGGTGATCACCACGGCGCATTCCTGGATCTCGACCGCGGCGATGATCACGCATTCCGGCGCCACGGTCGTGTTCTGCGATACCGACGACGCGACGTTCACGATCGACCCTGCGGCGATCGAGGCCGCGATCACGCCGCGCACGGTCGGCATCATCCCGGTGCATCTGTACGGCCAGCCTGCCGACATGGATGCGATCATGGCGATCGCGCAGAAGCACAAGCTGTGGGTGATCGAGGATTGCGCCCAGGCTCATCTCGCGCGCTACAAGGGCCGCATGGTCGGCACGTTCGGGGAGGCCGCGACCTATTCGTTCTATCCGGGCAAGAATCTCGGCGCGATGGGCGACGCCGGCGCGGTCGTCACCAACGACAAGGCACTCGCCGAGCAGATGGCCATGCTGGCGCGCCATGGCGGGTTGGTGAAGCACCAGCACCATATCGAGGGCATCAACAGCCGGCTCGACGGCATGCAGGCGGCGATCCTTTCAGCGAAGCTGCCGCATCTCGAAGCATGGACCGAGGCCCGTCAGGCTGCGGCCGAGGTCTATGATGCCGGCCTCAACCAGATCGAGGACGTCGTGGTCCCCGAGGTCGCGCCGGCGCGCAGCCATGTCTATCACCTCTACACGATCCGGCATCCGCGCCGCGACGCGCTCGCCGCGCATCTGAACGCCAATGGCGTGCAGACCGCGATCAACTACCCAATGGCGCTGCCGTTCCTGCCGGCCTATGCCCGGTTTGGTCACCAGCCGGAGCAGTTTCCCAACGCCCATCGCGATCAGGGCCGGATTCTCTCATTGCCGATGTTTGCCGAGATCACACGCGAGCAGCAGGACGAGGTGATCGACCTGGTCCGGAAATTCTGATCGCGATCGTGGCCTCGCGCCGTTGCGTGGGCTCAGCCTCGCTGCAGCAGGGGCTTTAAGAACAGCTCCAGATTGGGACCCGCGAACAGGTAGCCCTGCAGGCCCGCCGCGCGCGCGGCCTCCAGATCGGTCGGCTGGTCACCGACCAGAAAGCTTCGTTCGACATCGACGGGAAAACGTTCCAGCAGATCAGTGATCATGCCTGGCGAGGGTTTGCGGCGAGGGCTGACCTGCCGATACCGCTCCACCGTCCCTTCAGGATGAAACGGGCAGTATTCGAAGGCGTCGATATGGGCGCCGATCTTGCCGAGCTCGGCGGCCATCCAGTCGTGCAGCTGCTGCACGTGCGCCTCCTCATAGAGGCCCCGCGCAACGCCTGACTGATTGCTCACGACGAACGCAAAGTAGCCTATGTCGTTGACCGCCTTCACCGCCTCGCGCGCGCCGTCGGTCCAGATCAGCCTGTGGCTCTCGAACAGGAAGCCGATGTCCCGGTTCAGGACGCCGTCCCGATCGAAGAAAACCGCCGGCCTTCTCGGCTGATTTCCGGAAGCGCTGCTCATGAGGTGATAATCCCGTTGCGACGACGCATGAGCCAGCTCAATAGTTCACAATGCCGCGCGCGGCAAATGTGGGCTCACGATATGGTCAGCGGGATACCCGGGCTCTCAAGGCTACCGTTCGTCCGCGATCACCTTGCCGTCGTTCGGCAGCGAGCCTGTGCCGACGAGCTCGACGGCGCCGCCGAGTTTTGTCACCGCGCGCAGCGTCGCCGCGACTTCGTCCAGCAAGGCATCGGCCGCTGAGGCACATTCCGCCCGCAGCGTCATCGCATCGGCCTCGCCGGCGCGCGTGACCACGAGGCGCAGCCGTCCGAGCTCGGGATGGCGCTTGCCGATTTCCGCGACCTGCTCAGGACGCACGAACATGCCCTTGACCTTGGTGGTCTGGTCGGCGCGGCCCATCCAGCCCTTGATGCGCATGTTGGTGCGACCGCACGGACTCACGCCGGGCAGGGCGGCGGTCAGGTCGCCGAGCGCGAGGCGAATCCAGGGATGATGCGGATCGAGCGAGGTCACCACGATCTCGCCGACCTCGCCAGGCGCAACGGGATCGCCGGTACCGGGCCTGACGATCTCCAGGATCAGATCCTCGTTGACCGTCATCCCGTCGCGCGCCGGGGTCTCGAATGCGATCAGGCCGAGATCGGCGGTGCCGAACGCCTGGTAGGCCTCGACGCCGCGCGACTTCATTTCCTCCTGCAATGATTTTGGAAATGCCGCGCCCGACACCAGCGCGCGCTTGATCGACGATACGTCGCGGCCGGTGCTGGCTGCGGCGTCGAGCAGGATCTTCAGGAAGTCCGGGGTGCCGCTATAGCCGACCGGGCGATAGGCCTCGATCAGCTCGAATTGCTGCTCGGTATTGCCGGGGCCGGCCGGAATCACGGCACAGCCGAGCGCCCGCGCGGAGGCATCGAAGATGAAGCCGCCGGGGGTGAGGTGATAGCTGAAGGTGTTCAGCACCACGTCCCCCTCGCGGAAGCCCGCCGCGAACAGCGCCCGCGCCCCGCGCCAGGGGTCCGCCTGGCGGCCTTCGGGCTCGAAGATCGGTCCGGGCGAGGTGAACAGCCGGGCAAACGAGCCGGGCTTGTCCGCCACGAAGCCGCCGAACGGTGGGGCGGCCTTGTGCAGGGCCGGGAGTTCCGATTTGCGCAGCACCGGCAGCTCCGCCAATGCCTCCCGGCTGGTGATGGACGTGGGATCAGTGCCCCGCAGCAAATTGGCGTAGGCAGGTGCCGCCATCGCCTTGCGCAGCACCTCCGGCAGCCGGGCGAACAGGGCGGTCTCGCGGGCGGCCGGATCGCGCGTTTCAAGGGCGTCGTAATGGTCGGTCATGGCGGGTCCTTGAGCGAGGATTTGCGCAGGTGGCGTGCCGGTCTGCCCGTGCTATCAGACGGTGAGCGCTGATATTGGGACGGTTCCAGGACGTACGATGGCTGAGGTAGAGAACGTGGCGGCGGACGGGGCCGCCGACGTCGTCGCGAGGTTGAAGCGCCGCATCATCGACCACGCCTTGCCGCTGTGGTCGACTGTGGGGTGGGACGGCACGGCCGGCGGTTTCGTGGACCGGCTGCATCAGGACGGCAGTCCCGATCGCGCTGCCCCGCGCCGGACCATGGTGCAGGCGCGCCAGATCTATTGCTACGCCAGGGCGGCGCAGATGGGCTGGTATCCGGAAGGGCGCGCGATCGCGCTGAAGGCGCTGGATTACGTGCTCGCCAAGGCCAAGGCGCCGGATGGCCGGCCGGGCTTCGTCTTCAGCCTGACGCCGGAAGGCGGCGTGCACGATCCGCTGCGCGACACTTACGGCCATGCCTTCGTGCTGCTCGCGCTGGCGACCGTCTATAGCCTCGACCAGGACGCCCAGGTTCGCGCCGAGATCGACGCGCTGCTCGCGTTCCTCGACACCGAGCTGCGTTCGCCGCATGGCGGTTTTCATGAGGGCCTGCCGCCGTCGATGCCGCGCCGGCAGAATCCGCAGATGCATCTGTTCGAGGCGATGATCGCCTGCTTCGACGCGACGCATGATCTGTCGTTCCAGAACCGCGCCGGCGATTTCTTCGCGCTGTTCCTGGCCAACCTCTACGACAAGCAGACGCGGACGCTCAGCGAATATTTCGAGGAGGACTGGTCGAGGATCCCGCCGGTCAGCGTCGAGCCCGGGCACCTCGCGGAATGGGTCTGGCTGCTGAAGGGTTTTGAGCGGATCACGGGCTGCCCAACGGGGCGTCCGCGCGGCGAGCTCTTGGCCTCTGCGTTGCGCTATCGCGACGCCACCGGCTGCCTGATCGACGAGGGCGACGCCGAGGGCAACATCCGCCGCCACACCAGGCGGCTGTGGCCGCAGAGCGAACTGGCGAAGGCCTGGATCGCGCAGGCCGAGTCGGGCGAAGCCGGTGCTGCGGACGAAGCGCGCGCGGCGCTGCTGCTGCTGGAGCGGCACTATCTCAGCCATCCCGTGGCGGGCGGCTGGTACGACCAGTTCGACCGCGACGGCAATTCGCTGATCGCCGCGATCCCGGCGTCGTCGTTCTACCATGTGCTCTGCGCGGTCACCGAAGCGGAGCAGGTGCTCAGCTAGGGCCGCCTTCCTGGTCTGACGCGCTTTCTGCACACGCAACTCCGCCGGAAAACGCTCGATATCCTCAGAGCCAGCGCTTGCGCCGCTTGAAGCTCTTCAAATTCTTGAAGCTCTTGCGCTGGTCGCCGGCGCCGCCGAGGTAGAATTCCTTGACGTCCTCGTTGTCGCGCAGCTCGTCGGCGGAGCCGTCGAGCACCACCTTGCCCTGTTCCATGATGTAGCCATGGCTCGCGACCGAGAGCGCGGCGCGCGCATTTTGCTCGACCAAGAGGATCGTGACGCCGAGATCGCGGTTGATCTCCTTGATGATCGCGAACACTTCCTTGACGAGCAGGGGTGACAGCCCCATCGACGGCTCGTCCATCAGGATCATCTTCGGGCGCGCCATCAGCGCGCGGCCGATCGCGAGCATCTGCTGCTCGCCGCCGGAGAGATAGCCGGCAAGGCCGGTGCGCTCCTTCAGGCGCGGGAAATATTTGTACACCATGTCGATGTCGGCCGAGACCTCGCCGTCGCGACGGGTGAAGGCGCCGAGCCGCAAATTCTCCAGCGACGTCATGTCGGCGACGATGCGGCGGCCCTCCATCACCTGGAAGATGCCGCGGCGGACGATCTTGTCCGGATCGATGCCGTTGATGCGCTGGCCCTCGAACAGGATCTCGCCGCGGGTGACCTCGCCGTCCTCGGTCTTGAGCAGGCCGGAGATCGCCTTCAGCGTGGTTGACTTGCCGGCGCCATTGGCACCGAGCAGCGCCACGATCGCGCCCTTCGGCACCTCGAGGCTGAGACCGCGCAGCACCAGGATGACGTCGTCATAGACGACCTCGATATTGTTGATGCTGAGCAGCGGCGGCGGCGGGACCGCCGTCGGCCCCGTGCGGGTGGCTTCGAGGGTTTCGTTCATGGCTCTGGTTCACCCCTCGATGTCATTGCCGGGCTTGGCCCGGCAACCCATCGATCGGAAGACGTTTTGTCGTGATGGATGCGCGGGTCGAGCCCGCGCATGACGATTTGTGCGTGTGGTCGAATTACGACCTCACCAGCCAAACCATTCCGGCTTGCGCGGCAGTTCGACGGTCTTCACCTTCTCGAGCTTGATCGTGCCCTTGGCCATCAAGTCGTTGATGTCGCCATCGGTCGCGCCGGAAACTTTGGCGCGATAGAGGTCGACCTTGGTCGTCGGGCGATGATCTCTCTCGGTCCAGTTCGAGGGATTGCAGACGCCGTCCATGCCGGCCGGCACCCAGTCCTTCTTCTGGTAGAAGCCCTTGGCGACGTTCTCGCCGGTAGCGCCGCCGTTCTTGGCGGCCCAATCCAGTGCTTCCTTCATGTAGAGCGCGCTGCACACCGCGGCGATGTAGTGCACCGGGCGATAGACCTTGCCCGACGGGTCGGACATCTTCGAGATTTCCATCACCGTCTTCATGCCCGGCGCATTGCCGCCCCAGCCGACCGCCGTGCGCAGCGGGAAGATCACGCCGTCGGCGGCATCGCCCGCGGTCTTGGCCGCATTCTCGTCCATACCCCAGACGTTGCTGAGGAACTGGACGTCGACGCCGGCGGTCTTGCAGGCCTTCATGACCGAGATGTTGGAGGCCGCGGTGTTGCCGAGATAGGCGTAGTTGGCGCCTGAGCTCTTCAGGCTGAGGCACTGCGCCGAGTAATCGCCGGGCGACAGTGCGAACACCAGCGGCGGCAGCACTTCGAAGCCGAGCTCGGTCGCGAGCGCTTCGCCGGCAGCCTTCGGCGCGTTCGGATAGGGGTGGTTGGCACCCATGTGGACGAATTTGGGCTTGCCCGGCTTGCCCTTGGCCTTCCAGTCCTCGGCCGCCCAGGTCAGCTCGGCGCGCAGCGCGTCCGAGTAGCTCGGGCCGTAGAAGAAGTTGTAGGGCGCCGGCTTGGCCTTGCCGCTGGTGCCTTCGGGATCGGTCAGCGCGGCGGCATAGGAGCCCGACAGATCGGGGATCTTGTCCTGCGCGAGGAAGCCGGTCAGCGCCTCGGTGTCAGCCGTGCCCCAGCCCATGATCGCTGCGACCTTGCCGTCCGGCGCCGACCACTTCTTGTACAGCGCGATCGCTCGCGGCACCTGGTAGCCGTAGTCGTTGCTGTCGACATTGAGCTGCTTGCCGCCGACGCCGCCGTTCTTGTTGACCCAGGCGAACGTGTCGGCGACGCCCTGGCCGTAGGGCGTACCGACGTCGGAGGTGCCGCCCGAGAGGTCCTGCAGATGGCCGATGGCGATCTGCGCCTGCGCGGTGCTGGCGGCGCTGCCGATCAGCAGCGCAAGGGAGACCGAGCTCAAAAGGGATCTAATCGTCATTCTTGTTTCCTCCTGCTTATTCGTTGAACCGAATTTGAATTTGCTCGATGCGTCAGTGCGAGAACGGGTAAAGCTTCCAGTAGGCCTTGATCTGCCGCCAGCGGTGCGCGAGGCCATCAGGCTCGAACATCAAAAAGCCGATGATGATCAGGCCGATCGCGATCTCGCGCAGGAAGGTGATGTTGTTGTTGAGCTGCAGCGCCTTGTCGACGGCGCCGCCCTTCAGCCAGGCGCTCAGCCATTCCATTGATTCCGGCAGCAGCACCACGAAGGCCGTGCCCATCAGGGTGCCCATCACCGAGCCGGTGCCGCCGATGATGACCATCGCGAGGAACAGCACCGAGCGCTCGATGCCGAAGCCTTCCTGGGAGACCACCAGCTGATAATGCGCGTAGAGCGCGCCGGCGATGCCGGCGAAGAAGGCGGCCAGCCCGAACGACAACGTCCGGTACTTGGTCAGGTTGATGCCCATGATCTCGGCGGAGAGATAGTGATCGCGGATCGCGACCAGCGCACGGCCGTCGCGGGTGCGCATCAAATTTGTAACCAGCAGATAGCTGATCACCATGTAGGCGAGCACGACGTAGAAATACTGCCGGTCGCCACGCAGCGTATAGCCGAAGATCGAGAACGGATTGGCGCTGGCCGGCACCGAGCCGCCCGAGAACCATTCGGCGCGCGAGAAGAAGTCGAGCAGGATGTACTGCGCGGCGAGCGTGGCGATGACGAGATAGAGCCCCTTCAGCCGCGCCGCCGGCACGCCGAAGATCAGGCCGACCAGCGCCGTGACCACGCCGGCCAGCGGAATCGCGAAGAATACCGGAATCGGCAGGTTGTTCGAGATGTAGGCTGAGGTGAAGGCGCCGAACAGGAAGAACGCGGCGTGGCCGATCGAGATCTGGCCGGTGAAGCCGACCAGGACGTTGAGGCCAAGGGCCGCGATCGCGAAGATGCCGATCTGGATCGCGATCGAGAGCAGGTAGTTGGACAGCAGCATCGGCGCAAAGCAGGCGAGAGCGATGCCGGCGATCGCGAAGTTGCGGCTGGTCGCGGTCGGGAAGATCGTGGTGTCGGCCGCGTAGCTGGTGCGGAAATCGCCTGACGGGATGAGTGTGCTTGTCGCCATTGATCAGACCCGCTCGATGTCCTTGGTGCCGAACAGCCCGTACGGCTTGATCATCAGGATGATGATCAGGACGTAGAACGGCGCGATCTCGTACAGATTGCCCCAGTGCAGATACTCGCTGTCGACATACTGGGCGACGTTTTCCAGGAGCCCGATGATGATGCCGCCGAGCACGGCGCCGCCGACCGAGTCGAGCCCGCCGAGGATCGCGGCCGGAAACACCTTGATGCCATAGGCGGAGAGACCGGACGACACGCCGTTGACGACCGCAACCACGACGCCGGCGACCGCCGAGACGGTGGCCGAGATCGCCCAGGCCATCGCGAACACGCTCTTCACGGAGATGCCGAGCGACTGCGCGACCTGCTGGTTGAAGGCGGTGGCGCGCATCGCAAGGCCGTATTTGGAGGCGCGGAAGAACCAGGCCATGCCGACCATCATGGCGAGCGAGACCACGAGGCTCATCACATAGACGGTCTGGATCTGCAGCCCGAACAGGCTGATCGACTGGCTCTGGAATATCTGCGGGAACGGCTGCGGGTTGACGCCGAAGATCCACTTCAGGGCGGCCTGGAACACGGTCGACAGGCCGATCGTCACCATGATCACGGAGATGATCGGCTCGCCGATCATCGGACGCAGGATCACGACCTGGATCGCGATGCCGAAGATGAACATGAACACCAGCGTGATCGGCATGCCGATCCAGAACGGCAATTGATACTTGGTCAGCAGTGCCCAGCACACCCAGGCGCCGACCAGCAGCAATTCGCCCTGCGCGAAATTCACGACCTGGGTCGCCTTGTAGATCAGCACGAACGACATCGCGACCACGCCATAGAGCGTGCCGACCACGAGGCCGTTGACGATCAGCTGGATCAGGAACTGCGTGTTCATGGGGTGTGGTCGCTCCGAACGGCGCCAGCACCCTCTCCCCCTGTGGGAGAGGGTGGCTTCGCAAAGCGAAGCCGGGTGAGGGGTTGTCTCCGCATTGCGATCGTGGAGAGAGGACCCCTCACCCAAGCGGGTCTTTGTCGACTGGCGGTGTTGCCCTCTCCCACAAGGAGAGAGGGCGCATTCATTGGCACCGCGCTCCGTTCTCGCAGCCCGCTCATTCCGCGGCCTCCGCGATCGCGGCGCGGCCGAGATCGACGACTTGCAACGTGGTGCGCACCCGCTGCGTCGTGCCGTCCTGGAAGCGGATCACGGTGTCGACCGGGATGCTGGCCTTGCCGCGGTAGATCGCCTCGATGATATCGGCATATTTCTCGTTGATCACGCCGCGACGGACCTTCCGGGTCCGGGTCAGTTCGCCGTCGTCGGCATCGAGCTCCTTGTACAGCAGCAGGAACCGCGAGATGCGCTGCGCGGGCGGCAAGGTGGCGTTGACGGTCTCGACCTCCTTCCTCAACAGCGCATAGACCTCGGGCCGCGACGAGAGGTCGGTATAGGTCGTGAACGAGAGGCGGTTCTTCTCCGCCCATTTCGAGATGATCGAGTAGCGGATGCAGATCATCGCCGCGAGCGTGTCGCGGCCGGCGCCGAGCACGACCGCCTCGGCGACATAGGGCGAGAATTTCAGCTTGTTCTCGATGTATTGCGGCGAGAAGCGTTCGCCGCGCGAGGTCTCGGCGAGGTCCTTGATGCGGTCGATCACCACGAGCTGCCGGTTGTCGTTGTAGTAGCCGGCATCGCCTGAATGCATCCAGCCGTCCTTGATGTCGGCGACCGAGGCTTCGGGGTTCTTGTAGTAGCCGTGGAACATGTTCGGGTGCCGCACCAAGATCTCGCCGACGCCGTTGACGTCGGCGTTGTCGATGCGGATCTCGATGTTGTCGGCCATCGGCACGCCTGTCGTGTCGGGATCGACCTTGCCTTCCGGATGCAGCGTGTAGGCGCCGAGCAGCTCGGTCTGGCCGTACAGCGTGCGCAGCGGCACGCCCATCGCCTGGAAGAACTTGAATGTATCCGGCCCGAGCGCCGCGCCGCCGGTCGCCGCCGATCGCAGCCGGGTAAAGCCGAGGCGGTCGCGCAGCGCGCGGAACAGGATCTGGTCGGCGAAGACAGAGTGCTTGCCCTCGGCGAGCGCTGCAAGGCCCGTCCTCATGCCTAGATCGTAGAGCCGCTGCTTGAACGGCGAGGCGTCCATGACGCCGGCGCGGACGTCGGCCGCGATCGATTCCCAGACCCGCGGTGCGAACAGCACGAAGGTCGGCGCGATCTCGCGGAAATCGTGCATCATGGTGTCCGGCTCTTCGACGAAGTTGACCTTCATCCGGGAGAGCAGCGCTTTGCCCAGCGCGTAGATCTGTTCCATGATCCAGGGCAGCGGCAGCACCGAGACGTACTCGTCGTCCGGTCCCTTCGGATCAAAGGCGAGATAGGTCGCGCAATGCCGCAGCACCCGCCCGGCCGACAGCATCGCGAGCTTCGGGTTGGCCGTCGTGCCCGAGGTCGTGCAGAGGATCGCGATGTCTTCGCCCTTGGTTTGGTCGACCAGCCGCTCATACAAGGTGGGCTCGCGCGCGGCGCGGTCGCGCCCCAACGCAACGAGCTTGCTCGCCTCCATCAGGCGCGGATCGTCGTATTTGCGCATGCCGCGCGGATCGGAATAGACGATATGCTTGAGATTGGGCACCCGATCGGCAAGGCCAAGCAGCTTGTCGACCTGCTCCTCGTCCTCGGCGAAGACCAGCTTGGCCTCGCCATAGGTCAGGAGATAGGCGGCTTCCTCATCCAGCACGTCGCGGTAGAGGCCGAGGCTCATCGCGCCGATCGCGTGGGCCGCGATCTCGGCGGCGACCCAGTCCGGCCGGTTGTCGCCGATGATGCCGATGACGTCGCCGCGTCCAAGGCCGAGCTCGACCATGCCGATCGCGAAATCATGGGTGCGCCTCTGGTAGTCGTCCCAGGTGAATTCGCGCCACAGCCCGAGATCTTTCTCGCGCAGCGCAATCTCGCCGCCGTGCTCTCTGGCGTTCAGGCGCAGCATCTTGGGGAATGTGTCCGCCTGCGCGGCGCGACCGGCATAGTCCATCATGCCGCGCTCTCCCGCACCGCCGGCTTGTCGTCGGGATCGACCAGCACCTCGTCCTCTTCGCCGAGATAGGCGCGCTTGACGTGGGGATCGGCGAGCACCGTTGCCGGGTCGCCCTCGGCGATCTTGCGGCCGAAGTCGAGCACCATGACGCGGTGGGAGATGTCCATCACGACACCCATGTCGTGCTCGATCATCATCACCGTCATGCCGAACTCTTCGTTGAGATCGACGATGTAGCGCGCCATGTCCTCCTTCTCTTCGAAGTTCATGCCGGCCATCGGCTCGTCGAGCAGGATCAGCTGCGGCTCGAGCGCCATCGCACGGGCGAGCTCGACGCGCTTGCGCAGGCCATAGGGCAGGGTGCCGGCGGTTGCCTTGCGCACCGATTGCAGATCGAGGAAGTCGATGATCTCCTCGACCTTGCGCCGGTGCTCCAGCTCCTCGCGGCGCGCACCGGTGAGCCAGTACAGCGACCCCGTGATGAAGTTGTTCTTCAGCAGGTGATGGCGGCCGACCATGATGTTGTCGAGCACGCTCATATGGTGGAACAGCGCGAGGTTCTGGAAAGTCCGGCCGATGCCGAAGCGGGGCCGCGCGTTCGGGGTGAGGCCGGTGATGTCCTGGCCGCGATAGAACAGCTGGCCTTCGGTCGGCCGGTAGCGGCCGGAGATGCAGTTGACGATCGAGGTCTTGCCGGCGCCGTTCGGGCCGATGATCGAGAACAGCTCTCCCTCGTTGACGCTGAAGCTCACATCGGTCAGCGCGCGGACGCCGCCAAAGCGCAATGAGACTCCGCGCACCTCGAGACTGTTGGCCACCCTGTTCCCTCCAGATACGGGCGCTTTGGCGCGCTCTTTATCTTTCGTTTCGAGCTCGGTTCGATCTTACATGGGCCGCCGACGGAAACCACCCGACTAATGATGCCGGCGTCCGGGAGCATCGCTCGCCCCGATCGCCTGCGTCATGCGCGGTAACGCCGCACCCGCCTGCAAGCCCGCTCGCGCGTCGTCCGCCTTCAGCGATCCATCAAGGCGCTGCGCGCGGCGTTACGCGAGGTGGCTCTGAATACGAGAAAGCGATAGGTTGAATTGTCATGTGCCCGACATTTGGTCAGGAATTTTCGCTGGCATTCCAGGCCTCGGGTGACCTGGCTTTGCGCACGGCGTTGCTGCGGTGCAATATCTTGGATGGGATGCCGTCGCTAGAATGATTGCTGCTGATTACCTGAAGCGCATCGCGGCCTGGTCGCGCGAATTGAGCGAGCAAGAAATCGAAATCGCGCGCGCCGGCATTTCCGAGAAGTCCTACCGCGCGAACGAATTCATCTTCATGCGCGGCGACAATTTTCAGTACTGGACCGGCATCGTGACCGGGCTGGCGCGGATGGGCATCGTCTCGCGCGGCGGCAAGGCCGCGAGCTTTGCGGGCCTCACCGCCGGCGCCTGGTTCGGCGAGGGGACCGTGCTCAAGAACGAACTGCGACGCTACGACGTCGTCGCGCTGCGCGACACGCGTCTCGCGATGATGGACCGTCGGACCTTCGTCTGGTTGTTCGAGAACAGCGTCGGCTTCAACCGCTTCCTGGTGGGGTCGCTCAACGAACGGCTCGGCCAGTTCATCGCACTGCTCGAATATGGCCGGACGCTGGACGCGACGGCGCGGCTGGCGCGCTCCATCGCCTCGCTGTTCAACCCGATCCTCTATCCCGATCTCACCTTGCATTTGGAGATCACCCAGGAGGAAATCGGGGCGCTGTCGGGCATCTCCCGGCAGAATGCCAACCAGTGCCTGAAGCGGCTCGAGCGCGAGGGACTGCTGCGGCTCGAATATGGCGGGGTGACCATCATCAACCTCGACCGGCTGCGCCACTACGGCGAATGAGCGGGCCCCAGACCGCATCGAACCGGGTTTTCAAGGCTTTAAGGCCCTGATTCCAAACGATTATGCCATTAGACTTGGAGGTGGCCGGATGCTACAGACCGGCCTCGTCGGGATCGCGCGGTCTCGCGCTCTCTGGAGATGATATGACGGCTCAGGACTCAAAGCGGCGCGTTGCGCTGATCACCGGCGTCACCGGGCAGGACGGCGCGTATCTCGCCGAATATCTGCTCGGGCTCGGCTACACCGTGCACGGGATCAAGCGCCGCTCGTCCTCGTTCAACACCGCGCGCGTCGATCATCTCTATCAGGACCCGCATGCCGGCAACGTGCCGTTCCTGATGCACTACGGCGACATGACCGATTCGACCAATCTGATCCGGCTGATGCAGCAGATCCGGCCGACCGAGATCTACAACCTCGCCGCCCAGAGCCACGTCCAGGTCAGTTTCGAAAGCCCGGAATACACCGCCAACGCCGACGCCATCGGCGTGCTGCGCCTGCTGGAGGCGATCCGCATCCTCGGCATGGAAAAGGAGACCCGGTTCTACCAGGCCTCGACCTCGGAGCTGTACGGGCTGGTGCAGGAGGTGCCGCAGAAGGAGACGACGCCGTTCTACCCGCGCTCGCCCTATGGCGTCGCCAAGCTCTACGGCTACTGGATCACGGTGAACTACCGCGAGGCCTACGGCATGTTCGCCAGCAACGGCATCCTGTTCAACCATGAGAGCCCGATCCGCGGCGAGACCTTCGTGACGCGCAAGATCACCCGCGCCGTCGCCCGCATCGAAGTCGGCCTCGAGAACAAGCTCTATCTCGGCAATCTCGATGCCAAGCGCGACTGGGGTCACGCCCGCGACTATGTCGAGGGCATGCACAAGATCCTGCAGGCGGATGAGCCCGGCGACTTCGTGCTCGCGACCGGCGAGACGCGCTCGGTGCGCGAGTTCGTCGAACTGGCGTTTGCCGAGGTCGGCCGCAGCATCGAATGGCGCGGCAAGGGCGTCGAGGAGATCGGCGTCGACAAGGCGTCCGGCACCACGCTGGTGCAGATCGACCCGGCCTATTTCCGCCCGACCGAGGTCGATCTTCTGATCGGCGACGCCAGCAAGGCGCGCGCCCAGCTCGGCTGGGCGCCGAAGACACCGTTCGCGCAGCTGGTGAAGGAAATGGTCGCCAGCGATCTCGTCGAGGCGAGGCAGGATGCGGCCCATGGCAAGCACGGCGTTTGAACTGAAGGGCAAGACGGTTTTCGTCGCCGGCCATCGCGGCATGGTCGGCTCGGCGCTGGTGCGCCGGCTGGCGCGCGAACAGGTCGATCTCCTGACCGTGTCGCGCGGCGAGGTCGATCTGCGCGACCAAGGGGCGGTCAACGCCTGGTTTGCCGCGAAGCGGCCGCAGGCGGTGTTCCTTGCCGCCGCCAAGGTCGGCGGCATCGTCGCCAACAACACGCTGCGGGCGGAATTCCTCTACGACAATCTGGCGATCTCGACCAATGTGATCCAGGCGGCGCATGCCAATGGCTGCGAGAAGCTGATGTTCTTCGGCTCGTCCTGCATCTATCCGCGCCTCGCGCCGCAGCCGCTGCGCGAAGACTCGATGCTGACCGGCCCGCTGGAGCCGACCAACGAGCCTTATGCCATCGCCAAGATCGCCGGCATCAAGATGACCGAGGCCTATCGCAGCCAATATGGCGCCGATTTCATCAGCGTGATGCCGACCAACCTCTACGGTCCCGGCGACAATTATCATCCCGAATACAGCCACGTCGTCGCGGCGCTGATCCGCCGCTTCCATGAGGCCGAGGTCGCAGGCGCCGCCGATGTCGTGGTGTGGGGCACGGGCACGCCGCGCCGTGAATTCCTCTATGTCGACGATCTCGCCGACGCCTGCATTCATTTGATGAAGACCTACTCCTCGTCGGAGCTGGTCAATATCGGCACCGGCGAGGACATCACGATCGCCGAATTCGCCCGCATCGTTGCCGCCGCCGTCGGCTACCGCGGTGAGATCAGCTTCGACACCTCACGTCCCGACGGCACGCCGCGCAAGCTGCTCGACGTCAACAGGCTCGCCAAGCTCGGCTGGCGCGCCACCACCTCGCTCGAGGATGGCATCAAGCTCGCGTACCAGGCCTATCTGAACGAGGCGAACCAGGCGGCGCTGTAGCGCCGAAATGCTACGTCGCCGTTGCGCGCGGCGGCGCCTTCGCCAGTGCTGTCGCCATCGCCGAGATCAGCGGCTTCATGAAGAACGCATCGTTGGCCGGATAGATGTCCGTGCGCAAGCCGTAAGTCTTCAGTTCATCCGACACCACGGGCCCGACGGAGGCGATCGGCGTGCGCTCGAGGCCCTCGCGCAATTGCGCCTCGCACTTGTGCGCCTGTGCCACCTCGAGCAGGCGGCGGACCTGGCCGGAACTCGTCAGCGCGATCGCGTCAATTCGGCCCCGCGCCATCTCCTCGATCGCAGTGACGATGTTGGCGTCGGCTGCCTGCGCATCATAGACATAGGGCAGCACCGTATCGACCTCGGCGCCCTGCGCCTTGATCGCGCCGATCAGGGTGGCGTGGTCCTTGTCCGGATAGAGCTGCAGGCCGAGGCGGTGGCCGCTCAGGTCGAGCTTCGACAGCATCTCGGCGACGCCTTCCGACGTCGGCTTCTCCGTCGTCATCTGCGGCTCGAGCCCGATCTCGCGTAGCGCCCGGCCAGGCTTCGGCCCACGGGCGAATTTGCGCGCCTTGGCGAGGCTCGCGACGAACTGCGCTTCGACATCGATCCGGCGCACGACCTTCATCAACCGGCGCAGGCCTTCACCGGTCATCAGCACGAGGTCGTCGAGCGGGCGGGCGATCGCGCGCCGGATCCAGGCCTCGATCGGCGCGGGATCCGGCGCGTCGTGGATGGTGAACATCGGGCATTGCAGCACCTCGGCGCCCTGCTCGGCGAGCAGGCGGGAAAACTGCGCCTCCTCGCGCGTCTCGAGGATCAGGATACGGTAGCCGTTCAGCCGGTCAGCCATGATGGTCCTTAACAAACATTGTCGTCATTTGTTCGATTTGACCCCCGCGCCGGGATTGGCGCAAGGCCGCCTGCGGTGATAGACGGGGGCCGAAAATGATCGTTCCACATACCTGCTCAAGCTTTGGTCAATTGGCATGCCCGACCATCAATTCGTTCTGACCCTGTCCTGTCCGGATCGACCGGGGATCGTCTCCGCGGTCTCGACCTTCCTCGCGCATAACGGCCAGAACATCCTGGACGCCCAGCAATTCAACGATGTCGAGACCGGCAAGTTCTTCATGCGCGTGGTGTTCACCGCAGCCGACCTCGCGGTCGGGCTGCCGGCGCTGCAGACCGGTTTTGCCGCGATCGCCGAACGTTTCGGCATGGAATGGCAGATGCGCGACCGCGCCAGCCGCCGCCGGGTGATGCTGCTGGTCTCCAAGTCCGATCACTGCCTGGTCGATATCCTGTATCGCTGGCGCACCGGCGAGCTTGAGATGATCCCGACCGCTGTTGTCTCCAACCATCCGCGCGAAACCTATGGCTCGCTCGATTTCGGCGATATCCCGTTCCACCACCTGCCGGTCACCAAGGAGACCAAGCGGCAGCAGGAGGACGCGGTATGGAAGCTGGCGCAGGACACCCAGACCGATCTCGTGGTGCTGGCCCGCTACATGCAGATCCTGTCCGACGAGATGTCGGCGCGGCTGTCGGGCCGCTGCATCAACATCCATCATTCCTTCCTGCCGGGCTTCAAGGGCGCCAAGCCCTACCACCAGGCCCATGAGCGCGGCGTCAAGCTGATCGGCGCCACGGCGCACTACGTCACCAGCGATCTCGACGAGGGGCCGATCATCGACCAGGACGTCGAGCGCATCAGCCATCGCGACACGCCCGAGGATCTGGTGCGCAAGGGCCGCGACATCGAGCGCCGCGTGCTGGCGCGCGCGATCCGCTACCATCTCGCCGACCGCGTCATCCTCAACGGCCGCAAGACGGTGGTCTTCGTGGACTGATCTGCGCCTTCACCCATTGTCGCGCTTTGACCGTTGTGGCGTCGCCCTTGCATCGAGGTGCTGCATGAAGCTCATCCACATGAGCGATATCCATCTGACGACGCCGGGGAAGACGATCTTCGGTCGTGATCCGCTGCAGAATTTCGAACGCGCGCTGGAGCACGTGCTTGCCGATCATCGTGACGCCGAGCTGATGGTCATCTCGGGCGATCTCTCCGATATCGGCGACCTCGCGGACTATCAATTGCTGCGCCAACGCCTGAGCGGCTTTCCGATCCCGGTGCGGCTCTGTATCGGCAACCACGACCATCGCGAGACGTTTCTCGGCGTGTTTCCCGAATGCGCAGACGCAGACGGCTTCGCGCAGGGCGTTCACGACACGTCGGTCGGACGCGTCTTGCTGCTCGACACCTACGAGCCGCAGACGGCCGCCGGCAGCTTTTGCGAGACGCGGCGGGCCTGGCTGGAACGGCAGCTATCGGAGCATGACGGACCGTTCTTTCTGTTCATGCATCACAATCCATTCCCGACCCATATCGGCCCGGTGGACAGGATCGGCCTGCTTGACGGTGCCGCGTTCCGCTCGATCATCGCAAGGCACCGGAGCAAGATCCGCCATATTTTCTTCGGCCACTGCCACATGGTGCTGAGCGGCTCGGTCGCCGGCGTTCCCACGACCTCGCTGCGCGGAACGAACCACGCCAGCTATCCGGTGTTCGCCGAGGTGTTGACGGTTGCCGATCTGCCGGAGTCCTACGGTGTGGCGTTCATCGGCGACGACTACGTCACCGTGCACATGGTGGAGTTCGGCTACCGCGGCGAAATCATCAGCGAGGATGCCCTCGACTAGGCCGCACGCTCAGTGGGCAGCGCTCTGCGTCGCCGCCGGCTTGGCGTCGTCGCCGCGCTCGGCCGCCGGCATCAGGCGCTTGCGCTCCCGTTCCTGCATGAACTTGTCATACTCGGGGGTGCCCGGCCGCGGCGGCGCATCGGCGGGCAGGCCGCCGGCCCAGGCCGGAATGTAGTCGGCCATGCCGGCCGAGACCTTTTGGTTCATTGAACTGCATCCCCCGAGCGCACAGGCCGCGAGCGCGAGGGCGATCAGTACAGGGATGTGACGTGTGAAGATCGGCATTGGCAGCAGCATACGGCCCTGGTCTTTATGGATCATGATCTTGGGCGCGACCGTTCGGCTGCAATTGTGCTTGTTTGTTGACATTGGCGATTGATTTGTACGATCGTACAAACAATGGGCGGGTTGGATGCGCCAGACCGGTTCTCTTTGGGGGCGTTGAATTTCGGAGAACAATTCTGGTATCCTGATACTTATCGTCGTGGTTGGGCCCGATCGTGCCGCGCGCGACACACGTCCATCGTCCGATTGACAACAGGGCGCTTCGAGACGCCTTGTCGCGTTGCGGCCCGGCCGCGACGTGCTTGGGTTAAGGTTGAGGCAAGGGCCGGGCACTCGGCTCGAGGCAGAACAATGGAAGGGGGAGGGATGTCGATGTTCAATCGTCGCAACATGTTGCTGTGGGGCGCCGCTTCGGTCGTGCTTTGCGGGGTATGCACCGGCGTGCCGGCGCGGGCGGACGACGCCGTCAAGATTGGTTTGATCCTGCCGATGACCGGCGGCCAGGCCTCGACCGGCAAGCAGATTGACAATGCCATCAAGCTTTACATGCAGCAGAAGGGCGACACCGTCGCCGGCAAGAAGATCGAGATCATCCTTAAGGATGACGCCGCGGTGCCCGACAACACCAAGCGGCTCGCACAGGAACTGATCGTCAACGACAAGGTCAATTTCATCGCAGGCTTCGGTGTGACGCCCGCAGCGCTGGCCGCCGCGCCGCTCGCGACGCAGGCCAAGATCCCGGAAGTCGTGATGGCGGCCGGCACCTCGATCATCACCGAGCGCTCGCCCTACATCGTGCGCACCAGCTTCACGCTGGCGCAGTCCTCCACCATCATCGGCGACTGGGCAGTCAAGAACGGCATCAAGAAGGTCGCGACGCTGACCTCCGACTACGCGCCGGGCAACGACGCGCTGACCTTCTTCAAGCAGCATTTCACCGCCGGTGGCGGCGAGATCGTGGAAGAGGTCAAGGTCCCGCTCGCCAATCCCGACTTCGCGCCGTTCCTGCAGCGCATGAAGGATTCCAAGCCCGACGCGATGTTCGTGTTCGTGCCGGCCGGGCAGGGCGGCAACTTCATGAAGCAATATGCCGAGCGCGGGCTCGACAAGAGCGGCATCAAGGTGATCGGCCCCGGCGACGTGATGGACGACGACCTGCTCAACAACATGGGCGATGCCGCGCTCGGCGCGGTGACCGCGCATCTCTATTCGGCGGCGCATCCGTCCCAGATGAACAAGGACTTCGTCGCCGCCTACAAGAAGGCGTTCGGCAACCGGCCGGGCTTCATGGCGGTGAGCGGCTATGACGGCATCCATCTGATCTACGAGGCGCTGAAGAAGACCAATGGCGCGACCGACGGCGACAAGCTGATCGAGGCGATGAAGGGCATGAAGTGGGAGAGCCCGCGCGGCCCGATCTCGATCGATCCGGAAACCCGCGACATCGTGCAGAACATCTACATCCGCAAGGTCGAGAAGGTCGACGGTGAGCTGTACAATGTCGAGTTCGCGACCTTCGAGGCCGTCAAGGATTCCGGCAAGACCAAGAAGTGACGCGCGAAGCTCCGCCTTCCTCCACGTCATGGCCGGGACTGCCGGCCATGACGTTCCACTTGACGTGGTGCCCATTGCGTCGTCTCGGCTGAGCTGACTTCATGGCCTCTATCCTCACCAACCTGTTCGACGGCGTCGCCTACGGCATGCTGCTGTTCGTGCTCGCCTGCGGGCTGGCGGTGACGCTCGGGCTGATGAACTTCGTCAACCTGGCGCATGGCGCCTTCGCGATGGTCGGCGGCTATATCTGCGCCGTGCTGGTGAACAATTCCGGTTGGCCTTTCTTCGCAGCTCTGCCGCTCGCTTTTGTGGGCAGCGCCGTCATTGGTATCGCGCTGGAGCGCACGCTGTACCGTCATCTCTATAGCCGCAGCCATCTCGATCAGGTGCTGTTCTCGATCGGTCTGGTGTTCATGTCGGTTGCGGCGGTCGACTACATCATGGGATCGTCGCGGGTCTTCATCAAATTGCCGGCGGCGCTGGAGGGCCAGATCGATCTGTTCGGCGTCGGCATCGGTCGTTACCGGCTGATGATCGTCGTGATCTGCGGCCTGCTCACGCTGGCGCTGCAACTGATCCTCGCCAAGACGCGGTTCGGCAGCCGTCTGCGTGCCGCGGTCGACGATCCGCGCGCCGCGATCGGGCTCGGCATCAACGTGCCGCAGGTGTTCGCGTTCACCTTCGCCTTCGGCTGCGGCCTCGCTGGGCTCGGCGGTGCGCTGAGCGCGGAGATCCTCGGGCTCGATCCGTATTTTCCGCTGAAATTCATGATCTACTTCCTGATCGTGGTGACGGTCGGCGGTTCGTCCTCGATCACCGGCCCGTTCCTCGCATCCCTGCTGCTCGGCATCGCCGACGTCGCCGGCAAATATTACGTGCCCAAGGTCGGTCCCTTCGTGATCTACACCGTCATGATCGTGATCCTGCTCTGGCGCCCCAACGGCCTGTTCGGCCGCACCGCGGCGCGGTGAGGCCGTCATGACCGCGCTGTCCGACGTCTCCACCCATGCGATGGCCAGCGCGCGCTGGCGGATCAGCGAGGTCGCTTTCTGGGTGCTCGCGCTCGCCTGCGCGTTCCTGTTCCCTTCGCGCTATCTGATCATGACCGACATCGTGCGGCTCGGCCTGTTCGCGCTGTCGCTCGACCTGATCCTCGGCTACGCGGGCATCGTCTCGCTCGGCCATGCAGCGTTCTTCGGCGTAGGCGCCTATTCGGCCGGCTTGCTGGCGCTGCACGGCATCATCAACGAGCCCGTCATCGCCCTCGTCGCCGCCGGCCTCGTTGCGGCGGTGCTCGGGTTCCTGACCAGCTTCCTCGTCATCCGCGGCGCCGACCTGACCCGGCTGATGGTGACGCTCGGCATCGCGCTGCTGCTGGAAGCGCTCGCCGAGCGCTTCTCGGACATCACCGGCGGCACCGATGGCCTGCAGGGCATCGAGATGCAGCCGATCCTTGGGCTGTTCGCCTTCGACATGTTCGGCAAGACCGGGTTCCTCTACTCACTGATCGTGCTGTTCGTCCTGTTCCTGCTCGCGCGACGCGTGGTGCATTCGCCTTTCGGCCTGTCGCTGCGGGCGATCAGGAAC
Organism: Bradyrhizobium sp. UFLA03-84; assembly: GCF_002289535.1. Taxonomy (NCBI): domain Bacteria; kingdom Pseudomonadati; phylum Pseudomonadota; class Alphaproteobacteria; order Hyphomicrobiales; family Nitrobacteraceae; genus Bradyrhizobium; species Bradyrhizobium sp. UFLA03-84. The sequence goes on along the minus strand of NZ_NSJY01000017.1, from coordinate 493,628 downwards.
AATCCGCTGCGCGCGGCCGCGATCGGCGTGCCGGTCAATCGCCGCCTGATCGCGGTCTACACGCTGGCCGCCTTCTATGCCGGAATCGCCGGCGCGCTGTTCACCCAGACCACGGCGCTCGCCTCGCTCGACGTGTTCGCCTTCGAGCGCTCGGCCGACCTGATGCTGGTGCTCGTGATCGGCGGTACCGGCTATCTCTATGGCGGCCTGATCGGCGCCGTCGTGTTCAAGATGCTGCAGGAGCTGTTTCAGAGCATCACCCCGCAATACTGGCTGTTCTGGATCGGCCTCGTGCTGGTCGTGATCGTGATGGTCGGCCGCGCACGCATCCACCGCTTGGTGCTGTTCGTGCCGAACCTGATCATCCGTCAGTTCGCCGGCCGCAAGGCCGCCGTTCCCGTGCCGGAGAGCGAGGCGTCATGACGATCGCGCTCGAAACCCGCAATCTCGAAAAGTCGTTTGGCGGCCTTCGTGTCACCCGCGATCTCTCGCTGAAGGTAATGCAGGGCGCCCGCCACGCGCTGATCGGGCCGAACGGCGCCGGCAAGACCACCGTCATCAATCAGCTCACCGGCGTGCTGACGCCGAACAGCGGGAGCATCCTGCTCGAAGGTGCCGACATCACCGGCCTCTCCGTGCACAGACGGGTGCTGCGCGGGCTGTCGCGCACCTTCCAGATCAACCAGCTCTATCCCGACCTAACCCCGCTCGAGACCATCGGCCTTGCAGTCTCCGAACGGATGGGCCGCGGTGGTGACTGGTGGCGGCGGATGGGCACGCGCAGCGACGTCAATGCCGAGATCGCCGAGATATTGTCGCGCTTCCATCTGCTCGACGTCATGACCGAGCTCACCTCGACATTGCCCTACGGCAAGCAGCGCCTGCTCGAGATCGCGGTCGCGATTGCCGCCAGGCCGCGGGTGCTGCTGCTCGACGAGCCCGCGGCCGGTGTCCCCGAAAGCGAGCGCCACGATATCCTGGCAGCGGTCGCAGCATTGCCGCGCGACGTCACCGTGCTCTTGATCGAGCACGACATGGACCTGGTGTTCTCGTTCGCCGATCGCATCTCCGTCTTGGTCAACGGCGGCCTGCTCACCGAGGGCGCGCCCGACGAGGTCGCGCGCGATCCGCAGGTGAGGGCGGTCTACCTCGGCGAGGCTGCCGATGCCTGACCTGCTCTCCATCCAGGGCCTGCGTGCCGGATACGGCGAGGCCGTGGTGCTGCCGGACATGTCGCTGGCGCTCGCCGACGGCCAGGTGCTTGCGCTGCTCGGCCGCAACGGTACCGGCAAGACCACGCTGATCAATTCGATCGTCGGCATCACCCGCCGCTTTGGCGGCAGCATTGCGCTCGCGGGCCGCGACGTCACGGCACTGCGGCCTGACCAGCGCGCCCGCGCCGGGATCGGCTGGGTGCCGCAGGAGCGCAACATCTTCCGCTCGCTGACGGTGGAGGAGAACATGACCGCGGTGGCGCAGCCCGGGCCGTGGACGGTTGAGCGGGTGTACGAGATGTTTCCGCGGCTGAAGGAGCGGCGCGGCAATTTCGGCAACCAGCTGTCGGGCGGCGAGCAGCAGATGCTGGCGATCGGCCGCGCGCTGACCTTGAACCCGAAGGTGCTGCTGCTGGACGAGCCGACCGAGGGCCTCGCGCCGATCATCGTTGAGGAATTGTTAAAGGCGATCGGAACCATCACGCGCTCGGGCGGCATCTGCTCGATCATCGTCGAGCAGAACGCGCAAAAGATTCTGGGGCTCGCCGACCGCGTTGTGATATTGGAACGCGGCACGATCGTGCACGATGCCGCAAGCAGCGCGCTGAAGGCCGATCCCTCCGTCCTCGAGCGCCATCTCGGCGTCGCCGGGACCAAGAAGCACTGACGACCTCAGGGAGTTCACCATGCAGCGAACCAAGCCTCCGTTCCGCGCCGACGAGGTCGGCAGCCTGTTGCGGCCGCCGAAGATCAAGGAAGCCCGCGCCAAATTGGAGAAGGGCGAGATCTCGGCCGACGAGCTGCGCAAGGTCGAGGACATGGAGATCGAGAAGGTCGTGCACAAGCAGGCCTCGGTCGGCCTGAAGCTTGCGACCGACGGCGAGTTCCGCCGCTCCTGGTGGCACTTCGATTTCCTCAGCCATCTGACCGGCTGCGAGCTGTTCCACCCCGACATGGGCATCCAGTTCGCCGGCGTGCAGACCCGCCACGACGCCATCAGGGTGATCGGCAAGCTCGACTTCTCCGATCAGCATCCGATGCTCGATCACTTCAGGTTCCTGAAGAAGTACGCCGACCAGGCGCATGTTGTGCCGAAGATGACGATCCCGTCGCCCGCGGTGCTGCACTTCCGCGGCGGCCGCAAGCTGATCTCGAAGGAGGTCTACCCCGATCTCGAGGAGTTCTATCAGGACCTCGGCAAGACCTATCGCAAGGCGGTGAAGGCGTTCTATGACGCCGGTTGCCGCTACCTGCAATTCGACGACACGGTGTGGGCCTATCTGTGCTCGCCGGAGGAATTGCAGAAGTCGCGCGACCGTGGCGACAATCCGGACGGCCTGCAGGAGATTTACGCGCGCGTTATCAACTATGCGATCGCCGATCGTCCGTCCGACATGGTGATCACGACCCATGTCTGCCGCGGCAATTTCCGCTCGACCTGGATCTCCTCCGGCGGCTACGAGCCGGTCGCCGAGACCATGCTGGCCGGCACCAATTACGACGGCTATTTCCTCGAGTATGATTCCGATCGTGCCGGTGGCTTCGAGCCGCTGCGCTTCCTGCCCAAGGGCAACAAGGTCGTGGTGGTCGGCGTCATCACCTCGAAGTTCGGCGAGCTCGAGAAGAAGGACGACATCAAGCGGCGGCTGGAGGAGGCATCCAAATTCGCCCCGATCGAGCAGCTCGCGGTGTCGCCGCAATGCGGCTTCGCCTCGACCGAGGAGGGCAACATCCTCTCCGAGGAAGAGCAGTGGGCCAAGCTGCGGTTGGCTGTCGAAGTCGCCAACGAGGTGTGGGGCAAGTGACGCGTACGCGCCGTCACTGCTCCGCCAGATAGACCTCGCCGAGCAGCGACGAGTTCGACCACGGCACCTGCTTGCCCTTGGTCGCGGCGACGACCTCGGCGCGGACTCGCGTCAGCATCTGCTGCACTTCGAGGCCGGGCGTGCCGACATGGCGCGACAGCGCCGCCGAGAACGGGCTGTTGGCGCCTTCGCCGTCGAGCGCGACCTGGCCCGGCGCGGTCGCGAACGCGATCAGCGTGCCGGCGCCGAGCGTCGAGCCTGATCCGAGCGTAGCGGGCGCGGCGAGGCCGGAGCCGGCCTCGATGCCGCGGCTGGGCCCTGTGGACGCCACCTGCGGCGCCATCGGATTGTTGCGGCAGGCATCGAGGATCAGGATGTTGGTGCGGATCTGATCGTCGAGGCCGGCCATGATCGTATCCATATCGACCATCGCGTCGGTCATGCGTGCACCTGCCTTGAACTCGATATCGACCGGCACGAGGTAGTTGCGGCCGTCGACCTGCACGCCATGGCCGGCATAGTAGACCACGGCGATCTGCGACCGCGTCGCCTCGCGCAAGAAATCGTGGATCGTCCGCTGCATCGCGTCGCGATCGAGATCGAGACCCTCCGAGACGGTGAAGCCGATGTCGCGCAGGCTCTTGGCGATGGCGCGTGCATCGTTGGGTGGATTGGGCAGCGCCTTCACATGCGCATAGGCGCCGTTGCCGATCACCAGCGCGACGCGCCGGCCGGTTGCTGCGGCCTGCACGCGTGCGGCCGGATTGGCTGCCGCGGGCGCCGGCGGCGCGGGAGCAGGACTGCTTTCGGCGGCGGGCACTGCTGCGGTCTTGCGCGGTGCTGCATCAGCCTCCTTCAGCAGCGCGAGGCGCACCTTGGCGGTGGCCTGGTTGGCTTTGCTGCCGGCGTCGGAGGCGACGCCCTCGAGCACCGCGGCGTAATCTTCCTTGGCGTGCGCAGCATCGCCCTTTGCTTCATAGGAGAGACCGCGCTGGGTGTAGGCCGAGATCAGCACGCTGCCGGGCGGCGTCATGATGTTGACGGGCGCCTTCGCCTTCGCGAGCCGGATCGCTTCCGTCGTGTCTGCGATCGCGCGCGCGATGTCGCCTTTGGCGCGCCAGATCACGGCGCGGCGGATCAAGGGCTCCGGCAGTGACGGATCGATCCTAACGGCCTCGTTGATGTCGGCGAGCGCGCCGTCGAGATCGCCGAGCGCCTGTTTCGAGGCACCGCGGTTCTGGTAGGAGAACGCCGACCTCGGATCGGCCTTGATCGCGGCGTCGTAGTCGGCGATCGCCTTGGCGTAGTCACCCTTGCCGCGATAGGCGTTGCCGCGGTTGTGATAGATGATGCCGCTCGGTGGCCCCATCCGCAGCGCGTCGTTGAAGTCGGCGATCGCGATGTCGTACTCGCCCTTGTCGTAATAGGCCGAGCCGCGCAGATTGTAGACGGCGGTGCTGGGCTTGAGGCGCAGCGCCTCGGTCGTGTCCGCAATCACCTGCGGATAGTTGCCCTTCTTGTTCCAGCCGACTGCGCGCCAGAAATAGACGGTCGCGAGCTTCTCGCCGGAAAACACCTTCAGCGCGATGATCTTGGTGCAGGCGTCGATCATCTGGTCGGCCGGCGTGGTGCCGGTCGTGCAGAGCGGGCCGAGCTGGGCGCGCGTCTGGGCGAGGCAGGGCGCCGACCACAGCATGGCGGCAAGCAGGCAGGGGATCAGGAGCAGGCGGCGCATCGGTCATCCGGCGGGTAGGCCGTCATCGTGATCGGCGACGGCATGGCGATCCAGGGAACGATCCAAGGGGCTATCCATGACTGTTTGGTGATCGGGCCGCAGAGGGGGTTCAACTGGTGGGAAAATGGTGGTAAGACGGCGCTGCACACTATCTCTGCCCACTTTTGTCCCACTCGCCGCTGCCCACAATTCCTGCCCTTGGCACCATGAAGAACGACGAAATCCTCAGCCAGATCACGGATTTCTGCCGACGCTCCGACATGGCGGAGACGACGTTCGGCCGCCGTGCCGTCAACGACGGCAAGCTGGTGCATCGGCTGCGCGAGGGCAAGCGCATCACCATCGATACGCTCGATCGCATCAACGGCTTCATCGCGACCTCGACCCCGGGCGGCGTGGCGCCGCCGCGCGGCCTCGTGGTGCCGCCGGAAAAGCGCGATCCAAGGGGTAATTTCCGCTTCTTCGAGAACCGCCAGCGCTACCTGCTGTTCGTACACACCTGCAGCGAGAAGCGGGTGATCGCCGACCGGGTATCGCTGGAACTGGCGGCGATCCACCCCCGGCCGCCGGCGCTGCGGGTGTTCGACGCCGGAATGGGCGATGGCACGGTGCTGGCGCGCGTCCTGCGTGCCATGCATGGCCGCTTCCCACATATGCCGTTCTATGTCGCTGGCAAGGAACTGAGCCTGGAGGACGTCCGCCTCACGCTCGACAAGGTGCCGGACCGTCTGTTCGAGCACCCGGCCAGCGTCTTCGTGTTCACCAACATGTATTACGCCGAGGCGCCCTGGCTGACGCCCAAGAACTCCGCGGCGGCCGCCAGCATGATCTGGCACGAGGTGGCCCTGCGCGGCGCCTCCTCTGGCGAGTTCGAGGCCCAGATCGCCGAGCTCGGCCCGTTCCTGGAACAGAATTGGCGGGCCAATCTCAGCCCCGGCAATGCGATGCCGATCTATGAGCGGCCGGTGGCGCTGGTGCTGTACCGGGACGATCACCGCTTCCTGCTCGATTCCATCATTCCGCGGGCCGGCCGCACCGAGGCCAATTTCGATCTCGTGATCGCCTCGCAGCCCTACCGCGCCAAATCCTCGGTGAATTTCCGCGCCAAGCGGATCATCGCGCCGCTGGCCCGCGCACTGCGCGGCGGCGGGCGGCTGATAGGAATCCACTCCCACGGAGGCGATCCCGGGCTTGAAATGATTCAAGCCGTCTGGCCCGGAGAAAATCCTTTCGCCGTCAGCCGTCATGAGATACTGCGCGCGGTGAAATACGAGTTGGGTTCGGCGGGCCGCGAGCTGAACTTCAATGCCTACGCCGATAATCGTTCGATCTTCCGATATGATATGGAAGCGCTGCCAAATGAGGTGACCGGCTCGATCGGAACCTCGACAGCCTTTGCTGCGTGGAATGCCGCGGTGTATGTCGCGCAGATCGAAGATGAGCGGTTGACCGAAACGACCGAAAACGGACGAGCTCTCGAGGCCACACGCGAAGTTCTCCGCAAACACAACGGGCTGTGGTTCTACGACGAGTCCTACGTCATCTCACGGCGACGAGACTGACATGCCGGGGACATATTCACCAACCAACGTCGGACATCGACGAAACAAGGGGTTTGCTTGATGCGCGCGTCTTATCTCTTCACCAGCGAGTCGGTCTCGGAAGGCCATCCGGACAAGGTCTGCGATCGCATCTCGGATGAGATCGTCGACCTGTTCTACCGCGAGGGACCGAAAGCGGGCATCGACCCGTGGCAGATCCGCGCGGCGTGCGAAACGCTCGCGACCACCAACAAGGTGGTGATCGCCGGCGAAACGCGCGGCCCGAGTTCGGTCACCAACGAGCAGATCGAGGGCGTCGTGCGCGGCGCGATCAAGGACATCGGCTACGAGCAGGATGGCTTCCACTGGAAGACCTGCGACATCGAGATCCTGCTGCATCCGCAGTCGGCCGATATCGCGCAGGGCGTCGACGCGCTGCAGCCGGGCGAGGTCAAGGAAGAGGGTGCCGGCGACCAGGGCATCATGTTCGGTTACGCCACCAATGAGACGCCGGACCTGATGCCGGCGCCGATCTTCTACGCCCACAAGATCCTGCGGCTGATCTCGGAAGCGCGCCACTCCGGCAAGGAGAAGGTGCTGGGTCCGGACTCCAAGAGCCAGGTCACCGTGCAGTACGAGAACGGCAAGCCGGTCGGCGTCCGCGAGATCGTCGTCTCGCATCAGCATCTGGTCGAGGATCTCACCTCCAACCAGATCCGCGACATCGTCGAGCCGTATGTGCGCGAGGCGCTGCCGAAGGAGTGGATCAACGGCAAGACGATCTGGCACATCAATCCGACCGGCAAGTTCTTCATCGGCGGTCCCGACGGCGACTCCGGCCTGACCGGCCGCAAGATCATCGTCGACACCTACGGCGGCGCGGCTCCGCATGGCGGCGGCGCGTTCTCCGGCAAGGATCCGACCAAGGTCGACCGTTCGGCTGCTTACGCTGCGCGCTATGTCGCCAAGAACATCGTTGCGGCCGGTCTTGCCGACCGCTGCACGCTGCAGCTCGCCTACGCGATCGGCGTGGCGCGCCCGCTGTCGATCTACATCGACACCCACGGCACCGGTAAGGTGTCGGAGGACGAGCTCGAGAAGGCGGCAGCAAAGGCGATGGATCTGACGCCGCGCGGCATCCGCACCCATCTCGACCTCAACCGCCCGATCTACGCGCGCACCTCGGCCTACGGTCATTTCGGCCGCACGCCGGACAATGAGGGCGGCTTCTCCTGGGAGAAGACCGACCTCGTCGAGCCGCTGAAGCGCGCGCTCTAACCCTTGCGTCATTCCGGGGCGCTCGCGCGAGCGGGCGAACCCGGAATCCTCTTCCATCAGTTCCAGATTCCGGGTTCGCCTCATCGAGGCGCCCCGGAATGACCAGTTCAACAACAGGACGCTCAAATGAACGCCCCCACGAAGCCCGGCTTCACCGACTACATCGTCAAGGACATTGCGCTCGCCGATTTCGGCCGCAAGGAGATCTCGCTGGCCGAGACCGAAATGCCCGGCCTGATGGCCACCCGCGAGGAGTTCGGCCCCAAGCAGCCGCTGAAGGGCGCGCGCATCGCCGGCTCGCTGCACATGACGATCCAGACTGCCGTGCTGATCGAGACGCTGGCCGCGCTCGGCGCCGACATCCGCTGGGTCTCCTGCAACATCTATTCGACCCAGGATCACGCTGCGGCCGCGATCGCCGCCGCCGGCATTCCGGTGTTCGCCGTGAAGGGCGAGACGCTGACCGAGTACTGGGACTACACCGCCAAGCTGTTCGACTGGCACGGCGGCGGTACGCCGAACATGATCCTCGATGACGGCGGCGATGCCACCATGCTGGTGCATGCCGGCTACCGCGCCGAGCAGGGCGACACCGCGTTCCTCGACAAGCCGACCTCCGAGGAAGAGGAGATCTTCTACGCGCTGGTCAAGCGTCTCTTGAAGGAGAAGCCGAAGGGCTACTTCGCCGAGATCGCCAAGAACATCAAGGGCGTCTCGGAAGAGACCACCACGGGCGTGCATCGTCTCTACGAGATGGCCAACAAGGGCACGCTGCTGTTCCCGGCGATCAACGTCAACGACAGCGTCACCAAGTCGAAGTTCGACAACCTCTATGGCTGCCGCGAGTCGCTGGTCGACGGCATCCGCCGCGGCACCGACGTCATGCTGTCGGGCAAGGTCGCGATGGTTGCGGGCTTCGGCGACGTCGGCAAGGGCTCGGCCGCCTCGCTGCGCCAGGCCGGCTGCCGCGTCATGGTCTCCGAAGTCGATCCGATCTGCGCGCTGCAGGCGGCGATGGAAGGCTATGAAGTCGTGACGATGGAAGACGCCGCGCCGCGCGCCGACATCTTCGTCACCGCCACCGGCAACAAGGACATCATCACCATCGAGCACATGCGCGCGATGAAGGATCGCGCCATCGTCTGCAACATCGGCCACTTCGACAACGAGATCCAGATCGCGAGCCTTCGCAATCTGAAGTGGACCAACATCAAGCCGCAGGTCGACGAGATCGAATTCCCCGACAAGCACCGCATCATCATGCTGTCGGAAGGCCGTCTCGTGAACCTCGGCAATGCGATGGGCCACCCGTCCTTCGTGATGTCGGCCTCGTTCACCAACCAGACGCTGGCGCAGATCGAGCTCTGGGCCAACAACAAGGACGGCAAGTACGCCAAGAAGGTCTACGTGCTGCCGAAGACGCTCGACGAGAAGGTCGCACGCCTGCACCTCGCCAAGATCGGCGTCAAGCTGACCGAGCTGCGCAAGGACCAGGCCGACTACATCGGCGTCAAGCAGGAAGGTCCGTACAAGTCGGACCACTACCGCTACTGATCCGCGCTGACTGCGATCGATGACGTGAAGAGCCCCGGCAACGTCCGGGGCTTTTTGCTGGGCTGTTGTGCGCGTGGACGGCACCCGGGATGACGCCGATCCACCGATGTCGTCCCTGCGAAAGCAGGGACCCATACTCCGCGGCAGCTGTTGTGAAGGGGAGCTCGTCCTTCCAGCAGCGCGCAAATCGTCAGCGTCGACGGTTATGGCTCTCTGCTTTCGCAGGGACGACAGTGAGTCTGTTGCACGGTCTGGGCGTCATACGTCGCGCATTGGTGCGACACGGTCTACCCGAGCTTGGCTTGTCGTTCCGCCCTCAGGAACAGAGCGCGCCGTAATCCACCTCACCCCGACTTCTGCGCCGAGCCGTGCCCAAGCTGCCGCGAGATCTCGCTCGCACAATCACGTAGCGCGCTCGCGATCGGGCTGTCCCAGCCGGCGTCGAAGGTGCCTTCCGGGCCCATCGCAGTGATCACGAGCGCGACATGGCCGGCGTGATCGAACACCGGGGCGGCGAAGGCGTTGACGCCGGGCAGGGGATCGCCGATCGCGCGCGCGAGCCCGTGGCTTCGGACCTCGGCCAGCATCTCCGTCGTCTTTGCGCTGATGGTCTCGCGTTTCGGATTGTAGCCGACGCCGAGGCGGTCGAGGCCGCTTTCGAGTGCGGTCTTGACGGCGTTCGGCGGCATGAAGGCAGCGAAGGCACGGCCAGTCGCGGTCTCGAGCAGCGCCACCACCGATCCGACACGCATCGCGATATGCACCGGATGGCTCGGCTCCTCGAGCCGCACCACGGTGGCGCCATGGGTGCCCCAGACCGACAGCGACACCGCATGATTGATGCTGTCGGCGAGCGCGGCGATCCTGGGCGTCGCGATCCGCACCGCGGACTGCCGGCGCAGGCTGATCAGGCCGAGCTCGAGCGCCAGCGCGCCGATCTCGTAACGGCCGGTGGTCTCGTCCTGCTCGATCAGGCCGATGCGCGAAAAACTGACGAGATAGGGATGCGCCTTGGCCGGTGGCATGCCGGCTTCGCGCGCGAGGTCGCGCAGCATCATCGGCTCGCCGCTGCGGGCGAGCGCGCGGAGCAATTCTCCGCCGACCTCGATCGACTGTATGCCGCGGCTTTCTCTCGTCATCGCGTCCTGCCAACTCTCCGACAACGTCCTTATACGGCGAGAAACCCTCCGTCGACCGGCATGGTCACGCCGTTCACATAAGACGCCAGCTCCGACGCCAGGAACACCACCGGTCCGACCAGCTCCTCCGGCTGCCCGACGCGGCCGAGCGGCGTGCGGCCGAGAAATCCGGCGAGCCGGGCAGGGTCGTTGCGGGTCGCTTCGGTCATCGCTGTCTCGATCACGCCGGGGGCGATCGCGTTGACGCGGATGCCGTCGGCGGCGAGCTCGCGGGCGAGCGCCTGGGTCAGGAGCTTCACGCCGCCCTTGGACGGCGCGTAGCCCAGCGTGTCGGCAACGCCGAGGAAGGAGGCGATCGAGCCGAGATTGATGATCGCGCCACGGGTCTCGCGCAGCGCCGGCAGGAAGGCGTGGGTGACGTTGAAGGTGCCGTTCAGGTTGACGTCGAGCACCCGCCGCCAATTGTCCGGCGCCCGCGGCGAGTCGATGCCCTCGCGGATGATGATGCCGGCATTGTTGACCAGGATCGCGATCGGCCCGATGTCTCGCGCAATTTGTTGCGCCAGTGCGTAGCAGGCCTCGGCATCGGTCACGTCGAGGTCGAAGGACCATGCCGCGCGGCCGCGCTCGCGGATGTCGGCTGCGGTTTGCTTGGCGCCGGCGCGATCGATGTCGGTCACGACAACGTCCGCGCCGTGGGCCGCGATGCCGAGCGCGATGGCGCGTCCATTGCCGTGCGCCGCTCCGGTGACCAGCGCGCGCTTGCCGGCAAGCAGGTTCGGCAATGTGCTCATGCCGCGCTTCTCTCTGCCGCTGCGCCGGCGATGTGCTTGCCTGCGATGTAGCCGAAGGTTAGCGCGGGGCCGAGCGTGATGCCGGCACCGGGATAGTTGCCGCCCATGATGCTCGCCATGTCGTTGCCGGCGGCATAGAGGCCGGCAATCGGCTGGCCGTCGGCGTCGAGCGCGCGGGCATTGGCGTCGGTGCGGATGCCGGCATAGGTGCCGAGGTCACCGATCACCATCTTGATGGCGTAGAACGGCCCGTGCCGGATCGGTGCGATGCAGGGATTGGGGCCGTGCAGCGCATCGCCCTGATAGCGGTTGTAGGCGCGCGAGCCCTTGCCGAAGGCGGGATCGCGCCCCTCGGCCGCGGTCGTGTTGAATTCGGCGACGGTCGCCTCGAATGCCCCGGCGTCGATGCCGGCCTGCGCGGCGAGCTCTGCGAGCGTCGTGCCGCGCTTGAGATAGCCAGTCTTCAGATGATGGCCCAGCGGCATCGGGCGCGGCGGCACGCAGCCGAGGCCGTATTTGCGCAACGTCTCGTGATCGCAGACGAGATATGCCGCGATCTCTTCGCCGGGCTTCGCCGCCTTGATCATCGCCTGCACGAAGTCGTGGTAGGAATTGCCTTCATTGGCAAAGCGCTTGCCGTCGCGCATGACAGCGATCACGCCGGGCTTGGCGCGATCGATGAAATGCGGCATCACGCCCTTCGAGCCGTCTTTACGCGTCGTGACCGAGACCGGCACCCAGGCCGCGGCATTCGGCAACGAGTCGTCGACGCGGCCGCCGGCGGATTCCGCGAGCCGCAAGCCGTCGCCGGTGTTGCCGGTCGGGCCCGGCGAGTAATGCTCCTTTCCTGTGGGCGCATGCGGAAACATCTTCTGCCGCCGCGCGACGTCATGCGGGAAGCCGCCGCAGGCGAGCACGACGCCGCGTTTGGCGTTGATGCGGACGGTGCGGCCCTCGCGCACCACGATTGCGCCGCGTACCACGCCGTTCTCGACAATCAACTCGCGCACCGGTGAGTTGAGCCAGAGCGGGATCTTGAGGTCGAAGGCGGATTTCGCCAGCCGTCCAGCCAGCGCGTTGCCGTTGGTCAGCGTCATGCCGCGGCCGTTGCGCACCACGTCAACGGCGTGCTTCGACAGCCGCTTGGCGACATAGGCGGCCGAGGTGATCGACCGCGTCGCGCGCATGAAATGCACGATCTCCTTGCCGGAGCCGAGCATCATGCCGAACACGGTTAGCTCGGGCAGGGGGCTGCCGAGATTCTTCAGGGCGTCGCCGAGCTCGTGGGCGTCGAACGGCCGCGTCACCATCGAGCGGCCGCCCTGCGCGCCGCCGGGCGCTTCGGCATGGTAGTCCGGGAAGGTCAGCGGCATGTCGAAACGAACCGCGGTCTTCGTTGTGAAGAAGTCGACCGCCTTCGGCCCTTCGGTCAGGAACGCATCGACGCGCGCGGCGTCGAAGCTGTTGCCGGCCTCGTGGCGCAGATAGGTTTTTGCCTGGTCGGGGCTCTCTTCGATGCCCCATGCCTTCGCGAGCGAGGTGCCGGGGATCCACAGCCAGCCGCCGGAGCGCGCGGTGGTGCCGCCGAACCGCGGCTCCTTCTCTACGACGAGGACCTTCAGGCCGTGATGGCCCGCGGTGACCGCCGCCGACAGCCCGGCGCAGCCGGAGCCGACGACGAGTGCATCGCAGTCATATGTTTCTTCATTGGCCACGCGATCGATCCTATTTCTTGAGCAGCGGGCACTTGGATTCGGAGACCGGACGAAACGCGTCCTCGCCCTTCACCGTCTTGATGATGTCGAGATAGTCCCACGGCTCCTTGGATTCCGAGGGCTTCTTCACCCTCGCCAGATACATGTCGCGGATGACGCGGCCGTCCTCGCGCAGCTTGCCGCCGTGCACGAAGGTGTCCTCGATCGGGAGCTCGCGCATCTTTGCCATCACCTTCTGCGGATCGTCGGTGCCGGCAGCCTGGATCGCCTTCAGATAATGCAGCACCGAGCCGTAGACGCCGGTCTGGATCATGGTCGGCATCACATTGGTGCGGGCGAAGAACTTCCTCGACCAGGCGCGCGTCTTCTCGTCCATGTTCCAGTACGACGCCGTCGTCATATAGGTGCCCTGCGCGGCGTTGAGGCCGATCGCATGCACGTCGGTGTCGAACATCAGGAGGCCGACCAGCTTCTGGCCGCCCTGCACGAGGCCGAACTCGCCGGACTGCTTGATCGAATTGTCGGTGTCCTGGCCGGCATTGGCGAACGCCACCACATCGGCCTTCGAGCTTTGCGCCTGCAGTGCAAAGGAGGAGAAGTCCGCCGTGTTGGTCGGATGCTTGACGCCGCCGAGCACCTTGCCGCCCATCTCGTTGATGAAGCGCGTGGCGTCCTTCTCGAGCTGCTGGCCGAAGGCATAGTCCGCGGTGATGAAGTACCAGGACTTGCCGCCCTCTGCGATCACCGCCGAAGCCGTCACCTTCGACAGCGCGTAGGTGTCGTAGGTGAAGTGCACGGTGTTCGGGCTGCACAACTCGTCGGTTAGCGAGCTCGCGCCAGGGCCGGACAGCAGCGCGATCTTGTTGCGCTCGCGCACCATGTTGTGCACGGCGATCGCGATGCCGGAATTGGGAATATCGACGACGGCGTCGACCTTGTTGTTGTCGAACCAGCCGCGCACGATCTGGACGCCGACATCGGTCTTCATCTGGTGGTCGGCGGAGATGATCTCGATCGGCTTGCCGAGCACGGTGGGGCCGAATTCCTCGACCGCCATCTTGGCCGCCTCGACCGAGCCCGGGCCGGAATTGTCGCGGCCCCAGCTCGACAGGTCGGTCAGCACGCCGATGCGCACGACGTCGTCGGAAACCTGGGCATGAGCGGCCGTCGTCATCACAGTGAGAATGGCTGCCGCCAAAACGTGTCTCATCGTTCCTCCTCATGGATATCCGCATTCTCTGGCGGGTCGATCCGGAGTTAGTAATTATCAAATCTATTTGTCAATGACGAATTTGATGTGTGAATGTTGTCACACAGTGCCCTCCTCGAATGCGGCGGCGCTTCACATTTGGTGAGCATACGCTTACATGGCTCATCCGGGATGGCGCTGCGGGGCTTCCAGCTCACGCCAGAGCTTGCGGCAGTACCAAGTCACTATGAACAGGGGAATTTTCGCGGACGGCGATGCGCTTCGCCGCCCGCGCGGAGTCGGCCTTCGTCGGGATCGGCTCTTGCGGGGGCGGTGCACGAAGAGCGTCGGCGGGCTGCGATCATAGACGGATCATGTTGAGACAGCTCTTCGCGCCGCAGCTCGTTATTCTCTACGTGCTGGCGGCCTCCACACTCTACGTCCACTTCCGCGGCAAACAGCGGCTGCGCTTCGCCCGTCAGCTCGGCGATCACTCGACCTATCTCGCACCCTACAATGTGCTGATGTATGCCGGCTCCGCGGTGCCCAACACGCCGGTGATCCCGGTCGAGCAGTTTCCCGAGCTCAAGAAGTTGTCAGACAACTGGGAGACGATCCGCGACGAGGCGACACGGCTGTTCGACGAGGGCTTCATCCGCGCCGCGGCCAAGAACAACGACTGGGGCTTCTATTCGTTCTTCAAGAGCGGCTGGAAGCGCTTCTATCTGAAATGGTACGACGACTTCCTGCCGTCGGCGCGGACGCTGTGCCCGCAGACGGTGGAGCTGCTCAATTCGATCCCGAACGTGCACGGTGCGATGTTCGCGATGCTGCCGCCCGGCGGCAAGCTAGGGGCGCATCGCGATCCGTTCGCCGGCTCCTTGCGCTATCACCTTGGCCTGGTGACGCCGAACTCGAACCAGTGCCGCATTCTCGTCGACGGCGTCGAATGCGTCTGGCGCGACGGCGAGGCCTTCATGTTCGACGAGACCTTCATTCACAGTGCCGAGAACAAGACCGACGTCAACCGCATCATCCTGTTCTGCGATGTCGAGCGCCCGATGAAGTACGGCTTCATGACGGCGATGAACCGCTGGGTCAGCCACAACATCGTCAAGGCATCGGCGACCCAGAACGTCGACGGCGAGCATGTCGGCGCGCTGAACAAGGTGTTCGGCAAGCTCTACGAGCTCCACCTCGGCAGCCGCAAGGTCAAGGAATGGAACCGAAGCGTCTACTACACGCTGAAATATTCCGCGACCGCGCTGATCCTCGGCCTGATCGTGGTGTCGGCGTTGCGCTGATCGCGCACGGGCTCGCTACCTTGAATGCAAAAGCCCCGGAGCATGCTCCGGGGCTTTTTGTCTAAGACGTGACGCGCGAGCGCGTCAGTCGCGTTCGAAAACCTTGGCGCCGGGGTAGACGCGCCTGGCGTAGGCGACCACCCACTCGCGGTCCTGGGTTTCCAGGAACGGAGTTCGGATCTTGCACGACCCGACGATGAGGTGCCACAGGCCATCCAGCTTCTGAATGTTGACGATCATTTCAGTGTTCCTCGGGAACCTGCGTTCAAGTCGATATTTGCTGCCCGCGATAGTCGTGCGCTGCGCTCCCCGGAGCAGTGATCCCGATCACAGATTTCGCAACGCAAGTCGCGCCCACGGTGAATCTGTTGCTGGTCGCGCCGGCACAGCGACGCCGACAGCAGTGCATCCGATGGAGCAGTCGCGAGTATAGGAATCACGCGCCATCGCTCTCTACTGTACGAGCGTAAACGCAGGGCATCACAAGGAATCGGTGAGCCTATACCAAGGTATGTTGTGACCGCGTTGATCCTCGGGCCGATCGTAATATGGGGGTTGCAGCGATCGGAGTGGCGCCGCTGCAGACGGGGCTTGTGAGGACGGGAAGCCACGTCTGACCGGCGAGCAACAATGCGTATTGCCTAGCTCAACAAGATTCACCCTGGCGCAGGCGTGGCGGAGCCAATCAATCGGCGCTACGTCTGCTTCTGACAGGTTTCGCGCCGATCTTTCACCGTCGCCCAAAAATACGTCTCGTTCCGATATTCGAACGAAAGAACGCCGGTAACTTCAAGGCCATTTTCCGCATCAACGTATCCGACCCGACATAGGTACTTGATCGTGTCCTTCACGATGGGCGGCCTTCGATAAATCGCGACGGGCTGTAGCGGCGTTATGCGCTGCCCCAAGTAGCTGCTGAACTTTGCCTCTGCAAAGTCTTTCAGTACGGAGCATTGGAAGCGAGCATTTGTCTGTCGATGGCCACTTGAACAGAGGTGAGCTTGCGATGCTGTCCCGATAAAGACCGCATTTTGTCTTCGTTCCGTAGATCTGATGGACTTGCTCTGGGCGAATTCGCGTTTGGAGGCGACCTCGTATGAACCGCCGGCAGTGTCAAATTTCAGTCGAATGATTGAGTTTGGATCGCAGATGTTGAAACACCAATTGTCGCTCATCAATGACGATATTTCCGGAAGCTGGTCGTGATGCGCTTGAGCTACCTCTGACTGAACGACTCTTGCAAGGAAAACCGCATCCTGCCTGGGCAGCTGATCCAGCGCGGCCAGAAAGTACCTGGTGTAAGCGGATGGCTGGTTCTTGTCGGCCGCGTCGCCGGATTCCTGTCCGGCTCTGGCCGAGTACATGATGAGATTTCCGGAAAGCGCTTTGATTGAAGTGAGCCCCTTGGTCTCTAGCCCGATCTGATTGTCCCGACACGCATCAAATATCCAAACCGACACTGCGGCTCGCTTCTTCACCAAGTCGGAACGCCACTTTTCGATCGAGAACAACTTGAGATTGGATGCATTGCTGCTGGCGGCCATGTCAGATCGACGGAAATCCCGGGCTACCAGGTAGTTCAGATTGCCGACGGCAACTCCATGGCCGGAAAAGTAAATGACGACGGCGTCGCCGGGCCTGACAGAGTTCACAAATGTGGCCCAGCGGTCGGTCAGCTTTCTGAATGTCGTATTTTCCTCGTCGACGAGCGTGACCTGCTGGTACGCAAATTTCGACAGTTGCTTGGCAACCAGACTGGCGTCGTTCTTTGGTCCCAACAGTCGCAACGCCTCGTCGTCATAGTTCGAAATTCCCACGACGAAAGCGCGTCGGACCGGCTCGGCCTGCGCAAGCCCGAGCGGATAGACGCTCGGGAACAGGATGAATAACAGGCCCAGCAGCTTCGCGCGAGCGAAGGCCAGGCCGCGTGAACGTACGCTTCCCAGATCTTGGAGCATCAGACAGCTTCCCATGCGCCGGCTCAGCCAATTCGAGTTGGCTGAGCTCCTGTCGTCACGCTTTGCTATCGTTGATTGGGACGGCTTGGATCCGGATAAAGATAGATCTGCCTTCCACTCACCCTTACAACGGGGGTGATCAGCGCTTTCTTGCCCTGCGATTTTCCGCGAGCGTCCTTAACTGCATCGCATGCGGCCTTGGCAACTTGCCCAACCTGGTCAATCGATAGTTCTGCAACGCCTGGGAACATCACTGCTGCCAATTTCGCGACTGTGATCGCCGCCGGCAAATACTGGCAACCCGAATCAATCGCTCGCTGTGCATCGTTTGAATCGCAGCCGACCAAAAACAGCGAGCTGAAACCAGCAAACAATATGGCTCTAATTTTCATGGATTCCTCCTCCCCATATAGCCCAAGCTAAAACTGTCTCATTTTGGGGAGCCCCGCAAGTACAAGTTGAGTGGATTCGTGGGGAGAGGCCACGTATCTCTACGGTTGTCGCGCGCGAAAATGGGTGGCCGACCAATCCGCCATTCGACCAAGACCTGGCGGATGGTGCGTCGCTCATCCCCCAGACGATTTCTGCCTCGTTGTGGCTTACGGTTCCCGATTGGCGCCGACGCCGAGTGAACCGATCGCGTCGGAAGCGGCATCGATATCGGCCGCCGTGATCGGCTGGTCGACGATGAACAGATAGCATCCCGCCGAGACGACGCCGATCAGGGCGCCGACGACGAGCGCCGGCACGAACGAACCGGTCTTCTGCACGATCAGGCCGGTCACGGTCGGCGCCAGCGCGCCGCCGAGATAGCCGCCGAAGTTCTGCACCGAGCCGATCGAGGCGGTGCAATTGGTCGGCACCGCGACCGAGCTCAACGCCCAGGCGCAGGTGCTGGTGACATAGACCAGGAACAGCGAGATCGAGATGAAGGCGATCGCCAGCGTGTTGCTCTCGACATAGGCCGCGGCCACCGTGCAGGCCGCCGTTCCGAGCAGCGAGATCGCGGCCGGGTAGCGCCGGCTCCTGAGCGGCTCAACGCCGCGGCGCACCAGGATGTCGGCGATGTATCCGCCAATGACGCCGCCGACGACACCGCAGGCGAACGGCACCGCAGCCGCCCATCCGGTGTATTTTACGCTCATATGGCGTTCGATCTCGAGATAACCCGGCAGCCAGGCGGTGTAGATCCAGGTCAGGTAGATGCAGCCGAAATAGCCGAAGATCATGCCCCAGGTGGTGCGGAAGCGGAACAGCTGCGACCAGTCGCGGAACGTGACCTTGGTGCGCTGGCCGGGAGGATCGCCCTGCGTCCGGTAGGCATTCTCGTGCGCGGTGAGCGCGACCTGCTCGGGATTGCGATAGAGCGCATACCAGCACGCGGCGACCACGAGGCCGGCGACGCCCATGACCACGAACATCGCGCGCCAGCCGAATGTCAGCATGAGGTAGGTCAGCAGCGGCACGGCGATGGCCGTGCCGAGCGATGACGCGCAATTGAAGACGCCGGTCGCAAGGCCGCGGTCGCGCTGATTGAACCAGTCCCGGACCACGCGCGCGCCGGTCGGAAACTGCGGGGCCTCACCGATTCCGAGCAGGACGCGGGCCCCGAAGAACTGGCCGAAACTCTGCACCAGGCCACCGATGAGTTGCGCGAGCGACCACAGGCTGAGGCCCATGGTGAGAAGCAGGCGCGGACCCAGCCTGTCGACCATCGCGCCGGTGGGGAGCTGTGAGAACGCGTAGGCCCAGAGGAACGCCGAAAGCAGATAGCCCATGTCGGCAATCGACAATCCGAGTTCCTCGCGGATCAGGGGATTGGCAACTGCGAGGGTCGCGCGATCGATGTAATTGACAACCCCTGCAACGACCAGCAGAGCCAGCGCGACGCGCTGAATTGATTTCAGACGTGGCGTCGCAAGCTCGATTCCCGACATGATTCGTTTTTCCTCACCTTTGATTTTGCCGGACAGTATCGGCGTGTGTCGTGTCGAACCAGAACGGAAGTTGCGCGGCCTGCGTTGCGAATTTGACATGGACAAAATGTTGTCTCGCGCTCCGGATTGCTCTCCGGCATGACGAGCGATCACGCGCTCGCGATGATGTGATCGGGCACCGTGCAACGATTCAAAGCCGCGGTGCGGCCGACCCACCCAATCCGGGCATCGGCGCCGGCTTCATCGCACTGTCATCAACGGCTGCGAGGCAATTGATCCGGCCGCATGGCCGGACAAGAACTTGGCGGACAAGAACTCGGGTTCCGGTCATGCGCATCGAAGTGCTACAGTCCAGACCGGCATCCTACCGAAAGGCCTTCTCATGTCCCAGTCCACTGCAGATTTCGCCACCACCGCGCTCAGCGGCTACGAACTGTTGGCCGATCCGCAGTTGAACAAGGGCACGGCGTTCTCCGAGGCCGAGCGCGAGGCGTTCGACCTGCACGGCCTGCTGCCGCCCAATATCCTGACGCTGGACGAGCAGGTCTCGCGCCGCCTCGAGGCGTTGCGCGGCTACGAGACCGACATCGAGCGCTATGCCTTCCTGCGCGAACTGCAGGACACCAACGAGACGCTGTTCTACGCGCTCCTGGTCAGCAATCTGGAAGAGCTGCTGCCGATCGTCTACACGCCGACCGTCGGCGAGGGCTGCCAGAAATTCAGTCGGCTGTTTCGCAAGCCGCGGGGGCTGTTCCTCAGCATTCCGCACCAGCACCGGATCGACCGCATCTTTGCCCATCCGCGCTTCGATCACGTCGAGGCGATCGTGGTGACCGACGGCGAGCGCATCCTCGGCCTCGGCGACCAGGGCGCCGGCGGCATGGGCATTCCGATCGGCAAGCTCGCGCTCTATACCGGTTGCGGTGGCCTGCATCCGGCGACCACGCTGCCGATCATGCTCGATGTCGGCACCGACAATCCCGACTGCCTGGCCGATCCGCTCTATATCGGCTGGCGCAACGAGCGCGTCCGCGGCCAGGCCTATGACGACTTCATCGAGGCGTTCGTCTCGGCGGTGGTGAAGCGCTGGCCGCGCGTGCTGCTGCAGTGGGAGGACTTTGCCAAGAACAACGCGACGCGGATGCTCGAGCGCTATCGCGACCGGCTCCTGACCTTCAACGACGACATCCAGGGCACCGCGGCGGTGGCGACCGGCGCCTTGCTTTCTGCGATCAACGTCACCGGCGTGCCGCTCACCGAGCAGCGCGTCGCCGTTCTCGGCGCCGGCTCCGCCGGCTGCGGCATCGCCAGCCTGATCCGCGCCGCGATGGTCGATGCCGGCCTGTCCGAGAGCGAGGCGGCGAAGCGCTTCTTTATGGTCGACCGCGACGGGCTGCTGCTCGAAGGCATGAGCGGGCTCGCCCCGTTCCAGCTTCCGTTCGTGCAGAGCAAGCAGGCGATCGCAGGCTGGCAGCTAAGCCATCCCGACAAGATCGCGCTGCTCGACGTCGTGCGCAACGCCAAGCCGACCGTGCTGATCGGCGTCTCCGGCCAGGCCGGCGCGTTCTCCGAACCGATCGTCCGCGCGATGGCCGAGTGCAACAAGCGGCCGGTGATCTTCCCGCTGTCGAATCCAACCTCGCGCGAGGAGGCGGCGCCGGCCGACATCGAGGCCTGGACCGAAGGGCGGGCGTTGATCGGCGTCGGCAGCCCGTTCCCGCCGATCACCCGCGACGGCGCGCGCTTCAAGGTCGACCAGACCAACAATTCCTACATCTTCCCCGGCGTTGGTGTCGGCGCGCTCGCGGTCGGCGCCAGCCGGGTCAGCGACGGCATGTTCATGGCCGCCGCCAAGGCGCTCGCCAGCGTCTCGCCCGCCCGCAACAACCCGAAGCACAATCTGCTGCCGCCGGTCAGCGCGCTGCGTGAAGTCGCGCTGACGGTTGCGCTGGCGGTCGCGCTCCAGGCGCACAAGGAAGGACTGGCCAAGGATATTCCGATCGACCAAGTCGAGGCCCGCATCCACGCCAAGGTCTGGACGCCGCGCTACGTTCCGTATCGGCGCAGCGATCGGCCCTAGTCGGGCGATGCCAGCCCCTCGGACGCACCGGCGCGGCGTGACCCTCGGCTCCCCTGCAGGCAGGCGATGGCGTCGACCGCTGGCTGTGGCCGACTAAAGTTCTAGTCGCCAGGGTCAATTCTGCTGGAACTTTCGGCTGCGCCATTTCGTTTGTACTCAAACGACCCGAACGATCAAAAATTCATCCGGGGGCTTGTCCGAGGGAGACGCTCCCATGACGACATTCGGCCCTGCGCTTGGCCCAACCTCCGGGCTCGACGCCAACCAACTCACGCCAGCCGAGCATCAGCTCCAGTTGCGGCGCGCGGTGATCGCCTCCACGGTCGGAACCGCGATCGAATGGTATGACTTCTTCCTCTACAGCACCGTCACCGGGCTGGTGTTCGCGAAGCTGTTCTTTCCGCATTCCGATCCCTGGGTCGGTACGCTGGAAGCTTTCGCGATCTATGCGGTCGGCTTCATCGCCCGGCCGATCGGGGCTGCGATCTTCGGCCACTATGGCGACCGCATCGGCCGCAAGTCGACGCTGATCGCGACGCTGCTGCTGATGGGCCTCGCGACCGCGGCGGTGGCATTGGTGCCGACCTATTCCAGCATCGGCATCTGGGGTGCGGTGATCCTCACCGTGCTGCGTTTCGTTCAGGGTGTCGGCGTCGGCGGCGAATGGGGCGGCTCGGTGCTGATGTCGATGGAATGGGCGCGCAACGATCGCTCGCGCGGACTGATCGCGTCATGGCCGCAATTCGGCGTGCCTTGCGGGTTGTTCCTCGCCAATCTTGCCGTGCTCGCCTTCAGCCAGATGTCGGGCGACCAGTTCCTGGCATGGGGCTGGCGCGTTCCGTTTGCGCTCAGCATCATCCTGGTCGGTGTTGGCCTCTACATCCGGCTCGGCATTCTGGAAACGCCAGTGTTCAGCAAGCTGTTAGCCGAACGTCAGCTCGACCGCACGCCGATGCTGACGGTGATCCGCGACCATCCGAAGGAGATCCTGCTGTCCGCCTTCGCGCGCATGGCCGAGCAGGCGCCATTCTACATCTTCACCGCCTTCGTGTTCTCCTACGGCATCGGCACGCTGAAGATGTCGCGCGACATGTTGCTGACGGCGGTACTCGCCGCGTCGGTGGTCTCGTTCGTCTCGATCCCGGTGTTCGGGCATCTCTCCGACCAGATCGGCCGCAAGAACATGTACATGATCGGCGCGGCTGCGACCGGTGTGTTCGGTTTCATCTACTTCGCGATGCTCAACACCGGATCGGTGGCGGTCATCTTCCTCGCGATCATCCTCTCGCTGGTTCCGCATGACATGATGTACGGACCGCAGGCCGCGCTGATCGCGGAGAGCTTCACCGGACGCCTGCGCTACAGCGGCGCCTCGCTGGGCTACCAGCTCGCATCTGTCATCGCCGGCGGACCGGCGCCGCTGGTCGCGGCCTGGCTGTTCGGCACCTATCATTCGTCGATTGCGATCGCGGTCTACATCGCGATCTGCGCCGTCATCACGCTGGTCGCAACCGCGCTGATGACCGACTACACCGGCAAGGACATCAACGCAGCGGCCGCGCATCAGCGGTGAGTGTGAGACGGCAAGGAGCAGCAGATGGTGAAATGGCGAAAAGAATCGGCGCTCGATCTCTACAATCTGGCCGCAGCGATCTTCCTGCTCGCTGCGCCGTGGTTGTTCGCGCATGCCAACCCGACCGCGGCGATCGATCTCAGGATCAGTGGAGCCGCGATCGCGATCATGTCGCTGGCGGCGATCGCAGCGTTCGCGATCTGGGAGGAGTGGATCAATCTGTTCGTCGGCTGCTGGCTGCTCGTCTCGCCCTGGCTGCTCGGCTTCACCCACACCCGCGCGATGCACTTTGCCATCGCTGCGGGTGCGGTGGTCGCGTTCATGGCGCTGCTCGAACTGTGGCTCGAGTACGAGAAGACGCATCTTGGCGCAGCCGCGCCGCAGGACGCCGCAAAGCACTAGAGGTTAGCAGCCGCGGCAGATGCCCCTGATCTTGCGGTCGACGATCGCATCTTCCTGGTCGATGATCTGCTGTGATGATGCCGCCGCGGCCGGAATGTCGGCGGCCCGCGGCTGGCGATGGCCGACCGGCGCCAGCCAAGGCCTGGTCGCGGTTTCGTTTGATGCGTAGACGTTCGTATCCAGAACCGCCGCCTGCGCGAAGCAAGCGGTCGCTATTGCCGCAGACAGGAAAGCGGCCAGGCCAAGTTGTTTGCCGAGTCGTCGAAGATCAATCATGAGAAGCTCCGTGCCGTCATCGCCGCGTTTGCGCGCGGCCTTGATGAAATGGATTGTCTGCGTCGTTCCGGTATTCCCGATCCGCGATCGTGATGAAGTGCTCGCGGTTCGGTGATCGCACGTGATGAAATATTTCTTGGCGAACACGGTCATTGGTCACAGGAGCCGAGCTTGGTCGGCTTCATCCACGCGGAGAATTCCCATGACCAAATTGACCTTCGCTGCGCTTGCGCTGGTTGCGGCAGCTGCATATTCGGCTCAGGCGTCGGCCGCCAACAACAATGCTGCGGCGCGGCGCGCCCATGCCTCAATGATGACGACGACGACACCGGTCAACAGCAAGACGACTGATTGCGTGCGCGCGCCGAACGTCGGATCGTTCGCAACCGCGCCCTTCACCGAGCCGCCCTGCATGCCCGGCACGATGCGCTGACCGCGTGCGGCGAAAAGCCCCGGACCTCAAGTCCGGGTCTTCCCGGCTGATACGATGTTCGCCGGGCAGCGCCCGCGCGTGACCCACGTCACAGGCGCCCTGTGACGATCATGCGAGGACTGCGGCGTCGGAGCTGGTGCGTGGTGCCCGGCCCGAGTTCAAGGAGACGTCGCATGACACGCAATTCGCTGATTGCTTTCGCTGCCGTTGTCGCGTTCGGCGTTACCGCGCTGGGCTCCGCACAGGCGGGTGGACTTCACATGGTGCCGCCGAAGAATGTCGGTGCGAAACTGCCGCCGGGCGGCTCGGGCGGCTCGAGCGGCTCGGGCGGTTCGGGTGGCCCGCATCGCCAGCCGGTCGATCCGCCGCCTTACCTCGGAACGGGTTACAGCGGTGACAGTGCGGGTGGCAGCGGAGGTGGCGGATACTTCGGCGACCCCAATCATCATGGACACGAGCAATTCTGAAAACGCAAACGGCCCCGAACCAGGTTCGGGGCCGCGCTGTGCTGCTGGGTTGCAGCGGGTAACTATTCAGGCTTGCCGATCGTCACGGCGAGCTTGCCGACGCCGTCGACACCGCATTCGAGCTTGTCGCCCACCTGCAACTGCGAGACGCCGGCCGGCGTGCCGGTCATGATGATGTCGCCGGCGGCGAGCTTCACCTGCTGCGAGAGCTGCCAGATGATCTCCGGCACGTTCCAGATCAATTCGGTGAGGTCGCCCTTCTGCGCTTCCTTGCCGTTGACGGTGAGCCAGATCTTGCCGGCCTTGGGGTGGCCGATCTTCGAGGCCGGCTGGATCGCGGAGCAGGGCGCGGAATAGTCGAACGACTTGCCGATCTCCCAGGGCCGCTCCTTCTTGCGCGAGGCGATCTGCAGGTCGCGGCGGGTCAGGTCGATGCCGACGGCATAGCCGTAGACGTGCTCCAGCGCCTTGTCGGCGGGAATGTTGAGCCCGCCGCTCTTCATCGCCACCACCAACTCGACCTCATGATGCAGGTCCTTGGTTAGCGGCGGATAGGGGATCGTCGCGCCATCAGGCACCAGCATGTCGGCATGCTTGCCGAAGAAGAACGGCGGTGCGCGCTCGTCATTGCCCATCTCCCTGATATGCTCGAGATAGTTGCGGCCGACGCACCAGATGCGGCGGACCGGATAGGTGCCGGACTCGCCGACGACGGGAAGCGAGGGCTGCGGGGGAAGCGGAATGACGGTGGAGGCGGCGTTCATGAACGGGTCCCGGAGGGTTGAAGGAGGGAGCGCGGGCGGTTTTTACGCGCTTACGCCGCTCAGGGCTAGTGGCTGCGGTTGCACCGGGCGCAGAGGTGAGGCCAGCTTTCCGCCGGGCGCGGCTGCCTTCGGCAGGCGCGAGCGGTGATGCCGACGCGGAGATGGCTTTCGATCGGTCTTGCCCTGGTCGCGGCGGTCCTGGCCGCCTCCGCCGTTCGCTTTTTTGTGGTGACCCCGGAACGGATCGATCGGGGACAGAACAAGGTCCAGCGCGTGGCCGTGGACATCACGCCCGCCACGCAGGCCTTGCAGGCGACGCTCGACGTGGCGGACATGCACGCGGACAGCCTGTTGTGGAAGCGCGATCTGATCGCGCGATCGGATCGTGGCCATATCGACTTGCCGCGCCTGATCGAGGGCCGGTACGCCTTGCAGGTGTTCTCGTCGGTCACCAAGTCGCCCAAGGGCCAGAACTACGATGCCAACGCCGACGACACCGACACGATCACGAACCTCGCCATCATCGATCTGCAGCCGCCCCGGACGTGGTTCTCGCCGCTGCAGCGCTCGTTGTGGCATGCGGAGAAATTGCACAGCTTCGCCGACAGGTCCGCTGGCCGGCTTCGCGTGGTCATGACACCGGCCGACATCGATCGCCTGCTCGCGGATCGCAAGAACGGCGTGACGGTGGTCGGCGGCATGCTCTCGGTCGAAGGGCTGCATGACCTCGAAGGCAATATCGACAATCTCGATGTGCTTTACGCCGCCGGCTTCAGGATGGCCGGCCTCACGCACTTCTTCGACAATGATGTCGCAGGCTCGATGCACGGCGTGGCAAAGGGCGGGCTGACGCCGCTCGGCCGGCAGGTGGTGCAGCAGATGGAAGCGATCGGAATGATCGTCGACCTCGCCCATGCGAGCCACGCGGCGGTCGCCGACGTGCTGGCGATGGCGACGCGTCCGGTGGTCTCGAGCCATGGCGGCGTTCAGGCGACCTGCAAGGTCAACCGCAATCTCACCGACGATGAGGTCAGGGGCGTCGCGAGGACCGGCGGCGTGATCGGCATCGGCTTCTGGCAGGGCGCCGTGTGTTCGCTCGATCCAAAGAATGTCGCGCGGGCGATCGCCCATGTCCGCGACCTCGTCGGGATCGACCATGTCGGCCTCGGCTCGGATTTCGACGGCTCGACCATCACGGGATTCGATGCCGGCGGGATCGCCGCCGTGACCCAGGCGCTGATGTCGAGCGGGTTCTCCGAGGACGACATCCGCAAGGTCATGGGCGGCAATGTCCTGCGCGTGCTGCGCGCAGGCATCGTCCCGAAGGACGGGAAAGGATGATCAGCCGGCAGCGCTGATCGGCGCCAGTGCCAGCGGCGCGTCTTGACGGTGTTGCAGGCGGAAGAACGAGGCGTAGCGGCCGCCGCGGCGCAACAGTTCCTCGTGACGCCCGCGCTCGACGATCTCGCCGCGCTCGACCACCAGGATCGCATCGGCATGCATGATGGTGTGCAGGCGGTGCGCGATCACGATCGTGGTGCGGCCCTGGCAGAGATGCTCGATCGCCTCCTGCACCTGCTTTTCGGACTCCGAGTCGAGCGCGGCGGTGGCCTCGTCGAGCAGGATGATCGGCGCGTTCTTGATCAGCGCGCGGGCGACCGCGATGCGCTGGCGCTGCCCGCCGGACAGCTGCGTGCCGTGCTCGCCGACCGGCGTGTCGTAGCCGAGCGGGAAGCTCATGATGAAGTCGTGCGCGCAGGCGGCCTTGGCGGCGTCGATGATCTCGGTCTCGGTGGCGCCGCCTTTGCCGAAGGCGATGTTGGCGCGGATGGTGTCGCGGAACAGATAGACGTCCTGGCCGACATAGGCGGTCTGCTGCCGCAGCGATCTGCGCGAGACTTGTGAGATCGACTGGCCGTCGATCAGGATTTCGCCCTCCTGCGTCTCGTAGAAGCGCAGCAGCAGCGCGAGCACGGTGGATTTGCCGCCGCCGGAGGGGCCGACCAGGGCGGTGACCTTGCCGGGCTCGGCCGTGAAGCTCATGCGGTTCAGCACCGCTTCACCGGGGCGATAGGCGAAGCTGACGTCGCGCAGCTCGATCCGCGCGTCGGAAAGCTTCAGCGCCGGCTTGTCGTCATCGACCTGCTCGCTGGCCGGGCTGTCGACCACCTCGAGCAGCATCCGCGCGCCGACCAATTGGCTGTTGAGGTCGATGTTGAGACGCGCCAGCCGCTTGGCCGGCTCGGTCGCCATCAGGAAGGCGGTCAGGAACGTGAAGAACTGCCCCGGCGTGGAGCCGAGCGCCACCACGCTATAGCCGCCATACATCAGGCAGCCGGCGACGGCAAAGCCGCCGAGCATCTCCATCAGCGGATTAGAGCGGTTGGCGACCCGCGCCATCTTGTTGGCGTTGCGCTCGACGATCGAGATGTTCTCGTCGATCCGCTGCTGCATGGCGTCTTCCAGCGTGAACGCCTTTACGGTGCGGATGCCTTGCAGCGATTCCTGCATCGTCTCCATGATATCGGCTGTGCCGGTGAACTGGTTGTAGGCGAGACCCTTGATCCGCTTCACCAGCCTGCGCAGCATCAGCATCGCCGGCGGCACCGCCACGAGCCCGATGAACGACATCAGCGGGTCCTGCCAGATCATCACCGCGAGCATGCTGATCAGCATCAGGAAGTCGCGGCCGATCGCATTGACCAGCATGTTGAGCACGTCGGTGATCGACTTGGCGCCGGCGGTGAGCCGCGCCAGGAACTCGGACGAGTGCCGCTGCGAAAAGAAGCCGATGCTCTCGCTCATCAGCTTGGCGAACAATTGCCGCTGGTTCCGCGCCAGGATCGCGTTGCTGATCTTCGACAGGATCACCATGTGGCCGTAGGTCGCCACGCCCTTGATGAACAGCAGCACCACGGTGATCCCGGCGAACATGGCGATGCCGGGGATGTTCTTGTCGACATAGGCCTGGTTGATCACCTGGCCGAGCACATAGGTGGCGCCCGCCGTCGAGCCGGCGGCAACCGCCATCAGGGCGAACGCCGTCAGATAACGCCGCCAGTAGGTGATCCCCTGTTCCGTGACCAGGCGGCGGATCAGGATCGCCGCGCCGTAGGGATCGTCGGTAATTTTCTTTGGAAACTGAGCCATCCGCGTTCCATTGACGGCGGGCAGCGCCGGCCGTCAGGGTTGCGGACCTCATTGCCCGCTTGGCGGGGCTTTTTCAAGCACAATAAAGGCTTGATAACGGCTTGATTTTTAGGCCGATTCTGCCTGTCGCGCGGCGCCCCCGCGCTCCCGGAACAGCTTCTCCTCCCAGGCCAGCGCGTGGCTCGCGATGGTCTCGAGATCATCGTAGCGCGGGGTCCAGTCGAGCAGCGAGCGGATCCGTGTCGTATCCGCCACCATGGTCATGATGTCGCCTGGCCGGCGCGCGGCATAGGCGATCGCGAAATTGCGCATCGAGACCCGGCGCACCGCCTCGATGGTCTCGAGCACGGAATAGCCGCGGCCGTAGCCGCAATTCATCGTCACCGATTGCCCGCCGCCGCGCAGATAGGCCAGCGCCGAGCGGTGCGCCTCGACGAGGTCGCTGACATGGATGAAGTCGCGCACGCAGCTGCCGTCCTGGGTCGGATAGTCGGTGCCGAAAACGTCGATCTTGGCGCGCTGCCCGGTCGCGGCCTCGACCGCGATCTTGAGCAGATGGGTGGCGCCGATGGTGGCAAGGCCGACGCGGCCTTTCGGGTCGGCCCCGGCGACGTTGAAGTAGCGCAGCACCACGTAGTTCATGCCATGCGCCGATGCGACATCGTGCAGCATGATCTCGGTCATCAGCTTGGACGAGCCGTAGGGCGACAGCGGACGAGTCGGCGCGATCTCCGGCACCGGTACCTGGTCCGGATTGCCGTAGACGGCGGCGGTCGAGGAGAAGATGAAGCGGCTGACGCCGCCCTTCACGGCAGCATTGAGCAGGCTGCGCGTCGTCATGGTGTTGTTGCGGTAATAGCCGAGCGGATCGCGCATCGAATCCGGCACCACCACCGAGCCGGCGAAATGGATGATGCTGTCGATGCCGTGCTGTGCGATCACGCCCTCGACGAGGTTCTCGTC
Organism: Bradyrhizobium sp. UFLA03-84; assembly: GCF_002289535.1. Lineage (NCBI taxonomy): Bacteria > Pseudomonadati > Pseudomonadota > Alphaproteobacteria > Hyphomicrobiales > Nitrobacteraceae > Bradyrhizobium > Bradyrhizobium sp. UFLA03-84. The sequence goes on along the minus strand of NZ_NSJY01000017.1, from coordinate 464,357 downwards.
GCCGGCATCGCCGATGAACAGCGGAACGCCTTCGGGCAGGAACGCGGAGAAGCCGGTGGAAAGATTGTCGACGACGACGACGCTCTCGCCGGCATCGACCAGCGCATGAACCATGTGACTTCCGATATAGCCGGCACCGCCGGTCACGAGCACGGTCATGTGTAGAGCTCTCCCGATATCTTTAACCGGCGATGCTAGCGGGAGTGCGGTGAAGAGGGGGTTTCGCCGCGGCCGAACTGGCCACTATGCTTAATGTTGCGTATAGGAACTGGCGCGAAACGGAGACTTGCGTGCCGATCGAGAACACACCTGCCGGCGAGCTTGAGCTCATCGTGCCCAACCTGCACCGGCGCTATTCGGGTGTCACCGCGACCAACCGCATGGTCGCGCCGAAGCTTGCAAAGATGTTTCGCGCAGGCTGGCTCGGCTCGCACCGCCCCGACGGCATCGACGCGATGGGATTCGCTGATCTGATGCGGCTGTGGCGGCGCGCCCAGCCGGTGATCTGGCACGCGCGGCGCAACGACGAGATGATCGCAGGGCTCGTGCTGCGCGCGCTCGGCTGGCCGCTGAAGCTGCTGTTCACCTCGGCCGCGCAGCGTCATCACACATGGCTGACGCGCTGGCTGATCCGCAACATGGATGCGATCATCGCCACCAGCCCGCTGTCGGCCTCTTATCTCAAGCGCGACGCCACGGTGGTGATGCACGGCGTCGACACCGATCGCTATGCGCCGCCGGCCGATCGCGCGGCGGCGCTTGCCGAGAGTGGATTGGCGGGACGCTATGCGATCGGCTGCTTCGGGCGGGTGCGCGCGCAGAAGGGCAGCGACGTGTTCGTCGAGGCGATGTGCAGGCTGCTGCCGCGCTATCCCGATTTCACCGCCGTCATCGTCGGCGCCGTGGTGCCGGAGCAACTCGCCTTCGCGGGCGAGCTGAAGCGGAAGATCGAGGCCGCGGGGCTACAATCGCGCATCGTCATCACGGGTGAACTGCCGATCGAGGATGTCGTGCGCTGGTACCAGCGGCTGACGATCTATGCCTTCACCTCACGCAACGAGGGCTTTGGCCTGACCCTGATCGAGGCGATGTCGGCCGGCGCTGCGCTCGTGGCCGCGCGCGCGGGCGCCGCCGAGTTCGTGGTCGAGGATGGCGCGACCGGCGTGCTGACGCCGCCCGGCGAAGCCGACGCGCTGGCGGCCGCGCTCGAGCCGCTGATGCGCGATCCGGCATCGGCCGAAGCGATGGGGGCGCGGGCGCGCCAACGAGTTGTGGATAAGTTCAGCCTGGATGCGGAGGCGGCCGCGATCGCCAGGGTCTATCGCACGCTGATCTGAGCCAGCACGCGCTGCGTAATCTCCACGACCTCCTCGGCCGCAATGTCGCGCATGCAGCGATGATCGTTCATGGTGCAGACCGTGCGCTGGCACGGCTGGCAAGGCAGCTTGCTTTTGGTCTGTCGCACCGTCGCGGCGAGCGGATTGAGGGGCGCCCAGAGATACGGGTCGGTCGGACCGAAGATGCCCATGGTCGGCGTGCCGATCGCGGCCGCGATGTGCATCAGCCCGGAATCGTTGGCGATCGCGACACTGGCCGCGGCGATCGCCAGCACGCCGTTGCGCAAATCGGTGCCGGTGAGATCGCGGACCCGCGCACCGCCGGCAGCCACGATCTCCTGCGCCAATGCCTTCTCGCCGGGGCCGCCGACCACCCAGACGTCGAACCCGCGTTCGGCGAACAGCCGCGCGGCCTCCGGATAATAGGTCCATCGCTTGGAGGCGCCGACCGAGCCGGGGCCCAATACGATGGCGGGATTGCTGCCGAGCCCGTTGGCCTGCCGCCATTGTCCGATCTCGTCGGCGGGAACCCGAAGCTGTGGCACCGGCCATTCGGGAGGTCGGGCGGCGCCGTCCGGTAGCGCCAGGATGGCGTTCTTGTCGATGAAGCGCGGCTGCTTCTGTTCGCCCCACCGCATCGCATTGATCAGGCCGAACCGCGCCTCGCCGAAGAAGCCGATCCGCTCCGGGATGCCCGCCAGCGCCGGTGCTATGGCGGACTTCCAGGTCCGAGGCAGCACCAGCGCGGTGGCGTAATTCCGCGCTCGAAGCTCGGTCGCCAGCGCCCGCTGCTGGGCCAGCGCCAGCCGGCTGCGCGGCAGCTCGAACACGATCCCGGCGCGGACACCGGGCATGTAGTCGACCAGAGGGGCGCAAAGCCTTGACGTCAGCAGGTCAACCGGCCGGTTCGGCCAGCGCTTGCGAAGCACCCTGACCACAGTGTGGCCGCGCACGAAATCGCCGATCCAAACATAGGGCACGACGAGGATAGGTCTGGTATCCTCGGCATCCTCAGTTTCGATATCAGATATTGAATCAATATTCATTTCTAAATGGGCCAAGGCCGGACCGGCGCGGCCAAGTCGGTAACCGGTTCGCGATAAGAGGTAAAGCCGTCGTTGCCTGTGGCGCGGGAGTGGGGCAAAGCTGGCGGCTGACAACGGGAATCTGGCGGGATTTCATCATGTTTCTGGTAACCGGGGGCGCCGGTTTTATCGGCTCGAACGTCGTGGCTGCGTTGAATGACGCCGGGCGCAGCGACGTGGCGGTCTGCGACATCCTCGGACAGGACGGCAAGTGGCGGAACCTCGCCAAGCGTCAGCTGGCCGACGTTGTTCCCCCGGCCGAGCTCGGCGACTGGCTGAAGGGGCGGCGGCTTTCAGCCGTCATCCATCTCGGCGCCATTTCCGAGACCACGGCGACCGACGGCGATCTGGTGATCGAGACCAATTTCCGTCTCTCGATGCGGCTGCTGGACTGGTGCACCGCGAATGCGACCCCTTTCATCTATGCCTCCTCGGCGGCGACCTATGGCGACGGTGAGCAGGGCTTTGACGATGACGCCTCGGTCGAGGCGCTGAAGCGGCTGCGGCCGATGAACCTGTACGGCTGGAGCAAGAACCTGTTCGATCTCGCCGTCGCCGAGCGCGCTCTGAAAGGCGAACCCCTGCCGCCGCAATGGGCCGGGCTGAAATTCTTCAACGTGTTCGGCCCGAATGAATATCACAAGGGTCCGATGATGAGCGTGCTGGCGCGCCGCTTCGACGACATCAAAGCCGGCCGCGTCGTGCAGCTGTTCAAGTCGCATCGCGAGGGCATCGCCGACGGCGACCAGCGCCGCGACTTCATCTATGTCGACGACGTCGTGCGGGTAATGATGTGGCTGATCGCGACGCCGAGGGTCTCCGGGCTGTTCAATGTCGGCACCGGCAAGGCGCGCAGCTTCAAGGACCTGATCGTCTCGGCGTATGGCGCGCTCGGGCTGCAGCCGAACATCCAGTATGTCGACATGCCCGAGCAGATTCGCGGCAGTTACCAATACTTCACCGAGAGCGTCGTCGATCGTCTCGCGCACGCTGGGTACAATGGCGGATTCACCCGCCTAGAAGACGCGGTTGGGGCCTATGTGAACGGCTTCCTCGACCGCGCCGATCGCTATCGCTAGAGCGGATGACGGTGACTGATGTTCGATTTTGAAGCGATCTCCCGTGCAATGTCCGGCCAGACCGTGCTCTGCGTCGGCGACCTCATGCTCGACGAGTTCGTCTACGGCGAGGTGTCGCGGATCTCGCCGGAGGCGCCGGCGCCGGTGATCGCGGTCAGGCGCAGCGAGATCAATATCGGCGGCGCTGGCAACGTCGCGCGCAATATCGCCTCGCTCGGCGGGCGCTGTATCTTCGTCGGCCTGATCGGCGAGGATGCCGCCGGCACGGTGCTCTCAGAGGCGCTCGCGAAGGAGGCCGGCATCGAGACCGTGCTGGTGCGCGACGCCGCGCGGCCGACCACGCGCAAGGTGCGCTTCGTCTCCGAACAGTTCTCGACCCACATGCTGCGCTCCGATTGGGAGCTCGCGGCGCCGGCGGCGCCCGCCGTCGAGCAGCAGCTGATCGACGCCATCCTGCCGCGCCTTGCGCAGGCCGACATCGTGCTGCTGTCCGACTATGCCAAGGGTGTGCTCACGGCGCGCGTGATCCGCAACGTGATCGACGCCGCGCGTCAGGCGAAGAAGCGCGTGATCGTCGATCCCAAGAGCGCCAATCTCGCGATCTATCGCGGCGCGACCGTGCTGACGCCGAACCGCAAGGAGTTCGCCGAGGCGACCCGCAGCCGCGCCGATAGCCAGGACAGCATCACGCAGGCGGCGCCCGATGCGATGGTCCTCGCCGATTGCGAGGCGATGCTGGTGACGCAGGGCGAGCGCGGCATGACCTTGGTGACGCGGGACGGCGGATCGATCCATGTGCCGGCGCTGCCGGTCAAGGTGCGTGACGTCTCCGGGGCCGGCGATACCGTCGCCGCGGCGCTGGCGCTCGCGCTCGCCGGCGGTGCGGACTGGGACGGCGCGCTGCGGATCGCGAGTGCCGCGGCGGCGGTTGCGGTCGGCAAGATCGGCACTGCGATCGTCAGGACCGCCGAACTGCGGCGACGGATCCTGCCTCACGCGTCGCTCGCGGCCGAGGACAAGATCGTCCCGGCCGGTGGCGATATCGATGCGTATCTAGAGGAATGGCGCCGGCAGGATCTGCGCATCGGCTTCACCAATGGCTGTTTCGACATCCTGCATCCCGGTCACGTCAAGGTCCTGACCGCCGCGCGCGGCGCCTGTGACCGCCTCATCGTCGGCTTGAACAGCGATGCCTCGGTGAAGCGACTGAAGGGCGAGGGGCGTCCGGTGCAGAACGAGCGCGCCCGCGCCGAGGTCCTGGCGGCGCTGGAAGCCGTCGATCTCGTCGCGATCTTCGAGGAAGACACGCCGATCAACCTGATCACCAAGGTGCGGCCGAGCGTGCTGGTCAAGGGCGGTGACTACACCCGCGAGCAGGTGGTCGGTCACGAGATCGTCGAGGCCGCCGGCGGCGAGGTGGTGCTGGTCGAGATCCTGCAGGGCCACAGCACGACGTCGCTGGTTGCCCGCGCCCGCGAGGGCAAGGCGTGAGCGCGAGCATGGCATCATCGGCACCGACCGCGGCGTGTCCGGCCTGGCGCGATCCGGCGCGCTGGCACACCACGACCGACGTCGTCGCGGTTCTGATCGCGCTGTCGCTGCCGTGGTCGACCTCGCTGGTCGGCATCTTCGGTGTGGTGCTGCTGATCGCGATTGCGCCGACCGTCGACCTCCGGGCGTTCTGGACGTTGCTGAAGCGGCCGATCTGCGTGGCGCCGATCGCGTTGTTCTGCCTCGCGCTCGCCGGAACGCTGTGGTCGGACGCCGCCTGGGGCACGAGATTGTATGCGGTCGGGCCGACCGCAAAGCTCCTAGTGCTCCCGGTGCTGCTCTATCATTTCCAACGCTCGACCCGCGGCACGTGGGTGTTCGTGGCTTTCCTCGTGTCCTGCACGCTGCTGATGCTGATGTCCTGGCTGGTGCTGGCCTATCCGCACCTCGCGCTGCGGGCGGCCGCGCCGGGCGAACAGGGGGTGTTCGTCAAGAACTACATTGACCAGAGCCAGGAATTCACGCTGTGCGCGGTCGCGCTGGCCTATCCGATCGTGATGTTGCTGCGGGACAAACGCATCTTGCCGGCCGTGCTGCTGGTGGCTATTGCGCTCAGCCTGTTCGCCAACATGGCGCTCGTGGTGGTGTCGCGGACGGCGATCGTGACGGTTCCGATCATGTTCGCGGTGTTTGCGCTGCTGCATCTGCGCTGGCGCAGCATCGTCCTGATCCTTTGCGCGGCCGCCGCGTTGTCCGTGGTGGCGTGGTATGGATCGTCGCCGCTGCGACGGACGGCCGAGTCATTCGGGCGTGACTACAAGCTCTACATGGAGCGCAACGAGCCGACGTCGCTCGGCTTGCGGCTCGAATTCTGGCGCAAGTCGCTCGGCTTCTTCGCCGAAGCCCCGGTCATCGGCCACGGCACCGGAGCAACGCGGGGCCTGTTCGAGCGCGTCGCGACCGGTGGTGTGAACCAGGCATCGGGGGAGGTGATCGGAAATCCCCACAATCAAACGTTGAACGTCGCCGTGCAGTGGGGCATTGTAGGTGTGGCGATACTGTACGCGATGTGGCTACTGCACTTGTTGCTGTTCCGCGGCGACGGCCTCGTCAACTGGATCGGGCTTCTCGTCGTGGTACAGAATATTTCAAGTTCGTTGTTTAATTCACACATCTTCGACTTTCACGAAGGCTGGATGTATGTGCTGGGCGTCGGGGTTGCCGGCGGCATGGCGTTGAAGGGGCGATTGGGGGCCGATTTGGAACCCGAGCCTTCGATCCGTCCATGATCGCTGGCAAGGGCTCCGCAGATACGCTACAGCCTGCCAATGTCTTGTCGCCAACTCCCAGTTGCCAGCAACCCGTCTGCTAGATGACGCGTCTTTCACAATTCACCCTGCGCAACTTCCTGATTCTGGCGCATGACGCGCTCGCGACGACGTTTGCGTTGCTGGCGAGCTTCTATCTGCGCTTCGAAGGCAGCCTGCTCACGGATCGGTTGCCGCATCTGCTGCGCATTCTGCCGTGGTTCGTGCTGTTCAGCATTGTGGTCAGCTATTTCTCCAACCTGACGACGGCGAAATGGCGCTTCACCTCGTTGCCGGACGCGGTGAACATCCTGCGGGTGGCGGCGGTGCTGACGCTGGCGCTGGTCGTGCTGGACTACGTCTACTTTTTCACGGGAGCAGCCTCGCTGAGCCCGGTGTTCCTCGGCCGGGTCACGATCATCCTGTTCTTCTTCCTGGAAGTGTTCGCGCTGAGCGCGTTGCGGCTGGGTTATCGCTACTTCCGTTATTCGCGCACGCGGCTTCATGCCCGGTCCGACAATGCCGCGCCGGCGCTGCTGGTCGGGCGCACGGCCGATGCCGAAGTCGTGCTGCGCGGCATCGAGAACGGTGCCATCAAGCGGCTCTGGCCGGTCGGCGTGCTGTCGCCCTCGGCCGCGGACCGCGGCCAGATGATCCGCAACATCCCCGTGGTCGGCGGCGTCGATGACATCGAGGCCGTGATTCGGGATTTCGAGAGCCGGCAGCGGCCGATCAAGCGCGTGGTCATGACGCCCTCGGCCTTCGAGCCGGACGCGCATCCGGAGAGCCTGCTGATGCGCGCCAAGCGGCTTGGCCTGATGGTCAGCCGCCTGCCGTCGTTGGAGGGCGGAGATGCGCCGCGGCTCACCAATGTCGCGGTCGAGGACCTGCTGCTGCGTCCGAGCCAGAGGATCGACTACGCCCGGCTCGAGGCGCTGGTGAAGGGCAAGTCCGTCATCGTGACCGGTGGCGGCGGCTCGATCGGTGCGGAGATCTGCGACCGGGTCGCGACCTTCGGCGCCGCGCGCCTCTTGGTCGTCGAGAACTCGGAGCCTGCGCTCTATGCGGTCACCGAGGCGCTGTCCGCGCGCGACTCCGGCCCCGAGATCGAGGGCAGGATCGCCGACATCAGGGATCGCGAGCGCATCACGCGCCTGATGAGCGAGTTCAAGCCCGACATCGTGTTCCATGCCGCGGCGCTCAAGCATGTGCCGATCCTGGAGCGCGACTGGAGCGAAGGGGTCAAGACCAACATCTTCGGGTCTGTGAACGTCGCCGACGCGGCGCGTGCCGCGGGCGCGAGCGCCATGGTGATGATCTCGACCGACAAGGCGATCGAGCCGGTATCGATGCTCGGCCTGACCAAGCGGTTCGCCGAGATGTATTGTCAGGCGATGGATCACGACCTGATGATCGAAGCCAAGGGCAAGTCGCATATGCGGCTGATCTCGGTGCGGTTCGGCAACGTGCTGGCGTCCAACGGATCCGTGGTGCCGAAATTCAAGGCGCAGATCGAGGCCGGCGGGCCGATCACCGTCACCCATCCGGACATGGTCCGTTATTTCATGACGATCCGCGAAGCCTGCGATCTCGTGATCACCGCCGCGACCCACGCCATGACGCCGGCACGGCCTGACGTCTCGGTCTATGTGCTGAACATGGGGCAGCCGGTGAAGATCGTCGATCTCGCCGAGCGGATGATCCGCCTGTCGGGCCTGCAACCGGGCGTCGACGTCGAGATCGTGTTCAGCGGCATCCGTCCGGGCGAGCGGCTGAACGAGATCCTGTTCGCAAGCCAGGAGCCGACACTCGAAATCGGCGTCGCCGGCGTCATGGCCGCCAAGCCGAACCAGCCTCCGATGTCGACGCTGCGCAAGTGGCTCGCAGCGCTCGAAGATGCGATCGAGCGAGATGACCGCGTGACCATCCGTGCCGTCCTTCAGGACGCGGTGCCCGAGTTCGGGTCGAATGCCGCCTGACCGCGCCGTCCCGCTGAAGATGAGGCAGGACCGTTTCGAAAGCCATTGATGCCCAGTTCTCGAAAAGTCGTGGTCGCCAGCCAGCACTATCCGCCGGACCACAGCACGACCGCCGCGATCATGTTCGCGATAGCCGAACGGATCGCGCAGGAGGCGGAGGTGGTGGTGGTCTCCGGGATGCCGGGCTCGGCGACGGCGCCGGCGCCAGGGCGGCCCGCGGTCGTCGAAATCAGGAACTGGCTGCCGGGAAAGGCGGCGCTGATCAAGCGCGCACTGGCCGAGGCGCTGTTCACCGGCCGGATGTTCTTTGCGCTGTTGTCGCGGCTGCAGCGGGGCGACGTGGCGCTGACGGTGACCGCTCCGTTCGCGCTTCCCTATGCGGTTGCCATCGCGGCGAGGCTGAAGGGGGCCAGGTCGGCGTTGATCCTGCACGACCTGTTTCCGGACGTTCTCGTGATGGCCGGGCTGCTGCGGCCGTCCTCGCTGGTCGCGCGGGCGATGCGCGGCATCAACGCGCTGATGTTCCGTGCCTTGAACGCGGTGATCGTCATCGGCCGCGACGCCGAGAAGCTTCTGCTGCGCTATGGCGGGATGACGCCGGACAAGATCAGGTTCATTCCGAACTGGGCCACGCTCGCCCCCGGCAATCGTCCCGTCAGCCCGGATAATCCGTTTCGCAAGGCGATTCCCGCCCGCTTCGTCGTCGGCCTGTCCGGCAATCTGGGCTTCACCCACGATCCGGACATCGTCTTCCAGGCCGCGCGGCTGTTGCGCGACGAGCCCGATATCCACTTCCTGCTCTCGGGATGGGGCATGGGCTTTGCGCGGTTGAAGGCGATGCAGGCCGCAGCGCAACTCGCCAACGTCACGCTGGTCGACCGCGTCGCGGATGGCGAACTGGATGCGCTGCTCTCCAGTGCGGACGTCTGGCTCATCCCCTATCGCAAGGACGTTGCCGGTGTATCGGTGCCGAGCCGGTTCTATAATCTGCTCGCAGCCGGCCGGCCGGTCATCTTGGTCTCCGAGCCCGAGGCCGAGGCGGCCTTGACCGTCAGCGAGAACGGGCTCGGCTGGGTCGTCACGCCGGGGCGGCCCGATCAACTCGCCGATGCCGTCAGGCTGGCATCGCGATCGCAGGACACGGAGATGGCCGAGCGCGCCGTCGCGACCGCGCGGACCTTCAGTGCCGAGCGGGCCCTGTCGAGCTATGCTGCGCTGGTCGCGGAGCTGTTATCCGATCACGATATGGAGCGGACAGCATGACTGATCGTCGCCCGACGGTTCTGGTGACGGGTGCGAGCGGCTTCGTCGGTCGCCATGTGGTGCCCGAGCTGGCGCAGAACGGCTGGCTGGTGCGGCGCGCGGTGCGAACCGCGCCGCAGGATGCAAACGACGTGGCGATCGGCTCGCTCAGCCCCGCCACTGACTGGCGCGCCGCGCTCGAGGGCGTGGACGCCGTCGTTCATCTTGCGGCACGCGTTCACCAGCAGTCCGATGAGCAGGCGATCGAGCTCTACCGCAACGTCAATATCGAGGGCACGCTGCATCTGGCGCGTTCGGCGGTTGCGGCGGGGGTTCGGGATTTCGTCTTTGTCAGCACGATCCTGGTGCATGGGCGCAGCAATTACGGGCGCCCTCCGTTTCGCGAGGATGATGTCCTGACGCCCCGCGGCCTCTACGGAAACTCGAAAGCGGCCGCCGAAGTCGGGCTCAAGGAGATTGCGCCGGGCAGCGGCATGAGGGTGACCGTGATCAGGCCGCCGCTGATCTACGGCGCCGGTGCGAAAGGCAATTTCGCCTTGCTCAAGCGCGCGGTGCTCAATCGCATGCCGCTTCCGCTGGCCTATGTGAGGAACCGCCGCGCGTTCCTGTCGGCGGAAAACCTAGCGTCGTTCATCCTGCATCGCTTGTCGCAACCGGGAAACGATTTCGACGTGTTTCTGGTGGCCGATCGCGAGCAGGTCTCGACGCGGGAGTTCGTCGAACGGTTGGCCCGCGCGGCGGAAACCTCGCCGCGCCTGTTCTGGCTGCCACCGCCGCTCCTGAAGGTGTCGCTGACGATGGGTGGCCGCAAGGAGGCCTATGACAGCCTGTTCGCCTCGCTTGAACTCGATCTGTCCAAGATCGCAAGCACCGGATGGCAGCAGCCGATCAGCCTCGATGAGGGGCTGAGGCGCGCGTTGAGCCGAACCGATATCTGAGCCGGTCAGAATGCGCGCGAGAACCGGCGCAGCTGCCTGGCGACGGCGACCGCGCCGGCCAGCAGCAGGGCGAGGTCGGCAACCAGCGAGTTGAGCGCGACCGAGGCGAAGGCGAGCAGCGCCAGCACCATGTTGAGCGCAAAGACTTCGCCGACCACACGCCACACCGTGAAGCCGTTGTCGGTCGCGCGTTGATAGAAGTGCGAGCGATGCGCGGCCCAGAATGGTTCGCGCCGCGCCATGCGGCGAAACAGCGTGACCGTCGCATCCGTCAAATAGTACAGCGGCAGCAGCAGCGCGGCGGCGAATTGCTGATGCAGCGCGAGCTCGAGCAGGCACCAGCCGAGCAGCAGGCCGATCGGCAGGCTGCCGACATCGCCCAGGAATATCTTGGCCACCGGCCGGTTGAGCGGCACAAAGCCGAGCAGCGCGCCGCACAGCGCGGCCGCGACCAGCGTGGTTGCCGCGGGGACATGGCCGAACCAGCCGAGCAGGGCGACCGCAACCGTGATCGGCACGGCCTCGGCCGCCGTCATCAGGTCGAGCCCGTCCATGAAGTTGACGAGGTTCACGAACCAGAGGCCGGCGACCAGCAACAGGCTGCGTTCGAGCCAGAGCGGGCAGGCCGAGACGAGCCTGAGCTCGCCCGGCATCGACAACACCACGGCGGCAACGGCGGCGCCCTGGAGCAGCAGCCGCGGGACGACGGGCAGGGAGCGGAGGTCGTCGGCAAACCCTACCACCGCGATGAACAGGCAGGCCGCAAACACCGTGAATGGAATCGTCAGGTCCGGCGATCCGGCCAGCACGATGACGATCCCGCCTGCGAGCAGCGTGGCCGCAATGACCGCGATGCCGGCGCCCTGCGGCGTTGGAATGCGGTGCGACGAGCGCGCATTCGGTTTCGCCAGCGCCACGCGCAGCAGCACCGGCCGTGTCGCCCGGATCAGGACGGCCGAGATCGATGCGGCCAGAGCCGCTGCGATCAACGACAGGAGGATCTCGAAGCTGCTCATGCTGGTCCGGTCACTGCGATCCCGGGACTCACGCTTGTGATCCCGGGAATCACGATTGTGATCCCGGGACTTCGATCGGCGCTGCGCCCTTGGCGGCCTTTTCGGGGCTCAGGATCCACACCAGGCCGCCGAACACGCCGACCGCGAACGACACCGCGCCGAACAACAGCGAGATGTTGACACCTTCGTTCGCGATCAATCCGGCATAGCCGAAGGCCAGCGCCATGGTGGCCTCGCGCACGCCCCAGCCGGCGATCGAGATCGGCATCATCGTGATCAGCATCACCGGCGGCAACAGTTGGAAGATCTGGCCGAAGGTGACCGGGGCGGTGATCGACTTCACCACGCACCAGGCGATCACGACCGTCACCACGTGAATGGCGATCGAGAGCGCCGCGACCCGCAATCCGTGCTTGCGGCTGAACAGCACCCGGTTCGCGATGACCGCGCAGGCGTGGATGTGGTGCGTTGCCCACCATTGCTTCAGCCAGGCCCACGGCAACAGGCCGATCACCAGGAAGCCGAATCCGGCCGCGAGCGCCGCAAGGTCGAGCAGCAGCAATGCGGTCCAGCCGTTGGGATCGGAGATCAGCCGGTAGCTCCAGGGCAGGGTGGCCGCGATCACGACGGCGAGCGCGATCAGTCCGACCGCGCGGTCGACGAAGATCGAATAGGTGGCCGCCCGCCAGCCGGCACCGGCGCGCGCGACGAGCCAGAGCCGCACGGCATCGCCGCCGATCGAGGACGGCAGGGTCTGGTTGAAGAAGGTGCCGATCACGTTGAAGCGCATCGCCTGGGCGGTCCCCAGCGGCGCGCCGCACTCGACGCTGATCTCGCGCCAGCGCAGCACCCCGAGAAAGATCTGCAGGAAGGTGATCGCAATGGCGAGGCCGAGCCAGCCGAGGCTCTCGACCTGGATGCGGGAGGCCAGATCGTACAGATTGACCTTGCGCAGCGAGAAATAGAGCAGCGCGGCCGAGATCAGGATCTTGACGGTCGAAAGCAGGATTCGGCGCATTTCCGTTCGCGCTGCCAGGTTTCAGGATGTGTCAAAAACAGCGCAAAACGCTTTCGCGCGCCCAAATTCGCCGCCTTGGTATGGTTTCCGCGGCGATCTGGCAATACCCGTACTGGTCCCTATTGCGGCAGGCGCGACGGGGCGGCTAAACAGGCTGGAGCGGGGACGCCCCGCCGCTCACCGGGAGTTTTACGAAACCGGTAAAATCCGACCAGACGCGTGGGGGCGCGTGACTGCTCGGATCGTGCTCTCCAGGAACAGGGCTGCCGGCCGCGGCGGCCCGGCCAAATTCGGTGTGCCGTCCGCGGATGGATACGATAGGACGTGCACGACAGGACTAGAGGCATCGATGGATCGACGAATTATTCCCCTGATCATGTGTGGCGGCGCTGGCACGCGGCTCTGGCCGGCGTCACGCGAGGTGCATCCGAAGCAGTTCCTGTCGCTGTTCGGGGCGCGCTCGACCTTCCAGGAGACGCTGCTGCGGGTCTCTGATCCGACCTTGTTCGAGCGTCCCATCGTGATCACCAACGAGGCCTATCGCTTCATGGTGCTGGAGCAGCTGGCCGAGATCGGCCGCGAGGCCGACGTGCTGCTCGAGCCGATGCGCCGCGACTCCGGGCCCGCCATCGCGGCCGGTGCGGCGTTCGCGCAGAGCCGCGACAATGAAGCGATCGTGCTGGCGCTCGCCGCCGATCATCTGGTGCGGGACACGCTGGCCTTCGTGGCCGCGTGCCGCGGCGGATTGGTGGCTGCCGAAGCCGGCCGCATCGTGACATTCGGCGTCAAGCCGGAACGGCCTGCCACCGAATACGGCTACATCAGCCCGGGCGCGGTGGTCGCCGGCGAGGTGCGCGCGGTGGCAAAATTCGTCGAGAAGCCGGATGCCGCGACGGCGGCAGGCTATATCGATGCGGGTTACCTCTGGAACAGCGGCAATTTCATGTTCCGCGCCGGGGTGCTGCTCGACGAGTATCGCAACGTCGATGCGGACAGCATTGCTGCGGTGGAGCAGTCGGTCGCTAACGCAACGCGCGATCTCGGCTTCGTCAAGCTCGATGCATCGGCATTCGGCGCGGCAGAGGCGATCTCGATCGACTACGCCGTGATGGAGAAGACCGCTCTTGCCGCGGTGGAGCCGGTGGCGTGCGGCTGGTCCGACATCGGCTCGTGGCGTCAGGTCTGGGAGCTCTCCGACAAGGACAGTCTCGGCAATGCGGCGCGCGGTACGGCGGTGTTCGAGGACAGCCGCAATTGCAACGTCGCGACCGACCGGGCGCTGGTCGCGCTCGAAGGCGTCGACGACCTCGTCGTGGTTGCGACCCAGGACGCCGTGCTGGTGTCGCGCCAGAAGGACGCCAACGGGCTGAAGCGGCTGGTCGCGAAATTGAAGGTCACCGCGCCCGGGGTGACCGAGAACCACATCAAGGTGCATCGCCCCTGGGGCTCCTATCAGTCGGTCGACAATGGCGACCGCCACCAGGTCAAGCGCATCATCGTCAAGCCGGGCGGGCGGCTGTCCCTGCAGAAGCACCATCACCGCTCCGAGCACTGGATCGTGGTGCGCGGCACCGCGCAGGTCACCGTCAACGAGCTGGTCAAGACGGTGCACGAGAACGAGTCGATCTACATCCCGATCGGCGCGGTGCACCGGCTGGAGAATCCCGGCAAGATCCAGCTCGAGCTGATCGAGGTGCAGACCGGCAGCTACTTCGGCGAAGACGACATCATCCGCATCGAGGACGACTATCAGCGCAGCTGAGGCGCCGGTTCCCGCGCGAATCTGCGGCCGCGGGCGATGTAACTCTTTGAATCAAAACGTGTCCGGATTTCGCCCTTGGCAATCGCCACATTTGTGACGCCGTGCTATAGCGGCTGCCAACGAAGCGGGGTGATTTGCGCCGAAGGCGCAGATCGGGAAGAGGGCCTAGGTGCTGATTCCCTCGGAGCCGGTGTGGCTCCTTGAGGAGCCGGGACAACCGCCAGAACGTTACTTGGGGTCTACGATATGAATGCAAAAGTGTCCGTAGCCGGCGCAAAGGCCGATATCGGCCGCGCCCTGCGCGTCGGCGTGATCGGCGCCGGCGTGATGGGCAGCAACCATGCCCGCGTGCTGGCTGGACTGCCCGGCGTCACGCTGATCGGCATCGTCGATCCGCTGCCCGAACACCGCACGCGCGCCATCGACCTGGTCGGCTGCCGCGCCTTCGAAAGCCTCGATCAGCTGTTCGCCGAGGGCATCGATGCGGTGACGATTGCAGCTCCCACCCATCTCCATCACGAGATCGCGCTCGCCTGCATCGCGCGCAACATCCACATCCTGGTCGAGAAGCCGGTCGCATCCACGGTCGAAGAGGGCCGCGAGATCGTCGCCGCCGCCGAGCGGGCCGGCGTCACGCTGATGGTCGGCCATGTCGAGCGTTTCAACCCGGCGGTTGCCGCGATCAAGCAGGCGATCTCGGGCGAGGACATCCTGTCGATCGGCATCACCCGGGTCGGACCGTTCCCGCCGCGGATGTCCAATGTCGGCGTCGTGATCGATCTCGCCGTGCATGACATCGATTTGATCCGCTGGTTCACCGAGTCCGACATCGTCGAGGTGCAGCCGCAGCTCTCGAGCGCGGTGGCCGAGCGCGAGGACATCGCGCTGCTCCAGTTCCGCACGGCGTCCGGCGTGCTCGCCCACATCAACACCAACTGGCTGACGCCGTTCAAGGCGCGCAACGTCACGGTCGCAACCCGCGGCAAGTATGTGATGGGCGACCTGCTCACGCGCCAGGTCACCGAATGTTTCGGCTTCAAGCCGGACGGCAGCTATTCGATGCGTCATCTGCCGGTCGGACACGACGAGCCGCTCCGCGCCGAACTGATCGCCTTCCTCGATGCCGTGCGCAGCGGCAAGCTGCCGGCGGTGTCCGGCGACGAAGGCGTCGCCAGCCTCGAGATCGCGATCCGCTGTTTGGAATCGCCCGCGCGGCCCGCCGCCTCGACGATGCGCAAGGGACCGCGCCGCATCGCCGGCTGATCGTCTTCACCGGCTGATTGTCATCCATCCAACACGTGCAAAGAGCTTCCATGAACCAGCATATGCAGCTTGAGCCCATTCCCTTCATCGATATTTCCGCGCAGCGCCGGCGGCTCGGCAAGTCGATCGATGACGCGGTCGCGCGCGTGCTCGACCATTGCCAGTTCATCAACGGGCCCGAGGTCACCGCGCTGGAGAAGGCGCTGGCGGACTATACCGGAGCCAAGCATGTGGTGAGCTGCGCCAGCGGCACCGACGCGCTGCTGATGGTGCTGATGGCGAAGAATGTCGGCCCGGGCGACGCGGTGCTGTGCCCGACCTTCACCTTCTGCGCGACCGGCGAGGTCGTGACGCTGACCGGTGCGACGCCGGTCTTCGTCGATGTCGACGAGGAGACCTTCAACATCGACATCAACTCGCTGAAGCGCGGCATTGCGACGGCGCGGGCGCGCGGACTAAAGCCGGTGGCCGTGATCCCGGTCGACCTGTTCGGCCAGAGCGCCGACCACGATGCGATCAGCGCGGTCGCCGAAGCCGAGGGCCTTTTTGTGCTGGATGACGCCGCGCAGGGCTTCGGCGCAACCTATAAGAACCGCCGGCTCGGCACTTTCGGGCTCGCGACCGGCACCAGCTTCTTCCCGGCCAAGCCGCTCGGCTGCTTCGGCGACGGCGGCGCGATCTTCACCGACGACGAGGAGCTCGCACGCACGCTGCGCAGCATCCGCGTCCACGGCCAGGGCTCGGACAAGTATGACAACGTCCGGCTCGGCCTCACGGCGCGGCTCGACACCATGCAGGCGGCGATCCTGCTCGAGAAGCTGAAGATCTTCGACGACGAGATCGCGGCGCGCAACAAGGTCGCGGAACGCTATTCGCGCGCACTCGGCAACCTCGTCGCGGTGCCGCGCGTTGCTCCCGGCTGCACCTCGGTGTGGGCGCAGTATACCATCCGCCTGTCCGAGGGCATCGATCGCGACGCCTTCGCGGCGGCGTTGAAGGCGCAGGGCGTCCCGACCATGATCTACTATCCGAAGTCGGTCCATCAGCAGACGGCCTACAGCCACTATCCGGTTGCCGACGGTGGCCTGCCGGTCAGCGAGCGGCTGTCGAAGGACGTCATTGCCCTGCCGATGCACCCCTATCTCGACGAGGCGGCGCAGGACCGCGTCATCGCGGCTGTGCGCAGCGCGCTACAGGCATGATCCCGAAAAGTGGTTTCCGGTTTTCGGGCTCGATCATGCCTAAATCGTTAACGGCCTGATACGAAACTTTTTCGTAACGCAATCATGCGCTAGAAGCAGCGCATGCTTGGGCGCATCTTCACCGTCGGCGGCTATACTCTGCTCTCGCGGGTCACCGGGTTCGCACGCGACATCATGCTCGCGGCGATCCTCGGCGCCGGACCGGTCGCCGACGCGTTCTTCGTGGCGCTGCGGCTGCCCAATCATTTCCGTGCGATCTTTGCCGAAGGCGCCTTCAACGCCGCCTTCGTGCCGGCCTACGCCCATGTCCATGGCGAGCGGGGCGAGGCGTCGGCACGGCTGTTCGCCGACCGCATCTTCACGCTGCTGTTCGCCTCGCAGGTGATCCTGCTTGTGGTGGCGATGGCGTTCATGCCGCAGGCGATGAGCATCCTCGCGCCGGGCTTCACCGACGACGCCGAACAGCGCAAGCTCGCGATCGAACTGACGCGGATCACATTTCCCTATCTGCTGCTGATCACGCTGGTGACGCTCTATGGCGGCATGCTCAACGTGATGCATCGCTTCGCCAGCGCCGCCGCGGCACCGATCTTCCTCAACCTCGCGATGATGATGACGCTGGCGCTCGCCGCGTTCTTCCCCAGCGCCGGTCATGCCGCGGCCTGGGGCGTCCTGATCTCGGGCTTCCTGCAATTTGCCCTGCTCGCCGGCGACCTCTCGCGCCATGGCGGCCTGCCGCGGTTTGCGCCGCTGAGGCTCGACGAGGACGTCCGCGCCTTCTTCCGCGCGCTGGGGCCGGCGACCCTGGGATCGATGGGGACGCAGGTGGCGCTGTTCGCCGACACCATCATCGCGACCTTCCTGCCCGCGGGCGCGCTGTCGGCGCTGTATTACGCCGACCGCCTCAACCAATTGCCGATCGGCGTGATCGGGATCGCGATCGGCACCGTGCTGCTGCCGGAGATGTCGCGGCGCCTGACCGCCGACGATCACGTCGGCGCCATGGCCGCGCAGCGCCGCGCCTTCGATTTCACCCTGCTGTTCTCGGTGCCGTTCGTGGCGGCGTTCCTGACGGTTGCCGATCCGATCATGCGCGCGATGTTCGCCCGCGGCGCGTTCTCGAAAGCCGATGCCGCGAGCGCGGGCGCCACGCTCGCCGCCTATGCGGTCGGCCTCATTCCCTTCGTGATGATTCGCAGCGCGGTTGCGACCTTCTACGCCCGCAAGGATACCGCAACCCCGGTGAAGGCGGCGCTGACCGGGGTCGCGGTCAACGTCGCGCTGAAGATCGCACTGGTCGGCACGCTGGCGCAGGTCGGGCTCGCGCTGGCAACCGCGGTCGGCGCCTGGGTCAACCTGCTGCTCGTGCTGTTCTTCGCCGTGCGCCGCGGCTATCTCGCGCTCGATCGCGCGCTGATCCGTTCGTTCGGCACTTTTGCGATTTGCGGCGTGCTGCTAGCGGTCGCGCTGTGGCTGACCTCGCATTTCGCGGTGGTGTGGTTCGCGCCGATGCAGCATTTCCGCGACGAGATGATCCTGCTGCTGCTGGTTGCGGTCGGCGTCTTCGTCTATGGCCTGCTGATCCTCACGCTGTTCGGCCGCGGCTGGCTGTTTGCCCTGCGGCGCGTATAGATTTCTTTAATCTTGTCAATCGCTTGGAATAATGCCCGAATGCGTTGGAGCAGTCGTGCCCGAACGCCTTGGTTGCATCACACATGGTTCCATTTCTCGAGCGTATGGAGCAGGCCACCAACGTCCTCATCGCAGGCTGTGGCGGGGGCTTCGACGTGTTCGCTGGTGTGCCCCTGGCGGAGCGCCTTTGGTCGCGCGGAAAGCACGTGGTGTTCGGGAATTTTTCGTTCACCAATCTCTGGCTTTGCGGCGGCGAGCGCATCAATCCGACCGCGTGGCGGGTCGATCGCAGCTCTGCCGAGATTCCATATTTTCCGGAGAAGTGGCTGGCGGAATGGCTTGCGACCCGTGGGCGCGCGGTGCCGATCTACGCCTTTGCCAAGAGTGGCGTCCGGCCGCTCGCAGCCAGCTACCGCTGGATCATCGAGCAACACCAGATTGATCTGGTTGTGCTGGTCGATGGAGGTACCGATAGTATTATTTTCGGCGACGAGCCCGGACTCGGCACCATCATCGAAGATGCGGTATCGATCGTCGCTGCGCAGAATGCCACCGAGGGGCGGGCGCTTCTCGCTGCGATCGGCTTCGGGATTGATCATTTCCATGGCGTCTCACACCACGCCTTCCTTGAGAACGTCGCGCAACTGACAGCCGATGGGGGATTTCTCGGTGCCTTTTCCCTGTCGTCTGGAACGGCGGAAGGGGCGGCGTTTCTCGATCTGGTCGACTACGCCAACCAGCGCCAACCGGCTCATCCGAGCATCGTCTGCAATTCGATCGCAAGCGCCGTGCGTGGAGAGTTCGGAAACTATCATGCCACCAGCCGCACCAGCGGCAGCGATCTGTTCATCAACCCGCTGATGTCTCAGTATTGGACCTTCGCGACGTCGCACCTCGTCCGACGGATGGCCTACGCAGATGGTCTCATGGAGACGGATCGGATGGAGGAGGCCAGCCGGGCGGTCGAGCTGTACCGGCAGACCATCGAGCCGCGGCCGTTCCGCCCGATCCCGCTATAGTGATCGAGGCCCGCTCCGCAAGGGGCAAAACGCCCCCAGAAAGGCGTTTGCGCTTCGCGGACAACCACGCCAATATGCGCAAAACACACCAAGGAAATTGGAGAGACGATGGCAGCTCCCATCAAATTCGGCGTCGGACAAAGTGTGCGGCGCAAGGAGGACGACGCTCTGATTCGCGGCAAGGGCCGCTACACCGACGACGTCGCACCGTCTCCCGCATTGCACGCGCTGATGCTGCGCTCGCCGCATGCGCATGCGACCTACACGATCGATGCCGGCAAGGCCCGCGGCATGCCCGGCGTGGCGCTGATCCTGACCGCGGCCGATGTCGCCGAACTGGGCGGCCTGCCGTGCCTGTTCAACCTCGAAACCGATCCGTTCACGGCGCCGCCTTATCCGATCCTTGCCAAGGATGAAGTCCGCCATGTCGGCGACGCCATCGCCTTTGTGGTCGCCGATACCGTCGATCATGCCCGTGACGCGATCGAGGCGATCGACGTCAAATGGACGCCGTTGCCGGCGGTGGCAGGCCTCGTCAACGCGGTGAAGAAGGGCGCGCCGCAGGTCTGGCCGGACAAGCCCGGCAACGTGCTGTTCGACGTCTCGATCGGCGACAAGGGCGCCGCCGAGGCCGCCTTCGCCAAGGCGCATGCGGTGGCCGAGATCACCATCGTCAATCCGCGCGTCATCACCAACTTCATGGAGACGCGGGCCGCGGTCGCCGAATACGACGCCAAGAAGGATCATTTGACGCTGACGATCGGCAGCCAGGGCAGCCATCGGCTGCGCGAGATCCTCTGCGACATGATCCTGAAGATGCCGAAGGAGAACATGCGGGTGATCTGCCCGGATGTCGGCGGCGGCTTCGGCACAAAACTGTTTCCCTATCGCGAATATGCGCTGATCTCGGTCGCGGCGCGCAAGCTCAAGAAGTCGGTCAAATGGACCGCCGAGCGCTCCGACCATTTCATGGGCGACGCGCAGGGCCGCGACAATCTCACCACCGCGAAGATGGCGCTCGCCGAGGATGGCAAATTCCTCGGCATGGATGTCGACCTGATGGGCGACATGGGCGCCTATCTTTCGACCTTCGCACCCTATATCCCGCATGGCGGCGCCGGCATGTTGCCGGGCCTCTACGACATCCAGGCCTTCCATTGCCGCGTCCGCACCGTGTTCACCAACACGGTGCCGGTCGATGCCTATCGCGGCGCCGGCCGCCCGGAGGCTGCCTATGTGATCGAGCGGCTGGTCGACGCGGCTGCGCGAAAGCTCGGCATGACGCCGGATGCCATCCGCCGCAAGAACTTCATTCCGCCGAAGTCGCTGCCCTACACGACCGCGACCGGCAAGGTGTACGATTCCGGCGACTTCGTCGCGCACATGAAGCGCGCGATGGAGATCGCCAACTGGAAGGAGTTTCCCAAGCGCGCCAAGGCGGCCAAGAAGGACGGCCTGGTGCGGGGCATCGGCATGGCGAGCTATGTCGAGGTCTGCGGCACCATGGGCGAGGAGACCGCCAACGTGGCGCTCGATCCCAATGGCGATATCTCGATCCTGATCGGCACCCAGTCGAGCGGGCAGGGCCACCAGACCGCCTATGCGCAGATCGTCGCCGAGCAGTTCGGCGTGCCGCCCGAGCGGGTCCATGTGCTGCAGGGCGACACCGACAAGATCGCGACCGGCCTCGGCACCGGCGGTTCGGCATCGATCCCGTCCGGCGGCGTCAGCGTGCAGCGGGCGACGCACGAGCTCGGCAACAAGCTGAAGGAGCTTGCGGCGCAGGCGCTGGAAGCCGGCGCCGGCGACCTCGAGATCGCAGACGGCCGCATCCGCATCGCCGGCACCGACCGCTCGGTCAGCTTTGCCGATCTCGCCAAGCGTCCCGGCGGCGACACATCGAAGATGAACGCGAGCGCGACCTTCGCGAGCGCCGACGGCACCTATCCGAACGGCACGCATCTCGCCGAGGTCGAGATCGATCCCTCAACCGGCATCATCAAGATCGTCAGCTACGTCATCGTCGACGATTTCGGCGTCACGCTGAATCCGCTGATGCTGGCCGGCCAGGTTCATGGCGGCGCGATGCAGGGCATCGGCCAGGCGCTGATGGAGCAGGCGGTCTACAGCCAGACCGACGGCCAGCTCGTCACCGGCACTTTCATGGACTATGCGATGCCGCGTGCTTCGGACGGCCCGTCCTTCGTGTTCGAGACCCACAACGTGCCGTGCACGACCAACCCGATGGGCGTGAAGGGCGCGGGCGAGGCCGGCGCGATCGGCTCATGCCCGGCGGTCGTCAATGCGATCGTCGAGGGGCTGCATCGCGAGTTCGGGATCGACCACATCGACATGCCGGCGACGCCCGAGCGGGTCTGGGTTGCGATCCGCGAGGCGCAGCGCCGCCATACTCTCTGATAAATTGTCGCAGGCGGAATGAAGATTCCGCCTGCGGTGTTTGCAAACCAGGCCGGC
This sequence comes from Bradyrhizobium sp. UFLA03-84, assembly GCF_002289535.1. Classification (NCBI taxonomy): domain Bacteria; kingdom Pseudomonadati; phylum Pseudomonadota; class Alphaproteobacteria; order Hyphomicrobiales; family Nitrobacteraceae; genus Bradyrhizobium; species Bradyrhizobium sp. UFLA03-84. Next base: position 442,491 of record NZ_NSJY01000017.1, on the reverse strand, counting down.
CGCGCACCTGCGGACCGGGACAGAGCGAATTGAGGGATTTTGCCGATGAAGCGGATTGTCGTCGTTGCTGCGATGCTGGTGTTGAGTGCGGGTGCCGTCGTGGCCGACCAGGAACAGGTCAAGCAGACCCAGGCCCAGATGAAGGAGACCGGCAAGAACGCCGGTGCGCTCGGCGCCATCATCAAGGGCGAGAAGCCCTATGACCAGACAACCGTCGACGCTGCGCTGGCGAAGTTCGAGGACACCGCCAAGAAGCTGCCGACGCTGTTCCCCGAAAGCAGCAAGGGCCTCAAGACGGATGGCGATTACTCGGCCGGGCCGAAGATCTGGGAAGACAAGGCCGGCTTCGAGCAGCACATCGCGAGCTTTGCCAAGTCCGTCACCGACGCCAAGGGCAAGATCAAGGATGTCGACACGTTGAAGGCCGAACTGACGGTGATCGGCAAGCAGTGCGGCGGCTGCCACGAGACCTATCGCCTGAAGAAGGGCTGATGGTCATCGGGCCGTCATCGTTCGAGCAATGAAGAGGGCGGACGCCGTGACGCGTCCGCCCTTTGTTGTGCTGGCCGTTTGTCGTTGACCTTACTTCGTCACCTGGCCGCGGATCTCGCCGCCCGGGTTCGCCGCGGTGTGGACGTTGACGTAATACTTGCCGGCGAGGAGGTCAGCGGCCTGCGTGTCGGTCAGCGTGGCGCTGCCTTCGACCGGGCTCGACGTCGCGTTCGGGATTGCCACTGCGACACCGGAATTCTTGCCGGCTTCGGCGGGGCCGTGGAAATGCGCTGCGGTCGCAGGGCCCGTCAGGCCGGAATAGGTCAGCTTCCAGCTCAGTTTCTTTGTGGCGGCATCGTAATCGATGTCGGCGGTGCCGGTACCGGCGCTGGTATTCGCAGGCACTTCAGACTTGGCGTCCAGCTTGGCGTGCAGCTTTTCGGCCAGGGCCGGGCCCGCGAATGCAATCGCGGCGCCGAGCGTCAGCGTGGCTAGCAAGGTCTTGTTTGGCATGGTTCTCTCCCCTTTGACGTCACACGATGGTTGCAATCTTCAAACCGCGGCGCTCCGGATTTATTCCCAAATTGATCGGGAGTGCGACAAATTTGATGCGAGCTTGTGCGACCGGTTGCCATCATACTGGTTGATGAACTGACGCGACCAATGACGGATCGGTGAATGTTGCGACGAATTCTCCTGCTGGCTGGCCTGGCCGGCCTGATCGGCTTCGGTGTGTTCTGGTGGCTGACGATCCCCGCGACCGTCGCCGCAGGCGCGCTGCCCGCCTACCAGCCCAACCTCGCCAACGGGCTCACAACGTTCAATGCGGGTGGATGTTCCTCCTGCCATGCGGTGCCGAAGCAGGACGACCGCACCAGGCTCGGCGGCGGGCTCGCGATCCCGTCGCCGTTCGGTACCTTCTACGCGCCGAACATCTCGCCCGATCCGAACGATGGTATCGGGCGCTGGAGCGAGGCCGATTTCGTCACCGCGGTCATGAAGGGCACCTCGCCGTCGGGGACGCACTATTTCCCGGCTTTTCCGTACACGTCTTATCAGCACGCCAGGGTCAACGACGTGCGCGACCTGTTCGCCTATCTGAAGACCCTGCCGCCGGTCGCCGGCAAGGTGCGCGACCACGACGTGCCGTTTCCCTTCAACATCAGGCGCAATGTCGGGGTCTGGAAATTCCTGTTCATGGACGGCAAGCCGTTCGTCGCCGACGCTAGCCGCTCGGCGCATTGGTATCGCGGCGCCTATCTCGTCAACAGCTTCGGCCATTGCGCCGAGTGTCACAGCCCGCGGAATTTCCTCGGCGGCATCGTCAGCTCGCAACGTTTCGCCGGTGGCCCGAATCCCGAGGGCGAGGGCTGGGTGCCCAACATCACGCCGCGGGGGATCGCCGACTGGAGCACCAAGGATATCGCCTACTTCCTCGAGAGCGGACAGACACCGGACGGAGATAGCGCCGGCAGCTCGATGGTGCGCGTGATCCGCAACACCTCGCAGCTCTCGCCGTCCGATCGCGACGCGATCGCCGACTACATCAAGTCGCTGCCGCCAGTCGACGGACCGCCGAAGCCGACGCGCAAGGCTGACAAGACGAATCCCTCCTGATGGCGCGGTGACGGCTCCTATCTGCGATGCTTGACCTGCTATCCGCGCCACGCGCCGGCGGCAATGACCATCAGGCCGCCGGCGATCGCGAGGTCCTTGAAGAACAGCGTTCGTTCCGCCTTGTTGGCGAGGTCGAGGTGAAATCCGAACGCGGTCGCAAGGCAGAACAGCGCCAGCGCGGCGGCGGCGAGCCATGATTGCCAGCCGATCAGCAACGCCAGGCCCGCGCCAAGCTCGAGCGCGATGACCAGCGGCAGCAGCAAGCCGGGAATGTGGTGTGCCGCCATGTGGTCGAGGAACGGCTTGGGGCCGGCGATCTTGGCTGCGCCGGCAAGGATGAACAGCAACGCGAGCAGGCTTCGTCCGGCAATCGTTACCATCGTGATCGGCATCAGTGGACCCTCCGGGCTTGTCATTGCTTGTTCCGAGCGTGGCTTCTCGCCTGTGAAGCGAACAGGACGGCGGACAGGATGAAGGCAAAGACGAAGAAGATCGTCCGTCCCAGCACCAGCGCCTTCGCCTGCTCCACCGGCGTGACCGAAATCAGGACGCCGAACGGGATGTAGCACCACAGCACCACGGCGATCGTCCGGCCGAGCCTGCCGAATTGCAGGAAGCCGAACGAGAACAGCAGGGCCGCGAAATAACTGGCGTGAAACTTGACCTGGGAGGCGATCATCTGCAGCTCCCCGTCGGCCGGCGACAGCGGCAATCCGTTCTGGATCGCATGCACCATGGTCATGATGTGGTGGTTCTCGACGCAATCGAGGACAACGGTGAGCATCATGGCGGCGAGCGCAATGCCGAGCAGATAGGGGTCCAACATCGTGCGCAGCCGGGCGGCCAGCACGGTGAAAAATGCGCCGTAGAAGATCATGAAGAGATTATCGAGCCCGAGATTGAGCCGCACACCGAACGGCACGAGCTGGGTTCCAAGATGGGCGCCATAGCTTTCCACGGAGCGGGCGGTCTGGAAGAAGTCCTGCGAACCCTTGGTGGTGAGGATACCGATCACCATGGCGGCGACGGTCAACGCCGCGAGCGTCGCCAGAATCGCGAGCGTGCGGTCCAATCCCCTGATCTGCATGATATAGCTACTCCGTGCGCGTCCAGCCGACTCGTCGAGTTATAAATATCAACTGCTATCTGAAATTAGATATCAGATGATATCTGAAAATCAATTGGTATTTGCAAATTCGGGAGGCCGATCCGTTGCCCAGGTTGAATCGCGAGGAAAGTCAGGCGCGTACGAAGACTCTCCTGATCGAGGCGGCGCGCGAGGAGATCATCAAGAAGGGGTTTGCGCAGGCCTCGGTGCGCGACATCGCCGACGCGGCCGGATTTTCGCAGGGCGCGTTCTATTCGAATTTTCCGGACAAGGAGGCGATCCTCCTGGAGTTGGTCCAACAGCACCAATCCGAGGAGCGTGCAAAAATCGAAAGCGTATTGGGCCAGGCGTCCGGCGAGCCTGCGAAGGTGATGGCCGGCCTCGAAAAATGGGCCGCCACCGCCAACTCGGATCCGGGGTTTGCCGTGCTGGCGATCGAGCTGCAATTGCAGGCGCTGCGCAGCCCGACTTTCGCGCAAGGCTACAACGAGCTCAACCGCAAGCACCGCCGTGCCCTCGGCGTGCTGGTGACGCGTCTGTTCGAAGCGCTTGGCAAGCAGCCGCCCTCCGATCCCGTCGAGATCGCTACCGGCTTCATCGCATTGGGCCGCGGCATGGCGCTCTTGTCGCGGGCCGGCGAAGTCAGTCGCAGTGGCCGGATCGTCGTCACATTCCTGAAGGCGTTGATCGACGCGGCGCCATCAGCCTAGAGCATGATCCGGGAAAGTGCGAAGCGGTTTTCCGAAAAGATCATGCCTAGCAAGAATCTAAAGCGCGATGATGGTTCAACCTAATCTCATCGCGCTTTAGCGGCGCCCGTCCAATCCGGCACGCGTGAAGATCGCTGCGCTACTTCGCGCCGAATGCCTTGAAGGTGATGATGGTGAGGGTGTCCTGGATGCCCGGGATCACCTGAACCTTCTCGTTGATGAAATGGCCGATGTCGGTGTCGTGGTCGACATAGAACTTGACCAGCAGATCGTAATTGCCCGCGGTGGAATAGATCTCGGAGGCAATCTCGGCTTCCGCCAGCGCGTTGGCGACGGTGTAGGACTGGCCGAGCTTGCATTTGATCTGGACGAAGAAAGGAACCATCAAAGTCGTCTCCGGGGATTTGGCCGACTATAGGCCAAAAACCGGCGGCCAAGGCAAGGGGACAAGGGGGCAGGCGCAGGGCCAACTTGCGGTAAAGTCAGGCGAACTTGCTGGCAATCGGCGGCCTTGCTAGGACAGATAATGGTCTCATTCCAGATGGTCTCATTCCTATCAAACGCCGGTGCCGCAAAATGACGCCGGTCGCGCTCACCATTGCCGGCTCGGATTCCTCGGGCGGGGCGGGCATCCAGGCCGACCTCAAGAGCTTTGCCGCGCTCGGGGTCTATGGCGCCTCTGCCATCACGGCGCTGACCGCGCAGAACACCACGGGGGTCAGCGGCATCCAGCCGGTGCCCGCCGCATTCGTCACCGCCCAGATCGATGCCGTGTTCTCCGATCTTGCCGTCGGCGCGGTCAAGATCGGCATGGTGGCGCAGGCCGAGACCATCGCGGCGATCGCCGATGGGCTGAAGCGCTGGGCGCCGCGGCACATCGTGCTCGACCCGGTGATGGTCGCAACCTCGGGCGATCGGCTGCTCGCCGCCGAGGCGGTCGATGCGCTGAAGACCATGCTGTTTCCGCTGGCCTCACTGGTCACGCCGAACCTGCCGGAAGCAGCGGCGCTGCTGAACGAGCCGGTTGCGGCAAGCGAGGCCGACGTCGAGCGGCAGGGCAAGCGATTGCTGGCGATGGGCTGTCGCGCGGTGCTGGTGAAGGGCGGTCACGGCCACGGCGCCGAGAGCATCGACTACCTGATCGAAGGCGAGCGCAGCATCGCGCTATCGGCGCCGCGCATCGCGACATCAAACACCCACGGCACCGGCTGCTCGCTGTCGTCGGCGATCGCGGCAGGACTCGCGAAGGGCGAGACGATGGAGATCGCCGTGCGCAACGCCAAGACATGGATCTCAGAGGCGATCGCCGCCGCCGATCGCTTCGCCGTCGGCCGCGGCCACGGGCCGGTGCATCACTTCCACAAATATTATTGAGCTGCCGCAGCGCGTAGCTTCATCCGGGCTACGCATCATCGCTTCGTCGGCTGCGCACCTTGTTCCGCCGCGACATGCCGCAACACCGCGTCTGTTACGCACAGCGGCGACCGCCGATGTCGCCAGATTGTCGCATGCGGCTGTTATCCGCAGGGCAGGGGCGCGCTGCTGATTCTCGTTAACGCTTTGTGGAGCCTCAGGTCGCGGGGATCGTCATCGCCTTGTCACAGGAATCTGTTAGGTGCACAGGCATGGGAAGTGACTCCTTGAGTGAAGAAAGCCCCGAGCGGCGCTTTCGCACTTTGTTTATCTCCGATGTCCATCTCGGAGCCCGCGGTTCGCAAGCCGACCGTCTGCTGGACTTCCTCCGCTCTCACGATGCCGACACGATCTACCTCGTTGGTGATATCGTCGATGGCTGGGCGCTGAAGTCGAACTGGTACTGGCCGCAGACCCACAACGATTTCGTGCAGAAGATGCTGCGCAAGGCGCGCAAGGGCGCCAAGGTGATCTACGTCCCCGGCAACCACGACGAGTTCCTGCGCAAATATTACGGCACCCATTTCGGCGGCATCGATGTGGTGGAGAACACTGTCCATACCGGCGCCGACGGCAAACGCTATCTCGTGATCCACGGCGACATCTTCGATCTCGTGGTGCAGAACGCGCGCTGGCTCGCCCATCTCGGCGACAAGGCCTACGACTTCGCGATCCAGATGAATCGCTTCGTCAACTTCTTCCGCAAGATGTTCGGCGTTCCCTACTGGTCGCTGTCGCAATGGGCCAAGCTGAAGGTCAAGAAGGCGGTGAACTATATCGGCGCGTTCGAGGCCACGCTTGCGGGCGAGGCGCGGCGCCACGGCTGTGACGGCGTGATCTGCGGACACATCCACTACGCGACGATTCATGACGAGCACGGCATCCGCTACATGAATTGCGGCGACTGGGTGGAGAGCTGCACCGCGCTCGCCGAGCACGAGGACGGCAGCTTCGAAATCATCACCTGGACCGATCCGGTGCGCCGGATCGCGCCAGTTCCGCGAGTGACGGCACGCGCTGCATGACGCATATCCTGGTCGCGACCGATGCGTGGCATCCCCAGGTCAACGGGGTTGTCCGCACGCTGACCATGATGGCACAGGCGGCGAAATCGCTCGGCGTCGAGGTCAGTTTCCTGACGCCGGACGAGTTCCGCACTTTCGCGATGCCGAGCTACCGCGATCTCCGGCTGGCGCTGCCGTACCGCGCCAAGGTCGCGAGCATGATCGAGGCGGCCAGGCCCGACAGCATCCATATCGCGACCGAAGGCCCGATCGGGATTTCGGTTCGCCGCTATTGCCGCAAGCACGGCCTGCCGTTCACGACGAGCTTCCACACCCGCTTCCCCGAATATGTCTCGGCCCGCACGCCGGTTCCGGAAGCCTGGGTGTGGCGCGCGCTGCGCTGGTTCCACAGGCCGAGCCGGGCGGTGATGGCGGCAACCCCGGCGCTGGCCGCCGAGCTGCGCCAGCGCGGCTTCCGCAACGTGGTGCTGTGGTCGCGCGGCGTCGATACCGCGCTGTTCCATCCACGCGACGTCGATCTCTGTTTGCCGCAGCCGGTCTATCTCAGCGTCGGCCGGGTGGCGGTGGAAAAGAACCTCGAGGCGTTCCTCGATCTCGATCTGCCCGGCACCAAGGTCGTGGTCGGCGACGGCCCGGCGCGGACGGCGCTGGAGCGGAAATATCCCGAAGCCGTCTTCCTCGGCGCCCGCCACGGGGAAGAATTGGCTGAAATCTATGCCGCGGCCGATGTGTTCGTTTTCCCCAGCCGCACCGATACGTTCGGCCTGGTGCTGCTCGAGGCATTGGCGAGCGGCCTGCCGGTTGCCGCTTTTCCGGTCACCGGTCCCCGTGACGTGATCGGCGCGGCGCCGGTCGGCGTGCTCGATGAGGATCTGCACCATGCCTGCCTGGAGGCGCTCAGCATCCCGCCGCAGGCCTGCGTCGATTTCGCCGCGCTCCACACCTGGCAGGCGTCGGCCCGGGTGTTCATCGAGCGCTGCATGAACATCCGCCCCGCGGCGCCCGACGGCGAGGGGGAAGTGTTCGAATTCGGCGCCGAGGAGCACCATTTCGCGGCCCTGCCGGCCCCGCATCCCACCTCACGCTAGACAAGTCACACTAAAGCGTCTTGCCGGGCTGCATCCCACCGCGATACAAATCGCAAATGACGGACACCGTTCTAAATCCACCCGTCGCTGCCGCGGACATCGATGCCGCCGCAAGGGTGGTCGCGCCGTTCGCGGTGCGCACGCCGCTCCTGACCTTCCCCGTTCTCAATGAACGTGTCGGCAGCCGGGTCTTCCTCAAGCCCGAGATGCTGCAGCGGACCGGGTCGTTCAAGTTCCGCGGCGCCTTCAACAAGCTCGCCTCGATCCCGCAGGACCAGCGGAGCGGGGGCGTCGTGGCGTTCTCCTCGGGCAATCACGCCCAAGGCGTCGCCGCGGCGGCAAAGATCCTCAACATGCAGGCGACCATCGTGATGCCTGCGGACTCGCCGCTCACCAAGCGCGAGCGGACCAAATCCTATGGCGCCGAAGTCGTGCTCTACGATCGCGATCGCGACGACCGCGCGGCGATCGCGAGCGGCATCGCCAGCAAGCGTGGCGCCACCCTGGTGCCTCCCTATGACGATCCCCTCGTGATCGCGGGCCAGGGTACCGCCGGCCGCGAGATCGCCGAGGACATGGCGGCGCTCGGGCTCACGCCCGACATCGTGGTCGCGCCGGCGTCGGGCGGCGGCTTGATCGCGGGGGTCGCCACCGCGGTGAAGGCAAAATATCCGCAGGCCCAGGTGATCGTCGCCGAGCCCGCGGGCTATGACGATCACGCCCTGTCGCTCAAGGTCGGGCATCGCGAGGCGCATGCGGTTGCGCCGCGCACCATCTGCGATGCGCTGATGGCGATGATGCCGGGCGAGCTCACCTTTGCGATCAACAGCAAGTTGCTCGCAAACGGTGTGAACGCTTCCGACGAAGAGGTTGGTGCAGCTGTTGCTTTTGCCTATCGCGAGCTGAAGCTAGTGGTCGAACCCGGTGGCGCCATCGGGCTCGCCGCGCTGCTTGCGGGGCGGATCGACGCCAAGGGCAAGAACGTCGTCATCGTGCTCTCGGGCGGCAATGTCGACGCCGACCTGTTCGCGAAGCTCGTCGCCTGAGATCGGCGTTTTGAAAAGCTGCGGGGGCAGGGCGATGGTCGCTCTTCCCCCGTTTCGTTGTGCGACGTGGCCGATCAGTGCCTGAAGCCGCCATGGTGGCCGCCGCCCATTCCGCCGGGATGCGAGCCTGACGGGCTTGCGTGGAACACGGCACGGCCACCCCCGCCTGATCGCATCCGGTCGACTTGCATAGTCTGCCGGCCGGTGCGGACGTGGTGCCGGTCGCCGTCCTTCATGATCGGGCTTGATGCGTTCTTGCCGGCATTTGCAACAGGAAGGCTCGCGATGTTGCCTTTGCCGATCGTGCTCGGCATCCCGGCCGGCTTCGCTCCGGGCGCGGGCATGTTGACGATCCTGCCGCCGCCGATCTGGCCATTGCCGCCGGCGCCCTGCAGGCCCGCCTTGACCGGCTGCAAGGCCAGACGATTTGAGAGCCGCGTGAATTGCATCAGCGGCACCGCCTTCGGCTGGGCCTGCAGCTTCAAGGCCTGCTGCGCGTAGGGACCGCCGGCGAAATTGTCGTGGAAGGTCTTGTAGGCGAACGGCGTGTTGGCAAGCACCGCCTTGTGCCATGCCGCGACCTGCAACCAGTTCGTCAGCAGGAAGCGGATACGGTCGCACAGCGGATCGCGCGGATAGAGCCGGATGAACTCCTCATAATAGTCCGGCCGGCCCTCCGACAGCACGAAGTCATAGGCCTGGCGCACCGAGCGATTCGGCAGGTTCGATGCCATCTGCACGACTGGGTCGTTCGCGGGCACACGCGATGACGCGACGGCGGTGTCGCCGAAGAAATAGAAATCGGAGGTCAGCGACGAGCTTTCCCACGGCGTTTGGCGGCCGTCGGTCGTCGAGTTGACCTCGAGGCGAATGCGCTTGAACAGCTGCTCGATCGGCAGGTTGGGCTCGCGCGCCAGCCGCAGGAAGGCGTTGGTGTAGGGGCTGTGGCCGTTGCTGCCGTCCTGCGCCTCCATGCCGGGCGCGGTCGAATAGCCGACGATCGAGCCGTTCGGTGCGTCGACGACGGCAAGGCCGCGGCCGGCGTCGTTGACGTTGGGAAACGGGTTGTTGCGGCAGGCATCGAGCACCACGATCCGCATCCGGCTCGGGATGTTCTCCAGCGTGCCCATCACGTCGACGAGGCGCACCGAATTGCCGTCGAGGTCGGACGGCGTCGCGATCTTCGCATCGACCGGGATCAAATAGTTCTCGCCGGCGAGCTGCACGCCGTGGCCGGCGTAGTAGATCATGGCGACCGTGCCCGGGCCACGCGCCGCGACCTTGTCGGAGAAATCCCGCAACACCTTCACCATGTCGCCCTGCCGGAGGTCGGTCGCGGAGATCACCTCGAAGCCGGCCGCGTTCAACAGCTCGGCCATCGACTGCGCGTCATTGCCGGGATTCGCGAGTTTTGGCGCATTCTCATAGTTCGCATTGCCGATCACGAGCGCCACGCGCTGCTCGGGGCCGCGTAGTACAGCCGGCGTCGCTGCGGTCGGTGTTGCCGGCGAAGCGGTCTGATCGATGGATGGCGCCGGTGCCTGCGGTGCGTTGCCGACGGTGACGCCGGTGGCCTCGGCAAACGCTGTGCCGGGCGCAGCAAGGATCAACAGGCCGAGCAAGGCGGCCGATATCATGATGGATGTCAGGCGGACCATCGCGCGCTCCCAATGCTGATCCCGGTGCGGACCGGTCGCAGGGGAGGCTAGACGCGGATGCGGCCGCGGTACGTGAGCTGGGTCACGGAGCGTGGGCGGTCAATCGGAGGTGAAGGCGTAGCGTGAGCACGCCTGCGCTTACGAGAAGAACGCGATCTTCTCGGCCTGAGTCATGCGGCGGATCGGCGCGAGCGGATCGTTGGCCGCGACGTTCGGCTTTTTCAAAAGGCCGCTGGCGATGATGGTGGAGCCGAGCGAGACCTCTGCCGCAGGAGCCGGCGCAGCCGCAACGGTCGGCGGGAGAGGCGGTGGCACCGCCGCCGGAGCCGCTGCAACCGCCGCTTCCACCACCAGTGCTGGCTCGAGCTTGTCCTCGACCTTCGGCTCGGGCTCCGGTGCAGGCTCGGGCTGAATGGCCGGTGCAACCATTTCGGGCTCTGGCTCGGCGGCCATCGCTTCGGCGACACGCAGCTCCTCGGCGGCGCGCATTTCCTCGGCGATCGCCTCTTCGTCGACCGGATCGGGTGCGCCCATTTCCATCGCGATCAGGTCGAGCACCGCTTCGTCATGGGCGTCGGCGGCCGCCTCGTCGGTGACGCGGGCGAGTTCGGCGGCCTCGGCTTCGGCCAGTGCGGCTTCAGCCTTGAGCCAGGCTTCGCTCGGCTGCGGCATTGCCACCGCGGCAGCCTCGGTGGGCGGCGTTGCAGCGGGCATCGCGGCTTCGGCGGTCGGCGCTGCAGCGGCTTCCTGAGGCGGTGTCGACGGCGCGGCCGCCGACGTCGCATCGGGGACCGCGCTCTCTGCGGCGCTTTCGGCTGACGGCGGCGGTGAAGCAGTGGCCGCTGCCGGTTCCGCAACCGGTACTTCGGCCATGACCGGCTTGGTCGCAGGCATTGCCGCCTTGTCCGGATCGAACTCGCTGAGCCGGCGGGCCAGCCCCGCGAATGCGGCATCCAGCACGGCCTTGGCGTCGTCTATCGAAACCTGTGACGCGCCGGCCTCGATCGCGCTGGCCTGCGAATCGATGATGTCGCAGATCCGCCCATCATTGCCGATCTCGCGCAGCCGCCAGGAGATCTCCCGGATCACCCGCACGCCCTTGCGCACCGGCGCGAGATTCTGTTCGAAGCTGACGCCGTCGAGCGCTGTGATGGCGGAGGCCTGGGCGGCCTCGATCGCGCCGCGCAGCGCGGCCAGCGCTTGCGCCAATTGCTCGTCCCTGACGGCAGCTTGGGCAGCCTGCCGCTGCGCGCTGAGGCTGTCCTCGATCCGCGCCACGGCATCGAGCACCATGCGGGTGTCGGCGTTGCGGTTGCGCTTGGCATATTCGCCGAGGAACCAGCGGCCCCGCGAGGTCTCCATGAAGGCCGCGCTGATCGCGGCATAGTCCTCCTCGCTCGGCAGGGCCGCGCGGGCGGATATCGGCGACAGGGCGAATGCTTCTTCGGCCATCACAATCTCTTCGCGCAAATCACAGCGCGTTACGCTAACGATCACCACGATATCGCGCGAATCGCAATTGAATTGATGTCTTCCGAATCACAAATCCCCATTGCAGCAAAGGTTGCATCGCGGCGATTCGCGCGAAGGCTCGCGGCATTCTACGCCACGCTGTTCGGCATGACCGGGGTCCATCTGCCGTTCTTCACGGTGTGGCTGAAGGCGATCGGGATCGATGCCACCTGGATCGGCATCATCACCGCCGTGCCGCCGGTGACGCGCTTCACCGTGCTGCCGCTGGTCACAGCAGCCGCGGAACGGCGCCAGATGCTGCGCGGCGCGATCATCGCTACGGGAATAGCCACCGCGTTCGGTTTTGCCGTGATCGGCACCCAGCACCAGCCGTTCGTGCTGCTCGCGGTCTATGCGCTGACCTGCTGCGTCTGGACGCCGATGGTGCCGCTCACCGACGCCTACGCGCTGCGCGGCGTCAGGCAGTTCGGCCTCAGCTATGGGCCGCTGCGGCTCTGGGGCTCGGCCGCCTTCGCGGTCTGCGCGCTGATCAGCGGGTTCCTGCTGCGCTATGTCGCGGAGGTCGACCTGATCTGGATCATCACGGCCGTGACCGTGCTCGGCGCGCTGGTCGGGTTGACCTTGCGGCCGCTGGGCCGCCCGGTCGCCACCGTAGCGCACGCGGCCGGTTCGCCGCGGCTCCTGCGCAATCCCACCTTCCTTGCGATCATCGTGTCCTCGGCGCTGATCCAGGGCAGCCACGGCGCCTACTACATCTTCGCCTCGATTGCCTGGCAGCAGGCCGGCTTCAGCGGCCTGACCATCGCGGTGCTCTGGGTGCTCGGCGTAATCGCCGAGATCGTGCTGTTCGCTGCCTCGCCACGCTTCACGCTGCCGTCGGCGGTGCTGGTGATGATCGCGGCCGCCAGCGCCGTCGCGCGCTGGGCGATCACGGCGCAGGACCCGCCGCTTGCGGTGCTGGCCGTGGTCCAGCTCGGACATGGCTTAAGCTTCGGTCTGACCCAGGTCGGCATCATGGGGCTGATGGTGCATCACGTGCCGGTTCATGTGATGGCGCGCGCGCAGGGCTATCTCACCGCCTGCGGCGGCATCGTCGCCAGCACCACGGCGATCGTCAGCGGCATGGTCTATGCGCGCTTCGGGCTCGGCGTCTACGACATGATGGCCGCGATGGCGGCGGCAGGCGGGCTCGTGATGTGGCTGGCGCGTCGTCGCCTAACCCATCATCATCCCCACAGCGCCGCGTCGGGCGGATAGACCAGGCTGCCCTCGTAGCGCAGGCCATTGTCGCGGTCCTTCGCCAGCAGCAGCGGACCGTCGAGATCGACGAAGCGCGCGGCTTGCGCGATCAGCATCGCCGGCGCCATCGACAGCGAGGTTGCGACCATGCAGCCGATCATGATCTCGAAGCCGAGCGCGCGGGCGGCGTCCGCCATGGCAAGCGCCTCGGTCAGCCCGCCGGTCTTGTCGAGCTTGATATTGACCGCGTCATAGCGGCCGCGCAGGCCCGCGAGCGAGGCGCGGTCATGCACGCTCTCGTCGGCGCACACCGCAACCGGGCGCTTGATCCGCGCCAGCGCCTCGTCCTTGCCCGCCGGCAGCGGCTGCTCGATCAGCGTGACGCCGGCATCGGCGCAGGCTTTGAGGTTGGCGGCAAGGTTGTCCTCGGTCCAGGCTTCATTGGCATCGACGATCAGTTCGGAGCGCGGTGCCGCCTTGCGCACGGCGGCGATCCGCGCGCCATCGCCGTCGCCGCCGAGCTTGATCTTGAGCAGCGCGCGATGCGCGGCCTTCGCGGTGGCCTCCGCCATCACTTCGGGTATCCCGAGCGAGATCGTGTAGGCGGTGGTGCGGGGTTCCGGTGCGGGCCGGCCGAGCAGGTTCCAGATCCGCTGACCGGCGCGTTTGGCCTCGAGGTCCGCCAGGGCGCAGTCCAGCGCATTGCGGGCGGCCCCAGCCGGCATCCGCCCCTGCAAGGCCGCGCGATCCATGCCGCCGGCGAGCGGCTCCTGCATCGCCTGGATCGCCTCCAGGGTTGCCTCCGGCGTCTCGCCGTAGCGCGGGTAGGGCACGCATTCGCCGCGGCCGATGAGGCCGCCCTGGCTGACCTCCGCAACCACGACGACGGCCTCGGTTTTGGCCCCGCGGCTGATCGTAAACGAGCCTGCGATCGGCCAGCGCTCGATCCGAGCATTCAAGGAAATGGTCTGGGACGGGCTGGAAGTCATTTTAAAGTCTACTATTTCCTGAACCGTAGCTTGCGACGCGCAACCAACTATGGCTGGTTAGTGACAGATTCGACAAGCCGATCCGGGATCGCCGGAGATCTGCGTGAGCGGCGGCCAGCCGGCTTGAGGGGTGGGCAAAAGGTGAGCGGCGACCCGACACTGGAGCGGATAGCCCAAGGCGAAGGACTGGCGTTGTGCGCGGCGGGCAACTGGACCGCCCGCTTTGCGCCGGCGCTCGAGCGGATCGTCTCCGACGCCGAGAAGCTGCGCGGCAGCCGTCCCCACATCTTCATCGACGTGTCGCAGGTCGCGAGCCTCGACACCTTTGGCGCCTGGCTGATCGAGCGGCTGCGCCGCAGCCTGAGCGATGCCAGCGCCGAAGCCGAGATCGCGGGCCTCTCGGCTAACTATTCCAGCTTGGTCGACGAGGTCCGCCGCGTCGGCCCCGCGCCCAAGGCGGCGCGCGAACCGCTGCTGATATCGGGCATGCTCGAGCAGATCGGGCGCACCGTGGCCGGGATCGGCGGCACCATCATCGGGCTGGTCGACATGCTCGGCGCGGTGCTGGCCGCGGCTGCCAAGGTGCTGATCCATCCGCGCAGCTTCCGCTTCACCTCGACGGTGCATCACCTCGAGCAGGTCTGTCTGCGCGCGGTGCCGATCGTGGTGCTGATCACCTTCCTGATCGGCTGCATCATCTCGCAGCAGGGCATCTTCCATTTCCGCAGGTTCGGCGCCGACATCTTCGTGGTCGACATGCTGGGCGTGCTGGTGCTGCGCGAGATCGGCGTGCTGCTGGTCGCGATCATGGTCGCGGGCCGCTCAGGCTCGGCCTATACCGCCGAGCTCGGCTCGATGAAGATGCGCGAGGAGATCGACGCGCTGCGCACCATGGGCTTCGATCCGATCGAGGTCCTGATCCTGCCGCGCATGCTGGCGCTGGTGCTGGCGCTGCCGATCCTGGCCTTCCTCGGTGCGATGGCCGCGCTCTATGGCGGGGGCCTGGTGGCCTGGCTCTATGGCGGCGTCGATCCGGAGGCCTTCCTGCTCCGCCTTCGTGATGCCATATCGATCGACCATTTCATCGTCGGCATGGTCAAGGCGCCGGTCATGGCGGCGGTGATCGGCATCGTCGCCTGCGTCGAGGGGCTGGCGGTGCAGGGCTCGGCGGAATCGCTCGGTCAGCACACCACCGCCTCGGTGGTGAAAGGGATCTTCTTCGTGATCGTGATGGACGGCGTGTTCGCGATCTTCTTCGCCTCGATCGGGATGTGATCATGGCGGAAGAGGACAACGACGCCATCATCCGGGTTCGCGACATCACCGTGCAATTCGGCGAGACGCGGGTGCTCGACGGCCTCAACCTCGACGTCAAGCGCGGCGAGATCTTGGGCTTCGTCGGGCCGTCGGGCGCCGGCAAGTCGGTGCTGACCCGCACCATCATCGGGCTCGTGCCGAAGGTCTCCGGCAGCATCGAAGTGTTCGGCGTCGATCTCGATGCCGCGAGCTCGTCGCAGCGCCGCGCCGTCGAGCGGCGCTGGGGCATCCTGTTCCAGCAGGGCGCGCTGTTCTCCTCGCTGACGGTGCGCCAGAACATCCAGTTTCCGGCGCGCGAATACCTGCGCGTCTCGCAGCGGCTGCTCGACGAGATCATGGTCGCGAAACTGGTGATGGTCGGCCTCAAGCCCGAGGTCGCCGATCGCTATCCGTCGGAACTGTCCGGCGGCATGATCAAGCGCGTCGCGCTGGCGCGCGCACTCGCGCTCGATCCGGAGCTCGTGTTTCTCGACGAGCCGACGTCGGGCCTCGATCCGATCGGCGCCGGCGATTTCGACGAGCTGGTGCGCACCTTGCAGCGCACTTTGGGGCTGACCGTTTTCATGGTAACCCACGATCTCGACAGTCTTTACACCGCGTGCGACCGTATCGCCGTTTTAGGGAACGGTAAGATCATTGCAGCAGGATCGATCGCCGACATGAAGGCATCGCAGCATCCATGGCTGCAGCAATATTTCAACGGCAAGCGCGCCCGAGCCGTTGTGGCCTAGCCCATGATCCCGCAACGAGGAGACCGGTTTTCGGACGAGATCATGCGCCAACAGGAAATTCGACGGGCTCGCGCGGACTGGCTGCGCGGGAGCCCAAGAGTGAATAACGCGAGCAATTGATGGAAACGCGGGCGAACTACGTCTTGATCGGGGCTTTCACGCTGGCGGTGATCGCCGCCGCGTTCGGCTTCGTGCTGTGGTTCCAGAGCCTGCACACCACCAAGCAGCGCAGCCCGTTGCGGGTGATCTTCGAGGGGCCGGCGTCGGGCCTGCGCAATGGCGGCAATGTCAATTTCAACGGTATCCGAATAGGGGAAGTGGTTTCGGTGAAGCTCGACAACCCGCGGCGCGTGGTCGCGCTGGCGATGATCGAGAACAACGCACCGCTCCGCAAGGACACCCTGGTCGGCCTCGAATTCCAGGGGCTGACCGGCGTCGCGGCGATCTCGCTGAAGGGCGGCGAGGAGGCCGCCCCGCCGGTGCCGCTCGATGAAGACGGCATCCCGGTTCTGACCGCCGATCCCAACGCATTGCAGGACGTCACCGAGGCGATCCGGGCAACCCTGCAGAACGTCAACCGCATCGTCGCCGACAATCAGCAGTCGGTGAAGAATTCGCTGAAGAACCTCGAGGTCTTCACCGAGGCGCTGGCGCGCAATTCCGAGAAGATCGACAACGTCATGGTCAAGGTCGACGGCGTGATGGCCAAGGCCGATAATCTGATGCTGGGCCTCAATGCGATCGCCGGCGGCAACAACGGCAGCGAGCTGAACCAGATGGTGAAGTCGATCCGCGAGCTCGCCGACAATGTCGACAAGCGCTCCAATCTCTTGATCAACGACGGCCGCCGCACGCTCGCCGACATCAGCCGCGCCGTGAACAATTTCGACCGCAATCCGAGCCGGGTGATCTTCGGCGGCAGCAACAACGCCGCACCCGAGCCCGCGCCGGCTCCGGCCGCCGCAGCGCCTGGGCCGCGGCGCCGGCAGTAGGCTGCGCCGCCTGCTCGGTTTCGACGACCCTCGCACTTCTATTGTGGCGCGGCCTGAGTTGGCTCCAGTGCTTCAGGAGCGAAGCGGCGATAGCGGGGATCCGCGTCCGGGTGCTCCGAGCGGATCGTCAAGCTGCGAATGCGGTGGGGATTGGATGTGGCACTGACGAGGCCCGGCGTGCCCGACCATTTATTGGACGCATTGTGGGGCTCATCGGAGGCAGGCCTGACCGGCGCCGTTTGAACGACATGCGCATCGGGTGCGGGCTTGGCGTCTTCCGTTATTTTGATGGTCCGGATCTTGGACGGCTGGATCTGATCCGCCGTCGCAACCGCGGCGAACCCGATTGTCTGCAGCACCGTCAGCGCAACGACGGAGTACCAGCCTGCGAGCAGCATCCGAGGCCTCTCAGCTCGTTCTCGGGCAATTTATCCCTGCATCGGTCAAAAGCAAAACGGAGGCATTGCTGCCTCCGTTTCCGGTGTCACGATCGTCGGGCGCTTACCCCAGCCGTCCCGCGGCGTGCGCGAGCAGGGTGTAGACCAGCCCGGTCTCCGAGGTGAGGTGGCCAGCCAGCTCCTGCTGGCCGCGGCCTTCGCGGGCGACTTCGTCGAGCAGGCGCTCGAACTCTGCGATGTAGCGGTCGACCGTCTGCTTGAAGCCGCGGTCGGCGCGGTACTTGCGGGCCACTTCGTCGAACGCCTTCTGGCCGGCCGGCGTGTAGAGGCGCTTGGAGAACGCCTTGTTCTCGCCGCGCTGGTAGCGATCCCACATCTCGGCCGCCAGGGTGCGGTCCATCAGCCGGCCGATGTCGAGCGACAGCGACTCCAGCGGATTGGCGGCCGGCTGCTGCTGCGGACGCGGGCGCTGCTGGGCGTCGCGGCCCTGCGGGGCGGGCGGCGGTGCGTCGCTGCGGTTGAGCAGGTCGGACAGCCAGCCGTCGGCGTTGTTGGGGCCGGCCGGGCTGACCGAGGGGGCCTCGGTGCGACGCGAGGCCGCCATGCCGAGATCGGGCGGCGGCAGCGTCGAGGCGCTGTTGCCGTTGTCACGGATGCTGTCCCGCATCCGCACGTCGGCACGGCCGCCGGCAGCAGCCATCACCGGCTCCTCGTGGCGCACGCTGGCGCGGGTGGTCGAGACCACGTCGAGCCCGCGGCCGTGATGGGCGACGATGCGGTTCAGCTCGGCGAGCGCCTCGATCTGGTCGACGATCACCTTGCGCATCTGCGCGGTGTTTTCGGCAGCCTCCTGCGGCATCTCGAGCACGCCGCGGCGCAGCTCGTTGCGGGTGGCCTCGAGCTCGCTGTGCATCTCGCTCGCCATCTGCTTCATCGCCGTGACCATCGCGGAGAACTTCTCCGTCGATTCCTTGAACATCGCATCGGTCTCGGCGTTGCTCTGCTGGTAGAGCTCGTTCATGGCGTCGACGGTCTGCTGACGCTCGTTCTCGGCCGCCTGGCGCACCGCCTCGAACTGCCGGCTGATCGCAGCCGAACCCGCGCCTGCGGTCTCCGCCACCACGCGCGCGATGTCGCGGGCGCGTTCCTCGGCCGCGCCGAGCGATTCATCGAGCAACCCGGTGAAGCGCGACAGCCGCTGGTCGAGATCGGTGGTGCGCAGGTCGATGGTGGTGACCAGCGCTTCGAGCGCCGACTTGCGCTCGCTGACGGAAGCCGTCGTGGAGCGGTTGGCCTGCTCGACCACGGCAGCCGCCTCGATCAGCGCCTTGCCATGGGTCTCGAACTGGCTCGACAGCGCGCCGAGATCTTCCAGCGCCTTGCCGGTCTTGCTGTTGAACACCGTGAGCTGGTCTTCCAGCGTCTGGGTCGCCACGCCGTTGCGCGAGGTGACGTCGTTCATGGCGGACACGAAGTCGGCCACGCGGGTCACCAGTGCGCGCTCCAGCGAGTTGAGGTTGTCGTGGGCGCCGGTCAACACCTCCTGCAGCAGGATGTTGCCCTCGCGCAGCCGCTCGAACAGCGCCACCGTATCGGTGCGCAGGATCTTGCTGGTCTCCTGCATCTCGGTGACGGCCGAGATCGAGACCTGGCGCGACTGGTCGATCGCCGCGCGCGAGGCCTGCTCGAGCTCCTTGAGCGACTTCGCCACCGCGCCGGTCGCCTGATCGCCGGCCGAGGTGATGTTGCGCGCGACATCGCCGCCATGCGCCGACATCGACTGCGAGAAGGCGAGGCCACGGGTTTCGATCGCCTTCAGCGCGTCTGCCGTGGCGCGATCCATGTCGGCCGACAGTTGCGTGGTCTTGGCGGTTAACGCCTCGACCAGCGAGCCGCGGCGGCCGTCGACCATCTGCGACAGACGCTCGGCCTGCTGCTGCACATAGGTGACGATCTCGTCGGTCTTGCCGGTCATCGCCGAGCCGAACGCGCTGGTTGCGGACAGTACCGAACGCTCGATGTCGGCGGAGGTCGTCTTGACCTTGGTCGAGACCTCGTTGGACATGGTGATCAGTGCGGCCTGTGCGTTCTGCGCAGACGTCTGGATATTGTCGGTGGTCTTGGCCGTGACCGAGCCCAGCGCGCGCTCGATATCGGTCGAGAGCGTGCGGATCTGCGCGGCGGCATCGGCGGAGGTCGCCGCAAACGAGCTCTGGGCTTCGCGGGCGCTGCCCAGGATGGTCTGCGCGGTCTCGGCGCTGGCGGTGGTCAGCGAGCGCTCGATCTCGACGGAGATCGTGCGGATCTGGGCTGCAGCCTCGCTCGACGTTGTGACGAACGAGTTCTGGGCATCGCGGGCACTGCCGAGGATCGACTGGGCGGTGTTGGTGCCGACCGACGTCAGGGTGCGCTCGACATCGGCTGCCAGCGACTTGACGTGGTTGGCGGCATCGGTCGACGCGGTGACGAGGGTGTTCTGCGCCTCGCGAGCGCCGGCCGTCAGCACCTCGATGGTGCCGGAACCGGCCATCGACAGCGCGCGCTGGATGTCGGCGGCAAGCGACGACACCTTGCTCGCTGCGTCGGTCGACGCATTGACCAGCGTGCTCTGCGCTTCACGCGCACCCGATGTGATCGATTCCGCGGTGGCGGAGCCGGCCATCGACAGCGAGCGCTCCATGTCGGCCGCGAGGGTGCGGACCAGATCGGCGGCCTCGGTGGATGCACCGGCCAGCGTGCTCTGGGCTTCGCGCGCGGAGGCGACGACGGCTTCCGCGGTGGCGGAGCCGGCCATCGACAGCGAACGCTCGATGTCGGCCGACAGCGTGCGGACCAGGTTGGTGGCGTCGGTCGACGCACCGGCCAGCGTGTTCTGCGCCTCGCGGGCGGAGGCGACGATGGATTCCGCGGTGGCGGTGCCGGCGGTCGAGAGCGAGTGCTGCATGTCGGCCGCGAGCGCGCGGACCAGGTTGGCGGCTTCGGTGGATGCACCGGCCAGCGTGCTCTGGGCCTCGCGGGCGGAGGCGACGACGGCTTCCGCGGTGGCGGAGCCGGCCATCGACAGCGAGCGCTCGACGTCGCTGGCGAGCGACTTCACCTGACCGGTGACGTCGGTCGAGGTCGAGATCAGCGTGGTCTGGGCCTCGCGGGCACCGGTCATGATCGCTTCGGCGGCGGCAGAGCCGGACATCGACAGCGATGCCTCGACATCGGCGGCCAGCGACTTGACCTGGCTTGCGGCCTCGACCGAAGCGCTGACCAGCGTGGTCTGCGCGTCGCGGGCGCCCGACAGCACGGAGGCTGCGGTGGCGCTGCCGGCCGCCTGCAGGGTGCGTTCGACGTCCTCGGACAGCGCCTTGATCTGCGACGCAACGTCGCCGGAGGCGGAGACCAGCGAGACCTGGGCATCGCGGGCGCTGGTGAGGATCGAGTTGGCGGCGCTGGTGCCGACCGCAGTCAGCACGCCCTCGACCTCGACCGAGCTCAGCTTGAGCTGGTTGCCGACATCGGCGGACACGGTGAGCAGGGCCTGCTGCGCGGTGCGCGCGCCGGTCTGGATGGTTTCGCTGGTGTTGACCACGAGGTTGGTCAGCGAGCGCTCGGCATCCTCGACGTGCGACTTGATGCTCGACGACAGCAGCTCGGCGCGGGACATCAGGTCCTCGCTGGCCTGGCGGCCGCTGCTCTCGATGCGGCCGGCGACGGCCTCGACGCGCGAGCCGAGCAGGTCCTCGAACTGGGCGACGCGGGTATCGATGTCACCGGCGATGACGCCGACGCTGCTCTCGATGCCCTGCTGGATGTCGGCGAAGCGCGCCGAGATCGTGTCGGTCAGGTTCGAGCTGTGGCCACTGATGGTCTCGACGAGGCGGTTATTGTGACCGTTGATGGTGTCGGCGAGGCGGGTGCTGTGGCCGTTGATGGTGTCGACGAGGCGGATGCTGTGGCCGTCGATCGTCTCGGTGACGCCGTTGATGCGGTGATCGACCGCGGCGATCGCCTGCACGGTGCCCTCGGTCAGGGTCGTGGTGAGCAGGCCGAGACGCGAGTCGATCGAGTGGATCGCCTGGGTGGCGCCTTCGGTCAGCTGCGTCGCGAGCGTGCCGAGGTGGCCGTCGATGGTGTCGGTGACCGACTTGGCGCGGCTCTCGAAGGTGACCTCGAGCGTTTTCATGCGGCCGTCGATCGCGTCATCCAGCGACTGCAGGCGGCCGTCGAATGAGCCGATCTTGCTGGCGAGCGAAGAGTCGAACGAGGACAGCTTGTCGGTCAGCGAGGCATCGAGCGTGGAGACGCGGCTGCCGAGCGTGGTCTCGAACTGCAGCAGGCGCTGGTCGAGCGAGGCGGTGATCTCGCCGCTGTTGGTGGTCACGCGATTGTCGAAGGTGTCGACATAGGTCTTCAGGCTGTCGGCGATGTCCTGGGTCCGCTGGCCCATGCGCTCGACGATGTCGCCGCCGAAGGTCTTCACCGTGCGGTCGAATTCCGAGATGTGGCGGGTGATCAGCGCGCCGAGCGTGCCGGAGTCGCGGGCGAACTTCTCGGCGAGCTCGCTGCCGTGGTTCTTCACCAGGTCGTCGAACGCGCTCATCTGCAGCGACAGCGAGTCGTGCGCCGTCTCGGTCTGGCCCACCACCTTGGCGACCAGCGAATTGACGGTGACGTCGAGCGCTTCGCTCGCCCGGTCGCCGGACGTCATGATCTGGCCGGCGAGGCGGTTGCCTGCGTCGTCGATCTTGCTGACGAGGTCGTTGCTGCGCAGCTCGAGCTCGAGCAGCAGCGAGTCGGCGGAGTTCTTCAGCGAGTCGTGGACCTCCTCGGTGCGGTCGGAGATGCCGTCGACGATGGCGGACGAACGTTGCTCGAACTCGCCAGTGATGCGGTCGACGCGCTCGTTCAGCATCTCGTGGACGCGGTCGGCCAGATCGACGAACTCGTCATGGACGTGGCCGGTCTTGAAGTTGAGGCTGGTGGTGAGCCGCTCGGAGGCGTCCATCACCGCGCGCGTGGTCTCGGCGCTGGCTTCCTCGAGGCGATCGAGCAGGTCGCCGCCGCGCTCGCCGAGCGCGAGGATCATGTTGTCGCCAGCATGGCTCAGCGCGGTCGTGATGTGCTGGCCGCGCTCTTCCAGCGCGCCGGTGATGCTCTTGGCGACCTCGTCGACGCGCGAGGCGATCGCGTCGGAGATCAGCGCGATGTCGTGGCGCAGGTCGATCTGCACGCCGGAGATGGCGCTGCGCACCTGCTCGGCCTGGCCGACCAGATTGTCGCGCTGGTGGGCGATGTCCTGCAGCAGCGCGCGGATGCGCACTTCATTGTCGGAATAGGCGCGTTCGAGCGCCGCCACCTCGTTGGCGACGAGGGTCTCGAGCTCGCCGGCACGCGCAATCGCGCGCTCGACGCCGTCGCCCATCGCCGCGACTTCGCGGCGGATCGCCTGGCCGACCGTCACCATGGAATCGGCGGCGGCGTTTTCCGGCTCGGAGAATCGCATCGCGACCTGCGCCATCGATTGCGCGATCATCTGCATGCGTTGGCCGTGCGAGGCGAGGCTGGCGAGGTAGTAGAACAGCAGAATCGGAACGGCGAACAGCGCGGCGAGGCCGGCGAGCACCAGCACGCCGGTGCCCTGGGCCATCGACGCCTGCAGCGCAGGCCAGAACGCGACGGTGAGGATGACGCCGCCGAGCAGCCAGGCGCCGGAGCAGACGAAGAACAGCGTGAAGGCGTTGCGGGTACGCCCTCCCTGCAGCGTCTGCAGCATCTGGCCGATGGTCTCGCGATCATCGTTGGCGGCGCGGCGCGGAGCGCGCGGTTCCTCGATCGGCTCGAACGCCGAGCGGTCGGTGTTCGGACGCTGATCGAACGATGTGGCGGAAAAATCCGAAGCTGACGGCGGCAGGCTGGGCGGCGCCGCGCCTTCGTTGAGAGCACCGCGGCTTTCGGCGCCCTGTTCGCTGATGTTGAGGGCTTCCTGGATGGCAGAAAGCGCGACTTCGGTGGGATCTTTGACCTTCTTGGGAGTGTTCGCCATGTTCAGTCTGAGCCCTCTCACTATTTTACGCGTCGGCGAGCCTGCGATCGTCCCCACGCAAGCTCGAAGCCGGTGCCCACAAGCGGAGCGCAAGCGCCCCCTCGGCGGCTTGTCCGCTACATCCGCAAACATCCTATGGGGAGAGTGATGCGAATGAAATGCTTGCGATTAATACTTTCTTAATCATCGTTAACAGCTTTGCGCCATAAGGCCTTATGGGTACTCGAAATTCCTGCCGCAGAGGGTCGATTGTGTCCGGAAATTGTCCAGAATCGGGCGGTTTTGCCGATCATCCCGACAACAATTCGTTAACCAGTTTCGTGATTGGCTCGCCGATGGTCCGCCGGGGAAGACCCGGCAGAGACGACAGGGACAGGCCATGCCGCTTCATCTCGAACGGGTTGAATGGACGCAATCGCCGCCGCTCGCGCCCGGCGACGGGCCGATCGACGTCGATCACCTCCGGCGCATGACGCTGGGCGATCTTGCCCTGGAACGGGAAGTGCTGGCGATGTTCTCCACCCAGTCGGCCCGGATCCTTGGCGAGCTGGCTGCCCTGCCGCAGGAGGCACCGACCCATGCCCACACCCTGAAGGGATCGGCGCGGGCGATCGGCGCCTTCGGCGTCGCCGAGGCTGCCGCCAACCTGGAAACCGCGCTGACCGGTGGCTCCGATCCGGCCCAACCGCTCGCGGCGCTCGGGGCCGCGATTGCCGAGGCGCGTACCGCGATCGAGCTGATTCTCGGCCGATCCTAGGCCTCCGGCATCCCCTCGGCCTGCCGCCACGGCGCAGGCGCCGTCCTTTCCCCGCCGGCAGGTTTTCGGTCTCCGCGCTGGCGCTGCGCGGATCGACCCGTTATACGACTGCCCGGGACCTTTCCATCCATCGTCCGGCGCATTCCGGCAGCACGAGCAATCATGGCCAAAATCCACTTTATCGACCATACCGGCGAGAAACGCACAGTTGAGATCGAGAACGGCGCGACGGTGATGGAAGGCGCGATCCGCAACGCCATTCCCGGTATTGAGGCCGAATGCGGCGGCGCCTGCGCCTGTGCGACCTGCCATGTCTATGTCGATGAAGCCTGGCGCGAGAAGGTCGGCGCGCCGTCGCCGATGGAAGAGGACATGCTGGATTTCGGCTTCGACGTGCGTCCGAATTCGCGGCTGTCCTGCCAGATCAAGGTGAGCGACGACCTCGACGGACTGGTCGTATCGACGCCCGAACGGCAGGCCTGAGCTCCGTTACTCGCCGTCCGGATTCACCCCGCGACGGATCCAGCGGCGGAAGTTCTCCTTGACCTCCGCCGGCAGCGGCGTCGGCCTGCGCGTGGCCTCATCGATCATCACAGTGACCGCCTTCGCCGACGCCACGCATCGCCCTTCCGAAAACACCACCTGATCGAAGGTGGTCGATGTCCGTCCGAACTTGACGAGACCAAGCCCGAGCTCGATCTGGCCCGGCCAGTGCAGTTCGGCGCGGAAGTGGATGTCGAGGCGCACCATGATCCAGCCGAGTCCCGCCGGCATCAGCCCCATGCTGCGATCCTTCACCAGCGTGACGCGGCCGGTCTCAAAATAGCTTGCATAGACGGCGTTGTTGACGTGGCCGTTGGGGTCGAGATCGGCAAACCGCACATTGTCGGACAGCCGATAGGGGAAATCTTCCAGGCGCGGCGTGTCATCCACGCGGACAGGGGCGTTCACGAGAATTGATCTCCGTCAGTTTCTGTCCATACAGCCGAGTTACGAAGGCTCTGCAAGGGGTTGCCGCGGCAGCCTCTACCCCTATTATGCATGTCCCGATCCGGCCATACTTGGCTGGGCAGGCGCAAGCCGCCCCGCCAATCTCAACTTGAAAAGAAGCGGATATGAGCGAAGCGATCAAAACCGATGTGCTGATTATTGGCGCGGGCCCCTGCGGACTGTTCGCCGTGTTCGAACTGGGCCTGCTCGACATGAAGGTGCATCTGGTCGACATCCTCGACAAGATCGGCGGGCAGTGTGCCGAGCTTTATCCCGAGAAGCCGATCTACGACATTCCCGGCATTCCCTTCGTCACCGGCCAGGGCCTCACCGATCAGCTGCTGGAGCAGATCAAGCCGTTCAACCCGACCTTCCATCTCAACGAGATGGTGGAGAGCATCGAGAAGATCGGCGATCCCCTGTTCCGCGTGAAGACCGATGCCGGCAAGGAGTTCGAAGCCAAGGTCGTGGTGGTCTCCGCGGGCGGCGGCTCGTTCCAGCCCAAGCGTCCGCCGGTGCCGGGCATCGAGGCCTATGAAGGCACCTCGGTGTTTTACGCCGTGCGCAAGATGGAGCAGTTCCGCGACAAGAACATCCTGATCGTCGGCGGCGGCGACTCCGCGCTCGACTGGACGCTCAATCTGCATCCGATCGCCAAGCGCATCACGCTGCTGCATCGGCGCGACGATTTCCGCGCCGCGCCGCACAGCGTCGAGCAGATGCGTACGCTGGTTGCCGACGGCAAGATGGATCTCAGGATCGGCCAGGTCACCGGGCTCGAGGGCGCCAACGGTCAGCTCTCGGGCGCCGCCCTGAAGGGCAACGACAACGCGATGTCGACGATCGCCTGCGATACGATGCTGCCGTTCTTCGGGCTCACCATGAAGCTCGGTCCGGTCGCGAACTGGGGCGTGGCGCTGGAGAACAACCTGGTGCCGGTCGACACCGCGGCGTTCGAGACCAACGTTTCAGGCATCTTCGCGATCGGCGACATCAACACCTATCCGGGCAAGCTGAAGCTCATTCTCTCCGGCTTCCACGAGGGCGCGCTGATGGCGCAGAAGGCGCACCGCTACGTGTATCCGGACAAGCGACTGGTGTTCCAGTACACAACCTCGTCATCAAGTTTGCAGAAGAAGCTTGGCGTGAACTGATTCCGCTCCGGCAGCGACCAATGCCGGGGGCATGGGCCATGTCCCGCGCGGCGCGGGCACTGGAAGGCTCCGTCAAATGGCCGTAGTCTGCGCGTAGTCGAGTTTGTCGATTGATCAGGTGATGATGATGCGGAACACGCTATCCAGACTTCGGCTGATCTTGGCGCTCGCAGCGGCCTTTGCGCTGGCTGCTCCGCTTGCGGCGGCCGCGGCCGAGCCGTCGGCGGCCGGCCTCTGGCAGAAGATCGAGGACGGCAAGCCCGAAGGCTGGTTCCTGGTGATCGAGCGCAACGGCCTGTTCGAAGGCATGATCGCAAGGATGTTTGCATCGCCCGGCGATCCGCCCAATCCGGTCTGCTCGAAATGCACCGACGATCGCAAAGACATGCCGTGGCTCGGCATTCCGCTGATCCGCGACATGAAGCGCAACGGGCTCGCCTATGAAGGCGGCAACGTGCTCGATCCGCGCAACGGCAAGATCTACAAGGCCAAGATGACGCTGAGCGCCGACGGGCAGACGCTGACCATGCGCGGCTATCTCGGCATCTCGCTGTTCGGCAAGGACGAGGTCTGGACCCGGCTGCCCGACACCGCGCTGGCGCAGCTCGATCCCGCGATCGTCGCCAAATATCTGCCGGCGCAAGCCGCTGCGGTGAAGCCGCCGGCGCCTGCGCCGTTGCCTGCGACGAAGCGGCACTAGGACGTTTCACGCTCCGATCCGGATCAGGTGCGCGCGCGTTCACCCTCGTGCGGCGCGCGCGTTCAGCGCTGCTCCGGCGCGGTCGGCAATGGTGCGACCGGCTCGGACAGCACCTCGGGCACCGCGGTGTTCAATTGCAGCACGGTGGCGGCCGCGGGCACCGCCGCATCGGCCATCGCCGCATGACCTTCGGCGCTGGGATGCACCGCGCCGCCATACACCGCCGACAGGATGCCCCATGTCGCGTCGTGGATGTCGGTTGGCTGCATCGAGGACGGCAGGCCCTGCGGGTAGGTCATCGCCGCGAAATAGCTGTCATTGGCGTCGCGGATCCAGCGCGCACGAGGCAAATAGGCGCGGTATTCGCCGGCGCTGCGGCCGCATTTCAGCGGCTGGCTCGCCGCGGCGACGATGTCGGAGACGAAGCTGTCGCCGTTGGCGGCGAAGCAGTCGCGGTCGAATTCCGGATCGGTCGAGGCGCGCGCGCAGAAGCCGTGGCTTGCGAACGCGTCCTGATGCGCATCGACGAAGGTCATGCGGTCGGCCTGCGGATTGCGGCAGATGATGCCGGACTGGCACTGCGCGATCGCCTTGAGCTGCGGCAGGAACTCGTTCTGCACGAAGCTCGAGACCGAAGCGAGCCGCTTGGGATCGGCGTTGAACGAAGGATGGATCTCGAAGCCGGCGCGGCCGCCGGGGCAGGGCGCGCCGCCATTGGCCAGCGCCGGATTGGCATAGGCGGTGTAGATCACGCGCGACAGGTCGCCGCCGAGCAGCGGCTTCAGCGCATCGCGCAGCTTGGCGAAATCGGCCGGCAGGTCGCGCGCCAGCGCCGAACGCGCATCGTCGACGCTGGCCATCGAGCCGCCCTGGCTGAACAGCGCGCGTTCGGTCGGCGTGTCGACGATCACGTTGGCGACGAGGCCGGAGAAGTAGATGTCGTTGGCGCCGATCGACAGGAGCACGAGATCGAGCGCGCGGTCGGGCTGCCGGCGCTTGGCCGCTGCGAGTGCCGCGCGCAACTCGGCGATCTGGCCGTTGACGGTACCCGAGCAGGTGTTGGCGGTCTTCGTCGGCAGGCACTCGCGCGCCTGCTGCGAGCCGAGCAGCCCGTCGGCGATGGTCGCGCCGGTGCAGGCCAGCGGCAGGTAGGTCACCGCGATGTGCGGATATTGCACGGCGAGCGCAAGCGCGGTGCGGGTCTGGTAGCTGTACAGCGAACGATGGCATGCCGAGTTGAGCCACAGCGCGCTATGGCGCTGCCAGTTCGTCAGGGTGTCCGGTGCTTCGCAGGCGCGCCCGCCTTTGAAGCCGGCGCGGCTCGGCCGGTAATATTGCGCTCCGCCGAGATAGGAGCGGAAACAGAATCCGTCGTCGGAGAGTGCAATCGCGCGATCGGGATTGCCTTCGCCGGACGCGATGCTGTCGCCGAGGCCCGCGATCAGCAGGTCGCGTACCGCGATCTGCGTCGTCACGCGCTGGTTGGCGTCCGAGCCGCTCGCGACCTCGACGGTCGCGACCGTGGTGCGGCCGTAGCGGACGCGCAGATTGACCGGCTCGGCGCAATCGAAGGTTTGGGATTGCGGCCCGTCGCCGTCGTCGAACGACCAGGCGCAGGTCGCCCCGACCGGAACCGGGCCGGTGAGCCGTACGGTGATCGGATGATCGATCGGCGTCAGGTAGCTTTCCTTGACGTTGTCGCGGGTGCAGGGCTCGCTGACGCGGCCCTGCAAGTCGATGCAGAGCCGGTTCACCGTGTTGCGCGCCCAGCCGCGGCCGTCGCTTTGCAGTTCCAGCGCCTGTTCCGAAGCCAGCACGCTGCGGCCGAGCCCGCTTTCGACATGCAGGCGGAAGTCGCGCTCCTCCCGGAACAGGCGGAAGCGGTTGCGGACCTCCCAGGAGATCGAGAGCTGGTCATCCTGCGCCTGCGCGGCCGTCGGAACCAATACCGCGGCAAGCGCGCTGCCGAGCAGCACGCTGCAGACCGTCACACGAAACGAAAATCGAACCAAAAAGCCAATCATGGCGCGGTTTGACGCGAGTGGTACGGCGAAAATAAGAGAAGCGGCAGCAGGGACCAAAAATCCGGGATCGAAACCGGGACCGAGGGGCTGATAACGTCGCTGTTACCGTCTCAGCCGCCTGATCTGCTGCTGCCGGCTTTCGATCGGTTGCCGCACGGTCGCCGAAGCCGTGCAGGCTTGGCTTAATCTCTTTCGTTCCTGCCATGGCCGCACCACGTTGAGCCACAGCTCGCGCATGCCCATGATCGAGATCGAGATCCCGAACGGGATCAGGAAATAGAGGATCCGGAACACCACCAGCGTCGCCAGCAATTGCTCCTTGCTGAACTCGGGCAGCGCCACCAGCATCGCGGCGTCGAACACGCCGATCGAGCCCGGAGCGTGGCTTGCGAAGCCGAGCAGCGTCGCCAGGATGAACACCACCGCCAGCGAGACGAAGTCGATATGCGGCTCGGTCGGCATCAGGAGGTACATCGCGAGCGCGCAGAAGCCGAGATCGACCACGCCGATGATGATCTGCAGCAGCGTCAGCTTGGCCGAGGGCAGCACCACCTTCCAGCCGTTCTGGCCGAGCTCGCGGCGCTTGTCGCCGGTCAAGAGCCAGACGAAATAGGCGCCGATGCCGGCAAGGCAGCCGAGCGCGATCAGACGGTTCATCGCCGGCGGCAGCAGATCCATCGCCGATGCGGCCGCCGGGTGCCAGGCCATGCCGAACCCGAGCACGAACAGATTGCCGAGCCAGAAGGTCAGCCCCGACAGAAAGCAGATCTTGGCGACGTCGATCGCGGAGAGGCCGTAGTCGGAATAGATCCGGAAGCGGATCGCGCCGCCGGTAAAGACGGTGGCGCCGATGTTGTGGCCGATCGTGTAGCTGGTGAAGCTCGATAGCGCTGCAATACGGTAGGGGACGTGGGTCTTGCCGATCGTGCGCAGCGCGAAGAAGTCATAGAAGGTGAGGGTGCAGAACGCTCCGACCACGCAGAGCGCAGCGAGCGCGATCCGGTGCGGCGCGATGTCGGTCAGCGCGGTGAGGATGATGCCGGTATCGACGCCCTTCAGGGTGTGGACCAGCGTCGTGATCGCGAACGCGATGATCAACACACTCGCGGCGATCCCGAGCCGTTTCCAGCCGATCGTTTCCTTGAAGCCACGCCTAAGCGCGGTCAGCAGCCGAAGCATTCATCCTCCCGGCAGGGACAATTTCAGTGGGACCCGGTCACGAATGGCGACGGGTGACGGGCAAACGCACCGTACGCGATGACCCATAAGGCAAAACCGATGCGTTGTGCAGCCCTTGACAAGCCAAGGTTCGGCTCCCGTCCAGCGTCATTGTCATACGCCCTACATATGTTCTCGCTCTGCGGAATGTGAGTCGCGGCCATGTCCGCTGCGGCCGCGGACCAGGTGCATGTTCCGGCGTTTCAGCCGGTTTTGTCGCGCTTTTTGCCGATTTTTGCTATCGCCGCGGGGCTGTCGGAGCGAAGCGAATAGACGGTATGCATCAGCATGGGGACATTGAAGGCGGCCGCGGCGTTTACCAAAGCGTGAAGTCGATGCGTGCATGCGCGTGACGGGCTGTGGATCACCGTTTGGGCGGGAATGAGGCGCCCTGGGGGGCGGTCCGTAGGTCTATTGAGGCAAAACGCCGCGCAAGATCGCTGCGGCCGCACGGCCCGCGCAACCTGGCGATGTCATACTTCGATCAGTAGCGAAGTGTTACTGTGAAACGAAGACCTACCTCTGGCATTGGTCGCGAAGAGCGAGGTCAAGACCATGCAACAGACATCCCCGAACGTCCGGCGCGTGCCGGACCGGCGCGCGGCACCGCATCGGCGGACGGCCGGGCTGGCGGCGACGTTGACGCTCGCTGCCATGAGTCTCGGTTACGGCGTCGTGCAGCTCGACGTCACCATCGTCAACACGGCGCTCAACGCCATCGGCGGCTCGCTCGGCGGCGGCGTTGCCGAACTGCAATGGGTGGTCAGCGCCTACACCATCGCGTTTGCCGCCTTCATCCTGACCGCCGGTGCGCTCGGCGACCGGATCGGCGCCAAGCGCATCTTCATGGCCGGCTTTGCCATCTTCACCGCTTCATCGCTCGCCTGCGCCGTCGCGCCCGACGCCGTGACGTTGATCGCCGCGCGCTGCGTGCAGGGACTGGCCGCAGCGATCCTGGTGCCGAACTCGCTGGCGCTGCTCCGCCACGCCTATGCGGACGAGACGGCGCGCGGACGCGCGGTCGGCGTCTGGGCCGCAGGCGCGAGCCTTGCATTGACCGCCGGCCCGTTCGTCGGCGGCGCGCTGATCACGCTGGTCGGCTGGCGCGCGATCTTCCTGGTCAACCTGCCGATCGGCCTCGCCGGGTTGTGGCTCGCCTGGCGCTTTGCCGGCGAAACCACCCGCCATCAGCAGCACAGGCTCGATCTGCCCGGGCAAATTGCAGCGATCGCCGCGCTCGGCACGCTGGCCGGCGCGCTGATCGAAGGCGGCGCGCTTGGCTGGAGCAGCCCGTTCGTGGTCGCAGGCTTCGCGCTGGCCGCCGTGTTCTCTGTGCTGTTCGTCTGGCGCGAGGCGCGCGCCGCGCAGCCGATGCTGCCGCTCTCGCTGTTCAGCCACCGGATGTTCGCGCTGACCTCGATGGTCGGCCTGCTGGTCAACGTCGCATTCTACGGGCTGATCTTCGTGCTCAGCCTGTACTTCCAGCAGGTCAACGGATTGTCGGCGTTTGCAACCGGCCTCGCATTCGTGCCGATGCTCGGCGCAGTGCTGCCCGCCAACCTGATCGCGCCGCATGTCGCGGAGCGGATCGGCGCGCCGTCGGCGATCGCGCTCGGCGCCGCGATCTCGGCCGCCGGATGCCTGGCGATGCTGTTGATCGGTCCAGGCACCGGCTATCGCGCGATCTGCCTGCAACTGCTCGCGATCAGCGGCGGCCTCGGCCTGCTGGTGCCGCCTTTGACCTCGACGCTGCTCGGCAGCGCCGAGCCGCAGCACGCCGGAATCGCGGCCGGGGTGCTGAATGCGACCCGCCAGACCGGCAGCGTGCTCGGCGTCGCGCTGTTCGGCTCGATGGTCGGCCGCTCCGCGGCCTTCATCGCCGGCCTGCACGCGGCCCTCGTGATCTCCGCCGGCGTCTTGCTTGCTGCCGCCGCGCTGGTCTGGATCGGTGCCTCATCACAAGCGCGGCGGTGAGTGAAGCCAGCTCCTGACGCGCGGCCGCCCATCGGTGGCCGAGGCTGCGATGAGATCGAATTGCGTGGGAGGAGTGCGGTTTTCCTCGACGGTATCGTGCGCATTCAAGGCTTCTTCACCATCCGTGGAACCTTGCTGCGGTGCGGTTACCGTTCGTACACGAATACGCTTGTTCTTATGGGTCCATAACGGGGGCCTATATGTATCGCGTATTCACCTGTCTCACCTTGGAACATGACTGGCGGTTGGTCGTCCTCGGTGGGGTGATCTGCCTGCTCGCCAGCGCCGTCGCGATCAGCCTGTTTCACCGGGCTCGCGCCGCACAGGGCCGCGCCCGTGAGATCTGGATCGGCCTCGACGCGGCCGTCGGCGGTTGCGGTATCTGGGCCACCCATTTCGTCGCCATGCTGGCGTACGATCCCGGCATCGAGGCCGGCTACAACATTCCGATCACGCTGCTCTCGCTGGTGCTCGCGGTTGCGATCCTGGCCATCGGGCTCGCCGTCGCAACGCTCAACGAACGCTGGCCGACGGTCGCCGCCGGTGGCGCCATCGTCGGAGTCGGTGTCGCGGCGATGCACTACACCGGCATGCTGGGGCTGGAATTGCCGGCGCGCGTCGTCTGGTCGCCCGGCATCGTGTTCGCCTCGATCGCATTCGGAAGCCTGTTCGGCGCGCTCGCGCTGGTCGTCGCCACCCGCGGTGAACGTCTTGGCATCACCGCGGCCGCGACCGGTCTTCTGACCGTTGCCATCGTCTCGCATCATTTCACCGCGATGGGCGCCGTGACGCTCTTTCCGGATCCGACCATCGTTCCCGATGGGCTTTCGGTCTCGCCGCGCGTGCTCTCGTTCATGACCGCGGTTGCCGCCTTCGCGATCCTCGGGCTGTCGCTGATCGCCTCCATCCTCGATCGCCGCGCCAAGACCGAGCTCCACAAGCAGAAGGTGGTGCTGGACACCGCGCTCGAGAACATGTCGCAGGGCCTCTGCATGTTCGATGCCGATGGCCGGATCATGCTGTTCAACGAGCGCTACAGCGAGATGATGGGCCGCAGTCGGGTGCCGTTGCAGGGGCGTTTGCTGATCGACGTCCTGCAGGACCTGCATTCCGTCGGCGAGTGGGATGGCGATCCCGAAGAGCTCTGCGAGGCCCTGATCGCCGAGGCGAAGGCCGGCAACAGCGGAACGCGGATCATCAGCCGCAACGAGCGCGCGATCCGTGTCGTCGACCAGCCGATGAAGGGCGGCGGCTGGGTTGCGACTTTCGAAGACATCACCGAATGGCAGCAGGCCCAGGAACAGATTTCACATATGGCGCGGCATGACGCGCTGACCAACCTGCCGAACCGCACGCTGTTCCGCGAGCAGCTCGAGAAGGCCTCGCGGCTCGCCAAGCGCTCCGACCAGCTCGCGGTGCTCTGCCTCGATCTCGATCATTTCAAGGAGATCAACGACACGCTCGGACATCCGATCGGCGACGCGCTGCTCCGCGAGGTCGCGCGCCGGCTCGGCGAATGCGTGACCGAGCACGACACCGTGGCACGGCTCGGCGGTGACGAATTCGCCATCGTGCAGTTCTGCAGCAATTGCGAACCGTCCGTGGTGTCGTCGCTGGCAAGCGTCGTGGTCGAGCGGATCGCCGCGCCCTACGAGATCGAAGGCCACCAGCTCGTGATCGGCGTCAGCATCGGCATCTCGCTCGCACCCGAGGACGGCAAGGATCCCGACGAGCTGCTGCAAAAGGCCGATCTCGCCCTGTACCGCGCCAAGGCCGACGGACGCGGCACCTACCGGTTCTTCGAGACCGGGATGGATGCGCGCGCGCAGGCGCGCAGGCTGCTGGAGCGTGACTTGCGGCTTGCGCTCGAGCACGACGAGTTCGAGGTCTATTACCAGCCGATCCGCGACGTCGAGGGCGATCGGGTGGTCGCCTTCGAGGCGCTGGCCCGCTGGAATCACAGCCTGCGCGGGCTGATCGCGCCCAACAACTTCATCCCAGTCGCCGAGGAAACCGGACTGATCGTCCCGCTCGGCGAGATCGTGCTGCGCAAGGCTTGCGCGGAGGCCGCAAGATGGCCCGCGGATATCGCGGTTGCCGTCAACCTGTCTCCGGTGCAGTTCAAGAATCCGAACCTGGTGTCGTCGGTGAGGGCGGCGCTGGATGCGTCGGGCCTGTCGCCGGATCGGCTCGAGCTCGAGATCACCGAATCGGTGCTGCTGCAGAACAGCGAGGCGACGCTCACGGTGCTGCACGAGCTGCGCGGTTTCGGCGTCCGCATCTCGCTCGACGATTTCGGCACCGGCTATTCGTCGCTGAGCTATCTGCGCAGCTTCCCGTTCGACAAGATCAAGATCGACCGTTCGTTCGTGACGGATCTGGCGACGCGCGAGGACTCGATGGCGATCGTGCGCGCGGTCACCGGTCTCGGCAAGAGCCTCGGCATCGTCACCACGGCGGAGGGCGTCGAGACCGATACCCAGTTCGACCTGCTGCGCCAGGAAGGCTGCACCCAGGCGCAGGGCTATCTGTTCAGCCCGCCGCGGCCGGCGGCCGACGTCGCCAAGATGTTGCACCGGATGCCGGAACGGTCGGTTGCCTGATTGAACCGGAGTCCGCTTACCGCGTCGATCACTCGCTGCTATGCGGCCTGCTTCCCGTCCATAAGCCAATAGACGATGGTCGTCAGGGCAAGGGTCGATGCGCCTGCAACGATGAACGCGGCGAGATAGTCGCCATTCGAACTGCGTTGCAGGGCCGCGCCCAAAAGTGCGATCCCGAAGCTGAAGCCGATTTGGCGCATGGTGACGCAAATGGCCGATGCGGTCGCGGCACGATCGCTTGGAACGACCGACACGGCGGCGGCAGTGATCTGAGCGTTGATCACCGCACAACCTGACCCGCTGACGAGCAGCGCGATGACCGTCATTGCCAGCGTGCCCGGCCCCCGATTTGCGCCGGAGATCGCACCGAGTGCCACGTCAGCCATCCCGATCAGCGCGAGACCGCCACAGAAGAACGACCGTGACGGGATGCGGGTCGTCAAGGCCGCTCCATAGCGCGGCAACACCATCATCGGCAATGTGAGCGCGACCAGGAGCCAGCCCGCCTCGAGCGGATTGAGCCCCAATGGTCCGCGCGCCAATTGCGGCACGTAGACGAGCAGGGACCAGAATCCGATCGATCCCGCGATCGGGACGAGGCACATTGCGATGAACTGTCGCGATCCGAACAGCTTGGGATCGAAGGCGGGGTTGGGGTGTCGCTGTTCCAACCAAACGAACACGAGCAGCGCAATCCCCGAAGCGGCGAGGCCTGTCAGGCACGTCGCCGACGCGATGCCGCCAAGCAGGGGTGATTCCAGCAACATGAACGCGAGCGCCGCCGACGTGATCGCGAGAAGGCCAGCACCGAGCCAGTCTACCTTGGCGTTCGAGTGCTGCCGGTCGAGGCCGTTGCCGATCTTGCATTGCGCCAGGGAAACCAGCACTACGCAAAGCGGCAAGTTGATCCAGAAGATCCAACGCCACCCGATCGTATCAGCCAGCAACGATCCGAGCGGCGGGCCGGCGACCATCGAGGCTCCGACGATGGTGCCCCAAAGTCCAAACGCCCGCGCGCGCCGAGGTCCCTCGTAGGCACCAGCCAGGAGGGCGGACGAGGTGCTGGTGATGCAGGCACCGGCGATACCCTGCAATGCACGGAATGTCAGCAAAACGTCGAGCGTGCTCGCGCATGCGCACAGCAGGGACGCCAGGCCAAACAGCCCCGCGCCCCAAGTGAACATTCGAACGCGTCCGTATCTGTCGGCAAGGCTGCCTGCGATCGGCAAACAGAAGATCAAGGCAAGGCTGTAGATGTCGATGGTCCAGGCCGCTCGTGCGGAAGCGGCACCGAGGTCGCGGCCGATGTCGGGTAAAGCAGCCGCCAAGGCCGTCAGGTCGACTTGAAACAGAAAGCCGCTCAAGCACGCTGCAACCAGCGTCGCCGTTTCCCGGGACATGAGATCGGCGCGATGGCCATCGTTGGCAGGCCGACTGGCGCTCGGTGTTTCATCATCGTTCTGCCGAGGTTTGTCGAGCATGGTCGTTTCCGGCCTCCATGGAGCATGGATGGCCGAGCGACAGGCTTCGGTCGAATGATGGTTCCTCAAAAGCCCATGAATCTGTATCATGGCTTGAGGAAATCGAAATGCCACGCCGCTTGCCACCTTTCGCGCCCCTCGTCGCGTTCGACGCTGTCACCCGCCATGGCTCGTTCACCCGCGCCGCGGCCGAGTTGGGCGTCACGCAGAGTGCGGTCAGCCATCAGATTCGAAAACTGGAGGACCACTTCGGGGTAGCACTGCTGCAGCGGCAGAATCCAGGGATCGGGATAACACCTGCCGGCGCGCGGCTCAGGCAAGAGCTTGCAGCAGCACTCGACGCGCTTGGTGCACTGGATGCCCAGGTGCGGCGGCGCCCGAATCGCGCGACGTTACGTGTCGGCGCAAGCTCGGCGCTGGCCACGTGGTGGCTGGTGCGCCGGCTGCCGGACTTTGCGTCGCGACATCCGTCCATCAACGTCGATCTCAAGCCATTGGAGACTGGCGAAAGCTCAAAGCGTCCGCTCGACGTGCGAATTGTCTGGAACGCCATCGATGACGCACGGCGGACGTCGACTCAATTGCCGTTGTTTTGGGAGCGGATCTTTCCCGTCTGTGCGCCGCACTTGTTGCCTCAACGGCGTCCCTTGAAGGACCCCAACGGCCTGCTGGCTTTGCCGCTCATTCACAAGGGCGACAATGGGACCGGCGACTGGGGATGGCCTACCTGGTTCAGGCGTCTGGGTTTGCCGAAATCGGGTGCTGCCGCCGGCAGCGTGACACTGGACGACATCGGAATGTGCATGTCGGCTGCGACCGAGGGAGCCGGTGTGACCCTTGGGCGCTCACTTCTTGTCGCGGATGCGGTGTCTTCTGGACGCCTCGTGTCCGCACTCGCGAATTACCCCATCGTCGAGTGCACGAAAATTCAGGTTGCGCAGTGGCCGGCTCATTTGATCGGCGATCGCAGCGTCGAATTGTTCGTGAATTGGCTCGCTGAGCAAGCCGAGGCGACCGTGAAGAACATGTCGGCTGCATAGTCCGTTCTTGGCACATCGCGTCATTTGGCTGTGCTGCAGAATTTGGTCGCCTTGGCGCGGCCGAGGGCGTCGAGACCGATACCTAGTTCGACCTGCTGCGTCAGGAAGGCTGAACCCAGGCGCAGGGCTATCTGTTCAGCCCGCCGCGGCCGGCGGCTGACGTCGCCAGATGTTGCACCGGATGCCGGAGCGATCGGTCGCCTGACTTGATTCTTGTCGGACGCGGTTTCTTGACGCGAACCGGCGTCCACTTGGCTCGGCGTTGTTCGCAAATTGGTAGGGGTCCGCTTTGCACTCGAAAGGCGACATTGAAACCGAGATGGCGGCATGTCGGCCTTGGGGCCAATAGGCGACGTAGCGGATGGGCAATCCTTTCAACTTGTTGTAGTAAAGTAACTGGTTGGATTGCGACTATGCTGCAGGAGCGGTCAATGCGGGTCCAGCGCAGGTTGACGGCGATATTGGCGGCTGACGTGGCGAGTTATTCGCGGCTCATGCACAATGACGAGGAGGCTACGCACGCCAAGCTCATGAGGCTCCTCGCTGACGGCGTCGAGCCCGCAATTGCGGAACACGGTGGCCGCATCGTGAAGAACACCGGCGACGGGTTCCTGGTGGAGTTTTCGAGCGCGGTCGAAGCGGTTCGGGCTGCGATGAAGTTCCAAGCCCGGGTCCACGAACTTACGATCGGCGACCCGGAAGACAGGCGCATCGCTTTTCGCGTGGGCGTCAACATTGGTGACGTGCTCGTCGAGCCTCACGACATCTTTGGCGATGGCGTCAATATCGCGGCACGGCTTGAGGGCATTGCTGTGCCCGGCGGGATCTGCATCTCCTCTGCTGTTTACGAGCAAGTCCAAGGCAAGGTTGGAGGCAAGATCGCCGATCTGGGCGAGCAGAACCTAAAAAACATCGACCGTCCGGTTCGAGCCTATGCCGTGATCTGGGATGAACCCAACCCAACGACACGGTGTCAGGGCACGGGATCGAGCGTACTTTCACCGCCTCGTGTTTCCATCGTTGTACTGCCGTTCGCCAACCTCAGCGGCGATCCCGAACAAGATTACTTCGTCGATGGTGTAACCGAGAACTTGACAACGGACTTGTCGCGTATCGCTGGCTTGTTCGTAATCGCCCGAAACAGCGCGTTCTCATACAAGGGCAAAGCAATCGACGTACAGCAAGTCGGCCGCGAGTTGAACGTCCGGTACGTGCTTGGAGGTTCCATGCAGCGCATTGGCAAGCGGCTTCGAGTGAACGTGCATCTCATCGATGCCGAAAGCCGCAAACATCTTTGGGCCGAGCGCTTCGAAAAACCTGTCGCCGATCTCTTCGATATGCAGGACGAAATCGTATCGAGGCTCGCCAACTCGTTCGGTGCCCAACTCGTTGTAGTCGAGGCACGAAAAGCGGAGCGCTTGCGGCATCCCGACGCACTAGACCTGTTCTTTCAGGGTACTGCCTGCTTGTACAGCGGGCCGACGCTTGAGGACTTGGCCAGGGCGCGCGGCTTTTTTGAACGTGCTTTGGTGATCGATCCCCAAGGGGTCGGAGCGGCTTGGGCGTTGATCGGCATGGCAAACGTCGATCTGACAATGGGAGCCGACCTGCTAACGGACGAACGAGCCGCGCTTCTTTCGGCGGCCGAAGCGAACGCGATCAAGGCACGTTCACTAGCTCCCAGCATTGCCGCGGCCCGCCTGACACTGGCACTCATCTACATCAACACAAACCGCGCCGCGCAAGGGATTACCGAATGCGAGCAGGCATTAGCACTTGATCGCAATTTGGCTTATGCTCATGGCGTTATTGGTTTAGCCAAATTCTATATGGGTCGTGCTACCGAGACTGAAGGCCATGTACTCGATGCTCTCCGTCTGTCCCCTCGCGATCTCGTTGCCAACCGATTGATGCGTTTTGTGGGCATGGCAAAGCTACATCTCGGTGCGGATGCCGAAGCTGTCAGTTGGCTGCGACGAAGCATTGAGGCCAACCCCACTTATCCTCTCGCCCATTTCTCGCTCGCCGCTGCCTTGGGCTTGCTCGGCGCGCTCGATGAGGCGCGAACTGCTGCGAAAGCGGGATTTGCGCTCAACCCAGGCTTTACGATCCGCCGCTTGCGCGCCGCCAAGATAAGCGACAATCCTATTTATCTCTCTGGACAAGAGCGCCTCTGTGAGGGCATGCGCATAGCCGGGGTGCCGGAGGGGTGATCTCGGAGACGGGTCATAAGCCGTCTGTGGCGGCCAAGCGGAGCGATCTGCCTCGGGGTCCGGACGTTTACGAGTAGACGCGCTAGTTCTTCCTCAGCGCAAAATAGGCACCGCAAAACGCCATCACGGCGCCGAGGCACAGGGCGGCGAGGCCGGCGAGCACGGCGGAGATGGTCGACACCGCGCTCGGAGCCGAGGCCGCCTGGCCGGCGCCGGCCAGCATCAGCACGCCGACGACGATCAGGAACTGGCGCATCCGCTGCGGAATCTGCCCGGCCACCGCGCTGTGCATCAGGTTGGCGGTGAAGTAGCCGCCGGAGAACCCGACGCTCGCGATCAGCCACCAGGCGATCGCTGCACCTGCCGGCATGAATTCGTGGCTATCGGAGCGCCACAGCCCGCCGAGATCGAGCCCGTAGCGCGCGCCGAGCATATGCACGGCCAGCGCCAGCAGCACGCCGGATATCATCGCGCCGCCGAGGATGAGGTAACGCGGAAAATAGGTCGTCTCGGGCATGACTCGCTTGTAGGATAGGCGTGACACTCCATGCAAGCGCGCGGATGTGTCCGAACAGGTGGAACGGCGGATTGCCAACAAGGTTGCAGCAGCGGTCGGAGGCAGGCGAGGGCGCCGCCGTGCGCTATGCCTACAAGGCCTCGTTGGTCGGCTCGGCGCACCAGTTCGAGCTGACCGAGGATGGGCTGGCGTGGCGGATCGCCGGCCGCTCGGGGGTGTGGGACTACAACGACATTTCCGCCGTGAAGCTGTCCTATCGCCCAGTGTCGATGCAGCAGCAGCGGTTTCGCGCCGACATCGACAACGCCAAGGGCGGGCGGATCGCGATCCTCTCGACCACCTGGCAGACCGCGACGCTGGTCGCGCCGCAGGGGCATCTCTATCGTGACTTCATCATCGAGCTGCATCGCCGGATGCAGGCGGCCGGCAGCACGGCGAGGCTGTCCGGAGGTCTCGGGCCGAAGACATACATCGCGGCGCTGGCCGTGCTGGCGTGGCTTGCGGTGGCGATGGTCGGCCTGCTGGTGATGGCGCTCATGACATCCAACTGGACGGGCGCGCTGTTCCTGCTTGGCTTCGCCGCGCTGTTCAGCTGGCAGGTCGGCGGCTTCGTCAGCCGCAACCGGCCGCGGCGCTACAGCTTCGATCAATTGCCCGAGACGCTGCTGCCCAAGCCGGACCGCAATCAAGCGCAATGAAACGTGACTTCGTGCACTGCCTCGCGCGCGGCATCGTCGGCGTGTGGTGTCGCGAACGGAGCGGGCAGGGGCATGGACGATCGAAGTTTGCGGATGCCGTCCGACGACGAGATCGCCGCGATCAATGCCCGGCACCTGATCGAGACGCCGCTCAAGCCCGCCGATCTCCTGTTCGTGTTCGGCACCCGCGGCGATGTCGCCGAGCGGGTCGACACGGCGGTCCGGCTCTGGCGCGACGGCTTCGCGCGCTGGTCGATCGTGAGCGGCGGCATCACGCCGGGCGATGGCCGCTCGGAATGCGAGGTCATCAAGGCCGCAATGGTCGCGGGCGGCGTGCCGCCGGAGCGGATCCTGGAGGAGCATCGCGCGCAGAACACCGGCGAGAACGTGATCTTCTCGCTGCCGGTGATCGACGCGACGTTGGGGCTCGCCAATATCAGGAGCGTGATCTGTCTCGGCAACAGCTGGACCGCGCGGCGCTATCCCATGACGCTGCATCGGCACTGGCCGGAGGTCGAGAAGATGCTGGTGACGGTGGACAGCTTTGCGGTCCCGCGTGCGCTCTGGCACACCGTTCCCGAATTTCGTCGCCGCGTCCTGACGGAATGGGACAAGATCGAGCCGTACATGGCGCGGGGATTCATCGCGCAGTGGCCGGTTGCCTGAACGGCAAATCTGTACGTTCTCGCCGGTCCGGACTGTCAGCGGGCTGTAAGCAACACGCTGTAACATTCCGTCTGAATTGCTTCCAGCTGGAGTGTCAGATGACAATCCGGACCCCCGTTCTGGCTCTGGGCCTTGTGCTCTCGAGTGTCGCGCCGGCTCTTTCCAAGGGCGGCAGCGTCGGCAACAAGCATGATCTGGTTGATCCCCATCACATCGATTCTCTGCCGCTCGAAGTGCGGCAATATATTGCCGGAATCTGCAAGGACACGCCGGTCGCGCAGCACGACTTTGCGACCTACTCGCCGCAAGAGAAGCGCTGGCGGATCAACCTCGAATATCTGCAGTGCGGCGTGATCGGGGAGTTTCGCCGAGGCAACCAGTGCCTGGATGTGGACTTCGTCGCCGACGGCGCGCATTTTCGTCTCGCCCGGAAGACGTATGCGGCCTGTGGTTTTTGATGCTCTGTCGCGTCGAGCAGCGGAAGGCCGGCGCCTCGGAGTGAACGTGCGATGTCACTCCGTCGAGTCAAAATCCTCTTCGGTCGCGCTCAGCATTCCCGCCAGCGTCCGCAGTCCGAGGTCCAGTTGCTCCATCGGCGGCGCGGCGAGCGCAAGCCGCACCGCATTGGGCGCGTGCCCAGGCGTGGCGGCGAAGGTCGTCGATGGCGTCAGCGCGATGTCGCGGCGTGCCGCGGCCGCGACCAGGGTCTGCGAGCGCCAATGCGGCGGCAGGGTCAGCCAGAGATGATAGGACTTCGGGTTGGTCTGGATCTCGAAATTGGCCAGATGCTTCGCCGCGATCTGCTGGCGGCGGCCAGCGTCGATTCGCTTCAGCCGTGACAATTCGGCGGCGGTGCCGTCGGCCATGAGACGCTGACCCGCCGCGAAGGCGTATCCCGACGCGGTCCAGCCGCCCGAGCGCACCGCGGCCATGATGCTTTCGCGCAGCCGCGGCGGCGAGACGATG
Organism: Bradyrhizobium sp. UFLA03-84; assembly: GCF_002289535.1. NCBI lineage: Bacteria > Pseudomonadati > Pseudomonadota > Alphaproteobacteria > Hyphomicrobiales > Nitrobacteraceae > Bradyrhizobium > Bradyrhizobium sp. UFLA03-84. Next base: position 400,160 of record NZ_NSJY01000017.1, on the reverse strand, counting down.
AAGCCGAGCGCAAGGCCGGGCGCGACCTTCTTCGACAGGCTGTCGAGCACGATGCAGCTGTCGGGCGCGAGCGCGGCCAGCGGCATCTCGTCGTCGAGGAATCCATAGACGCCGTCCTCGATGACGACGAGGCCGAGCTTCTCGATCACGCGCAACAGCTCGGCGCGGCGCTCGGCCGGCATCGTGATGCTGAGCGGGTTCTGGATCGTGGGCTGGACGTAGAGCGCGGACAGATGGGCCTCGCGATGCGCCTTCTGCACCGCATCCGGGCGCACGCCGTGCTCGTCCATCGCGAGCGGCACCAGCGTGATGCCGAGCCGCCCGGCAATGCCCTTCACGAACGGGTAGGTCAGCGCCTCCACGCCGCAGCGGCCGCCGGGCGGCACCACGGCGGCGAGCGCCGCGGCGATGCATTGCCGGCCATTGGCGGTGAACACGATCTGGTCGGGATTCGGCGCCCAGCTCTTGCGCGCGAGGAATTCCGAGGAGATCGTCCGCGCCGCCCGCGTGCCGTAACTGGTCGCCGGCCGCAGCGCGCCCTCGAGCACCTCGGGCCGCTCCAGCCCCTCGAGGCTCTTTGCGATCATCGTCGCCTGGTGCGGCAGCAGCGGATAGTTGAATTCGAGGTCGATGCGGGCGCCGCGCGGCTCGGGCGGGGCCGCGTTGCCGCGGCGCGCCTCGCCGGACACGAAGGTGCCGCGGCCGACTTCGCCGACCACCAGCCCGCGCCGCAACAGCTCGGTATAGACCCGGCTCGCGGTCGAGACCGCGATGTTGCGGTCATAGGCGAAATGACGCTGCGGCGGCAGGCGGTCGCCCGCCTTCAGCGCGCCGCTGGCGATCTCGGCGGCCACCGCATCCGCCAGCTTCAGATATTCGAATCTCGACATTATTGCACCGAGAGCAATGTTTTCCTTGCTCCGAGCAATGTACCGGATCATTTAAGAGGGAACAAGCCCATGATTGCACCGAGGAGAGCGCAAGCAATCCGAGGTCACGACGGCGCAGGTGCTGAAACGGCATTTGCGTCAACGGCATAGCTATGCGTCTGGGCATCGATGGAGATGACGATGACGACGATATCCTCAGCCGCCGCAGCGCCCGTGCGGTCCAGTATGTTGGGCGGATTGCTCCGATTGCTCCGCGTATCGGGCGATGCATTCGCGACCTATTGGGTGCGCCGCGAGGCGATCAAGACGCTGCGCCAGCTCGACGACCGGACGCTGCGCGACATCGGGATCTCGCGCTGCCAGATCGAGACCGCCGTGGCCGGCAACTTCGACCTGGAGCTGGTGCGGATCCGTTGACCTGATCCCGTGCGGGGCGAGGGGGCCGGGCAGGGAAGCGGCCGCCTGGCTCCTTTGCATGGGGTTGTTTTCGATATTTCGGCGGCGCGCACCTGCCCCGGTCGTCGAGATGGTGCGCGGTGCGGCCGGATCGATCGCGCTTCAGTGCCGGACCACCAGCACCGAGCATTTGGCGTAGCGCACCACGTGGCCTGCATTGGAGCCGAGGAAGTAGGTGCGCATCGCCGGGCGGTGCGATGTCATCACGATCAGGTCGGCCTTCATGGTCGCGGCCTCCTCGAGGATCTCGTGATAGATGCCGCCCTGGCGGACCACGCCGGAGATGCGCCCGGGCGCGATGCCGGATTCGCGCGCCACGATCGCCAGCGCCTCTTCCGATGTTTCACGCTGCTGGCTGTCGAAATCCGCCGGCACGTATTCGGCGAGCATCACCGGCGTCATCGGCAGCACGTTGAGCAGACGCACCGCGCCGTTCCAGGTTTGCGACAGCGTCGCAGCGGTTGCGATCGCAGGCTTCGCCAGATCGGTATCGGCGAGGTCGATCGGCACGAGAATGGACTTGTACATCAGCGCCTCCTGTCCGCGATTGGTCTGGAGCCGTTTGGTCCCTGTGGCGGGACGCGCGCCTTCTTGTTCTTGCAGTAGCTCGTGGTCGACGCGAACCGGTCCCCCTGTCGCGCGATCGTCAACATAGCATGGCGGAGCGGCGGTGTCCGCTTGCGTCAGCCGCGCGAGGCCTGCTTCAACAGTTTAGGGCTGACGAACAGGACGAGCTTGCCGCGCCGGAAGGAGACCTCGTTCCAGTCGTCGATCGCGAAGTCGAACACGGCGAGCCCCGAGGTCGGCAGATTGTCGGCGAGCGCGCGCTTGGCCGCCTCGTCGCCGCTGCCGGTCAGCGTCAGCGCCAGCTCGTGCATGCCGGGATTATGTCCGATCAGCATCAGCTGCTTCGGATCGGTGACCGAGGCCATCCGGATCGCGGTCAGCAGCTGCGCCGGATCGGCGCCGTAGAGTTCCGGGACGAAGTCGACCTTCGGCGCAGGTCCCGCGCCCTTCAGTGCCTCGCGCACGATCTCGAAGGTCTGCGTGGTGCGGACCGCGGGCGACACCAGCGCCAGATTGGGCAAAGGCGGGTGGCGAGCGATCCAGCCGCCGATCTCGGCAGCATCGCGGTGGCCGCGCTCGTCGAGACGGCGGTCCTGGTCCTGCCCCGAGGGCGCGTCGTGTTCGGTCTTGGCGTGACGCAGCAGTAGCAAACGGCGCATGGACTTCCATCTCGATTCGGTCTGGTCGAATTAATTCTACAGGCTCATGCCCTGGACAAGGTGACAAGCGCCGCAGCGGTTCGTAAGAAACGACATGAGCGAGACTTCCACAAGTGCGGCGGACGGCCCCGATGCGGCGGCCTCGCCGTTTCGTGACCGCCTGGCGTTCGACCTCGACGTCGATATCTGCGTGGTCGGGGCGGGGCTGGCCGGGCTGACGGTGGCCCGCGAGGCGGCACGGCTCGGCGCCAGCGTCGCCGTGCTCGAGGGCCGCCAGGTCGGCTGGAACGCCTCCGGCCACCATCTCGGCACCGTGATGCCGGGCTTCGGCCTGCCGATCGCAGATGTGATCGAGCGCGTCGGCCTCGATGATGCCCGCGAATTGTGGGCGCTGTCGAAGGAGGGCGCCGACTATGTTCGCGCCACCGCCACCGAGGAGTTGATCCCGGGCATCAGCCCAAGCGACGGCGCGCTGGAGGTCTCCAATGTCGATGTCGGCGAGGCGCTGATCAGCCGCTTGCAGACGCTGGGCGAGGAATTTGCGACCGAAGTCGAAGGCTGGCAGGTCGATCGCGTGCGCAGCGTGCTGCGGACCGGCCGCTATTTCCACGGCATCTACTATCCGAAGGCGTTCCAGATCGACGGCCGCAAATACGTCCACGGCCTCGCCGCGCTGGCGACGCGCGCGGGTGTGCGGATCTTCGAGGAGACGCCGGTCGTCAGCATCGATTTTTCCGGCATCCGCAAACGCATCGTGACGCCGTCGGCGCGACTGCGCGCCAACCACATCGTCCTCGCCGGCAATATCCATCTCGGTGCGCCGCTGAAGCGCCTGTCCGATACGCTGCTGCCGGTGTGGCGCTACGCGGCGCTGACCGAGCCGCTCGGGGAGCGGCTGGCGGAGACGATCGCCTTTACGGGCTCGGTCGTCGACAGCGACGGCATCGACCATTTCCGCGTCGTCGATGGCGATCGCCTGTTGTGGGCCAGTCCCGAAACCACCTGGGATGCGCGGCCGAAGCGGCTTGGTGCGGCGGTGCAGCGCCGCATCGCCACGGTGTTTCCTCAACTCGGCAAGCCTCCGATCGCCGATACGTTCGGCGGCGCGGTCGGCGTCACGGTGCATGGCATGCCGCAGATCGGCCAATTGCGCAGGGGCCTGTGGGTGGCGAGCGGCTTCGGCCGGCAGGGGCTCAACACCTCGGCGCTCGCGGGCCAGTTGATCGCGCGCAGCATTCTGTGGGGCGATGACCGCTGGCGGCTGTTTTCGCCGTTCGAACTGGTCTGGGCCGGCGGCACCACCGGTCGCGTCGCCGGGCATTTCGTCAGCCTGTGGGCGAGGGGCGCTTCGTCGGCGGCGGGCGTCCTGGCGCGTTACCGCGAGGGAGCACGGGCGAGGGAGCGGGCCCGCGAGGCACGGCTGGCCGAAGCCAATCTCAAGGCGGGAACCCGGGGGCCGGCACCCCGCCGTCCGCCCGGGGCTGCCGTGCGGCCGGTGGCGCCGCCCGCGCCGCCCCGGCAGATCGAGGATGGCGAGGAGCGGTATCCTCACGCCTCGCAAGAAAGTGAGCGGATCTCCGACGGGCGGATGTAACGTCCGGCGGCGGGGTTCGTATCTGTTGGCGAGCCTGTTTGGCCGTCCGCATCGGAGATGATTGATGATCGATCGCCGTATCCTGCTTGCTTCCGTCGCCAGCCTGCTGAGCTTCGCCGCGTTCCGCTGGCTGCGCACCTCGCCGGCGCAGGCCGCCGAGAAATTCGAGATCGAGAAGACCGACGCCGAATGGAAGGCGCAGCTAACACCGCAGCAATACGAGATCCTGCGCAACCAGGGCACCGAGCGGCCGGGATCGAGCCCGCTGCTCAAGGAGCACCGCAAGGGCACCTTCGCCTGCGCCGGCTGCGACCTGCCGCTGTTCTCGTCCGAGACCAAGTATGAGAGCGGCACCGGCTGGCCGAGCTTCTGGAAGCCGCTGGACAATGCGGTCGGCACCACGTCGGACCGCACCTTCGGCATGCTGCGCACCGAGGTGCATTGCCGCCGCTGCGGCGGCCATCTCGGCCATGTCTTCGACGACGGCCCGAAACCGACCGGCCTGCGCTACTGCATGGATGGTTTTGCGCTGGTGTTTCACCCGGCGGCTCCGTCGGCAACCTGACGGCGCCCATAACGCCTCGGGCGAAGGAGCGCAGTTCAGAATTGCGCTCGGTCCCCGGCAATTGTTGCCTGCCCGGCAATTGTGCCCCGGTTAAACGACCGGGGCTTTTTTTTCAAGCGCATGATTTTGTTACGATTCGTTTCCTGGCACGACCTTTGCGACATGCTCCGCCGATGCGGCCATCTGCTGATTGCCAGCCGCCGGGAATCGAATTGGAGAACATGTCATGGGTATCTTCGGCGCACTTACGACGGCGGTCGGTGGCTTGCGCGCAGGGTCGTACGCGCTGGAGAACATCTCCGGCAACATCGCCAACTCGCAGACCACGGCCTTCAAGCGCATCGATACCTCTTTCCTCGACCTCGTCCCGCAAACCGCGCTGACCGCGCAGCTCGCCGGTGGCGTCACCGCGCAGTCGCGTTCGACCAACTCGGTGCAGGGCGACGTGCAGTCGGCGTCGGTCGCGACCTTCATGGCGATCAACGGCAACGGCTTCTTTGCGGTGCAGAAGCCCGGCAGCTTCACCGACGGTTCTCCGGTGTTCGACGGCGTCGACCGCTACACCCGCCGCGGCGATTTCCAGCTCAACAAGGACGGCTATCTGGTCAACGGCGCCGGCTATTATCTCGAGGGCGTGCCGATCGACCCGACCACCGGCAACCCGTCGGGCTCATCGCCGCAGGTGCTGCGGTTCAAGAACGACTTCCTGCCGGCGCAGCAGACCACCAAGATCGACTATCGCGCCAACCTCGCGTCCTATCCGCTGACCACCGCGCACGACACCTCGGTTCCCGGCTCGGAGCTGATCCGGCCGGGCGCGTTCAGCGCCGGACATAACCCGCTGGTGCTGGGCACGCCGGCCGCGCCGTATACCGATTCCTCCGTCACTGGCACCGCGCAGAACAACAAGGCGACCCCCTCGGTGGCCAACACCGCCGCGACCTTGCTGTCGGGCGCAGCAGGCAGCGACTCGATCAATACCAACTTCAGCGCCGGCTCTGCCGGTCCGCCCGTCGTGCCGGCCGATACGATCACGGTGAACGGCACCGTCATCACCTTCGTGGCTTCGGGCGCGACCGGCAATCAGCTCAACGTCACCGACAGCATCGGAACGCTGCTCGCCAAGATCGACGCGATCACCGGTACTGCAACGCCATCGACGATCAGCGGCGGCAAGATCACCCTGCATTCCGGCACCGCGGCTGACCTCAACGTGACGAGCTCGAATTCGACTGCCTTCGCGGCGCTCGGCTTCACCGGCTCGGCGGTCGCGACCCGCGGCGGCGGCGGCACGGTCGGCACCGGCCAGGTGGTCGGCAACGATAACTCGACCTTCCTGAACGAATCCGTCTCGGGCGGCGCCGTCACGGCCTACGACGTCTCGGGTGCGCCGGTGAACCTGCAATTCCGCTGGGCCAAGACCGACAGCTCGTCGCTCGGCTCCGGACACACCGACACCTGGAACCTGTTCTATCAGGTCAATCCGAATGCGACCGGTACGCAGGTTTCCTGGCAGAACGCCAACGTCAACTTCACCTTCGCGTCGAACGGCCAGATGTCGCCGGCGATCTCGTCGGTGACGCTCAACAACGCCGTCGTCAACGGCGTGTCGCTCGGCAACCCCGTGATCAATTTCGGCTCCGGCGGCGTGACCCAGTTCGCGGACGCCAACGGCAACGTCCAGGTCAACCAGATCCAGCAGGACGGCTTCCCCGCCGGCCAGCTGCAATCGGTCAGCGTATCGACCAACGGCCGCATCGTCGGCAACTACACCAACGGCCGCAACATCGACCTCGCGGAAATCTCGGTGGCGACCTTCAACGGCACCAATTTCCTCAAGCGCATCGACGGCGGTGCGTTCGAGGCGACCGACGAGTCCGGCGCGGCGCTGTTCGGCAAGGCCGGCACCATCGTCGGTTCGTCGCTCGAGAGCTCGAACACCGATATTGCCGACGAGTTCACCAAGCTGATCGTGACCCAGCAGGCCTATTCGGCCAACACCAAGGTGATCACGACGACCAATTCGATGGTGCAGGACCTCTTGAACGTCGTGCGCTGATCGCATCGATGATGCACGTGTGAAGCAGTAAAGGCGAGTACACAACATGGGTTTGAGCCAAGCCCTTTCCACCGCGATGTCGGGCCTGCGTGCCACGCAGGCCTCGCTCTCGCTCGTGTCGTCGAACGTCGCCAACGCCGAAACGCCCGGCTACGTCAGGAAGACGCTGAACCAGGATACCGGCACCACCGGCCAGTTCGGCTCCAGCGTCCTGATCACCGGCGTCAACCGCCAGCTCGACGAATTCCTGCAGACCCAGCTTCGCACCGAGACGTCGGGTGCCGCCTACGCCGACGTCCGCTCGGAATTCCTGGCCAATCTGCAGGGCGTCTACGGCAATCCCGACTCCACCGGCACGATCGAGGACGCCTACAACAAGTTCCTGACCGCGCTGCAGGGGCTGTCGACCAGCCCGGATTCGCAGTCCGCGCGGATCGGCGTCGTCAATGCCGCGCAATCGATGGCGCAGCAGCTCAACGCGACCTCGCAGGGGATCCAGACGCTGCGCGCCAACGCCGAGGCCGGCATCAGCGACTCGGTCAACACCGCCAACAATGCGATGCAGCAGATCGCGCGCCTCAATGTCCAGCTCGCGGCCAATGCCGGCACGACCGATGCGTCGACCGCGGCATTGCTCGACCAGCGCGACCGCTACGTCACGCAACTCTCGCAACTGATGGACATCCGCACTGTCACCAACAGCCAGAACCAGGTGACGGTGTTTACCAATTCCGGCGTGCAGCTGGTCGGCACCGAAGCGGCGACACTCAGCTTCAACGCCCAGGGCACGATGACGCCCAATACGCAGTACAATTCCGACCCGACCAAGAGCACGGTCGGCACCATCACCATCACGTTCCCGCATGGCGGCACCTACGACATGGTGTCGACCAACTCGATCCGGTCCGGCAAGATCGCCGCCTATCTCGAGCTGCGCGACAAGACGCTGGTGCAGGCCCAGACGCAGATCGACCAGTTCGCCGCCGCGATGTCGAGCGCAGCGTCGGACAAGACCACGGCGGGCACCGCGGCGACGGCGGGGGCACAGTCCGGCTTTGACCTCGATCTCTCGGGGCTGCAGAGCGGCAACACCATCCACGTCTCCTACAAGGACAACACCACCGGCCTTACGCACAATCTGTCGATCGTCCGCGTCGACGACCCGAGCGTACTGCCGCTGAGCAACACCGCGACCGTCGATCCGAACGACGAGGTGCTGGGGGTGGATTTCTCCGGCGGCATGAGTTCGGTGCTGTCGCAGCTCAACGGCGCGCTCGGCGGAACGGGGTTGCAGTTCTCCAATCCGTCCGGGTCGACGCTGCGGGTGCTCGACGACGGCGCCGCCAACAAGGCCGACGTGACCGCGGCCTCGGTCACGACAACCGTCTCGTCGCTGACCTCGGGCGACCCGCAGCTTCCGCTGTTCACCGACAATGGCGGGCTCTACACCGGCGCAATCACCGCGAACGGCTCGCAGTCGACCGGCCTTGCCGCTCGCATCAGCGTCAACACCGCCCTGGTCGGCGATCCCTCGCGCATGGTCGTGTACGCGACCAACCCGCAGACGCCGGCCGGCGACACCACGCGCGCCAACCTCATTCTGAACCAGCTGTCGAACGCGTCGTACAGCTATTCGCCGCAGACCGGCCTTGGCACCACGGGCGCGCCGTTCACCGGCACGCTGCTGAATTTTGCCAAGCAGTTCATCAGCCAGCAGGGCGAGTCGGCGACCGCGGCCAAGCAATTGGCCGACGGTCAGGACGTCGTCCTGAATACGCTGCAAACCAAGATGGACTCGACCTCCGGCGTCAACATGGACGAGGAGATGGCGCATCTGCTCTCGCTCCAGAACGCCTATTCGGCCAATGCGCGCGTGATGTCGTCGATCAAGCAGATGTACGACGCGCTGCTGCAGCTCACGTGAGGGTAACATGTCGATCGACGGCGTAAGCGGCAGAACATCCTATATCGGCACCACGATCCTCAACCTGCGCAGTCAGCTCAACGACCTGACGACGCAGCTTGCGACCGGCAAGGTGTCGACGACCTATGCGGGGCAGGGGCTCGATCGCGGCTTTGCGCTCAGCCTGCGTGCGCAGATCAGCAGCATCAACGCGTTCTCCGATACGGCGACCAACCTCAACACGCGGCTCGGTGTCGCCAATCTCACCCTGCAGGGGCTGTCCGACGTCGGCACCCAGGTGAAGAACGCCTCGACGACCGCGACGTTGACGCTCAACGACAGCGGCCAGACCTCGGGCCAGATCACGGCGCAGGCTGCCTTCGCCAACGCGGTCGCGATGCTCAACACCCAGTCGGGCGATCGTTACCTGTTCTCCGGCCGCGCCATGGATACGCCAGCGACAGTGTCCGCCGACACGATGTTGAAGGGCACCGCAACCCAGGCCGGCCTGACCCAGCTCATCAACGAGCGCAAGCAGGCCGATCAGGGCGCCAACCTGATGGGACGCCTGAGCGTCTCGTCGCCGCCGGCGACCACCACGGTGACCAGCGTCGCCGAGGACGGCTCGCCGTTCGGCCTGAAGCTGCTGTCGGTGCAATCGTCGTTGACCGGCGCCACCGTGACGCAGCCGGCCGGCACGCCGAAGTCCACCTCGGTCGATCTCGGCGCCGTCAATCCGAAGGACGGCGACAAGATCAAGTTCAACTTCACGCTGCCCGACGGCACCACCGATTCGATCGAGCTCACGGCGACCACGACGAATCCGCCGCCGGCCGGATCTTTCCTGATCGGCGCCGACACCACGGCGACGACGGCGAACCTGCAGTCGACGCTGACCTCGTCGATCAAGACCTTGAGCGACACGTCGCTCGTCGCTGCCTCCGCGGTCGCGGCGTCGAACAACTTCTTCAATCCGGTCGCGACGGTCTCGGGCGCCGCCGTCAACAACCAGAACACGCCGCCGGCGCCGATCACGGGTGCCACGGCGCTTTCGGGGGCGGCGGGCACCGACTCGCTATCCACGAGCTTTGCGGCCGGCGACACCATCACGGTGAACGGGACCCCGATCACCTTCGTCGCCTCGGGCGCGACCGGCAATCAGGTCAACATCACCGACAGCGTGCAGACGCTGATGGCCAAGATCGACCAGATCAGCGGCACCAAGAACCCGTCGACCATCAGCAATGGTGTGATCACCCTGCATGGCGCCGATGGTCAAAACCTCTCGATCTCGAGCTCCAACACGGCCGCGCTCGGCGCGCTCGGCATTGCCAACAACACGACGGCGGCGCCCGCGCCGCTCAGGGTCGGGGGACCGCCGTTCGACACGGCGACCAGCCTGGTCGCGGGCACTCCCGCCAACACCGTGTACTGGTACACCGGCGAAAACGGCCCGGGCTCGGCGCGCGGCACCGCCGTCGCGCAGGTCGATCAGTCGATCACCGTGCAGTATGGCGCGCGCGCCAACGAGCAGGCGTTCCGCTATCTGTTGCAGAATGTCGCGGTCTATGCGGCGGTCACCACCAACGCCAGCAATCCGAATGCAAGCGCGCAGGTGACGGCGCTGGCGCAGCGCGTCAGCGGCAACCTCGCGCCGCAGAACGGCCAGCAGCAGATCCAGGACGTGCAGGCCGAGTTCGCCGGCGCGCAGACGGCAACCAAGGCGGCCACCGATCGCCAGACCCAGGTCAAGAGCATGGCGGAAACGATGCTGGACTCGGTCGAGGGCGTCAATCAGGACGAGGTCGCGACCAAGATCCTGGCGTTGCAGACCAGCCTGCAGGCGTCGTACCAGACCACGTCGATGCTGTATCAGACCACGCTGTTGAAATATCTGCCGATCAGCTGATTGCCCGCCGCCCATCTCCAGCCAGCAAAAAGGCCTCCTCGCGGAGGCCTTTTTCGTTCAGGCAAGAGGCCAGAGCGTTTTCAGGCGAAGTGGACGCCGGTTCGCGTAAAGACAACACGTCAAGACGCGAAGCTCTACGCGCTCTTGCGGGTATCGTCCTGATTGGGCTTTTGCGGACCGCGCACGCTCTCCAGCAGCTTCTCTTCGTGCGCGATCAGCTTCTTGGATTCCTTCAACGCGTGATAGAGGTCGCCGTTGAGGATGAAGTTGTTGACGCTTTCGATGAACGGCCAGGCGCTCGGCATCGCGGTGATGATGTCGCGCACCAGGCTGAAATAGGTCGGGTGGTGCGCCATCGGGTCCGGCGACAGATACATCAGCTGGACGGCGAGATAGATCAGCTTCGCCGGCGTGTCCGCGGTCTCCGGCGTCAGGATATCCTTCTCGCGCAGGATCGGGATGCGGTCGCCGTCGATCAGGAGGCGGGCGCGCTGATCGGTGTTGGTGATCACGCAATTGCCGACGATGATGCGCTCGTTCGGTTTGAGTTCGACCTTCAGGGCCATGACCGTTCTCCTTTGCCGGGCAGTCGCGCGATGTCGTCGCTTGCGGAACGCAGTTGTGCTCGGCACTGCTTAGCAGCCACCGTCGCGGCTCGGGGCCGATGCGTCAGCGATCCTTTCCCATGATGGTTAACGCTTGGTGAATGACGGTCCGGCGCAGGCGTCGTGGTTCAGCCGGAATCGGCAATCGTCTCAGTAGTTTTCACGGCGAACTTCGCCCAATAGCGACAATTTTATTCTTCGGCATTTGATTGAAATGCCGCGCTGGAGATTTCTTTTTCCTTGGCGGCTCGACCCGCAGGATCGGCCATCCGCCCGATCAGAAAGGATTGGCGCGGTTTTTTCCTCAGTTTCACACCAGAAAGGTATGAAAATGTCCGATATCATTCTCTCGTCCTCCGTTCGCCAGAACCTCCTCTCCCTCCAGTCCACCGCCGATCTGCTCTCCACCACGCAGAACCGCCTTGCCACCGGCAAGAAGGTCAACACGGCGCTCGACAACCCGACCAACTTCTTCACCGCCCAGTCGCTCGACAACCGCGCCAGCGACATCAACAACCTGCTCGACGGCATCGGCAACGGTGTGCAGGTGCTGCAGGCTGCCAACACCGGCATCACCTCGCTGCAGAAGCTGGTCGATACCGCGAAGTCGATTGCCAACCAGGTGCTGCAGAGCCCGACGGGCTACACCACCCGCTCGCAGGTCACCTCGACCGCAGCGCTCGGCGGTACGGCGGCCAACCTGGTCGACGGCACCACGATCAAGAGCGGCGACGTGCTGGCGATCGCGGCCTCGGCCGGTCAGCCCGCCTTCACCTTCACCTTCGGAGCCAACTCGTCGCTGGCGCAGCTGAACACGGCGCTGTCGGCCAGCAACCTGACGGCGAGCCTCGACAGCTCCAACAAGCTCGTCATCACCACGACCAATGACGCGGCGTCCTCGACGATCGGTGCGGTGACCTTCACCAACACCGGCGGCGGCACCGCGACGTTCAGCGCGGCCGGCACGGCTCCGGTTGCCGACTCCGCCTCGCAGTCGGCGCGCGCGGCCCTGGTGCAGCAGTACAACAACACCATCTCGCAGATCACGACAACGGCGCAGGATGCCTCGTTCAACGGCATCAACCTGTTGAACGGCGACAGCCTGAAGCTGACCTTCAACGAGACCGGCAAGTCCACGCTCAGCATCACCGGCGTCACCTTCAACGCCACCGGCCTCGGCCTGAAGTCGCTGACGGCGGGCACCGACTTCCTCGACAACAACTCGGCGAACAGCGTCATCTCGACGCTGGGCACGGCGAGCTCCGCGTTGCGCAGCGAAGCCTCGACGCTGGGTTCGAACCTCTCGATCGTGCAGATCCGTCAGGACTTCTCGAAGAACCTGATCAACGTGCTGCAGACCGGTTCGTCCAACCTGACGCTGGCCGACACCAACGAGGAAGCGGCCAACAGCCAGGCGCTGTCGACCCGCCAGTCGATCGCGGTCTCGGCGCTCGCGCTCGCCAACCAGAGCCAGCAGAGCGTGCTGCAGCTGCTGCGCTGAGCGCACCAAAACCTGGTTCAGGAACGGCGGGGGCAACCCCGCCGTTTCTCGTTTGTCTCCGGGATATTACGGTATCTGTCCATGCCGTAAGAACGGCGCATTTCGTAACGCCTGCTAACCATATTTAAAGGCGCCGGATGCATAAATATCGGGCGCTAGAATTGCGTCTCCGCGGCTCGAGAAATCCGCATCCCATCGAGGTCATTAATGTCGAATGCAGCCCAGGCCTACGCTCGTACCTCAACGACGACGGCGTCCCCCCGTGAAATCGAAGCGCAGGCGCTCCTGAAGGCCGCGCGGCAGCTGCAGGAAGTCCAGGCGAACTGGAACGGCCTCGACAAGGCGCTCGATCACGCTTTGCTGTTCAATCGCCGGTTGTGGTCGATCTTCCTCAGCGCGGCGGAAGGCAACGATAATCCGCAGCCGCTCGAGGTGCGTCAGAACATCGCCAACATCAGCGTGTTCGTGATGAAGCAGACCATCGACATCCAGATGAATCCGGACCCGGCGAAGCTGAAGTCGCTGATCGACATCAACTGCAACATCGCGGCCGGCCTCTCGGGCCGCGGCTGATCGACACCGTCCGCAGCGGAGTTCTCGACCATGGCCGATGTGTTGAGCATCCTGTCCGCCAACTACAAGACCGTCGGGCTGACCGTTCCGTCGAACACGCCCTATGTGGCGGTCGATCCGAAGCTCTATCAGGGCAGCTGGAGCGGCAAGTACGCCAACAACAAGTCGTTCAACATCTCGGTGTCGAACGTCGAGGGCTTCCGCGCCAAGGTCCACTATCAGAGCGACGGCACCAACAAGTATCAGGACGTCCTGATCAAGGACGGAGCGTTCCGGATCGGCGATACCAAGTTCTCGCTGGTGCAGCAGGGGACGGCGCTGATCGCCAATGTCGTCACCGATCCGGCCACCGGATCGACCTATCTCGACAAGGCCTACGCCACTCAGAAGTGAGGCGCCGGTCGCTCGCGTCTATGCGCGGCGGTCGGTGGCGCGCGCCCGCGTCGGCGCGTCCTTGCTGAGATCGAGCGCGTGGAAATAGGCGCGGCGGCGCAAGACGGCTTCTTCCGGAAATTGCCTCACCACCAGGTTGGTGCGATTGTCGACCACCTGGTAGACCACGGCGCGTGCGTCGCGATCGATGATGACCTGGTCGGTCACCGCTGGGGCCTGGTTTGAAATTGACGCGTTGACGGCGTTCGGGTCGATCGTGACGCGCACGCTCGGCTCCGGAGCGGTGACGCTCTGGCTCGTGGGCAATTCGGTCTTCACCGCCTTCTGCGCCGTATCGCTCACGGGAGTGATGATCGGCGCTGCGACCGGTGCCCCCACCGGCTTGATGTTGAAATCTGTACTCATGACAGCCTCGTAGTGCACAGGCACTAGTTTGCTTGAGTCAAATCCCAACCCCTCACGATCCGCAACTCTACGGGGAACCTCTCAATAGGGTGTTAGGGAACACGCTGAACGGCGTGCTGCCAGTGCCGCGTCGAATTGAACTAAATTGTAGGCCGTGCGCGTCAGAGCGTGCGGCTGACGGCGATCGGCGTCATGTTGCGCGGACCCGGCGCGGCGCGCTGTCCGTTCGCGGTGTAGGTGTTCGGGATGTTGCGGCGCTGCACCTCGGCATTGACGCCGCGCACGATGCCTTCGGAGACGGCGTGCGCGGTCGCAAGCACCGTCAGGTTGACCTGCAGCATCGCGCGGAACGTCTCGTGATGACGCCGCAGCGTTGCGAGCAGTTCGGGGTCGGTCTGCGACAGCATCTTCTGCATCGATTTCAGATGCTCGACCGCGAGCATGTAGCGCCGCGACAGCTCCGACTTCTGTGCCTCGAGCCGCATGCCCTCGCGGATCTTGCCGGCACGGACGAACTCGGTCTCCTGCTCGACGACGACAAGCAGCGCGCTCATCACCTCGGTCAGCTCGTTGGCGAGACGCGCGACGTCGGGAGGCGTCGATGTCGCACCCCGCGCGGCGGGGGCGGAGGCTGGCCGCGGCTGCTGTGGACGCTGGTTCATCTCGCTGCTCCTTAGCTCTTGTTCGCCTGCTGCAGGATCAGCGAGCGGAACACTTCGTTGGAAATGCCGACGCCGCCGGACTTGGCGAAGTTTTTCGAATACTCGTCGGTCAGCATCGAGCGCCACGGCCCGGTGCCGACCGTGTCGCCGTAGGGGCCTTCGCCCTTCAGGCCGGTCGTCATCTGCGAGAACATCGTGTTGAGGAACATCGATTCGAAGTCGGTCGCGGTGGCCTTCGCTTTGGTGATCTGCTGCGGCGTGACCTTCTTCATCGCGTCCTGCAGCACGGGATCGGGGCGGCCGTTGAACATCGGCATCAGCGCCTTGTTCGGCATGCTGCCGGTGGTGCTGTTGATCAGGCTCGCCATCACATCACCTCGATGTCGGCTTCGATCGCGCCGGCGGCCTTGATCGCCTGCAGGATGCTGATGAGGTCGCGCGGCCCGATGCCGAGGCCGTTGAGGCCGTCGACGAGCTGTTGCAGCGAGACGCCGTCCTTGACCACCGCGAACTTCTTGCCGTCCTCGCTGACCTGCACATTGCTGCGCGGCGTCACCACGGTGCGGCCGC
This sequence comes from Bradyrhizobium sp. UFLA03-84, assembly GCF_002289535.1. Classification (NCBI taxonomy): domain Bacteria; kingdom Pseudomonadati; phylum Pseudomonadota; class Alphaproteobacteria; order Hyphomicrobiales; family Nitrobacteraceae; genus Bradyrhizobium; species Bradyrhizobium sp. UFLA03-84. Next base: position 384,849 of record NZ_NSJY01000017.1, on the reverse strand, counting down.
GCGACAGCGGATTGGGCTGGCTGACCTGCGGGGTTTCCGAGATCGTGACGGTGAGATTGCCCTGCGCCACTGCGACGGTGGCGACGCGGACATCGCGGCCCATCACGATGATGCCGGAGCGTTCGTCGATCACGATCCGCGCGGCGAGGTCGGGATCGACCTGCAACTGTTCGATCTCGGTCAGGAAGGCGACCACGTTGCCCTTGAACTCCGGCGGGATCGAGAGCTGCACCGTCGAGGGATCGAGCGGCTCGGCGGTCTTGACGCCGAGATAGTCGTTGACCGCGGCGGCGATCCGCTTGGCGGTGGTGAAGTCGGCGTTGCGCAGCGCGAGCCGCACATTGGGCAGGCGGTTGAGCGCGAACTCGATCTCGCGCTCGATGATGGCGCCGTTGGCGATGCGGCCGACCGTCGGCACGCCGCGCACGACCTTGGCGGCCTCGCCCTCGGCGTTGAAGCCGGAGATCGCCAGCGTGCCCTGCGCCACGGCATAGACATTGCCGTCGGCGCCGAGCAGGGGGGTGACGAGCAGGGTGCCGCCGCGCAGGTCCTTGGCGTCGCCGAGCGCCGAGACGGTGACGTCCATGCGCGTGCCCTGGGTGCCGAACGGCGGCAGGTTGCCGGTGACCATCACGGCGGCGACGTTGCCGGTACGGATGGTGGCGCCGCGGATGTTGACACCCATGCGCTCGAGCATCGCCTGCAGCGATTGCTTGGTGAAGGGGATGTTGTTGAGCGTGTCGCCGGTGCCATTGAGGCCGACCACGAGGCCGTAGCCGATCAACTGGTTCTGCCGCACGCCCTCGATGTTGGCGAGATCCTTGATCCGCGAGGTCGCGGCCGCGGGCATGGCGGAAGCCGCCAGCGCCAGCAGCGCGGCGCAGGCCAACCCGAATAAGCTTACGATGCGGATGCCGGGCATCCTGATGCTCCCCTCAAACTCACTGGCGGATCACGCGACACTCCCATGACGGCGATCCGCCATTAACCATGCGATCTGCGTGCCACTTCGTTTTGTTGGGGCAATGTATTGATATATTTATCGAAATTGTCTGGCTCCCGTTTGGCTGCGGTTGGCCAGGGAGCGCGAAACTGCCGTGCGGCGGCAGAAATTGCCGGGTCGTTTACGCATCGTTAACCATAAAACGGCGATGCTCGCGGCATTCAGGCCTGCGGGATCATGGCGATGCGCATCTACGGACCGAACGGCACCACGCTTGGCACGTCCACCAGCGCCACGCGGCGCACCTCGTCGAGCGGCTTCTCGCTGCCGGATGCAACGAGCGCGCAGGAGGAGGTTCGCTCCACCACGGCTCCGAAGGCCGCCGCCAGCCTCGATGCGCTTCTCGCGCTGCAGGGCGTCGAGGACCCGACCGAACGCCGCAAGCGCTCGGTGGCCCGCGGCAAGGGTGCACTCGACGTGCTTGACGCTCTCAAGCTCGGCCTGCTGTCCGGCAATTTCGATTCCTCGACCGTGAACCGGCTGCGCGATGCCGCGGCGAGCCTGAAGGAATCCTCCGGCGATCCCGGCCTCGATGCCGTGCTCGGTGAGATCGAGCTGCGCGTCGAAGTCGAACTCGCCAAGGCTGGGCAATACTAGGCGTCTCTTGACCGCCTGACCTGTTTCACGCCGCCATCGCCTCAGGCCGCCAGCGCCTTGCGCAGCTGATCGTAGCGGCGTTGCGCAGCCAGCACCTCCTTCAGATTCTGCTCGGCCCAGTCACGCAGCGGATCGACCGCCTCGGCGAGTGTCGATCCGAGCGGCGTGATCGAATACTCGACGGTGACGGGAACGGTTGCGATCGCGCGGCGGCGCAGCAGCCCGTCACGCTCCAGGCTCTTCAGCACCTGCGACAGCATCTTCTGCGAAATGCCCTCAATGGCGCGGCGAAGCTGGTTGAAGCGCATCGGCTCGCTGCGCAGCAGCAGCAGGATCAGCACCGCCCATTTGTCGCCGACCCGGTCGAGGATCTGCCGCGTCGGGCAATTGGCGGCATAGGCGTCCGGCTTCAGGCTCGAGGCTTTCATCGGGTTACTCCGGCGTAATCAGGTGAGACAAGAGTGCCTTCTTCACACCTACATCCATTTCGCTATCTAGTCACCATCGGAAACTACCAATCGGAGACTTGAGATGAAGATCGCCATCGCCGGCGCATCCGGCCAGGCCGGCTCGCGCATCACGGCGGAACTGGCCCGCCGCGGCCATGCCGTCACCGCCATCGCCCGCAATCCGGAGAAGATCGCGACCCTGCCGGGCGTGACCGCCAGGAAGGGGGACGTGAACGACCAGGCGGGCCTCGCAGCGCTGTGGGCCGGGCACGATGCCGCGATCAGTTCCGTCCATTTCTCGGTCAGCGACCCCCTCACGCTGATCGGGGCAGCCAAGGCCTCCGGGGTCGGCCGCTATCTCGTGGTCGGCGGCGCCGGCAGCCTCGAAGTGGCCCCCGGCGTCCGCCTGGTGACCACCCCGAACTTCCCGCCCCAGTACAAGGCCGAAGCCTCGAAGGGGGCCGAATTCCTTGACCTGCTGCGCCGCGAAAGCGACCTGAACTGGACCTTTTTGTCTCCCTCGGCGCTGTTCGTGGCGGGTGAGCGGACCGGCAAGTTCCGGCTCGGGACCGACCAGCTTCTGACCGCCGCCGACGGCAAAAGCTCGATCTCGTTCGAGGATTTCGCAGTTGCACTCGCCGACGAAATCGGGCGTCCGGCCCATCTGCGGCAGCGTTTCACGGTCGGCTATTGAGGGGGCGGGGCGGCCCCCAGGCAGGGCGGATAAGTTTGCCTGTGCAAGGCCTTGGGGGCGGCCCTCCTTTCGCGGTGGCAGATATTGTCTGTCACATGACGTGGCTATATAAGGCGCCGCGCGGAGGGGTCCTGTTCCCTCCGCCTCACAGGGACATGGCTGCCTTTGGAAAAGCTGAAGAACTACCGGCCGACTGAAAAAGAGCCTTTCATGAATGAGCGGCAGCGCGACTATTTCCGCGCCAAGCTGCTGGCCTGGAAGGATGAGATCCTCCGCGAATCGAAGGTCACGCTGCAGACGTTGCAAGAAGAGAACGTCAATCACCCCGATCTCGCGGACCGAGCTTCCTCGGAAACCGACCGCGCGATCGAACTCCGTGCCCGCGACCGTCAGCGCAAGCTGATCTCGAAGATCGACGCGGCGCTCCAGCGCATCGAAGACAACACCTACGGCTATTGCGAGGAGACCGGTGATCCGATCTCGCTGAAGCGGCTCGAAGCCCGCCCGATCGCAACGCTGTCGGTGGAGGCGCAGGAACGCCACGAGAAGCGCGAGAAGGTCTATCGCGACGAATAGTGGCGGCTGGCCACTCCTGATTGATTCCGGCGCGCACCGGTCGTAGGTTCGCGCCGCCATGATGACACGTACTCTCAACATCGCATCGGTCTTCTTCCTGGACTGATCCCGTTTCCGACAGGAAACGCTGATCGTTCCCGCGAGCATGGGCTCGTGGGATTCCAGTGATCCGAATGGGCCGGCCAGGTTCCGCGCAGCGCGGACCATCGATGGCTGGCGACAGTTTGAGAGACAATCATGATTCACCCCGACGACGCGCGTGCGCTGAGCGACGCGCAAATCGCGCAATTCATCGAACAGGGCTTTGTCAGGATCGACAACGCCTTCCCCCGCGAACTCGCCGATGCTGGCCGCGCCATCATGTGGCGGGATCTTCCGTGCAGCGAGCACGATCCATCGACATGGACGCGCCCGGTGGTGCGGCTGCCCGGCTACGGCGAGGAACCGTTCCGGCAGGCGATCAACACGCCGGTGCTGCATCGCGCATTCGACCAGATCGCCGGTTCCGGCCGTTGGTCTCCGCGCCACAACATCGGGACCTTTCCGGTGCGCTTCCCGCATCCGGATGATCCCGGCGACGCCGGCTGGCATGTCGATGTCAGCTTTCCCGGCGAGGACTGCGATCCGGACGAGCGGAGCGACTTCTCCACCTGGCGGGTCAACGTCAACTCGCGCGGCCGCGCGCTGTTGATGCTGTTCCTGTTCTCCGATGTCGGCGAGGACGATGCGCCGACCCGGATCAGGGTCGGCTCGCATCTGCCGATGGCGCGCTACCTCGCGCCGGCCGGAGAGGCCGGACGTGCGCGGATGAACCTCGAGCACATGGGCGCCGACTGCGAGCTTGCGCTGGCGACCGGCGAGGCGGGCACGGTCTATCTGTGCCATCCGTTCCTGGTGCATGCCGCGCAGAAGCACCGGGGCAAGCGGCCGCGCTTCATGGCTCAGCCGGCGCTCGGTTCCGGCGAGCCTTACCGGCTCGCGCGTCAGGACGGTGCGTACTCTCCAGTCGAGATCGCGATCCGGCAGGCGCTTGGTATGCGGTGACCCGTCGATCTAAAGGCGAGGCGACATTCGGGCCAGTCCGGCTCCGGGTGCCGCCTCGCTTGCCTCCACGTGACGGCGCGGGCCATAGGTCTTCGACCACGCCAGCAATTCGCGGAAGGCCGGCGTCAGCCCCCAGGCCGAATCCGTCAGCTCGTATTCGACCTGCAGCGGCTTCTCGGCCAGCACCTTGCGCGCCACCAGCCCGTCGCGCTCGAGCTCGCGCAGTTGCGCAGTAAGCATATGCTGGGTGATCGGCACCAGCGCGCGACGCAGCGCGCCGAACCGCACGCCGCCATGCATCAGCGTGAACAGGATCTCGAGCTTCCATTTGCCGCTGAGCGCGTGGATCGCCTGCTTGGAGTCGATCAGCAAAGTCGGGTCGGTGGGGCAGCGGTCGCAGTCACCGCCGTCACACACATCACTGGTATTGTTTTCCATACCCGTCTCGATTTTCATTCTACTTGCTCGAGCAGAGATAGTGACCAGATGCGGCCTGTGCAGGGTGGGCATTGCGATGTCCTACCCCGACGAACCATCGAAAGGGCGAGGACATGAGCACGGTGTTGGTCACGGGCGGAACGGGTTTCATCGGCGTGCATGCCATTCTGCAACTGCTGGCCGATGGGCATGCGGTGCGCACCACGGTGCGCAATCCGGACCGCAGCAAGGACGTGATCGCGATGCTGCGCGAGGGCGGCGCTGATACCGCCGACCAGGTCGGCTTCGTGACCGCCGACCTGACGCGCGATGATGGCTGGCGCGAGGCGGCAAGCGGATGCGACTACGTGCTGCACGTAGCATCGCCGCTCGGCTCCCATGTGCCGGACGACGAGAACGAGCTGATCGTTCCGGCGCGGGAAGGCACGCTGCGGGTGTTGCGCGCGGCGCGCGAGGCCGGCGTCAAACGCGTCGTCGTGACGTCGTCGTTTGCGGCGATCGGCTATGGCCATCCGCCGCAAGCCAAGCCGTTCGACGAAACCGTCTGGACCAATCTCAAGGGCCCCGACGTGCAGGCCTATCCGAAGTCCAAGACACTGGCCGAGCGCGCCGCCTGGGATTTCGTCGCGCGCGAGGGCAATGGCCTCGAGCTTGCCGTGGTCAATCCGACCGCCGTGTTCGGCCCGGCGCTCGGTCCCGATTTCTCCGAGTCGATCGGCATCATCAAGTCGCTGCTCGACGGCGCGATGCCGGCGGTGCCGCGGATCCATTTCGGTCTCGTCGACGTCCGCGATGTTGCCGACCTGCACCTGCGCGCCATGACTTCGCCGAGGGCCAAGGGGGAGCGGTTCCTCGCGGTCGCCGGCGAGACCATGTCGGTGCTGCAGGTGGCCCGCCTGCTGCGCAGGAAGCTCGGCGGCAAGGCGCGGCGCGTGCCCCGGTTCCAGGCGCCGGACTGGATGATGCGGCTCGCCGCACGGCGCAATCCGCTGGCGCGCGCCGCCCTGCCGCTGCTCGGCAAGGTGCGCCGCTCGACCAGCTCCAAGGCGCAGAACCTGCTCGGCTGGAAGCCGCGCGGCAATGAGGAGATGATCCTCGCGACCGCCGAAAGCCTGATCAGGCTCGGCCTGGTCAAAACCTGACGGCCCCTTCCGTCCGGCACGCTTGCCAGACACGTCGGCGAGTGCTGAATTGCCGTGAGCAGACACAGCATCAGGGAGGCTGCGCAGATGGATCGGGTCCTCGCGGCCGCAAAGGCGATTGCCAGCGCGCGTCGCAGCCGCGCGCCGCTCAAGGCGCTTCCGAAAGACGTCGTGCCGCTCGACGAGGCCGAAGGCTACCAGGTGCAGTACGCGCTGCATGATCTGCTGCAGCCGCAGGTCGGCAGCCTCGTCGGCTACAAGATCGGCTGCACCAGCGCGGTGATGCAGGAGTACATCAACATCCCGCACCCCTGCGGCGGTGGCGTGTTCGAGAAGCTCGTGCATGACAGTGGCGTGCGGCTGCCAGCGGCCGACTTCGTCCATGTCGGCGTCGAATGCGAGATCGCGGTGAAGCTGGCGCGTAATCTGGCTGCGAGCGAAGCGCCATTCACCGCCGAATGGGTCGCGGAGGCGATCGAGGCCTACTATCCCGCGATCGAGATCGTCGACGACCGTTATGTCAAATGGGAGACGCTCGGCGCGCCGACATTGATCGCCGACGATTTCTTCGCCGCCGGCTGTGTGCTCGGCGAGGCCGTGCCGCGCATCACTGCGCCCGATCTGCGCGACGTCGTGGGACGCGCGATGGTCAATGGCAAGGAGGAGGGACGCGGCACCGGCGCCGACGTGCTCGGCCATCCGCACAACGCGCTCGCCTGGCTTGCCAATCATCTCGCCGCCGAGGGCCGTGGCCTGCATGCCGGCCAGATCGTCATGACCGGCAGCCTGGTCAAGACGATATGGCTGAAGCCGGGCGACGTGGTCGTGATGGAGCTCGACGGGCTCGGCAAGGTGGAAGCGACGTTCACCTGAGGTGAAGTTGGGTTGACAGACTCGTCTCCAAATAAAGATGGCGTCGCTGCCTAGTGCGCAATTGCGCACGGGAGCATGGAGCCATACGCCGCGGCCGTTGTCGTGAACGGGGCTCGTCGTTCCGGCGATGCGCAACAATCAGCATTCGTGGTTATGGGTCCCTGCTTTCGCAGGGACGATGTTGAGTGCGCGGAGCGATCTTGCATGCCTTCCGCGTCGGGGTGCCACTGTTTCCTACATTTGATCGTTCGTGCACATCAGGACCTTGCCGTCCCACAGGCTCCTGACGGCGTCGAACGGCACGGCCAGCCTGGCATATTTCCGATTGAACCAGACGCCGACCTCGAAGCCGTCATCGCTCACCACGAGGCGATCGAATTCGTGTTGCAGGATGATCGTGATCTCCTCCGGATATTTCTCGACCACGGCGGCGGGCAGCCTTACGCCGTCGGCCCGGGTTGCGAAGGTGATGTTGACCGGCCGGTCCTCCGCGGCGCGGCGGAGCAACGCGGTCATTTCGATCCGCTTCTGCGTGGTATTGCAGGGCTCGACGGCGGCGCGCGCCGGCAACGAAGCAACCAGCAGGAGCAGCACTCCAGCTATCCATTCGCTCCCGCGCCACATCCGCCTTCTCCATGTCGCTCGCGCGACGTCGTTCTTGGCTTCTGTGGTCGCAGGCCGCGCCGAGGTTCAAGTCGCCGGCCGCTTGCCGTCCGCGACCAGCTCGACCTTGCCGTCGGTCAGCCGGTAGACCGCGCCGACGATCCTGAGCTTGCCCTGATCGACCGCGGCGTTGAGGATCGGCGTCGCCGTCTTGAGCTTGGCGACATTGTCGATGACGTTCTGCCTGATGGCGTTGGCGAGGTGGTCGCCCGGCTTGCCCTCGGTTGCCTTCACCGCCGGCGCGATCGCAGTGACCAGCGAGGGCAGGTGGCCGGGCAGGGTGGTGTTGTCCTTCAGCGACTTGATCGCGGCGTCGACTGCCCCGCAGCTGTCATGGCCGAGTACCATGAACAGCGGTACGCCGAGCACCGACGACGCATATTCGAGGCTCGCGACCATCTCGTCGCTGGCGAAATTGCCGGCGACACGGCAGACGAACAGATCGCCGCGGCCGGTGTCGAAGGCGTACTCCGGCGCGATGCGGGAATCCGCGCAACTCAGGATGCCGGCGAACGGATTTTGTCCGCCGGCCAGCGCCTCGCGCTCGTGCTTGAAATCATGCCGCCGCGAAATGCCTTCGACATAGCGGAGATTGCCCTTCACCAGCCGGTCGAGCGCGGCGTCCGGCGGCAGCACGTTCTGCGGCTTCGGCGGCGGTTTTGTCTCCTTGGCGACGACAGGGGCAGCGAATGCGAGACTGGCGGCGGTGCACGCCGCGGCAGCGAGGAAGGATCGTCGGGAGGTCTGGCCGGAAGGTGTGACGTCGCAGAGCTCGCACATCAAGGTTCTCCGTGAACAGGGACCGCATCCGCGCGATATTTGTAGGGTAAGCGCAACCTCTTCGCAACGACGTGCATGCGCAGGCTTGCGGCCGCCACCGCCACAACTGTCGTCCCTGCCTGGTGCGCAATTGCGCACGGAAGCAGGGACCGATAGCCACCGCAGTTGCTGATGAGCGGGAATGGGGCCGCAGCGTCGCCCAACAATGATCGCTCGGGATAATGGGTCCTGGCTTTCGCCTGGACGACGATGTGGATCGTTCAACAACCGGTGTCGTCACCCGCACATGCGCATGCAGGTGATCCGGTATTCCGGAGGCCGAAGTGCTTTCGCCCTCCGCTAACGGAGTCCCCATCGTTCGCGCCGTGAGCCAGCGGACAAATCGGCTTCAGTAAATAACTCATAGGTTATGAAAAAGCGGGCGTTTGGGATCAGGACTGAGCCGTTCAACACCGGGCGATCCATCACAATTTGGCTGCCCGAATTCCCGCTTGACTAATTCATAGCTGGCTAGCTATATGTAAATCCATAACCAATGGGTTATTGATCTCAAATGCCAGACGCTCACGACGTGCTGTTTCGAACCCTCGCAGACCCGACCCGGCGGGCAATCTTTGAGCGCCTGTGCCGCGAGGGCGAGCAGACCGTCAGCGCGCTGACGGCGCGGGCGCGGATTTCCCAGCCGGCGGTGTCGAAGCATCTCGGCGTGCTGAAGCAGGCCGGCCTGGTGCGCGATCGCCATGAAGGCAGGCAGACGCATTACAGCGCGCAGCTCGGTGCGCTGGCGCCGCTGATCGACTGGACCAGCCAGATGGCCGGCTTCTGGCAGAACCGGTTCGACCACCTCGAAGATCTCCTCAAAAGGATGGACCAATGAACAACACCACCCGTGAGACGCGCTCGGCGATCGTCGAGCGCGAATTTTCTCATCCGCCGGAAAAGCTCTGGCGCGCGCTGACCCAACCGCATTTGATGGAGGAGTGGCTGATGAAGAACGACTTCAAGCCCGAGGTCGGGCACAGCTTCAATCTGCGCGGCGAGTGGGGCGGCGTGCTGGACTGCAAGGTGCTCGCCATCGAGCCGCACAAGACGCTGTCCTACACCTGGAATTTCGCGCATGAGGATGCCGCCTACAATCTCGAGAGCGTGGTGGTGTTCACGCTGACGCCGACGGCACGCGGCACCCATCTGCGCGTCGAGCAGTCCGGCTTCCAGCCGCATCAGAAGCAGGCCTATGGCGGCGCCCATGCCGGGTGGAAGCAGTTTTTGGAGAAGCTCGATCAGCTGCTGGTACGCGAAGGCTGATCGTTTCTCGCGTCATTGCAAGCGAAGCAATCCATCTCTGTACCGCACGACGGATTGCTTCGTCGCTATCGCTCCTCGCAATGACGACCGCACACGGACACACACACAACAGGAGATCACATGAACTGGAACAACTGGATCAGGCAATCGCACCGCTGGCTCTCGATCGTCTTCACGGTCGCCGTCATCGTCAACATCGTCGCGATGGTCGCGGAGCAGCAGGCGACCTGGATCGGCCTGCTGGCGCTGTTCCCGCTGATCCTCATGCTGCTCAGCGGCCTGTACCTGTTCGCGTTGCCCTATCTGGCGCCACGACGCCGGTTCGGGGGATCGACCCCGGCATCGCAAGTATGATTGATTGGGGCAGGCGAGGAGGCGTGAGGCAACGATGATGGCATCGGAACGGATCGACCAGATGATCGAGGATCTCACCGACTGGCGCGGCAAGACCCTTGCCAGCCTGCGCAAGAGCATCCTCGCCGCCGACCCCGGCATCATCGAGGAATGGAAGTGGATGGGCAGCCCGGTGTGGTCGCGCGACGGCATCATCGCGGTCGGTAACGCGCACAAGGGCAAGGTGAAGCTGACCTTCATGTATGGCGCGCAGCTTCCGGATCCCGACAAGCTGTTCAACACCGGCTTCGAGGGCAATGTGCGGCGCGCGATCGACCTGTTCGAGGGCGACAAGATCAACGCCGCTGCATTGAAGGCCCTGATCCGTGCTGCGATCGAGCTCAACCAGGCCAAGTCGAAGAAGCCAGCGAAGAAGTCGGCGAAGAAAGCCGTGCGCACTCGCGCAGCCGCGAAGAAGGCATGAACTGCGCCTGCATGCGGCCGGTTGATCCGGTCTGTCCAAAATGATCAGAACCCAGCTCGCCATACCGTCGGACGCCGACGCGATCTCGGCGCTGCTGATGGCCAATTCCGGCGATCGCGGCGGGATGCTGCTCGGGCAATGGCCGCGCGAGGCGATCGCCGCGCGCATGGCACGCGGGCAATCGATCGTGGTCGCGACCGGCGAGGCCGGCCGGCTGCTCGGCGCGCTGCTGACCTCGGAGAAGGGATTTGACGACGCGCCGCCGGTGCAGGCCATGCTGAAGGCCTGGCCGGGGAGTCCCGATGCGTATGTGTACGGCCCGGTGTGCGTCTCCCAGGACGCGCGTGGTCTGGGTGTCCTCGACGCGCTGTACGCGATGCTTCAGACGCTATTTCCCGGCCGCGAAGCAATCCTCTTCATCAGGGAAGACAATCCGCGCTCGCTGAAAGCCCATCTGCGGCTCGGCATGCGCGAGGTCGCGCGATACGATTTCGGCGGCACGGTTTTCATTGTCCTGAGCGACGGGCCCGAGCTCGGGCGATAATCGGATGATTGCCAGAGACCTTGGTTCCGCGCGCGGGAACCCGAGCCCCAAGATCGGCAACAATCAGAAACAAAGTCTTCACCATCGGATACGAATGCCGGGCGACCTGCCACAGGTTGTACTTGCTTACCGACACAATTGAAGGGACGGCTGCTAAACCTGTGGCTGTGGAATGAGCGGGTCTCGTGTCGAGGCGCCCGCTGGAATGGCAGTCGCAATGTTCAGTCAGTTGGTCGGCCCGTCACGGATCGCTTCGTCGGCGGACACCGAAGTCGCACCGCAGGCCTCCCCGAGAACAGCAGCTAGCGCACCTCGAACACCGCAACCTCATCAGCGGGTCGAGCGCGGTTCATGGCTGATCGGCATCGCGGCGAGCGGTTTCGCCGGCTTCCTGCTCTGGAAATTCCAGATCGACGTCGAGCCGGAAAGCCTGGCGCTGTTTTCGGGCCTGATGGGCTTTCTGCTTGCCGTCGATATCGTCTATGGCAGATGGCGGTCCGCACCGGTTCTGTCCAACCTGGCCGCAGCCGTTGCCGTGTTCTTCTGGTCGGCTGCGGCGGCCGCAACGATCAGCCTCGTCGGCCTCAGATACAAATTTCCCCTGATCGACGACAGTCTCGCCGAGGCCGATCGTCTCATCGGAATCGATTTGCCGTCGATCATCCCATGGTTTGCGAACCATCCATGGCTGACTGAATTGCTCGCTGCGGCATATTGCAGTTCCTTCGTGCAGATTACCGCGCTGTTCGTCCTCCTGGCGGCGACAAGGCGCTTCGACAAGCTCTGGCAACTGGTGTTCGTATTCGCCCTGACGATCGTTGCGTCGACGATGTTCTCGGTGTTCTGGCCCGCCAAGGGCGCCTTTGTCTATTTCGACCATCCTCTGGCGATCCTCAAGGCGCTGCCTGAGCATGCCGGGAATTATCATCTCGCCAAGTTCGAATACTTCCGTAACGCCGCCGCTCCGGAGCTGTCGTTGAGCAATCTGCAGGGCGTGGTGACGCTTCCGTCGTTCCATACCTGCCTCGCTTTGATGACGTTTTTCGCGACGATCGGCACACGATGGCTGTTCGGCATCACCCTGATCTGGAATCTCCTCGTCCTGGTCTCGACGATCCCGATCGGCGGCCATTACGTCATCGACCTCACTTGCGGCGCGCTACTGTGGCTGGCGGCGATGAAGGTCGAGGCGATGCTCGGCAGATCATCGATGGCGATGCGTGCAATGCCGATGCCCGCAGCCGTGTCCGCCTAGCGGTGCAACGACGCGCGGCGCCGTTCGAGGCCGGCGACAACGCTCGGGTTGAACCCGCCGATCGCCGGTCCGACAAATCTGAAAGGTGGAGCTGTTGGCAATGGACTGGGAAGCGCTTTGGGAGGCCCTGCTGGGCTCGCTTCTCCCGACGCAGTCTGGCTCCAGATTGTTTGACGCCGCTCCAACCGGAATCTTCCGCTCGCCGCTGTTCTGGACGTGGACAGCGCTGCTCGCCGGTCTGATCGGGCTTGCGTACTGCATCATTCACATCGGCTTCTGGTCAGCGCCGGCGTTGCTTTGGCTCGCTCTCCTCGCGGATGCCGTGGCTCTGGTGTTCGTGCGGCGCGCGCTCAAATGGCGCTATCCGATCTAGCGATTTCGGTCGTGCGTCGGGTTGCACGCGGCCAACCTAGGCCGAAATGTCGACCGCTTGGCCGGCCTTGCCGGCATTCTTCTGGAACGATTGCTCGATCAGCTCTTTGATCTTCTGCTCGACCGCGGCGCGCTGATCCGGCGTCATGTTCTTCAGGTCTTCCTCCGACAGTCCCATGCTCTTGAGGATGTTGGCGCGCATGCGGTCCATCGGGCTCATCTGCGCGTATTTGAGAAACTTCTGCTCGACGCTGTCGTCGGAAGCGCTGCCGCCGGTGGCTTGCGCGGACCCGGAGGCATCGGCAGTCAACGGCTTCTTCAATGTGCCAGTCGTCATGCTGGCTGCGACCGATCCAAAGGCCGAGATGGACGTCATCTGCGCGCGCTGTCCCCGTTGCAATGCTGCAGTCGCGGAGCAAACGGCGTGCCATACGCCACCTCAGCGTTTTCAAGCAGATCGCGACGATGCTGCGAGCGTCAATCGTGCCGCAGGAAAGTTCTGCCGGGTGAAGCTTGCCGGGGAAGCGGCCGTCACGCCTTCGTATGCACGATCACCGGACCCGCTACAGCAGTTGCCTGCCCGACCAGCAAGGGACCGAGATTGTCGTCGATCCAGACCAGTGCGCGGCGATTGGCTTCCTCGGCGCCGGCATGATTGTTGAAAATGCTGATCGCGGTGACGGTGTCGTCGCCGGCATAGACCACGTAGTAGGCCATGAAGCCTTCGACATCGCTGATGATCGGGATTGCGCCTTCCTTGATCCGGCGCGCGAGTTCTTCGGCGGTGCCGGTCTTTGCCTTGGCCTGACGGATGGCGGCATACATGGTTTGCTCCTTCCGGCTGGGATCGATCGGGCTGCGCTTTGATGCGCGGGCATGATCGTACGCCGGCTCGGGCGTGGACGCCATCGGGAAGGGGGCGGGTCAGACGATGCGCTTCCCCGCAAACGGGTTCGGTGAGCGGCGGCTGACCGCGGGCCTTGGCAGCCTCGCGAGGCCGGCAGACGCCGGCGCGGATTTTGGCGGTGGGGTGGGCGCAGTTTCCGGTTGCTGCAAGAACAGCGTGGCCTCGAACACCACGCCGGGGGCCTGCTTGGCCGTTCCCATGCACACCGCGCGATTGCCGCTGAACGAGCCGGTCAGCTCCGCCTCGACCTCGTCGCAGCCGAACACGGTGGTGAACGGGCCGTCGACATAGCGGCGCGTCGTCAGCACGGCGGTGAAGCGGTCATTGTTGAGCTGATAGGAGCCGCCATAGGTGAACATGGCGTCCCCGCCGCTGATCCTGCCATTTGCCAGCTGGACTATTCCGGTGCCTTCGCCGCGCGGCGTCCGGAACCACGCCGCATATTGTCCGTCTCTTTGCATGACCGTCATACAAACAGAAACCCTGCGTTGTTCTCTTGCTACGTTGCAAGCGTCGGGACTGCCACTGCGCGCTGCTGCGACGGTTAACGAACCGAGAAGGCGATCGCGCGACTTGCACGCAGAGGTATCGGACTGGTGCGCGACGACAGCGCGAGTGCATGCGACCGGTCACAAGAGCCGCGCTGCAAATGCCACGGCCCCCGCCAGGGGAGCTGGCGAGGGCCGTGTTGGTACACCGCGTCGCGCCTAGGTTCGCGACGAGATGTGGGAGCTCGTGAAACTCTTACTCAGGCATGATCCTCTTCCCTTTGCGGGATCATGCGGCTAGAAGGGCAAGAGCACGTCGAGAACCTGCTGGCCGTAGCGCGGCTGCTGTACGTCGGTGATCTGGCCGCGGCCGCCATAGGCGATGCGGGCCTGGGCGATCTTCGAGGAGTCGATGGTGTTGTCGCTCTGGATGTCCTCCGGGCGCACGATGCCGGCCACGATCAGCTCGCGGATTTCGAAGTTGACGCGGATTTCCTGCTTGCCCTCGACCACCAGATTGCCGTTCGGCAACACCTGGGTGACGACGGCGGCGACGCTGGTCTGCAACGCTTCCTGGCGGTTCACCGAGCCCTTGCCGTCGCTGGACGCCGTGGAGTCGGCGGTCAGGATCTTTCCGGGCAGGATCTTGTTGGCCTGCGTGATGGTCTGCGAGCCTAGGAAATTGGTGACCCCGGAGTCTTCCGAGTTGGTTCTGCTGCGCTGGGTCTCGTTGGCGATCGCGGCCTTGTCGGTGAAATTCACCGTGATGGTCAGGAGGTCGCCGACGCGCGCGGCGCGCTGGTCCTTGAAGAAGGCGCGGGAGCCGCTGCGCCACAGCGAGTTGGGGCTATAGGAGGCGACCTCGGGCTTCGGCATCGGCATCTGCACCGGCTTGTAGCCGGGCTGCGTCGTCGGATTGTCGATCGACGTCAGCTTCGGCTGTTCGCCGATCTGGGAGAGACGGTCGATCGACGAGCAACCGCTGGCGATCGTTCCGAGTGCGAACAGCGCACCGGTCAGGATGAGGCGGTTGATACGATACTGGGACATGAACTTTACTCGGCGTTTGGTGCGACTGAACTCAGCTTGACGGGAGCGGAATCGGAAGAGGTGGCATCGGCGCCAGGTGCCGCACGCGGGGTCGCGACCGAGATCGAGACCTCGCCGCGGCCGGTGACGACGCCGGAGACGGCGCGCTTGGACTGCAGGTTCATCACGCTGACGACGTCGCCCTCGGCGCCGCCGTCCATCGCCTTGCCGCGGATGGTGAGATAGATGCCGGCGGTGCGGTAGATCAGCACGACGTTCTGGTCGCGGGTGACGAGATCGGGTTTCGCCATGTCGGCGACGCGCAGCGCCTGGCCGGCGCGGAGCTGGCGGCGCACCTGCATGCCGATCGAGCTGTCGCGCATCGCCGCGTCGTTGCCGATTTCGGCCTTCGGACGGCGCTCGATCATCACGTCGGAGGCCTTCAGCACGTCGCCGCGTTCGACATTGCGGGTCAGCACGGCGGCCTCGATGGTTTCGATCGCGGTGCCGGTGAGGCGCAGCTTGTACGGCGCCGTGCCGGCGTCGTTGCTGATCTCGAAGGTGACGTCGAAACGCGTCGAGCGCGGGTCGTAGCGCACCGCGATCGGCTGCATCGCGCCGGTGTTGGTCGCCTCCAGTCTGATATCGCCGGGATCGCGGTCGAAGGTCAGCGCGATGTTGCCGGCCCGGCCGAGGCCGTGGCGGCCCTCGAGCGCGCGCGACAGCTGCTGCTCGATCTCCTTGCTGTCGATGGTGCGCGCGAGCCGCGTGACGGTGATCTCCTTCAGCTCGCGGGTATCGACGCCGATCACCTGATGCGAGCGCAGCACGTTGATCACCTGCGCGACCGGCAGCGTGCCTGTCGTGCCGAGGTCGGGCGCGCGGTAGATCGCGATGGTGCCGGCGCTGCCGGCGTTGTCGATCAGGTCGCCGACCCGCACGATGTCGTCCGCGACCGTGGTGCTGGCGCGCAGCGTCGGCACCGCGATGGTCTCGCTGCGGCTCTGCGCGGCGGCCGGTACCGCCGTCACCGCGAGGAGCGCGGCTGCAATCAGGAGCGAGCGGGCGATCATCGACATCATCCTCAGCGGAACAGGTTGGAGGTCGACTGCATCATCTGGTCGGCGGCGGAGACCACCTTCGAGTTCATCTCGTAGGCGCGCTGCGCTGCGATCAGGTCGGAGATTTCCGAGACCACCTCGACGTTGGCCTGTTCGAGGTTGCTCTGCTGCATGTCGCCATAGCCGTCGGTGTTGGCGGTGCCGTCCTGCGGCTGGCCGGAGGCCGGCGTTTCTTGGAACAAGTTGTCGCCGATCGGCATCAGCCCGGCCTTGTTGATGAAGCGGGTCAGGCCGATCGTGCCGATGTTGGTCGATGCGGTCTGGCCCGGAAGCGTCACCGAGACCTGGCCTTGCGCATTGATGGTGAGGCCGGAGGCGTTCTGCGGGATCGTGATCGTCGGCTGCACCAGATTGCCCTGCGCGTTGACGATCCGGCCCTGGTTGTCCATCTGGAACGAGCCGTCGCGGGTGTAGGTGAAGGTGCCGTCCGGCATCAGGATCTTGAAGAAGCCTTCGCCGCGGATCGCGATGTCGAGATCGTTGCCGGTCGGCGACAGCGTGCCCTGGGTCATCATCCGCGGCGTGCCGACGGTCTTGACGCCGCCGCCGAGGTCGATGCCCATCGGCATGATGGTGTTCTGGTCGGAGGCCTGCGCACCGACCCGGCGCACATGGTCGTAGATCAGGTCCTGGAACGCGGCGCGCTGCTTCTTGTAGCCGGTGGTGCGCAGGTTCGCGATGTTGTTGGAAATCACCTGAACAGAGAGTTCCTGTGCCGCCATTCCGGTCGCTGCAGTATAAAGAGCGCGCATCGGTCAATCCCCCGGATCAGTTCGGCACGTCGGCGAGCTTCTCGATCGCCGATTTGTGCAGGTCGCTCTGCTGCTGCAGCAGCGAGGCGATTTGGGTGTAGGTCCGCGTGATCTCGATCATGCGGCTCATCTCGACGACGGAATTGACGTTCGACTTCTCGATGAAGCCCTGGCGGATCTGGGACTTGGTGTCCGGCAGCGGCTGCGCGCCTTCGCCGGGCGCGTAGAGGTTGGAGCCTTCCTTGAGCAGGCGCTGGGCCTGCGCGAACGAGACGAGGCGCAGCTTGCCGCGGATCGAGTCGAGGCGGGACGTGCCCTCGAGCACGGAGATGTTGCCGTCGGGGGCGATGTTGACGTCGTGATCGGTCTGCTGGAACGTGATCGGGCCGGAGGTGCCGAGCACCTGGTAGCCCGAGGCGGTGACCAGCTGGCCGCGGTTGTTGATCTGAAGATTGCCTTCGCGGGTGTAGCGCTCGCCGGCCGGCGTCTGCACCACCAGGAAGGCGCTGCCGTCGATCGCGACGTCGAGCGGGTTCTTGGTCTCTTCGGTCGGACCCTGCGAGAAGTCGTGGAAGGTCGCGCGGTCCTGCACAAAGGAGACGCGGCGGTCGGCGCCGGCGAAATTGTCCTCATGCGCGTTCGAGGAGAGATACTCCTGGAACAGCGAGCGGTCGGCCTTGTAGCCGTTGGTGGTCATGTTCGCGATGTTGTTGGAAACGACATCCATCTGCCGTTCCAGCACCATCTGCTTCGATAGGCCGACCAGAAGCGTATTCTGCATCGGTGGTTCTCCCCTGTGAGGCGATCCGAATGCAGGTTCTCCCAAACCTTCACGCCGGACCCGTCAGTAACCATTGGGTTCTCCCAAACCCGCTGGTCACGCCGTCCTCTCAGCGAAAGCCGTGCCAACTTGAAATAGATAGATATTTGAATGGCTTAGGTGCCTGGGCGGGTACCGTAGGGGGCGGCAGAAAGGTCTTGTTGACCATGTTTGCCCGGCAGTTTTTTCCTAGTGGATGGTAAATCCTAAGCTTCCGTTAACCATTATGACCCCAGTGTTGCCGGCATTGGGGCGCGTGTGCGCCGGCGGCATTTGTATCGCGTCTTCAGGCCAAAGCTGGGGCAAATCGCGTTCGCATCCTTCTGTTGAAGCGGGCGGACGATGGCGGACGAGGAAAAGACGGATAGCGGCGAAGGCGCGGCCGCACCGAAGCAAGGCAAGCTCAAGCTGATCATTGCCGTCGTCGGCTTCCTCGTCGTGCTCGGCGCGGGCGCGGGCGGATGGTTCTTCTTCATGCGCGGCCACGGCGAGGAGCAGCACGCCGAAGCGCCGCCGCCGAAGCCGCCGAGCTTCGTCGACGTGCCGGACATGCTTGTCAACCTGGTCGGCGCGCCCGGCGAGCGCGTACAATATCTCAAGCTGAAGCTCGTGCTCGAGGTCAAGGAAGAGAAGCAGGCCGAGGCGATCAAGCCGGCGCTGCCGCGCGTCACCGACCTGTTCCAGACCTATATGCGCGAGCTGCGCCCGAGCGACCTCAACGGTTCTGCCGGCCTGTTCCGTCTCAAGGAAGAGCTGACCAAGCGCGTCAACCTCGCGCTGGCGCCCAATTCAGTGAACGCGGTGCTGTTCAAGGAAGTCGTGATCCAGTGACGGGGTGGATGTAAGGCCATGGCCGGCAACGACCAGATGGACCAGGACGCCATTGCGGCCCAATGGGAAGCCTCGCTCGATTCCGAGGATCCCGCGGCGGCCGCGGCGGAAGCTGCCAAGAACGAACTCACCGAGAACATGGCGCTGCAATGGGCCGCCATGGTCGAGGACGGCAGCCGCGACTTCGGCAGTAAGAACACCAATGGCGAGCGCGTGCTGTCGCAGGAGGAGATCGACAATCTCCTCGGCTTCACCGTCGGCGACGTCAGCCTCGACGACCATTCCGGCATCCGCGCCATCATCGATTCCGCGATGGTGTCCTACGAGCGTCTGCCGATGCTCGAAATCGTGTTCGACCGCCTGGTGCGGTTGATGACGACGAGCTTGCGCAATTTCACCTCCGACAACGTCGAGGTCTCGCTCGACCGCATCACCTCGGTGCGGTTCGGCGACTACATGAACTCGATCCCGCTGCCGGCGGTGCTCTCGGTGTTCAAGGCGGAGGAGTGGGAGAATTTCGGCCTAGCCATGGTCGATTCCAACCTGATCTATTCGATGATCGACGTGCTGCTCGGCGGCCGCCGCGGCCAGACCCAGCTCAAGATCGAAGGGCGGCCCTACACCACGATCGAGACCAATCTGGTGAAGCGGCTGGTCGAGGTGGTGCTGTCGGATGCCGAGCAGGCGTTCCGGCCGCTGTCGCCGGTGACCTTCACGATCGACCGGCTCGAGACCAATCCGCGCTTTGCCGCGATCAGCCGCCCGGCCAACGCCGCGATTCTGGTCCGCCTGCGCATCGACATGGAAGACCGCGGCGGCAACGTCGAATTGCTGCTGCCCTATGCCACCATCGAACCGATCCGCAACGTGCTGTTGCAGATGTTCATGGGCGAAAAATTCGGCCGCGACCCGATCTGGGAAGGTCATTTCGCGACCGAGGTGGCGCAGGCCGAGATTTCGGTCGATGCGGTGCTGTACGAGGCCGAGATCCCGCTGAAGGAGCTGATGAAGCTCAAGGTCGGCGACACGCTGCCGCTGGACATCCGCTCCGACGCGCTGGTCTCGGTGCGTTGCGGCAACGTCACCCTGACGGAAGGCCGCATGGGCCGCGTCGGCGACCGTGTCGCGATCCGCGTCACCAAGAATTTGCGTAAACCCCAAACCACCTTCGCGATGTTCGAGAAGGCGGACGAGCGGACCAAGATGATGGAGGCACCATGAGTCATGTGCTTGGACTAGCGATCGAGAGTCTGGTGGCCGTGCTGCTGATGCTGACGATCGGCTATTGCTGGCTGCTCAACAAGCGCCTGCAGCGGCTGAAGGCGGACGAGCACTCGCTGAAGGCGACGATCGCCGAACTGATCACCGCAACCGAGATCGCCGAGCGGGCGATCGGCGGGCTGAAGCACGCGGTGCGCGACGTCAATGAGAATCTGGGCAACCAGCTCGACGCGGCGACGCAGATGTCGGCGCTGCTGAAGACCCAGCTCGCCGAAGGTGACGGGGTGGTCCGCCGCCTGTCCAAGATCGCGGCGGCCGCGCGGCCGGCGGAGCCGGCGCGGGCACCTTCACAGGCAGCTGCGCCCGCCGCGCCAGTGGCGCCGGCACCGAGGGTTTCCGCCGCGCGCGCGGTTGCCGCGGCGGCTGAAGCCTTCACCGAGCGCAGGAGGGCCGGCGGCCTCGCTGCATGAAGTTGCTTCGTGACATCAGAGTGATGCCTGTGGTGCTGGTCGCGATCTTCGGCCTGATGGTGCTGAAGGTCGCCGGCCTCGTGCTCGATGGCGGTTATGTGTTTGCCGAGGACGCGCCGCCTGCCGGCCCCTCTTGGGCGCAGCAGAATTTCAACTTCCCCGGCGCCAGCAAGGCGGTCGTCGACAGCAAGAGCAAGGCCGATCCCGGCGACATCACGGGGTCGGTCGAGAACAAGGACGCCAAGAAGGACGACAAGAAGGAAGAAGCACCGAAGCCGGCAGCACCGGCCGCGGAACTGTCGAAGCCCGACGGCGTGGTGGTTAACCTGGATGCGCCGGCGCCGGTGTCGGCATCCGAGCGAGCGATCCTGGAACGGTTGCAATCGCGCCGCCAGGAGCTCGAGACGCGCGCACGCGAGGTCGAGATCCGCGAGAGCCTGTTGAAGGCGGCCGAGAAGCGCATCGAGGCCAAGGTCGAGGAGGCCAAGGCCAACGATGCCAAGGCGAACGCCGACGCCGCCGCCAAGGCGGAAGCCGAGGCTGCGCGCTTCAAGGGCATCGTCACCATGTACGAGAACATGAAGCCGAAGGATGCCGCCAAGGTTTTCGATCGCCTGGAAATGAACGTGCTCTACCAGATCGCCTCGCAGATCCAGCCGCGCAAGATGTCCGACATTCTCGGTCTCATGCAGCCCGAAGCTGCCGAGCGGCTCACCGTCGAACTCGCCCGCCGCGCCGGCGGCGACAAGTCGGCATCGACGGACGATCTCCCCAAGATCGAAGGCAAGATGCTTGCGCCGAAGACCAATTGACGGGCGCTGACCGCGCCGCCCGTCGATTGCCAGGTGTCGGCAGGTTCAGCCGTAAGCCGGATCCGGCCTGAGATCAGGTTGCCTGCATTTCACCCAGATGATCGCGATCACCGTTGCGCACATGAACGGACCAACCGGCACGAGCACGAACGGGAAAGCGTATCCCAGGACGACGATGACGCCGAGACCGATACGGATGGCTCGCCGGTTGCCGACCAGCGAGCCTTGATCGAGGTCAGCCTTCATCAGGAAGACCAGCGCCATCGCCAGCATTGGAAGATCGTAGATGAGGAAATAGGGAGACATGAGCGGCGTAGCCGCAAGCAGGCTGGCTGCCTGCAGGGCGAAGCTGACGTTGCGACGCCATATCAGGACTACCCAAACCAGCACGGCTGACGCGATGGCCATATGGAGCGACCAAGCCAGTCCGTAACCAAGGCCGGCAACTCGCAGCAGTCCATAAACACTCGA
The DNA here is from genome assembly GCF_002289535.1 of Bradyrhizobium sp. UFLA03-84. NCBI lineage: Bacteria > Pseudomonadati > Pseudomonadota > Alphaproteobacteria > Hyphomicrobiales > Nitrobacteraceae > Bradyrhizobium > Bradyrhizobium sp. UFLA03-84. The sequence continues at coordinate 363,375 of NZ_NSJY01000017.1, read as the reverse complement.
CAGGTTAAACCAGGCGACCCCTCCACCAGCCTGAAGCCGCGCCGACACAGTCGTTGCCCCTTCACCGAAGGCCTTGAACGTATCCCAGCCGAAGCTCACTCCTGTGAGCAGTACGAGAGCCAGTATTGTCAAGGCTGCGGTGATGATGACGTTCCAACGCCCCGTCGCGATCAGCACGAAGGGAATGAGCACGCCGAATTGAGGTTTGAAGATGAGCAGCGCGATCAGGATGCCGCTAAGGAACGGGCGCTTGTCCAGCGTCAGCAGGATGGCGCCGAGCAGCGCTGAGGCAAGCAACGCGGATTGGCCGTGGAACATATCGTAGAAGACCGGCGGGGTCGCGAGTGCCAGCAGCAGGGCGCTAGGGCGTGGCCGGATCGCATAGATGACGAGAAGCCAGCAAGACAGCTTTGCTCCACTCCAAGCCAAGAACGCGATCGGAAACGGCAGCAGGGCAAAGGGCGCCAGGACGAGGAAAAACACTGGCGGATAGAAGAACGGAAGTGGAAACTGATCGTAGGGATATCGGAGTTGATTGATCGCCGGCATCCGAAGGACAAGTTGCTTATGCAGTTGATCCCAATCGTAGGCGGCGGCCGCGTGGCCATCGACCGCCATCGTGCCCGCGCCCCAAAAACATGAGAAATCGTTGCCGGCACCTTCGACGTTGCCACTGAACAGCAATACCGCGATAGCGATCAGGAGAACGCAGGCAATGGCCAGCGCCGGGTCATCTTCCGCAAAAGCATTATGGCGTGCGACTTCGTTCATAATTTTGGTTTGAAAAGAGATTAAATCAATCAATGGTCGAATCTATCATTGCGTTTCCGGGCCAGGCAAGGCCGGGCATTCCCGGGCTCGTTCGGAGAGTTAACTCTGCTCTGGGATCAGCGCGATCGGCCGCTCGGCAACAGGGCGAGCGCTCGCCGTCCGCGGCGCTGGCGAGGCACGAGCCAAGCCCGCAGGTGAGCGAATGCGGAACGAGGGGCAGCCGCCGCCTCCCGAAAATGCGGTCAACGGGTTTACGTTAACAGCTCCTTAACGTCGCCCGATCCAAGATCGGGGCGCGTGGGCGAGGGCGCTTCGCGCTGGTATGGCTGAGGTCCCGAGAAAACGTTTCGAGATGGCGCGAACGGCTGCCGCTGGAACATGGTCGCTAGGCCGCGCCTGGGCGCGGACCGCGCGTCTATGCCTGCTTGCCACCGGCCTTGCCCTGACGACCCTCACATTCCCGACCGTGGCGCATGCCGACGACCCGGTGCCGGGTGAGGCGACATTCTCGGCCGCGAACGGCTATGCAAGGCTGGTGCTGAAGCTGAAGGAGGATGTCGAGTCGGAGGTCACGACCGCCGGCTCGATCATCGTGATCCGCTTCAAGCGTCCGGTCGATATCCCGGTCGAGAAACTGTCGGATGCGGTGCCCGACTATGTCGGCGCCGCCCGCCGCGATCCGGACGGGTCGGCGATCCGCCTCTCGCTGGCGCGCCGCGTCACCATCAACACCATGACCGCCGGCGAGCGCATCTTCGTCGACTTCCTGCCCGACAGCTGGACCGGTCCGCCGCCGTCGCTGCCGCAGGATGTGATCCGCGAACTGGCGGAGCGGGCCCGCGCCGCCGAGCGCTTGCTGCGTATCCAGCGCGCCGCCGATGCCGCCAGGAAGAAGCCGCCGATCCGCGTTCGCGCGCTGGTGCAGCCCACCTTCGTCCGTTTCGTGTTCGAGGTTCCCGACGGGGTCAGCGTCTCCTCGGTGCTGAACGAGCAGAAGCTGACATTGTCCTTCAACTCGGTGCTGAGCTTCGACCTTGCCGATGCCAAGGTCGCCGCTCCGCCGAACGTCGCGTCGATCAGTTCGCGCGCCGATACGGACACCTCGGCGGTCGATGTGACCCTGATCGGCGATGTCGACGTGCATTCGTTCCGCGACGAGAAGAACTACATCGTCGATGTCGCTTTCCAGCAGAGCGAGCAGCAGCAGGCTGCAAAGCCCTCGCTGAGCTCGTTGCTGCCGACGCCGCGCAGCAAGAAGGGCGCGGCGATCGCGCCGGTGACATCGGAAAGCTTCGCGCGGCAGGCCAAGATCGAGATCCGGCCCGGTCAACCCAAAGCGGAGCCTGCCAAATCTGAGCAGGCGACATCGGAGCAGACCCGGTCCGAGCCGCCACCATCCGAGCCGGCCAAGCCCGAGCAGGCTACGACCGAACAACCGGCCGCCGCGCCCGCCAAACCCGAACAGCCGAGATCGGAGCTAGCCGATCCGGAACTGCCGAAGATCGCGGCTGCACCAGCGGCCGGCGCCGAGAATGCGGCTGCGCCGCCAGCGCCGCGTGAGGGCAGCGCCGGTGCCGCGGCGGAACAAGACAAACCGCCGGTCAGCGAAGCGCCGAAGCCTGCTCCCGCCGTCGCGGCCGCGCCGGCGATGGAGACGCCGAAGCCCACCGCCGCACCATCGCCAGCCGAAGCCCGCGCCGGCGCCAAGTCCGGCGCCAGCTCCTCGGTCGACGCCCAGCGCGACAGCGACGGGCTTCGCGTGACGTTCTCGTTCCCCGCAGCAACGCCGGCGGCACTGTTCCGCCGCGCCGACACGGTGTGGATGGTGTTCGACACGCCTGAGGCGATCGATGTCGATCCGATCCGCGCCAAGGGCGGCTCGCTGATCGCGGACGTCAGCCGGATCGCGCTGGAGAAGGGGCAGGCGGTGCGCTTCCGCCTCAACCGGCCGCAGATGCCGTCGCTCGAAAGCGACGACCGTTCGCAAGGCGTGAGCTGGGCGCTGACCTTTGCCGACCGCGTGCAGAAGCCGCCATTGCCGCTGACCGTGGTGCGCAACATCAGCGAGCCGTCGCTCGCCAATGTCAGCGTGCCGCTCGCCAATCCCGGCCAGTTGCACAAACTGGTCGATCCCGATGCCGGCGATACGCTCTGGGTGGTGACCGCGCCCCCGCCGACCCGCGGCATCATCAAGCGGCAGGATTTCGTCGAGCTCTCGCTGCTGGAATCGATCCACGGCGTCGTGGTTCATCCGAACGCCGACGACGTCAAGGCCGAGGTCGGCGCCGACAAGGTGATGCTGGGCCGGCCCGGCGGCCTGACGTTGTCGTCGGCCGACGTTGCCGCCGAGCGCGCGACCGCGGCGGTGAAGCCGCTGTTCGATCCGGACGAGTGGCGCAAGAATCAGTCGGAGAATTTCCTCAAGCAGCTCGACGGCCTGATTGCGGCGGCTTCGACCGCCAATGCCGAGCAGCTGCCGCAGGCGCGGCTCGATCTCGCCGAGTTCTACATGGCGCGCGGCATGTACCAGGAAGCCCATGGCGTCGCCAACCTGATCCTGTCCGAGAGCAAGCGCGGCAGCGAGACACCGTCGGTGGTGATGGTGCACGCGGTCGCCAGCATCCTGATCGGCCACCCCGAACGCGGTCTGAAGGATCTCGCCAATCCCGTGATCGGCAACGGCTACGATTCCCAATTGTGGAAGGGGCTGGCCTTTGCCCGCGAAGGCAAATGGGCCGAGGCGCGCGAAAAATTCAAGAACGCCGAGTTCTCGGTCGCGACCCTGCCGCCCGACCTGCAGCGCATCGTCACGATGGATTCGATGAAGGCTTCGCTCGAGGTCAAGGACTATGCCGGCGCCGCGCGGCGCAAGAGCGATCTCGATGTGGTCGGCGTTCCCGATGCGCTCAAGCCCGCGGTTGCGGTGCTGCGCGGCCGGCTCGCCGAAGCCCTCGGCCAGGAGAAGGATGCGCTTGACGCCTACCGCTTCGCCGCCAATTCGGCCGATCGCCAGGCCGCTGCCGAAGGCATGCTGCTCGAGACCCTGCTCAAGCAGAAACGCGGCGAGATCGGCCGCGACGATGTGCTGAAGGAGCTCGAGCTGTTGTCGATGCTGTGGCGCGGCGACAATATCGAATTGAAGACGCTCTATGTGCTGTCGAAGATCTATGCCGAGACCGCGCGCTATGCCGACGCCTTCGCGGTGACGCGTGCCGCGACCCGGCTGCAGCCGAACGCGCCGGAATCGCGCCAGGCGCAGGATGCCGCTTCGGCGCTGTTCGTGCAGCTTTATCTCGGCCCCAAGGGCGACGAGATGGCGCCGATCGATGCGCTCGGCACCTTCTACGAATATCGCGAACTGACGCCGATCGGCCGCCGCGGCGACGAGATGATCCGCCGTCTCGCCGACCGCCTCGTCGGCGTCGATCTGCTCGACCAAGCCGCCGACCTCCTGCAATACCAGGTCGACAAGCGGCTGGAAGGCGCGGCGCGCGCCCAGGTCGCCGCGCGGCTTGCGATGGTCTATCTGATGAACCGCAAGCCGGATCGCGCCATCGGCGCGCTGCGCTCGACCCGGATCGCGGACCTCTCCGGCGAACTGCGCCAGCAGCGGCTGCTGCTCGAAGCGCGCGCGCAGAGCGACGTCGGGCGGCACGACCTCGCGCTCGACATCATCTCGAACATCACCGGGCGCGAGGCGATCCGGCTGCGCTCCGACATCTACTGGGCGTCGCGGCACTGGCGCGAGGCGTCCGAGCAGATCGAGCTCTATTACGGCGACCGCTGGCGCGATTTCACCCCGCTCAATCCGAGCGAGAAGGCCGACGTCATCCGTGCCGTGGTCGGCTACGCGCTCGCCGAGGACGCCATCGGGCTGTCCCGGTTCCGCGAAAAATACGCGCCGCTGATGTCCGGCGACACCGACAAGCTGGCGTTCGATGCGGCCAGCAAGCCGGTCGCGACCTCGAGCGCGGAGTTCGCCCAGATCGCGCGGATGGCCGCCAGCGTCGACACGCTCGACGGCTTCATCCGCGAGATGAAGACCCGCTTCCCCGACGCCACCGCCCGCGCGCCGCTGCCCGATCCGGTGTCGACCGGATCGGTGCCCGACATGCCGAAGGCTGCGCCGGTGAGCGCGCTGCCGGCGATCAAGGGCGAGCGCCGCGCCAGCGCGGGTCAGTAGCAGCGCAGGCTGCTACGGTCCAGGCGTCACCCACGCCGAGGAAATGATCCCCTTGTCGTCGAGCGCAATACGCCAGTGCGTGGCTCCGTTGTCCTGCCTGACGCTGTAGACGTCTTCGCCCTGTTCGCCGACACCGAGAAAGCGGATCGACTGGATGTTGCCGAGGTCCGCGAGAGGCTGAAGCCACTGCATCTGCTTGCGGGTGGCCGCCGCCAGCGCCGGGCTCATCGCGTTGTAATCAGGCTTCCCCGATGCGATCCCATCGATCAGGCGATGAAGCGCAGCTTCGGTTCCAGGGCTGGCTGACTGGTGCTTGACGCGCTCCGCCGTCTGATCGGCGATCTTCGTTGCCGTTGCGGCGTCGATACGCGCCATCGGAATATCGCTGCCGTTCTGATGCAGAACCAGCGAGGTGGCCCGTCCGTCCGGTCCGACGACGAAGCTGACCTGCGCATCGACAATCTTGGCGAAGAATTCGGTTGGGCTCTCCGCAAAGAACCGCACCGAGCGTTGTCCTGTGAGCTGCATCATCAGATGATGTCCATCGGGCGTCACCGTGAACACGGCGCGGTCATTGAGCTGGTAGAAACCGGAATAATGATCGAGCGCGGCTGGATCGACGGCGATCTCCTGCCGCGCCGCGATCGGCGGTGATTCCGCAGCGGGGTCTGCGGCAGCCTGGGCCGACATGCTTGCCGGCCCGGCGGCCTGTATCCGCGCCGCCAGCGTGTTCCAGTCGCGCTGACCGAACAGCCTGGCGATCAGCTCCAGGCTGTCGCTGTGGGTGAGGGGGATCGATTTGGCGCTGAGCGTTTCGCGCAGCGTCTGCGCCATGGCCTTGGCATCACGGAAGTCGCGCATGGATTGGTCCTCTGCATCGACGAACGGAAAGCGTCAGGGGCTTGCGTTGCTGACCCGTTCGTGCGGGCAAAGGAAGCCTGAAACCGGCTTGATACATTCACCGTCCCCGGGCGGGGTGCAAGCGGCGGGTGGTATCGACCCGGCCGAATGTTCGCCGGGGAGGTGCGATTTGTCAATTGCAAGAGGTCGTGATCGCGTTCGCGCTCTCGACATCCTGCTGCCAAATCGGCAACCATGGCTGATATTGCCAGCCGGGAGGACGTCGTCACATGAGCAAGCCGATCAAGACCGAAGCCGAACTCATCGCGATGGCGCGGGCCGAGCTGAAGGTGCATGCCGACTGCCCCGACGGCATCGACATCTCCGTGCTGCGCGACGGCGACAGCTGGGAATTCCGCGCCAGCGCCGACGAGGCCACGGTGGCGAGGCCCGGCTATCCCGAATGCGTCGCGATGCTGGTGCAGATCGGCGACCACCTCAGCAAGCAATACGATGTAAGGGGTTAGCGGCGGCGGCGAAGCGGGGGGACCGATGGACCGCATCGACGCCATGAAGGTCTTCGTCGCGGCGGTCGACGAGGGCAGCCTTGCCGGTGCGGGCCGCAAGTTGCGGCGATCGCCGGCGGCGGTCAGCCGGGCGATTGCGTTCCTCGAGCATCACGTCGGCGCCGAGCTGCTTCATCGCACCACGCGGTCGCTGAAGCTGAGCGATACCGGCCAGCGCTACGCGGCGGCGTGCCGGCGTATCCTCAGCGAGCTCGAGGAAGCCGACATCTCGGCCGGCGGTGAGCGGGCCGCGCCGCGCGGCACGCTGACCATCACCGCGCCCATCGTCGTGGGCGAGGACGTGCTGCGGCCGGTGCTCGACGCCTTCATGGCGGAACATCCGGCGGTGACGGTGCGGCTCGTGATGCTCGATCGCACCGTCAATCTGATCGACGAAGGCTTCGACGTTGCGCTCCGCATCGCGCATCTCTCCGATTCCAATTTCGTCGCCATCAAGCTCGGCGAGGTGCGCCGCGTGGTCGCGGCGTCGCCGGGCTATCTCGCGGGGCATCCCCTGATCGGCGAGCCGGCCGATCTGGCGAAGCACCAGATCATCGCGATGACGCATTTTGGTCTCGACTCCTGGAGCTTTCCGCCGGCCGCGAAGTCGAAGATCGCGCGTGCGGTCCAGTTCACGCCACGGCTGGTCGTCAACACGGTGCGGGCAGCGGTTGCGTCGGCCAGCGAGGGGTACGGCGTCACGCGGTTGTTCTCGTACCACATCGCCGAGGAGATCCGTGACGGGCGGCTGCGGATCTTGCTTGCCAAGGACGAGCATCCGCCGCTGCCGGTGCATTTCTTGGCGCCGCAGGGCCGCTTCGACGTGCCGAAGGTGCGCGCCTTCGTCGACTTCGCGGCGCCAAAGCTGAAGCGCTATTTCGAGCGGTTGTCGCGCGAGGCCAGCAAGGCCGGCGCCAAGACCCGATGAGCCAAGACCCGATGAGCCAAGACCCGATGAAGCCAAGGCACGATGGAGCCGTCTCGTACTTTCCCCGGGCCGTGCTCATTCGTTCGCGCCGCGGAAGAGTGTCTGCCGAATAGCGGGCATTCGCGCGGAATGCGGATGTATCTAGGTTCCTCTCCATCGAAGCGGCGCTGCGTCGCTTCAGCAACGGATGGAGAGAAATCATGGGTGCAGAGCAGAAGGTTGCCATCATCACCGGTGCGTCGCAGGGCCTCGGCGAGGCGATCCTGAAGGGTTATCGCGACCGTAACTGGCGCGTCGTCGCCAACTCCCGCAACATCAAGCCGTCGTCGGACCTCGATGTCCTGGCCGTGCCGGGTGACATCGGCGATCCCGAGGTTGCCGAGCGCATCGTCAAGCAGGCGCTCGGGCATTTCGGCCGGATCGACACGCTGGTCAACAATGCCGGCATCTTCGTCGCCAAGCCGTTCACCGATTACACCGACCAGGACTACGCCGCGGTGCTCGCGACCAACCTCAACGGCTTCTTCTACATCACCCGCCGTGTCGCCAGGGAGATGGAGAAGCAGGGATCGGGACACATCGTGCAGATCACGACCAGCCTGGTCGATCATGCCAACAGCAACGTGCCCTCGGTGCTCGCGTCGCTGACCAAGGGCGGCCTGAATGCCGCGACCAAGTCGCTTGCCATTGAATACGCCGCCAAGGGCATCCGCGTGAACGCGGTCTCGCCCGGCGTAATCAAGACGCCGATGCACCCGCCTGCGACGCTCGACTTCCTCGCCAGGCAACATCCGGTCGGCCGGATGGGCGAGGCGAAGGACATCGTCGACGCGGTGCTGTTCCTGGAGAACGCGGGCTTCGTCACCGGCGAGATCCTGCATGTCGACGGCGGCCAGAGCGCCGGGCACTGAAGCGCGATCGGGAGGCTGTCATGCCTATCGTCACCATCCAGGTCACGCGTGAGGGGACGACGCCCGGTGCGTCGTCCACCACGCCGGCGGAGAAGGCCGCTCTGATCAAGGGCGCCAGCGAGCTGCTGCGCGACGTGCTCGGCAAGCCCATGGAATCGACCTTCGTCGTCATCGAGGAAGTCGACACCGACAATTGGGGCTGGGGCGGCCTGCCCGCGCTGGAATATCGCCGGAAGCTTGCAGCTGCAGCTTCTTCCCGCTGACGGCCTTCACCAGAAGAGCCCTGCACCTCTCCCGATCGGGAGAGGTGAGCAGTGATCGCTCCGAGCGATTGCTGCGATCGCAACTAATCATTTTTCACGAACGGCCGGAGGGCCTACTGCGATGTCCATGTCAGCCAATGTCGATCATGATCGGCGCCATCATGCCGGGCCGCATCGCGATGCGGGTGGGCCGCTGTGGCTGTCAGCCGCCGCAGGGCTCTGTGCCTCGCTGGTCGGGCTTGGACTGGCGCGCTTCGCCTACACGCCGCTGATCCCTGCATTGATCGCGGCGAAGTGGTTCACGCCGGCGGAAGCGGTCTATCTCGGCGCCGCCAACCTGGCCGGCTACCTCGCCGGCGCGCTGATCGCGCGTGACCTCGGCGCGCGGATCGGCTCGGTGTGGGCGCTGCGCGGCATGATGCTGCTGGCCGCCGTCACCTGCTTCGCCTGCGCGGTGCCGATCTCGTTCATCTGGTTCTTCGGATTCCGCTTCCTCGCCGGGATCAGCGGCGGCGTGATCATGGTGCTGGCGGCGACCGCGATCCTGCCGCACACCGCGCCAAGCAAGCGCGGCCTGATCGGTGGCGTGATCTTCGCCGGCGTTGGCCTCGGCGTCGCAGCCTCTGGCACGCTGGTGCCGCTGCTGCTGCAACAGGGCGTCAAGCAGGCCTGGTATGGCCTTGGCGTGCTCTCCGCAGTGCTGACCGCGATCAGCTGGAAGGCGTGGCCTGCCGAGGCGCCGGCCGCGCATGGTGCAGCCGAGGCGCATGTCGCGGCGCACGGCGTGCGCTCGCCGCTGGTGATCGCGCTGTGCGTGGAATACGGCCTCAATGCGCTGGCGCTGGTACCGCACATGGTGTTCCTGGTCGATTTCGTCGCTCGTGGTCTCGGGCAGGGGATCGCTGCGGGATCGTACTACTGGGTGCTGTATGGCATCGGCGCCGTGGTCGGCCCGCTGCTGACGGGACATCTCGCCGATCGCGCCGGCTTCGCGGCGGCGCTGCGCGCGGCGTTCCTGATCGAGGCGGTCGCGGTCGCGATGCCCGCGGTCACGAACGCGCCTGCTGCGATGATCGTGTCGAGCCTCATCGTCGGCGGCTTCACACCCGGGATCGTGCCGCTGGTGATCGGCCGCATCCACGAACTAATCCCGCATTCCGCCGCGAGCCAGCGCTCGGCCTGGGCGCAGGCCACCACGACGTTCGCGCTGTTCCAGGCGGCGGCCGCCTACGGCCTGTCTTATCTGTTCGCGCAGAGCGGCGGCGACTATGCGCTGCTGTTCCTGATCGGCGCGGCCGGCGTGGCCGCAGCGCTCGCGATCGAATTGTTCAGCGTCGTCGCGCGAGGGCGCGAGTTCAGCTAGCCACGCAGCGCTTTGCTCAATGCGGCGACGAGGCGGTCGACATCGGCCTCGTCATTGAAGACGTGCGGCGAGATCCGCATCCGCCCCAACCGCAGCGCGACGTGGATGTTCTCGGCGGCAAGCCGCGCGATCAGCTCCTTCGGGATGCCGCCGGCGATTCCAAGGCTCAGGATGTGCGGCGCGCGCACGCCCTGCGCCGGCACGTCGAGCCCGAGATCACGGACGCCCTCGGCGATCCGCTGCGTCAGCATCGCAAGCCGCTCGCTGACGGCGGTGGCGCCCCATTCGGCCATCATCTCCATGCCGATCGAGGCCATCTCCAGCGTGATGAAATGATCGCGCTCGCCCATGTCGTAGCGGTGGGCATTGTCGACATAGGCGAGATCGCCGAAATAGACCGGGTTCTCTGAGTTGACGTTGCGACGGCCGGCGGAGGTCTGCTCCAGCGGCACGCCGTTCTGGTGGCGTTTTGCGATATAGAGGAAGGCGCGGCCGTAGGGGCCGATCAGCCATTTGTAGGTCGGGAAGATCACCGCATCCGGATCGAGCTTCGTCACGTCCATCGCCACGACACCGGCGCTCTGCGTCGCGTCGATGACGAACATCGCCCCCTGTCGGCGCAGTACGGCTTGCACTCGATCGACGTCGATCATGCCGCCGTCCGACCAGTGCACCGAGGAGATCGAGGCAAGGCCGACCGGCGGTGCGTCCGAGCGCTCGACCGTTGCGAGCACCGCCGATGTCCAGTCGCCGTCGGCAGGTTGCCGCACGGTGTCGACGACGAACCCTTGCGCCTCGGCGCGGGCGTGCCATTCCAGCACCGGCGACGAGTGATCGTTCTCCAGCACGACGACGCGGGTGCCGCGCGGAATGGTCAGCGCCTTCGCGACCGTCGCGACGCCGTAGCTGATCGCGGGGATCAGTGCGACGTCATTCGGATCGGCATTGAGCAGGCGGGCCGCCGCGCTGCGGGCACGTTCATGCTGGCGAGCGGCAAAATCGGCCTCGATCCGCCAGGGCCGGCCCTTGCGCCCGACTGCCATGCGGCCGGCGTCCAGCGTCTTGAGCGGCAGCGGGCTGTAGGACGCCGAGTTCAGGTAGCAGACCTCGCGTGGGATCTCGAACAGGTGGCGCTGGGAGGGAAGCATGTCGTCTCGTTGCTGGAATTTGCAGTGATGGCGTAACGCGGAGATGCGGGCGCTCAACCGTCGTACTGGTCCGGCCCCATCGCCCACGGCGCCTGGTCGTAGCCGTTGGCGAAGGTGCGGTTGGTCTGATCAGGATTGCGGTTGACCAGCGGGCGCAGGTACATCGGATGGGTGGCGCTGCGCACCTCGTGCTCGACGGTGAACAGATGCCTTCCATTGGCGGGATCGACGATGTCGCAGAAGCGGTACTGGTACTGATTGTCCTCGCGCGAGACCAGATTGCGTTCGCGCAGCTGCTTGTAGGGGCCCGAGAAGTCCGTGATGTAGATCTGGACGTGATGGCCGTCGAACTCGCCTTGCGCCTGGTCGGTCTCGCGGAATTGCAGATACTGGTCCTTGCCGACCTTCGCCCGTGCGACAACTCCGTCGCCGTTCGCGACGCTGGCGGGGATGCCCATGATCTCGGGATAGAACCGGCTGATCGCTTCAGCGGTGCCGGGCGGCACGTCGAATTCGACATAGGGCATGCCGAGCGCGATCCGTCCGAACCGTTCGGCGTCCGGTTCAAAGCAGCGCAGGCGGTTGCCCCACGGGCAGATGGCCTCGACGTGATCGTTGTGCTCGCGATAGCTGAACGCGGTGCCTTCGAGCTTGGGGGCGACCGCGGCGAGCCTCGCGAGCAGGGCCTGCCGTCCGGCGATCACGATTCCCGTGTGGCCGCGCAGCACCTGCGGCCGGCCGCTCGGCAGATGAAACTGACTGCGGCCGGCATTCACCCACATGTTGCTGTCGGACACCATCAGATAGGGATCGCGGGTCAGCCCGATGCCGGCGACGTAGAACAGCGTGGCGAGGCGCTGGTCGGGCACCTGCACGTTGACGTGCTCGAGATGGATGGCGTTGCCGAGGTCTTCTGCGGCGCGGTCGAATGGCTGCTGCACGGCGCGGCTCCCTGGATGCGGTGCCGCGCATGATAGTGCAACGGCACCGCCGATCCAGCCGACAGGCCATGAATGTTACGCGGGGCTACCCCCCGTAACTCTGCACCAGGCTGCCGGCGACAAGCGCCCAGCCGTCGACCAGGACGAAGAAGATCAGCTTGAACGGCAGCGACACCACGACCGGCGGCAGCATCATCATGCCCATCGACATCAGGACGGAAGCGACCACGAGGTCGATGATCAGGAATGGCAGAAACAGCAGGAAGCCTATCTCGAAGGCGCGCTTCAGCTCGGAGATCATGAAGGCCGGCACCAGGATGCGCAGCGACATCTCCTCGGGCGTCGCCGGCGGCGGCTCGCCGGAGAGGTCCATGAACAGCTTCAAATCCTTCTCGCGGACGTTCTTCTGCATGAAACCGCGCAACGGCACCGAGGCGCGCTGCAACGCCTCCTCGACGCCGATCTGGTTGGCGACCAGCGGCTTGATGCCGTCGTCATAGGATTTCTGCAGCACCGGTCCCATCACGAAGGCGGTGAGGAACATCGCGAGCGCGATCATCACCGAGTTCGGCGGCGCCGTTGCGGTGCCGAGCGCGGTGCGCAGCAGCGAGAGCACGACCACGATGCGCGTGAACGACGTCATCATGACCAGGATCGACGGCGCGATCGACAGCACCGTGAGCAGCGCGATCAGCTGGATCGCGCGCTCGGTCACGCCGCCATTGCCGCCGCCGAGATTGATTGAGATGTCCTGCGCCATCGCCGGATCGGCGAAGGATCCGGCGGCGATCAGGACAGCGATGAAAAAAACTCTACGCGGGACGGCCCCGAACCTCACGAAGGATTCTTCGGTCGGCCGAGCAGCGATGCCATCTCGTCCTCGAGGTTCTCGAACCCGCTCTTCTGTCCGCCGGCGGGCGGGGCTGACGGTTCGCTGCGCGGCGCGCGGACCGGCGGCGCCTCGGGCGCAACCGGCGGCGCGACGGTCTCGCCGGCACCGGTCGGGCGGCGCAGGGCCGCCTCGAGCCGCTGCGCCATCTCGGCGAGATTGGCATCGGCGTTCGATGCCGCGGGTGCGGCCGGCGGCGCCTGGGTTGCGATCGGCGGCGGAGCCGGGGGAGGCGGTGGCGGCGGCGTCACGGCACGCTCGGGCGCGCGCAGCGGCGGCGGTGCCTTCGGCGGCTCGGCGGCGCGCGGCGGACGCGGGATGGCAGGCTCGGAGCGGGGCGGCAGCCGCGGCGGCATCGGATCGGGCCGCGGTTCAGAACGCTCGGGCGTGAAGCCCGTGAGCGGATCACTGCGGCGTTCGGCGATCGGCGGCGGGGGCCGGCGCAGTTCGTCGGCGAAGGAGGGGCGCGCCGGACGTGGCGGCAGCTCGGGCTCGGGCAGGTCGAAATTGTCGGAGCGGGCGGCTTCGCTCTCGTTCCAGGCGGCATCCGGCAGCGGCGCCACGCGCGGCGGCGCGGCGTCGGCTGCGACCGCGGGGCGGCTCGACATCTGGTCGCGCCCCGGCATAGCGCGGACGATATTCGGCTCGACGACGATGTCGGTCGGGCCGCCGATCATCAGGAGATGCTCGATGTTGTCGCGGCGAACCAGAACCAGGCGGCGGCGGCCGTCGACGGCTGCGGCGTCGATCACCGCCAGGCGCGGCATGCGGCCGCGGTTGGCGTTGGCGCCGAGGCGGTTTCCAGCGAAGCGGCGGACGAGCCATGCGGTGACGCCGATAAGCGCCAGCACGACAACGAATGCCAAGACGAAAGTAATGACCTGCATATTGGAGTCCCCGGCCATCTTGGCCTTCCTCAGCTTCCGCCATCAACGGGCACAGATTGATAGGTGCGGTTTTACGCAGCGAATCGCGCCCGAGATTCGCCTTATTTCTTAATTCCCAGCGGCTTGCAGCCGACTGTTCTATTAATAAACCAAGAATCGCTTGTCCCAAAACGACTTCTCAGCGCCCCACGCTGTCTCGGTTTGTGCTGGTTAACGCAGCATTCGTGGCGAAAATGCGCTCGCAGGCGGTCGTTGCGGCGTTCTCCACGGATCCGTCCGATATTTTAACCACCCGTTAACCATACACCGGGCAAATTCTGCCTACCTCGGGAGGTCCCAGAGGTTAACGGAGCCGCGGCGATGGCCATGAACGATCTGCCGATCCTGTCGGCGTTGCGCACCAAGATGCAGTGGCACCAGGAGCGTCAGCGGGTGCTCGCCGAGAACATCTCCAATTCAGACACGCCGAACTTCCGGCCGCGCGATCTGGTCGAGCCGAAATTCGACAAGGGCGGCGCGACCGTCGGCGGCGGCATGGGGACGCTGCCGATGATGCAGACCAGCGCCACCCACATGGCGGCCTCGGGCGCGCCCGACACGTTCGACAATGATCGCGGCAAGAGCGGTTTCCAGACCCGCCCGGCCGGCAATGCGGTCAATCTCGAGGAGCAGATGCTGAAAGTGTCGGCCAACCAGATGGACTTCGCTGCCGCCACGTCGCTCTACAGCAAGAGCCTGCATCTGCTGAAAACCGCGATCGGCAAGGGTTAGGCCACCTAACGGCGGCAGGAGGATCCCATGGCAGATGGAACAAGCGATTTCGCCCGCTCGATGAGCATCGCAACCTCCGGCCTGCGCGCGCAGGCGGGGCGGATGCGGGTGATCTCGGAAAATATCGCCAACGCCGATTCGACGGCGCAGACCGCAGGCGGCGATCCCTATCGCCGCAAGGTGCCGACGTTCTCCTCCGCGCTCGATCGCTCGCTCGATGCCCAGGTCGTGACGCTCGGACGGATCAGGCCCGACCAGTCGTCATTCCGCATCAAGCACGAGCCGGGCAATCCAGCGGCGGACGCCTCCGGCAACGTCAAATATCCGAACGTCAATTCGATGGTTGAAATGACCGACATGCGCGACGCCCAGCGCTCCTACGAGGCGAACCTCAACATCATCAGCGCGACGCGGCGGATGATCCAGCGCACGCTCGACATCCTCAAGTCCTGACCCAGCAAGAACAGGGAACGTAACTCATGGCTACACCGACAGTCGCCGCCAACGCCTATGCCAGCCTCGCGAGGATGATGGAGCGCGGCGGCGCCGAGAAGGCCGGGCTGGGCGGACAGGCCGTCGCCGGACCGTCGTTCAGCGCGCTGCTGAAGGACTCCGTCGGCAGCGTGCTGGAAGCGGGCAAGAAGTCCGATGCGCAGACCATGGCGATGGCCTCGGGCAAGGCGAACGTGATGGACGTGGTGACGGCGGTTGCCGACACCGACGTCGCGGTATCGACCCTGGTGTCGGTCCGGGATCGTGTGATCCAGGCCTATGAAGACATCATGAAGATGCCGATCTGACATCCGTCAGGACGTCATCCCGGAGCGATGCGCAGCATCGAGCCCGGGATCTCGAGGTTCCGGGTTCGATGCTTTGCATCGCCCCGGAACGACGGTGCAAAAACAATCAGCAGCGAGAACTCAAATGACCGGCCCTGAAACTCTCGACGTGGCGCGCGATGCGATCTGGACCATCGTGATCGTGTCGTCGCCCCTGATGGTGGTTGGCCTTGTGGTCGGCGTCGTGGTGTCGCTGTTCCAGGCGCTGACCCAGATCCAGGAGCAGACCCTGGTATTCGTGCCGAAGATCCTCGCGATCTTCGTCACATTGCTGCTGGCGCTGCCGTTCATGGCGGACTCGCTCAGTAGCCACATGATGCGGATTTCATCGCGAATCATCGGCGGTTGATGCACTAATGCCGCGGTCATGCGCATCGATGTCTCCCTGCTGCCGGCGCTGGCCGCAATCTTCGTGCTGGTCTTCGCGCGCGTGGGCGCCATGGTGATGCTGCTGCCCGGTTTCGGCGAGAGCAACATCCCGGCACGGGTCAAGCTGTCGATCGCGCTGCTCTTGACGCTGATCATCCTGCCCCTGCACCGCAACGCCTATCATGTTGACCTGACGTCGATCTCCGCGCTCGGCGTCCTGATGGTGCATGAGCTTATCATCGGCATCGTGCTCGGCGCGACCGCGCGGGTGACGCTGTCTGCGCTCAACGTCGCGGGCTCGGTGATCGCCCAGCAGCTCGGGCTCGGCTTCGTCACCGCGGTCGACCCGACCCAGGGCCAGCAGGGCCAGATCATCGGCAACTTCCTCACCATCCTCGGCCTGACGCTGCTGTTCGCCACCGACAGCCACTATCTCGTCATCGCGGCGCTGAGCGAGAGCTACCGCATCTTCTCGCCGGGCGAGATCATGCCGACCGGCGACGTCGCGGCCCTTGCGACCAACGCCTTCTCGGCCGCCTTCAAGATCGGCCTGCAATTGTCGGCGCCGTTCCTGGTGTTCGGGCTCGTCTTCAACATCGGGCTCGGCGTGCTGGCGCGGCTGATGCCGCAGATGCAGGTCTATTTCGTCGGCGTGCCGCTCTCGATCATGGTCGGCTTCCTGATCTTCGCCGTCGTGCTCGCGGCGATGATGAACACCTATTTCGACTACTTCAACGGCGTCATGCGCCAGCTCGCTCCGATGAACTAGGGAAGAGCGATGGCCGACGATACCGAAGACAAAACAGAAGACCCTACGCAAAAACGTCTCGACGAAGCCCTTGAGAAAGGCGACGTCGTCAAGAGCCAGGAGGTCAACACCTGGTTCATCATCGCCGGCGCCACGCTGGTGCTGTCGACCTTCTCGGGCTCGATCGGCGGCGGCATCTTGATGCCGCTGCGCAATCTGATCGCCAACTCATGGATGATCCGCACCGACGGTGCCGGCCTGCTCCAGCTGACCCAGACGCTCGGCTACGCCGTGGTCGCCGCGATCGGCGTGCCGTTCCTGATGCTGGCGCTGGCGGCGGTCGCCGGCAACATGATCCAGCACCAGCTGGTGTGGTCGGGCGAGCAGCTCAAGCCGAAATTCTCCAAGATCTCGCCGGCCGCCGGCTTCAAGCGGCTGTTCGGCAAGCAGGCGGTGGCGAACTTCCTGAAGGGCCTGTTCAAGCTGATCGCGCTCGGCGTCGTGATGGTCATGGTGCTGTGGCCCGACCGGATGCGGATGGAATCGTTCCTGCGGGTCGATCCGGCCGAGCTGCTGCCCGCCATCACCAGCATGACGGTGCACCTGATGGCGGCGGTGGTCGCCATCCTCGCTGCGGTTGCGATCGCCGACTACTTCTTCCAGTACCGGACCTGGTACGAGCGTCACAAGATGTCGCTGCAGGAGATGAAGGAGGAGTTCAAGCAGTCGGAAGGCGACCCGCACGTCAAGGGCAGGATCAAGCAATTGCGGGTCCAGCGCGCCAAGAAGCGCATGATGGCGCAGGTTCCGAAGGCTTCGGTGATCATCACCAACCCGACCCACTATTCGGTCGCGCTGGCCTACGACCGCAGCATGTCGGCGCCGGTCTGCGTCGCCAAGGGCGTCGACGTCCTCGCGTTCAGGATCAGGGAGATCGCCAAGGAGCACGATATTCCGATCGTGGAGAACGTGCCGCTGGCCCGGGCGCTCTATGCCACCGTCGACATCGACAAGGAAATCCCGGTCGAACACTATCATGCGGTTGCCGAAATCATCGGTTACGTGATGCGGCTGAGGCGCGGCCTGTCCGGCCTGCGTCAGTAAGGGGCGGAAAACCGCTTGAAATGCGCGTAACTTGCGAAATTGCCGCCTGATGGACTTGCGTTTTCGGGTCCGATTCAGGCACTCAGGGGCAAGGTGGCCGGCCGGTCGCCTTCGTGATGCAGACGAGCCATGTCTCTCCAGATGACCGCCGATAGCAACGATCCTCCCGTGACCGAGCCGTTCGTGGCTCACGGGCCAGCCCGGCGGAGCGGCAGCATCCTGCTGGTGGTGCTGATCGCGATCGGCATCGTCGCGGTGGCGGTCTGGCTCATGACCATCGGCCGCACCCAGGCGCAGCCCTATATTCTCGGCGTGCTGGCGCTGCTCGCCACCGCGGGGCTGTTCAACCTGTTCGCCTTGGCCGCAGGCATCATCCGCTTCTCCGACCGCGCCACCGACGATCCGGTGATGGCGCGGATCGCCGACCAGGCCCAGGAGGGGCTCGTCGTCACCGACTCCCGCGGCCACGTGGTCTATTCCAACGCCGCCTATCTGACGCTGACCGGCGCGGCGGGGCCGCAGGACGTCCGTCCCGTCGAGCGCGTCTTCATCGGCAACCCCGACGTTTCCGAAGCGGTGTTCCGCCTGCTGAAGGCCGCGCGCGAGGGCAAGCGGCAGCAGGAGGAGGTCCGTGTCGCCGGGCGCGAGGCCGGACAGGGGCGCTGGCTGCGGCTGCGGGTACGCCCGCTCGGCGAGGGCAAGCGCGACGCCAGGTACGCGGTATGGTCGATCGCAGACATCACCCGCGACCGCGAGCGCCAGGAGGACGTGTTCCAGGAGCTGCGGCATGCGATCGAATATCTCGATCATGCGCCGTGCGGCTTCTTCTCGGTCAATCCGGCCGGCGAGATCGCCTATGTCAACGCGACGCTGGCCAACTGGCTGGATTACGATCTGGCCGAGATCGGCTCGGGCGGCTTGAAGCTGACCGACATCGTGTCAGGCGACGGCGCCGCATTGTTGACCTCGATCGCGGCCGTGCCGGGCGAGGTCAAGACCGAGGTATTCGACATCGACCTGCGCATGCGCGGCGGCAAGACCGTGCCAGTGCGGCTCTATCACAAGCTCGCTTTCGGCGCCGACGGCGCAGCGGGCGCCTCGCGCACGCTGGTGATCAGCCGTGCCCGCGACGAGCATTCCGATCCGGAGCGCGCCGCCGAGGTGCGCTTCATGCGCTTCTTCGACCATACGCCGATGGCGATCGCGACCGTCGACCGCGGCGGCAACGTGGTCGGTGCCAATGCGCGCTATGCCAAGCTGGCGCAGGGGCTCAATGGCGATGGCGGCGCGGCCAAGTCGATCTTCCGCGCAGTCAACCCGCGGGACCGCGGCCTGTTGATCGCGGCGATCAACCAGGCCGCCGAAGGGCAGGGCGATATCGCGCCGGTCGAGGTGATGCTCGACGGGCCCAAGGAGCGCTTCGCCCAGTTCTTCGTCACGACCGTCGAGAAGGACGAGCGCGACGCCGAGACCGCGATCGTCTACATGCTCGAGACCACGGAGCGGCGTGCGCTGGAAAACCAGATCAACCAGTCGCAGAAGATGGAGATGGTCGGCCAGCTCGCCGGCGGCATCGCGCACGACTTCAACAACGTGCTGTCGGCCATCATGATGGCGAACGACTTCCTGCTGAACGCGCACAAGCCGACCGACCCGTCGTTCCAGGACATCATGCAGATCAAGCAGAACGCCACCCGCGCTGCGACGCTGGTGCGGCAGCTGCTGGCGTTCTCGCGTCGCCAGACGCTGCGGCCGCAGGTGCTCGATCTCGGCGACGCGCTGTCCGACCTCACGATGCTGCTGCGCCGGCTGATCGGCGAGAAGGTCAAGCTCGATCTCGTGCATGGCCGCGATCTGTGGCCGGTGAAGGTCGACGTCTCGCAGTTCGAGCAGGTGGTGGTCAATCTCGCGGTCAACGCGCGCGATGCGATGCCCGACGGCGGCAAGCTGATCATCCGCACCGCCAACGTGTCGACCGAGGAAGCCGCCCAGCTCGCCAACAAGGGCATGCCGGCGGCAGACTATGTGAAGATCGAGATCTCGGACACCGGCACCGGCATTCCGCACGAGATCATCGACAAGATCTTCGAGCCGTTCTTCTCGACCAAGGAAGTCGGCAAGGGCACCGGCCTCGGCCTCTCCACGGTCTACGGCATCGTCAAGCAGACGGGCGGCTTCGTCTATGTCGATTCGGTGCCGGGCGGCGGCACCACGTTCCGGATCTACCTGCCGCGGCATCGCCAGGAGCAAGAGGTCGCTCCTGAAGTGCAGGCCGGCAACGGCGCGGCAAAGGAAACCGCGGCCGCGGCGGAAACCGCCAAGCCGAAGCCCGACCTCACCGGACAGGGCACCATCCTGCTGGTCGAGGACGAGGACGGCCTGCGCTCGCTGAATGCGCGCGGTCTCCGCTCGCGCGGCTACAGCGTGATCGAGGCGGCCAACGGCGTCGAGGCGCTGGAGGCGTTCGAGGAGAAGAACGGCGCGGTCGATCTCGTGGTGTCGGACGTCGTGATGCCGGAGATGGACGGGCCGACGCTGCTGAAGGAAATGCGTAGCCGCAATGCCGAGCTGAAGATCATCTTCGTCTCCGGCTATGCCGAGGATGCGTTCGAGAAGAGCCTGCCGGAGAACCAGCAATTCGCGTTCCTGCCGAAGCCGTTCACGCTGACGCAGCTGGTCGCCGCGGTGAAGGAAACCATGACGGCGAACTAGACGGTTGCCGCCGCAACTGCCTCCGCTTCTCGCAAGTGCGAGGTGAAATTCCGATGCAACTGCGATTGAAACCGGGGCGCATCTCGCGCTAGGACGCGTTGTCGCGGCCACAAGGCCCATAGTGTCACATCGCCGCGACCGAGGGCCGCAGCCGTGGTTCCCGTTTCCCGCTTCACTTTTGTCAGGCCCTGCCCATCTTAGGGGCGTTTCCCCATGCCGGGGAATCCTTTGAGGAAACCAACATGAATTTCTCGCAACGCACGCGTGGAATTGTCCGGGCGATCGCCGTCGCGATGGCGCTGGCGCTGCCTGTGATGATGACCGTCTCGGCGGCCGACGCTCGCGTCGGCGGCGGCGGCTCGCGCGGCTCGCGGACATTCTCCGCGCCGCCCTCGACCAGCACCGCGCCGGGTTCGGTTGCGCCGATGAACCGCACCTTCAGCCAGCCCGGCAGCCCGGGCATGAGCTCACCGGCGGCGAACTCCGGCGGCCTGTTCGGCCGCGGCGGAATGGGGCGCGGCCTGCTCGGCGGCCTGGCCGCGGGCTTCCTCGGCGCCGGCCTGTTCGGCATGCTGTTCGGCGGCGGCCTGTTCTCGGGTCTAGGCGGCCTGTCGTCGATGCTCGGCCTGCTGCTGCAGATCGGTCTGATCGTGCTCGTGGTCCGGCTCGCGATGTCGTGGTGGCAGCGCCGCAATGCGCCGGCTGCCGCTTACGCCGGCGGACCCGACGTCGGCCCCGGTCCGCAGGCGAATGCCCGCTCGGGCTTCGGCTTTGGCCTCGGCGGCGGATCGAATGCGCCGGTCGAGATCGCGCCTGGCGACTATGAGACGTTCGAACGGCTGCTCGGCGACATCCAGACCGCGTGGTCGAACGAGGACATCGCGAAGCTGCACACGCTCGCGACACCGGAAATGGTGTCGTACTTCTCGAAGGATCTCGAGGAGAACAAGGCGCGCAACGTCACCAACAAGGTGACCAACGTGAAGCTCCTGCAGGGCGATCTGGCGGAAGCCTGGCGCGAAGGCGACAGCGAATATGCGACGGTCGCGATGCGCTACGCCCTGGTCGACACCATGCTCGAGCGCGGCACCGGCCGCCAGATCAGCGGCGGGCAGCCGGAGGAGGTCACCGAGGTCTGGACCTTCGTGCGCCAGCGCGGCGGCAACTGGGAGCTTTCGGCGATCCAGCAGACCAACTGATCGATGGTCTGACGAACAGAAGGCGCCGCGGCATCGTCCGCGGCGCTTTTGTCTTGTGGAGTTTATTGCGGTGTCGTGACGGCGGAATATCCGGACATGCCGCGGGTTGATGTCAGCGGACCATAACAACCATCGGGAGGATGGAATGAAATTTGCGCAGATCGCGGTTCCTGCCTGTCTTGCGTTCGTCGTCATGGCCGCACCACCGGCGAGCGCGCAGACCGCCGATACCAGCTTCTTCGTGACCAGCAACGGCATCGGCAATGGCGGCAATCTCGGCGGCCTCGCCGGCGCCGACAATCATTGCCAGACCCTGGCGCAGGCCGCGGGCTTCGGCGCGCCGAAGACCTGGCGCGCCTATCTCTCGACCCAGGCGGCCGATGGCAAGCCGGCGGTGAATGCGCGCGATCGTATCGGCAAGGGACCGTGGAAGAACGTGAAGGGCGTCGTGGTCGCCAAGGACGTCGCCGACCTGCACAGCGCGAGCAACAATCTCACCAAGCAGACCGCGCTGTCCGAGAAGGGCGAGGTCATCAACGGTGCCGGCGATACGCCGAACCGCCACGACGTGCTGACGGGATCGCAGGCCGACGGTACTGCGTTTGCGGCCGGTGAGGACCGCACCTGCAAGAACTGGACAAGCAGCACGCAGGGCGCTGCGATGGTCGGGCATTTCGACCGCAAGGGGCTGCGCGACGACGAGCCGTCAAAATCCTGGAACACGTCGCATCCCTCGCGCGGCCCCGATGGCGGCTGCTCGCAGGCCGATCTGAAGAGCACCGGCGGCGACGGCCTGCTGTACTGCTTCGCGGCGAATTGAGGCGGCAGGGGCGGGTCTGATTTTGCTGCAAGTGAATGCCCGTCATTGCGAGCGCAGCGAAGCAATCCATCCTGCCGCATGCGCGGAGCGATGGATTGCTTCGTCGCTTCGCTCCTCGCAATGACGGGGACAGTATGACCGCGCTCAGCTCTTCTTGCGCTTGGTCTTCTTGGCTGCCTTCTTCACCGTCTTCTTCGCAGTCTTCTTTTTCTTCGCGGTTTTCTTCTTCGTCGCGAAGTAGGCCCCGACCTTCTTCGAGGAATGTCCGACCTCGGCGACCGCCGCCTTGAGCCGCGCAGGGGTCACCTTGAACTTCTTCGACCAGTAGCGGACCTCGTAGGGCTCGCTGATCGCGATCCGGGCGCGATCGGCGGCCATGTGGCGCTGCTCCTTGAAATGGGCTTCCACCTTCCTGGCGGAATGCCCGACCTTCTTGACGGCGGCCTTGAGCTTTGCCGGCGTGACCTTGAACTTCTTGGACCAGTACGCAACTTCGTAGGACTCGCCCAACGCGATCAGGGCGCGATCCTGTGCGCCCCGCTTCTTCTTGTCGTCCGCCATAAGTTGATCCTTCATCGAAGACTCGATCCTGGAACCTTAGCAGTCTCCGCGCGGTTCGGACAGGCGGCCGGTGTACGATGGACGATTGGGCCGCGGCGCGGCTACGATCCCGGTGAGAAGAAACGACTGAAGAGAAACGACGCTGCCAAGTTTTCGGAGGTAAGTGCATGCACTATCAGCTTTACTACTGGCCGATGATCCAGGGCCGCGGCGAATATGTCCGCCTCGCGCTCGAGGATGCGGGCGCCGGCTATACCGACGTTGCCCGCGGCAAGGGCGGCACCGGCGCCATGATGAAGATGATGGACGCGCATAAGGGCACGCCACCCTTTGCGCCGCCGTTCCTCAAGGCCGGCAGTCTCGTGATCGGCCAGACCGCCAACATCCTGCTCTATCTCGGAGCGCGTCACGGCCTGGCGCCGAAGGCGGAGGCGGGGAAGCTCTGGGTGCACCAGCTGCAGCTCACGATCACGGACTTTGTGCTCGAGATCCACGACACCCATCATCCGCTCGGCCCGTCGCTGTATTACGAGGACCAGAAGGCGCCGGCGAAGAAGCGCACGGAAGAATTCTGGGCGTCGCGAGTGCCGAAATATCTCGGCTATTTCGAGGACCTGGTCGCGGCGAATGGCGGCGGCTTCGTCACCGGACGGCGGCTGACCTATGTCGACTTGTCGCTGTTCCAGATCGTCGAAGGCCTGCGCTACGCGTTTCCGAAGCGGATGGCCGCGTTCGAGAAGAAGGTCCCGCGCCTGATCGCACTGCGCGACCGCGTCGCCGAGCGGCCGAACATCAAGGCGTATCTGGCGAGCGAGCGGCGGATTCCGTTCAACGAGGAGGGCATCTTCCGGCGCTACAAGGCGCTGGATTTGTGATCGCGGTCACCTGTTTCGCCCATCCACCGGCGTCATCGTGATCTTCGACAGGTCGATGCCGTCGATGCAGCTGACGTTCAGCGCCACGATGTCCGAACCATCGGGTTTCTTGCCGCGCGCGAACACGTCGACGCCGCAATCGACACAGAGCTGGTGGCGGATCGCATGGCGGTTGAAGAGATATTCCTTCAGGTTCTCGGCGCCGGCGCGGAGCTGGAAGCTCGATGGCGGCATGAACACGAAGTGCAGGCCTTTCTTGGTGCAGATCGAGCAGTTGCAGGCGGTCACCATCGCCATGTCGGTGGTGCATTCGAAGCGCACCTGGCCGCAATGGCAGCCGCCGGTGTAGGTCTTACTCTCTGCCATGACGGTCGGTCCTCACCACAGCCCGGGCACGAGACGATAGCGCACCCGCGCCGCGTAGTCAGCATAGCCTGACAATCCCGCAATCAGCGTGCGCTCCTCGATCCCGGTGCGGAACGCGAACAGCCCGAAGAACACCGGCACGAAGGCAAGGCCCCACCAGGAGCCGAGCGTCACCGGCACGCCGATGAAGAACAGGATCACACTCGCATACATCGGGTGCCGCACCAGTGCGTAGGGACCAGTCGAAATCACGTGATGGTGGCGCTCGGTCTGCACCTTGACGACCGGCGCTGCGAACGAATTGGTGCGGAACACCCACAGGATCAGCACGGTCGAGAGCAGATACAGCGCGAGGCCGAGCACGATCAGTGCCACGCCCGCGTTGGCGCCGCCGAAGCGGCGGTCGAGCCCCATCGCGACGAACCACAGCACCGCGATGACGAGGAACACCAGCATGAAGCGCTTGTCCTCGGCGGGCTGGCCCTCACGCGCGGTGAGCCGCATGCGCTCGGCCAAGAGGCCGGGATCGACCTTGGCAAGCCACAGTCCGCAGGCCGGGCCGATCAGCGCCGAGGCGATCAGATAGGCCCACGCGCCGGGCCAGTGCAGCGTGCCGGCGAAGGCAAACAGCAGCGCAGCCATGGCGAGGACGAAGAACGTATTCTGCAGGAGGAGCTTTGCGATCATGGATGGCGACTCCGTTATCCCAGCAGCGATTATCGCACTGTTTCCCCGGCAAACATGCGACCGCAGCCATCAACTTTCGGAGCGGGCGAGCTGTTCCAGCGCCGCAACTGCGTTGCCTCCGCATTGACAATCGTATAAGTAATTGCTTATATATTTCTATGGCCACCGCCACGCAGCTGACCAATGTGCTCAAGAGCCTTGCCGACCCGACGCGGCGAGCGGTGTTCGAGCGGATCATCCGGGAGGGCGAAGTCGCCGCGACCGGGTTGGTGCAGGGCTCAAAGGTGTCGCAGCCGGCGGTGTCGCAGCATCTGCGCGCACTGCGCGACGCCGGGCTGGTCGTCGAGCGGCGCGAAGGCCGGCACATCCATTATCGCGTCGCGCCGAAGGGGCTCGGTCCGCTGATCGACTGGCTCGGCCACTACGAGACGTTCTGGGCCGAGCGCTTCGCCAATCTCGAGAAATTGTTGAAGGAGAGTGAGTGATGGGTGAGACGCACGCGATCACGGTCGAGAAGGTGCTGCCTTACGCTGCCGACAGGATCTGGCGGACGCTGACCACGAGCGAACTGCTGATGAAATGGCTGATGCCGAACGATTTCGTTGCTGCCGTCGGGCACCGGTTCAATTTCCGCACCAAGCCGATCGGCGACTGGGACGGCGTCGTGCATTGCGAGGTGCTGGATTGCGATCCGCCGCGCCTGCTGCGCTACTCATGGAAGGGCGGCGCCGACACCAACCCGGACTACGGCTCCAAGCTCGACTCGGTCGTCACCTGGACGCTGACGCCGGTCGAGGGCGGCACCCATGTCCGCATGGTGCATGACGGCTTCGTCTTCCCCGGCAACCGCTTCGCGTTCGACATGATGAGCCCGGGCTGGGGCAAGATCGTCGATGCGATCGGGCGGGTTACCGCGGAGGCCTAGAGCACTTTCCGTTCCGATTGAATCGGGACGGGGCTCTGGATCCTAGTTTGGCGCACGCGAACCGGTACCCACTTCACTCGCTCTAACGGTTCACTCGTTGTTGCTGCGGCGGACGGTGATCGAGGCATCGGTCTTGTTGCGCGTGCATTCGAGGTTGAGGCGGCGATAGCGCATCGTGATGGTGTTGCCGCGCAGGATGCCCATGCGCTTCAGGCAGCGTGAGGTGCCGGTGGTGGCATCGTCCTTCGGCACGGTGAAGATCAGTGCGGTCGCGGAGCCGACCAGGTTGAAGAACTCGGGCCTCATCTTGCGGTCGGTCTTGGCATAGAGCTCGATCGCATAGTCCTTGCCGCGGCAGCCGAGCGACAATTCCTTCGCCGCCGGATGTGTGAGGTAGGTGATGTTGGCGGCGCTGAAATTGACCTTCAGCCCGTCGATCTGGCCGGCGAGCTGCTTGGCGATGTCCACGCAGGGATCGGCATGCGCAGGTGCCGCGGTGAAGGCCGGCGCCAGCGCGATCAGCGCGGCGGGCAGGGTGGAGCGGATGCCCAAAGGCAAACGTTGGCGCAACGGTGCTGTCACGAAATACCCTCGCGGTACGAAAATACGCAAAGCTACATGCAGGCTCCCGCGCAGCGCGTCAATATGGCCCGCCCGTCAGGACGCGCACTTGCCGTCCTGCGCCTTGGAGGCGCCGGCGGCGCGGCGCTCGCAATCATTGCCGTAGGTCTTGCCGTCACAGCCGCACACGGGCTTGTAGATCTTGTTGCAGATCGTCGGCCGGAACGCGCAGGTGCCGGTCTGGTCGGCCCGGCCGCATTGCCCTTGCTTGAACTGGCAGAACTGGCCGACCCGGCTGCATTGCAGCCCGGCTAGGCCGCCGCACACCCTGCCGAGCCGTGCCGCATCGGCACCGCTCGGGAGCGCCATCAGCAGGGCCAGCGCCGCAAACCGGATGAAAAGCGCTGTCTTCATGAAGGCCTCCTGATGGCTTCCCTGGCCGATTGGTGGTGTGCTGCAAGTTGTGGCAACCCGAGATTACCGAGGGATGAAACCTAGCACGTGGATTTGGCGGTCCCGCGCATGGCTGGAAGGCGGCCGGCTTCCCTTTCCTTTGTCCGAAAAAGGCTTAGAACCGCTCTACATTGCCGGCGGCCGTGCGGCCGGACCGGGCCTTTCGAAACCGACGAGCAGCTCATGAACGCACCCTCAGCCTTTCCCGACCAGCAGAAGCCCGTTCCGCCCTACAAGCACACCCCGCTGTTCCCGCTTGGAGCGGACACCACGCCCTACAAGAAGGTGACGAGCGAGGGCGTCCGGGTCGAGAAGGTCCTCGGCAAGGACATGCTGGTGGTGTCGCGGGAGGCGCTGCGGGCGCTCTCCGAGGCCGCCTTCGGTGACATCAATCACTATCTGCGGCCGGGTCACCTGAAGCAGCTGCGCTCGATCCTCGAGGACAAGGAAGCCAGCGACAACGACAAGTTCGTCGCCTTCGACTTCCTGAAGAACGCCAACATCGCCGCCGGCGGCGTGCTGCCGATGTGCCAGGACACCGGCACCGCGATCATCATGGGCAAGAAGGGCTGTAACGTCATCACCGACGGCGACGACGAGGCCGCGCTGTCCGAAGGCGCGCGCGACGCCTATTTGCGACGCAACCTGCGCTATTCGCAGGTGGCGCCGCTGTCGATGTATGAGGAGAAGAACACCGCCAACAACATGCCGGCGCAGTGCGAGATCTATGCCGAGGGCGACGACGCCTACAAGTTCATGTTCATGGCCAAGGGCGGCGGAAGCGCCAACAAGAGCTTCCTGTTCCAGGCGACGCCGTCGGTGCTGACCAAGGACCGGCTGCTCGCGTTCCTGAAGGAGAAGGTGCTGACGCTCGGCACTGCGGCGTGCCCGCCGTACCACCTCGCGATCGTGATCGGCGGCACCTCGGCCGAGCTCTGCATGAAGACCGTGAAGCTTGCCTCGGCGCGCTATCTCGATGCGCTGCCGACCCACGGCTCGGCCGATGGCAACGCGTTCCGCGATCTCGAGATGGAGCAGGAAATCCTCAAGATGACGCAGTCGCTCGGTGTCGGCGCGCAGTTCGGCGGCAAGTATTTCTGCCACGACGTGCGCGTGATCCGCATGCCGCGTCACGGCGCCTCGCTGCCGATCGGGCTCGGCGTCTCCTGCTCGGCGGACCGCCAGGTGCTCGGCAAGATCACCAAGGACGGCGTCTATCTCGAGGAGCTCGAGCACAACCCGGCGCAGTATCTGCCCGCGGTCGAGCAATCGCTCGGCGGCGATGTGGTCAAGATCGACCTCAACAAGCCGATGAAGGAAATCCTCGCGACGCTGTCGCAATATCCGATCAAGACCCGGGTCTCGATGACCGGCACCATGATCGTGGCGCGCGACTCCGCGCATGCAAAGCTGCGCGAGCGGTTGGAGAAGGGCGAGCCGCTGC
This sequence comes from Bradyrhizobium sp. UFLA03-84, assembly GCF_002289535.1. Taxonomy (NCBI): domain Bacteria; kingdom Pseudomonadati; phylum Pseudomonadota; class Alphaproteobacteria; order Hyphomicrobiales; family Nitrobacteraceae; genus Bradyrhizobium; species Bradyrhizobium sp. UFLA03-84. Next base: position 335,251 of record NZ_NSJY01000017.1, on the reverse strand, counting down.
CGGATTATTTCAAGAACCACCCGGTCTACTACGCAGGTCCCGCCAAGACGCCCGATGGCTACGCCTCCGGCGCGTTCGGCCCGACCACGGCCGGCCGCATGGATTCCTTCGTCGACCAGTTCCAGGCCGCCGGCGGCTCGATGGTGATGGTCGCCAAGGGCAACCGCGCCGTCGCGGTGCGCGAGGCCTGCAAGAAGCACGGTGGCTTCTATCTCGGCTCGATCGGCGGCGCCGCGGCGAACCTCGCCGAGCACTGCATCAAGAAGGTCGAGGTGGTCGAGTATCCCGAGCTCGGCATGGAAGCGATCTGGCGCATCGAAGTGGTCGACTTCCCGGCCTTCATCATCATCGATGACAAGGGCAACGACTTCTTCAAGGAATTGAACCTGGGTTGATCGCGGTCGGCCTCGACGGATTTTCCAAGGGCTGGGTCGCCGTCAGCATCGACGGCGACCAGCGGACGATTTCCTTTCACGGCGATGTCGCGGACGCGCTGTCGTGTCCGTTCGATCGTGCCGGGATCGATATCCCGATCGGCATGACCGATGACGGCGAGCGCGCCTGCGATCGTCTCGCTCGTGCGCGTCTGCGCCCGCACACCTCGCGCGTCTTCACCGGCGCCCGGCGCTGGCTATGGCAGGAATATCGCGATCCCGATTTGGCGAACGAGGAGGCTGGGCGCCGCGGCCAGACCGCCGTCTCGCGCCAGCTCTGGCATCTCGGCAACAAGATCATGGAGGTCGATGCGTTCGTACGCGCGAACGCCGCGCGTGACATCCGCGAGGTGCATCCCGAACTGGTGTTCCTGCGGCTGAACGGCGGCGCGACGCTGCCGCGCAAGAAGTCCGAGGAGGGTGATGCGCTCCGCCGCAGGCTGCTCGAGCGATCAGGGTTTCACGATATCGATCACTGGCTGACGCGTGCGCGGATCGGCAGCGGCGCAAAGCGCGACGACGTGCTGGATGCCTGCGCGGTGGCGCTGGCGGCCCATCAACCGAGCGGCCGCGTTCCCGAGGGATCGCAGCCGCTGGATGGACATGATCTGCCGATGCAGATCTGGTTCTAGAAAAAGGCGCTTAGGCCCGGGTGCCGGTGAAGGGGAAGCTGCCCATCGGGCCGATGCCCATCTCGCCGGAGATGCCGTCGCCGGCGACCTTGCCGGTGAATTCGAGCGTCAGCGGCATCGGGTTGGTGATGGAAACCTTCCAGGCGACGCTGTCGCCGTTCACGGTGCCGTCGAAGATTTCGGTGGAGTTGCCCTCGGCACCCTGCGTGCCGGTGAGCGTGCCGCCCGAGCTTGCCAGCGACAGCGTCGCCTTCCGCTCGCCCATCGGCGTCGTCATCGTGAGATTCCAGTTTCCGTCCACCGCCATTGATGTATCCCCTCGGTTATTTGGAGCGTCGCGGGTATAGCCCATCTTGCTGCTTGCGCCTAGTTCGCGGCTGCGGCGATCAGGCGCGGGCTGCGGCGCGCAGCCGGCTACTGGTGAGGAAGCGGAAGGCGACATACTGGATCGCGAAGGCGGCGATCTTGGCGCCGAGCAGCACCACCGACACGTAGAACGCCCACAGCTTGATGTCGCCGGTCGCTGCGACCGCGATGGTGCCGGCGGCGAGGATGAACATCAGCCCGGCCCAGGCATAGCCGGCGAGGGTGGCATATTCCGGAATCGTCTCGGTCACGATCGGCGGCAGGTAGCGCAGCATCCAGCCGCGCTTCAGCATGATCGCGCCGATCGCGATATGGCCAATCGCGGGCTTCGCCAGCACGAAGCGCGGATCGTGGGTGAGCAGCGTCGCGCCGCCGAGCACGATCACCAGCCCGAGGCTCGCCCATGTCATGTAGCCGAGCGCCTGTCCCTTCACGCGCGCATAGACCACTTGCGCGATCGCGCCCGCGATCGCAACGCTGGTCGCGATCAGCACATTGTCGGTGGCGAGATAGATCACCAGAAACACGATGGTGGAGAGGAAGTCGCTCGCGAGCCTGGCAAATACGCTCTTCATCGTCGTGGTTTCCGTTTCCTCGGGAGGTGATTGTTGTGATGTCGTTGTAGCAGCGTCTAGGGCGACGGCAGCGCGCCGGCCGGCGGCGCGCCGTCCCTGGCCATCCGATATTGCGGATACCAGCGGGTGAAGCCGACCGCGGCGTTGCGTGCGGCGAAAGCGACCAGCAGGCCCGTCCACAGCGGCAGGGCCGGCACATAGAGTACCGCCACGTTGCTGATCAGCATCAGCAGCGTCGCAGCGGTCCAGGCGCCGGTGATCAGGTAGTTGGCATAGAGGAAGCCGGGCTGCTTCGCGATCTCCGCATCGACCTGCTCGAGCGCGTATTGCCGCGTGAAGGGGTGGCCGATCAGGATCGAGCCGAACGACACCGCGAGGATGCCGGCATCGACCGCGATCTTCACCGCGATCATGCTCGGCGTTGCATCGATGAAGGTGAGGTAGCTGCCGACCGCGGTGAAGACGATCACCGAGCCGACGCCGAGGATCTTGATGCTGCGGCCGCGCGCGATATCGAAGGCGATGACCGCAAGGCAGATCAGGGCGGCAGCGAGCAGGCTCACCGTGGTCGAGGTCACCAGCATCAGCGTGGCGAAGGCACCGTAGGGAGCGAGGATCAGGAAGATCGTCATTGCGAGCCTCAAGGGCTAATCTTTACAACGTAAAGATAACCTAGAGGCGCAAGGGAAGAGCGTCAAGCGAAATCTTTACAGTGTCAAAATCGTGATGTGATTTCGAAAAACATAGGTATCTCAGTGCATTGCGATGGAGGTCGTCCTATCCGTCCCAGTTCGTTCTCGACAATGTCGTGACCGCGCAGGTGATGAGCAGGCCGATCGTGATGAAGATGCCGCCGGCCCGCCCGATCGAGAATCGCAACGAGCCCGGCGCCGCGTACATCCCGAGCGGATGGATCAGCCGCGACAGCAGCAGCGCCCCCATCAGGATGTGTACCCGCGCCGGCGGTGCGCCGGCCATTTCCAGGAAGGCGACCATCAGCGTGATGATCGGGACATACTCCATGAAGTTGGCATGGACGCGGATCGCGTTGCGCAGCGCGATGTTGCCGCCGTCGCTGAACGGCGCAAGGCTGTTTCGCCGCAACCGGATCACCTGCAAGGCGAGGGCGGCGTAAAGCAGGGCGAGAATTGCAAGGTAGCCAGCCGTGATCGAAGGCATGTGCATGCGAACCTCCCCTGATGCCGTTGCAATGTCCTTTCACAACGCCGGTCAGAGGCGTGCATCGGCCCGCCTCTGACATTGCGACGTCAGTTACGTTACGTCCGGAACTACTCCGCCCCCACCCAATTGCCGTGGAAGCCGTCCGGCACGCGATGGCCGAGATGGACCAGCGCCGCCGGGCCCGCCTCGACATCCTGCGCGTTGAACACGGCGAGGTCGCTGCGGTTTTCGCGGGCACGCCAGACCACCGCGAGCAGCCAGCCGTCGCCTTCCGCGGCATCAGCGCTGCGCTCGACGAACACCGGCTCGGAGATCGTGTCGCCGGCAGGCAGGAGATAGTGGCCGAGCCGCTTGCCTCGGCCGTCGACATGCACGATGCCCGACAGCGCGCCGAACATCGGCAGATCCGGGTTGGCGCAGGCGTACCAGCCGTGATTGCTGGCAAGTCCGGCACGGCGATCGTCGACGCGGGGGAATTCGCCGGTGAGGTCGTCGAGATAGGTTTGCGTGAAGCGGTCGGTGTTGCCGGAAAGGTCGAAGGTCCAGCGGCAATAGCGCGCGCGATTCTTCTTCGGATCGGTCGGCGAGCCGTCGGGATGGTTGAACAGCGGCGCTTCCTCGAACTGCATCACGTCGGCGACGATGCGGTTGCCGTCTTCCCACGCATTCATGACGTGGAAGACGTAGCAGGTCTCGGCGCGGAACCAGACGATGTCCTTGGATGAGCCGCTGCGCTTCATGACGCCGACATAGGCGCCTTTCTCCGGCTCCCAGGCGTAGGGGGCCTGTCCGCGCATCGCGCGCTGCATGCTGCCGGTGATCGGCAGGATCGGAAACAGCACGTGGTTCGTGGTGACGATGAAGTCGTGCACCATGCTGGCATAGGGCGCTTCGAAGCGTTCGAACCGCGTCACCACGCCGGATGAGCTCACGGAGCCGTATGACAGTGCCGGCGTCAGCGGACCTGCGGCGTTGTAGCCGAAGAACACCATCTCGCCGGTGACCGGATCGATCTTGGGATGCGCACTGAAGGGGCCCGAGATCGCGCCCTTATAGTCGCAATAGCCGAGGCGATCGAGCGTGCCCGGCTCGATCTCGGTCGGCAGATGGCCTTCCTCGAGCGCGAGCAGGCGGCCGCCATGGAAGATGATGTTGGTGTTGGCGACGCCGCCGTCAGTCGTGATGTCGGCGGGCGCGTCCGGCAGCTTGCGGCCGAAGCCGCCGAACAGCGCGCGACCCGCGTCGTGCTCGGCCTGCCATTTCGGAGTGCGGACCCAGCGGTTGCGGTAGCTGGCGCGGCCATTCTCGAGATGAAAGGCGTGCAGCATCCCGTCACCGACGAACCAATGCGCGCCCGGCGCCTCGAACTGTGGATTGGGGCCGTTGCGGTACAGCGTGCCGTTCAGCTCGCGCGGCAATTCGCCGGTGATCTTCAGGAACGGCGCGTCGGCTTCAAACGGGATCGGCGCCAGATTGGTCCGCGCCGTGGTGGATGTGACCTGATCGAGCATTCGCGGCTCCCTGCATTATGATCTTTACATCGTAAAGATATCAGTAGGGATGACGCCTTCGATCGTCAAGCAAAATCTTTACAGTGTAAAAATTGCGACATATAACGGCGTCATGGGAAGATTATCCAAGGAAAACAAAGCGGCTCGCCCGGCGCGGGCTCCGGCACGCCGGGTTGCGCGGGTAGCTGCGGATCGTCCGGCATCGCGGCGCCGGGCCAATGACACGCCGTATCACCACGGCGACCTGCATGAGGCGCTGCTCAAGGCTGCCGAACGCGTGCTCGAGCGCGACGGACTGGCGGGGCTGACCCTGCGCGCAGTGGCGCGCGAGGCCGGCGTGTCGCACGCCGCTCCCACGCATCATTTCGGCGATCTCACCGGTTTGCTCAGCGAACTCGCGGCGATCGGATTCCGGCAATTCGGCCAGGCGATGGCGGCGGCGGACGCTTCAGCGGCGTCGCCGCCCGAAAAGGGCGTGGCGAGCGCCAAGGCTTATGTCGCCTATGCTCAGGCGCATCCCGGCATGTATGGGCTGATGTTCCGCAGCGAGCGCCTCGATCATTCGCGTCCCTCGCTGCACGAGGCGTCCGAAGCATCGTTCGCAGGGCTGACCCGCGGCGTCGGCGCCAGCCGGCATGAGCAGATTTCCAAGGAGCAGCTTACGTTGGATCAGGCTGCCGCGATCGCATCCGCCTGGTCGCTGGTGCATGGTTTCACCATGCTGCTGCTCGACGGACGCCTCAAGACGATTCTGGACCGAGCGCCCGAAGGCACGTCGGTCGAGACATTGTTGACCGCGATGCTGCGTTTGTCCGCGGGCCGCTCGGCGCGGCCGTAACCGAGCAACCCTTCTCGTGCCTGCGCGTTGACGCGCATGGCACGATCACCGCGCGTTCCCTGGAAACGTCCGAACCCGCGCAAGCGGGCGGGCAAGGCGTCGAAGCATTTGTCGCCGCCGAAGAAGGCTGCCGCCAGGGCGGCCGCGCGACGTGCCGGACGGCGCTACCCCAACCTCGTGGACAATATGCGCATGGCAGCAAAAACGAAGCGCAGCACGAAGACGTCCGGAAAGAAGCGGGCGGCATATAAGCGCCCGTCTGCGAAGAACAGCGCGGCGAAGAAGCGGACGACGACAAGAACATCGGCGCGGAAAGGCGCTGGTCGTGCGCGTGAAAAGGATCCGCGTGGCGGGCTTACCGCGGCCGGCCGCAAGGCATTCGCGGTGAAGCAGGGAGCGCATCTGAAACCCGGCGTCACGAAGAAGGAAGCCGAGATGACGCCGCAGGAGATGCGGCGGAAGGGCAGCTGGGCGGTGCGCTTCTACGGGCGCAAAAAGCTGCCACCGCTGGTCGATGATCGTGGACGGCCGACACGGCATGCACTGTCGGCCCATGCCTGGGGCGAACCAGTTCCCAAAACGGTGGCCGCTGCGCGCCGCATCGCGGCCAAGGGCGAACGCCTGCTACAACGCTACAAACGTGCGAAGCAGCAGAAGCGCTAGCGTTTTGTCAGCGACGTGGAGCGGCCGCTCTGGCCGATCGTCTTGACCTGATCCGTGCCGCATTTGAAATCGCGGGCGAAATCATCGGCGGCCTGCCGCGCCAACACGTTGGCGTCGGGATTGGCCGCGACGTCGACATAGGCGACGTGACAGACATCGCCCGGCGGCAGCCGCGTCACCGCGAGCATCGCCCGCGAGACCGGCCCGCCGCGCTTGTCCTGCTCGCTGTTGTCGGCGATCTGCCAGCGCTGGATGATCGCAAAAGGCTTGCTGCCTGCGGTGCGCCATTCGACCGTGTCGCCGGTCGAGCTGAACGGGCCGAACCAGGCCCGCGCCGCCGGTTCCTTCGCCGCAGCCGCGCGATTTCGCCCCACAGAGACCACTTCGCGCAGGTCGCCCTCGTTGATCAGCACCACGAGGCCGGATTTCCCCGGGCAGACCCGCGTGGTGCTGCCGTCCTCCTCGTTGGGCTTGCCGATCATGCGGCAGGCCTTCGGCGCGGTCGAGGTGTAGCTGCTGCTGATCGTCTCAGGGGCAGCCTGACCGGGATTTGCGCAGGCAAGCGCCATAACGGCTGTTGCAAAAGCAAGGTATTTCATCGGGAAAACCTGTGATCCGGACGTTACTTTGTGTCTGACATATGCAATCTGGGGAAGGTTCAACAGACACGCTGGAAACACCTGACAGGCGCGCGGAATCGTCCTAGAAGGGCGGCTTCGCAACTTTGTCGCGTGCGCCCCGGCGTGCCGTAGCCTCGATCATCATGCCCGCATCATTATCGCACAAGCCCTATCGCGTCGGCCGTTCCCGCACCGGCCTTGGCCTTTTCGCCACCAAGCCGATCAAGAAAGGCACCAAGATCATCCGCTATTTCGGGCCGCTGCTCGATTCGAAGAAGAAGGATGAGGACGCGATCGAGAACAAATACCTGTTCGAGCTCACCAACCGCTGGACCATCGACGGTTCGGTCCGCGAGAACGTCGCCCGCTACATCAACCACGCCTGCCGGCCGAACGCGGAATCCGACGTCAAGCCGCGCAAGCGCAAGGTGTTCATCCGCGCCATCAAGGACATCGAGCCGGGCGACGAGATCAACTACGATTACGGAACCGACTACTTCAAAGCGTATCTGAAGCCGATCGGCTGCAAGTGCGACGCCTGCGAGAAGAAGCGCAAGAAGAAGCGCGCGGAGGCGCGGGCGGAGCGGGTGCGGCTGAAGGAAAAGGCCGAACGGAAGGCGAAGCGCGAGGCCGAGAAGCGGGCCGGGCAGAGGAAGGCCGGCGCGAAGCAGGCCGCCAAGGCAAACGGCAACGCCAAGGCCCTGAACGCCAAGGCCCTGAACGCCAAGACCTTGAATGGCAAGGCCCTGAACGGCAAGCACCTCAACGGCCACAGTCTCACTGCCGCTGCCGGCAAGCGCGCGGTCCCTTCAAAGCGCGGCGCCGCGCGTCCGTTGCAGGCCTGAGTTCCGAGACTGATCCTGTTCGACGATCGTCATGATGCGCGCGCCGGATGGCGCGCGGGGCGCGGCAGGTAGGCGCATTCGGCCAGCGTGGTCCCGTCGAGCTCGCGCATGAAGGCCTCACGAGCCGCGGCGAGCTTCGCCTTCAGCCGGCAGCGCGGCAGCAGCACGCAATCCCCGCCATCATCCCTGAAACACTCGACCAGCGCGCTGCCGCCTTCCAGCGCGCGGACCACCTGCCCGAGGGTGATGGTCTCCACCGGCCGCGCCAGCGAAAACCCGCCGCCCGCGCCGCGCTGGGTCGCGATGAAGCCGGCCTCTGCGAGGTCGCGCACCACCTTGGCGAGGTGATTGCGGGAGATGCCGAACTCCGCCGCGATCTCGCTGGTCGCGAACGAGCGGTCCGGCTCGCCGGCCAGCCGCATCAGGGCGCGGAGCGCAAAATCCGTGAACGAAGTCAGGCGCATGGAAGCCCTTCGAAATCAGCACTTGGCGGATCAGCTATAGCAGTCTAAATAGGTATTTGAAATGCATATTTAGGATATGAGCGATGACAGGAGCAGAGCGCCGCGAGCAGATCACCGCCGAGATCGTCGCGCGGACCGGGATCACCGAGGCCATGATCGCGCAGCTGGTGCACGCCTTCTACGCCAAGGTCCGCAACGACCCGATGATCGGCCCGGTATTCGAGGCCAAAATCAGCAACTGGGAGCCGCATCTGGCGCAGATGTGTGCGTTCTGGTCCTCGGTCGCGCTGATGACCGGGCGCTATCACGGCACGCCGATGGTCATGCACATGCCGCTGCCGATCGATGCCGCGCATTTCGATCGCTGGCTCGAGCTGTTCGAGGCGACTGCACATGAACTGTGCCCGCCGGTTGCCGCGGTTCATTTCATCGAACGCGCACGGCGCATCGCCGCAAGCCTGGAGATGGGCGTTGCCAGCGGACAGCGCGTGATGCTGGGGGTGGGCGAACGCTACAGGCGAGCAGAAACGAGCGCTGTGTAATCGGTCGCAGCGCCCTGGTCCGAGCTTCGCGCGCAACAGGTCGGTGACGACATCGCGCAACCCTATGCGTCGCAATGAGCCGAGTGAGAGGCCGCCAGCAAGGCGGCCTCCATTCGGTGGACGGTTAGTAACAGGGTTGCCCCAGCCACCACCTAGTTGCGCACTTCAAATTGCGATCCGAGACAATTCCCGGTCCTGCATCGCAACATGCAGTCAATATCGCGGATTGGCCGATGAATCGGAATCCGATCTTTGTGCAGATTTGTGCGCTTGCAAGAGGTTTGATCCGCGTCAAGCAAGCACTGAGGTTCCAACGTAGTCTGCTCGCCCGGAGGCATAATGGCGGCTCGAGCGGACGAGGGAGCGGTAGTGGAGCCACGCCGTTCTCCCAATGGTGATCAGTTTCGCGGCTTCGTCGAGTATGCACCCGTTGCGATCGCCATGTTCGATCGCGAGATGCGATACTTGGCGGCGAGCCGGCGCTGGATCGACGATTACGGGCTGAGCGGCAAGATCGAGGGCCGGTCACACTACGAAGTCTTCCCCGAGATTCCGCAGGCTTGGCGCGTGATCCACCAGCGCGCAATGAACGGCGAATCGTGCAGCTCGGAGGAGGACAGGTTCGAGCGCGTTGACGGGACCGTGCAATGGCTGAGGTGGGACGTCCGGCCCTGGTTCGGACCGGACGGCGGCATCGGCGGAATATTGATCCTCACCGAAGATATCACCCGCAGAAAGGCGGCCGAAGAAGAGCTGCAGCGCGATCGCGAGCTGCTGCGCGCCTCCGAGGATCGCTACCGTGCGATGTTCGAGGCGGCGCCCAATCCGATCGTCCTGATCAACGCGCGAGGAACGATGGAGGCTGTCAATCCGGCGATGCTCGCCGTCTTCGGTTATGAGCTGAGCGAGTTGCTGGGGAGAAACGTGAGCCTCCTGATGCCGGAAGCCGACGCGATGGCACACGACAACTATCTGCGTCGATATGCCGAAACCGGCCAGGGGAGCATCATCGGTATCGGCCGCGAGGTGTCCGCCAAGCGCAAGAGCGGCGCCGTGTTTCCCGCGGAGCTCGCGATCACCATCTGGCGCAACGAGAACGGTGCGCAGCTCTATTGCGGCACACTCACGGACGTGACCGAGCGGAAGCAGGCCGAACGGCTCGTGGCCGAAAGGCAGCGGCTTGATGCGATCGGACTGCTTGCAGGCGGCGTTGCCCATGATTTCAACAACTCGCTTGCGGTCATTCTGGGAAACCTTGAACTCGCCGAGCCACGAATAGGCGATCGCGCGGCGCAGCATCTCGTCGAGCGCGCGCTCCAGGCCGCAAAACTCGCTTCCACGGTGACCAAGCGGCTGCTGGCGCTCGCCAGGAAACCCGAAGGCGAATGGGAGATCGTTTCACTCAACGACGTGGTGCGCGAGATGATGCCGCTGCTCGAAAGTCTCGTCGCGGGCCAGTGGTCGTTGCGCGTTGACCTCCTGGAGGGACTCTGGCTGACGCGGGTTCCTGCGGGTGAGGTATGCAGCGCGCTTCTGAACCTGGCCGCCAATAGCCGGGACGCAATGCCGGAGGGCGGCAGCATCACGATCACCACGCGCAACATGCATGTGACGGAAGGGGCTCGCACGGCGGCGCCTGGCCACTACGTGTGCCTCTCCGTTACGGATACCGGCGAAGGGATGACGGCCGACGTTCTCCACAAGGTCTGGGATCCGTTCTACTCGACCAAGAAGCCGGGCCGAGGCACGGGATTGGGACTGACGACGGTCAGGAATCTCGCCAAGCTTGCCGGAGGCTTCGCGAAGATCGCCAGCGTGCAGGGAGAGGGCACCACCGTGACGCTGCATTTTCCCCGCGCCGAGTCCGTGACATCGGCGCAGCTCGTCGATCCGGTATCGATTCCGTTGGGGGACGGCGAAACCATCCTGGTCGTGGATGATGATGACGAGGTGCGTGAGATCGCGATGAAGCGTCTGGAAGCGCTTGGCTATGTCACACTCGAGGCGCGCGCCGGGGAAGAAGCCGTGACGACATTACGAAGCGATGGAGCGATTGATCTCGTCTTCGCCGACGTGGTGATGCCCGGGATGTCGGGGTATGAGCTTGCGCGATGGATCCGCGCGCACCGGCCGCGGACGGCGGTCGTGCTGACGAGCGGCTATCCGGGCGAGGCCAAGACGACCGAGTCCAGCGACGGACCCCCGCTGCTGCTCAAACCCTACGGTCGTGAACAGCTCGCCCGCTGCATTCAACAGGCGCTCGCAGAGAGACCGCCCCCGACAACCTGAATGTGTGCTATCCGCAGAACACATAGCCGACCCCTCTGACGCTCTTGATCAGATGGGGTGTATCCGAGAGCGGTTCGATCTTGCGTCGCAGGCGGGCGATATGGCCGTCGAGCGTACGATCGAGCGGCGACCAGTCACGGCCTCGGAGGAAGGTGTTGATCTCGTCACGCGAGAGCACCCGTGAGGGATGACGTAGGAACAGCTCGAGTAACCTGATTTCGGTTTCGGTCAGCTCAACGACGTCTCCGTCCAGCCGGCGCAGCACGCGGCGCCGAAGATCGAGGATCGCATGGTCGAAGCTGTAGGCATCGAGCGTGGCGCGCTGGTTCTCCCGCGAGTCATCGTAGCGGCCGAGCAAGGTGCGGACGCGCAGAATGACTTCGCGAATATGGAAAGGCTTCGTGACATAGTCGTCGGCGCCGTGTTCGAGCCCACGGACACGCTCGATCGGCTCGGCCCGTCCCGTGATGATCAGGATCGGCACGTTGATCGTCGTTCTGATCTCGCGGGCCAGCTGCAAACCGTCATCCGAGCCCAGTCCGATGTCGAGCGTGATCAGATCGACGGGGCAGCGTTCCAGCAGCTTGATCGCCGCCTCCCGGCTCGCGGCTTCGGTCACGGTGAATCCTTCCGCCACCAGACCCGAGGCTAATACTCTTCGAACGTCTGGGTCGTCTTCGATAACGAGGATCGTTTTCTGCGGAAGCTGCATGCGTGGACCAAGTCTTGGGGGCGCATTTTTATCAGTCCCGGCCACATTTCATTGAGTTGGATCAAAACAGGGACCGCCGCTGCTCTGCGCGCAGGACTCCGACAAATCTGCACAAATCTTGGATCGCACCGCCGACGTTCGGGTGGCTATCCTATGCGGACAAGCAGAAGCAAGACGCTAAGAAACGTTCGGGAGCGGCAGAATGTCGAGGACGGACAATTGCCTTCGGAATCAGCGTCAGACCCCCATCACACCGCGCGAGGCGTACGACCCGGTCCATTGGCAGCAATGTGCGACATGCGCGAGGGCAAGGGCGGGTGACGCACCGGCGCATCGGGTGGCCGCGCTCAAGCAGGAGGCCGCCGACTACGAGCGGCTCGCGGCATATGCGACGGCCGTTCAGGCCGCGACCGAGGCGGCCTAGTTCTTCCCCGGCGCGCTCAGACCGCCCCCCCCCACACAGGTCTGGCGCGCCGGGTGCTTTTTTACAGAACTGGATTCTACGCCGTAACCATCGCTCCGCTCCTCCGCAACCCGACATATTGCAGCTCGGCGAACACGCCGGTGGCGATCGCCTGGGCGAGGATCACGATCGTGCCGAAGAGGTTCGGCGACACCGCGCCCGAGAGCAGCAGCGCGATGCTGGCGAGCGTCCAGGCCGCGTTGCCGGCGACCACGAGGATCACGGGGCCTTTCGGCAGCGAGGTCCTTGCGCCGAGCCAGCCGACCAGCGCGGTGTAGGCGATCAGGAACAGCCCGGTCTCGCGCAGCAGCGCTTCCGGCAGGCCGAGCAGCGAGGCCAGCGTGCTGGTGTCGAGCACCATTGCGACCGCGGATACGCCGCTGAACACGGCATCGGCAAGCAAAGCGCGGCGCAGCAGCGGGGACGAATGGATCATGGCAGCATTCTCCTTGGGTTGGGACGGGGTTAGTCAGCGGAACAGGGACTGCAGCTGACGCCACAGCCGAGGCGGGCACAGCGCCTTGCCGACCCTCATCTCGACCGCGTAGACCTGCGCGAACACGAACAGGCCGGTCGCGTGCACGAGCGGCTGGGGCAGGTTGAGCGAGCGCGCGACCAGCCAGGTGGCCAGATGGACCAGCCACGGGAGCAGGGCGGCGAAGGCGCGGAAAAGGGACAGCATCAGCATGGTCATCTCCTGTGCCGTGGAAGATGAGCCGCCCTGCACGCCAATTCGATTACCTCAGGCGTAATGGAACGGGCGAATTCCGCATGGTAGGTTTTGCACCATGAACGCACATGCATCCCTGGCGCGGGCCGAGCCCGCAAAACCCGTCCTGATCGGCGAGCACCTGCGCGAGTGGCGGCAGCGCCGCCATCTCAGCCAGCTCGACCTTGCCGTCGATGCCGAGATCTCGGCGCGGCATCTGAGCTTCGTCGAGACCGGCCGCTCGGCGCCGTCGCGCGACATGGTCCTCAAACTGGCGGAGCGCCTCGACGTGCCCTTACGCGAACGCAACGTGCTGCTGGTCGCCGCGGGTTTCGCGCCCGCATTCCCGCAACGTTCGCTGGAGGATCCGGCGCTGAAATCGGCGCGCGAGGCGATCAACCTGGTGCTGAAGGCGCACGAGCCCAATCCGGCGCTGGCCTATGACCGGCACTGGAATCTGGTCTCGGCCAACCGCATGGTGGCGCCGCTGCTCGAGGGCGTGCCGCAGCGGCTGCTCGGCCAGCCCTTCAACATCCTGCGGCTGGCGTTCCACCCGGAGGGCCTCGCGCCGCGCACCGTCAACCTCGCCGAATGGGCCGCGCATCTTCTGGAGCGGCTGCACCGGCAATGCGAGGCCACGGCCGACCCGGAGCTGCTCAAGCTCTACCAGGACCTGAAGTCCTATCCGATCCCGGCGCGCTCGGCGCCGATCACCACCGACAACAATGTCGCGCTGCCGTTCAAGCTGCGACTCAACGGCGAGATCCTGAGCTTCATCTCGACCACCATGGTGTTCGGCACCCCGGTGGACATCACCCTGCAGGAACTGGCGCTGGAGACGTTTTTCCCGGCCGATGAACTGACCGCCGAGCGGATGCGGCAGATGGCAGCCAGTATGAAATAGCGGCTTGTCTCGGGGCGCTTTCTGCCTACCTTTGGGGTTCCATTTCCGCCGGGAACCCCTGCCATGAGCGATCTGAAGCCGCTTCGCCTCGACATCGTCTCCGACGTCGTCTGCCCCTGGTGCTACATCGGCAAGCATCGCATCGAGGACGCGCTCAAGCTGGTGCCCGACGTGCCGGTTGAGGTGCACTGGCGGCCGTTCTTCCTCAACAATTGGGTGCCGCGCGAGGGCATCAGCCGCGACGAATATCTGACCGCCAAGTTCGGCTCGGTCGAGGCCTACAAGGGCATCGCCGGCCGCGTGGTCGCCGCCGCCAATGAGGAGGGGCTGACCTACCATCCCGAGCTCGTCAAACGCCAGCCCAACACGATCGACTGCCACCGCCTGATCCACTGGGCCGAGGCCAGGGGCAAGGCGGCCGAGATGAAGCAGCGGCTGATGGAATTGTACTTCCGCGACGGCGGTGATCTCACCGATGTCAACGTGCTGGTGCAGGCGGCCGCCGATGTCGGTCTCGACGCCGACGATGTGCGCAGGCGTCTAGCCACCGACGAGGATGTCGCCCTCGTCTCGGCGCAGGCCCAGGAGGCTGCCGAGAAGGGCATCTCCGGCGTGCCGACTTTCGTGTTCGCGCAGAAATATGCGGTCTCCGGCGCCCAGCCGGCCGAGCAGCTCGCCCGCGCCATCCGCCAGGTCTCGGCCGAGATCAACGCACAGGCAGCGGAGTAGTCCGCGAGCACCATCGAAAGCCCGGCTCGCGCCGGGCTTTTTCATTTGCCTACATCGTCCATCGGAAACAATCAGGGAGACAACCATGATCTATGAGCTGCGCACCTACACGGTCCGTCCGGGAGCCGTCGGTGAGATGGTGAAGGCGGCGAGCACGATCTCGCGCGATATCCGCGGCGATAATTTCGGCAAGCTGGAAGGCTACTGGATCACCGAGATCGGACCGCTCAATCAGGTCATGCACATGTGGAGCTACGCCGATCTCAACGAGCGGACCCGGCTGCGCGCCGAGCTTTCGAAGAATCCGCGCTGGACCGGCGAATACATTCCGGCGATCCGTCCGCTCTTGGTGCGTCAGGAGGTTCGGCTGCTCAATGCAATCATTCCGCCGGTGGCGCCTGCCACCAAGGGCAACATCTACGAATTCCGCAACTACCGCGCCAAGCCGCTCGGCGGCGTCAAGCAATGGCTCGACCTGATCACCGGCGTGATGCCGGAGCGCGAGAAATATTCCAAGATCGTCGGCCTCTGGCACACCGATTCCGGACAGCCCAACGAGGTCTGCCACATCTGGGCCTATCCCGATCTCAACGCCCGCGCTGCTGCGCGCGGCGCCGCGCTGAAGGATCCGGCCTGGCAGGAATTCCTGGGCAAGGGCACGCTGCTGCTCGAGGAGATGCACTCGACCATCATGCTGCCGGCGCCGCACTCGCCGTTGCAGTAAGGGACACTGGCGCAGAAAGCCTCACCCGACGTTTCCATCGGATGAGGCTTTCCAGGCAAGGGCATGCGCCGCCTGAGAAACAGCGCATCGCGACGCTAAAAGGGCCGGCTGACACCAACCTGACGGCGGAGCCGATCGTTTCTTGATGTGTCAGCATGGCTACGAAAGGGTAAACCATGCGGCGCCTGGGCATTACGAAAGCCAGGATGGCGTCAGGCAGCGTGATGCCGCCGCATCCAGCACGGCAAATGGCGCCGCGCCGTCCTCGAACGCCGTGACCAGTTCGGCCAGCCGGTCGAGCTCGGCAAGCGCGTCGACCTTCAGGACCTTGCCGCCCGGCGGGGCGTCGCGCCAGCCATCCCAGGCGGAGATTTGCCGGTTCGTGAGCGACAGCAGGTCGCGGTAGACGTTGACGTGAAGAAACCACAGGCCGGTGGTCGGGGCATGGCCGAAGGCACCGGCCGCAACCGCGTTGCTCCTCGCCAGTCGCCAGGCCTGCGACGCCGTCAGAAATGCATCGCTCGGCAGGTTCGTACAGTCGAACGTGATTTGCTGTTGGTCGATCTGAAGCGCATCGAGCTGCGCGTCGGCCTGCCGCCAGCGCTTGTCGGCCGGTGACCAGTATTCGCAGACCCAGTGGTCGTGATAGATGTCGTCGCCGATGTAGGTGGCAAAGCCGCAGCGCACCCGCGCCGCGATCGACCGGCTTCGCAGCATGCTGCACAGCAGGAGCGCGTAGTCGCGACAGGTACCGAACGTGCGACTGCGCGGCGGCCGTGCCGCGGTGAGCGATCCGGCGAACGACGCCTGGATCGATTTCAAGCGATCCGCGACCGGCTGGGTTTGCCTGACCATCGGCGTGTCAGGCGGGATGCCGTACCGCTCAGCCAACGCGACATGAACGATCAGCCCCGAGACAACCTCGCGTAGTCCAGAGATCGTCTCCGGCAAATCGTCATATGCGCCGGCGAACTCGCCAGGGTCGGTCAACGTGTCCTGTCGGACGTAGCATTGCTGGATCGTCACATTCACGCCCGATCACGACGCCATCGGCTCAAGGCCGTTGTCTGCAGCCTACCGGTCCGCGCGGGGTTGTGTAAGAGGGGGTGTGCTAGCCGGGCTTGCCGCGCCGGCTGCGGATGAAGCGGACGGTGCTCCGCGCGGCCTCGTAGGCGACATTGTTCAGGGTCAGCGCGGCATGAATGGCGCCGACCAGCGGATCGCGGCGCCGCAGCGGCAGCAGCACGTCGCCGATCGCGAAGCGGCTGCGCCAGATCGGGTCGATCATGGGATGGCCGGGCGCCGCGGTGGAATCTGCCGAATTGATCGCCGGATCGGCACAGAGATGGCGCGTCAGTTCCAGGGTCAACTGCGTGCCGGGCGAATGCTTCGCAAAGCGCTCGTCGATGCCGATCTTGAAGAAGAACGCACGGTCCTGATGGCGCACCACGATGCCGGCTGCGACCGCCGTACCGCCCGCATGCAGCGTGATGATCTCGCAGCACCCGGCCTCGGCCATCGCCGCCGTTGCGCGGCGGATGAAGGCTGCGTCGCCCGGATGCTGGCTGAGCGCGGTGCCGCGCTGGCCCTTCCAGCCGCCGGCTTCGAGCGCAAGGAACGTCTCGAGCGCCACTGCAACGGCGCGCGGCGTGCGGGCGACGTCGAAGCGCACCGCGCCATGGTCGGACAGGCGATGGCGCTGGCGCCGCAGCTCCTTCAGCTTCTTCGCGCCGAGCGCGTCGCGCAGCAAATCGTCGGCATCGCCCGTCGCATCGAGCTGCGCGCGCTGATAGGTGCTCAGCAGGCGCGGCTGCAATCCATCCCTTGCGAGCACCGTTCGGATCGCCGCCATGGCCGGGCCGTCGAGCGACATCGTGCGCAGGATCAGTGCATGCGCGCCCGCGTTGCGCGCCTGCTGCAACATCTGGCCGACGGCCTGCTCGGCGGCGTCGCGATCCAGCAGCGGCGTGCACAGCGTGCCGTAGGGTTCGGCGCCGACCAGTGCGGGCAGGGGGATCCGATAGATTCGCCGAAATGGCACGACCGGCAGCAGCCCGATCAATTGCCCGGCATCGCCGGCGGCGCTGAGCAGCGATGCGCCGGTGCGGCCGCGCGCAGACGCATCGACCGCCAATTCCCAGTCTGCCTGATAGTAGCCATTGGGCTCGATCGCGCGCTCGGCAAGTGCGCGCCATGCACCGACCGGCGCCGCAGACAGCGGCGGCAACGCGCGATCGTCCGTGGCATCCTTGCGCGATGCACGGCGGATCACTGCCTGGTCAGCAATATCGGCCACGTCCCTGTTTCCCCGGTCCGCGAGGCTGATCGGCCTTGCGTTCATCGGGGGCAACGCTAGCGGAAAGAAATGGAAAATGCCGTTGAGGTCATCCGGCAATTCGAGCGGTAATGTTAACGGGGCGTTCAGCATATGCGGGCCGGCGATCGCACCATCGCGGCGACCGAGCCGCCCGCAGTCGCACGAAAAGGATGGTCCTGCGAGAAACCACCCGCAACGCCTGTCGTCCGGATCATTCTTGCACCACCGGTGTGCGCATGTCCGCACTGAGCGGCCGGTGCGGGCGCGCCTAGCTGCAGGGTCTCCGGACGATCCGGGTGCGCAACGCAAAGGAACTGACATGTCGAGATTGGAAGGCAAGGTCGCGGTGATCAGCGGCGGCAACAGCGGCATTGGGCTCGCCATCGCGCAACGCTTCGCAAGGGAAGGCGCGGATGTGTTCATCTTCGGCCGCCGCCGGGACGCGCTCGACAAGGCGGCAAAGCTGATCGGCGGCGGCGTCACCGCGATCCAGGCGGATGCGTCGAGGCTCGATGATCTCGAACGTGTCGCCGGGACGGTTCGCAAGGCGAAGGGCAGGGTGGATGTGGTCGTATCCAACGCCGGCTTCACCGAACAAGTGCCGCTGCGTGAGATCACGGAGGAGCACTACGACCGCACGTTCAACCTGATGGCCAAGGGGCCGCTGTTCCTGGTGCAGAAGATGCTGCCGATGATGGGCGGCGGAGGATCGATCATCCTGGTGTCCTCGGCCATGCACTATATGGGTCTGGCGAACCACTCGACCCATGCCGCCACCAAGGCGGCGGTGCGCTCTTACGTGCGGACCTGGGCGGCCGAGTTCAAGGACAGCGGCATCCGCGCCAACCTGCTGAGCCCGGGGCCGGTCGACACGCCGATCATGGACTCCCAGGCGTCGACGCCCGAGCAAGCCGCCGCGATCCGCAAGATGTATTCCAACTACACGCCGATGCTCCGGATCGGCCGTCCCGAGGAATTGGCGGCAGCAGCGGTCTTCCTGGCCTCGGACGAGAGCTCGTTCATGACCGGCTCCGACATGGTGGTCGACGGCGGCGTCAGCAACGTCTGATCTGCGTTGCGAGCGGAGTTTCGTGCGACGATCGACATGGGCCCGCACGACATGCGCGATCAGGCTTGGCCGGCGCATGCCGAGTCTCAGACTAGGGTTTGGCGCTTCGTTGCGCGTCTGCCGTAACGGCGCCCTCGACCGGCTCGTAAGTCTCGGTCACGCAATTGTCGTCGGCTTCCACCTGCCGGCGATCGAAGATCGCGCCCTCACTGATGAAGACGCGATAGGTCTGCGTCCCCAGCGGCTTGCCGATCACAGATGTCAGTTCGGCGCGCACGCAGGCGGTCCAGCCGGTGCCGCGCGGGTCGTGCAGCGGAGCGGAGACCCGCACATGGGACGGCTGCGAGCCCGCGGTGAACACCGAGTCCAGTTTGCCCGCGACCAGCCGCTTGACATCCGGAGGGGTCTCGAGCGGCGCCGGCTCGCTCGACTTGACCTTCAACATCTCCGGCCACACCGCGTGGCTATCCGCGAGCCCACAGCCACTCAACATGAAGGCGGCGCCGGCCAGCACCGCCGCCAGTTTTACTGGTCCCTGTCCCATCCGGCGAATTTAATGTACCGCCGTCAAGATTGCGCCCCCCTGGTGGGGCTGAATTCGCATCGCGCGACGCTTTGTCGATCAACAAATGTCGAGCGACAAGTTATCCTGGGGTAGAGGTGTTGCCGGATGTTTCTACGGCTGCGGGGGAGAGAGACTGACATGAAACGCTTCACGGTTGCTGCCGTCATTCTGGCGCTGATCGCGACACCGACCCTGGCCCAGGGCCGGCGAGGCGGCGGAGGCGACGACAGGAAGACGGAGCAGAAGCCCAAGATCGACGAGAAGGCCTACAAGGCCGCGCTCGATCGGATTCCCGAGCCCAAGCAGAAATACGATCCCTGGGGCGTCACCAAGCCGGCCACCGATCCGGCCAAGAAACCGAAATAGTCAGCCGAACAGCCGGCGCTCGTCGAGGGCGCATCGGGTTCCTGCGACGTCTCGACACTATCATCGAAGTCGGCGGCAGCACATTGCCGCACGGCATGAACCTTCACCTGACGGCTTTCGACCCATCTCCGATGTCATTTGTCGGAGGCCGCCATGTTGCGCCGTTCGCTCCTCAGCCTGATCGTTCCGGCCGCGATCCTGTTCGGTGCGGCGCCGGCATCGGCGGAAAGCCGCCTGGCGCTGGTGATCGGGCAGTCCGCCTACAAGTCGGTGCCCGCGCTGCCCAATCCGGCCAACGACGCCAAGGCCATGTCGCAGATGCTGACCGACGCCGGATTTGCGGTGACCGCGGCATCCGATCTGTCCCAGGATGAGATGCGCGCACGGATCAGCGATTTCGCCGGTCAGGTGGCGGCGAAGGGCGCCGACACCGTAGCGCTGGTGTTCTATGCCGGACATGGCCTGCAGATCGATGGCGAGAACTATCTGGTGCCGGTCGACATCGATCCGAAGCGTGAGGCCGACATTCCGATCCAGGCGGTTCGTCTCAACGACATCCTGAATACGCTGACCTCGGTGCCGAGCCGGATGCGCATCGTGCTGCTCGATGCCTGCCGCAACAATCCGTTCCCGGAACTCAGCAAGACCGCGGGGCACGGGCTTGCCATCGTCGACGCCAGGATCGGTGCGCCCGGCACCTTCGTGTCGTTCTCGACGTCACCGGGCGCCGAGGCCGAGGACGGCAGCGGCGCCAACAGCCCGTACACGACCGCGTTGCTGGCTTCGGCGAAGGAGCCGGGGATCCCGATCGAGGATACGTTCAAGCGTGTCCGTCTTGCCGTGAACAAGGCGACCGATGGCCGCCAGACACCGTGGGACTCCTCGTCGCTCACCGACGACTTCCGCTTCATGGCAGGTCCCTCAGCAACGCCAGCAGCGGCACCGGCACCGGCGCCGGCCGCGGCCAAGCGCACCGTCGACGAATGGAAGCGCGACTTGCAGGGCAAGCCGATCGAGGCTGCCAACGAACTGATCGTGGTTGACGGTACCGACGAAGCCTATGAAGCCTTTGCCGCTGTTTTCGCCGGCACGCCGCGCGGCCTGCAGGCGCGCGACTGGCTCGACCGGCATCGTCGCATGGTGGCGTGGAACGACGCCGTACTCGCCAACACGGCGGCGGCCTATCGCAGCTTCCTCGTGCTGTATCCCGACAGCGATCTCACGGCCACCGCGCGCAAGATGATCGAACGGTTGCGTTACCGTCCCGACCTGACGCCGGCCACCGCGCTCAGCGTGCCCGCGACCAATGTCGCGCTGGCGGCGCCGGCCTGTCCGTGCAACGCCGCGCCGCCGGAGCAGCAGAAGGCCGCGGCGCCGGCTAAGAAGCGCGTCGCTCCCGATCCGCCGCCGCGGCGTGCAGGCAAGCGGCCGCCGCGCGTCGTGGTCGAGGACGACGTCGTGGTGGTGCGCCGGCCGCCGCCGGCCGTGGTCTACGAGCCTGTCGGACCACCGATCGGAATCGGGATTGGCATCCGCGGTGGTTATCGCGGCAATTATGGCGGCGGCTACCACAGGGGTGGATACTGAGGCGCCAATCGCGTAAAGGCTTTCCCGCATGAGATGCGGCGTCCGATGATCGCGTCTTGCGGGAGGACGCAATGCGGTCCCTGTTTCGCCTGCTCGCCGCTCTGGTGCTTTGCATCCAACCGGCGCTCGCCTGGGAGTATTGGGGAGGCGATCGCGGGGGACAACGCTTCTCGCCGCTGACGCAGATCACGGCGGACAATGTCGGCACGCTGATCCGCGGCTGGGAATTCCGCACCGGCGATCTCGATGCTCGCCCGCCCGAGGTCATGAAGCGCACCAAGTTCGAGGTGACGCCGCTGTTCGTCGAGGACAGCCTGATCTTCTGCTCCGCGTTCAACGAAGTGATCGCGCTCGATCCCGGCACCGGTGCGCAGAAATGGCGTTTCGATCCGAAGATCAGCATGGCGCAGCGGCCGGCCAACCGCTTCGTCTGCCGCGGCGTCGCGCACTGGACGGATGATCGTGCGGCCGAAGGTGCGGCCTGCAAGTCACGCATCTTCACCGGCACCAACGACGCCCGCCTGATCGCGCTCGATGCCAGGACCGGCAAGCCCTGCGCCGATTTCGGCAATGCCGGCGAGATCAAGATCGACGCCGGGATGAAGCTCGCATGGCCGGGCGAATTTCAGATCACGTCGGCGCCGGTGACAGGCCACGGCGTGGTCGTGGTCGGGTCCGCGATCGGCGACAACCGCAGGGTCGACGCGCCGATCGGCGCGGTGCGGGCTTTCGATGCACGGACCGGCCAGCCGCGCTGGACCTTCGATCCGCTGGTGCACAGCGGCATCGAGGCCGGCCACAGCAACGTCTGGGCGCCGATGTCGGTGGATGAGGAGCGGGGACTGGTGTTCCTGCCGACGACATCGCCCAGTCCCGACTTCTGGGGCGGCAAGCGCCCCGGCAATGACGAGCACGCCAATTCCGTCGTCGCGCTGCGGATCGAGACCGGCGAGCTGATATGGGCATTCCAGACCGTGCATCACGACGTCTGGGACTACGACCTGCCGGCGCAGCCGACCTTGGCGCGGATCGACACCGGCAACGGCATGCGCGACGTCGTGATCCAGCCGACCAAGCAGGGCTTCGTGTTCGTGCTCGATCGCGACACCGGCAAGCCGGTGTGGCCGGTCGAGGAGCGCGCGGTGCCGCAGAACGGCGCCGAGGGCGAGCAGCTCTCGCCGACGCAGCCGTTCCCGACCCACGTGCCGCCGCTGCTGACGCAGCGCATGACCGCGGATGACATCGGCGGCCTGCTGCCGGGCGTCCGGAGTTCGACTTGCACGAAGTTGCTTGCACAATCCCGCAACGAGGGACTTTACACGCCGCCGTCGACGCAAGGCACGATCGTCTATCCGATGACCGGCGGCGGTGTGAACTGGGGCAGCGCCGCGTTCGATCCGGTCAACCAGATCCTGTTCGCCAATGTCAGTCATGCCGCGCACGTCATCACGTTGATTCCGCGTGATCAGGCCAGGGGCTTCAACCCGCCGCCCGGCCATGATTTCGGCCAGCAGGAGGGGGCGCCGTTTGCGATGTCGCGGGCGCTGGCGATGACGGCGATCGGGACGCCGTGCAATACGCCGCCATGGGGCGAGACCGTGGCGGTTGACCTGAAGGCCGGCAAGATCCTCTGGCACTCGCCGGTCGGCACCAGCGAGGATGTCGCGCCGCTCGGCATCGCGCTCAATACCGGCACGCCGCTGGTCAACGGCGTCGCGATCACCGCGGGCGGAGTGCTGTTCACCGGCGCGATGGATGCCTATCTGCGCGCATTCGATGTCAAGTCGGGAAAGCAGCTGTGGCTCGCCCGGCTTCCGGTGCCGGGCGTCGCCAATCCGATGACCTATCTCTGGAAGGGCGAGCAGTATGTCGTGATCGGCGCCGGCGGCCATTCCGAGGGCGGCACATCGATCGGCGACAGCGTCGTCGCGTTTCGTCTGCCGCGTCAGGGCGAGAGCGCGTCGCTGTGGACGCGTCTGATCGATCGTCCCGGTGGACGGTTTACCGCGAAGGCACTCGCGGCCGGTGTGGTGCTGATCGTGCTGATCGGGTTGCTCTGGCGTTGGCGCAGGAAGCGTCGCGTCGCTGCGGCGTAGTGCGGCGGCGCGCATGTTGCGCGCTGCATGACAAATCAGCGACATCGGTTCAGCGACATCGGTTCTCAATGCGTGCACCGAAACGACGTGAGCACGCGCGCGCACGATGTCATGCTTGCGCTCGCCGCGCGCGCGTTTCCGGATCGTGCTCTATCCCGGCAGCATCGCGAACGCGCTCGACACCATCGCCACCGGCTTGTTGTCGGTGGCGGAGGATAGCGTGACGCGGCCGAAGCTCATGGTGCGGCCGAGCCGCACCACGCGCGCGTCGGCCAGTACGTCGGAGGCGGTCACCGCGCGCATGAAATGGGTGGTCTGGTCGACCGTCGTCATCGGACGGTAGCCCTTGTTGGCCGCGAGGTTGGCGAGCACCATCGCGGTGTCGGCGAACGCCATCAGCGCCTGGCCGCAGACGATGCCGCCATTGCGGCACAGCCGTTCTGAGAACGGCATGCGCAGGATGGCGCCGGGCTGCCAATCGGCAGCGTTGCCGGGCGGCGGCGTGAACTCGAACTGCTCGATCGACAGATTGAGATCCTGCACCCACGGCGCAAAGACGTCGCCAAGCACCCGTCGCGCCTCGTCGATCCCGAATTCACCGGCCTGCTGCATGACGTCCCGTTTCCCCTGTTGATTTATCGTTCTCTATTCTATCGCCTAATCGCGCGTGACATGCACGCCAGGCCGCTTGCCGGCATTCCACTTGCCGTCGATCGCCCGCTCGATCTGGGCGGCGAGCTGCAGCAGGAGGCCGTCATCGGCCTGCTTTCCGATCGCCTGGATGCCGAGCGGCAGGCCGTGCTCGTTGGTCGCGAGCGGCAGCGAGATCGCCGGGATGCCGCAGAGATTGGCGAGCGGCGTGAAGGCGAAGTTGCGCCAGAGATTGCCGAACCAGTCCAGCACCGACGGGTTATCGCTGATGGTGAGATATTCCGTGGTGCCGATCTTCGGCGTCGGCAGCGCCGTGATCGGCGTCAGGATGATGTCCCAGTCCTCGAAGAAGGCGCCGAAGCCGCGCGCGGTCGTGTTGAAGACGGCCTGCATGCGGGCGCGGTCGGCGAAGCTGGTGTCGCGGCCGTGCTCCCAGATCCGGATATTGATCGGCTCGATCAGCTCCGCCGGCGGCCGCGTCAGGCCGCGCGCCGCGAGCATGTTGCCGATCACCACGGCGAAATTGCTGATGTAGCAGGTGGTCTGCGCCGCGAAGGCTTCCGCGTAGTCGAGCGACGGCAGCGCGTAATCGACCTGATGGCCGAGGCCTTCGAGGAAGCGTCCGACCCGCTCGAGCTCGGCGGTGATATGCGGCGTCGCGCGATAGTCGCCCCAGGTGTGCGACAGCGCGATCTTGAGCCGGCCGGGGTCGCGCGCGATCATCGCTGTATACGGCTCCGGCGATGTCCAGAACGGCATGAACTCGCCGGGCGCAGGTCCGCGGCAGGCGTCGACGAAGGCCGCGGTGTCGCGCACCGTGCGGGACTGGCAGCCCTGGATCGAGACGAGGCCAGTGAGGTCGGACAGATGCGGCGCGAGCGAGAACACGCCGCGCGACACTTTCAGTCCGATATTGCCGTTGACGCCGGCGGGAATCCGGATCGAGCCGCCGCCGTCGGTGGCATGCGCGATCGGGACGGCGCCGGCGGCGACCATCGCCGCGCTGCCCGCCGACGAGCCGCAGGTGGTGTAGTCGGTGTTCCAGGGATTGCGCGTGACATAGACCGCGGGATTCTCGGCGGAGCTGCAGACCCCGAACTCCGGCGTGGTGGTGCGGCCGATCAGATTGAGGCCGGCCTTGCGCAGCTTCGTGGTCAGGAAGGTGTCGGCTGCGGCGCGGTTGCCGCGCATCATCAGCGAGCCCATCTCCTGCAACCGTCCCTTCAAGGTCGGGCCGAGATCCTTCATCAGGAAGGGCAGTCCGGCGAACGGGCCGTTGAGATCGGCGCCGTCGCGCGCGGGATCGGCGATCACGTCGTCGAACAGCTCGACCACGCCCGAGAGCGCCGGATCGACCTTGGCGACCGCGACGGCTGCCTGCGCCGCCAGCTCCCGGGGCGTCAGCTCGCCGCTCCGGACGCGCGCGGCGAGCGCCGTTCCGTCGTGCCGCGTCCATTCGTCCCAGCTCATCGCCAAAGTCATGTCGTCGATTCCTTTTCTGCTTTGTTGCGCACTGTAATTTGCCGAGCCGCCCGGTCAAACCGTCGCGCGTCCGCTGCGCTCCGATGCGCTCCGAGGCGTTTGCGCCGCGCTGCAAGCGCCGTGCCCGGCTTGAAAATGCCCCAGTTTTGGCGCCCAATTCGCCCTCGTCAGTGGCGGGGGCGTACATGTTCCGCAGGTTGGTGCTGCTGGGTGGGGTGCTTGCGATCGGACTTGCGCTTGGCGGATGCACGCGATGCGGTCCGATCTGGGACGACTGGATGCAGTCGCCGAAATCCTGCAAGTCGGATCACCTCTAGGGCAGGGACGGGCGCGCTGGCCAGACACGCTTGGCGACCGCTTTCTTGCGGTGATATACCGCTGGCGAAAATGCAGGGAGCGTTGTGATGAGAGTTTTGTGCGCAGTCGCGGTCGCGGCGCTGCTGTCGGCGCCGGCCTATGCGCAAATGCCGAACGTCAATCTGATGCCTGAGGTCAAGACCAAGACCCAGGACGAGAAGGATCAGGACGCGGTCAGAGACCGGGCCTACAAGGACTCGTTGAGCAAGATCCCGGATGCCAAGGGATCGTCCGATCCTTGGGGCGCGGTGCGCAGCGATGCGCCGAAGGCGGCCACCCACCCGGCCAAGCCGAAGACCAAGACCGGTAGCTCCGCGCAGCCTGCAGGCTCCGCGCAGCGCAGCCAGTAAGCCCCGTTCGGGCCGGCTTCGCCGGTTGCCGCAGACTCGGATTCTCCCGGCGCCGCCCCTATATTGGGGGCGTCGTCAGTTGGTCCGGAGTTGCGGCAATGGTGTTTCGTCCGCGCGATCTCGCCAGCCGGATGGCCGCGCGGCGTCGGCCGGATGACGGCTATCTGCGCGAGACCTTCAGCCTGCCGCGTGATCAGGCCCGCCTGCGTGCGCGCGCC
Source organism: Bradyrhizobium sp. UFLA03-84 (assembly GCF_002289535.1). NCBI lineage: Bacteria > Pseudomonadati > Pseudomonadota > Alphaproteobacteria > Hyphomicrobiales > Nitrobacteraceae > Bradyrhizobium > Bradyrhizobium sp. UFLA03-84. The sequence goes on along the minus strand of NZ_NSJY01000017.1, from coordinate 308,991 downwards.
TTTCTCAAGCGCTATCCGAAGGCCGCCTATATGAGCGCGGTCGAGAGCTGGCGCGAGCTGCCCGGCGGGGAGATCGAGTTCACGATGCGGCGGCTGGCCAGCGCGGACTGAAGCGCGGCCTGTTGGCCGGCGCAGCGGAGCCAATCCAGCCGGCGCCTCAATCCTGATCGCTTTGCCCGCGGGGCCGTCCCAGCCCGAGATTGTTCAGCTCGCGGTCGATCCGCAGCTGCACGCGGCGGATCGCCAGCAGGTCGAGTTTCGCTTCGGTCTTGCCGGTGTAGACCCGATCGCCGATCTGGAAACGCCATTTCCAGACGCCGGCCGTGACCTGCGTGACGCTGAATTCGACGCCCTTGTGAATCATCTGGAACGGTTCCGCGAGGGAATGGCGGTCGTCGATATTTAAACTAAAGGTTGTAGCAATGATTAACACCCGTACAACGATGTTGTGAACTGCGACGCCCGTCTGGGCGTCGTCATGGATCCCGAAGGAGATCCATCCGCCGGCGGCACGCCGTGTCTCGCGGTGCGGCCCGGCGAGCCAATGTCACGAACACTGACGGAACCCGAGTCTTCCCGTGAAGGCTACGTAGTTTTCTTGGGGGTCAGGAGGGGTACCAAGGTAGTATGCAGATTGTGCCAAACGCACGTCGGCATCGCCAAATCCGCTCGTAACTCGTTGATAATCCGGGGCAGTTGGGGCGGGGGCGGATCCGCCTGTTCGCGGAACTTTGTTCTGGCCCGGAGAACTACGGATTACGCCAGCCGCTCCGGAAATGAGCCCGTTCTGCGTTTGCGATTGCGGACCTTTTCACGCGATCGGATGCCCGACAGCACAACGCCGCCCGCTTGAAAAAGATGCGGACGGCGCTGGCCCTAGCCCCAGGAAGGTGTGCAAAATCCTGATACCGCGAAGCCTATACAATCTGTGCCAAAGGGCATGTCCCAAATTGGCTATCACGGACGATGTTCTGAGCGACTGACCTTCGCGCATCACCTCTTCGCCCGCGCTGGCGCGACGCCTTTCAGGTTGGCCCAAAGCGATGAGCGCCGAGCGGCAAGAACGGATGGCGCCCCATGGAAAATGATGGGGCCAGAACATTTACTATGCCGCCTCGGTAGTCCTACTGAGAACATCGGCCGGGTGATGACGTCGGTTGGTTCCATCGGAGGCCAGAGCGCGTCCGACATCAAACCGGGCCGCGTTCACACGCCGGCGTGCTGGAAAAGGAACGAGCGCAGCACGCTCCGGGTTATCGCTTGTTCGGGTGCTGTTCCTGCCGGGCAGCATCGGGACGACCAAAGTGCAACTCGGCCCCGGTCAGTGCCCACTCGCTGGGGCCGCTTCTTGACGCCATCGATCCGGAGGCCGCCTCGGCCTGGGCCAGTACAATCCTGGTCACGTCCTGTCAGGTTTCAACGTCGAGGACCACGCACGCGATGCCGTGCGCCTGCCATTCCCGGAGTTCGGCCACGGTCACTAGCGCGCGGCTTCCGTGTTGTGGAGGCGGCTGCGGGCGTGGGGTTTGACCAACTGGGCATGCCGTCATCCTGGATTGGGGCAAGTCAGGATTCAAACTTGGCGGGTGGTCGCGTTTTGTTCCGGAGGACCGCGAACAGATTGCGCACCATCGAAATTTATATGCCCAGAACCGTGCATAATACGGCGTGCGTGGCACAAACTGCATATCGATTGATGGCCGTTCGCTTAATCCGAATGAGGACACTCCCGGTTCTAGCTCAGGACACCGGGGCCTGGGTCCGGCCAGGCGCGCAATCTCGGTACTGGCCGAAACAGTCCAACCGCCATTTCAGAACCGGTCACTCTTTAGGAACGATTCAGTGTCGGGAAAATTAGGCAATTGGCGAGGGCGAAATCCTGCCCCCACGGTCCGCCGTCGCCTTCAGTCCCAGCGCTCTTCCCCGGGGCGCTGGGACTTATTTTTGAGGCTACTCGCAAAACCAAAACCGGCCACTCGCGCCGGGCGGGCGGTGAGCCATAACCCGCAAGACTATCTCAAGCTCGTCGCGAGCGGCGAGATTGATGAGACGATGCTGGAAGCGCTTGAGGACGACTTGAAACGACAGCAGAAGCGGTTGGAGCGGGACGCGAAAGCGGCCGCCAGTTGAGGCGGCCTTGCTTCATCGCATAAAGAGCCAGGCAAGGCTGGCAATCAAGCCCGCAAGGGACACGGCCGCAGTACAGGCAAAGGCGATTTCTACGCTATCGATATGATGGTGGCGTGCATGCATGACGGCACCTCTTAAGCAGAGCCAGGAACGCGCAGCCATTCGGTCATGCTCGCCCCAGCTTCAGCTTGGCGGGCGAGCTTCAATAGCGCGTCTTTCTCGATACCTGGGAGTAGAGCTGCGGCCTGATCGCGTAGCTCTCGAGCGCGCTCCAGGAGCCGCGCTTCGAGCAAATCTGCCTGCGGGGCATAACGGCGGCGCTTCTTCGGTCCCATGCATTCACCCCTTGCTCTAGGTTCCTGTCCGGAACGCGAACTCTAATCGTCAGCCTCGCGTAAGGTTCCTATTTCGACTCGTTCATTGTGCGCTCGACCTCATTGGCAAGTGTGCGGTGATGTGCTGCTAGCTTTGCGAACAGTTCTTTCTTGGTTGGGTTGGTCGCCAGCTTGCTGATCAGCTCGCACTCTTCCGCCTCGACGCGAAGCTTCTCCAAGTGCGCTTTCATGTCCTTCATCGGTGTCCCCCTATCCGGGGATCCAAGTTTATCGTGCGCAAATCGAGATAGGAACTCCGTTCACCCAACTGAGAGCTCCGGGCCATTCCTTACGGAGAACCACGTAGGGAACGAGTTTGCCGCCCCATAGAAATTGTTATGGGCATACCGGTCAGTGGTCCTACTGAGATCGCGGCCCAACCAATTCAGGCTACTGTGATTTTCAAACTAGCCACCAGCGTCGGAAACAGGGCAGTCGCGAGAACAAACTGGGACATTACGTGCTTTTCCGGAATTGCTGCGGATGCGAAGCGATCTAGGATTTTGGAGCCGGGGCAGGTTTTCAGTTCAGATGATTTTCAGATTTGCCCGGTCGGGCCGTTCGCGTGACGCGGCCCTCTCGTTTGAACTGGCCCCCTCGCTGGGGCCGTTTCTTTAGGCTGGCGATCTGAACGACAGGAGCCGTGCGAACCGGCCCGCTTCTCTCTCTCTCTTACGGCTTACTGCTATTACCTCGGCAGGGCTGTAGCGGCGCGCGGCTGCCTTCACAGCCTCGATAGAGAGATTCTTGCCGATCAAGACGGCGATGAAGAGCCTGATTTCATGCAATGAAAGAGGCCGCCAACTGAGGCGGCCTTACTTCATCCGGCCCTGTTCTAGCGCTTCGAGGACCCTGGCACATCGATCTAGAACGGACGCGCTGTTAGCAAGTGCGCGATAGCTATTGGCAAGCTTCTCAAGCTGGTAACGGTCGTGCGGATCGCGCAGCATCTCGATCAGCCGCTCGTACTTGGCTGCTAGCTCCTCGTATTCTTGAAGAGTCATCATGCCGGGCAACGATACGAATTTCAGTTTACCCCGCCTTCTGCGTTGGATTTTGCTTGTGCCACTCGGCTAGCTTGGCTTCTTCCTCGGCCCGCAGTTTGCGTAGCATCGCGATCTTGGCCGGGTCCGTTTCCGTCGACAGCAGTTGATCGTAATGGGCAATGTTCGCCGTGAAAATAAAGTCCGCCATGGCTCACTCCCCGAACTGCTCAATAAAGCCAAGCAGTATTTTGCCACAACCAGCGCGAGCCCAACATATGCCACTGGGTAACATTTGATCCGTGAAACTACGGGGAGATGGCGTAGGCAATAGCTGATGGCCTTACGGAGAACCACGTAGGGAACGAATTTGCCGCCCTATAGAAACTCGTTATGCCCAAGACCGTGCATCGGGCTCAGCAGTCCTGCCGAGAACGGCCCAAACATTCCGGCTAAACGATTTAGGACACTCTAGGATTCGAATTAGGATCGGGGGCTCAAATACGGACAGTACCGAAATCTCGGTGCTGGCCTAGTTAGGACAGTCGCAAGAACAAACTAGGACACCTGCATTCGCTCGCGCCGGTCGTCCCTCTCGAGACGACCGGCGATGAGCTGGGCCGGGCGTCCCGTGCTGAGTGAGATAGCCGACCCGGAATCGCTGGTAGCACGTACCGTCGTTTCGAAGTCGGGAAAAAGTGGCAATTTCTGTGGATGGATGGAACCGCGGTGTGCTAGGCATCAATCATCGGGGCTTGTCCCGGTATTTTAGTTGATGCATAGGAAAAAACTCCCACCCCCGGCCTTAAAAGCCGGGGGATTTTTCGTAAATGCCGAAGAGCCATCTGAGATCCGAACGCATGAACAATTTGGCGCGCGGCGCGCCTGTTCATAAAGAACGCTACCCGCTATCGGAAATTAGGACACAGTGAGGGGTACCCCGGGATCGCTATCGCCGATTGCCACTTTTTCCCGGTACCGTGTAGAGCGCGCTCTGCACGGGCGTGTCTGAACGGCTCCGGTGCGTTGGCCCCGTGCCCACAGGGACATTGCCGGAGCCGTTCACCTAGGTCCCTCGCTGGGGCCGTTTCTTTGGGGCAGAATCAGGATAGTGGGTTAGTGCTCCACGTTGCTTTGAATGTGCATGTCAAAGCGGCGTAGGCTGCCAACTGAGGCGGCCTTACCTGCGGGCTAAAGCGGCAGTTTGCTCGGCGCGTGCACGCTCTGCCGCTTGGTCTGCCAGCCGGTCATACTCGACGGCAATGCGAAACATCCGTTGCTTGGACTCTTCGTCCCAGAAATGTTCCGCTTTGGTGCGGGTCTCTTCGGCCCGCTCTCGCCAATGCCTCGGATCATTGAGGTGTGAGCTACCCATCTTCCTCACTCCCGTTACCAGGTCGATAACCCTGACCGGGAGCGCGTGGTTCCACAGCGTGCTAGGAACTCCCGTTCCCCCACGTAGCATCCCCCGGGCCATTCCTTGCGGAGAACCACGTAGGGAACGAGTTTGCCGCCCTATAGGAACTCGTTATGCCCAAGACCGGGCATAGTCTCCGTAGTCGTACTGAGAACATCGCCCAACCAATTCAGGCCACTGCGATTTTCAAACCAGGCCACTGAGGTCGGAAACAGGCCAGCGCCGAAAGCTCTGAAAGAACATATTGCGAACATAGAACAAACGTGGTACGAGATTCCTATCAACAACGCTTTTCTGCCGATCTCATCCGCCCGTTTGTCCCGCTAGCGAATCCTCGCCATAAGGAGCACATCCCAAATGTCCGCCACCGCACTGCGTATCGTCGAAGGATCCTCCATGGACAAGTCCAAGGCCCTCTCAGCCGCGCTCTCCCAGATCGAGCGCCAGTTCGGCAAGGGCTCGGTGATGAAGCTCGGCAAGAACGACCGTTCGATGGATGTCGAGACGGTGTCGTCGGGATCGCTCGGGCTCGACATCGCGCTCGGCGTCGGCGGCCTGCCGAAGGGACGCATCGTCGAGATCTACGGGCCGGAATCCTCGGGCAAGACCACGCTGGCGCTGCACACGGTGGCCGAAGGCCAGAAGAAGGGCGGCATCTGCGCCTTCATCGACGCTGAACACGCGCTCGATCCGGTCTATGCGCGCAAGCTCGGCGTCAACATCGACGAGCTCCTGATCTCGCAGCCCGATACCGGCGAGCAGGCGCTGGAAATCTGCGACACGCTGGTGCGCTCCGGTGCGGTCGACGTGCTGGTGGTCGATTCGGTCGCCGCGCTGGTGCCGAAAGCCGAGCTCGAGGGCGAGATGGGCGATGCGCTGCCGGGCCTGCAGGCGCGCCTGATGAGCCAGGCGCTGCGCAAGCTCACCGCCTCGATCAACAAGTCGAACACGATGGTGATCTTCATCAACCAGATCCGCATGAAGATCGGTGTGATGTACGGCTCGCCGGAAACCACCACCGGCGGTAACGCGCTGAAGTTCTATGCCTCAGTTCGCCTCGACATCCGCCGCATCGGCGCGATCAAGGAGCGCGACGAGGTGGTCGGCAACACCACCCGCGTCAAGGTGGTGAAGAACAAGCTGGCGCCGCCCTTCAAGCAGGTCGAGTTCGACATCATGTACGGCGAGGGCGTCTCCAAGATGGGCGAGATCCTCGACCTCGGCGTCAAGGCCGGCCTCGTCGAGAAGTCCGGCGCCTGGTTCTCCTATGACAGCCAGCGGCTCGGCCAGGGACGCGAGAATTCCAAGGCGTTCCTGCGCGCCAACCCTGACATCACCACCAAGATCGAAGCCGCGATCCGGCAGAATTCCGGCCTGATCTCCGAACAGATCCTCGCCGGCACGCCGGAGCGCGACGCCGACGGCGAGGAGCCGACGGAAGAGTAAGGCTCAATCATTTCGCTGCAAACGGGCGCTGAGGACGTTGAGTTGCCGACGTCATCGGCGCCCGTTTTGTTTTGTGTTGCGTTCGGCGAGGTCTGGACGATGAAGCGTTTGATTCTGACTGGTTCCGGTATCCGTCTCGCGCGCTCAGGTCTGGCAGAAGCGGTCATTGAATTTCGCTTTCGCTTCGTTTGGGGCCGTTGCCCCCGGTAGAAGAGTTCGAAGATTATTTTGGCGCGCGTTCCAGCCAGGTGTTCATGGAGATTGTTCTCCGATGAAGTCCGGGCTCGCAGGCACCTTTCGCTCGTCGAGTATTGCGAACCGTATGACGTTGTCGAGCTCTGGTTCGAACAATATCCGAACGATCAGCTGCAGCTGGTCTTCCTTCTGGCTTTTTTCAGATATCATCCCGAGACAGCGGCCAGGTTGAAGTTGCGTCTTGTTGATTTCGATCTGACGATGCCGGCTGAAGAGATACCCGAACCAGAGGATGTGTCGACGGTCGACGTCGGCCCGGTCGAACTCAACACCGGAAGTGCGATCTGGTCGGCTTATCGCGCAGCCACCCCAATGCCCTTTCTGGATTGCCTGCAGAGTGACCTTAGCTCACTGCCATTTCTGAGGTCGGCGCAGCTTGCCTTGGTTGCAGAATTGCCCTCCCGCGCGACGGGGCTTGGCGCAACTGAAATGCGACTTCTTGAGCTGATCGCACGTTACGACGGCTTTTCAGCGCTTGGACTACTTCATCGTCTCTGGCGCCCCGGAAATGTGTTCGGAGAACTCGAACTTTTCTCATTGCTCGACGGCCTCACGGATGGTCCGTCGCCTGCAGTGACTGATCTCGAACGACCGCAGAGCAAAAGGAGCTGGCACGCGCGCTACGCCGCAAGCTATCCGCGGCTGACCGAGTTCGGCGAAGCGATCATCGCGCACCAGGAAGACTTCAGCAGCCATAACCCGATCGATCGCTGGTGGGGCGGCACGCACCTCACCAACGACAATCTCTGGCGCATTGCTCCGACGCTGACCAAGCCGTAGTCAATTCAACCCGGCGCCAGCGCCTTCTCCCGGCTCGCGATCAGCGCCCGCAGGTCCTCCGTCACCGCGACCGATTGATGGGTCGTCTGGTCGGTCGCGACCCAGATGATCTCGCCGGTGGCGCGCAGGTCGTCGGAGCCCTTGGCGAAGATCGCGAGCGCCAGGTTGATCGAGGAGCGGCCGATCCGCGCGACCCGGACGCAGACCTCGATGTCCTCGTCGAACCGGATCGGCGCCTTGTACTCCACCACCGATTTCACGGTGTGGAAGTCGATCCCGGTGCGCGCCACCTCGCCGAGATAGTCGTAGCCGAGTGCGCGGAAATACTCCGTGATCGCGGTGTCGAAATAGGTCAAATAGTGGGCGTTGAACACCACGGCCTGCGCGTCGACCTCGGAATAGCGGACGCGAAACGGGAAGTGAAACCAGAATTCCTCGCGCATGTCTCCTCCTGCCGCGGCGTCGGTCGCTCCCGCGCATTCCCTGCCATAGCCGAATCGCGGACCCGTTGGCTCTACCCGTCCTACCCACTGGATCTAGTGCCCGCGGATGACCAGTCGCCCCAATCCCTACTGTGCATGGGGTTGTTTTCGACGTTTTGACCTGGACCTCGTGGCAACCATCCCCGGTGGATGGTTGCCACGACATCCCGCAACAGAGGCCGCGCTACTCCGCGGCCTCCGCGTAAGCCTCGATCGGCGGGCACGAGCACACCAGGTTGCGATCGCCGTAGACATTGTCGACGCGCCCGACCGGGCTCCAGTATTTGTCGGACCGCGACACGCCGGCCGGGAAGCAGCCCTCGGTGCGGGTGTAGGCTCTGTTCCAGGCATCATCGGCGATGTCGTGGACGGTGTGCGGCGCGTGACGCAGCGGCGAGGCCTCGACCTTCCAGCGCCCGTTCTCGATCTCCGCGATCTCGCTGCGGATCGCGATCATGGCGTCGCAGAAGCGGTCGATCTCGAACTTCGATTCCGATTCCGTCGGCTCGATCATCAGCGTGCCCGCCACCGGGAAGCTCATGGTCGGCGCGTGGAAGCCGTAGTCGATCAGCCGCTTGGCGATGTCGTCGACGGTGACGCCGCTGCTCGTCTTCAGCGCCCGCGGGTCGACGATGCACTCGTGCGCGACGCGGCCGCGCTCGTTGCGGTACAGCACCGGGAAGTGCGGCTGCAGCCGTGCGGCGATGTAGTTGGCGTTGAGGATCGCCACTTCGGTGGCGCGCGTCAGCCCTTCGCCGCCCATCATCAGGATATAGATGTAGGAGATGGTCAGGATCGACGCCGAGCCGAACGGCGCGGCCGACACCGGGCCGATGGCGTGCGCGGTCGCCCCATCGGTTGCGGGATGACTCGGCAGATAGGGCGCAAGATGCGCCTTGACGCCGATCGGGCCCATGCCGGGGCCGCCGCCGCCATGCGGGATGCAGAAGGTCTTGTGCAAATTGAGATGGCTGACATCGGCGCCGTAATCGCCGGGCCGCGAGAGGCCAACCTGCGCATTCATGTTGGCGCCGTCGAGATAGACCTGGCCGCCATGCGCATGCACGATGTCGCAGATCTCGCTGATATGCTCCTCGAACACGCCGTGGGTCGACGGATAGGTGATCATCACGGCGGCGAGATTGGCCGAATGCTTCTCCGCCTTGGCACGGAGATCGTTGACGTCGACGTCGCCGCGCGCATCGCAGGCGACCACCACGACCTCCATGCCGACCATCGCGGCCGAGGCCGGGTTGGTGCCGTGCGCGGAGGAGGGGATCAGGCACACCTTGCGGTGCGGCTCGCCGCGCGCGAGGTGATAGCCACGGATGGCAAGGAGGCCGGCATATTCGCCCTGCGCGCCGGAATTCGGCTGCAGCGACACCGCGTCATAGCCGGTGATGTCGCACAGCCATTGCTCCAGCCGCTTGAACAGCGCGTGATAGCCTTTGGCCTGATCGGCTGGCGCGAACGGATGCAGATTGCCGAACGCCGGCCAGGTCAGCGGGATCATCTCGGTCGTGGCATTCAGCTTCATCGTGCAGGAGCCGAGCGGGATCATCGCGCGGTCGAGCGCAAGGTCGCGGTCGCTGAGCTTGCGCATGTAGCGCAGCAGCTCGGTTTCCGAGCGATGCGTGTTGAACACCGGATGGGTGAGGAAGGCGCTGCTGCGCCGCAGCTCCTTCGGCAGCGCCTCGCGCGCGGCCGCTTCGATCTCGGCAAAGCTGAGCTTGCCGCCGAACACCCGCCACACCGCCTCGACAGTTTCCGGCGTGGTGGTCTCGTCGAGCGCGATGCCGAGCGTGGTCGCGCCGATGCGCAGATTGATCCGCTCCGCCTGCGCGCGCGTGACGATCTCGATCTGCTTCGCGCCGGCCTCGACGGTCACGGTATCGAAGAATGCCTCGCTGGTCGGCGCAAAGCCGAGCTTGCGCAGGCCGGCGGCGAGCACGGTGGCGCGGCGGTGCACGCCGCGCGCGATATGGGTGAGGCCTTCGGGGCCGTGATAGACCGCATACATCGAGGCGATCACGGCGAGCAGCACCTGCGCGGTGCAGATGTTGGAGGTCGCCTTCTCGCGGCGGATGTGCTGCTCGCGGGTCTGCAATGCCAGCCGATAGGCCGGTGCGCCGCGCGAATCCACAGAGAGGCCGACGATGCGGCCGGGCAGCGAGCGCTTCAGCGTGTCGCGCACCGCCATGTAGGCGGCGTGCGGTCCGCCATAGCCCATCGGCACGCCGAACCGCTGCGCCGAGCCGATCGCGATGTCGGCGCCGAGCTCGCCGGGCGAGGTCAGCAGCGTCAGCGACAAGAGGTCCGCGGCAACGATCGCAAGCGCGCCCTTGGTGTGCAGCGATGCGATCGCCGGCCGGAGATCGCGTACCGCGCCCGTGGTGCCCGGATATTGCAGCAGCGCGCCGAGCACGTCGGCCTTGTCGAGCTCGGTCAGGGGATCGCCGACCAGCAGCGCCCAGCCCAGCGGGGCGGCACGCGTGCGCATCACGGCGAGCGTTTGCGGATGCACCTCCTTGTCGACGAAGAACACCTTCGCCTTGACCTGCGAGTGGCGCTCGGCGAGCGCCATCGCTTCGGCGGCCGCAGTCGCCTCGTCGAGTAGCGAGGCGTTGGCGACGTCAAGCCCGGTCAGGTCGCAGATCATGGTCTGGAAGTTGAACAGGGCTTCGAGCCGGCCCTGGCTGATCTCGGGCTGATACGGCGTATACGCCGTGTACCAGGCCGGGTTCTCAAGGATGTTGCGCTGGATCACCGCCGGCAGGATCGTGCCGGAATAGCCCTGGCCGATCAGCGAGGTGAACACCTGGTTCTGGGCGGCGAGCTCGCTCATATGCGTGAGCGCCTCGGTTTCGCTCAGCGCGCGGCCGAGATCGAGCGGCGCCTTCTGGCGGATCGATCCCGGCAGCGTCTCGTTCATCAACGCCTGCAGGCTCGCGGCGCCGACCGTTTCCAGCATCGCGTTGACGTCGCGGGGCGACGGTCCGATGTGGCGGCGGACGAAATCGGTGGCGGCTTCGTTGATCGGCTTGAAGGGCGCGTTCATGGGCTGATCCTCGGGTGATCCTTTAGGCGGTGTGCGCGGCGTAGGCGGCCTCGTCCATCAGGCCGCCGAGCTCGCCCTTGTCCGCGATCCTCAACTTGAAGAACCAGGCCTTGCCGGCGGCATCCGAATTGACCAGCGCGGGCTCGGCCGCGAGCGCCTCGTTGACCTCGATCACCTCGCCGGTGATCGGCGCATAGACGTCGGAGGCAGCCTTGACGGATTCGACGACGGCGGCGGCTTCGGCCTTCTTCAGGCTGCGGCCGACCTTGGGCAGCTCGACGAACACGACGTCGCCGAGCTGCGACTGCGCGTAGTCGGTGATCCCGATCGTGGCGACGTCGCCCTCGATGCGGAGCCATTCGTGGTCGGACGTGTACAGCGTCGTCATAGGGTCGATCCTTCAGCGTTTAGCGTTTGTAGGTATTGGGGACGAAGGGCGTGGCGGCGACTTTCAGCGGCAGCCGCTGACCGCGCACCTCGGCGAAAACGGTGGTGCCGGCGGCGGAGAGGGCGGTCGGCAGATAGCCCATCGCAACCGGCGCATTGAGGCTCGGGCCGAAGCCGCCCGAGGTCACCTTGCCGATCTGTTCGGTCGAGGCGGCATCGGCGAACAGCAAGGCGCCTTCGCGCACCGGCGCGCGGCCGTCCGGCCTCAGGCCGACGCGGCGGCGCGATGCGCCTTGTGCGAATTGGGTGAGGATCTTGTCGGCGCCCGGAAAACCGCCGGCGCGGGCGCCGCCGCTGCGGCGAACCTTCTGCACCGACCATTCCAGCGCGCCTTCGACCGGCGTCGTCGTGGTGTCGATGTCATGGCCGTAGAGGCAGAGCCCGGCTTCCAGCCGCAGGCTGTCGCGCGCGCCGAGGCCGATCGGCAGCACGTCGGGATTGTCGAGCAGCGCAGTGACCAGGGCTTCGGCCTTGTCGGCCGGCACCGAAATCTCAAAACCGTCCTCGCCGGTGTAGCCGGAGCGTGAGACGAAACAGTCGATGTCGGCGACGCGACGCGGGCCGGCGTCCATGAATTTCATCGAACTGACATCTGCACAAAGTTTCGCCAGCGCCGATTCGGCTTTCGGCCCCTGCAGCGCGATCAGCGCGCGGTCGGCCAGCGACACGATCTCGCAGGTATCGGAGAGATGCGCGCGCAGATGCGCCTCGTCCTCGTCCTTGCAGGCGGCGTTGACCACCAGGAACAAATGATCGCCGAAATGCGCGACCATCAGGTCGTCGAGCAGGCCGCCGTCGTCGTTGGTGAACTGCGCGTAGCGCTGCCGCCCCGGCGCGATGCCGACGATGTCCTGCGGCACCAGCTTCTCCAGCGCGAGCGCCGCGTCGCCGACCTTGCCGGATTTGGCCTTCAGCACGAGCTGGCCCATGTGGGAGACGTCGAACAGACCGGCGTCCTTGCGGGTGTGAAGATGCTCCTTGAGCACGCCGGCCGTGTATTGCACCGGCATGTCGTAGCCGGCGAACGGCACCATCTTGGCGCCGCGCGCCAGATGCAGGGCGTGCAGCGGGGTCTGTTTCAGCGGGGAGTTTTCGTGCGCAAGCATCACAGGGCCCTCGCGGTTCCCGCGGGGACCCATTTCCCCTTGAGAAACCTGCAGAAAGCCCCATCTGTCGCTGTGCCTGAGAGTATTATCCCGTCGGCGGACGCATCGGGGAGAACCCCTGCGCCTCTTTCCAGATGTCAGACGTCACGCGGTCCTTTTGCCTGAGAGTTTCCGGGGCGGTTGCTCCTTCGGCGCCGGCCCAAAGCGGGACCGGTCTCTCCCGACGTGACGGGTAACAGGTAGGTAGAAAACACGGCGCCACCAAGACTGTCAACGCAGCTGCAGCAACTATCCCACGGGCTTTGTGCTGCCGCGGCAAGCCCATGATCCGCCTGCACAGTTTCTGGACACCGCAGCTGGCAATGTCTAAAAGCGTTCGGCCGGAAAATGACGCCTTTTTGCGGCTGGCCGGCCCCTTTTTCCGATTGGATGAACATGAGCAGCGTCAACGACATCAGGTCGACATTTCTGAACTTCTTCAAGGAGAACGGCCACGAGATCGTGGCGTCGTCGCCGCTGGTGCCGCGCAACGACCCGACCCTGATGTTCACCAATGCCGGCATGGTGCAGTTCAAGAACGTCTTCACCGGCGTCGAGAAGCGCGGCTATCAGCGCGCCACGACGTCGCAGAAATGCGTGCGCGCCGGCGGCAAGCATAACGACCTCGACAATGTCGGCTACACCGCGCGCCATCTCACCTTCTTCGAGATGCTCGGCAACTTCTCGTTCGGCGACTACTTCAAGGAGCGCGCGATCGAGCTCGCCTGGAATCTGATCACCAGGGATTTCGGGCTGAAGAAGGACAAGCTGCTCGTCACCGTCTACCACACCGACGACGAGGCGGCCGGCTACTGGAAGAAGATTGCGGGCTTCTCGGACGACCGCATCATCCGCATCCCGACCTCGGATAATTTCTGGGCGATGGGCGACACCGGTCCGTGCGGTCCGTGCTCCGAGATCTTCATCGACCGCGGCGAGCACATCTGGGGCGGACCTCCGGGCAGCCCGGAGGAGGACGGCGATCGCTTCCTCGAATTCTGGAACCTGGTGTTCATGCAGTACGAGCAGGTGACGAAGGAGGAGCGCGTGGCGCTGCCGCGTCCCTCGATCGACACCGGCATGGGCCTGGAGCGCATGGCGTGCATCCTGCAGGGCGTCGAGAGCGTGTTCGAGACCGATCTGTTCCGCCATCTGATCGATGCGGCCTCGTCGGCGCTCGGCCACGGGCCGAATGCGCAGAACGTCGCGTCGTATCGCGTCATCGCCGACCATCTGCGCTCGTCGGCGTTCCTGATCGCCGACGGCGTGCTGCCGTCGAACGAGGGCCGCGGCTACGTGCTGCGCCGGATCATGCGCCGCGCGATGCGCCACGCGCAGCTCCTAGGCGCGAGCGAGCCGCTGATGCATCGCCTCGTCTGGGCGTTGGTCCGCGAGATGGGCCAGGCCTATCCGGATCTGGTGCGCGCGGAGAAGCTGATCGAGGAGACGCTGCAGCTGGAAGAGACCCGCTTCCGCAAGACGCTGGTGCGCGGCCTGTCGATCCTCGACGAGAAGAGCGCCGGCCTCAAGAAGGGCGACATGTTCGACGGCGACACCGCGTTCACGCTGTACGACACCTACGGATTCCCGCTCGACCTGACGCAGGACGCGCTGAAGTCGCGCGGCATCAGCGTCGATCAGGCATCGTTCACCGACGCGATGAACCGCCAGCGCGAGAAGGCGCGTGCCTCGTGGGCAGGGAGCGGCGAGGCGGCGACCGAGACCATCTGGTTTCCGCTGCGCGAGAAGCTCGGCGCAACCGAATTCCTCGGCTACGAGACCGAGAGCGCGGAAGGCGCGGTGACGGCGCTGGTCAAGGACGGCGCCGAGGTCGATAGCCTCAAGGCCGGCGAGAGCGGCGCGATCGTGCTGAACCAGACGCCGTTCTATGCGGAGTCGGGCGGCCAGGTCGGCGATATCGGCGTGCTCACGGGCGAGGGCGTCAAGTTCCGCGTCACCGACATGCAGAAGAAGGCCGGCGATCTGTTCGTCCATGTCGGCACGGTGGAGCAGGGCACGTTGAAGGCCGGCACCGCGCTGCAGCTCGAGGTCGACCACGCCAGGCGTTCGTCGATCCGCGCCAACCATTCCGCGACGCATCTGCTGCACGAGGCGCTGCGCCAGGTGCTTGGCGATCACATCGCCCAGCGCGGCTCGCTGGTCGCGCCCGATCGCCTGCGTTTCGATTTCGTGCATCCGAAGCCGATCACGCCGGAAGAACTCGCCCGGGTCGAGGACATCGCCAACGATGTCGTGCTCGAGAATGACGAGGTGACGACCCGCGTCATGGCTGTCGACGACGCCCGCGAGGCCGGTGCACGCGCACTGTTCGGCGAGAAATACGGCGACGAGGTCCGCGTCGTCTCGATGGGCAAGAGCGCCCGCGAGCATGGCCAGAACGCGCTCGGCTGGTCGGTCGAGCTCTGCGGCGGCACCCATGTCCGCCGCACCGGCGACATCGGCCTGATCTCGGTGACCAGCGAGAGCGCTGTCGCCTCCGGCGTCCGCCGCATCGAGGCGCTGACCGGGCGTCACGCACGCAAGCACGCCAACGACACCATGGCGCTGGCGAAGACCGCGGCGGCCGAGCTGCGCACCACGATCGAAGACGTCCCGGCGCGCATCACCGCCCTGATGGAAGAGCGCAAGAAGCTCGAGCGCGATTTGTCTGACGCCCGCAAGAAGCTCGCGATGGGCGGCGGTAGTGGTGCGTCGAACGGCGCGGCCTCCGGGGTTCGCGAGGTCGGCAACGTCAAGCTGTTGGCGCGTGCGGTCGAAGGCGTCGAGACCAAGGATCTGAAGAGCCTGGTCGACGACGGCAAGAAGCAGATTGGCTCGGGCGTGGTCGCGATCGTCGGCGTCACCGAGGACGGCAAGGCCGGCATCGTGGTCGGCGTCACCGCCGATCTGACCTCGCGCTTCAACGCGGTCGAGCTGGTCCGCAAGGGCTCCGAGGTGCTCGGCGGCAAGGGCGGCGGCGGCCGCCCCGACATGGCGCAGGCCGGCGGGCCCGACGGCGCCAAGGCGGACGCCGCGCTGTCGGCGATCGAACAGGCCATGACTCAACAAGCATCGGCCGGCGCCTGACGGAGAGGCTGATCGTGGCGACGGCTCCGCTCAAGCCCACGATCAGCGCCTCCCGGCTGCGCGATCGCCTCTACGAGCTGCTCGAGCGCAATGATCTGCCGCATTCGGGCGGCGCGCGGTTTGCCGGGATCATCGTCGCCATCATCGCGGTCGATGTGCTGGCGGCGATCCTGGCCTCCGTGCCCGAGATCGACGCGCAGTTCGGCTGGCTGCTCACGACTGTCGAGATCGCGGCGGTGGCCGCCTTCGCGCTGGAATATGCCGCCCGGCTCTGGAGCGTGGTTGGCCATTCCCTGCGTGACGTGACGCCGCTACAGGCGCGGCTCGACTACGCCTTCTCGACACTCGGCGTGATCGATCTGCTCGCGTTCCTGCCGTCGGCCATTGCGCTTGCGATCGGCGACAAGACCGCGCTGGTGCTGTTCGGCATGCTGCCGTTCCTCAAGCTGGTGCGCTATTCGACCGCGATGCGCTCGCTGCTGGCGGCGCTGCATGCCGAGCGGCGCACGCTGTTCGGCTGCGTGGTGATCCTGACCGGCGCAGTGCTGCTGTTCGCCTCGCTGCTCTATGCCATCGAGCACAAGGTGCAGCCGGACAAGTTCGGCACCATGCCGCAGGCGATGTGGTGGGCGATCGTGACGCTCGGTACCGTCGGTTATGGCGACGTCGTTCCGGTCACGCCGCTCGGCCGGATCGTCACCGTGATCGCGATCGTGGTTGGCTTTGCGATGATCGCGCTGCCGGTTGCGATCATCTCGACCGCGTTCGCCGACGAGGTCCGGCGCCGCGACTTCGTCGTGACCTGGGGCATGCTGGCGCGGGTGCCGCTGTTCTCGCATCTCAACGCCGCTGACATCGCCGACATCATGCGGCTGTTGCGGTCGCAGGCCATCGAGGCCGGCGAGGTCTTGGTGCGGCGCGGCGACGTGGCGTCGTCGATGTATTTCATCACGGCCGGCGAGGTCGAGATCGACCTGCCGAACCAGCGGGTGCGGTTGTCTGACGGCGCATTCTTCGGCGAGATCGCGCTGCTCAGGCGGACCAGTCGCTCCGGCACGGTGACCGCGACGCGCAAGACCAAGCTGCTGCTGCTCGATGCACAGGACTTCCATGCCTTGATCGAGCGTATGCCGGCGCTCGCCGCGCATGTCCGGGAGACAGCAGAGGCGCGGCTCGCCGATCCGCTTACGGCCGGTGGCGACCTTGCCGCCGCGGAGATCGGCCAGGCGCCGCACGAGACCGATGGTGGCTTCCGTGATTAGTCTTGACTCGTTTTCTTCACGCGAACCGGTACCCGCTTCGCTCGAAAACGCCTTGGATCAATCGCGGCGCAGGAATACGTAATCCGCCGAATAGGCTGCGCCCTTCAGCGCGCCGGCCTTGTCGCAGGTGCCGCTGAGCTCGCCGCCAGAGGTGTTGATCCGCTGCACGGTGGCAACGCTCGAGAGCACGCCATTGCCGCGGTGGGAAATCACTTCGAGCTTCAACCAGGCGATGTCGGCGGGGGTCGCGCCGGGCGCGCTGCCGGCGGTGCGGGCGGTCACGGCGCTGCCGTCGATATGCTCCCAGTTCGGGCCGGCATAGTGCCGGCCGACTGTGCGGCCATTGGCGATCAGGGTGGCGACCGGTTCGCGGAACGACCAGGCGAGCTTGCCGTCGGTGACCGGCTTGCACTCGTAGACCTGAACGCCCTCGGCGTGGACTGACAGGACCGGGATTTCGCCGGGCGCCGCGACGGCGTCTGGCAGGGGATCGGCAGCTGATGCCGCCGACCCTGATAGCACGAATGATGCGAGCACGACGGCTCTGATGAGGGCCTCGGTCATGCTCGCACCTGTCATTCCAGGACGGCAGCCTTTAGGCCGCCATCGCCTTCGCGAGATTGTCGGACACCTTGTCGAGGAATCCGGTGGTCGAGAGCCAGCGCTGGTCGGCACCGACCAGGAGCGCGAGGTCCTTGGTCATGTAGCCTTCCTCGACGGTCGACACGCAGACCTTCTCCAGAGTGGTGGCGAACTTCGCCAGCTCCGGGTTGTTGTCGAGCTTGGCGCGATGGGCGAGGCCACGGGTCCAGGCGAAGATCGAGGCGATCGAGTTGGTCGAGGTTTCCTTGCCCTTCTGGTGCTCGCGGTAGTGCCGGGTCACCGTGCCGTGGGCAGCTTCGGCTTCCACCGTCTTGCCGTCAGGGGTGAGCAGCACCGAGGTCATCAGGCCGAGCGAGCCGTAGCCCTGGGCCACGGTGTCGGACTGCACGTCGCCGTCGTAGTTCTTACAGGCCCAGACATAGCCGCCGGACCATTTCAGCGCCGAGGCGACCATGTCGTCGATCAGGCGGTGCTCGTAGGTCAGGCCCTTGGCCTCGAATTCCTTCTTGAACTCGCGGTCGTAGATGTCCTGGAAGATGTCCTTGAAGCGGCCGTCATAGACCTTGAGGATGGTGTTCTTGGTCGAGAGGTAGACCGGGTAGTTGCGCAGCAGGCCGTAGTTCAGCGACGCGCGGGCGAAATCGATGATCGAGTCGTCGAGATTGTACATCTCCATCGCGACGCCGGCGCCGGGCGCCTTGAACACTTCGCGCTCGATCACGGTGCCGTCCTCGCCGACGAACTTCAGCGACAGCGTGCCCTTGCCGGGGAACTTGATGTCGGTGGCGCGGTACTGGTCGCCATAGGCGTGGCGGCCGATGATGATCGGCTTGGTCCAGCCGGGAACCAGGCGCGGCACGTTCTTGCAAATGATCGGCTCGCGGAAGATCACGCCGCCGAGGATGTTGCGGATGGTGCCGTTCGGCGACTTCCACATCTGCTTCAGGCCGAACTCCTTCACCCGGGCCTCGTCGGGGGTGATGGTGGCGCATTTGACGCCGACGCCGACCTTCTTGATGGCTTCGGCGGCGTCGATGGTCACCTGGTCGTTGGTTTCATCGCGGTATTCCATGCCCAGATCGAAATACAGCAGTTCGACATCCAGGAACGGGTTGATCAGCTTGTCCTTGATGTACTGCCAGATGATCCGGGTCATCTCGTCGCCATCGAGCTCGACGACGGGGTTGGATACCTTGATTTTTGCCATGACGGGGAGGCCCTTTTGGGAACGGCGCGCTTTTGACGGCGGGTTGGAAAATACGCCTGCGCTATAGCACCGCCCGGGGACGGGCGAAAGCGCACCGGTTATGCACTTTCAGCCCATCATTTCACCTAAAATGGGACCTGAGTGGCGGTCCCGGCCACGATGTACCAGGTCACGAACAGGCCCGCGATCAGGGCCCCCGGCAGGCTCGATCCGGTCCGCCGCCAGGTGAAGGTCGCGATCACGGCCACGATCGCCAGCAGCGGCACGAACTGGATCGCGACGATGGTCGAGAGCGGCACGAAACCTGGGTCCGGGACCGGGTTGAACAGTTTTCCGGTGAGCCACATCGTGCCGTATTGCAGCACCAGCAACACGATGAAACCGAGCGTCAGGGCCAGGATGTTGGTGAGATAGAGCGCCCCGCGTGGCGCATCCATGGTCGAGAAATTCCGGTGCAGCACGTGCAGCGCCACAACGAAAAACGCCGTGAACGGAATCAGATAGATCAGGAAGATGAGGAATTGCTTTGCGCTCATCAATTTGAGCGCGACGATCCAGAACCTGAAGTCGATCTTGAACGCGAGGTCGGCGAGCCAGAGCGCGGCATAACCCACCGCAACCGCGGCCAGCGCGATCACGACGGATTGACCGATCAGGCCGGCCCGGCTGGCGCGCTTCGGGGCGAACCGCATCAGGGCCAGCGTGATCAGCAGGTTGATGATGGCCCAGACCAGGATCTGGTTGGTGATGCCCTGCGGCAGGACCGCGCTCGGGGTGACGAAGGTGCCGCCGAGCGCAAAGGCCGGGTAATAGGTCAGCGCCGGGATGAAGGCGGACAGGATGAACGCCGTGGTCCAGCGCCGGCCGCTCGCCGCCTGGTGCGGCGGCATGGTGCCGTCGGCGACCGCCGGCAGCCGCAGGCGGGAAAACATCTGGGCCTCCAGCAGCCCGTCGAACGTCCCGATGACGAGAGCAACGAAACCGATCAGGGCGATGAGTGTGCCGATCTCCTTGCGGAACCAGATCTGGTCGTCGACCGGGCGCGGGGTGCCGCCCTTCAGGGTCTTGGCGAACCAGTCGAGGCTGTAGCCGATCGCCTCATGCGAGATGTGCTCGGCCGGATGGGTCATCGCGGGGGTGTAGAGCACCCGCGCCGTGCCGGCCGCCGGATCGCCATAGACCTTGCCGGGCTCGACCGCAGCCTGCGTGCCGAACAGCGCCCAGAGCTTCGGGCTCGTGGTGACGTCGCGGGCAAGCTGGACGCCCCACATCAGGTCAGGGAATTCCTCGTATTTCGCGAACACCAGCGCGGTGTTGCGCGGCCAGCTCGCGGTGCCCTCGGCGGCGAACGGCTTGCCGGTGGACGAGCCCTCCAGCACCATCGACTTGTAGTCGTTGGGCATGGCGGCGGCAGCAGCCAGCACGGTCCAGCCGCCCATCGAATGGCCCTCGAGCCCGATGTTCTCCTTGTCGACAAAGGGCAGGCTGCGGAGATAGGCGAGGCCGTCAGGTCCGCCAAAGCCGTTGGCGAAGGAGGGCGGGTCGCTGTAGCCGTGGCCGGTCTGGTCCAGCGCCAGCACGACATAGCCGCGGCGGGCGAACTCGATGGCGAAGCCGTCCTGGGTCTCGCGCGAATTGATGTAGCCGTGAACGGCGAGGATGCCGGGCGCCGGGATTTGTGTCGTCGCATTCGGCGGGATGTAGAGCAGGGCGCTCATGGTGTTGCCCTTGGCGCCCTTGAACCTGACATCCTCGATCCGGATGCCGCCGGCAGTTTGCGTGAAGTGGGCAAGCAGGCCCCCCGCCACGATCAAGATCAGGCCCACAATCGCCAGCGTCCATCTGCCCCGCATCGTCGTCTCCCCCAAAAGTGCTTTGAACCAAGTGCCTCGCCGTTCAACCGGCGTCTCAAGCGTGCCTTTACAGCTTCGCTTTGGTTGTGGTTGATAGCCTATCCGAAGGCGAAGTGCGCGCAAGCGGCGACCCTCGCGTTGTGCGATCGGGATTCCAATTGAGGATTCGCAATCGCGGCTAACCCTGTTATCTGCTTGGAGAAATTGGTCCCGCGCAAAACCGGTGCAAAGCTGGTTTCGGGGACCTGTATGAGACTTTGAATCAGCCGCTTCGGAAGCTGAATCAAAATCTTCAGATCTTGAATCAGAAAGTGAAGTGAGATGTCCGGCACCGACAAGACCAAGGCAGGGCACGACCTTGCCGGTCCCGTCGTCATCCTGGTCGAGCCGCAGCTTGGCGAGAACATCGGCATGGCCGCGCGCGCGATGGGCAACTTCGCGCTGTCGCGGATGCGCATCGTCAACCCGCGCGACGGCTGGCCGAACATCGCCGCCCAGCGCGCCGCAGCCGGCGCCGACCACATCATCGATTCCGTCGAACTGTTCGACACCGTTGAGCAGGCGATCGCCGACCTCACGCTGGTGTTTGCGACCACCGCGCGCGCCCACGACCAGGCCAAGCCGGTGGTCGGGCCGGAAGGGGCGGCCAGCGAGATCGTCCGCCATGTCGCGTCCGGCGGCGGCGCCGGCATCCTGTTCGGGCGGGAGCGCTCCGGCCTGACCAACGACGAGGTCGCGCTCGCCAATCGCATCATCACCTTTCCGGTCAACCCCGGCTTCGCCTCGCTCAACCTGGCGCAGGCGGTGCTGCTGATGGGCTATGAATGGTTCAAGCTCTCGACCGCGGGTGCGCTGCCGTTCGCGATGCCGGAGCGGTCCGAGCCGGCCTCCCAGCACCAGATGCAGGCGTTCTTCGACAATTTGGTCGCCGAGCTCGACAAGGTCGAGTTCCTGCGTCCGGCCGAGAAGCGCGACACCATGCTGGTGAACCTGCGCAACATCTTCACCCGGATGGACCCGACCAAGCAGGACATGCACACGCTGCACGGCGTGGTGATGGCGATCGCGGAAGGCCGCAAGGGCCCGGCCAAGGGCGGCGTGCTCGACGGCGCCCAGGCAACGAGGCTTCGGGCGCTGCTCGCCGAACAGGGCGGGGGCGGCGCGACCGCCGACAATTCCAGCACGGTGCGTGGCCTCGCCCGGCTGCTCCGCCGCAACCCGACGGACGCCGAACGGATCCTGTGGCAGGCGCTGACGCGGGACCGCCGCTTCGCCGGCCAGTTCAAGCGCCAGACCCCGGTCGGCCGCCACATCCCCGACTTCGTCTCCTTCGTGCACCGGACCGCGATCGAGCTGGTCAACGCGAACGAGAGCGAGGCCATCGCCGCAGACCGCGCCAAGCGCCGCGCCTGGCTCGAGGCGCGCGACTACCGGGTGGTCGACATCAAGGTGGATGATGTCGAGCGTGATCTCGATGGTGAGTTGCTGCGGCTGGAGGCGGGGCTTCAGCAGGCGCGGTGAGCGGTCGCAGCTCGTTGTCCAAGAATGAGTTCAAGTCCACAGGTCTCCCGACATGTCGTCCCTGCCTAGTGCGCAATTGCGCACGGGAGCAGGGATCCATACTCCGCGGCGAGTGTTGCGAACGGGACTCGTCATTCCAGCATCGTGCGGCGATGACCGTCTGTGGTTGTGGGTCCCTGCTTTCGCAGGGACGACACCGAGTATGCTGCGCGGCCGGCGAGTCATGCATCCGCTGCTATTGCGAGCTAGCCCGTCGGCTGCATCGTCAGCAATCTCTCTGCAACGACGACAATCGCTCTGGGGCACCGGCACGGCCGGTTCGCTAGACATCTCTCCATTCACCGCAACCGCGCCCCACGCGGCGTGGTCGGTCAGCAGGAGACGATCATGAACCTACACACCCCCTCAGACGCCGTCGGGTCGAAGCCCGAAGAGCTGGTTCCGTCGCGCTACGCGCTGCGGATCGGCGAGATTGACGTGCTCGTGGTCAGCGATGGCGTGCTGCCGCTGCCGTCCAAAATGCTGGCGCACAATGCCGATCCGGCGGTCCGCGCGGCCTGGCTGCACGACATGTTCCTGCCGCCGGACGCGTTCGACTGGGCGCTGAACGTGGTGATGGTCCGCAGCGGTGGAAAGACCATCCTGATCGACGCCGGGCTGGGGTCGGATCCTGACCTGCACCTTCCGCGCGCCGGTCAGACGATCAAGCGGCTGGAAGCGGCCGGCATCGACCTTGCGTCGGTGACCGATGTGGTGCTGACCCACATGCACATGGACCACGTCGGCGGGCTGCTCGTCGATGGCGTCAAGGAAAGGCTGCGTCCGGACCTGCGGATCCACGTCGCTGCCGCCGAGGTCAAATTCTGGGAGGCGCCGGATTTCACCCGCACCGACATGCCGCAGGGATTCCCGGACGCGCTGCGGGCGACCGCCAAGCGGTTCGCGAACGAGTACCGCAACAATCTGCGGACCTTTGATGAGCAGCACGAGGTGGCGCCGGGCGTGGTCGTTCGTCGCACCGGCGGCCACACCCCCGGACACAGCGTGGTCCGCATGGCGTCCGGCGGCGAGGCGCTGACCTTCGCTGGCGACGCCGTGTTCACGGTCGGATTCGACCAGCCCGAATGGCACAACGGCTTCGAGCACGACCCCGAGGAGGCGGCGCGCGTTCGCATCCGCCTGTTGCGGGAGCTGGCCGAGAGCGGCGAACTGCTGGTGGCGACGCATATGCCGTTCCCGTCGATCGGCCATGTCGCGGTCGCCGGCGAGGCCTTTCGTTGGGTCCCGGCGTTCTGGGACTACTGACCGCTTGTCGGGTTAGAGCTGAACCGGGCGCGGGCTCGTCATGTTGACGAGTGCGCGCCCTGGGCCGAGCCGGCGCTATGCGACACCAGCGACCGCCGCGTGGATGGCCCTGCAGTGCTTCGCCAGCGCGTCGTGCGCGACCACGAATGCCTTCAACGGCGTGTCGATGTCGTAGAAGTAGATGTTGGCCACGAAGCCATAGATGCCGGCGTCGATGGACGTCGGCGTGTTGCCATGCACATAGCCCTGCCGCGGGATCAGGCTCGCCAGTGCGGCGAGATCGGCGAGCCCGCGGGCCATCGCGGCGTCGGGATCGAAGCGGCCGATGCCCTGGTAATGGTAGCGCTGCGCGTTGAACTCTCTGGCCTTCATCAAGCCGTCGTCGGTGAGGTCGGGATGCTCACGCTTGAGCGCATCGCGAAATTTCGGCCAGTAGCGCTCGTCCTTCCAGCGCGAGTAGGACATCACCCAGTAGAGATCGTCGAGCGTACGCGTGATCAGGAGATCGGTGGTGCGTTGCGCCGGCGTCAGCGCGGCATCCAGCGTCACGCCGTACTTTTCGGTGACATAGCGAAGGATGGTCTCGCTGTCGCCGACGGTGTCATCGTCGTCGACGATATAGGGCAATTGCTGGCGCGGCGCCTTCGACGCATCAAAAATGTGCTCGTGCCGGAACGGTACGCCGGCGAGCTTCAGAAAAGCGAACACCTTCAGGCCATAGCCATTGTTGTCGGCGACGCCGAACAACGGCGGATAGGAATAGAGCGTGAGCATGGCGGCTCGTCACGTTCAGGATGGATGAGGCTACCTCAAGAATGATCGGTTGGAAACGCTAGCCCACCGCGCCGTGCTCGGGAGGATGACGATTGGTCGGCGAGGCGTTGATCCTGATGTCTCGCGCCCCGAATTTCGGCGGAGTCATGTTGGCTTCTCAAGCACGGAAAATCTGCTAGATTTTGTCTGGCCAGCCCTCGGCAGTCACGCGCCGAAAGAAAGGGCGGCGATCGTACCATTGATCCGCGCGCTCGTTTTTCTTGCGCGTCGGCTATCTCGATTTACGC
This sequence comes from Bradyrhizobium sp. UFLA03-84, assembly GCF_002289535.1. Classification (NCBI taxonomy): domain Bacteria; kingdom Pseudomonadati; phylum Pseudomonadota; class Alphaproteobacteria; order Hyphomicrobiales; family Nitrobacteraceae; genus Bradyrhizobium; species Bradyrhizobium sp. UFLA03-84. The sequence goes on along the minus strand of NZ_NSJY01000017.1, from coordinate 284,575 downwards.
ACGGCCTTCGCAGCGTCGGCACTCGTGCGCGCATTTCGTTGACGGACCTTCTTGAAGTCAGAAATCGATCTGAGTTCTATCGGCATATTTCAATTGATTGGAGGCGTCGTCATGATCCGTATCGGATCGTTAGCGCTCGTTATCGGCGCGGTATTGACCAGCCCGGCCGGCGCACAATCGGACCTAGTCGAGCGCGGCAATTATCTGGTCAATGGCATCCTGACCTGCGGCAACTGCCATACCCCGAAGGGACCATCGGGCGAGATCCGGGATAAGGCTTTTTCCGGCGGCCTGTCATGGGATGAGCCGCCGTTCAAGGTCACGGCCCCGAATATCACGCAAGACAAGGAAACCGGCATCGGCAAGTACACTGACGCAGAGCTCAAGCAACTGATACGTAAGGGCATCAAGCGCAACGGCGCGCACGTCGCCATGATCATGCCAAGCGGCTTCTACGAGATCATGACCGATCGCGATCTCGATGCAGTGATCGCTTATCTGCACACCATCCAGCCGATCAGGAATGCGGTGCCGGAGCCAGTCTACAAGATGCCGCAAGGACATCCTGTTCCCCCAGGTGGTGAAAGCCCGTACACCGAAGCGATGTTGGGCGACAAGGTGCAGCAAGGATTCTACCTCGTCACGATTGCACACTGTATGGAGTGCCACACGCCGATGGGGCCGCAAGGGCGAGAATTTGCGACCAGCATGGGCGCCGGCGGCGGCAAGTTTCCGGGACCTTGGGGCGTCTCGGTTTCGCGGAACATTAGCTCCAGCAAGACGAAAGGCATTGGCGGCTGGACTGATGACGAGATCAAGCGCGCCATCACTCAGGGCGTCAGCAAGGACGGCAGCAAGCTCAATCCGCCCATGGGCTTCCATTACTACGCCACTCTGGCAGCTGCCGACCTCGACGCCATCGTCGCCTATTTGCGTACGGTGCCGGCAAAAGAATAGTCTGAAAGCCGCTTTTGGCAGGCAATGACGATGGAGAGGCGCAGACCAGGTGAGGGTCCGCGCTTCGCATATCGCCTGCTGCCTTCACGCCTTCGAGATGCCGCCGTCGATCACCGGTCCCATCGCCTCGTAGCGTTCGCCGCTGAAGCGCGTCAGCTGCAGTTGCTCGAGCGGATAGTAGTCGGTCGGTGAGGTGTTGATCCTGATGCCCGGCAGCAGCATGTCGGATTCGACATTCTTCAAATTCGCCGCCTGCTTGATGATGTTTTCGGACGAGACGTCATCGCCGCACTGCTTGAGCACCTGAACCAGGATCTGGCTGGTGAGATAGCCTGTCACCGCGTAGATGTCGTTCTTGGCGGCCGCCGGATCGTATTTGTCGAGGAAGGCGCGCCATTTCTGGATCGCGGGATCGCTGTCCCAGGCCGCGTCGACGGGATCCTTCAAATAGGCGCTCGAGATGATCCCCTTCGACACATCGAACCCCGCGGCCTTCAGCGTCGATCCGGCGGACGAGGCGTTGTTGCCGATGTAATGCGCCGGCTGCCAGCCGAGCTCGGCGATCTTCTTGATGCCTTGGGCGGCGAATTTCGGCGTGGTCATGCTCATGAACACGTTGGCGCCGGCGGATTTGCAGCGCACGACCTGGCTGTCGATCGTCGGGTCCGCGGTCTCATACGATAGCTCGGCCACGATTGCGGAGGTCTTCGCGCCAAGTCCGTCCTTGAAACCCTTCAGCACGTCGCGGCCGAAATCGTCGTTCTGGTAGACGATGCCGATCTTGGGGTCGGCCTGGGTCGCGAGCACGTGTTGCGCGAAGGCGCGCCCTTCGATCTGGTAGCAGGGCTGGAAACCCATGGTGTAGGGGAAATTCTTGTAGTCGCCGAACTTGGTCGCGCCCGAGGCGATGAAGAGGTGCGGGACCTTCTTCTGGTTCATGTACTTCATGATCGCCGCATTGGTGGGCGCACCGAGCGGCGCAAACAGGACGTCGATCTCGTCGCCTTCGACGAGCTTGCGCGCCTGCTCGACGGTCTTGGCCGGGCTGTAGGCGTCGTCATAGGTGATGTACTTGATCGTGCGGCCGTTGATGCCGCCTTGCTCGTTGATCATCTTGAAATAGCCGCCGGGCGTGCGGCCGATCGACGAATAGACCGCAGCCGGTCCTGAATAGGCGTCGATGTTGCCGATCACGATCTCGGCCTTGCCCTTGGCGATCGCGGGTCTGCCGAGCAGCAGCGTGGCCGACGTGGCGGCTGCGCCCTTGATGAGATGACGGCGGGATAGCTGAATTGAACGGTTCCTCGGCATTGTCGTCCTCCGCTTCTTCTTGTTGGCCGTTTTGGCATTGTTGGCCGTTTGGCAGCCTCTGACGGGCGTGCCGGCTCGAATACCACGCAGGGCTCAAGCCGGATCAAATCAATCTATGTGAGGAGCGCGGCAGAACTTGTGTGTAGTCGCTGCCATCATGAATATTGGCGCGGTGTCAGGGTGCGGAGCGGCGCGGCGGATCTGATAATCCGAGCCGCGCCGCGTATCGCAACCGATCAGGCCGGCAGCGCCCGGCTCGCCGCGCGACCGTGGGCCTTCAACGGGCGCACGGGGAAGACGCGATCGTAGGTGATGTTGAACACGAACGCGTAGACCAGATAGAACGCGACGATCGAGATATCCATCATCAGCACGGCCCACAGCGAGACGCCGAGATACCAGGCGACGAACGGGATCAGCAGCACGATCAGTCCGGCCTCGAACAGCATCGCGTGCGCAACGCGGATCGGCATCGTCTTGACGACGCGGCCGGTGAAGCGGACCAGCGCATGGTCGAAGCCGAGATTGAACAGCAAGTTCCAGATCGTCGCCACCGTCGCCGAGACGACGCCGATGACGCCCATATGGGCGACCGGCTGATTGAACAGCCAAGCGGCCGCCGGCGTGAAGATGGCGATACCGATCAATTCGAACAGGACTGCGTGCCTGATCCGGTCGGAGAAGGAACGCATGGACATTTGGAAACCCTTTCTTGTCGTTGTGATCGGGTTTCTATCTGATATTGTGGGATTACAAAGTTAGATAATATCTGGAAAAGAGATAGATGGCCATTTCCATGGACCAGCTCGAATCGTTCGTGGCGGCCGCCGAGCAGGGCTCGTTCTCGGGCGCGGCGCGGCTGCTGAAGAAGGCGCAATCGGCCGTCAGCACGCATGTCGCCAATTTGGAAACCGACCTCGGCATTGCGCTGTTCGACCGGGCCGGGCGCAACCCGGTGCTGACCGAAGCGGGGGCGCGGCTGTTGCCGGAAGCGAAGCTGATCCTCGATCGCCGCGAGCACCTGATCGGCGTTGCCAGCAGCTTCGAGGCGCATGTCGAGAAGCGGCTGGTGGTGGCGATCGACGAGCTCTATCCGGAGAGCGCGGTCGGCGAACTGTTCGCGGAATTCGCCACGCGCTTTCCTCATGTCGAGCTCGAGCTGCTGTTTCCGATCATGGAGGACGTCAGCCGCCTCGTGCTCGACGGCAAGGCCGATGTCGGCGTGATGTGGCGGCAGGAGCAGCTGCCGCCCGAGCTCGGCTTCAAGACCATCGGCTGGGTGCCGCTGCAGCTGGTGTGCGGCAAGAACCATCCGCTCGCGCATGGAAAGGTGGACTGGGAGGAGCTGAAGCGGCATCGCCAGATCATGGTCACGGTGCGCAACGAAGGAACCGAGCGGCACCGCCTGCGTGTCGCGGCGGAGGTGTGGTGGGTCGAGAGCCATTGGGTGATCCTGCAGATCCTCAAGCACGGCGTCGGCTGGGCGTTGATCCCGGCGCACATCATGGCGAGCTCGCAGGTCGCCGAGGAACTGGCGGTTCCCGAACTCGACTTCGACGAGGGTGCGCATCCCGTCGCGCTCGAAGTGGTCTGGCACAAGCAGCGGCCGGCTGGACCGGCGGCAAAATGGCTGCGCCGCCGTTTCGCCACGCGGCCGCCGATGCTCCGCCTGTGAGCGCCGGACGCGCGCGTCGTGCATCGCATGGCAGCTGACAGCGCGACCGCGATGTGTTGCCATGCCTGTCGCACTGACCTGACAGGGTGGAGACGATGGCGAAGCAATTGGAAGGCAAGGTCGCGGCCGTGACCGGGGCGGCGTCCGGCATCGGACTTGCGAGCAGCGAGGCGATGCTGGCGGCCGGCGCGCGCGTGGTGATGGTCGATCGCGACGCCGCCGCGCTCGCGGCGCTCGCCGGCAGGCACGGCGATGCGGTGATCCCGCTGGTCATCGACCTGCTCGATCCCGCGGCCTGCGCGACACTGCTGCCGCGCGTGCTGCAGAAGGCGGGCCAGCTCGACATCCTGCACGCCAATGCCGGCATCTATGTCGGCGGCGACCTCGTCGATGCCGACAGCGGCGCGATCGACCGGATGCTGAACCTCAACGTCAATGTCGTGATGAAGAACGTGCATGATGTGCTGCCGCACATGATCGCGCGGGGGACCGGCGACATCATCGTCACGAGCTCGCTCGCCGCGCATTTCCCGACGCCCTGGGAGCCGGTCTATGCGTCGTCGAAATGGGCGATCAACTGCTTCGTCCAGACGGTGCGCCGCCAGGTGTTCAAGCACGGCATCCGCGTCGGCTCGATCTCGCCGGGGCCGGGGATCAGCGCGCTGCTCGCCGACTGGCCGGCGGAGAAGCTCGCGGAAGCCAAAGCGTCGGGCAGTCTGCTTGAGGCAAGCGAAGTCGCCGAGGTCGTGATGTTCATGCTGACTAGGCCGCGCGGCATGACGATCCGCGACGTCGTCATGCTGCCGACGAATTTTGATTTGTAGGCGGCAGCCCGCGCGGGCTCCGAATTTTGTCCGGCGCAGCGGGATTATTCCGCGCCGGCGAGGGTTCAATAGGGCGCACAACAACATCTCTCAGGGAGGCTTCTTCATGCGTCGTGTCAGTCTGTCTTTGTTCCAATCCATCACCATCCTCGCCGCCACGCCTGCGCTGGCGCAGGCACCGTTGGTCGAGAAGAACGTCTCGATGGCGATGTCGCTGGCGATCATGCAGGCGGCGATCGATCAGTGCACCAAGGACGGCTACAAGGTGTCGGTCGTGATCGTCGACAAGGGCGGCAATGTCGCGGCCTCGGTTCGCGGCGACGGCACCGGCCCGCACACCATGGAATTCGCGCGAATGAAAGCCTACACGGCGCGCACCCGCAGCCAGACCTCGCTCGCGACGATGAAGCAGATGGAAGATCCCGCTAACGCCTTCCTCAAGCAGATCCCGAATGTTGTCGGCGTCGGCGGCGGCGTTCCGATCAAGGCCGGCAGCGAGGTGATCGGGGCTGTCGGCGTCTCGGGCGCGCCCGGCGGCGAGAAGGATGAGGTCTGCGCCAATGCCGGCATTGCGAAGGTGGCGGACGCGCTGAAATAGCGCCGAGAGACGATATGATGACAAGGCGGTGGGCGTTGCGGATCGCGCGGCGCCCCCGCTGCTAAAGCATGATCCGGAAAAGTGCTTGGCGGTCTTCCGAAAAGATCATGCTCAAACAATGAATTAAAGCGCGACGACAATTCAACCCAATCTCATCGCGCTTCAGACCGCGAGTAGCTGTTCCACGGCGCTGTCGGCGCGCTTCGCCTTCTTCGCCCTGGCCGGTGCGAACAGGTTGCCTGCGGCGAGGCCTGCAGTATCGGCGACGGCCGGATCACCCGACACCATGGCGGCGACGATGGCGCCGTCGATCAACAGCGCGAGCTGATGCGCCAGCACGGCCGGCTCGGTTGCGCCCATCTCGGCGGCGAGCTTCTCGATATGCGCCAGCACCACCTTCTTGTGCTTCAGTGCGATGTTGCGGAACTGCTTGGCATCCTTGTCGTGCTCGGCGACCGCATTGATGAAGGGGCAGCCGTAGAAGCGTTCCTCGGCGAACCAGGATTTCAGGGCAGGGAAGATCCGCGACAGCTTCGTCTGCGGATCGCCGCCGCCGGCCTCGATCGCGCCGATGAACCATTCGCGCCACTGCCGGCCTTCGCTCTCGAGCACCGCATGCACGAGGTTGGTTTTCGAGCCGAACAGTTTGTAGAGCGTGGTCTTCGCGGTTCCAGCCTCGTCGATGATCGCATCGATCCCGGTGGCGTTGATGCCGTTCTTGCAGAACAGATGCGTCGCCGCATTGAGCAGGCGTCCGCGCGCCGATTCATCGTCGCCGGCGCTGAACGCCGCGGCTGGTTTTTTCTTCGCAATCGATTTGGCCATGCGCGGCAGTAAATCGGAGCGCGGCGAAATCATCAAGCCGCATCTTCATGCGCGCCTTCCTGCGCTGAAAATAATCGCAGGCCCGCGGCATCTGCTTGGCGATTGAGCAAGACGGCGCTGATCAATCCGCAGGCAGACCCCCTTAAGCGCCTGCGGAATTTCGCCTTTTGATGTGGGGCCGGACTGGCACGCTTCGTGCAGGAAACAGACCGTTCGGTATCCTGACCAATTCCATCGCTCCCAGGGAGAAAACTGATGACCGCTGTCGCTCAAAAAACCGTACTGACCGGCTGCCTCGCGCCGATCGACAGAGGCGGGCTCGAGCAGCTCATTGCCAACGGCAAGGCCAACCCGAAGGTCGTCAAGACCTTGAAGTGCAAGACGGTGGCCGAGGGCAAGTTCCGCCACGCCAACTACATCCGCAACCTCGCGCCCTACATCGTCGACGAGCCGCCGGGCCTGCTTGGTGACGACACCGCGCCCAATCCCTCCGAAGCCTCGCTCGCCGCGCTCGGCTCCTGCCTTGCAGTCGGCCTGCACGCCAACGCCGTGCATCGCGGCTGGATCGTCAACAAGCTCGAGCTCGAGCTCGAGGGCGACCTCAACATCACGGCGGTGTGGGGCACCGGCGACGTCAGCGAGAAGCCGGTCGGCTTCACCGACGTCCGCGTCAAGGTCGACATGGAGTGTGAAGGCATCGCGCAGGGCGAGATCGACGCGCTGGTGGCGCATGTGAAGAAGTGGTCGCCGGTCGCCAACACCTTCACCCGCCCCGTCAATCTCGAGGTCAGCGCTTAGGCGCCAATCGGCAATTCAAGGTGCGGAGACCACCCATGGGTTCACTGGCTTTATCGCGGGTCGCAGCTCAAGATCCCGCACCGACCATCACGGACGAGGTCGCGCGCCTCGCCCGCCAGGAGCTGGCACCAATCGCATCCGCGATCGATGCCGGCTCGGTCTATCCCGGCGAGTTCCTGCGCCGGCTCGGCGAGGTCGGGGCGTGGAGCAGCCATGTGCCGCAGGAGGGCCCCGCCGACCTGCGCTGGGCCATCCAGTCGATGGCCGCGATCGGCGAGGTCTGCGGCGCCACCGCCTTCATGGCCTGGTGCCAGAACACGCTGGTCTGGTACGTCGCCAATTCCACCAATGTGAAGCTCGCCGCGCGCTTCGGCGACTGCTTCTCCCGCGGGCGCGTGCTGGGCGGCACCGGGCTTTCCAACCCGATGAAGAGCTTCTTCGGCATCGAGCGGCTGAAGCTCAGGGGTCGCAGGGTCGACGGCGGCTACATCGTCCGCGGCGCGCTGCCCTGGGTGTCGAACCTCGGGCCCGGCCATTACTTCGGCACCATCTTCGAGCGCGAGGAGGAGGACGGCGGCACGGTCATGTTCCTGGCCGATTGCTCCGATCCCGCGATCACGCTGACACCGTGCAAGCCGTTCCTGGCGATGGACGGCACCGGCACCTACGGCGTTCAGTTCCGCGACGTGTTCGTGCCGGATGAATTGATCCTCGCCGAGCCGGCCGCTCCCTTTGTCAGGAAGATCCGCGCCGGATTCATCCTGCTGCAGGCCGGCATCGGCCTCGGGCTGATGCGGGACTGCATCAACATCATGGACGAGGTCCACGCGCCGCTCGGTCACGTCAACCGCTATCTGCCGCAGCAGCCGCTGCAATTCCGCGAGCTCTATGCCGAGTTCGAGAAGGAGGCGATGACGCTGGCGGGCGATCCCTACAACGCCGACGACAGCTACTGGCGCCGCGTCGTCGCGCTCCGCTTGCGTATCGGCGATGCCAGCGTCGCGGTCGCGCATGCGGCGATGCTCCATTGCGGCGCGCGCGGCTACCTGATGAGCCACCGCGCCCAGCGCCGGCTGCGCGAAGCCTATTTCGTCGCCATCGTCACGCCCGCCACCAAGCAGCTGCGCAAGATGCTGGCGGACGGCTGAAGCATGATCCGGAAAAGTGGGGACCGGTTTTCCGAAGAGATCATGCTCAAACAAGTTCGGGACCACCACGACTGCAACCGCAAACAGGAGAGAGCCATGACGGACGTTCTGATCACCGCCGGCGAACTAGCCGAGCTCGTCACAAAGGAGCCGTGTGTCGTCATCGACACGCGCAATCCGGATGCCTATGCGGCGGGACATCTGCCCGGCGCGGTCAATGTGCATGACATCTTCACCTATCTCGCGACTTCGACGCCCGAGGGCATGCACGCGCTGAAGACCAAGTTCGCCGACGCCTTCGGCGCCGCCGGCCTCTCCGGCAAGGAGACTGCCGTGATCTACGAGCAGTCGATGAATTCCGGTTTCGGCCAGTCCTGCCGCGGTTACTACCTGCTGGCGATGCTGGGCTATCCCAAGATCAAGGTGTTGCACGGCGGCTTCGATGCCTGGAAGGCGGCGGACCTGCCGGTCACGACTGACGTTGCGGTGCCGGCGAAGGCCGGATTTGCCATCGTGCCGGAGGCCGGCGACATCATGATCGATGCCAAGGCGATGCTGGCGGCGGTCGGCAAGCCGGGTGTCGCGATCCTCGACGTGCGCGACGTCGACGAGTGGATCGGCGAGAGCTCGTCGCCTTACGGGAAGGATTTCTGCCCGCGCAAGGGCCGCATCCCCGGCGCGGTCTGGCTCGAATGGTACCGGATGATGAAGCCGACCGGCGAGGGGCCGCGCTTCAAGTCGAAGGACGAGATCCTCGCCGAATGCGCGACCGTCGGCATCTCGCAGACCACGCCGGTCTATCTCTACTGCTTCAAGGGGGCACGCGCCTCGAACACCTTCCTGGCGCTGAAGAACGCCGGCGTGAAGGACGTGCGGATGTACTTCGGCTCCTGGAACGAATGGTCGCGCGATCCGGCGCTGCCGATCGACGAGGGCTTGCCGACCGCTGCCGTCGTAACAGGCAAAGCGGCATAAAATCTGCATGTTTGTCGGCGTCCGGCGGCATAAGATGCGGCCGGACGCTGATCAATGCCGGCGTCGGTACTGCGTGCCGGTCCCCACGGAGGAAGCCTCATGAAACGCGAAGACCTCACCGAAAAGCTGCTCGACATCAAGCGCGAGAAGGGCTGGAGCTGGAAGCATATCTGCGAGAAGATCGGCGGCTATTCCGAGGTCTTGATCGTTGGCGCGATCCTCGGCCAGATGAAATTGACAAAACCGCAGGCGGCCAATGCCGGCGAGCTGTTCGGCCTGTCGAAGGCCGAGACCGCGATGCTCAACGAGGTGCCGATGCGCGGCACCGGCACGCCGATGCCGCCGACCGATCCCCTGATCTACCGCTTCTACGAGATGGTGATGGTCAACGGCCCGGCGTGGAAGGCGTTGATCGAGGAGGAGTTCGGCGACGGCATCATGTCGGCGATCGACTTCGACATGGCGATGGAGCGCGTCGCCAATCCGAAGGGCGACCGCGTCAAGATCACGATGAGCGGCAAGTTCCTGCCCTACAAATATTATGGTGCCAGCGGCAACGTGCCGGAATACGGCTTCAAGGAAGGGTGAGGGCGGCGCGGAGCGGCGATCCGGAACATAAGGATTCCGGGTTTGGTCCCCTTGGATCATCCCGGAACGACAGGGTGAGGCCCGTCGCTCAAACTCCGTTCGCACCTTCTCAATCGATACTATTTCCGGGATACATAAGGCGTCTTCCGGGATACATAAGGCGTCGCTTTCTGCGCGCCTTTCCGAATGGAGCGCGCTATCGCAAATACAAGTAGCTGCTGACTCGTCCTGCAACCTCATGCTATCTCACTTGACTGTCGGTCGGGGCGGGAAGTCACGTGAAACGAAGTACATGCGGCCTATTTGCAGGTGCGATGGCGGTGTTGGCAACGAGTCTATCGTTGCCAGGCGTCAGAGCGAATTCCACCGAGGACTGGGCAAAGTGCCTGAGTATCGAGAAAATTCCACCTTCGGAGCGGATTTCAGGTTGCACTGCCGCGCTGGCCTCGAGATCTGATAGCTGGGCTTACAGCAGGGCTTACTATCTTCGCGGACAAGCGCATTTTGATGAGCAGAATTTTGAGGCCGCCGTCGCCGACGTCTCACAGTTTCTTCATTCCTACCCCAACAACGTGCAGGGACTCCAGGTACGTGCAGCCGCATATTTCAGGCAGCGCAACTTCGACCCTGCGATTGCAGACTACACCCGTGTGATCGAGATCGAGCCAAAGGGCTCGTTTGCCTACATCTATCGCGGGGACGCGTATCGAGCGAAGGGTGAGCTTGATCGTGGTATCGCTGATTACAGCAAAGCGATCGAGATCAATCCTACGTTCGCATTCGCGTATTTTGGTCGCGCTATGATCCATTGGCAGCGCGGGTCCCTTTCCCAGTCTTTGGCGGATTTTGACGAGGCAGGTCGGCTCAATCCGAAAAGCGCTTATGCGGCCTTGTGGCGCGACATCATTGCCCGGCGCAGTGATCAACCGAGCCGGTTGGCAGACGTGGCAACGCATCTCGACATGACGAAGTGGCCCGCCCCGATCGTCAACCTCTTTCTGGGCACGTTGACATCGCAGCAAGTGCTCGACGCTGCCGATGATTCCAATCCAGAAAAGAAGAGAAGCAAAGTCTGCGAGGCGAACTTCTATGTTGCGGAGCTTGCCTTGCAGCGCGGCGCCAGGGATGACGCGAGGCGGTCGCTTGAGTTGGCCGCAGCCGATTGTCCGAAGCCCTTTGTCGAAGGCTGGGCTGCCGCCATCGAACTCAAAACGTTGCGCGCTAGTCCGTGACCGCCCGAACGGGGACCCACGATGGGGCGCTTTGACTCTGTCCGTTACTCGCAATTCACTGCAGGATCGCCCGCGGCGCGTAGCGGTTTCAGCCGTCGTTGCTACGAGCGAGCGGAGAAGTTGCAAGGCACTTTGTGGACGAAACAATCCGTCCCACTGCGCGTTTGCTTCGCTGGGCTTGTTATCGGGCGCGCGTTGGCGCGATCCGTCGACTCGCCGTGATGATGGTCATCAACGTGCCGCTGACCCCGCAACGAACGCTTCGCGCACCTCCTTCACCGGTGCCATGTCGCGGACGAAGGTGAACGCGCCATTGTCCTTCATTTCCCGGGCACATCGCAGGAATGCAGCCAGCGCGTGGCGCTCCATCGCGCCACCAACGCTGATGCGCTTGACGCCGGCGGCCGACAGCTGCTCGACCGTCAAGGTCGGATCGGCAAAACCCATCACGAGATTGAACGGCCGCTTCAGTGCCGAGACCACGGTCTTGATGGTGCCGAGGTCGTACAGACCCGGTGAATAGAGCACATCGGCGCCGACCGCCTCGAAGGCCTGCAGGCGCTTGATGGTGTCGTCGAGATCCTGGCGCCCCCAGAGGAAGTTTTCCGCCCGCGCCGTCAGCGTGAACGGGAACGGCAGGGCCCGCGCCGCTTCGACCGCCGCCTGCACCCGCTCAACCGCGAGCGAGAAGTCGTAGATCGGGTGCTCGCGATTGCCGGTCGAATCCTCGATCGAGCCGCCGACGACGCCGGCTTCGGCGGCGCGCGCGATCGCCTTTGCCGCGGTCTTCGGATCGTCGGCGCCGCAATTCTCGAGGTCGGCATTGACCGGCAGGTCGGTGGCCTCCGCTATCACCCGGCAGTTCTCGATGATGGCATCGAGGCTGATGGTGGACTGCCCGAGCGTGTTGGCGACCCCGAGGCTGGTGGTCGCGAGCGCCTCGAAGCCCATCGCCGCGAGCAGCTTCGCCGTGCCGGCATCCCACGGATTTGGAATGATGAAGGCGCCGCTCCGCTGATGCAGCTCGCGAAACCGTGCTGCCTTGTCTGCCTGGGTGCGCATGTGAGCTCCTGATGGTTGGAAGAAAGCGACTGGCAGCAGCGATAGGGCAGTTTCAGCCATCAGACAAATTTGTTATTTCTCTCGATATCATCAGCTTTTTGCATGAGGCGAGGCAATGGATAGCGACGCCCTCAACACGTTCCTGATGGTGCATCGGCGCGGCGGGATCTCGAATGCCGCCAAGGCGCTGCATCGCTCGCAGCCTGCGATCTCGAGGCGCATCGCGCTGCTCGAGCAGGAGCTCGGTGTGCCGTTGTTCGAGCGCATCGGAGGCAAGACGCGGCTCAGCGATGCCGGACGGGTGATGGTGCCTTATGCCGAACGCGCGGTGGCGGCGGCGCAGGATGCCGAGAACGCGGTGCGCGCGCTGCTGCGCGACAATTCCGGTCCGGTGGCGCTGGCGGTGACGGGCACACTTGCGGGCGAGCGGCTCTCGAAGGTGCTGAAGCGCTTCGCCCGCCGGCATCCCGATGTCGCGCTGACGCTGCGCACTGCGACCAGCGCGGAGGTCAGCGATTTGATCCGGCGCGGCGAGGCGACCATCGGGCTGCGCTACGATCGCGACCGCTCAGCTGACCTCGATTGCGAGGTGCTGTTCGCCGAGCCGCTCGGGGTGGTCTGTGCGCCGGACCATCCGCTGGCCGGACGCCGGGTCGGCAGGCTCGCCGATCTGAGGGACGAGCGATGGATCGCGTTTCCCGAGGTGCCGGGACGGCGGGAGATCGCCGCCTCGCACGTGTTCGCCCTGTTCCTGACCCACGGGCTCGGCGAGATCGACTGGACGCCGGTCGACAGCCTCACGGCGCAGAAGCGGCTGGTCGAGGCCGGACTCGGGATCGCGCTCTTGTCACAAAGCAATGCGGCGGAGGAGCTGCGCGCCTCGACGATCGCGACGATTCGCGTCGGCAATCTCAGCGCAAGCCACGAGGTCGTCGCGGTGACGCGGCATGGCGGCTTCCTCAGCGCCGCGTCGCGCCGTCTGCTCGACATCATCCGCGCTGAGTTCACCAGGGCGAGGGGTACAAACGCGTCGCGCCGGGACAATGCCCGGCGCGCGTAGAAGATCGTACTGGAGCGTTGCGGGGCGTGAGCTCAGGTTCGCGCCGTCAGGTTCCTGCGTTCAAGTCCCCGCCTTGACCTGGGCCACGGCCACGGCCAGCAGCTCGTCCATCTTGGCGCGGATATCGCGCTCGGTGGCGGGCTGGCCCTTGGCGGTGAGGTCCTTCAGCACCTTGTGCAGGACGTCATTGTCGCCGGCTTCCGCGAAGTCGGCGGCCACCACGTCCTTGGCATAGGCGTTGGCGGCGTCGCCGGTGATGCCGAGCTTCTCGGCGGCCCACAGGCCGAGCAGCTTGTTCCGGCGCGCTTCCGCCTTGAACTTCTGCTCCTCGTCGAGGGCGAACTTCTTCTCGAAACCTTCCTCGCGCTTGTCGAATTCGCTCATGGCCGAAGTTCCAATCCCCTGCTGAATGCGGGCCGCAGCTCCGTTGCGGCAGCCCCGATGCCTGCCTAGATAGGTGGGAGGAATCGGCAAGACAACGAGCCGTTAAGCCGCAGGCAAAACAGGCGGAATCGGCCCTTTTCGATAGGGCGGTATAAGTACCCGCAAGGGGGCACTATCGATTGTGCTGAATGGGCCAATCGGATAGGTTGCCAACAGGTGTGGTTCTTGTTCTGTTTCCAGTTGGATAGCTCAGGTTCCAGGCCTCCGCGGCAGCTCCGTCGTGGGTCGTAACCCCAAGTCATCCGGAGCACCCAAATTCATGGATTTCAACAAAACACGGTACATCCCAATGAGCCGTCGACGCCGCATTTATGAAGGCAAGGCCAAGGTGCTTTACGAAGGCCCCGAGCCGGGAACCCTGATCCAGCACTTCAAGGACGACGCGACCGCGTTCAATGCCAAGAAACACCAGGTGATCGAGGGCAAGGGCGTCCTCAACAACCGGATTTCGGAGTACCTGTTTCAGCACCTCAACGACATCGGGGTGCCGACCCACTTCATCCGCCGCCTCAACATGCGCGAACAGCTGATTCGCGAGGTCGAGATCGTGCCGCTCGAGGTGGTGGTGCGGAACGTCGCCGCCGGCTCGCTGTCGCAGCGGCTCGGGATCGAGGAGGGCACCCAGCTGCCGCGCTCGATCATCGAGTTCTATTACAAGAACGACCAGCTCAACGACCCGATGGTGTCGGAAGAGCACATCACCGCGTTCGGCTGGGCGACGCCGCAGGAGATCGACGACATCATGGCGCTGGCCATCCGTGTCAACGACTTCCTGACTGGTCTTTTCCTCGGCATCGGCATCCGCCTCGTCGATTTCAAGATGGAGTGCGGTCGGCTGTTCGAGAACGAGATGATGCGGATCATCGTCGCTGACGAGATCTCGCCGGACTCCTGCCGGCTGTGGGACATCAAGTCGAACGAGAAGCTCGACAAGGACCGTTTCCGCCGCGATCTCGGCGGTCTGCTGGAAGCCTATACCGAGGTGGCAAAACGGCTCGGCATCCTGATCGAAAACGAGCGTCCGGCCGGCAGCGGCCCGGTGCTGGTGAAGAGCTAAGTTTAAGGGGCAATCGTGAAGGCACGCGTCACTGTCACATTGAAGTCGGGCATCCTCGATCCGCAGGGCAAGGCGATCGAGGGCGCGCTGAAGTCGCTCGGCGTCGATGGCATCGCCAGCGTTCGGCAGGGCAAGGTGTTCGACATCGAGCTCGCCGCGACCGACAAGGCCAAGGCGGAGGCGGCGCTGAAGGCCGCCGCCGACAAGCTGCTGGCGAACACCGTGATCGAGAACTACCGGGTCGAGGTCCTGAGCTAGCCGGGCGAGCCAGATGACAACAGCCACCCTCGCTGCTGGCGGTGACCGTATCGTCGTCCGATCGTTGTTGGCTGCCCTGCTGACGGTTGCTGGAAGCGGCGGTGTCTCGGCGCAATCGGCGCCGCCGCCACCTTCCGCCGCGACGCAGGCGCCGCCGTTCACGGTCAGCGGATGGAGCTACGAGCGCCGCGGCTCAGATGTGCACATGTTCCGCTGCGCGCAGTCGTCCTGCGGCGCGGGCTCCAAGGTGAGCTACCGGTATTATACCGGCGGAAAGCAGATGACGCTCGACCAGTTCCGTGCAGGGCAGGAGCAGATCATCAAGGCGCTGGAGCAGCGGACGCCCGGACAGCGGATTACGCTGCTCGGCGTTGACGGCGACAAGGGCACGGCGACGCCGCGCATGTTCAAGGCACGGCGTCTGACTGTGACGGCCGATGGCGCAAGCGAGTATCAAGTCAGCGGCTTGCTGATCGGCGGACAAGGCTCTGCCAGCCTGATCAGTTCGGCGCGCGACGAGAAGGCCAGCAACGACAATTACGCAAAGTTTGCCGCCGCAGCGAAGCTCGTGCTGGCGCCCAAAACCAGGTGATCCGATGAAATCAGCCGTCCTCGTCTTCCCCGGCATCAATCGCGAGCGTGACATGGCGCGCGCGCTCAAGCTCGCATCCGGTAACGAGACCGCGATGGTCTGGCACGCCGAGACCGCGCTGCCCAGGGGTACCGACCTCGTGGTGGTGCCCGGCGGCTTCTCCTACGGCGACTATCTGCGCTGCGGCGCGATCGCGGCGCGCGCGCCCGTGATGGACGCGGTGCGCGACTTCGCCGCCAAGGGCGGGCTGGTGCTCGGCGTCTGCAACGGTTTCCAGATCCTCTGCGAGTCCGGCCTGCTGCCCGGCGTCTTGATGCGCAATGCCGGGCTGAAATTCGTCTGCCGTGACGTGCACATGAAGGTCGAGCGCTCCGACACGCCGTTCACCCGCGGCTACAATGCCGGCCAGGTGATCCGCGTGCCGGTGGCGCATGGCGAGGGCAATTACGAAGCGGACGAGGAAACGCTGAAGCGGCTCGAGGGCGAGGGGCGGGTGCTCTACCGCTATTGCTCGACCGATGGCGTGGTCGACGAGGCCTCCAACTTCAACGGCGCCGCGCATTCGATCGCCGGCATCGTCAACGAGCGCGGCAACGTGCTCGGCATGATGCCGCATCCGGAAAATCACGTCGAAGAGATCATGGGCTGCACCGACGGCCGTGGCCTGTTCGCCGGGCTGGTCCAGCAGTTCGAGAAGGCGGCATAACGGAAATGCTGGGGCGGTGGTGCCTTGCCGCTGCTGCGGCACTCGTTTTTGCGTCGGCAGTCAACGCCCAGGATCTCCCAAAGCAGGTCTTTCCCAAGCGCCCGATCACGATGATCGTGCCGTTCACCGCCGGCGGCACCTCGGACGTGATTGCGCGCGCGGTCGCCGACCAGATGAGCGCGGCGCTCGGCCAGAGCATCATCATCGAGAATGTCGGCGGCGCTGGCGGCTCGACCGCGCTGACCCGCGCCGCGCGCGCCGAGCCGGACGGCTACACGATCGCGATCGGCAATGCCGGCACCAATGCCGCGACCTACACGATCTATCCAAAACTGTCGTTCACGCCCGATTCCTTCGCGCCGATCGCCGTGGTGGCGAAGACCTTCGGCATCGTCGCGCTGCGCAAGGATTTCCCGGCCAAGGACCTCAAGGACTTCATCGACTACGCCAAGAAGAATCCGGGCAAGGTCAATCTCGGCCACGCCGGCGTCGGCTCGTCGAACTACCTGATCTGCAAGAGCTTCGTGCATGCTGCCGGGATCGACGTGCAGCTGGTCGGCTATCGCGGCGCCGCGCTCGCGCTGACGGATGCGATCGGCAGCCAGATCGACGGGGTCTGCGATGCCGCGGCCTCGGTGTCGCAGGCGATCGACGACAAGCTGGTGAAGGCGGTCGTGGTCGGCTCGACGGTGCGGCTCGCCTCGCTGCCGGAGCTGCCGACCTCGAGCGAGGCCGGGCTGCCCGAGTTCGAGGCGCAGGGCTGGAACGGCCTGTTCGCGCCGAAGGGCACGCCGCCCGAGATCATCGCCAAGCTCAACGCCGCCGCGCGCACCGCGGTCGCAAGCGAAGCGGTGAAGAAACGCTTCGTCGACCTGTCGACGGTTGCGCCCGACGCCGATGAGCTCGCACCCGAGGCGTTGCAGCAACTGGTGACGCGCGACGTCGCGAAATACCGCACGCTGCTCGCGGACGACAAGAAGTAGTGCCTCCGCGGCGCGCAACTCCCTATTGTAAACACAGTCTACGGCAAGCCTGCATTCAGGTCTGATCGGGGATGCGGCCATGCGCCGTGTTGTCTTGCGCTGCTGCGCCGGCATGGCGCTCGCTTGGCTCGTTGCCGGTGCCGCGGCCGGCGAACAGTCTGACTTGACTTACTCACCCTGGGCGAAGTTCTGCCTGGGCGATGCCTGCTTTGTCGGGCGAGACGGTCGATTGAAGATAGGGAACGTCGATTGCGGGCCGGTCGTATCAGCCACGCTCATCGCGCGCACCGGAGATACCAGGAAGACGTTGCGCGTCATCTTGCCGACCCGGGTGAAGGTCGAACGCAGCGTTCGGATCACCCTCGATCAGGGGCAAGCGATTGAGCGGCCCTTCACGAGCTGCTTTGCCAGCGGTTGCATCGCAGACTACGACGCGGGGCCGGAACTGGTCGATCAGCTCAAGCAAGGGCATATGCTTGCCCTGGAAGCAATCGACAAGGCCAACTCGCCGATCGGCCTGATCGTACCGCTCGCCGGCTTTGCTGATGCCTACGATGGACCCGCACAAGAGACGAAGGTGGTCGAGCTTTCAAAGGAGGAAATGCGGGCGAGATCAGAGGAGGCAGAGCGCGCTGAAGAGGAGCGCAAGGCCCGCTGCGAAGCGCGATAGGCGACGGTAGTCGCCGCTTCCAAAACCGGCTTCAGATTCAGGTAAAGGCGATCAGGTCAACGACATAGTGGGCCAGCACGACAGGCCAAAGCGCGCCTGATCGCCGGTACATCACCATAAAGAGGATGCCGATTGTTGCGGCAAGCAGGACGTTTCCGATCCCGGCCCACCAGTGATAGGCGCCGAACATGACAGACGTGACCAGAACGGCAAGGCTGCCGTCGCCCACATAGCGCTGCGCGATGTTCCGAAGGCATCGCCTGAAAATGATCTCTTCGCTGACTGCCACCAACGCAAGGCCGAAGACAAAGTCGAATACGTAGAGCCAGCCGGTCGGACGCGGATACACACCGATGACGGTCGCGGGAAGGGCTGCATTGATGAGGCGTCGCGGCCACTGACTCAGACGCTCCAGGAGCGAAGTTGCCGCGATCCAGACCCCGATTTCGAGGAGGGAGATCCGGTTCTGCCCTGGTCGAAAGGCAACAGTTCGTGCCGCGGGAATAGCTGCCAGGACGGCCAGAGCGGCGATCCGGCCGCCATAATCCCAAGCAAGCCAATTCGCTGCATGATGCTGATGCAGTCGCATGACTTGGGATGCAAAGAGCGGAACGAGCGCAAGTAGAAACCACTAGGCCGCGGGCACGCGATGGGCGTTTGAATTGGCCTGGGCTGTCATTTCAAAGGCCGCGCAATCGTCCCAGCCAGCGCTTGACCGCGTCTGCCGGCACCGTCATCGCGGCGACGCCGAACATGACCAGCACCAGACCGAGCGCCAGGTTCGACGGCACGGATTCCCCGAGCAGGATCACCGACAATGCGACGCCGATCGGGATGCGCAGGTAGCCTTGCGCGTTCGTCGTCAGCGTGCCGAGCCGCGTCAGGCACATGTAGAACAGCATCAACCCGAATGCGCTGGAGAAGATGCCCATCACGACGGTGGCGACCAGCGCTTGCGGCGTCGGGTGCAGCGTCCAGGGATGGTCGACGATCAGGGCGACGGGCAACAGCACGGTGCCGCCGAACAGCAGCGAGCCGGCGGCAACCACCATCGGATCATAATCGGAGAGTCGCAGCCCGAAGATTGTCGCGCAGGCAAACGAGATGGTGGCGAGCAGGATCGCGATCTCGGCGAATATTTCCTTGCCGAAGCCCGAGAGCGCGTCGAGGCCGATGATCGCGACCGTGCCGGCGAGGCCGAGGATGGCGCCGACCAGCTTGAGCAGCGAGGCCGGCTCGTGCCGCGTGATCGACCCAGGTGATCAGGAAGGCGAAGATCGGCGTGGTCGAGGCCAGCACCACGGTGTTGGACGCCGGCACGTAGAGCTGCGCCCAGGTGATCACCAAAAACGGGATCGTCGAGTTGATGGTCTGCTGGAAGGCGAACAGCTTCCACGCCTTGATGTCGGTCGGGATGCGGATGCCGCGGATCCGCAGCACCACGAGCAGGAAAGCTGCGGCCACCAGCGAGCGCGCCGAGATGAAGGTGACCGGCGGGATCGAGCCGAGCCCGATCTTGGTCAGCGGATAGGTCGAGCTCCAGCAGCAGGCCAGCGCCAGCAGCAGCGCATAGTCGCGCCAGCCGCGCGCGCCCGGCGCCGATGTCGACGCCGTGGGTGTGATCGCGGGAGCCGTCACGCCGCCCGCTCTAGCTGTGCTCTTCGGCACCTTGATTGGCTCCCTGCCAGGAGACTGATACTTCGGGACTGCAGCTTAGGCCAGCGGAGAGTCTTCGGCGCCTCACACGATCATCTCGCTGCGGCACAGGTCCGGCGGGCGATCGACAAGCCGGTTTACCGTATGGAGGAATTCTACGGTATGCGGCAGCGTGGCGTGTAAATCGAATGCTGCTTCATCGGTCCAAATCGAGTGAATGACGAAGCGGGCACTGTCGCGGCTGCCGCGGAAGACGTGGAAATCCCTGCATCCGGTCTCTGCGAGCGAGGGCGCCGCGACCTGGCGCAGCGCGGCTTCGACGGCGCGTTCCTGTCCCGGAGCAGCGTGAAACTGTGCGAAAAAGTAGAATGGCATCGGCTCACTCTCAATTCTGCCCTGCGGCATATTCGAAACGACGCGTGCATGCGGCAGTATCAATCAGGCCGCGAGACTTTCGCAACCGCGCTCTCGCTATTCGCGGTGTCGGCCTGTAGCCCATCTTCAGCGGTTGCTTCCCACCATTCGCCGAGGGCATCGATCAGCGGCACCAGCCGATGCCCGGCCGACGTGAGCTCGTACTCGACACGCAAGGGGTATCCCTGGAATTCCATACGCTCGACGATGCCGGCGTCCTCGAGCTTGCGCAGCTCCAGGGTCAGCATCTTGTGCGAGATGGTCGGGTTGTCGCGGCGCAGGTCGCTGAAGCGCTTGGTGCCCTGCTTCAGATAATAGATCAGCAGCGTCGGCCAGCGGCCACTCAGGATCTGCATCACTTCTTCGATCGGGCAGCGGGAGACGAGAGATTTCATGGCGGCTCGTGGTTACAAAAAGGTGCGTAATTTACATCCCGGATGTGGCGAATAGGGTCCGGCTCCGCTGCGCAGCGTGATCGTCAGATCATCACCGGAGACCACATCATGGAACCTATCCTTATCTATGGCTTCCCGCTCGGAAGCTCCATGGGGCTCATTGCGGCCCTCGAATGGCTGCGCAAGCCCTACCGCCTTTGCCGCGTCGACATGCTCGGCGAAATGCGCGATCCCTCCTATGCGCGGATCAATCCGCGGCACGAGACGCCGGCTTTCGTCACCGACCAGGGCAGGGTGCTCACCGAGAACATGGCGATCGCAAGCTGGCTCGCGGCGCGCGATACCGAGCGCCGCATCAGCTTCGAGCCGTTGTCGCCCGAGGTCGACCGGATGCGTTTGCTGATGGCGTTCGTGAACACCGGCTTCACCGCGGCGTTCAGCCCGTTGTGGGCGGCGCTGGAGATGCAATCGCCGGCCCCGGCGATGCAGTCGGCGCTGCGTCAGTGGGGGAAGGGCAATGTCGTGCAGCGGCACGACAGGCTCGAGGAACTGATCGGGGATGCGCCGTTTCTGCTCGGCGACCATCCGACATTGGCGGATGGGCTGCTGATCGGTGTCGCGCGCTGGCTCGAATTCCACGCCGTCGCCGACCGCAATCGCTGGCCGAAACTGGCCGCCCTTCGCGCACGCCTGGAGGCCGATCCGGCCGTGATCTACGCGACAGCGCTGGAGAACGGTGACAGCAGTCCGGGAACGGGCGCTTGCCTCGGTCACGTTGCGCTTGCCGAGGTGATCGAGCGGTTCGGCACGCCGCGCGCGTGAGTGATTCCCGGAGGCGGGATTGCGAGGCGGTGGACGCGGCTTGGCGTCCACCGCCAGGAATTTGCCGAAAGGATGCTAGCGCAGCACCTCGTTCAGCACCTCGCCATCGACCTGGTGCGGCGTGGTGCCGAGCATCCGCATGATGGTCGGCGCGACGTCGATGTTGCGCATGTGCCGTACCACGGTGTCCTTCCGTGCGGCCCCGCGGCGATGAACGTCGCGCTCATCACCGGAAGCTCGGGATCGTGTCCATGGGCGCCGTAGAAGTTCGGCATCGACAGCGCGGTGGTCGCCGAATTGAACGGCGCGTCGCCCTGGCGCGCGACGCCGGGGTTCTGGATACCGTCGAAATTGTAGCCGGGCGCCATCAGCGCGAACACGTCGCCATAGTCCTGGCCGACGGTCTTGCTGGTGCACTGTCCAGTGCCGGCGTCGCATTGCAGCGGCCGGGTCTCGACGACGGGGAAGATGCGCTGATCCCTCAGCGAATAGTTGAAGCGTGCATTGGGATCGACCGCGTTCTTCACCGCATCGGTGATCTGCGCCACCAGGGCGCGGTAGGTCGCCAGATCCACGGTGCCGCCGAGCTCGCGGTTCTGCAGGTTGACGTAGATGTCGGCGGCGGGACCCGAGGTGCGGATGCCGACCTTGCTGGTGTCGATACCCGCGTTGCGCAGGATGTTGGTGAGATTGACCGAGGTGTGGAACGGCGCGAAGCCGTGGTCCGACACCACGACGACGTTGCTGTCATGGCCCGCGGCCTCGGCAATCTGCCTCACGGCCTTGTCGGCGGTCTGGTAGGCGAAGCGGATGTAGGAGGCGTAACGCTTCACCTTGGCTGGATCCTGGTTGGCGCCGATCGAGTTCGGATCGGTCGGGCTGGTGCCCTGGCGCGGATCGGTGAGCAGGAACTGGTGCTCGGAGCCATCCGGCTGCTCGATATAGACCATGACGAGGTCGGCATCCGGATGCGTCTTGATCGCGCGCTCGCCGATATTGGCCTGGTAGCGCACGAAGGTCTTCACCATGTCCTCGAACATGGTCTCGATCTCGAGGTCGGGGAAGCCCGTGAAGCCCGGGCTCAGGCGCTCCGGAATGCGGAAGTCGGCTTGCGGACGCCAGAACCCGATATTGTTGTTGATGTCGTCGACATCGGCGAGGACAGGCGTGTTGCGCGGAATGTAGTTGGCGCCGTAACGGGCGAAGCGCACCACCGAGAGGTCCGGCGACAGCGCCGAGACGAAGTACGCGGCGCCGACCTTGGCGCCGCTGCCTTCGAAGAAGAACGGCGCGTTCTCGCCGCCGAACTTGACATAGGCCGGTCCGGTCGAGGGCGCGTGGAACGGCCCTGCGGTGATGCCGCGGTTCTCGTCGAAGAACACCAGCGTGTCGTAATTCACCTTGCGATCGTTTGTCGTGTCGATCGCGGCGACGCGGATCGAATATTTCACGTCGAGCGTCGAGGCATTGGTGCAGGTCGCGGTCGCCGCGGCCGAGCACGAGAACGTCTCGACCGGCGCCGAGGTCACCAGCACCGGGCTGAACGAGAAATGTCCGGCGGCCTGCAGCGCCGCCACGATGCCGGGATCGGCGGTGAAGTCGCTGCGCGACAGCGTAAAGCCCTGGGCGCCGATGCCGCCGAACGCGCCGAACGGCACCGTGAAGTCGGTGATGCGGGTCGGTTGCGCCGGCTGCACCACGGTCTTGTTGATGGAGATGTCGGCGCCGTCGCCGCCGGGCCAGGTCGCGGTGACGACCTTCTTGCCCTGCTGGCGCAGCTGAACCCACAACGGCTGCGCCGTCGGGTTTGCCGTCGGCCCGAGCGGACTTTCGCTGTAGCCGCCGATCGGCGCCGCAAAACCGCTGATGCTGCTTGAGATCGGCCCGACGATCGGCTGGAACGTGTTCGAGGGGATATCGTTATGAACCGCCGTCGAACCGGTCGCGATCGCAATGTGCGACACCGCGGTGAGCGACGGTGACGCCGTCACGTTCTGCAACGCCACCGCGCCGCGGCGGCTGAGCCGGGCGAGACCGCCGTCGCGCGGCAGCACGCCTTCCTCGATGAATTTCTGGATGAAATCGGGTTTTGCGCCGTCGAGCGAGATCAACACCACGCGCGACTTGCGGCCATGATGACCGCCGTCATGATCTTGGTCCTGATCCTGATCGTGACCGCGGGAATCGCTGCCGCGATCGCCATTATCGCCGTCCTGTCCGGCGGGCGCCGGAGTTGCGATCCACGGCAGCGATGCGACAAGCGTCATCGCCGTCGTGGCGGAAACCAACGTTTTCAATTTCATGAGAATGCCCCAACCTCGCTGCGCGAATGCACAAACGGAAACCGTTCGGCAATCTACGGACGCTTGGCTGACGGCCATGTGACGCATGCGCGACGACGCAACGACAGCGCATCTGCGCGTCACAACTGCAGTGTGCATTGCTTCACGCGAAGATCGCGCGTGAACGCAACGCGCTAGCGCTCTGCTATCGATTCAGTGCGCGTCGATGTAACGGCTGGATGACGGCGCGTGGTCACGGACCTGAGGCGTTCTCGCACGAAGCGGTGACGCGCGCGCTTACGCTGTCGGCTCCGCAGGCGCCTTGCGCTTCACCCGCTTGATCGTGCCGGAGAAGGTGAACAGCGGCCGCCCGGCCGATGTCAGCATGCCGCGCACGAAGATCAGCGACATGCCGGCGCGGGTGACTTCCCCGGTGCATTCGATCAAATCGCCCTCGCGGGCGGCGTCGAGGAATTCCGAGGCGAACGAGACCGTGACGCCGGGGCCCTGGAGCACGGAACCGGCGAGCGCGAACAGGCAGTAGTCCGCGAAGGTCATGAAGCAGCCGCCATGGACGTTGCCGGAGCCGTTGAGGTGCTTCTTGGCGACCCGGAACGCGCAGGAGATGCGGCCGTTCTCGTCCATGCGGTGGTAAAACGGGCCGGTATGGGTCTCGAAATTGTCCCGAGTCCAGGTTCGCCAGCCGGCGAATTCGCCCTCGGTTTCGACATGCAGGTCGGGGCGGCGGTTGAATGCGGTGTTGAGTGCGGTCGGGGCGAGTTCGTTCACGAAATCTGGGCCTTCAATTATCGGGTTCGGGTCCTTAAATCCGATCCATCCCCATTGTGCAAATCCCGGGTGCCGACCCCAAGCCGCGCCCAACCGCCGCAAAGCTCTGGACAGGCCGGAAATGGGCCGTAAAAGGCCTTTTCGCCCCCGTTCGATCTACCTATTAAGGGTCCCATGACCGCGCCCAAGAATGATCCGAAGAACGAGCCCCAGATCACCCCCGAACTCGTCGCCGCCCACGGGCTGAAGCCGGACGAGTACGAGCGCATCCTCAAGCTGATCGGGCGAGTTCCGACCTTCACCGAGCTCGGCATCTTCTCGGCGATGTGGAACGAGCATTGCTCGTACAAGTCGTCCCGCATCCATCTGCGCGGGCTGCCGACCAAGGCGCCCTGGGTGATCCAGGGCCCCGGCGAGAATGCCGGCGTGATCGACATCGGCGACGGCCAGGCCGTGGTCTTCAAGATGGAGAGCCACAACCACCCGAGCTATATCGAGCCGTACCAGGGCGCGACCACCGGCGTCGGCGGCATCCTGCGCGACGTCTTCACCATGGGCGCGCGCCCGATCGCCTGCCTGAACGCGCTGAGCTTCGGCGCGCCGGAGCACCCCAAGACCCGGCACCTGGTGTCCGGCGTGGTCGCCGGCGTCGGCGGCTACGGCAATTCGTTCGGCGTGCCGACGGTCGGCGGCCAGGTCCGCTTCCACACCCGCTATGACGGCAACATCCTGGTCAACGCGATGGCGGTGGGCCTCGCCGATGCCGACAAGATCTTCTACGCGGCGGCCTCCGGCGTGAACATGCCGATCGTCTATCTCGGCTCGAAGACCGGCCGCGACGGCATCCATGGCGCCTCGATGGCCTCGGCGGAATTCGACGACGCCTCCGAGGAGAAGCGCCCGACGGTACAGGTCGGTGATCCCTTCGCCGAAAAGCTGCTGCTGGAAGCCTGCCTCGAGATCATGGCGGCCGATTGCGTCGTCGCGATCCAGGACATGGGGGCGGCGGGCCTGACCTGCTCGGCGGTCGAGATGGGCGCCAAGGGCGATCTCGGCGTCGACCTCCACCTCGACGCGGTGCCGACCCGCGAGACCGGCATGAGCGCCTATGAGATGATGCTCTCGGAGAGCCAGGAGCGCATGCTCATGGTGCTCAAGCCCGAGAAGGAGCAAGAGGCCGAGGCGATCTTCCGCAAATGGGGGCTCGATTTCGCCATCGTCGGCTACACCACGCCGACCAAGCGCTTCGTCGTCAAGCATGGCGGCGACGTGATGGCCGATCTGCCGATCAAGGAACTCGGCGACGAGGCGCCGGTCTATGATCGTCCGCATGTCGCCTCGAACGCGCTGCCGGTGATCCGCGCCCAGGACGTCAAGCCGCCGCTCGGCATTGCAGACGCGCTGACCAAGCTGATCGGCACCCCCGAACTGTGCTCGAAGCGCTGGGTCTGGGAACAGTACGACCACGTCATCCTCGGCAACACCGTGCAGCGTCCCGGCGGCGATGCAGCCGTGGTCCGCGTCGAGGACGGGCCGAAAGGGCTTGCGCTCACGGTCGACGTCACGCCGCGGTATTGCGAGGCCGATCCGTTCGAGGGCGGCAAGCAGGCGGTCGCCGAAGCCTGGCGCAACATCACCGCGGTCGGCGGCCGGCCGCTCGCGATCACCGACAATCTCAATTTCGGCAATCCGGAGCGGCCCGAGATCATGGGCCAGTTCGTCGGCTGCCTGAAGGGCATCTCGGAGGCCTGCCGCGCGCTGGACTTCCCGGTCGTGTCCGGCAACGTCTCGCTCTACAACGAGACCAACGGCCGCGGCATCCTGCCGACCCCCTCGATCGGCGGTGTCGGCGTGCTCGACGACTTCACCAAGTCCGCGACGCTGGCGTTCAAGGCGGCGGGCGAGGCGATCCTCTTGATCGGCGATACCCAGGGCTGGCTCGGCCAGTCGGTCTACCTGCGCGATGTCTGTGGCCGCGAGGAGGGCGCTCCGCCGCCGGTCGATCTCGCCACCGAGAAGCGCAACGGCGACGTGGTGCGCGGCATGATCCGCGCCGGCACCGCGACCGCGGTGCATGACGTCGCCGACGGCGGGCTCCTGATTGCGCTCGTCGAGATGGCGATCGCGAGCGGCATCGGCGCGCAGCTCCTGGCGGCGCCGTCCTCGATCGTGCCGCATGCCTATTGGTACGGCGAGGATCAGGCCCGCTACATCGTCACCGTGCCCGCTGCCGACGCCGGTCTCGTGCTGGCCAAGATGAAGGGCGCCGGCGTGCCCTGCGCGCGGATCGGCACCACCGGGGGCGATGCGATCGCGGTCGCCGGCGAGCCGCCGGTGACCGTCGACAGCCTCTCTCGCGCCTTCGAGCACTGGCTGCCGAATTACATGCGCAGCACTGCGGCCTGATCCGGCCTGATCAGGCGCTGCCGCACAAGCCCTCAATGATGGCGCGATGAATTGATCATCGCGCCATTGTCTTGTTCGGACGCAACCCGAAGCGACCGGACGCTAGGTCGCACCGCGGATCGCGCGCCATGCGAAAATGATGATGCAGGCGCCGATGAATCCGGCGATCAGATAGCTGAGCCATCCGCCGCCGAGCGACACGCCGAGCAGACCCAGCAGCCAGTTCGCCAACGCCGCGCCGACGATGCCGAGGATGATGTTCATGAAGATGCCGGTGCCGGACTTCATGATCATCTCGGCAAGCCAGCCGGCCAATCCGCCGACGATGATCGCGGCGATCCATCCAACTTGAGGGTCGTTCATCTCAGGACTCCCTAGGGTCAAGCAGTCCGGCCAGCATAACCGAGAATCACTCGACGGGATGTGACCAATGGCAGGTTGTGCGCAACTTGTCGGTCGCGATTTGCCGTCAAGCCTGCCGCTTCGCGCCGTTGCTCCATCCCGACGCTGCGGCGAGCCGTTTCGTCATCGGCAGCAACGTGGTGATCGGTACGCTGTTCGTGCTGCCGACCTCTACATCATGATCGCCCGCGCCCCCCGCGCCGCGAAGCGCGGCGGCGAGGAGCGTGATCAAAGCACGTATTTCGAGCCCGGAATCTTGCGTAGCACGGCGGTGGCTGCCCAACTCAGCGCAATGGTGGCGAAGAATGCGATCGCGGCCTTGGCGATCGCCGGCAACTCCATGTCGAACAGCCAGTACTGCAGCCACAGCACGATCGGATAGTGCACCAGGAACATGCCGTAGGCATCGCCTTGCATGCGATCGAGCAGCGTCGGACCCGCCGCCTTCGATTGCAGGAAGTAGGCCAGGATCGCGAACAGGATCGAGGCGCTGAACAGCACGTAGAAGCTGCCGTAGATCGCAAGGTACCAGCCCGGCAGCGGATCGGGGTTACCGATGATCTCGCGCTTGATGTAGATCATCACCCACATCAACGCATAGGGGATCAGCGTGATGCCGGTCCAGAACCAGCGCCTCTCGGTCAGCCGTCCGTGCGCGCTGAGCAGCCCGTTCTCGAAGTTCGCCGAGCCGATCCCCGCACCGATGAAGAAGTAGCACGCATACAGCAGCACCCGGCTGGCCTGCACCGAGAACGGTCCGAGCTCGAACCAGTAGTTCTGGCCATAACGCACCAGCATCGGCAAATAGAAGGCGGCACTGACGACCACGATGAACAGCCAGAACTTCGAGGGACGTTGAAATCCCTTGACCGAAAGGCGGTTGATCGGTTCGAGCAGGCGCGACGACACCCGGTACAGCACGCTTGCCGTCAGGTCCAAGGCCATCAGAACCCAGACGAACCAGATCGGGCCGCTCGGCCAGGGCCCGTAGATCATGGTCCTCCACCAGAATTCGGAGAAGGTCAGCTCCGGCGTCGCACGCAGCGCGATCGCGTAATAGGCGATCGGAATCACGGTGAAGGCGCAGATCACGAAGGGCAGGCCGAGCCGCAGCAGCCGGTCGCGCAGGAAGATCAGCCACGGCTTGTGGCCGAGCCCGGGCCACACGAACAGCCCCGACAGGAAGAAGAACATCGCCATGAAGAAGCTGTCGGTGGCGAGCACCACGCAATCGAAGCCGATCCACGAGGTCGGGTCGGTATGCCCGAAATGGGTGTAGGGGATCACCGCATGGTGCAGCAGCACGACCAGCGTCAGGAAGGTGCGCGCACGATCGAGGGCGACGTTGCGCTTGTGGAGCTTCGGAGCTGCCTGGACGTCGACGGCCGGAGCCGCGTGAGCAATCGATTTCATGGTGCCCCCAGCCGGGTCTGCACCCTGATGTTGCAATCGGGAACCCGATTCAGCAAGAGCGAATTGTCCCGATTCGGTGGTGTCGAGGTCGGCCATCTCAGCGCGTCTGTTTCGTTTTGGAACTGGAATATTTAGCGGGCGTTGTCGGTAAGGCTGGCGGGCGCAGCGGGCGCTCGCGGCTCTGAGGAGCACGCAATGACTTTGCTGAAATGGGCGTTGATCTTCCTTGTCGTCTCGATCATCGCGGGCTTGCTCGGCTTCACCGGCATTTCAGCGGCCTCCGCCGATATCGCACGCTTCCTGTTCTACGTGTTCGTCGTGATCTTCCTGGTGCTGCTGATCCTCGGGCTCACGATATTCAGGGCCTAGCGGCGATCCGGCCGCACACTTTCCGTCATGATGCCCGGGCCCGGCCCGGGCATTCTGGTTCTCGGATGACGCGGTGTTGCGGCAGGCGAGGCGGCCTAGGCGACTTCCTCGATCTTCACCTTGTCCGGATAGAACGCGAGGTGGCCGGTGATCTCGGTCATGGCCGGGAAGGGCTCCTCATAGGTCCAGATCGCATTGTCCAGCGTCTTGCCGTTGGCCTTGATGCTGAAATAGCTCGCATCCCCCTTGTAGGGGCAATGCGTGGTCCGCTCGGTGCGGGTCAGCAGCGCCATGTTGGCGTCCTGCCGGGGCACGTATTGCACCGCCGGATAGCTCGCTTCCTTCAGCGTCAGCGCATGGGTCGTCTCGGCGATGACGACGCCGTCGGCTGTGACGCGGACGCGCTTGGCATTGGGTGTGATCGTGATCGGATGGTCGGGGCCGGGGAGCTTCATGATTCTGCGCCTCTTCTGGTGATTTCGGCGTGATGGCTTGTGACCGATTGATGCAGGTTTAATTCGCTGGGAATGGGAATATAGTGTGCGGCAGGATGACCTAGAAGACCTCAAGGACTAGGTTTTATCCGGGCCGAATCGGCCCTGATTCGAACGACTTGACGGAGGTGGACTGGGATGCCGATGGACGCCCGTGATATCGAATCGATGATCAAGGCAGCTATCCCGGACGCCGAGGTGACGATCCGCGACCTGGCAGGCGACGGCGACCACTACGCGGCCACTGTCGTTTCCGAGTCATTCCGCGGCAAGTCCCGCGTCCAGCAGCATCAGATCGTCTACCAGTCGCTGAAGGGCCAGATGGGTGGCGTGCTGCACGCGCTCGCCCTGCAGACCGGGGTGCCGGAAGGCTAGGCCCCGGCCAGCGGGCGGGGGCCTGGAGCGATGGCAGACAATCCGCGTGGCGCGATGTTTCGCGTCATCGTGCCGAACCAGCACAGCCGCGTCACCAATGCCGAGCTGTTTTTCGATCTCGTCTTCGTCTTCGCCGTCACGCAGTTGTCGCATACGCTGCTGCACCACTTCAGCCCGCTGGGCGCGGTGCAGGTCACGCTGCTGTTCCTCGCGGTGTGGTGGGTGTGGGTCTACACCACCTGGGTCACCAACTGGCTCAATCCCGACCTGACGCCGGTCCGCCTGCTGCTGTTCGTCCTGATGCTGGGCGGGCTGTTGCTGTCGACCTCGATCCCGACCGCCTTCGAGGGCCGCGGGCTGTGGTTTGCCGGGACCTATGCGGCAATGCAGGTCGGCCGCACGGCGTTCTGGCTGCTGGCGACGCCGCGGCGCCGCACCGCGGTGCGCCACAATGCGATCCGGATCCTGACCTGGCTCAGCTGCTCGGCGGTGCTGTGGATCCTTGGCGGCTTCGCCGAGCACGAGACGCGGATGTGGCTCTGGATCGCGGCGCTCGCGATCGAATATGTCGCGCCGGCCCTGCGGTTCTGGACCCCCGGGCTCGGCTTCTCCTCCATGGAGGCCTGGTCGGTCGAGGGCGGCCACATGGCGGAGCGCTGCGCCGGCTTCATCATCATCGCACTCGGCGAGGCCATCGTGGTCGACGGCGCGACCTTTGCCGAGCTGACCTGGACTCCGGAGAATGTCACAGCCTTCATCTCGGCGCTGGTCGGCAGCATCGCGATGTGGTGGATCTATTTCCACAAGGGCGCCGAGGCCGGCTCGGACATGATCTCGAAATCCGAGGAATCCGGCCGCGTGGCACGGATCGCCTACACCTACCTGCACATGCCGATCGTCGGTGGCATCATTCTCACCGCGGTCGCCGACGAACTGGTGCTGAAGCATCCCACCGGCCATTGCGACCTGAAAACGATCGTCAGCTCGGTCGGCGGTCCCGCGCTGTTCCTGGTCGGCACCATCCTGTTCAAATACGTGATCCGCGGCTTTCTGCAGCTCTCGCATGGCGTCGGCATCATCGCGCTGGCGGTCGCGGCGTATTTCGCCGGCGGGATGTCCCCGCTGATGCTTTCGATAGTCACCACCGCGATCATGATCGTGGTGGCGGCGTGGGAGTCGATCTCGCTAAGGTCGACGGGAGAGGAAGAATAGGGAAGGTCGTTACGTGCGACGGGCAGTCGCCACGCGATGCTGCCAATAGACGAACAGGGGCGCGCCGATCACTTCGAGCAGGGTGAAGCCCACGAAGGGCAGCGGCGGTGCGCCGACCATCACGATCGACAGCAGCCTGCCGATCCCGCCGAGGAAGATGCCGCCCCAGACCACGCGGAACAGAACGCTCTCGCTTTCGATGCGCGGCACCAGCCAGAGCAGGGCAAGGCCGAGACCGAGCCAGACCCCGCCGAAGAAGCGCAGATTGCTGTCGAGCACCGGCAGCGCCGGCACGCCCGACGCGGCATAGAGCGGATCGCTCACGCCGAGCATGGTGATGATGCCGGTCAGGATCGGGACAAGGGCGAGCACCGCTGTGGCGACCTGCAGCGCGCGCCGGCCCATCATCGTGCCCCCGTCCCTCGCGTTCATAGCGTTTTCGAGCGAAGTGGGTACCGGTTCGCGTGAAGAAAACGCGTCAATCTAATAATATCGCTAGTCCGCCACGAGAGCGTGCACCGAGAACATCGTGTTGGCGTCGGTCCAACTGTTGCGCACCGTCCACCCCGCGCTGCGGGCGAGCGCGGTGAAACGCTCGAGCGAGTATTTGTAGCTGTTCTCGGTGTGAATGCTCTCGCCGGGGCGGAACGCGAAGGTGTTGCCGAGGATGCGCACGGTCTGCGCCTTGCGGCTGATCAGGTGCATCTCGATGCGATGGCGGTCGCGGTTGTAGATCGAGCGGTGGGTGAAGCCCGACAGGTCGAAATTGCCGCCGAGCTCACGGTTGATCCGCACCAGCACATTGAGGTTGAAGCGCGCGGTGACGCCGGCCGCGTCGTTATAGGCGTCGTACAGCACGCGCTCGTCTTTCTCGAGGTCGACGCCGATGATCATCTGCGCGCCATGGCCTAGGATCTTGCGCGCGCTGCGCAGGAAGGCCAAGGCCTCGCTCGGCTCGAAATTGCCGAGCGTCGAGCCGGGGAAGAAGCCGACCTTCGGCATCGCTGCGACCGCCTCGGGCAGCGCGAACGGCGTGGTGAAATCGGCCGCCACCGGATAGATACCGAGACCCGGGAAATCCTTCCGCAGGCCGTCGGCCTGCGCTTTCAGGAAATCGCCTGATATATCGACCGGGACATAGGCTGCGAACTCGCAATGCTCGAGTAGCAGGCGCACCTTGGTGGTCGCGCCGGCGCCGAACTCGACCAGCGCCGCGCCGTCGGGGATGATCGCTGATATCTCGTCGCCGCGGTCGCGCAGGATGCCAAGTTCAGTGCGCGTCGGATAGTATTCCGGCAGCACCGTGATCTGCTCGAACAGCTCCGAGCCGGTGGCGTCGTAGAAATATTTCGGCGACAGCCGTTTCGGGTGACGGGCGAGATCGCCGATCACGTCGCCGGCAAACGCCGAGGTCGCTTCGTCGAATGGATACGCTTTGGCCAAAGCGGCGGCATGCACATTCATGATACTCTCCTGAACGCGCTTACCGGCGCGCACTTGATGTCAACTGGAATCAATCAGGCGTAGTCGGCGAGGCGTAACCCCGTGAATTGCCAGCGATGGTGGGGATAGAAGAAGTTGCGATAGGTGACACGGCTGTGACCGCGTGGGGTCGCCAGCGACGAGCCGCGCAGCACCAGCTGGTTGACCATGAACTTGCCGTTGTACTCACCGAGCGCGCCCTCGATCGCACGGTAGCCCGGATAGGGTGAGTAGGCGCTGCGGGTCCATTGCCAGACGATGCCATAGGCGTCGTTCAGCAGGCCGGCACGTGCCGCGACCTCCCATTCCATCTCGGTCGGCAGATGCTTGCCGGCCCAGCGGGCGAAGGCGTCGGCTTCGTAGTAGCTGACATGGCAGACCGGGGCCTGCGGATCGATGGCCTGCAGGCCACCCAACGTCATGATCTTCCATTCGCCGTCGATCTCGCGCCAGTGACCCGGCGCCTGCCAGCCCTCGTTGCTGACGGTGCCGAAGCCGTCCATCAGCCACAGCGTCGCGGTGGAATAGCCGCCGTCCTTGATGAAGGCGAGCCAGTCGGCGTTGCTGACGAGGTTCTTGGCGAGTTTCACCGGGCCGACCAAGGCGCGATGCGCGGGCTTCTCATTGTCGAAATGGAAGCTGTCGTCGCCGTGGCCGACGGTGTGGATGCCTTCGTTGAGCGTGACCCATTCCTGCGGCCCGTGCTGCGATGCCGGGAAGCGCCACGCCGGATCGTAGGCCGGCGGGATCGGGTTCTGCGCGAAGGCATGCAGGATGTCGGTGTACATCAGCTCCTGATGCTGCTGCTCATGGTTGAGGCCGACCTCGACCAGCGGCACCAGGGCCTCGAGCGTGTCCTGCGTCGCGGTCCGGAAGAATTTCACCACCTCGGCGTCGACATGGCGGCGATAGGCGGTGACTTCGTCGGCGGTCGGGCGGGTCAGATGGCCGCGCTGGTGGCGGGCGTGCCGCGGGCCGGCGCTGACGTAATAGGAATTGAACAGATAGGCGTAGTCCGGATGGAACGGCGTGTAGCCCTTGACGTGCTCGCCGAGCAGAAATTGCTCGAAGAACCAGGTGGTATGGGCGCGGTGCCACTTGGCAGGGCTCGCATCCGGCATCGACTGGATTAGCTGGTCTTCCGCCGACAGCGGGGCGGCCCGGCGCTCCGTCTCGTCGCGGACCGCGCGATAGGCGTCCGCCAGCCGCTGTGCGAGCGGGGCGGATTCGGAGGAAAGTGACGGGGTGGCGGCGGAATTGGTGGCCGCGGCAGAGGCTGGTTTCGTCACATGGGTCTCCGATTCCAGGGGGAGAACGTTGCTTCGGCAATCTGGTTCCTGACGGACAGTTCGTCCTAGATAGGGGCTCCGTTACGGGAAAAAAGCCTCCCCCATGATGATATTGGGCCCGTCAGATAATCCCGGCGCTTTTGGGGGTGCCGTCCGGCCCCCGCCGCATGCCAGATTTCCGCCATTTTACTTTGGATGCACAATGGTTTGAGCTACATATATAGCCAGTCACGGGTTAGAAGGGTGGGCCGGCCCGTCAAGGCCTGAGAGCGCCGCCCCCGAAGGAAGCGAAAATGAGCATCGAGCAATTCATCGACAACGAAGTGAAGTCGAACGACGTCGTGCTGTTCATGAAGGGCACGCCGCAATTCCCGCAGTGCGGGTTTTCCGGTCAGGTCGTTCAGATCCTCGACCACATCGGTGTCGGCTACAAAGGCCTCAACGTTCTCGAATCGGCCGAGCTGCGCAACGGCATCAAGGTCTATTCGAATTGGCCGACGATTCCGCAGCTCTATGTGAAGGGCGAGTTCGTCGGCGGTTGCGACATCATCCGCGAGATGTTCCAGGCCGGTGAATTGCAGCAGCTGTTTGCCGACAAGGGCATCCCGGTCGACGTAGCTGCCTGACCTTGACCGCGCGCCAGATCGGCAAGGCGCGGCTCGACGTCATCGT
Source organism: Bradyrhizobium sp. UFLA03-84 (assembly GCF_002289535.1). Classification (NCBI taxonomy): domain Bacteria; kingdom Pseudomonadati; phylum Pseudomonadota; class Alphaproteobacteria; order Hyphomicrobiales; family Nitrobacteraceae; genus Bradyrhizobium; species Bradyrhizobium sp. UFLA03-84. The sequence goes on along the minus strand of NZ_NSJY01000017.1, from coordinate 250,340 downwards.
CACCGACATCACGACCCTGCGCGTTGACGCCATCGTCAACGCGGCCAACTCATCGCTGCTCGGTGGCGGCGGTGTCGACGGCGCGATCCATCGTGCCGCTGGACCCGATCTGGTCGCCGAATGCCGTATGCTTCACGGCTGCGAGACTGGCCAGGCCAAGATCACCAGAGGCTATAGGCTTCCCGCCAGGCACGTCATCCATACGGTCGGCCCGGTGTGGAATGGCGGCAAGCTCGATGAGGACAGGCTGCTGGCATCCTGCTATCAGCGCTCGATCGAGCTCTGCGAAAAGCATGGGCTTGCGTCGGTCGCTTTCCCTGCAATCTCGACCGGCATCTATCGTTTCCCCGCAGATCGCGCCGCCCAGATTGCGGTCGAAACCGTCGTCGATGCCCTGCTATCCGCCCCCGGTGTCACACAGGTGATCTTTTGCTGCTTCTCGGCCCCAAGCGGCGAGCTGCATCAGGCGGTCCTGGACGCCTTTGGGAGCCCTTGTGCCTGATGATACCGCCGCTACACTTCCCCGTGATATGCGGGGAGAGGGATAGATCAAATGATTTCATTCGGATTTTGGCGCACGGCTGCGGCCGCCGCAGTGCTGCTGGCGGCTTCGCCCGCGTACACGCACACCGAGGGCACTTACGAGATTCCGGCTGGCGCGCATTTCAATCCGGAGAAGCTCGCCAAAATCTCGGAATTCTTTAGGGAACAGGTGGCGACTGGCAAGATCCCCGGCGCGATCGTCCTAATCCAGCAGCATGGCAAGCCGGTCTACCACGAATCCTTCGGCGTCCAGGACGTGGTGAGCAAGGCGCCGATCACCGACAAGACCATCTTCCGCCTGGCCTCGATGTCGAAGTCGATCTCCGCCGTGGTGTCGATGCAACTGCTGCAAGAGGGCAAGTACAAGCTCGACGATCCCGTCTCGAAGTACATTCCGTCATTTGCCGATGTAAAGGTAGGCGTCGAGAAGAAGGCCGAGGACGGCACCAAGACACTCGAATTGGTGCCGCCGAACCGGGCGGTCACGATCCACGATTTGATGACGCATACGTCGGGCGTCACCTACGGCTTCTATGGCGACAGCCTGGTCCGCAAGGCCTACAAGGAAGCCAACATTTATGGAGGCGATTTCGACCTCGCCGAGTTCGCCGAGCGGATCGCCAAGTTGCCGCTGCACAACCAGCCCGGCGCGCTCTGGCAGTACGGCCATTCCACCGACATTCTGGCGCGTGTGATGGAGGTGGCCACTGGCGAGAAGTTCTCGACGATCGAGCGCGAAAGGCTGCTCGACCCGCTCGGCATGACGGACACCGGCTTCTTCGTCACTGATCCCGAGAAGCAGAAGCTGATGGCCGAACCGATGCCGAACGACAGCGACTTCCGGGTCGGCCGGGTCAATGATCCGACCAAGGTCAAGAAGTGGGAATCCGCCAGCGGCGGCATGGTCTCGACCATGGCTGATTATTCGCGCTTCGCTCAGATGCTGCTCAATGGCGGCACTTTCGACGGGAAGACCATTCTGAAGCCCGAAACGTTCAAGGAATTGACGACAGACCAGGTCGGCCCGGGCTCCGGCGTCGCGCGCGACGCATTCTATTTCCCCGGCGACGGCTTCGGTTTCGGGCTCGGCATCGCGGTCCGCACCGATCCCGGCAATGCGAAGCCGCCGCCGCCCGGCGACCTGGGTGAACTGAAGTGGGACGGCGCAAGCGGCTGCTATTACGTGATCGACCGCAAGCAGGACATGTTCTTCATCCTGCTCGAGCAATCACCGAGCCAGCGCCAGCCCATCCAGGTGAAGCTGAAGCAGTTGATCTATGAAGCGCTGGAGAATTGAGATGCGCGTGCGCCGCGCTCTGATCGCGGCGCTCATGCTCCTGCTCGGTGCGGTCGAGGCGAGGGCGAGCTCCGTCGCGCGTTTCTCGCCGGAGGGGCTCGTCAAGGTCTCCGATTACATCAGGAACGAGATCGCGACCGGCAAGATTCCCGGCGCGATCCTGCTGCTGCAGCAGCACGGCAAGCCGGTTTACTTCCAGAATTTCGGGGTTCGCGACGTCGCCACCGAACTGTCGATGAGCCCGGATACCATCTTCCGCCTCTATTCGATGTCGAAGCCGATCACCACGGTCGTCGCCATGATGCTGGTGGAGGAAGGCAAGCTCGCGCTCAGCGACCCCGTGTCGAAATACATCCCGGCCTTTGCCGGCATGAAGGTCGGTGTGGAGAAGCGCGGCGACGAGGGCAAGACGACGATGACGCTGGAGCCGCTCAAGCGCCCCGTCACCATCGAAGATCTGATGCGCCATACCGCAGGTCTGCCTTACGGCTATTACGGCGGCGGGATCGTGAACAAGGACTACGCCGATGCCGGCCTGTTCAACAACGATCCCGACAATGCCGAATTCGTGGCGCGGCTGACGGCGCTGCCGCTCGCCGAACAACCCGGCACGCAATGGGACTACGGCCATTCCACCGATGTGCTCGGCCGCATCATCGAGGTGATCTCGGGGAAATCCCTGTTTCAGGTCGAGAAGGAGCGGCTGCTCGGCCCGCTCGGAATGAACGAGACGGCGTTCTACGTCACCGACCCTGCGAAATGGCCGCTGATCGCCGAGCCGATGCCGAAGGATCGCACCATCAGTCCGGTCGCCGACATCCGCGACCCCCGCAAGCTGCTGCGGTGGGAATCCGGCGGCGGCGGCATGGTCGGCACCATCGGCGACTATGCGCGCTTCTCGCAGATGCTGCTGAACGGCGGCCTCTATGAGGGGAAGCGCTACCTGAAGCCGGAAACCATCGCGCTGATGGCGAAGGACCATATCGGTCCCGAGACCGGGGTCGTGCGCGACAAGAACTATTATCCCGGTCCGAACTCCGGCTTCGGCCTCGGCTTTGCCGTGCGCACCTCGGCGCCGGAGAACACGAATTGGCCATTGGGCGAGTATCGCTGGGACGGCGTCGGGGGCACGTTCTTCTTCATCGATCCCGCCGACGATCTGTTCGGCATCTTCATGGTGCAGACGCCGTCACAGCGCGGCCGGATCCAGCAGGAGCTGAAGACGCTGATCTATCAGGCGATGGGGCGGTAGTTCGGGTAAGACCTTCCTCTCGTCATTGCGAGGAGCTCGCGACAAAATTGCAAAGCAATTTTGCGCTGAAGCGACGAAGCAATCCATCGCCCCGCGCACACGGACAGATGGGTTGCTTCGCTTCGCTCGCAATGACGAGCGGATACTACGCCGCGCGGACGATGTCCCTGACGTGGCCGACGGCTTCCTCGATCATTGCGGCCGAGACGTCGAGATGCGTGCAGGCCCTGATCCGGCCGTCCATCATCGCCAGCATCACGCCGCGTTTGCGCAGCTCGGCGACCATCTTGTCACCTGATACGCCGGCGCCGTCGGGCTTGAAGAAGACCAGGTTGGTCTCGGGCGTCTGCACTGCGATGCCGTTGATCTGCGACAGCCCGCGCGCCAGCGCCCGCGCATTGGCGTGGTCGTCGGCGAGGCGGTCGACATGATGATCGAGCGCGTGGATGCAGGCGGCGGCACAGACGCCGGACTGCCGCATCGAGCCGCCGAGCCGCTGCTTCCAGCGCCAGACGTCGTCGATGAACGCTCTGGCGCCGGCGATGACGCCGCCGATCGGCGCGCCGAGGCCCTTGGAGAAGTCGATCCAGGCCGAATCCCAGCCCGCCGTCATGTCGCGTGGCGAGATACCGGAGGCGACGGTCGCGTTCAGCAACCGCGCGCCGTCCATATGGGTCACGAGCCCGTGGGCTTTGGCGATGCGCACGACCTCATCCAGCGCGGCCTTCTTCCAGATCGTGCCGCCGCCGATATTGGCGGTTTGCTCGACGCTGACCAGCACCTGCGGCGGCTGGTAGCGAGTGCGCGGATGCAGCGCGGCGCGGAACGTCTCGGGCGTGAACTGGCCATCGTCGCCCGACAGCTGGGTGATCTGGAAGCCGCCGAGCGCGGCATGCGCGCCGCCCTCGCGCGCGATGATATGCGCGGTGGCATGCGCCAGGATCTCGTCGCCCGGCCGGCAATAGGCCAGCGTTGCGGCGACGTTGCACATCGTGCCCGACGGCATGAATACGGCGGCCTCCTTGCCGAGCAGATCGGCAACGCGGGCGCAGAGCTCGTTGGTGGTCGGATCGTCGCCGACCTGCTCGTCACCGACCTCCGCCCCGGCCATCGCCTCGCGCATCGCCGGCGTCGGCTTGGTCTGGGTGTCCGACAGCAGGTTGATGCGGACGGCGGGCGCCTTCGGATCGGGGCGGGCAGGGGTGTAGTGCATGGCTTACCTCATCGGTCCGCGCCGGGGCGCGGATTCACCGGTCAGTTTTGGGGTGATCGGACCGCATGGCGAAACCACATAACGATAATCCCGGCCGGCGTCACGCGACAATCCATGCGGTCGTGCCGCCGATCCGCTGGGATCGAATTCTGGTGTTCCCCGCGGAGATGGATTTTTCTTCCGACCAGACGAGATGTCGGCCATCCGCGGCTCAGTGGCTGATGGCCCCTACCGCGGCAATTTCATTCGGAGAGATCGCGACTGATCCTGGGCATCAATTCGGCAATGTCGGTAAAAACATCAGCCTGCCGACGCAGTTCGTCTTCGATCAACGGCGACTGACGGGCCGCGCTCGAAACCACCGTCACTTGCACGCCGCGTCTCTGCACTGCTTCAACGAGCCGCCGGAAATCTCCATCGCCGGAGACCAGCACCAGCTGATCGATACGATCGGCGAGCTCCATGGCGTTGACAGCAAGCTCGATGTTCGCATTGCGTGTGACTCTACGGCGGCCGTTTCCGTCGACGTATGCTTTGGTCGTCTTGGTGACTACGGTGTATCCATTATAGCTCAGCCAATTGATCAAGGGCCGCATCGAGGAGGATCCTTGGTCCTCTAGGGGGGTGTAGTAGTACGCGCGCAGGAGTCTCCCGCGGCTTTGAAATTCGCTGAGGAGACGCTTGTAGTCGATATCGAAGCCGAGCGCCTTCGCCGTCGCGTGCAGACTAGCGCCGTCTATGAATAATGCGATCCTGCTCGTGCTGGACGATGACATAGGCAAGCTCAATCGCGAGCCGATTCGACTCACATTCGGGATGTTGCAAGGGGAAGCCTCGATCGGGCCTTATCGAAGTACGGCACCATCCCGCGCGTTTCATGAGTTGACGACGCGGTTCGCCACCACAAGCAACAGCAACACGCCAAGGTGTCGTTCCGCTTGCGAGATTGACCCGCACCAAGTTGCTTCCAATGCGGCGGGTCTTCAGGTTCAGCGGAAATCTATGTCGAATGACTAAAATTTCAAACTTTGGTGGCGTGACGAGAAGTCGCACGTCAGGGCTTTGATTGCGCCAGTCGGCTCACCGATTGTCGGTCAAGCTTTCTGATTCAGAGATCACGGTGCCGAGGTCCTCCAGCAGCTCGGAAAGCTGACCTGCCAAATGCTGCACATTGGTTGCGGTCCACCCCTCACGAATGCAGACGACAGCTCGGCGAGCCGCCAGCACTGGCAAATAGGAGTCCCTGGAGATGACGAGGCCTGGCGGCACGAATACTGATGGCATGGCCGTCACGCCGAGCCCCGCTCTGAGAGCGCTGGCGCGTACTGCCGAGTCAGAGCTTCGAAGCACGACCTGGTAAGCAACCTTCATTCGCTCCAGCGGCTCGATGATCCAATTGTCTTCGGGAAGCGTGATGATCGGAATCGGAGCGCCGGGTCGCGTGACAAAATCCCGGGCCTTGACCCAGCTGGTTTCGAATTTGAATTCGTCGACGATCAGGTCCTCGATTTCGTGCCCGTCGGCTTCATGCATGAACAAACAAGCGACGTCGATGAATCGCTCAACGAGACCTCGCCGAATTTCGCTCGAGTGCTCGCCAATCACGAAGATGTCGGAAAGGCCAGCCTTGCCGATCATGTCAAACAGAGGCTCGGCAAAGAATTGGCTCACTCCCAGCCTGCACACGGAGGGCCGCTCTGATCCGCCGAGTCTGAGAACCTGATCGTTGGCGTCGATGATCCGGCGTGCCTGCTGAAGCACCAGCTTGCCCAGCTCGGTGGGATTTGTGCCGCTTGCGGTACGGATGAACAACTCGCCGCCGATGTATCGCTGAAGGCGCTTTACTTGCGCGCTGATCGCGGGCTGGCTGAGGTTCAGCACGTCGGCCGCCTTCGACATGGAGCCGGCCTCGGCAATGGCAATGACCGTCCGGAACATCTCCGTCGGAATATTTGTCGCCCGTCGCAGCATCCAACATCCCTATCGAATGCGACATTGTACGAGCCGATCTGCCTTGAATTTGATCTAGCTCAATCCGGACGTGATCTGCGAAAATTGGTCGGACGTTGCTCGCGAGCAGCTGCCGATCATGGTCACACAGCTGACCGTGTGCTGGTCGACGCACTGCAATAGTCCGCAGGCCAAACAAAAAGGCCCCGGCAAAACCGGGGCCTTTCGAATCTCGCAACGCTGAACCGATCAGCGCGAATAGAATTCGACGATCAGATGCGGCTCCATCTGCACCGGGAACGGCACGTCCGAGAGGCCGGGGGTACGCGCGTACTTCGCCGTCATCTTGGAGTGATCGACTTCGATGAAGTCGGGCACATCACGCTCGGGGAGCTGGCTCGCTTCCAGCACCGGGGTGAGCTGCTTGGAGGATTCCTTGACCTCGACGACGTCGCCGACCTTCAGCTTGTAGCTGCCGATGTTGACCTTGCGGCCGTTCACCTTGACATGGCCGTGGTTGATGAACTGGCGCGCGGCGAACATCGTGGAGACGAACTTGGCGCGATACACCACGGTGTCGAGACGGCGCTCGAGCAGGCCGATCAGGTTCTCGCCGGTGTCGCCCTTCAGGCGGCTGGCTTCGACATAGATGCCGTGGAACTGGCGCTCGGAAATGTTGGCGTAGTAGCCCTTGAGCTTCTGCTTGGCGCGGAGCTGCACGCCGAAGTCGGAGAGCTTGCCCTTGCGGCGCTGGCCGTGCTGGCCGGGGCCGTATTCGCGGCGGTTCACGGGGCTCTTCGGGCGGCCCCAGATATTCTGGCCCATGCGGCGATCGATCTTGTACTTCGCCTCACTGCGCTTTGTCATCGCGTCCTCTTTGCATAGCCTTCGCACGAAGCGACCGGCGTTTTGTCAGTCTAGGGTTTGAGGAGACGCGCCCTCCTGTGTACCGGCCAAAAGGCCTGTACCGACAGGTTCGCCTCGAAAGCTCGGGGAGAACCACGGGTCGCGAAACGCATCGCGGGCCGAAACCGGCCCGCGAGCAAGGGTGGTCTTAAGGAGAAAGTCCGCTCCTGTCAAACAAAACAGGGGGCATTTTGGGTCGAATCGGCGTCAAAATCGGCCGATTTCGTCGCTCAAAGCCGGTTTCCGGCCGCCCGGACCGGCCGGGTGTCGGCGTGAGGCCGGATCGTGGCCAATTCCGTGGCGATTTCGCCGGCCAGCACCCGCTCGAGCCGGATCAGGGTCTGGGCGATCAGGGCGGCGTCGCAGACCAGATGGTCCCAGCGCAGCACCACATCCACGGTGTTATCCGGCTTGATCACGCCGTAGCTCAGCAGGAAAGGCCCCGGGCTCAGCGCGTGCAACTCGCCGGGGCCATAGGCCGCAACCGAGGTGACGCCGAAGCTGCCGCAGAAATTGGCGCGCTGCCGGCCGAAATTCAGCCCGATCGCCCAGGCCAGCCGGCGCAGCGGAAGCGGCAGGCGCGTCACGCTGAGGGTCTTGCGGAACGACGGGATCTCGTGCAGCGGCGCGGTCTTGGCGCGCCGGATCAGCGCGTCGACATCGCTGAGCGCCATTTCGTCGGCGGCGCAGACGCGCTCGAACAACACGCAGTCCTCGCCCTTCTCAACGCGCGCAATAGCCACCATGCCGACGCTGCGCGGCAGCTCGTAGAGGCAGGGCCACGGCAATTTGACGTGCAGCGTGCGCAGGGTCGGCTCGGTCTTGGCGACCAGCGCGAATGCCTTGACGAAGATCGCGGCCCAGCCCGGTGCCTGCGCGGCGCGTGCCCGGGCCTCGACGACAGCACGAACGTTCAGCGAGCGCGTCAGGGAGACGAACGGCACATCTGCCGATGCGTGCATCAGATCGGCGACGAGACGGCGCGGCAATGAAATCCGACGAAACTTACCGCGCATCTGTTCGGTTCAAATCCCTGCAATCAGGCAAAACATCGAAGGTCCGGCGAACTCAAATTGTCGCTCGCCGCACCTGAAGCTGACATGAACCAACCGGCCGGAGGCCAATCGGTTCGGGTTCACGGTGCTGGTTTCGCCAGGGGCTCGCCGGCCTTGACCACGTAGACGCCGAGCACCTTCAGCGGCTTGTCGCCGGAGGTCTTGGCGTCGTGCACCGCGCCTTCCGGAATCTGGTAGGAATCGCCCGCCTTCAGCTTCAGCGGCGGCTTGCCGTCGATCACAAGCTCCAGCTCGCCTTCGAGCACATAGCCGGTTTCCGCACCCGGATGGCTGTGACGCCCCGACGCACCCCCGGCTGGAACCTCGGCGATCGCGGTGACCGTGTTGTAGCCCGCCGGAAAATCGACCTTCTGTAGCGGCGTTCGCTTGATACCGCTCTGCTGCGCCAAGGCAGCGCCAGCACCGACAAAGCCGCCGCCTGCGCCGGCAAACGCAATCACGGTGAGGCCAAGCAGCAATTTCCTGAACATGCAATTTCCTCCCAACCCGCGAAAGTCTAGCAGCGCGGAATCGCGGCGAAAAGCAGGCACTGTGTGATGTACGCTTTCGACATTGGGATTAGTCCGTTCATCCAATCGCGCCGGCCGTCCTGGCATTATCCGCGACCGAGCTTACAGAGGGCTGACTGGCAGCGCCCGCGTTCAGTCGCGCTGCGGTTCCTGTGTGACATCATTGGAACCTGCTTACCGCCTGATCCCGGCGAAGGCGGCGGCGATGCCGCGCTGGAACAGCGACCAGTCGAAGCCGAGCGCCAGCGCCAGATAGCCGCGGTCGATCATCGCATTGGCCTGCTCTGCGGTGCGCGCGACGCCGCCGATCGGCACGCCGCTCTTCAAGATGCCTTCCTCGGCGCGCTGCATCAGCGCGATCACTTCGGGATCGTCGGGCAGCCCGCGCTTGTTGATCGAGGTGGCGAGATCGCCGGGGCCGATCACCGCGAGGTCGATGCCGGGCGTCGCCATGATCTCGTCGATGCGGTTCACTGCATCGACATGCTCGATCGTGATCATGCAGATCATGTCGTCGTCGGCGGTCGCCATGTAGTCGTTCATCGAGACGCCCCAGCGGAACGGCGCATGGAACGGGCCCCAGAGCCGGTCACCTTTCGGCGGATAGCGCACGCTGCGCGCTGCCTTCTCGGCCTCGTTGCGGTTGCAGATCATCGGGAAGTTGATGCCGAGCGCGCCGATGTCCATCGGCGCCTTGGCAAGGTGCGGCTCGTTGGCTGATATCCGCACCATCGGCACGCATGGCGTCCCCGAGGTCGCCACGATCATCGCATGCGCTGTGCCGAGATCGATCGGGCCGTGCTCGAGATCGACGATGATCCAGTCCAGCGACTGCGCCATGATCTGCACGGTCTGGATGCTCGGAATGGTCGCGATCGCGCCGAAGGTCGGGCGCTTGTCGCGCCACGCCTTGCGCAGGCGGTTGAGTGGCGTCAGCGGTGCTGAGGTCAATGCGGTGCTCCCTCGTGAGGCGAGGGGAAACTAGCAGCGCGCTGTGACGACGGGAAGGATCAGGCCGGTACGCGGCCGCCGAAGAACGGCGTCAGCGCCGCTGCCAGCGTGTGCGGGCGCTTCGAGGTGAAGATCATCTCGGCGCCGGCCTCGTCGCTCCCGGTGCCGGCGGGGCCGAGCAGGTCGGCGACGCGGCGTGCGATCGCCGGCGCCGGATCGATCCAGTCGACCGGCCAGGGCGCGAGCCTGGTCAGGCGTTCCAGCAGCAGCGGATAATGCGTGCAGGCGAGCACGACGGTGTCGGTGCGGGCCGGGTCGTCGGGGCCGGCGCCGACGAAGCAGGGCGCGAGCTCGGCCGCGATGTCCTCATCGCGCACGCTCTGGCCGCTGAGCGCGGCTTCCGCCAGCGAGGCGAGCTCGCCGGAGCCGACCAGGGTCACCTCGCAGCCCTGCGCGAAATCCGAAATCAGCTTGCGGGTATATTCCCGCTTCACGGTGCCCCTGGTGCCGAGCACCGAGACGCGCTGCGTCTTCGACGAGGCGCAGGCCGGCTTGATCGCCGGCACCGTGCCGACGAAGGGCAAAGGATAGGCGTCGCGCAGATGCGACATGACCAGGGTCGACGCCGTGTTGCAGGCGATCACGACCAGGTCGGGCCGATGAGCCCGGATCAGCTCGCCGACCAGCGGCACCACGCGGTCGATGATCTCGTCCTCGGTGTGGTGGCCATAGGGGAAGAACGCATCGTCGGCGACATAGACAAAGTGCGCGTCGGGCCGGGCGCGGACGATCTCGCGCAGCACGGTGAGGCCGCCGAGGCCGGAATCGAACACAAGGATGGTCGGGGGGGTGGACACGGTGAAGAGTCTATCCGAAGCAGGGTTACCATTCAGTTGTTTTTGCCTGCCCGGCCTTTGGGGCCGACAAAAGGCGGTGAAGCCGGGAATTTCACATGGCCTTGGCCGATACCTGCAAGTATCACGGCAAACTATTGCTGTGACGTGTGAAATCCAGACGGGCCGCCGGGGACCATTCGACCATGATCCGCAATACGACCGCGAGCTGGGGCTCGCTCGCCCGAGCGTTCCACTGGGTGCTCGGCATCGCCATCATCGGCATGCTGGCCTATGGCTGGTGGATGAACCACATCCCGGCGCGGGCGGACAAGTTCTTCTACCGGTCGATCCACGCCGACATCGGCTACCTAGTGCTGCTGCTCACGGTGCTCAGGCTGCTGTGGCGCGGCGTCAACCCGACGCCGGCGCTGCCGGCCGACATGCCCAGCTGGCAAAGGATCGCCGCCCGCGTCAGCCACGGCGCGCTCTATGCCGTCACCATCCTGGTCGCGATGCTGGGCTGGGCGCATTCCGGATCCCGCGCGCAGGACTATTCGAGCTTCTTCGGCCTGTTCCACGTTCCGCAGATCACCTCGCCTGACAAGGCGGCGGCGGATGCCTATGAGGGGCGCCACATCTTCTTCGCCTATGTGCTGCTGGCACTGATCGTGCTGCATCTCGCCGCAGTCGCCTTCCATCATTTCGTCAAGCGCGACCGCGTCGCGGCGCGCATGATCGGGGCGAGTGAGGCCGACCCCGCGCGTTAGACGCCTCACCGAGCGACTTGGGCGGCCAGGCCCAGCGCGAGCGGATCACCGTCAGGTCGTGGCGTCCGGTTGGCGACGGCGCTAATCTGGCGTTGAAGCCGGGAGGGCCATCGCGGCCGGGATCTCGTGGACGATCTTGCGCGGGACAATGCGAACTGGCGGATGCCGGACGAGGGCGCGCCGCATGCCGCGACCTGGATGGCGTTCGGCGCCAGCGCGGCGATCTGGGGCGGCAAGCTGCTTCCCGTCGCGCGGGAAAATCTCGCCGGCATCGCCAAGGCGATTGCGGCCTACGAACGCGTCAACATGCTGGTGCGCGAGGAGGATCGCGAGATAGCCGCGCGGCTCTGCGGCCCCTCGGTCAGCCTCGTCATTCGAGCGATCGATGACGTGTGGATGCGCGACACCGGTCCGGTGTTTGTGCGCGACAATTCGGGACAGCTTGGCGCGATCGGTTTCAACTTCAACGGTTGGGGCAACAAGCAGCGCCATGCGCTTGATGCCGAGGTGGCAGGGCACGTGGCCCGTGCGGCGAACGCGACGTTCGTCAAGGCCGGACTGGTGCTGGAAGGCGGCGGGATCGAAGTCGATGGCGAGGGGACTACGATCATCACCGAGAGCTGTGTGCTCAACCCCAATCGCAATCCCGGTGTCTCCAGGGAGAAATGCGAGGCCGAATTGTCGCGCCTGCTCGGGCTCGACAAGGTGATCTGGCTGCCCGGCATCGCCGGCAAGGACATCACCGACGGACATACCGATTTCTACGCACGATTTGCCGGTCCAGGCGTCGTCGTGGCCGGCCTCGAGCCGGATCCGTCGTCGTTCGATCACGCGGTGACCAGGCGGCACCTCGATCTGCTGCGCGGCGCGGTCGACGCCAAGGGCCGGCATCTCGACATCGTGGTGTTGCAGGGCCCGTCGACAGTGCGCCCCAAGCACGGCACGAAGGACTTCGCTGCCGGATACATCAATTTCTACGTCTGCAACGGCGCCGTGATCGCCCCGGAATTCGGCGATGCGGCTGCCGACCGCAATGCGCGCGATATCCTGCGGGAGCTGTTTGCCGACCGGGAAATCATTCAGCTCAACATCGACGGCATCGCCGCCGGCGGCGGCGGCATTCACTGCACCACGCAACAGCAGCCGCGTTCATGACGTGAATGGCCCGGCCGCGATGGATCGCGGCCGGGCCATTCACCGTTCATCAACTGCGCAGGCGGCGCTAGCCCGCCGGCATCTGCTTCTCGACCAGGCGAACCCAGTAGGACGCGCCGTGGCCGAGGATGTTGTCGTTGAACTTGTAGGCCGGGTGGTGGCACATCGGGCCGTCGCCCATGCCGAGGAAGACGAACGCGCCGGGGCGCGCTTCCAGCATGAACGCGAAATCCTCGGCGCCCATGACCGGCACCAGATTGTCGTTGACGCGGTCGGCGCCGACCACGTCGCGGGCGATCTCGGCGGCGATGCCGGCCTGATGCGCATGGTTCAGCGTCACCGGATACATGCGCCCATAGTCCGTCTCGGCCGATCCGCCATAGGCCTTGGCGATGCTGGAGGCGACCTCGCCGATCCGGCGCTCGACCATGTCGCGCACGCCGGGATCGAGCGTGCGCACGGTGCCACCCAGCGTGACGATCTCGGGGATCACGTTGAATGCATTTGCGGCCTCGAACATCGTGATCGAGATCACCGCGGACTTCAGCGGGTCGAGATTGCGCGACACGATCGATTGCAGCGCATTGATGATCTGGGCGCCGATCAGGACGCTGTCGATCGCCTCGTGCGGCGCCGCGCCGGCGTGGCCGCCCTTGCCGCGCACGACGATCTTCAAGGTGTCCGACGAGGCGAGCATCGGGCCCGGGGTGGTTGCGAAATAGCCCTCGGGCAGGCCGGGCATGTTGTGCAGGCCGTAGACCTCCTGGATGCCCCAGCGGGTCATCAGCCCGTCGTCGACCATCGCCTTGCCGCCGGCGCCGCCTTCCTCGGCGGGCTGGAAGATTACGATCGCGGTGCCGTCGAAATTGCGCGTCTCGGTCAGGTATTTCGCAGCGCCCAAGAGCATCGCGGTGTGGCCGTCATGGCCGCAGGCGTGCATCTTGCCGGGGACCTTCGAGGCGTAGGGCACGTCGGCGGCCTCCACGATCGGCAGCGCGTCCATGTCGGCGCGCAGCCCGATGGTCTTGCCCGAGCCGTTCTTGCGGCCGCGGATCACGCCGACCACGCCGGTGCGCCCGATCCCCGTCACCACCTCGTCGCAGCCGAACTCGCGCAGCTTGTCGGCGACAATGCCCGCGGTGCGGTGCACCTCGTAGAGCAATTCGGGGTTCTCGTGGAAGTCATGGCGCCAGGCGGCCATTTCATCCGAGAGGGCGGCAACGCGATTGACGATGGGCATGGGAAGCGTCCGTTTCTTGTGATTGCGTAGGGCGGGTCAGCGTAGCGCAACCCGCCGCGATGTCACGTGGGAATGGCGGCCTCGCTCAGGCCTCGCCGAACACCCGCTTGAAGATCGTGTCGACATGCTTGAGGTGATAGCCGAGGTCGAACTTCTCCTCGATCTCGGCATCGGTCATGTATTTCTTCACGTCGGGGTCGTTCTTCAGCAGCGTCTGGAAGTCGCCTTCGCCGCGCCACACCGGCATCGCATTGCGCTGCACGAATTTGTAGGCGTCCTCGCGGCTGGCGCCCTTCTGGGTCAGCGCGATCAGCACGCGCTGCGAATGCACCAGGCCGCCGAGCCGGTCGAGGTTCTTCTGCATGTTCTGCGGATAGACCAGGAGCTTCTCGATCAGGCCGGCGAGCCGGACCAGCGCGAAGTCGAGCGTGACGGTGGCATCGGGGCCCATCATGCGCTCGGCGGAGGAATGCGAGATGTCGCGCTCATGCCAGAGCGCGACGTTCTCCAGCGCCGGCGTCACATAGGCGCGCACCATGCGCGACAGGCCGGAGAGGTTTTCCGACAGCACCGGATTGCGCTTGTGCGGCATCGCCGACGAGCCCTTCTGGCCCTCGGAGAAGAACTCCTCGGCTTCCAGCACCTCGGTGCGCTGCAGATGGCGCACCTCCACCGCGAGCCGTTCGACCGAGGCGGCGATCACGCCGAGCGTGGCAAAATACATCGCGTGGCGGTCGCGCGGGATCACCTGGGTCGAGACCGGCTCGGGCCGCAGGCCCATCGCTTTCGCAACGTGCTCTTCGACCCGCGGATCGATCTGCGCAAAGGTGCCGACCGCGCCGGAAATCGCGCAGGTCGAAATCTCGTCGCGCGCGGCGACCAGGCGGGCGCGGGCCCGGGCGAACTCGGCATGGGCATAGGCGAGCTTGAGGCCGAAGGTGACCGGCTCGGCATGGATGCCGTGGGAGCGGCCGATGGTCGGCGTCATCTTGTGCTCGAAGGCGCGGGTCTTCAGCGCCGCCAGCACCCGGTCGAGATCGGCGATCAGGAGGTCGGCGGCGCGCTTGAGCTGGACATTGAGGCAGGTGTCGAGCACGTCGGAGGAGGTCATGCCCTGGTGCACGAAGCGCGCCTCGGGGCCGACGATCTCGGCGAGATGGGTCAGGAAGGCGATGACGTCGTGCTTGGTCTCACGCTCGATCTCGTCGATCCGCGCCACGTCGAAGGTGGCATCCTTGCCCTTGGCCCAGATCGTCCTAGCGGCTTCCTTTGGGATCACGCCGAGCTCGGCCAGCGCGTCGGCGGCATGCGCCTCGATCTCGAACCAGATCTTGAAACGCGTCTGCGGCTCCCAGATGGAGGCCATTTCCGGGCGGGTATAGCGGGGGATCATCGAGAACTCCGAATCGGACGGGGCGGGGCGCGCAAAACGCGCTCCGGCCAATTTGTTTTTACGCTGCGCTTTAGCAAATCGGGCCGGGCGAAGCCACCTTTTCGGGGCATTTGGCGGGGAAAACCGGCCGAGATCGGCGGTCCGTCGCCCCGGCCTTGCTTCGCCTCGCCCCGCTTGCGGGGAGAGGCCGGAACGCATCGCCAGATGCGTTCCGGGTGAGGGGGATCCTCCGCGAACTCGGCTGTCAGCGTCTTCGCGGAGATAGCCCCTCACCCCAACCCTCTCCCCGCAAGAACGGGGAGAGGGAGCGGTTAGAGGTTCGCCAGGCCGCATTCGACGGCGAGGCGGACCAGCTGGGCGTCGGTCCGCAGGCCGGTCTTGGCCTTGATCAGATAGTGGTAGTTCTGCACGGTCTTGGTGCTGAGGTTGAGGTTGGCGGCGATCTGCTCCTTGGTGCTGCCCGCCGCGAACTGCCGGAGAATTTCGATCTCTCGCTCGCCGAGCTGGTCGAGCGCCGATTTGGTCGGCACCAGGCTCTCCAGCGCGAGCACCCGCGCGACGTCGTCGCTCATCGCGTGCTCGCCGCGGGCCACCGAGCGGATCGCCGCGATCAGCTCGGCCGGCTCGCTGCCCTTGGTGACGAAACCGGAGGCGCCGGCAGCGAACGCCGCCTTCACCTGGGCGGCCTCGCTGTGCATGCTGAAGACCAGGATGCGGGCGTCGGCATCGCGCGCGCGGATGTTGCGGATCGCCTCCAGCCCGCTCGCGCCCGGCATCGAGATGTCCATCACCACCACGTCAGGCCCGTGCGACTTGAACGCGCGATAGGCATTGGCGGCGTTGTCGGCCTCGGCGACCACGCTGAAATCGTCCTGATGCTCGAGCACGCGCCGATAGCCCTGACGGACGACCGGATGGTCGTCCACCAGCAGGATCGAGATTCCCCGAGTCTTCACGGCTGTCATCTTCGCGGTCGTCATCTCAGGCGGCGAGCGGGATCGTGGCGGCGACGGAGAGGCCGCGACTGGCGCGCGCGATCGACAGCGAACCGCCGAGTGCGGCGACGCGCTCGCTGACGCCGGTGAGGCCGAAGCCTGCCGACTGCGCCACCTTGGCGGCATCGCCGCCGCCGTCGTCCTCGACCCGCACCAGCAGCGCGTTCTCGGTTCCGGTTCGTCGTTCGATCCGCAGCACGATCTCGCGCGCGTCGCTGTGGCGTAGCGCATTGGTCAGGCATTCCTGCGCCACCCGATAGGCTGTTACGGCTACCGTACCGCTGATGTCGGCGAGGTCGCCCTGCAGATCGAGCTGGATCATCGGCTGCGTCGCGCGCGACCGCCAGCTGTCGACGAGATCGACCAGGCTTGCCTCCAGCCCGAGCTCCTCCGCCGGCGGATGGCGCAGCCGGTTCAACGTGTCGCGCAGGCAGGCGATGATGCGGCGCGTCGCCTGCGAGATCATCCGTGCATCCTGTGCGATTTCGGTACCGGCGGCGTATTTGTCCCCCGCGCTCGCTTCGATCGTGTTGGCGAAGGCCAGGATCGCGGTGAGGTTCTGGCCGAACTCGTCGTGCAGTTCGCGGGCCAGCGCGCGGCGTTCGTCGCTGCGGATTTCGAGCAGGCGCCGCGTCAGCATCGTGCGCTCCTCCTCGGCCTGCGCCAGGCGATCGCCGAGATCGCCGACAGCGCGCCCGATCATCGCAAGCTCCATCGAGCGGACGCGCGGCAATGGCGTGCGGTACTCGCCGTCGGCCATGCGACGCAGCGCCGACACGATCGAGTGGGCGGGCGCCAGCGTATGCGCGATCGCGAGCGAAGCGAGCAGCGCGATGGCGAGCGCCATCAAGAGCGCGACATGGATGTTGTCCAGGATGTGCTGCCAGGCGAGCGCGATCGCGGCGTCCGGATCGGAGATGGCACGGACGGTTCCCGCGGTCGCGGCACGGGCGCTGATCGGCCGCTCGACGGTGGCGTGCTCGCCGAGCACGGTCTGCACGGTTGCCGCGAACCAGCGCGGCGGCGCCTTGCCGATCCCCTTGCTCTGGCCGCAGAGCGGCTTCTCGAAGGCGCCGGCTGGTTCGAACTGCACGCAGATCCCGGGGGCGATCAGGCCCATGGTCTCGATGGTGCGCCAGTCCGGCGCTGGCAGCAGTTGTTCGCGCATCCGGTTGCTGCGCAGCAGCAATTCACGCCAGTACAGCGCCTCCAATGCCTGCGAGACCCGGCCGGCGGACGCCTCGGTGGCGCGATCGACGCTGCGATAGGCGTCGATCGTGGCCCAGACGGTGGCGGCGCCAAGGCACAGCGCGACGATGACGAGCAGGCGGGCGACCAGTTGAAGCACGAGGCGCATGCGATCACTCCACGGCCGGAGCATGAGCCGACCAAGCGTGATGCGGCCTCATGCTGAAATGGGCGGCGTGATGCTAACAGCACCGCTGTTCCCCGCCAATCGCAAGCGTGCCAGGCTATGCAGGTCGGGAAATTTGCCCGACGAAACTTGGGCAGAAGTCTTTGGACGGCGCCCGCCGGCTCTGCTCTAACCATCAGCGAGGTTCTCACGCGGGCCTCGCGGAACAACCGTTATAGGGAGCAAGCGCAGCATGGACGCCAAGGTCGAGGCTGCGGCCGCACCGGCCGGCACGGACGCGGCGGAGCGCAGCGTCCTGCTGCTCTGGATGATCTTCACCGGCCTTTCGATCTTCGCTGCCTTCCTGCTGTGGCGCTACGGGCTGATCCGCCTGATGGTCAGTTCCGACCGCACCTACATTTCCAGCGTCATCGCCGTTCTCTACGTCGTGACCTGCATCCATTGCTTCTGGCGCACGCGGGCGATCGCGCGGGAAGGCGAGGTGGCGCGGTCCTGCCGCACGATCCTCGCCGCGCCCGACGGCACCAAGGCGCTTCTGTCGGATGCGCGCGGCTTGCCGCGTGGCCTCGTCACCGATCACATCAAGAGCCTGGTGCAGAAGGCCGACGCGCAGGCCAAGGGCCGTATCGACCAGACGCTGCTGCTGCGGACGCTGGCCGACCGCCTCCGCGGCTCCAACGGGTTCGGCGCCTTCGTCTCCGACACGCTGATGAAGCTCGGCCTGCTCGGCACCATCATCGGTTTCATCATCATGCTGGCGCCGATCGCTTCGCTCGATGCCGCCGACAAGGTCGCGATGAAATCGTCGATGGGCCTGATGAGCGACGGCATGGCGGTCGCGATGTACACGACGCTGGCCGGGCTGATCGGGTCGATCCTGGTCCGCATCCAGTACTACATGCTGGATTCTGCGACCCAGCGGGTGTTCTCCGACGCCGTCGTGCTGACCGAGACCCATGTCACGCCGGCCCTCGAACGTCGCCTCGATACGTCCCTTGGTACGCCGTCATGATGGACGAGTTCGGCCTCTATCCGCGCGAGGAGCCGTTTGATCCGCTCGGCGTCATGCTGTTCAAGGCGCTGCAGGTGATCGCCTTCCTGTTCTTCCTGGCGCTGCTTGCGGTGTCGCCGGACTCCAAGGACGGCAAGATCGAATCCAAGGCGGAGTTCATCATCACGATGGACTGGCCCGACAACCACCCCGACGATCTCGACCTGTTCGTGCAGGATCCGGCCGGCAACATCGCCTGGTACCGGCATCGCGAGGCCGGTTTCCTCACGCTCGACCGCGACGACCGCGGCGGCGCCAACGACTTCATCGTGGTCAACGGCAAGAAGATCGCGTCGCCGATCCGCGAGGAGATCGTCACCCTGCGCGGCGTCGTCGCCGGCGAATACACCGTCAACGTCTCGCATTTCCAGGCGACGACCGGCGAGCCCGTACAGGCCAACGTGAAGGTGCAGAAGCTCAATCCGACGGCGCAGGTGATCTTCGACGACAAGCTGACCGTCGATCACACCGGCGACGAGAAGACCGCGGTCAGGTTTCGTCTCGACGCGGAGGGCAAGGTGATCAACGTCGACCGGCGGCCGAAATCGCTGCTCGAGACCTTCCGCAGCAGTTGGCGCAACGGCGCCGACCTCGATCCGAACACCGGCGTCCCAAGATCCGGCGTGAGGGTGCTCCGTCGTGATTAGTCTGCAATCAATCATCCTCACGCTTGCGGTCGCCTACGCCGTGGTAGGGGCGCTGCTCTTGATCGTGCTGGTCTATGCGCGGCTGCACTGGTCGCTGAAGGCGGTCGTCATCGTCGTGACCAGCGCCTTCTACTTCGTCAGCTTCGGCGGCATGCGCGGCCTGCTCGGCTGGGCCTCCGCGGAGAAGCTGCCGGCGAACTTCAAGCTGCTGTCGACGCGGATCGTGGAGCCGCATTCGCTGGAGGGCGATCCGGGCTCGATCTATCTGTGGGTCGAGGAGCTCGACGAGGACAACCGGCCGAGCGCGGTGCCGCGCGCCTTCCGCATTCCCTACAGCGACGCCTTGGCCGAGCAGACCCATACCGCCGACAACGAGATCAAGGCCGGGCACCCGCAGGGCGGGCGGGCGGCGGATTTCGGCGGCGGCGACGGGACCATCATGGACTTCGTCAGGGAGTACATCACGCCGAAGACGATCGTGGAGACCACTGGCGGCGATTCCACGACGGGGACGTTCGTGGCCCCGCCGGCCGGTGCGCAGGGATCGGTCTTCACGCCGCTGCCGCCGCCGCGGATGCCCCCCAAGGACGAGCAGCGCTAGGACAGGGCATCCCGACCAGGATGGCATAAAAGTAGGGATCGCCAATAATCGGTCAGCGGGGTGGACAGTAGTGATCCGGAATCCCGCCAACGGTCAGCTCGGTGTAATCTAACTTCTAACCGGGGCTAGATTTTATCCCGAAGCCATTTTCCCGGCAAAGGGGCCGCTGCGTGAAGCGGCCCCTTTCGATTCCGCCCCCAGATCCGGACCGGAATTTTCCAGCGAGGCCGCGCTCCGTGCATGTCTGTCATCTCACACCGTCTCGCTGACAGATATTGAAATCTGTCAGCGAGATGGTGTATATACTCACCAGCCCAAGGGAGGAGGGCGCCCAGTGGCTGTTCCGGCGTTTGGCCGGGGAAGCCGTACTTAATTTGACTACCTCGAAGGACTACCTCCATGACGATAGAAATCTTTCAATTGACCGCCCAGATTCAACAGTGGCTCAACCTTCGCGTCGCCCGCCATTTGGCAGCCCAGGCCGCCAAGTTCACCCGCGGGCAGGACAGCGATAACCAGACGGTAAACGCATGAACGAGGCGGTGGTTTTGACACCCGAGCGGATCCTCGAGGCAACTGAGGATGTCTTGAGACGCTACGGGTTGACCAAGGCCACCGTTGTCGACGTGGCCCGCGCGCTGGATGTCAGCCACGGCAGCGTCTACCGCCATTTTCCCAGCAAGGCCTCGCTGCGCGACGCAGTGGCAAAACGCTGGCTGGACCGCGCCAACGAGCCGCTGTGCAAGCTCGCAGCGGGCGACGGCCCGGCGCCGGAGCGGCTGGAGAAATGGCTGCGCACCGCCTTCACCATCAAGCAGAAGAAGGTCTGTGACGATCCGGAGATGTTCGCGACCTACCTGGCACTGGCGCAGGACGCGCGCGAGGTGGTGGAAGCCTACAAGGACAAGCAGGTCGACCTGATCGCGAAAATCCTGTCCGACGGTGTCGCGCAGGGGGAATTCGAGATCGACAACGTCAAGGCGACGGCGCGCGCCGTGTTCGACGCGACCGTCCGCTACCATCATCCGGCGCATGCCGAGGAATGGGCCAAGCCGGAATGCCCGTCCCGGATCGACGCCCTGATCGCCCTGCTGCTGCGGGGCGTGCGGGTGTGCAAGCACTAGCTCATGGTTCCGGCGACCGGCAAAGAGCGCGGTCATGCTGGCAACCGGCCTGAAGTGGCACGATGAGCGATGTGATCAAATCCCTCGATCTGACCGATGGTCGTGTCGTCCTGTTCGACGGCGCAGCGGACATTTATCGCGCGGAAAATCTCACATGCTTTGAACGTGACGGTTCGTTGCGCTGGCGAGCCGAGCTGCCTCACCATACCGGCCCGGACCGATTTGTCGACGTTGTGCTGAGCGCGGGCTGTATTCGCGCCAGCACGTGGAGCGGATGGGCGATTTGGCTTGATTCCGTTAGCGGCGCCACCATCAAGTCCGAATTCAGCAAATAGTGCCCCGTTGCGGCCTCCGGGCTGCGCGTGCTTGATGTCCGTCAAGATCAGGTTCGCCTTTCCGGGCTCGACTGCCAACAACCATGCGCCTCGCACTCTTTGCCGATATTCATGCCAACCGGCAGGCCTTCGCCGCCTGCCTGGATGCTGCGCGGGCGCGCGGTGCCGAGCGGCTGATCTGCCTCGGCGACATCGTCGGCTATGGCGCCGATCCCGAATGGGCCGTCGACACGGTGATGGACCTCGTCGGCAAGGGCGCAGTCGCAGTGCGCGGCAATCATGACAATGCGATCGGCGTGCCGAGCGACAGCATGAATGCCGATGCGCAGTCCGCCATCGACTGGACCCGCGGCCGGCTCAGCGCCGAGCAGAAGGCCTTCCTCGCCGGCTTGCCGATCCTGCGCGAGGAGGACAACCGTCTCTATGTGCATTCCGAGGCCTCCGACCCGGCGAAATGGCGCTATGTCCGCGACACGTCAGATGCCGCCCGCAGCATGATGGCGACCGAATTGCAGATCACCTTCTGCGGCCACATCCATCGTCCCGGCCTCTACTCGATGTCCTCGACGGCGAAGATGACGAGCTTCGTCCCGACTTCGGGCGTGCCCGTACAGCTTCTGACCGGGCGACGCTGGCTTGCGGTGCTCGGCTCGGTCGGCCAGCCGCGCGACGGCGATCCGGCCGCATCGTTCGCGATGTTCGACACGACAAGCCGCGAGATCACCTATCATCGCGTACCCTACGACGTCGCGACCGCCGCGGCGCGGATCAAGGCGAACGGCCTGCCGCTGTGGCTGGCCGATCGCCTGCCGCTCGGCAGGTGACGCGGTGGCGGCGCTGACCATGCAGCCGGGCGCCGAGCTCGATGGCTTCACCATCGGCGAGCGCGTGCACCGCGGTGGCATGGCGACGCTGTGGACCGTCACCCATCCAGGCATCAACGTGCCGCTGCTGATGAAGGTGCCGCTCACCTCGGAAGGTGAGGATCCGGCCGCGATCGTCAGCTTCGAAATGGAGCAGATGATCCTGCCGCGGCTGTCGGGGCCGCACGTGCCGGCCTGTTTCGGCACCGGCGATTTCGAGCGCCAGGCCTATGTGGTGATGGAGCGCATCCCGGGCCAAACCCTCTACAAGCAGATCGACAAGCTGCCGTTGCCGTATGACGAGGTGAGGGTGATCGGCGGTAAGGTCGCCGCCGCGCTCGCCAGCCTGCACCGGCAGAACGTCATCCATCACGACATCAAGCCGAGCAGCGTCATGTTCCGCGAACGCGGCGAGGCGGTGCTGATCGACTTCGGCCTCTCGCATCACCAGCATCTGCCCGACCTGCTGCAGGAGGAGTTTCGGCTGCCTTACGGCACCGCGCCCTACATGGCGCCGGAGCGCCTGCTCGGGGTGCGCGACGATCCGCGCAGCGACCTGTTTTCGCTCGGCGTGCTGCTCTATTTCTTCACCACCGGCGTCCGCCCGTTCGGCGAGAGCGAGACCCTGCGCGGCATGCGCCGGCGGCTGTGGCGCGATCCGCATCCGCCGCGCGAGCTCAGGCCGGACTATCCGCTGTGGCTGCAGGAGATCGTGCTGCGCTGTCTGGAGATCGACCCCGTCGCGCGCTATCCCACCGCGGCGCAGCTTGCGTTCGATCTCGGCCATCCCGAGCAGGTCAAGCTGACGGCGCGGGCACAGCGGCTCAAGCGCGATCCGCTGAGCACGGTGTGGCGCCGCCGTTTCAATCTCGGCGCGGCGCCGCCGCAGCCGAAGTCCGACGTCGCGGTGCAGCTCGCATCGAGCCCGATCGTTGCCGTCGCGCTCGATCTCGGCGAGGAGACCGAGGCGCTGAACGAGACCATCCGCGTCACCGCCGAGCAGGTGCTGTCGACCTCGCCGTCGGCGCGGCTCGCCTGCGTCAACGTGCTGAAGCTCAATCGCCTGGCGATCGACCGCAGCCATGACGAGCAGGGCCAGAACAAGCATGTCGACCGGCTGGTCGCGTTGCAGCATTGGGCGCGGCCGTTCCGGCTCGCGGAGGGGCGGCTGACCGTGCATGTGCTGGAGGCGATCGATCCGGCCGCCGCCATCCTGGAATTCGCCGCGGTCAATCTGGTCGATCACATCATCATCGGCGCGCGGCAGAACTCGATGCGGCGCGCGCTGCTCGGCAGCGTGTCTGCCCAGGTCGCCGGGGAAGCGCCGTGCACGGTGACGGTGGTGCGGCCGTCGCGGCTGACGCCGGCGACGGATGCGGGCGACGCCGCGGCGGATGCCGCGCCGCCGCCGCCCGCTTTGTTCTAGATCGCTTCGCCGCGCGCGTCGGCCGCGGCATTGCGGATCGCGGCGATGTTGGTCTTGTAGGCCTCGAGCGTGCCGCCCTTGAACACCGCGGAGCCCGCGACGAAGGCGTTGGCGCCGGCGGCGGCGAGCTGCCCCGCGACGTCGGGCGCGACACCGCCATCGACCTCGATGTCGATCGGGCGGCCCGCGACCATCGCCCTGACGTCAGAGATCTTGCCGATCGCCGAGCGGATGAAGGCCTGGCCGCCGAAGCCGGGATTGACCGACATCACCAGCACGAGGTCGATCAGGTCGAGCACATATTCGATCGCGCTCGCCGGCGTCGCCGGATTGATCGAGACGCCGGCCTTCTTGCCGAGCGCGCGGATCGCCTGCAGCGAGCGATGCAAATGCGGGCCGGCTTCGGCGTGCACCGTGATGTGGTCGCAGCCCGCCTTGGCGAAGGCCTCCAGATAGGGGTCGCAGGGCGAGATCATCAGATGGGCGTCGAACACCTTCTTGGTGTGCGGCCGCATCGCCTTGATGACGTCGGGGCCATACGAGATGTTGGGGACAAAATGCCCGTCCATCACGTCGAGATGGATCCAGTCGGCGCCGGCCTGGTCGACGGCGCGGACCTCCTCGCCGAGCTTTGAGAAATCCGACGCCAGGATCGACGGAGCGATGACGAGGGGACGCGGGGTGAATGACTGAGTCATAGCGCAGTTCCGAAAGACTTCAGGGGGCGACGGGTGATCCCGCCTAACATGCGCAGGCGTGGCGGGCAATGCGAGCGGACGGCGGCCGGAAGCCGGAAAATTCTGCCGCCGGTGGCAGGTCTTGCCGGGTACGCGGAACCTGCAGCGGTGCGCGAAGGCCTGGTTTTATTGGGTTTTTGCCATGGCACGCCCCTTGCTCCGTCAATGGCAGCGTTTGAGCCGCCAGGCGCGGCCTTGTTGGAGTATTGCCATGTTATTTGCCATTGGCGCTGCGTCATCCGCCGTCGACCTTTTGAGCTCGCTGATGTCGTCGAAATCGACGACGCAGACCGGCAGCTCCACTCAGGGGAATCAGACCACCGGGCTGTTCGACCTTTCGACCACCACATCGACGTCGAGCAGCAGCACCAGCGCCGGATCGGGCGCCGGCACCCCGCAGATTTCGCCGCAGACCATGAGCGCGCTGCTCGACGCGCAGAGCCAGGCGACCGCTTCAACCAGCGCGGCTTCAACCGGCACGACTTCAACCAGCACAACGCCGACCAGCCGGTCGGATGCGCTGAAGGACCTGTTCTCGCTGATCGACGCCGACGGCAACGGCCAGATCACCAAGACCGAATTCGAGAACGCGCTCGGCGCCGGCGGCACCAACGTCGCGCAGGCCGACGACGTGTTCTCCAAGCTCGACAAGAATGGCGACGGCAGCGTCAGCCTCGGCGAGATGTCGCAGGCGCTACAGGGCCACAAGGGCGGCGGCCATCATCACCATCACATGGAGAGCGGCTCCACCGATGGATCCGGCTCCAGCAGCGGCTCGGGCGGATCGAGCTCCGATCCCCTGATGCAGGCGCTGAACGGTGCCACCTCGACCTCGGTGACCAACAGCGACGGCTCGACCACGACGACGACGACCTATGCCGACGGCTCCAAGGTGTCGATGACCACCCCAGCCTCGGCGTCCACCACCGGCAGCACGAATTCGTCCTCCGCCGGCAGCAATGCGACGTCGTCCTACAATTTCATCGAGCAGCTGATCCAGCGCCAGTCGCAGGCGATCTCGGCACAGGCTTCGTCATCGGTTTCGGTCAGCACGTAACTGAGACGGCACGACCGCGAGCGCCACGCCTCTCCCCGTAAGAACGGGCGAGGGAGCGCACTGCCTTCGCGGCCCTAGCCGAACCGGTCCCGCCAGCTCGGCAACGCGCCGGGGAAGGGCAGGGCCGTCGCTGAATGGACGCCGCGGGCGACCGCGCGCGCCACCGTGTTGGCGGCGATCGCGCCGAGCTTGGTCAGCCCGAACAGCGGATCGATCGGCTTGGCGCCGGTGGCGGCGGCAAACACGACATCGCCATCGAGCGGGGCGTGCACCGGGTAGATTGAGCGCGCCATGCCGGTTTGTGCGATCATCGCCAGCCGCCGCGCCTGCGGTTTCGTCAATTGCGCGTCGGTCACGACAACGACGAGCGTGGTGTTCTCGGCCGCGGTGGCGTCCGCGCCGCCCTTCAGCCGCGGCTTCAGCATGTCCTGTGTGAACGATGGCGGCAGGCCGCGCCCGCCGAACTCGCCGTCGACTTCGAACGGCGCCGCCCAGAACCACGGGCCGCTGCCGACCGTGACGCTGCCGACCGCGTTGACCACCGCAAGCGCCGCGACCTTCACGCCGTCGTCGGTCGTGGCCGACGCCGAGCCGAGGCCACCCTTGAGGTTGGCTGTTGTCGCGCCCATGCCGGCGCCGACGCTGCCGAGTTCGAAGTCGTCGGAGGCGGCATTAGCAGCCGCATAACCGAGGTCGCGATAGGGCGGGAAGCGCCCCCATGCCTTGTTGCCGCCGTTGAGCAGGTCGAAGCAGATCGCGCCGGGCACGATCGGGATCACCGCATCGCGGATGCGAAAGCCACGGCCGCGCTCGGCAAGCCAGGCCTGCACGCCGCCGGCCGCATCGAGCCCGAGCGCGGAGCCGCCGGACAGCGTGATGGCGTCGATCGCCTCGACGACATTATGCGGGGCAAGCAGCGCGTCCTCGCGGGTGCCGGGACCGCCGCCGCGGACATCGATCGAGGCCACCGCCGGCCGCTCGAACAGGATCGCGGTGACGCCGGAGGCAATCACGGTGTCGTCGGCGTGGCCGACGGCAACGCCGGCAATATCGGTGAGAAGGTTTTTCACGATGCGTCCGTCCGCCTGCTGTCCGATCGATCCGGTATAGCAGCCGCGGCGGATGCATCAACCGTCGCGCGTAGGTGAGCGGCGACTTGCGGTAACACTTGCAGCTCCCTGGTCAAAAAAACGCCCCGGCGAACCGGGGCGTTTCGTGTCTCTGATCGGATCAGGCGTGAGAGGCTCAGGAGCCCTTCGGGTTGATCTCGGTGTAGTTGCCCTTGGCGTCCCACTTGTAGACGACGTAGTCGATCGCCTTGATGTCGCCCTTGGCGTCGAAGCCCATCTTGCCGAGCACGGTGTCCCAATCGCCGGCCTTGATGGTCTCCATCACCTTCTTGGCATCGGTGGTGCCGGCCTTGGCGACGGCCTGCGTCCACACCTGCATCGCGGCGTAGGTGTAGAGCGTGTAGCCTTCGGGGTCGATGTTCTTGCTCTTGAACTTCTCGACGATCGCCTTCGCGGTCGGCTTGTTGCGCGGATCGGGACCGAAGGTGAACAGCGTGCCCTCGGCGGCCGGGCCGGTGATCGAGGCGAACTCCTTGTCGTTCATGGCGTCGCCCGCCATCAGAATGGTCTGCAGGCCCTGGTCGCGCATCTGGCGCAGGATCAAGCCGGCTTCCTGATGGTAGCCGCCGACATAGACCAGATCGATGTTGTCGCGCTTCAGGCGCGAGACGATCGAGTTGAAGTCCTTGTCGCCCTTGTTGTAGGACTCGAACATCTTCTCCTGGAATCCGGCCTTGTTCAGCGCCTTCTTGGTCTCGTCGGCGAGGCCTTTGCCGTAGGTGGTCTTGTCGTTCAGGATCGCGACGTTCTTGCCCTTGAAGTTCTTCATGATGTAGTCGGCGGCGACCAGGCCCTGCTGGTCGTCACGACCGCAGACGCGCGCCACGTTCCAGAGCTTGCGCTCGGTGAACAGCGGGTTGGTCGAGGCCGGGGTGATCTGCAGGACATTGGCGTCGGCATAGGCCTCGGAGGCCGGGATCGACGACGACGAGCAGAAATGGCCGGCCACGAACGGGATTTTCGAGGAGCCGATCTTCTCCGCGATCGAGCGCGCCTGCTTCGGATCGCAGGCATCGTCGTCGGCTTCCAGCGCGAGCTTCTTGCCGAGCACGCCGCCGGCGGCGTTGATGTCGGCGACCGCCTGCTCGGCGCCGTTCTTCATCTGCCGGCCGAAAGCGGATTCGGAGCCCGTCATCGGGCCCGCGACTGCGATAGTGATATCTTGCGCGAATGCGCTCGCCGACAATGCGAACGAAGCGCCCAATGCCAGGCCGATCAGCTTCAGTGATTTCATGAGACGTCCCTCGTGGTCGTTGCCTCTTGCGGAGGGGCCCGGCACGCCGGGCCCCAAAACCGCGGGCATTCTCGGCTGGTTTCGCGGCGAAGTCACCGGCAATTTTCAGGCAAATCGACGCTACATCAGCTGCAACGGCGGCACGGAATGTGCAGCTAGCCGTGGCGGCCGCCTTCCAGATAGGCGGCGCGGATTTCCGGGCGCTGCAGCAATTCGCCGCCGGTTCCGGACAGCGTGATCAGGCCGTTGACCATGACATAGCCGCGATGGGCGAGCTTCAGCGCATGGTTGGCGTTCTGCTCGACGATCAGCACGGTGAGGCCGTCCTGCCGGTTCAGCGTGCGGATGGCGTCGAAGATCTGCCGCGCGATCAGCGGCGCCAGGCCGAGCGAGGGCTCGTCCAGCATCAACAGGCGGGGCCGGCTCATCAAGGCGCGCCCGATTGCCAGCATCTGCTGCTCGCCGCCGGACAGCGTGCCGCCGCGCTGCGCGATGCGCTCCTTCAGGCGCGGAAACAGCGCGAACACGCGCTCCAGCCCGGCCTCGCGCTCGGCCTCGCTGCATTCGGTGGCGTCGGCGCCCATCTGCAGGTTTTCCGCGACGCTCATCCGCGGAAAGATCCGCCGGCCTTCGGGCGATTGCGCGATGCGCAGCCGCGCGATCTCGTGGGTCGACACGCCGGTGATGTCGCGGCCGTCATACTCGATGGTGCCGGCGCGCGCGCGCGGACGGCCGAAGATCGTCATCATCAGCGTCGACTTGCCGGCGCCGTTGGCGCCGATCAGCGCGACGATCTCCCCTCGATTGATCTCGATATCGACGCCCTTCAGCGCCTCGATCTTGCCATATGCCGCACGCACGCCGCGCACCGCGAGCAGGGGAGTGGTTGCCGCTGTCGCGCTCACGTACCGCTCTCCATCACGGCGATCGCCTCTTCCTCGTCGGCCCCGAGATAGGCGGCGATCACCTTGGGGTCGTCGCGCACGGCCTGCGGCGAGCCTTCGGCGATCTTGACGCCGTAGTCCATCACCACGACGTGGTCGGAGATCTCCATCACGACCGACATGTCATGCTCGATCAAGAGGATCGAGGTGCCCTGTTCGTTGCGGATCGACAGCAGCAGCTCGTTGAGCCCGCCGCTCTCGCGCGCGTTGAGGCCGGCCGCCGGCTCGTCGAGGCAGAGCAGCACGGGCTCGGTGCACATCGCGCGTGCGATTTCGAGCCGACGCTGGTCGCCATAGGCGAGATTGCCGGCGGCATCGTCGGCGCGTGAGAGCAGGCCGACACGATCGAGCCAGGTCCGCGCCAGTTCTATGGCGCGCTCCTCGGCCGCACGCCAGGACGGCGCGCCGATCAGGCCGAGCAAGGTCAGGCCCGAGGCGCGCATCAGCGCGTTGTGCTGGGCGACCATCAGGTTTTCCAGCGCGGTCATGCCGGGGAACAGGCGGATGTTCTGAAAGGTGCGCGCCACCTTGGCCTGCTTGGTGATGCGGAAATCGCCGAGCCGCTCGAGCTGCATGGTGCGGCCGTCGTCATTGGTGAGGCGGATCGCGCCGCCGCTCGGCCGGTAGAAGCCGGTGATGCAGTTGAAGACCGTGGTCTTGCCGGCGCCGTTCGGGCCGATCAGCGCGGTGATCTTGCGCCGCTCGGCGGCAAAGGAGAGTTCGTTGACCGCGACGATGCCGCCGAAGCGCATCATCAGGCGGTCGACGGTGAGGATGGGATCGCCGCTCATCCGTGACCCTCCTTGACGAGGTCGGACGAGATCGCCTGGTTGCGCTCCAGGAACACGGTCGGCGCGCGATGGCCGATCAGCCCGCGCGGCCGCCAGATCATCAACAGCACCATCGCGATGCCGAACACCAGCATGCGATACTGATCGAAACCACGGAACAGCTCGAAGCCGCCGATCATGGTCAGCGCCGCCAGCGCGACGCCGAGCTGCGAGCCCATGCCACCGAGCACGACGATGGCAAGCACCAGCGCCGATTCCTGGAAGGTGAAGGATTCCGGGCTGATGAAGCCCTGCCGCGTGGCGAAGAAGGCGCCGGCGAAGCCGCCGAACATCGCACCGGTCGCGAACGCGGTGAGCTTGGTCGTGGTGACGTTGATGCCGAGCGCGCGACAGGCCACCTCGTCCTCGCGTAGCGCCTCCCAGGCGCGGCCGATCGGCAGCCGGCGCAGCCGGATCGTCACCCAGTTGGTGAGCAGCGCCATCGCCAGGATCAGGTAGAACAGGAAGACGATGCGGTGGGTGGGCGAGAAATCGATGCCGAGCTTGGCGGCAAGCCCGTCATCGCTGTTGTCGAGCGGGATGCCGAACAGGGTCGGGCGCGGGATGCCGGAGACGCCGTTGGGGCCGCCGGTCAGGCTCTGCCAGTTGATGATGACGAGACGGATGATCTCGCCGAAGGCGAGCGTGACGATCGCGAGATAGTCGCCGCGCAGCCGCAGCACCGGGAAGCCGAGCAGCACGCCCCAGAACGCCGCCAGGATGCCGGCGAGCGGCAGGCAGACCCAGAACGACAATCCGAAATTGGTGGCCAGCAGCGCGTAGGAATAGGCGCCGACCGCATAGAACGCGACATAGCCGAGGTCGAGCAGGCCGGCGAGGCCGACCACGACGTTCAGTCCCCAGCCGAGCATCACATAGGTCAGGACCAGGATCGACAGGTCGAGAATGTAACGCTGATTGTAGAAGATCACGGGCACCAGGAAGGCGAACACCAGGAGCGCCGGT
This sequence comes from Bradyrhizobium sp. UFLA03-84, assembly GCF_002289535.1. Lineage (NCBI taxonomy): Bacteria > Pseudomonadati > Pseudomonadota > Alphaproteobacteria > Hyphomicrobiales > Nitrobacteraceae > Bradyrhizobium > Bradyrhizobium sp. UFLA03-84. Next base: position 219,937 of record NZ_NSJY01000017.1, on the reverse strand, counting down.
GCCAGCCAGCGCCCGGCGAACGACATCGCGGCCTGCACCGGCTTTGGGACGATGTGTTCCTTGTCGACCGGTCCCCACCATTGCCGCAGCAGCTCGATGATGATGCTGCCGCCGAACACGGTGCCGACGAGGGCGGCGAGGTCGCCGAACCGCGTCCAGTAGATCAGGCCACCCTGCGGCCCGGCCTCGGTGCGGACGCCGATCATCAGCGAGAACAGCACCAGCGCGACGGCGGCGCTGATCAGGGCTTTCTTGAGAATGAAGGCGCTGCCCGAAGGCTGCGCGGCGTGCGAGGGGCGGGCTGAGGTCGCGCTCACGAAGTGCCTGTCAGACTTTTTCGACTTCGGGACGGCCAAGCAGGCCGGTCGGCATGAAGATCAGCACCACGATCAGGATCGAGAACGCGGCGACGTCCTTGTACTCCACCGAGAAATAGGCCGACCAGAACGTCTCGATCAGGCCGATCGCGAGCCCGCCGAGCATCGCGCCCGGTAACGAGCCGATGCCGCCGAGCACCGCGGCGGTGAACGCCTTGATGCCGGCGACGAAGCCCATGAAGAAATCGACCAGCCCGTAATACAGCAGGTACATCATGCCGGCGACGGCGGCGAGCGCGGCGCCGATCACGAAGGTCATCGAGATGGTACGGTCGACGTCGACGCCGAGCAGTGCGGCCATGGTCTGGTCCTGCTCGCAGGCGCGCATGTCGCGCCCGAGCCGGGTGCGCGAGACCAGCCAGGTGAACAGCGCGAGCAGTACGATGGTCGCGAGCACGACCACGATCTGGATGTTGGAGAGCTGGACGGCGAAGCCTTCGGAGCCTTCATGCAGCGTGTAGCCGCCGGTGATGATCGGCGGCACCGGCTTGACCCTCGCGCCCTGCGACACCTGCGAAAAATTGGTCAGCACGAACGACATGCCGATCGCCGACAGCATCGGCGCGAGGCGGAACGAGTGGCGCAGCGGCCGGTAGGCGATGCGTTCGATGGTCCAGCCATAGAGCGCGGTGATCACCATCGAGACCAGCAGCACGATCAGCAGGATCAGCGGGATCGCGGTGAGGCCGAGCGACACCAGCACCAGGAACGAGATCATTGCGATGAAGCCGCCGATCATGAAGATGTCGCCATGGGCGAAGTTGATCATGCCGACGATGCCGTAGACCATCGTGTAGCCGATGGCGATCAGGCCGTAGATCGAACCGAGCACGAGGCCGTTGATCAGTTGCTGGGCGAAATAATCCATGCGCTGCCGTCAGAGCCTGTTCGGTTGAGAACCGAACGGGCTCTCGGTTTGATTTGGACGCGTTGTCTTCACGCGAACCGGTCTCCACTTCGCTCGAAAACGCTACGTCGCGGTTGACGCGGCGAGGGCCCCCGGCAGCCTGGTCCGTCGCGTCGCGGTATTTTCTAACAGCGGAACCCCGGCGGCGGCAACAGCATGGCAGCAGCAGAAAGGGCCTTGTACATAACTACTTTGGCGGGTGCGCTTCCGATGTCACAGGGGCCGAGACCCAGTTGCCTTGCAATGATCACGCCGGAACCCGTGTTCCCGGAGCAGCTGCGGTCCCGATGCACGTGTTGTCCCCAGCTTGATAAGAGAATGAGCAACCAGAGCCCGGGTCGGAAGCTCAGCGCCGCAGGATCCGGGCCGGTGTGAGCAGCTGGGCAATTGAGCAGTTGCAACAAAAAGGGTCTCGCCACGCAGCGAGGCCCAGTCGATTTGTTTTTGCCGCTGTCGTTCAGGCCAATTGATCGGCGAAGCGGCCGCGGAAGGCGTATGAGCCGAAATGCGTCAGTTCGCTGCGCAGGTCGAGCCAGATCTCGCCGCCGAGATCGATCCAGCGCCGGCAGAATGCGTAGTCTTCGGACAGATATTCGCCGGTCGTCTTGTCGATCATGCATTCGAACAGCGACACGCGGTCGAGGTCAGCGCGAACCAGATTGCCGGTGTTCAGATCGTTGCTCTTGTGGTTCGCCCGATATTTCAGTTCGGGGTGAGCGTCGCACAGCCGGACGAGGGCAGATCGTTTCATCATCAGGAAGCCGGTTCCTGCATATCGGACTTTGGCAAAGCCATCGCCGCGCGCCGTGATCTGGTCGCCCGCCCATGTGACGACGTAGTCCAGTGAGGATGAGGCGAGGTTCTTGCGCTTGGCGTCCGCGGCCCGTTGCACCTTTTCCCAATCGATGTGCTTGAGTGGATAGGCCGCGGCCGAGACGTCGGCGCCGCAGTCGAGCAGCCGGAACACAGACTCGGGCTCGAACCCGATGTCGGCATCGATGAACAGGAGATGGCTGGCGCCGGAGGCGAGGAATTGGTGGGCCAGCTCGTTCCGGGCGCGCACGATCAGCGATTCGTTTCCGATCAGATGGAACACGATGTCGATGCCCCGGGCCGTGGCCGCAGCCTGAAGCTTCAGAACTGACAACACATAGGCCATCTTCAGATCGCCGCCGAAGCAGGGCGTTGCGACGAAAATACGGGTTCTTTCAGTCATTTTACCCCCATTATGCTGGCCGGCGCGGATATTGGCCGTGCCCGATCGCATCGATCCCGGACCATCGCACCGCGCTTAACCTTAACAAAGGGTTTAAATTGCTGCCGGCAATCGATCGGCGTTACCTCGCACGCTGAACCGTCGCCAATCCAAACGGCGCTGGAACCACGGGAAGCGGCAATGTCGAACAACTGGCGGATCAGCTCCTTCAACGGCGCCCTGCTTGCGGCCTATTTCATTCCGGTCTGGACCATCATCGCGTTCAGCATCATGGTGTCGCCGATCCACGGCCTCTATGAGCGGCCGAGCGTGTCGATCGCGCTGTATGCGAGCGACTATTTGCACCTCGGCAAGATGGCGACGGTGCGGCTCGCATGGCTGTTGGCGCTGGCGCGGATCACGGTGGTGGCGTTCTTCGCGGTGTTCCTCGCGATGGCCGCGTTCTCGCCGCTGCGCAGAAACAGCAGCGGCGCCGACGAGGCGCTTGCGGTGGCGCTCTGCCTCGGCAGCGTGCTGAGCTTCGCCAGCATGATGATGGCCTCCAAGGTCGGCGAGATCGAAGCGATGCGGATGCATGCATCCGAGCTTCTGATGCTGCTCGGCACCGCGATCGTGATGCTGTTCGAGACCTCGCCGAAGCGAGCTGCCGTGACTCCTGCCGTCGAGGCGGGGGCGCCGGCGAGCGGGCTATCCCTTCAGCAGCCCTAGCTCGGCAATGATCGCGCCGGCTTCCTTGACGGCGTGATTAGCCGCGGGCACGCCGCAATAGATCGCCTGCTGCAGCAGGATCTCCTTGATGTCGTCGGGCGTGAAGTCGCCTTCGCTGAGTGCGGCGCGCACATGCAGGCGGAATTCGTCCCACTGGCCGAGCGCGACCATGGTGCCGATCACGAGCACGCGGCGGGTGCGGTGATCGAAATGCGGCCGGGTCCAGATGTCACCCCAGGCGTAGCGCGTGATCAGGTCCTGGAAGTCGGTGTTGAACGCATTGCGGTTCTTGATCGACTTGTCGACCCATTCATTGCCCAGCACCTTGCGGCGCTGGGTCATGCCGTCGTTGCGGCGCTGATTATCGTCCATTGAAGTTCCTCCTCGTCATTGCGACCGAAGCAATCCATTTCGCCGCTGGCGGAGACGTGGATTGCTTCGTCGTTTCGCTCCTCGCAATGACGCTCTTGCGGTTACCGTTGCGTCAGGAAGCCGACCACGGCTTCGGTGAAGGCGTGCGACTGCTCGACATTGGAGATGTGCGCGGCATCGAGCAGCGTCATGCTGGCGCCGGGAATGCCGCTGCGGATCATTTCACCCGCCGACACCGGCGTCGCCATGTCCTGCTTGCCTGCGATCACCAGCGTCGGGCTCTTGATCCCAGGCAGCAGGGCGCGCTGGTCGAGCGTCGACAGCGCCTCGCAGCAGGCGAGATAGCCCTCGACGGGAGAGGCGAGCAGCATCGCCTTCATGCGCGCCGTGGTTTCCGGTTCGCGCTCGCGGAAGTCAGCGGTCAGCCAGCCCGCGATCACGGTGTCGGCGACCGCGGCGATGCCGCCTTCCTTCACCGCCTTGATGCGGTTCAGCCAGTTGGTCGGATCGGGATAATAGCAGGCGGTGTTGGCGAGGATGATCTTGCCGAATCTTTCAGGAGCGTTGGCGCCGAGCCATTGCCCGACCATGCCGCCCATCGACAGGCCGCACCAATGCACCTTCTCGATGTTGAGGTCGTCGAGGATCGCCAGCACGTCGCGGCCGAACCGCTCCATCGAGTAGGGGCCGGCCGGCACGCCGGATTTGCCGTGGCCGCGGCGGTCGTAGCGGATGACGCGGAACATCTGCGTCAGCGCCTTCATCTGCGGCTCCCACATCTGCAAGGTGCAGCCGAGCGAGTTCGACAGCATCACGGTCGGTCCGCCGTCGCGGCCATCGACCTGGACGTTGAGCAGGCATCCGTCGGCGTTGATCATCGGCATTATGTTGTCCCCCTCGTCATGTGCGGCGAAGCGCGTCGTTGCTTCACGCCGTCGCTACTTGTCATCCAGTGAAGCCAGCAGCCGGTCGATCAGCGCCTGCGAGGCGCCCTGATAGGCCATCGGCTCGAACAATTCTGCGATTCGCTTGTCGTCGAGATGCGCCGTGACCTTGGCATCCACCGACAGCACGTCGCGCAGATGCTTCTTCTCCGCGACCGCTTTCTTGCTGGCAGCCTCGATCAGATGATGGGCGTCGCTCTTGCCGATCTTGTCGGCAAGGGCAAAGGTGACGGCTTCCGCCATGATCAGCCCATGCGTCGCATCGAGGTTGACGCGCATCCGCGCCGCATCGACTTCCAATCCTTCGGCGAGATCGACGGTCGCGGCGAGCGCGCCCGAGGTCACCAGCATCAGGCCCGGCAAGGTCGGCCATTCCGCATGCCAGGGACCGGCGCTGCGCTCATGGTCCTGCACCTGCGCGGCGAAGATCGTGGCAGCGAGGTTCGGCGCCATGGTCGCGGCGCCCAGCGCGCTTGCGGCCGCCACCGGATTGCGCTTGTGCGGCATGGTGGAGGAGCCGCCGCGGCCGGCGCCGGCAGGCTCGAAGGCCTCGCCGACATCGGTCTGCATCATCAGCGAAATGTCGCGCGCGATCTTGCCGCAGCTGCCGGCGAGGATTGCGAACACGGACGCCGCCTCCGCGATGCGGTCGCGATGGGTGTGCCAGGGCGCGTCGGGCAGGGGCAGGTCGAGCTCTTTCGCGAGGGCTGCCGCGACCGCGAGGCCCTTGTCGCCGAGCGCGGCGAGCGTCCCCGCGGCGCCGCCGAACTGCAGTGCCAGGGTTTCGCGGCGCAGGCGCAGCAAGCGCTTGCGCGAGCGATGCAGCGACGCGGCATATTCGGCGAGCTTGAGGCCGAACGGCATCGGCAGCGCGTGCTGCAGCCAGGTCCGTGCCACCATTGCGGTGTCGCGGTTGACGCGTGCGAGCCCGGCAAAGCCTGCAACGGCGCGGTCGAGGTCGGCAAGCAGCGCATCGATGCCGGCGCGCAGCGACAGCATGGTCGCCGTGTCGATGACGTCCTGGCTGGTCGCGCCCCAATGCACATAGCGCGCCGCCTCGGCATCCGCCTTGGCGACGTCAGCGGTCAGGGCCCTGACCAGCGGGATCGCCAGATTGCCCGATCGCGTCGCGGCATCGGCCAGCGCGGCGAGGTCGAATGATTCGGCCTTGCAGGCCGCGGCAATCGGTCCCGCGCTGGCTGCGGGAATCACGCCGCAGGCCACTTCGGCGCGGGCCAGCGCCGCCTCGAAATCCAGCATCTTCTGCAGGGTGGCGGCGTCGTCGCACACCGCGCGCATCGCGGCGCTCGACAGCATCGGCGCAAGCAGGGGGGAGAGGGCTGTGCTCATGGCGCGCGACCTAACCACTCCTGCGCGTCGCTGCCAATGCCCCTGCGCTGCCGTCATATTCGGCAAGCGGACCGCGCGATTTCGTGAACGAAGCGCTTGGCTTGCTGCGGTTGCGAATATGCATCGCTCATCCTCCCAAGGTGGCCTTTCCTTTGCGCCCGGGCTGCTTTACTTGGGAGAAAAGGTTCTTGCGATCGAGGAGGTCCCCATGGCCATGACGATGACCGGCGAAGTCCAGCTTGCAGCGCCGCGCCAGGCTGTGTGGGACAAGCTCAACGATCCCGAAGTGTTGAAGGCCTGCATTCCCGGCTGCGAAGAGCTGGAGAAGACCGACGAGGGCGGCTTCCGCGCCACCGCGAAAATGAAGGTCGGCCCGGTGTCGGCCCGCTTCAAGGGCAAGGTTACCTTGAGCGATCTCGATCCGCCGAACGGCTACAAGATCTCGGGGGAAGGCGAGGGCGGGGTCGCCGGCTTCGCCAAGGGCGGCGCCACCGTCGGCCTCGCCGACAAGGATGGCGGCACGCTTCTGAGCTACAACGTGGAGGCGCAGATCGGCGGCAAGCTCGCCCAGCTCGGCCAGCGCCTGATCAACGGCGCCGCCAAGAAGCTGGCCGATGAATTCTTTGCAAATTTTGCAAAGGCGGTGCAGGGTTAGGCCTGCTTTCCGGTTGGACTATCTGGGTCCGGCCAAGGCTTCCCGCTATGTCCTGGATGGGTGGCTCCAAAGGTTGCCCATCGCGGGGCGCGCCCATATTATGCCGTCTGGAATGATTTTAAACCGCCTGCTTCGCCGATATGCGGTGGCGCAGATAAGAGAGTGCTGATGGCCAAGATTTCAATGATCGTGAACGGCAACCCCGTGAACGCCAATGTCGACCCCCGTACCCTTCTGGTCCAGTTTTTGCGCGAAAACCTGCGCCTGACGGGCACCCATGTCGGCTGCGACACCTCGCAGTGCGGCGCCTGCGTCGTGCACCTGGACGGCAAGGCGGTGAAGTCCTGCACCACGCTCGCGGTGATGGCCGACGGTCATGAGGTCAAGACCATCGAGGGCTTGGCGGCCGACGGCGCACCGCTGCATCCGATGCAGGAAGCCTTCCGCGAGCATCACGGCCTGCAGTGCGGCTTCTGCACGCCGGGCATGATCATGACCGCGGTCGACCTGGTCCATCGCAAGGGCCACGAGCTCAGCGATGAAGTGATCCGCGAGGAGCTGGAAGGCAATCTGTGCCGCTGCACAGGCTACCAGAACATCGTGGCCTCGATCGCCGCCGGCGCCAAGGCGATGGCCAAGTCGGACCTCGCCTAACAAGTCGACCACGGCTAGTCAGCAATTCATCGCGACCGCGATCAGGACATTCCCAGGAATTTCGCCAATGTACGAATTCAAATATCACCGTCCCGGCACCGTGCGGCAGGCCGCCAACCTCCTGGTGAAGAACGAGGACGCCAAGCTGATCGCCGGCGGTCACACGCTGGTGCCGGTCATGAAGCAGCGGCTCGCGAGCCCGCCGCATCTGGTCGATCTCTCCCATATCGAAGGTCTCGACACGATCGAGATGAAGGGCCGCTCGCTGGTGATCGGCGCCACCGCCAAGCACGCCGAGGTCGCGAACTCCGCGATCGTCGGTGAGGCGATCCCGGCGCTGGCCGAACTGGCCGGCCTGATCGGCGATCCCGCTGTCCGCCACCGCGGTACCATCGGCGGCTCGCTCGCCAACAACGACCCGACCGCGGACTATCCGGCGGCGGTGCTGGCGCTGGGCGCGACCATCGTCACCAACAAGCGCCGCCTGAAGGCCGAGGAGTATTTCCAGGGCCTGTTCTCGACCGCGCTAGAGGCCGACGAGATCATCACCAAGGTGATGTTCCCGGTGCCGAAGAAGGCGGCCTACATCAAGTTCCGCAACCAGGCCTCGCGCTATGCGTTGGTCGGTGTGTTCGTGGCGAAGCGTCCGTCCGACGTCCGCGTCGCGGTCACCGGCGCGGGCTCCGACGGCGTGTTCCGCGCCACCGCGTTCGAGGAGGCCTTGAAGAAGCGCTTCTCGCACAAGGTGCTCGACGGCATCGCGGTTCCCGCCGAAGGGCTGAACAGCGACCTGCACGGCAGCGCGGAATACCGCGCCCACCTGATCGGCGTCTTGACGCGCCGCGCGGTGGAAGCCGCCAACGCCAAGGACTAAATCCAAGGACTAGATCCAAGGGACTAGATCGGAACTGGATCCCAAGGACTAGATTTCACGCGTGACCTTGCTGACCTCTGTTCGAAGACTGGCTGTTCCATGAGTGCATCGGCGTTACCCACTTCCGTCGATGCGCTCGAGGAGCTGTTGACCTCGCGCGGCTATCTCGCCGAGCGGTCGCTCGCGACCGTCACCTATCTCGCGCTGCGCATGGGCCGGCCGCTGTTCCTCGAAGGCGAGGCCGGCGTCGGCAAGACCGAGATCGCCAAGGTGCTGTCGGCGGCGCTCGGCCGCAAGCTGATCCGCCTGCAATGCTATGAGGGCCTCGACGTCGCCTCCGCCGTCTATGAGTGGAGCAGCGCGGCGCAGATGATCGCGATCCGGCTGGCGGAAGCCTCCGGTGATACCGATCGCGACCAGCTCGCCAGCGACATCTTCGCCGAGCGCTTCCTGATCAAGCGACCGCTGTTGCAGGCGCTCGAGCCCGATGTCGCCGGCCCGCCGGTGCTCTTGATCGACGAGCTCGACCGCGCCGACGAGGCGTTCGAGGCGTATCTGTTGGAGATCCTCAGCGACTTCCAGGTCACCATCCCCGAGCTCGGCACCGTGAAGGCGCCGGCGCCGCCGATCGTGATCATCACCTCGAACCGCACCCGCGAGATCCACGACGCACTGAAGCGGCGCTGCCTCTATCACTGGGTGGATTATCCCTCGGCCGAGCGCGAGCTCGCGATCGTCAAGTCGCGGGTGCCGAACATCTCCGCAAAACTGTCGCAGCAGGTCGTGCGCTTCGTGCAGGCGCTGCGTAGCCAGGATTTCTACAAGTCGCCTGGTGTCGCCGAGACCATCGACTGGGCGACCGCGCTGTCCGAGCTCGACGCCCGCTCGCTGACGCCGCAGGTGGTCGGCGACACGTTGGGCGCGCTGCTCAAGTACCAGGACGACATCGCGCGCATGCAGGGCGATGCGTTGCAGAAGACATTGAAGGAAGCGACGAGCGAGACGTAGGTCGCGCGTTGCATTTTGCGTCCGTCATTCCGGGGCGCGCGCAGCGCGAGCCCGGAATCCATACTCGCGGTCGTGGTTATGGATTCCGAGCCTGCGCCTGACGGCGCATCCCGGAATGACGTGGCTGATGGATCGAGCAGAAAATGGCGATCAACCACCTCAATCCCCCGACCGGCCACATGGCCGACAACGTGATCGGCTTCGCCCGTGCGCTGCGGGCCGCCGGGCTCCCGGTCGGGCCGGGCTCGGTGATCGATGCGCTCGATGCGCTGCAGCTGATCGAGGTCGGCAATCGCCTCGATTTCTACGCCACGCTGGAGGCGATCTTCGTCAAGCGCCATGAGCACGCGCTGATCTTCCGTCAGGCCTTCATGCTGTTCTTCCGCGCCGCCGAGGAGTGGAAGAGCATGCTGGATTCGGTGCCGCTGCCGGACCACGCCAAGAAGAAGCCACCGCCGGCCTCGCGCCGGGTCCAGGAGGCGATGGCGCAGCCGGCCAAGAGCGAGGAGCGCCCACAGGCCCAGGAGCAGGAGCTGAAGCTCTCGGTCTCCGACAAGGAGATCCTGCAGAAGAAGGATTTTGCGCAGATGACCGCGGCCGAGATCGCCGAGGTGACGCGCGAGATCGCCAAGATGCGTCTGCCGCAGGCCGAGCTGGTCACCCGCCGCTATCAGCCCGACGCGCGCGGCCTGCGGCTCGACATGCGCCGCACCGTGCGCAATTCGCTGCGCACCGGCGGCGAGATCATCGATATCAGGAAGCTCGGCCGGATCGAGAAGCCGGCGCCGATCGTGGCGCTGCTCGATATCTCGGGCTCGATGAGCGAGTACACCCGCCTGTTCCTGCACTTCCTGCATGCCATCACCGATGCCCGCAAGCGGGTCTCGGTGTTCCTGTTCGGCACCCGCCTGACCAATGTGACGCGCGCGTTACGGGCGCGTGACCCCGACGAGGCGCTGGCGAGCTGCTCGTCCTCGGTCGAGGACTGGGCCGGCGGGACCCGGATCGCGACCTCGCTGCACACCTTCAATCAGCTCTGGGCCCGCCGGGTGCTCGGGCAGGGCGCCATCGTCCTCCTTATATCCGATGGACTAGAACGGGAGGCGGATGCCAAACTGGCCTTCGAAATGGACCGTTTGCACCGCTCCTGCCGCCGCCTGATCTGGCTCAACCCGCTGCTGCGCTACTCCGGCTTCGAGGCCAAGGCGCAGGGCATCAAAATGATGTTGCCCCACGTTGACGAATTTCGCCCGGTGCATAACTTGACGTCCATCAAGGGCTTGATCGGGGCGCTGTCATCCCCGCCGCCGGCGCACCACCGCAGCCTGATCCGTTCTGTAGCCTAAGAAGCCTGACCCGATAGCAGGAGGCCACCATGCTCAACCGCGACGAAGACATCCTTCAGGCCGCCGAGACCTGGCAGAAGCAGGGCCATGGCGTGGCGCTCGCTACCGTGGTCGAGACCTGGGGCTCGGCGCCGCGCCCGGCCGGCTCCAGCCTCGTCATCAATGACGACGGCACGTTCCTAGGGTCAGTCTCCGGCGGCTGCGTCGAGGGCGCCGTCGTCACCGAGGCGCTCGATGTGATCGCGAGCGGCCAGCCCAAGATGCTCGAATTCGGCGTCGCCGACGAGACCGCCTGGAATGTCGGCCTGTCGTGCGGCGGCACCATCCGCGTCTTCGTCGAGAAGGTCGGCTAGCCGTGAAGCTCGAGATATTGAAAGAACTCAACGCCGAGCGCGCCGCGCGCCGCCCGGTCATCATCGTCACCGACACCGCCAATGGCGAGCAGCGCCTGGTCAAGGCCGCGGACATCGCCGCCGATCCGCTGCGCGCCGAGCTCGCCAAGCAGCTTCGAATGGGCAAGAGCGGCAATGTCGAGGTCGCAGGCAAGAAGCTGTTCCTCAACGTCTACGCGCCGACCGCAAAGCTCGTGATCATCGGCGCGGTCCATATCAGCCAGGCCCTGGCGCCGCTGGCGCGCTCGCTCGACTATGACGTGACGGTGGTCGATCCGCGCACGGCGTTCGCAAGCCCCGAGCGCTTCCCCGACGTGCCGCTGGTCGCCGAATGGCCCGACGTCGCGCTGCCGCCGCTCAATGTCGATCACTACACCGCGTTCGTCGCGGTGACGCATGATCCGAAGATCGACGATCCGGCGTTGCTGCACGCCTTCGACCGCGACTGCTTCTATATCGGCGCGCTGGGCTCGCGGAAGACCCATGCCAAGCGTGCCGAGCGGCTGCGTGCGCAGGGCGCCAAGGACAGCGACATCGCGCGCATCCACGCGCCGATCGGGCTCGACATCGGCGCCGTGTCGCCGTCGGAGATCGCGGTCGCGATCATGGCCGAGATCACCGCGCAGCTGCGTTTGCCTCCCAAAGAAAAAGAAGAAGCGGCATGAAATTCGGTCCCGCCAATCCGGCCGACGCGATTGGCGGCGTCACCGTGCATACGCTCCGCCAGGGTTCGCTGGTGCTCAAGAAGGGCACCACGATCGGCCCTGAGGAAGTCGATGCGCTGACCAGGGCCGGCGTCAAGGACGTTGTCGTGGTGCGGCTCGAGGACGGCGACGTCTCCGAAGACGTCGCCGCTGCCAGCATCGCGCAGGCGGTGGCGGGCGAGGGCGTCAATGTCGAGCGTGCTTTCACCGGCCGCGCCAATCTGTTCGCGGCGCGTCCCGGCGTGCTGGTGGTCGACCGTGCCGCGGTCGATCGCATCAATGGCGTCGACGAAGCGATCACCTTCGCGACGCTTTCGGCGTTCAAGCCGGTGGTCGAGGGCGAGATGATCGCGACCGTCAAGCTGATCCCGTTCGGCGTCGAGGGTCGGCTGCGCGATGCCGCCGTCGCGGTGGCCGGCAAGGATACGCTGCGGATCGCGCCTTACGTGATCAAGAAGGTCGGCGTGGTCTCGACCCTGCTGCCGGGCCTCGCGCCGAAGGTGATCGACAAGACGCTGCGCGTCACCGCCGAACGCCTCGCGCCGGCCGGCGCCACCATCATCGCCGAGCGCCGCGTGCCGCATGACGAGACCGTGCTCGCCGCGTCGATCAAGGAATTGCTTGGGCTCGGCGCCGAGCTCGTCATCGTGTTCGGCGCATCCGCAATCGCCGACCGCCGCGACGTCATCCCGGCCGCGATCACGGAGATCGGCGGCGCCGTCGAGCATTTCGGCATGCCGGTCGATCCCGGCAATCTGCTGCTGATCGGCAGCGCCGGCGGCGTGCCGGTGCTGGGTGCGCCGGGCTGCGCGCGCTCGCCGGTCGAGAATGGTTTCGACTGGGTGCTGATGCGGCTGCTCGCCGGTATCAAGGTGACGCGGTCGGATCTCACCGGCATGGGCGTCGGCGGGCTGTTGATGGAGATCGTGACGCGGCCGCAGCCGCGCACCGTGCCGGACACCGAAGGCAACCGCAACGTCGCGGCGATCGTGCTCGCCGCCGGCCGCTCGACCCGGATGGGTGGACCCAACAAGCTGCTTGCCGAGCTCGACGGCAAGAAGCTCGCGCGCATCGTCGCCGAGCAGGCGCTGGCCTCGAAGGCCTCGGAGGTGATCGTCGTCACCGGGCATCAGGCCGACCTGGTCGAGCAGGCGCTCGATGGACTCAAGGTCAAGTTCGTGCGCAACCCGGATTTCGCCGGTGGGCTCGCGAGCTCCGTGAAGGCGGGCATCTCCGCGGTGTCAGACAGCGCCGACGGCGCGATCGTCTGCCTCGGCGACATGCCGCTGATCGATGCACAATTGATCGACCGCTTGATCGAAACCTTCGCGCCGGACCGCGGCCATCTGATCGCGGTGCCGGTCAGCGAGGGCCGCCGCGGCAATCCGGTGCTGTGGTCACGGCGCTTCTTCAAGGAGCTGATGACGCTCGACGGCGACATCGGCGCTCGTCATCTGATCGCCAAGCATGCCGAAGTGGTCGCCGAAGTCCCGGTCGAAGGCAACAGCGCCTTCCTCGACATCGACACGCCGCAGGCGCTGGAAGCCGCGCGGCAGGGCTAGGATTATCCGCGTCGTCCCGGCCAAGCGAAGCGCGAGCCGGGACCATAACCACAAATGCGGATTGTCTTGCGCGGCTTGGGCCGCTGCTTCGCCCACAACAGCGTTCGGTGGTTATGGGTCCCGGCTTTCGCCGGGACGACGAACGGATAGGGCACGCCTTCGCTCACCCTGCACGCTCTATCCATCCGCTGTCGTCCCGGCCAAGCGAAGCGCGAGCCGGGACCCATAACCACAAATGCGGATTGTCTTGCGCGGCTGGGGCCGCTGCTTCGCCCACAGCAGCGTTCGGTCGTTATGGGTCCCGGCCTTCGCCGGGACGACGAACGGATTGAGCGGCGTCCTGCCATCAACCCGTCATTCACCATCTGGCAACGACCCCTGCGTAAAGTCCGCGCCGGACTTTGGGGGATTTCCACTTGATCATTTCGACCGCCGCCGCGCAGCGCCGCGCGCTGACGATACTTGTCCTGACATTGCTGCTCGGGGCCACGCGTTTCTCCGTGGAAAACTTCATCCCCAAGGCGCGCGCGGCCGGCGCGTTCGCGGTCGGAAAGTGCGGGGCCTATGGCCAGGCCTACGATTATCCCGCGGAAGGCGCGGCGCGCGCCGCGGCGCTGAAGCAGTGCAAGGGCGATTGCACCACCGTCACCATGAAGCGCGCCTGCGCCGCGCTCTCGATCGACATGAAGAATCCCTGCGGCGCCCATGGCTATGCGGTGGCGCCGAAGATCTCGAGCTCGCTCAACGCCGCGACCAGGAAGTGCTACGAGTTTGGCGGCAAGGAATGCGTGATCCGCGCCTGGGCCTGCGACGCCAAGGGCTAGGGGCGGACTACAGGAATAGCGGCGACGGTTGGCCGCGCGTAAGCCTTGCAGGAAACGAACGTTGGCGTCTGACGGGCAGGCGAGGGATGCGCCGTCAGGGCTGGTGTTGGCTATCGGCCTGCGGATAGATTTACCGCCATGCAGTTCGACACCAAGATCGCGGTCGTGATCCGCACCGACCTGGAAGTCTGGCAGAAGCTCAACGTGGCGTCGTTTCTTGCCGGTGGCATCGCAGCCTCCTTTCCCGAATGCATCGGCGAGAACTACGAGGACGGCTCGGGGACGCAATATCTCTCTTTGATCGGCCAGCCGATCCTGATCTACGGCGCCGACCGTGCGCAGCTGTCGCGGGCGCTGGAGCGCGCGCTGGCGCGCGACGTGAAGCCGGCGCTCTACACCGAGGACATGTTCAAAACCACGCATGATGCGGCCAACCGCGAGGTCGTGAAGGCGGTGGCGCGCACCGACCTCAATTTGGTCGGTCTCGCTTTCCGCGCCGAGCGCAAGGTGGTCGACAAGATTCTCGACGGGCTGAAGTTTCACACGTAGCGCGATACCGCTTCCCGCCGTCATTCCGGGGCGACGCGCAGCGTCGAGCCCGGAATCCAATCATCCAGGAGTTCTGCGGCTCAATGGATTCCGGGCTCTCGCTTCGCGAGCCCCGGAATGACGAAGAACGCGTGGTGATTTGATCGCGCTCAAGCCGGCGGCCAGCAACCTTTCGTAAGGGAACGCGTTACCTCATATCGGATTGACAATGACTGACCAGTCAGTCATATTGTGGCCATGACAAAGCGCACCGGAAACACGACCCGCACCCAGCCGACCAAACGCCGGACCACGATCCGGGCCGCCGCGGCGAGGGCCCCGAAGGTGACCTCGGCAAAACTGCCTGAGGTCAAGCCCGCCTCGAACCGTGCCGAGAAATCGGCGGAGCGGCGCGCTGCGATCATCGAGGCGGCGATGGATGAGTTCATCGCCCGCGGCTTTGCCGCGACCCGGCTCGACGATGTCGCCAAGCGGGCGGGCGTCGCCAAGGGCACGCTCTATCTCTACTTCAAGGACAAGGAGACGATGTTCGAGGAGCTGATCCGCACCGCGCTGGTGCCGCTGATCAGCCGCATGACCGCGCTGCCGACCATCACCGGTCCGGTGCGCGACGCGGTGGAGGGGTTTGCCGAGACCTTCATCCGCGAGGTCGTGTCGACCCGGCGCGGCGACATCATCCGCCTGATCGTCTCGGAAGGGCCGCGCTTTCCGGCCATCGCCGATTTCTATTTCCGCGAGGTGGTGTCGAAGGGCCTGACCGGCATGAAGGCGCTGGTCCAGCTCGCAATCACGCGCGGCGAGATCAAGCACCGCGAACTCAGCGATTTCCCGCAGCTGGTGGTGGCGCCCGCGATCGTCGCGGTGATCTGGCACAGCCTGTTCGCGCGGCACGCGCCGCTCGATGGGCTCGCGATGTTCAAGGTTCACCTCGATCTGATTTTCGGCGAACGGAGGAAGACATGAGCGCGTCGCGCATCATGAAGCTCGTGGCCGTCGTCGCGCTGGCGGCGGCGCTGGCCGGTTGCAAGGAGAAGCGCGATCCCGGCTTCCAGGGCTGGGTCGAGGCCGACATGATCTTCGTCAGCCCCGATGAGTCCGGCCGCGTCATCAAGCTCAACGTGCGAGAGGGCGACGAGGTCAAGCCCGGCGATCTGCTTTATTCGGTCGACGACGATCTGCAGCGCGCCGATCTCAACCAGAACAACGCGACCCTGGCCAATGCCAAGCAGAGCTACGACCGCGCCGCCTCGCTGCGCGGCACCGGCGCCGGCACCCAAGCCAACCTCGATTCCGCGGTCTCGGCGCTGCGGGTTGCGGAGGCACGCGTCGTGACCTCGCAGACGCGGCTCGACCGCCGCAAGGGCTTTGCGCCGATTGCGGGCTCGATCCAGCAGATCTATTTTCGCGAGGGCGAGATGGTGCAGGCGCAGCGGCCGGTGCTGTCGATCATGCCGCCCGGCAACATGAAGCTGCGCTTCTTCGTGCCGGAGACCGAGCTGCCGAAGCTCGCGCTCGGCGACGAGGTGCGGGTGACGTGCGACAATTGCGCCGCCGATCTCACCGCCAAGATCTATTTCATCGCCACCACCGCGGAGTACACGCCGCCGGTCATCTACAGCCTCGATGAGCGCAACAAGCTGGTCTACCTGATCCAGGCGCGGCCGAGCCGGCCCGATAGTTTACGCGTCGGCCAGCCGATCAGCATCTACCTCAACCCCAAGACGCCGATGGCGGCGGCGGACCGCAGATGAACGGCGGTTCGACCAGTCCGCGGTCCGACGCATCGTCCATCGCCATCGATGTGAAGGGCCTGACCAAGTCGTTTGGTGGACGCGAGGTGGTCCACGACCTGTCGATGCAGGTCAAGCGCGGCGAGATCTACGGCTTCCTCGGTCCCAACGGCAGCGGCAAGACCACCACCATCCGCATCCTGTGCGGCCTGCTGACGCCCGACAGCGGCGAGGGCACCTGCCTCGGCTACGACATCCGGCGCGATGCCGACAAGATCAAGCGCAAGGTCGGCTACATGACGCAGCGCTTCAGCCTCTACCAGGATCTCTCGGTGCGCGAGAATCTGGAGTTCGTCGGGCGGCTCTATGGCATGCCGGACGCGCGCCGCGCCGCAGCCGACATGATCGCGCGGATCGGGCTGAAGGGCCGCGAGGAACAACTCGCCGGCGAGCTGTCCGGCGGCTGGAAGCAGCGGCTCGCGCTCGGCGCCTGCACGCTGCCCAATCCGCAATTGCTGCTGCTCGACGAGCCGACCGCCGGCGTCGATCCCAAGGCGCGGCGCGATTTCTGGAACGAGATCCACGCGCTTGCCGCCGAGGGCCTCACCGTGCTGGTCTCGACCCACTACATGGACGAGGCCGAGCGCTGCCACGAGATCGCCTACATCGCCTATGGCCATCTGCTGGCGCATGGCACCGTGGACCAAGTGATCGCGAAGTCCGGGCTGTCGACCTGGACGGTCACCGGCGAGGATTTCAACGGCCTGATGGCCGAGCTGACCGGCAAGCCCGGCGTCGACATGGTGGCGCCGTTCGGCACCAGCCTGCACGTCTCCGGCCGCGACAAGGCGGCGCTCGAAGCCGCGATTGCGCCCTATCGCGACAATTCGAAGTGGCGCTGGCAGCCGAGCGAGCCGTCGCTCGAGGATGTTTTCATTGATCTGATGGGACGCTCCAAGGACAACTTCCAAGGATAATCGTCAGGGATAAGTGCCATGAGTGCGACGGATACGATCCGGAATGGCGAGCAGAGGGAGCCGGCGTTCGGCTTCTGGCGCCGCAGCTACGCGATGCTGGTCAAGGAGTTCATCCAGCTTCGCCGCGACCGCGTGTCATTCGCCATGATCATCATCATTCCGGTCATGCAGCTCCTGTTGTTCGGCTTCGCCATCAACACCACGCCGCGGCATCTGCCGACCGCGGTGCTGCTACAGGAAGATTCCGACCTCGGACGCTCGATCCTGAAGGCGATGGAGAACACCGCCTATTTCCGCTTCACGCGCGAGGTGCACACCGTCGAGCAGCTCGACGAGCTGCTGCAGTCCGGCAAGGTGCTGTTCGGCGTTGAGATCCCGCGCGGCTTCGAGCGCGCGGTACGGCGCGGCGACAAGCCGGCGCTCCTGGTCGCGGCCGATGCCACCGACCCGGTCGCGGCGGGCTCGGCGCTCGGCGCGCTCGGGCCACTGGTGCAGGGCGCGCTGGCACACGACCTGCACATCGGTGATCCGCCCGAAATGCCGTTCGAGATCCGCGCCCATGCCCGCTACAACCCGGCGGCGGAATCGCGCCTCAACATCGTGCCCGGCCTGGTCGGGACCATTCTCACCATGACCATGCTGATCTTCACCGCACTGTCGGTGACACGCGAGATCGAGCGCGGCACCATGGAAAGCCTTCTGTCGATGCCGATCAAGCCGGTCGAGGTGATGTTCGGCAAGATCATCCCCTACGTGATGGTCGGCTTCATCCAGGCCGGGCTGATCATCGGCATCGGCGTGCTGCTGTTCGGCGTGCCGGTGCTCGGCAGCCTCACATTGCTGGGGCTGCTCACCACGCTGTTCATCACCACCAATCTGTCGATCGGCTATACATTCTCGACCATCGTGCAGAACCAGCTGCAGGCGATGCAGCTCTCGATGATGTTCTTCCTGCCGAGTATCCTGCTCTCCGGCTTCATGTTTCCGTTCGCCGGCATGCCGGTCTGGGCTCAATATATCGGCGAGGTCCTGCCGCTGACCCATTTCATCCGCATCGTCCGCGCCATCATGCTGAAGGGGGCGGCGATGCCGAATCTGCAATATGACACGATTGCGCTGGCTGCCCTGATGCTGTTCGCCATGACCGTCGCCGTGACGCGCTTCCGCCGCACGCTCGATTGAGGCTAGTATGAGCAAGGAGTCATTCTGGCATGGTGACCGGGGCGATGACGATGGCTGGCTGGCGGGGCGGCGATAAGACGACGCAGGACACGACGGTCTCCGCCGACTTTCATCACGCCCTGATGCAGGAGGTGATGACCACCGAGCTGCTGCGCATCAAGGTGCTGATCGGCATCGCCGTGGCGTTCTCGGTGATCACCTCGACGATCTACGTCGCGGCTCCCGAGGCGCTGGCCCGGGTGTGGCACGGCAATTTCAAGCCGTCCTATATCTACTCCGTCATGGTGCCGTTCATCCTGTTCGAATTGTGGGTGCACAGCGCGATCATCAGGCACCAGAAGCAGGGGCGCGACCTACCGATCATCAGGCGCTATGTCGGCGCGCTGATCGAGACGTCGATGCCGACGGTCGCGCTCGCCCTGCATATCGACAGCATGGGCCCCGTCGCGGCGCTCGGCTGGGTCGCGCCGCTGGTCTATTTCATCTTCATCATCGCCTCGACCTTGCGGCTGGATTTCTGGCTGTCGACCTTCACCGGCTTCGTTGCGGCCTCCGAGCTGTTCTGGATGGCGATGTATTATCGTCCCGACGGGACGCTCGATCCCGCGCCGGATTTCTTCTATCACGCCGCGCGCAGTGTGGTGATCCTGGTCTCGGGCGTGCTGGCGGGCACCGTCGGCATGCAGCTGCGGCGTCAGTTCGGCGCCAGCATTATGGCCGCCACCGCGCGCGACCGCATCACCAACCTGTTCGGCCAGCACGTCTCGCCGCAGGTGGTCGAACGTCTGATGGCGGAGGGCGCTTCTACCGGAAGCGACGTCCGCCGCGTCGCGGTGATGTTCGTCGATTTCCGCAGCTTCACCGCGGGGGCGAGTACGCGCTCGCCGCAGGAGGTGGTGGACAGGCTCGACGGCGCCTTCGCGGTGCTGGTCGACATCCTCGATCGCCACGGCGGCATCGTGAACAAGTTTCTCGGCGACGGCTTTCTCGCGCTGTTCGGTGCGCCGTTCGAGACCGGCGACGCCGCGCATCAGGCGGTCGCCGCCGCGCGCGAGATGCTGGCCGCCAATGAGCGCACCAATGCAACGTCGAGCTGGCCGCTGCGGATCGGCATCGGCATTCATATTGGTGAGGTCGTCGCTGGCAATATCGGCTCGCCGCGGCGCAAGGAGTACACCGTGATCGGCGACACCGTGAACTTTGCCGCGCGGCTCGAGGCGCTCAACAAGGAGCTCGGCTCGCAATTCCTGATCTCGTCTGCCGTGCATGATGCGCTCGGCGACGACTGCACGGACGCCGTGTCGCGCGGCGAGATCCCGGTGCGGGGCTACGAGCGCCCGGTGCCGGTCTGGCAATTGGGGTAGGCCACGCTTTAAGCGCCTAAGGTATCAGGGTAGCGATTGACTCGATATCATCTACTCATATAGATGACTAGATGACATCAGCCCTCGACGACCGCCTGCCGCGCTACCAGCGTCTCCGCGACGATCTCGCGGCGCGCATCAATCGCAATGAATGGCGTCCGGGGGATCTGATCCCCTCGGAGGCCGAGCTCGGCGCGCATTACGGCGTCGCGATCGGCACCGTGCGCAAGGCGATCGATCAACTGGTCCGCGACGGCGTGCTGGAGCGCCAGCAGGGCCGCGGTACCTTCGTTCGCCGTGCGCGCTTCAACTCCTCGCTGTTCCGTTTCTTCCGCTTCCAGTCCGAAAGCGGCGAGCGCCGCGTGCCGCAAAGCCGCATCCTGCGGCGCAAGGCGATGCCGGCGCCAACGGCGGTGGCGTCGGCACTGCGCATCTCAGTCGGCGAGCCCGTGATCAGCCTGTCGCGTCTGCGGCTGATCGACGACGTGCCGCTGCTTGCCGAGGAGATCTGGCTCGAGAGGTCGCGCTTCGAGGCGATCTTGTCGCTCGACACCGCCGAGTTCGGCGATCTCTTGTATCCGCTCTACGAGGACCGCTGCGGCCAGGTCGTGGTCTCCGCCGATGAAATCCTCACCGTCGAGATCGCGAACGAGATGCAATCGCGCCTGCTGCGGCTGGAAGCCAACGCGCCGCTGATCGTGATCGAGCGCCTTGCGTTCGATCTGGAGCGGCGGCCGATCGAATGGCGCCGCTCTCGCGGGCCGGCGGACCGCTTCCGCTACCACGCCGAGATCAGATGAACGCGGCAAGCAAATAAAACAACACAAGACATTTCAGGGAGGAATAATGGTGAACTGGTACAGCGAATGCTCGCCGCTCGAGCGGCGCACCTTCTGGGCAAGTTTTGGCGGCTGGGGCCTCGACGCGCTCGACGTCCAGATGTTCAGCCTCGCCATTCCGGCGCTGATCACCGCATTCGGGATCAGCAAGGCCGACGCGGGTCTGCTCGGCTCGGTCACGCTGTTCTTCGGCGCGTTCGGCGGCTGGCTCGGCGGCGCGCTCGGCGACCGCTTCGGGCGCGTGAAGGCGCTGCAGATCACGGTCGCGACCTTTGCGCTGGCGACCTTCGCCTCGGCCTTCGCGATGAACTACAGCCAGCTCGTGGTCCTGAAGGCCATTCAGGGCGTCGGCTTCGGCGCCGAATGGGCCTGCGGCGCGGTGCTGATGGCGGAGATCATTCGGCCCGAACATCGCGGCAAGGCGCTCGGCGCGGTGCAGAGCGCCTGGGCGGTCGGCTGGGGCGCGGCAGTGCTGCTCTCGGCCCTGGTGTTCACCTATGCGCCGGCCGATATCGCCTGGCGCGTCCTGTTCGCGGTCGGCCTGATCCCGGCGCTGCTGATCCTCTACATCCGGCGTGGATTGAAGGAGCCGCCGCGCGTCGCATCGCGCCAAGCCGACCCGCCGTTCTTCGCGACGCTCGCCGGAATCTTCCACCGCGACGTGCTGCGCTCGACCTTGATCGGCGGGCTGTTCGGCATCGGCGCCCATGGCGGCTATGCGGCGCTGACGACGTTCCTGCCGACATATTTGCGCGAAGTGCGGCATCTCTCGGTGCTCGGCTCCAGCGCCTATCTCGCCGTCATCATCGTCGCCTTCTTCTGCGGCTGCGTGGTCTCCGGGATCATCAGCGACCGGATCGGCCGGCGCGCCAACGTGACGCTGTTCGCCGCCGCCTGCGTCGTGACCGTGCTGGTCTATATCTTCGCGCCGCTGTCGAATTCGCAGATGCTGGTGCTCGGTTTCCCGCTCGGCTTCTTCTCGGCGGGCATTCCCGCCAGCATGGCGGCGCTGTTCAGTGAGCTCTATCCGGCCGGCGTGCGCGGCACCGGCGTCGGCTTCTGCTACAATTTCGGCCGCATCGTCTCCGCCGCATTTCCCTTCCTGGTCGGCTATCTCAGCGATCACATCGGCCTTGGCGCCGCGATCGGGATCGACGCGGCCTTCGCCTATTCGCTGGTGCTGGTCGCGGTGCTGATGCTGCCGGAAACCCGCGGCAAGGTTTTCGAGCAGGCCACCGCTGCGCGCGCGTGATGATGAGGAATGACCATGACATCGGACCAACATGGCTTGACGCGGCGCCGGTTTGCCGCGGGGATGGTTGCCGCGTTGTCGGCAGGCGGTTTGACGCGCAGAGTGAGGGCTGAGGTGCCGCAACCGGCGATCGATACCCACGCCCACGTCTTCCATCGCGGCCTGGAGCTCGCGCCGGGCCGGCGCTACGCGCCCGACTACGACGCGCCGCTCGCGCTCTATCTGCAGCAGCTCGACCAGAACGGCATGACCAACGGCGTATTGGTGCAGCCAAGCTTTCTCGGCATCGACAATTCCTATCTGGTCGAATGCCTGAAGGCGACCAATGGCCGGCTGCGCGGCATCGCGGTGGTCGATCCCGCCGTCGCGGCGGACGAGCTTCGCGCACTCGATCGCGCCGGCGTGGCCGGCATCCGTCTCAATCTGGTCGGCCAGCAGCTGCCGGATCTGACGTCGGCGGAGTGGACGGCGCTGCTGGCAGAGATCAGGACGCTCGACTGGCAGGTCGAGATCCAGCGCAACGCGACGGACCTCGCGATGCTTGCGCCAAGGCTGCTCGACCAGGGCGTGAAGGTCGTGCTCGATCACTTCGCCTTGCCCGATCCAAAACTCGGCGTCGACGATCCCGGTTTCCAGTCGGTGCTCAAGCTCGGCACGACGCGCAATGTCTGGGTCAAGATCTCGGCGCCATACCGCAATGGTCCGAGCGGCGAGGCATTCGCGAAGCAGGCCTACCCGCTGCTGCGCAACGCCTACGGCGTCGACCGGCTGCTGTGGGGCAGCGACTGGCCGCACACGCAGTTCGAAGCGACGCAGAATTATGCGAAGAATCGCAAATTCCTCGACGAACTCGTCACTGATGCCGATGAGCGCGCGCGTGTTCTGGCATCACCGCGCGAGCTGTTTCGCTTCTAGCTCGCGCTGGATTGTACCGAGTGCTCTGATGGGCGTCATTGCAGCCGTGCTACGATGATGCCAACGGTCGCGGATGACCGGAGCACAAGGACAAGCACGATGCAGCGGCGCTATATCACTGTCGACGTTTTCACCGACCGCGCCTTCGGCGGCAACCCGCTCGCCGTGGTGCTCGACGCCGAGGGACTGTCGACCGCGCAGATGCAGGCGATCGCGACCGAGTTCAACTACTCCGAGACGACCTTCGTGCTGCCGCCGCAGGATGCGGCCAATGACGCCAACGTTCGCATCTTCACGCCGGTCAGGGAGCTGCCGTTCGCCGGGCATCCCAATGTCGGTACCGCCTTCGTGCTGGCGCAGCTTGCGAAGGAGCCGAAGCCGCGTCTGGTGTTCGAGGAGAAGGCGGGGCTGGTGCCGGTCGACATCACACGAGACGGCGGCAGGGTCGTTGCCACCGAGCTGACCGCGCCGCAGCCGCTGTCGCGGCTGGCGCAATTCTCCGCCGGCGAGGTCGCGAGCCTGATTTCGCTCACGGCAGACGACGTCAGGACGGATCGCCAGGCACCGCAGGTAGTTGGCGTCGGAACTCCATTTCTGGTCTTCGAAGTCGCATCGCGCGATGCGGTGCGACGGGCAAAGCCGGATGCGGCGGCGTTCGGCCGCTTCTTCCCGCGCGACGGCGCATTCTCCGCGTATTTCTACACCCGCGACGTCCCGGCCGCGGAGGCGCCGTGCGATCTGCAGGCACGGATGTTCTTCTCGGGATCAAGCGGCCTGATCGAGGACCCGGCCACAGGCAGCGCCACGGTCGCCGCGGCCGCGCTGCTGGCCGCGCTCGATCCGCTACGTGACGGCGTCCTGAAGCTGACGGTCGGCCAGGGCTTTGACATGGGCCGGCCGAGCCTGCTGCTGACCCGCGTGCGCAAGCAGGCCGGCGCAAACATATCGGCGCATGTCGGCGGCGCCTGTGTGCAGATGATGCAGGGGACGTTGAGCGTAGCCGGCGAGGGCGGCTAGACCTGCGGCGCGGCGAGGTTCTCGATCTTGACGCCGTCGCGCTCCTCGATGATCTCGGCGATCCAGCGGCGGTGGCAGTGCTCGTGGTCGCGCTCGTAGCAGAGGATGCAGACCGGGCCGGACTTCTTCACCAGCGCCGACAGCTCGTCGAGCTCTTCCTTCGCCTGCACCGTCTTGAGATGCGCCGAATAGATCTTGTGCAGCAGCGCGTATTGCCCGCTGCGCGCCGCCTCCCGTCCGCTCTTCGGCGTGCCGAGGCCGCGCAGATGGACGTAGCCGATGCCGCGCTCGTCGAGACCCGCGGCGAGCTGGCTCTTGGAGAAGCCGGGCCGGCGCGAGGAGGCGACCGCGCGGACGTCGACCAGGAGCTTGACGCCGGCGTGCTCAAGCTCGTCGAGCACCGCTTTCGACGGCGTCTGCTCGTAGCCGATGGTGAACAGCCGCTTCGCCTTCGCCATCGCTAAAGCCTTCACTTCACCCGTTCGATCAGTTCCATCGCGCCCGCGGGCGCACGCACCTTGCCCTCGTGGATCACGTAGGCGAACACGTCGCGCGGCGCCTTCTTCGGCGCTGTCTTGTCGACCTTCGGCAGGTCGTCCGGCTCGCCGCCGCCGGCCCAGTCCTGAAAGCGCTTAGCCCAGGCGTCGAGCTGCTTCGGCGGATAGCAGGTCTTCAATTCGTCATTGCCCTTCTGCAGCCGCGCATAGACGAAGTCGCTGGCGACATCGGCGATCGCCGGATACTTGCCGTGCTCGGCAAACACCACCGGCACCTCGTGCTCGCGAATGAGGGCGACGAATTCGGGCACGCAAAAGCTGTCGTGGCGCACTTCGACGACATGGCGCAGCGCGCGGCCGTCGAGCTTGCGCGGCAGCAGCTCGAGGAACTTGCCGAAATCGGCGCCGTCGAACTTCTTGGTCGGCGCGAATTGCCAGAGCACCGGGCCGAGCCGGTCCCTCAGCTCGAGCACGCCCGAATCGTAGAACCGCTTCACGGAGTCGCCGGCTTCGGCGAGCACGCGGCGGTTGGTGGCGAAGCGCGGCCCCTTCAGCGAGAAGATGAAGCCGTCGGGCACTTCGCCGGCCCATTTGCGAAAGCTCTCCGGCTTCTGCGAGCCGTAATAGGTGCCGTTGATCTCGATCGAGGTCAGCTTCGAGGCGGCGTAGGACAGCTCCTTCGCCTGGGTGAGCTTGTCCGGATAGAACACCCCGCGCCACGGTTCGAAGGTCCAGCCGCCGACGCCGATATAGATGTTGCCTGCGTCCGTCTTGGTCGTCTTGTTGTTCGTCTTGGCGTCGGTCTTGGTCGCCTTGGTGGGAGCTTTGGCCACGACTGCACTCATCGTGAGGAGGGAAGGGAATAGAGAGTAGTCAAAATAATCGTGATTGGCCAGTTTGCCAGATTGGCGCGGCGGTGCTTATCGTGATCGCAAGCGTTGGCTAGGATGCCGAAAAACGGGAGAACAACGCATGCGCATGCTGCTGGCGGCCGCCCTCTTGATCACATCGTCAGCCGCGATGGCCGACGAGGTCGACGACGCGCACAAGCTCGCGATCACCGGCCGCGACGCCTACTGGAATTGTCTCGCCCGCGAATATCCTCGCGACAGCAACAAGGCGATGTCCGATCAGGAGTTCACCTCGCTGATCGCCAATGTCTGTCCCTCGGAGCGGCAGAACTTCCGGGTCTCGCTGATCGACTTCCTGACGCTGCAATTTCCCAAGCAGGATGCGGACGCCAATCTGACCACCGCCAACCGCGCGATCGATCTGGCGCAGAAGGACATCGTGACCGCCTTCACCCGCCGCAAGGCCGCGGCGAAATAGGTTCCCGAATCCTGTTGCGGCCGGCCGATTTTTGATATCAATCCGGGCAGGCGAGGGGATGATCGGGATGCGCTCACAATCGACGGCAGGCTTCTTGGGCGCAGTGGTCGCAGCCATCGCGCTGGCGGCGGCGTTCATCTACGGGCCGTCGCCGAGCCAGCTCCGTCACCCGACCCAGCCTGCCGCGGCGCAGCCGCAGGCGGCGCCCGCCGCCGAGGCTGCACCGGCGGCCCCGGCGCCGCGCGGCCCGGTGATCCGGGAAGTCCCGAACAACTAGCGCCCGTTGTGCAGATTGCCCCTTGCGAACCGCATGGGGGCTTCCTATCTGGCTCATAACGGCGACGTTGCAGCTTAAGGGCTCCGGCGCTGGGACGACCACGGCAATGTCGGCTGCGCCGGATGTACGCGCGCCCCTTGTTCGTGGTCGTTGGCATTTTCAGGGGTGTTTTGCCCCGTTTTCCCGCTTCCCGAGACCGCGTTTGGGTCGGCCCGCCTTGGCAGCGGGGGAGGCTGCGGCTATACGCTGGCGCTCATGAATGACGCCATCAAGCTCAGCCCCGAAACCGCGTCGCAGGCAGCAGGTCTGCCGCAGCTTTCGGTGGTGGTCCCGACCTTCAACGAACGCGACAACGTCACGGTGCTGTACCGCCGGCTCGACGCGACCCTGAAGGACGTGCCGTGGGAGGTCATCTTCGTCGATGACAATTCGCCCGACGGAACCTGGGACGTGGTGCGCGCACTGGCGCGGAAGGACTCCCGCGTGCGCTGCATCCGCCGAATCGGCCGGCGCGGCCTGTCCGGCGCCTGCATCGAGGGCATCCTGGCCTCGAGCGCGCCCTTTGCCGCTGTCATGGACGCCGACCTGCAGCATGACGAGAGCCAGCTCCCGAAGATGCTGGGGCTGCTGCAGAGCGGCGAGGCCGAGCTCGTGGTCGGCAGCCGCTACATCGAGGGCTACAAGGCCGACGGCTTCAACAAGCAGCGCGCCGGCGCCAGCGCCTTCGCCACCGAGATCGCGCGCCGCACGCTGAAGGTCGAGGTCGCCGATCCCATGAGCGGCTTCTTCATGATCCGCCGCGACCGTTTCGAGCAGCTCGCGCCGCAGCTCTCGACCCAGGGCTTCAAGATCCTGCTCGACGTGGTGGCCACGGCAGAGGGCAAGCTGCGCACGGTCGAGGTTCCCTACACATTCGGTGCCCGCCAGCATGGCGAGAGCAAGCTCGACTCGATGGTCGCGCTGGACTTCCTCGGCCTCGTGCTGGCGAAGCTGACCAACGACCTGATCTCGCTGCGCTTCATCCTGTTCGCAGCGGTCGGCGGGCTCGGCCTGCTGGTGCATCTCACAGTACTGTTCATCGCGCTGGAACTGTTCAAGGCGCCATTCCCGGAGGCCCAGGCCGCCGGCGCGATCGTTGCGATGACCAGCAACTTCATCCTCAACAATTTCCTGACCTATCGCGATCAGCGGCTGAAAGGTTTTGGCATCCTGCGCGGCCTGCTGCTGTTCTATCTGGTCTGCAGCGTAGGCCTGCTGGCCAATGTCGGCGTCGCGTTCTCGGTCTACGACCAGGAACCGATCTGGTGGCTTGCGGGCGCGGCCGGCGCGCTGATGGGCGTGGTGTGGAACTACGCGATGTCCGGGCTGTTCGTCTGGCGCAAGCGATGACGGCGGCATGAACGCAACTGAGGCGCGGCTGGCCCGGAACACCGCCCTTGCGGTGTGCGCGCTGGTCGTGTTGCGGCTGGCCGCCGCCGCATGGACGCCGCTGACCTTCGACGAAGCCTATTACTGGATGTGGTCGAAGTCGCTCGCCGGCGGCTATTACGATCATCCGCCGATGGTGGCGGTGGTGATCCGGCTCGGCACCATGATCGCCGGCGATACGCCGTTTGGCGTGCGCCTCGTCTCGATCCTGCTCGCGCTGCCGATGAGCTGGGCGATCTACCGCGCGGCCGAGATCCTGTTCGGCGGCCGGCGCATCGCCGCTAGCGCGACCATCCTGCTCAACGTCACGCTGATGGCCGCCGTCGGCACGCTGATCGTGACGCCGGATGCGCCGCTGCTGGTTGCGTCCAGCTTCCTGCTGTACGCACTGGCGAAGGTGCTGGAGAGCGGCCGCGGCGCCTGGTGGCTCGCGGTCGGCGTCAGCGCCGGTGCGGCGCTGCTGTCGAAATACACGGCACTGTTTTTCGGTCCCGCGATCCTGATCTGGCTTTCTGTCGTGCCGAAGCTGCGGCGCTGGTATCTCTCGCCTTGGCTCTATCTCGGCGGTCTGGTCGCGGCCGGCCTGTTTGCGCCGGTCATCCTCTGGAATGCCGATCACCAATGGGTGTCGTTCATCAAGCAGATGGGCCGCGCCCGGATCGAGGATTTCCGGCCGAACTACATCGCCGAGCTGATTCCGACGCAGTTTGCGTTCGCAACGCCGCTGGTCTTTATCCTCGGCGTGATGGGCCTCTATGCGCTGTACCGGCGCCGCGCCGGCGCGATGCCGGCACGGGTGCTGGTCAACACCATGTTCTGGACCATCGTGGTCTACTTCACCTGGCACGCGCTGCATGCGCGGGTCGAGGCCAACTGGTTCGCGCCGGTCTATCCGGCCTTCGCGGTGGCGGCTGCGGTCGCCGCGATCCAGGTGCAGTGGGCGCCGCGCGAGCAGCGCACGATCGATTTCTGCCGCCGCTGGGCCGCGCCCACCGGCGTCGTGCTGTTCGCGCTGCTGATCGTGCAGGCCAATACCGGCATGCTCTCGGGTTACCGCCGCGACGCCACCGTGCGCAGCGTCGGTGTCGGCTGGCAGCAGCTCGCTGATGAGATCGAGGCGGCGCGGGTGCGGTCCGGTGCGAGCTGCGTGCTGGCGCCGGACTACGGCACCACCGGCTGGCTGGCCTTCTATCTCCCCAAGGGCACCTGCGTCGCCCAGCAGGGCCAGCGCATTCGCTGGGTCAACATGTCAGAGCCGAGCCCGGCGCAGCTATCAGGCAAGCTGCTGTATGTGCATGAGGTCGAGCAGGAGATCCCGGCCGCGATGCGCGACAATTTCGCCCGCGTCGAGACAGTGGGCGAGGCCAAACGCATGCGTGGGCCGTTGGTCGTCGAGACCTACGCGTTCGATCTGCTTGAGGGCGCAAAGGGCGATGTCCTGGACCGCTCGCCGCCGCCGGAACTGCAATAAGATCGTCGCCGTTGAGTGTCGGATCGTCCGGGTCCGGGTCGTCTTCCAGGGAGCCCGTCAACCACGCGAGGTTCCAACCATGACCAGTTCCGTCCTCAAGCCGGCCGCCGAGCTCGCCAGCACCAACACCAGGCGCTTTCCCAACGAGAGTGCCGAGTATCGCCGGGCGCGCCAGGCGCTGCTTGTCGAAGAGATCGAGCTGCGCCGGCACATAGCGCGCGTCGCCGAGTTGCGCCGTGCCTTGCCGCCGGGCGGCGAGGTGACGAGGGCCTATGCATTCACCGGCGAGTCCGGCGCGGCGTCGCTCACCGACCTGTTCGGCAACAAGCAGACCCTCATCATCTACAGCTACATGTTCGGCCCGCAGCGCGAGAAGCCGTGTCCGATGTGCACATCGTTCATGGGCACATGGGAGGAGAAGCTGCCTGATATCGAGCAGCGCGTGTCGCTGGTGTTCGTGGCGCGCTCGCCGATCGCACGGCTGATCGAGGCGAAGCGGGCGCGCGGCTGGACCCGCCACAAGGTCTATTCGGATGCGTCGGGCGATTACACCCGCGACTATGTCAGCAGGGATGACGACGACCTACCCGGCTACAACGTCTTCACGCGCGATGGCGGCACGATCCGGCATTTCTGGGCCGGCGAAATGGGTGCCGGCACGATGGATCCCGGCCAGGACCCGCGTGGTGCGCCGGACCTGGATCCGCTGTGGACTTTGCTCGACACCACGCGCGAGGGGCGCGGCGCGGACTGGTATCCGAAGCTCGCCTATTGAGAGATGGTTTTTGCTCGATCCCCGCGCGATTACGGGGCGATCGGCAAGGAAATTCTCCCTAGGATTCATCCCGGCAGGCGGCGGCGGAGCAGCCTGCCGGGATGTCCCATCATGGGACAAAAAAGCCGTTTTGGCGGTCCAATGTCATCTTAAAAAAGCCCTACGCCACAGGCACTTCCCGCGCTGCAGGGGATGCGCCCAGTTAAGCGGCATTTAACTAAAAGTCGCCTTAATGGCCGTCTGTGCCCCCTGCGCTACGGTTACGCCGAGACATCGTTCGGCAGATCCAGTGTGGGGACAAAGGTGGACCTGTTTTGAGCGTCGGGCGTATGGGTACGAGTGCAAGTGCGTATGTTCTTGGGGCGCCGGTCCGCAAGAAATCCTCCCGAAAGATTCTTCCGCAGCATTTCTTTGGCAGCGCCGCCGTTGCTGCGTTGGTCCTTGGCTGCGCCTGGACCGTCTACGCCAACATCTTCGCGGCGAATGTCTATCCGTCGGTCGGCAATGCGTCGTTCGATGCGCCGGTGGTCAAGCGGCCCGTGGCGGTCGCGACCCGCCCGGCACCCGCGTTCAACGAGGTGTTCGCGTCCGTGACGCCGGCGCCGGTGGCTCCGGCAAAGACCGAGGTCGCGAAGTCGGAAGCCGCGGCGCCTTCGCTTATGTTTAACGATCGGTTTGCAGCCGCCTCGCCCGAGGGCGTCGCGTCCAGCGTCGTGGCCGACGCCGCACCGCAGATCGACCCGATCAAGCAGGCCGCCGCACCCAAGGTCGTTGCGACGGCGAGGGCGGTGGCCACGGCGGAGCTCGCCGAGACAACGAAGCCGCTGCCGGCGCCGAAATCGGTCGAAACCGCCAAGAAGCAAGCCGCCGCCAATCTGCAGGTGGCGCTCAACGATCCCACCGCCAACGTTCAGCCCAAGGCAACCGAGAAGGGCGCCGAAGCGAAGCCGGCCGAGGCCAAGCAGGCCGCGAAATCCGGCGGCGTCCGCGACATGGCCGCGCGCGCCAAGGCCGCGGTGATGTCGATCGCATCGAGCGAGCGGCAGACCATGGTCGAGAAGCTGTGGGGCAAGCGCGAGTCGAGCGGCGGGCTGCTGTCGTTTGCCTCCGCCGATGCCAACGTCACCGGCAGCATTCCGTCGACGCTGGACCAGAACCCGATGCTCGGCGGCTCGCCGCCCTATGACCGCCAGACCGCGGTGTACGACATCTCGGCCAGGACCGTGTATCTGCCCGACGGCACGCGCCTCGAGGCGCATTCGGGCCTCGGCTCGAGGCTCGACGATCCCAGGTCGTCGCATCTGAAGATGGTCGGCGTGACGCCGCCGCACATTTACGAGCTGAAGCCGCGCGAGGCGCTGTTCCACGGCGTGCCGGCGCTGCGGCTCAATCCGATCGGCGGCGAGGGCAAGATCTTCAACCGCGTCGGCCTGCTCGCGCACACCTTCATGCTCGGCCCGAACGGCGATTCCAACGGCTGCGTCTCGTTCAAGGACTATTACGCGTTCCTCGATGCCTACCGCAACAAGGGCATCCGCCGCCTCGCGGTGCTCGCGCGGATCCAGTAAGCGCATTGTCCCGGAGGGGACGCCGAGTCCCCGAGCCCCTTTGGACTGCCCCGCCGTCGTGCCGCGGCGCCCGGCGCCGACGCGGCGATTGACCTTTCGCAAAATGCATTGTGGCTAGCGGGATATACTAGCCTTGGTATCGCAATGACGGGGTCGCTTGAAAGGGCTTGGGGCACGTTATAGTCTACCAAATATAGGGGTGCCTGAGCCAACAGCGCCGCGCTCCCGCGGGTTCGCAGAACCTTGGGAGCAGGGAGGAAAGCATGAGCCGCTCGACGGATATCGTGCACACGGACAAGGTTCTCGACGTGCTTTCCGGAGGCGGAGCGCCATCCGACTTGTCGGCGTCGTGGCGTCGCTCCGGCCATCTGCATGCACTCGATCCCGCATCCCGTCTGCCGTCTCATCGTCTCAACGAGGTCGAGGTCGCCGCTGCGCAGCAGCGTCTCGGCGAACTGCTGACGGTCGCCCAGGCCACGCTCGACCGGTTGTTTCTTGCCGTCGGCGGGGTGGGGTGTTCCGTGTTGCTCGCGGACCGCGACGGCGTCGTGGTCGACCGACGCGGCGCAGACGCCGATGATGCGACGTTCAACACGTGGGGTCTGTGGACCGGCGCGGTCTGGAGCGAGAAATACGAGGGGACCAACGGCATCGGCACCTGCATCGTCGAAAAGCGGCCGCTGTCGATCGATCGCGAGCAGCACTTCTTCACGCGGAATTCCGGCCTGTTCTGCACCACCGCGCCGATCTTCGACGAGCACGGCGAACTGGCTGCCGCGCTTGACGTCTCCTCCTGCCGCGCCGACCTGACGCGAGGATTCTCCCGGCTGATCGCGACTACCGCCATCGATGCCGCGCGCGCGATCGAGGCCGAGAATTTTCGGCGGGCGTTTCCCGACGCCCGAATTCTGCTGACGCCGCAAAGCGAGCGCGCGGTCAACTCGCTGCTGGCGGTCGATCGCGACGACCTCGTGATCGGTGCGACGCGTGCGGCGCGCCGTGCGTTGGGCCTCACCGCGGCATCGCTGGCGCGGCCGCTGCCGGCTGCCGATCTGATCGGCGAGACGCGCGACAATGGCGACCTCGTTGCCGCAGAACGCGCGGTGTTGCAGCGTGCGCTGGCGCGGGCCGGCGGCAACGTATCCAGGGCCGCCAAGGATCTCGACATGTCCCGCGCGACATTGCATCGCAAGCTGAAGCTGCTCGGTCTGCACCGCTAGGTGATCCTGCCGCAGCTAGGTCCGGTCGCCCGGGCGAGACGCGCCGATGGCGATTTGCGGTGCATCCTGTCTCAGATTTGCGACAGTTCCCGCCTGCACCTGACGCGGGCACCTGTTCTGTTTGCCCGATTTGACCGACCGTTTCGGCCAACGCCGTGTGCATCGGCGTGCCAACGGAGGAACACATGAACAAGATGGACATGCAGTCCGTGCTCAAGGCGCCGTTCGCCAAGCGCTACGGCAATTTCATCGGCGGCGAATGGCGCGAGCCTCGCTCCGGCAAGTATTTCGACAACATCTCGCCGGTGACCGGGTTGCCGGTCTGCGAAATTCCGCGCTCTGACGCCGCGGATATCGAGGCGGCGCTTGATGCCGCGCATGCGGCCAAGGATGCCTGGGGCAAGACCAGCCCGGCCGAGCGCGCGCTGATCCTCAACAGGATCGCCGACCGGATGGAAGCCAATCTAGACAAGCTCGCGACCGCCGAGACCTGGGACAACGGCAAGCCGATCCGCGAGACGACGGCCGCCGACATTCCGCTGGCGATCGACCACTTCCGCTACTTTGCCGGCGTGGTCCGCGGGCAGGAAGGCTCGCTCTCCGAGATCGACCACGACACGGTGGCCTATCATTTCCACGAGCCGCTCGGCGTGGTCGGCCAGATCATTCCCTGGAATTTCCCGATCCTGATGGCGACTTGGAAGCTGGCGCCCGCGCTTGCTGCCGGAAACTGCGTCGTGCTGAAGCCCGCCGAGCAGACGCCGGCCTCGATCCTGGTCTGGCTCGAACTGGTCGGCGACCTCTTGCCGAAGGGCGTGCTGAACGTCGTCAACGGCTTCGGCCTCGAGGCCGGCAAGCCGCTGGCATCGTCGAACCGGATCGCCAAGATCGCCTTCACCGGCGAGACCACGACGGGCCGGCTGATCATGCAATATGCGTCGCAGAACCTGATCCCGGTGACGCTCGAACTCGGCGGCAAGTCGCCCAACATCTTCTTCAAGGACGTCTGCGCCGAAGACGACGACTTCTTCGACAAGGCGATCGAAGGCTTCGTGATGTTCGCGCTCAACCAGGGCGAGGTTTGCACCTGTCCGAGCCGTGCGCTGATCCAGGAATCGATCTACGACAAGTTCATGGACCGTGCGCTCAAGCGCGTCGAGGCGATCACGCAGGGCAGCCCGCTCGATCCGACCACGATGATCGGCGCGCAGGCGTCCTCCGAGCAGCTCGAGAAGATCCTCTCCTACATCGACATCGGCAAGAAGGAGGGCGCGCAGGTCCTGACCGGCGGCGAGCGCAACAATCTCGGCGGCGGGCTCTCGGGCGGCTACTACGTCAAGCCGACCGTCTTCAAGGGTACCAACAAGATGCGCATCTTCCAGGAGGAGATATTCGGGCCGGTAGTGTCGGTGACCACCTTCAAGGACGACGAGGAAGCGCTGTCGATCGCCAACGACACGCTCTACGGTCTCGGTGCCGGCGTCTGGAGCCGCGACGCCAATCGCTGCTACCGGTTCGGCCGCGCCATCCAGGCCGGCCGGGTCTGGACCAATTGCTATCACGCCTATCCCGCGCATGCGGCGTTCGGCGGCTACAAGCAATCGGGCATCGGCCGCGAGACCCACAAGATGATGCTCGACCACTACCAGCAGACCAAGAACATCCTGGTCAGCTACAGCCCGAAGAAGCTCGGCTTCTTCTGAGGCCATAGCTCACGCGCTGTGGACCAACGCGACGAGCTCCGGCGGGCCGATGCCCCGCCGGAGCTCCCATCACGGAGGCCGGGATGGCTGACAAGGTAACGGCGACGCCAGCTGCGCTCGAACTGCTTGCCGAGATCGTCGCCGACCATGGGCCGGTGCTGTTTCATCAATCGGGCGGCTGCTGCGACGGTTCGTCGCCGATGTGCTACCCGCAAGGTGAATTCCTGATCGGCATGCACGACGTCAAGCTCGGCGAGATCGGCGGCGCGCCGTTCTACATCAGCGGTTCGCAGTACGAGGTCTGGAAGCATACCGACCTGATCATCGACGTCGTTCCTGGCCGCGGCGGGATGTTCTCGCTCGACAACGGGCGCGAACGCAGGTTCCTGACCCGGTCCGAACTCTGCGCGCTGCCGTCGCGCGAGGCCGAATAGGGCGGCCGGGCGCGACCAGCGCCGATCTGGAACTCGAGACTATTGTCGCTATACTGCGGTGATCCCAAGCGAGTCCCGGCTCGGCAACGGATCTGGTGCAAAGCGAACATGTCTCCCACGCCCCTCATCGAAACCCCACCGCCGATAACGACGGAAGCCTTCACCGATGCCGCAGCCGCCGTTGCTCGCCTCGAAGAAATCTACGAGCGCAACACCGGCTTCCTGCGCAATCGCTTCGAGGCCTATGTCAACGGCGCCGTGATCACGACGCGGGTGCGCGCGCACTATCCTTTCGTCCGCATCACGACCTCGTCGCATGCGCGGCTCGATTCGCGGCTGGCCTACGGCTTCGTCGCGGGACCCGGCATCCACGAGACCAGCATCACGCGGCCGGATATCTTCCGGACCTATCTGACCGAGCAGATCGGGCTCTTGATCAAGAACCACGGCGTGGCGGTCGAGATCGGGGAGTCCAGCGAGCCGATTCCGATCCATTTCGCCTACCGGCGCGACATCAATATCGAGGCGGCGCTGACCATCGCCGACAGCTCGGCGTTCACAAGGTCGCTGCGCGACGTGTTCGATACGCCCGATCTCGCGGCAATGGACGATGCGATTGCCGACGGCACGTTCGAACTGACGCCGGGAACGCCGGAGCCGTTGTCGCTGTTCCGCGCCGCGCGGGTCGATTACTCGCTGCGCCGGCTCTATCACTACACCGGCACCGACCCCGAGCATTTCCAGAATTTCGTGATCTTCACCAACTACCAGTTCTATGTCGACGCCTTCGCACAATCGAGCTTGCAGCGTCTCGCGGCGGGCGAGGAAGGCCTCGAGGCGTTCGTCGCGCCCGGCAATCTGATCACGCGCAGCGCGCTGGCAGGCGGCGGTACCACGGGCACCGCATCGGAGCGCGTGCCGCAGATGCCGGCGTTTCATCTCGTCGAGCCCGGCTATCGCGGCATCACGCTGGTCAATATCGGGATCGGCCCGTCGAATGCGCGCAACATCACCGATCACGTCGCGGTGCTGCGGCCGCATGCGTGGCTGATGATCGGGCATTGCGCGGGCCTCCGTAACACGCAGCGGCTCGGCGACTACGTGCTGGCCCATGGCTATGTCCGCGAGGATCATGTACTCGATCACGAGCTGCCGCTGTGGGTGCCGATCCCCGCGCTGGCGGAGATGCAGGTCGCGCTGGAGGAGGCGGTCGGCGAGGTGACCGGGCTCACCGGTTTCGAGCTCAAGCGGCTGATGCGGACCGGCACGGTCGCCAGCGTCGACAATCGCAATTGGGAGATCAGCGGGCCGCAGGTGATCCGGCGGATGTCGCAGTCGCGCTCCATTGCGCTCGACATGGAATCGGCGACGATCGCCGCCAACGGCTACCGCTTCCGCGTGCCCTACGGCACGCTGCTGTGCGTCTCCGACAAGCCGCTGCATGGCGAGATCAAGCTGGCGGGCATGGCGAGCGAGTTCTATCGCCAGCGCGTCGGCCAGCACCTTCAGATCGGCCTGAAGGCGCTGGAGCGGCTCAAGCAGCAGGAATCCGAGCGGCTGCATTCGCGCAAGCTGCGCAGCTTCGCCGAGGTCGCGTTCCAGTAGCCCCGGAAGACGCGCGCCTCGCTCATGCGGCGAGCGATTTCCACAATTGCGTCTCGATGCCGACCGCGGCCTTGACCTGCGGCCGTGCCTGGATGCGTGCGAGATAGGCTGCCAGTGACGGCCATTGCGCGACGTCGACGCCGGCGCCGCGGAGCAGCAGCAGGGCCCAGGCGAGGTGCGCATCCGCGACCGTGAAGCGATCGCCGACCAGGAATTCACGGTCCGCCAGATGCACCGACGGCACCGACAAGGTCTGGCCGATCCTGGCACGCGGCTTGGCAAGCGATGCGTCGTCCTTGTACCAGAAGGTCGGGAACAGAAAGCCCTTGTGGATCTCGGTGCCGATGAAGCTCAGCCATTCCTGCAGGCGGTAGCGATCCGGATCGCCGGGCGGCGGCGCCAGGCCGAGCTCGGGTTTGCGGTCCGCGATGTATTGCAGCACCGCCGCGCTCTCGGTCAGGCGCTCGCCGTTCTCGAGCACCAGCACCGGCACCGCGCCCTTCGGTGCGACCGCGCGGAAGTCGCCATCGTCCTCCAGCAGCTTCTTGGTCCAGAGCTGCACGAGGTGGTAGCGCGCCTCGATTCCGGCCTCCATCAATGCGATGCGGCTGGCGAGCGAGCAGGCCATCGGCGAGAAATAAAGTTCAAGCATGATGGTGATCTCAGGCGAGCGCGTTGCCGCGGGCGATGATTGCGAAGCGGTCGGACAGTTCGGCGAGCGCGACGTCGTGAACGAGCCTTGCTGCAATCGTGCCGCCCTTGCCGTCGGGCAGGTCGCGGGTGGCGCAGCTCTCGGCGTCGATGGTGGTGCGGAAGCCGAGATCGAGCGCGGCACGCGCGGTCGAGCTGACGCACATATGCGTCATGAAGCCGGCCAGCACCAGCTCCTTGCGGCCGGTCGCGGCAAGCTGCGCATTGAGGTCGGTGCCGGCGAAGGCGTTCGGCAACTGCTTCTCGATCACGATCTCGCCGGGCCGCGGCTTGAGCGGTGTGACGATCGCGCCGCGCTCCGCGTCGCGATCGAACAGGCTGCCCGGCCCTCCCTTGTGCGCGATGTGGATGATCTTGGCGCCGCTCTCCCGCGCGCGACCGAGCAATGCGGTGGCGCGGGCGATTGCGGGGCTGGCGTCGGGCAGGGCGAGGGGACCCGTCAGATATTCGTTCTGGATGTCGATCAGCACCAGGCAGGTCTCGCCGAGGCGCGGCGGGGTGGTGTCGATACCGGCAAGCTGCATCAAGGTTTTGGCTGACGACATGGTCCTGGTCTCCACGAGATGGGGTGGCTGAAATATAGCCGCGGAGCGGCCTGCTGATATGCAGGGATATTGCAGCCGGTGGCTGCGTTATTGCAGGCAGGCCAACTTGGATGTAGCCTGCCGCCATGAACTGGGACGACCTTCGCATTATCGCCGCGGTCAGGGACGAGGGCACCTATGCCGGCGCCAGCGCGCGGCTGCGCATCGACGAGACCACGGTCGGCCGCCGCCTGGCGCGGATCGAACGCGCGCTCGGGCTGCGGCTGTTCGAGGCCGCCGACGGCGTCCGCAAGCCGACCCGGCAGTGCGACGTGGTGCTCGCACATATCCAGGCGATGGCCGCGCATGCCGAGGAGATCGGCCGGGTCGGCGAAAGCCTGCCCGGGCCGGTCGGCCGGCTGCGCATTGCCTCCACCAACGCGATCGCCGAGGAAGTGCTGGCGCCGCGCACCGGCGCATTGCTGCGCGCCAATCCGGGCCTCACTCTGCAATTCCTGACCTCGAGCGACAACGTCAAATTCTCGCGCTGGGAAGCCGACCTCGCGATCCGCCTGCGCAAGCCCGACAAGGGCGACTTTGCGATCTCGAAGCTCGCCGAGGTCAGGCTGTATTTCTTCGAGCCGACCGCGACGACAACGGGAGAGGCGGTGACCTGCGCCTATCCGGACGAGCTCGGAGCAATTCCCGAGATGCAGTTCCTGCGCGCCAGGCGGCTTCGCGCGCGCTGCGTCACCGACAATGTCCGTATCATCCACAAGCTGATCCAGTCGCATCACGCGGTCGGCGTGCTACCGGAACATAGCTGTGTGGACCTGCTGACCGACCGCCGTCTGCGCGCCACGCTGCTGCCGAAGCGGCGCGACGTCTGGCTGCTGGTGCAGAACCATCTCAAGCGCGATGCGGCAACGCGCGTCACCATCGACTGGCTGCGCGGCTGCTTTCAGGATGTCGCGCGCAGCGAGTGAGGTGGAGACGGGAAGACGGACTTACCCTTGCGTCATTCCCCGGTGCACAATTGCGCACCGGGGAGTGACGGGTAGGGCGCGCTCAGATCGCGGCCTTCAGATTGGCGAAGGCGTTCTGGACGAATTTGGTGAGCTGGCGTTTGCCGCCCTGCTCGAGCCAGGCGTCGACCGCAATGCGCAGTGCGCCGCTCGAAGCCATCGCGACCAGGCGAAGGCGGTTGCGGCGATCCTTGGCCGGCCACAATTCGCACAGCATGTCATAGATGACCTGCTCGCGGTGCAGGTCGTTCCGGTGTCTGCGGGAGCTGAGCACGTCGCTCTCGCGGATCAGGCGTGAGATCGCGACGGTTCGCGCGGTCTGGAAGCGGGCGGACACCTCCAGCAGGGCCTCACGGACGACGTCGATCGGCGCGCCGACGGCGGCATGGTCGCGGATCGATGCCCTGAGCGCGTCGTCATAGGTGACGATATGCGCGAGCAGGATGTCGTCCTTGCTCTTGAAATAATAGAAGAAGGTCCGGCGCGAGATGCCGGCCGCCGCCGCGATCTCATCCAGCGTCGTCGCCTCGAAGCCGTTGGCCAGAAACAGCTCCATGCCGGCATCGGCGATGCGTTGCAGCGTCTGGCGGCGATTGCGCTCGCGCAGGCCTTCCTTCGCAGGCGTCCGGGTTTTCGTCAGTGTATCGGGCATCGGCCGCTTCTCTCACGAACAGGCAATCGGGGCAAAAGCACGTCGCGGCCTCGGGTTCGTGCGGCCGTCGGCGTCAACGCACATGGCAGCGCGGTCGGGCATGCGTCTTCCGGTCGCAGCCGGCGGTCGCGCCATAAAACCGCCCAACACGATAATTACACCGAGTGTAATAATTACACCAAGTGTAAGTCCGTGGTGCCTCAATGACAACCTGCTCGCGCGTATGCTGGATCAAACGGATTCCGGCGGCAAACGGATTCGTGAGCGGGCGGAGGATGCAGCTCCGCAACTGGGCGGCGGCGAGCCTGCTCGGCCTGTTGGTCTCGGGTTGCGCGACGGCCACGCTGGATCAGGCCGGCTCGCTTCGCTCCTACGACAACATGGTGCAATCGGACGGAATGCTGACCCGGTCGCAGCTGCGCGTGAGCAAGGACGAGGTGCTGGCAGCGAAGACGATCCGGATCATCCCCACCGTGTTCTCCGAGAAGACGCCGGCGCCGTTCACGGCCGCGCAGCGCAAGCTCGTCACCAACGCCGCGGACCGCGCCTTGTGTGCGGGCCTGAGCGAACGCCTCTACGTGGTCGCGTCGGAGCCGGCCGACCTGACTGTCCAGGCCGTCATTACCCACGTGGTGCCGACCGACCCGACCGCGGTTGGCGTCTCCAAGGGGGTGTCGGTCGCGAAGACGATTCTGCTGCCCGGCGTGCCGGTGCCGGTTCCGCGCATTCCGGTCGGGCTCGGCAGCCTGTCGCTTGAAGCCGAGGCGCGCGATACGTCCGGACAGCAGAAGGCGGCGATGGTCTGGGGCCGCGCGGCCAATGCCTTCGACACCGGGCGGATGTCGGAGGAGGGCGATGCGTACGGCCTTGCGGCATCATTCGGCGGCGACTTCAGCCAGATGCTGGTCACCGGCGTGACGCCGTTCGGCGGCGTGCCCTCGATGCCCTCGATGCAGCGGCTCGGCTTCCTGCTCGGCGGCGCGCCGAAATATCCGGCATGCGAAGCGTTCGGACGCGCGCCCGGTCTCATCGGCATGGTCGGCGACAGCGCGGGCGTGCCGCCTGACTGGACCGACAAGGGACCGGTTGCGGCGCGCACGGAGTGAGCGGGCACTCGTCACTCCGGGGCTCACGTTTCGCGTGCCTGGGAATGATGACCCCCCAAAACAGAAACCCCGGCATCGCTGCCGGGGTTTCGCATTTCGTGGATTGCCTTGAGTGGCTGGACTTAGAAGTCCATGCCGCCCATGCCGCCGCCCGGAGGCATCGCGGGCCCGCCGGCGTTCTTCTTCGGCAGCTCGGCAACCATCGCTTCCGTGGTGATCAGCAGCGCGGCAACCGAGGCAGCGTTCTGGATCGCGGTACGGACGACCTTGGTCGGGTCGATGATGCCCTTCTTGACGAGGTCGGCATAGTCGCCGGTCTGGGAGTCGAAGCCGTAGTTGTAGGCCTTGTTCTCCAGGATCTTGCCGACGATGACCGAACCGTCTTCACCGGCGTTGATCGCGATCTGGCGAGCCGGAGCCGACAGCGCCTTGCGCACGATCTCGACGCCGGTCTTCTGGTCGTCGTTCTTGGTGCGCAGGCCCTTGAGCTGCTCGGAGGCACGGAGCAGGGCGACGCCGCCGCCCGGGACGATGCCTTCCTCGACAGCCGCACGGGTCGCGTGCATCGCGTCATCAACGCGATCCTTGCGCTCCTTCACCTCGACTTCGGTCGCGCCGCCGACGCGGATCACCGCGACGCCGCCCGCGAGCTTGGCGAGACGCTCCTGCAGCTTCTCACGGTCGTAGTCCGAGGTGGTTTCCTCGATCTGCGCCTTGATCTGGGCAACGCGGGCGTCGATGTCGGCCTTCTTGCCGGCGCCGTTGACGATCGTGGTGTTTTCCTTGTCGATCATCACCTTCTTGGCGCGACCGAGCATCTGCAGCGTGACGTTCTCGAGCTTGATGCCGAGGTCTTCCGAGATGGCCTGGCCGCCGGTCAGGATCGCGATGTCCTGCAGCATGGCCTTGCGGCGATCGCCGAAGCCCGGAGCCTTGACGGCCGCGACCTTCAGGCCGCCACGCAGGCGGTTGACGACGAGGGTGGCGAGGGCTTCGCCTTCGACGTCTTCAGCGACGATGACCAGCGGCTTGCCGGTCTGCACCACGGCCTCGAGCAGCGGCAGCAGCTCGTTCAGCGAGGAGAGCTTCTTCTCGTTGATCAGGATGTAGGCGTCGTCCATCTCAACGCGCATCTTGTCGGCGTTGGTGACGAAGTAGGGCGAGATGTAGCCGCGATCGAACTGCATGCCCTCGACGACGTCGAGCTCGGTCTCGAGCGACTTGGCTTCCTCGACCGTGATCACGCCCTCGTTGCCGACCTTCTTCATGGCGTCGGCGAGGAACTTGCCGATCTCGGCATCGCCGTTGGCCGAAATGGTGCCGACCTGGGCGATCTCCTCGTTCGAGGTGACCTTCTTCGAGTTCTTCTGGAGGTCCGCAACGACGGCTTCGACCGCGAGGTCGATACCGCGCTTCAGGTCCATCGGGTTCATGCCGGCGGCGACCGACTTGGCGCCTTCCTTCACGATCGCCTGGGCGAGCACGGTTGCCGTGGTGGTGCCGTCGCCGGCCGCGTCAGCGGACTTGGAGGCGACTTCGCGCACCATCTGGGCGCCCATGTTCTCGAACTTGTCCTCGAGCTCGATCTCCTTGGCGACGGTGACGCCGTCCTTGGTGATGCGGGGAGCGCCGAACGACTTCTCGAGCACCACGTTGCGGCCCTTCGGACCGAGCGTGACCTTCACCGCGTTGGCGAGAACGTCGACGCCGCGCAGCATCTTGTCGCGCGCCTCGACGGAGAATTTGACTTCTTTAGCTGCCATCTGAGTTTTTCCTTGAGAGAATTACTGGGAGGGAGGGAGGCGCTTAGGCCGCCTTCTTCTTGGAAGCGGGGACGTCGAGCACGCCCATGATGTCGCTTTCCTTCATGATCAGCAGGTCTTCGCCGTCGATCTTGACCTCGGTGCCCGACCACTTGCCGAACAGGACGCGGTCGCCGACCTTGACGTCGATGGGGATCAGCTTGCCGGCTTCATCGCGGCCGCCCGGGCCAACGGCGATGACTTCGCCCTGCGAGGGCTTTTCCTTGGCACTGTCCGGAATGATGATGCCGCCAGCGGTCTTCTCTTCGGCGTCGATACGCTTAACCACGACGCGGTCGTGAAGCGGACGGAATTTCATGCAGTCCTCCTAAACATTTGCGGATGCTGTAGATTTTTGGAGTTTTAGCAGTCCAGTCCAGCGAGTGCCAGACTGGTTGGGCAGGAGATAGGCCAAGCCTTGGCGGCGGGCAAGTGCCTCTAGCAGAAAAATTGGCACTCGTAAGTGTCGGTTGCCAGAAGGATATCGGGATCATTTCGGCATGCTTAATGCTGCCCCCGTAGCTCCTCTTGGGCGCGCCGCAGCTATTAGCAGATGCGGTAAGCTGCTGCCAACGCACGAAATTTCAACAACCTTTTAAACATTTAGGCTTGAGATGAGTTAGTCGCGTGCGTCACATTTCTCTCATGTGAGCGTATCCATTGCCGGTGGTCCGGCGGGGAGGTCGGCCACCACGTGAATGCGCTCCGTCACAGGAGGTTGGCATGGTCTCGCGAGTTGGTGGGGTTGTTTCCGACGATTTCAGGAAGCAGTTGCTGGGGTACGGGCTGACGACGGCGCAAATCCTCTATCGGATGCCGGATCACCCCTCGTTGCTGCAAACCTATGTCTGGCAGAACTACGACCTGTTTCCGAAATTTCCGGCGCTGCAGGATTTCCTCGCCTTCTGGCAGCAGAAGCTCGAGGGCCCGCTGTTCTCGGTGACGGTGGCGCATTCCAAGCTGGTCAAGCCGGCCGAGCTGCGCGCCGTCGACGGCGTGTTCCGGCTGCATTGATCCGCTGAGGGGCAAGGCAAGGGGGCAAGGCGCGGCGATGCGCCTTTGCCCACCTCGCGCGGCGCGACTTGTGTTAGCCTCCGTCTGCCAGAAAAGACGGGAGGCGAACAATGGCCAAGAAGACGGCATCGAGATCCGCAGCCAAGACCGCGGTGAAGAAGAAATGGTCGGGACTTGGCGGCGGCGCCAAGAAGGCGCCCGCCAAATCGTCCGCGCGCAAGACCATCAAGTCCAAGGGCCGTGTTTCGGCGGCCAAGAAGAGCGCGCCCAAAGCAGCGACCAAGGCACGGCCGAAGCAGCGCGTCGCGATCAGCCATCACCGCGAGGAGGACTTCAAGGCCGACGGCCTGCGCGCCTACGCCAAGTACCGCGACCTCGGCATATCGGCCGCCTCGCACGGCCTCGCCCAGGCGCATGTGATCCGGCTGCAGGGCCCGTGCGATCCGGACGAAGTGTCGAAGCTGCACTTCCACGACGTCGACTTCCAGATGGTCTACGTGCTCAAGGGCTGGGTGAAGACCTACATGGAAGGCGAGGGCGAGACGCTGATGAAGGAAGGCAGCGCCTGGACCCAGCCGCCGCGCATCCGGCACATGATCCTGGACTATTCCGACGACGTCGAGCTGCTCGAGGTGATCCTGCCGGCCGAGTTCAAGACGGTGGAATTGAAGGCGTAGGCCCTGGCATTCCCCGGTGCGCAATTGCGCACCTGAGGGCGCGCGCAGCGCGAGCCCGGAATCCATTTCCCCACGCGTGTTGCGGCCTGATGGATTCCGGGCTCGGCGCTTTGCGCCGCCCCGGAATGACGGAAAGTCACGTCATCGCCCCCACGATCGCGCCCATCAGGCAGGTCGTCAGCGTGCCCGAGACGATCGACTTCAGTCCGAGCGCGTTGATCTCGTCGCGCCGCGTCGGCGCCATGATGCCGAGGCCGCCGATCATGATGCCGAGGCTCGCGAAGTTGGCGAAGCCGCACATCGCGTAGAGCATGATCAGGCGCGAGCGCGGATCGAGCGCGTCGGGGCCGAGCTTCGCCAAATCGACATAGGCGATCAGCTCATTCAGCACGGTCTTGGTGCCCATCAGGCTGCCGGCCGTGAGCGCCTGCGGCCAAGGGAGGCCCATCAGCCAGCACACCGGCGCCATGACAT
The DNA here is from genome assembly GCF_002289535.1 of Bradyrhizobium sp. UFLA03-84. Classification (NCBI taxonomy): domain Bacteria; kingdom Pseudomonadati; phylum Pseudomonadota; class Alphaproteobacteria; order Hyphomicrobiales; family Nitrobacteraceae; genus Bradyrhizobium; species Bradyrhizobium sp. UFLA03-84. Next base: position 175,927 of record NZ_NSJY01000017.1, on the reverse strand, counting down.
AGCCGAGCAGGCGTTGCAGCGAGATCTTCGCGCCGCCGATTTCCGGCAGCAGGCCGACGATCTTGTTGGCAAGATAGACCAGCGCGACCAGCACCAGCAGCATCGCGATGATGTTCATCAGGAGCTCGAGCCCCGCGGCGGTGCCCTTCACGATCGCGTCCATCGTCGACGAGACCTGGATATCGGGGTCGTCGAGCGATCCGCCGGTGCGTTTATCGGAGGTTTCCGGCACCATGATCAGGCTGACCAGGATGGCGGCCGGCGCGCCGAGCACCGAGGCGATGACGAAATGCGCGGCGGCGTCGGGGATCAGCGGCGCAAGCAACGTCGCGTACAGTACCAGCACGGTGCCGGCAATCCCGGCCATGCCACCGGTCATCACCAGAAACAATTCGCTGCGGCTGAGCTGCGCCAGATACGGGCGGATGAAGAGCGGCGCCTCCACCATGCCGAGGAAGATGTTGGCCGCAGTCGAGAGCCCGACCGCGCCGCCGACGCCGAGCGTACGCTCGAGCAGCCAGGCCATGCCGCGCACGATGGGCGGCAGCACGCGCCAATAGAACAGCAGCGTCGTCAGCACGCTCATGACCAGCACGATCGGCAGCGCCTGGAAGGCGAGGATGAAATCCGAGCCGGGAGCCTTCGGATCGAACGGCGCCGGGCCGCCGCCGACGTAACCGAACACGAAGGCGGTGCCGGCCCGCGTCGCGGCGGCGATGGTGCCGACGGCATCGTTGATCACGCCGAAGGCCTGCGTCACCAGCGGCACCTTGATCAGAACCAGCGCCGTCGCGATGGTGACCGCGAGCCCGATCGCCGCCTGCCGCAGCGACACCATGCTGCGATTTTCGCTCAACACCCAGGCGATCACGAGCAACGCCACCACGCCGAACGCCGATTGCAACTGCAGCATCACGCCCCCAAGAACTCTCAGGCGATTATGGGTGGGGGCCCCGCGCAGCGCAATGCTGTTGCGCGTTCGCGTCCTCTCCATTGACAAGTTGCAGGCGCTCGGCCACGCAATCACCCATGTCCTCCGTCACCTCGGTCGGCGCCCGCGACCTGCTCGGCCACAGACCGTTCCTGTTCTTCCTGTCGTCGCGCAGCCTGTCGCGCTTCTCCAGCCAGATCGGCGCGGTGGCGATCGGCTGGCAGATCTATGACCTGACCGGCAGCGCCTTCGACCTCGGCATGGTCGGGCTGGTCCAGTTCCTGCCGACGGCGCTATTGGTGTTCGTCGCAGGCCACGCTGCCGACCGCTTCGAGCGCAAGCGCGTGGTGCAGGCCTGCCAGGTCGCGGAGGCGCTGACCGCATTGTTTCTCGCAGGAAGCACGTTTGCCGGCACCATCTCCGAGATCCAGATCTTCATTGCGACCTTCGTGCTCGGCATCGCCGGCGCGTTCGAGAGCCCGGCGACCGCTGCGCTGTTGCCGCTGATCGCCCCGCAAGGTTCGCTGCAGCGGGCGACTGCGATCTCGAGCGGCGCAGCGCAGGTCGCGACCATCACCGGCCCCGCGCTCGGCGGCTTTGCCTACGCGCTGATGCCGAGCGCGCCCTACGGCATCATGATGGTGTTCTGGCTGTTCGGCGCGCTCTTGACCGGCGGCATCGGCCGGCTGCAGCGGGCGGCGGCGAAGAACGGCGAGGTGTCGGATGATCTGTTTGCCGGCGTCACTTTCGTGCGCAGTAATCCGGCGATCCTCGGCACCATCTCGCTCGATCTGTTCGCGGTGCTGTTCGGCGGCGTCACTGCGCTGCTGCCGATCTATGCGCGCGACATCCTGCAGACCGGCCCGCTCGGCCTCGGCATCTTGCGCGCGGCGCCTGCGGTCGGCGCGCTGTTGATGACGATGGTGCTGGCGCGGCACACCATCAACCGCCGCGTGGGATTACGCATGTTCCAGGCGGTGATCGTGTTCGGCGTGGCGACGGTGGTGTTCGCGTTGTCGCACTGGATGTGGCTATCGGCGCTGGCGCTCGCGGTGCTTGGCGCGGCCGATACGATCAGCGTCGTGATCCGCTTCTCGCTGGTGCAGCTTGCGACCCCCGACGAGATGCGCGGCCGGGTCGGCGCGGTCAACTTCCTGTTCATCAACGCGTCGAACCAGCTCGGCCAGTTCGAGAGCGGCGTCACCGCGGCGTTGCTCGGCGCCGTGCCGTCGGCCGTGCTCGGCGGCGTCGCCACGGTTGCGGTCGCGCTGCTCTGGATGAAGCTGTTCCCGACGCTGCGGGATGTGGAGAAGCTGGAGTAGGATAGACGTCGCAACGGCTCAGAAATAAGCGCGTGGCAGAAGATCCCTACGAGATCGTTACGCGGCGCTTAAGCGTGAAGCAAACGAAGCTGTAGCCAGACGCATGCGGCGTTTGCCGGGAATGCAAAAGAGGCCGCCAGCGGAGGCAGCCCAACTATGTGAGGCCGTTTTGAATGTAAGATGGAGAATTTGGGCTCTGGGCACAATTGCCTTCGGGGGAATGGCGGCCGTACTTTTTGACAGTTGGCACCAGCATCGTACCTGGTACGAACTCATATTCCTTGGCGCGATACCAGTGTTCATTGTCGCCGATCGGATGCAGCGAGTTTACTGGCGAAGAAAAGCGAACGACGGGACGCCGGGCATCCCGGATGAGAACTGAAGGATGCTGCTCCCGGCTCCTGAGCGATTTCGGAATAATGGAAAAATACGGCTGATTTGCCCGACGTGTCAACCCGCCCGATCGGACGCCGGCAGCCGCCGGCACTTTGCATGGGGTTGTTTTCGATATTTTGACCGTGCCCCTGCAGCGCGATGGCCGGGACAAGCCCGGCCATGCGATCGTGATAGCCCTGCCGCACGCGGGGAGCTGGGGAAGATCAGCCCCGTCCCACGAACGGCATCTTGGTCGCCATGACTGTCATGAACAGCACGTTGGCGTCGAGCGGCAGGCCGGCCATGTAGGCGACGGCATCGCCGACCGCCTTCGCATCCATGCGCGGCTCGTGCTTGGTGGTGCCGTCCGGCTGCAGCACGCCGGGGCCGTTGACCATGCGATCGGTCATCGGGGTTGCGGCGTTGCCGATATCGACCTGGCCGACCGCGATGTCATACATCCGGCCGTCGAGGTTGGAGGCCTTAGTCAGGCCAGTGATGGCGTGCTTGGTCGAGGTGTAGGCCGCCGAGAACGGCCGCGGCGCATGTGCCGAGATCGAACCGTTGTTGATGATGCGGCCGCCGCGCGGGGTCTGGTCCTTCATGATGCGGAAGGCGTGCTGGGTGCACAGGAACGGCGCGGTGAGGTTGGTGTTGACCACGGCCTGCCACTGCTCGAGCGGCAAGTCCTCGAAATTGACCGGCGGCGCGCCCATGCCGGCGTTGTTGAACAGCACGTCGAGCCGGCCATAGGTCGCCTTCACCTTGTCGAACAGCGCGGCGATCGCGGCGGGGTTGGCCATGTCGGCCGAGACGCACAGGCTCTTGCCGGCGGGGCCGAGCTTGGCGGTCTCCTCCAGCATCTCCATGCGGCGGCCGGCGAGCACCACGGTGTAGCCCTTGTCCATCAGGGCGAGCGATGCGGCGCGGCCGACGCCGGTGCCGGCGCCGGTCACGAGTGCGATCTTGCGGGTTGCCTCAGTCATCTCCGAGTTTCCTCTTACTTGGTTTTTGCTTCGGTTTCGTTCTTGTAGGGCGGGCGTGGAATGTTCTGGTGCGCCGCGCGCAGCGCCGCCGACCAGCGTGAGCGCAGATCGTGGAAATAGGGCTCGCCGGCCTCGATGCGGTGGTTGAGGTCGGCCTCACAGACGTCGGTGCGCACCACCAGCACGTCGATCGGCAGGCCGACGCCGAGGTTGGAGCGCATCGTCGAATCCATCGAGATCAGGCCGGTCTTGAGCGCCTCATAGAGCTCGACGTCGTAGTGCATGGCGCGATCGAGCACCGGCTTGCCGTATTTGTGCTCGCCGATCTGCAAATAGGGCGTATCGGTGGTGCATTCGATGAAGTTGCCGGCGGTGTAGACCATGAACAGGCGCATCCGCGAGCCCTTGATCTGACCGCCGAACAGGAACGACACGTCGAACGAGATGTCCTCCGAACGCAGCGCCTCGCCCTCGGTGGCGTGCACTGAGCGGATGGCGCGGCCGATCCGCTGCGCCGCCTGGAACATGGTCGGCGCATTCATCAGCGTCTCGAGCTCGCCGGTGTGCGGGTCTTCCATGCCCTCGGTCAGGGTCGACAGCACCGACTGGCTGATCGCGAGATTGCCGGCGCTGGCGATCGCCATGATGCGCTCGCCGGGCTTCTCGAAGATGTGCAGCTTGCGGAAGGTCGAGACGTTGTCGAGGCCGGCATTGGTGCGGGTGTCGGCGATCATGACGAGGCCGTCGCGCACCAGAATTCCGCAGCAATAGGTCATTTCCAGTCCTCAAACGGTCCGAGGTTCTCGGCGGAGAAACGTGTAGCCAATTTCGAGGTCGCATCCAACCCCAATTCCCCGTGACGGGACATTGCGGTGGCCGGTCAAAACGGCGGGGTCGGATCGCCGAGACGGCCCGCATGGGCTTGTTCCTGCCGCCCACTTTTCGGAGTTTGGGCGGTCTCGCTGTGCGCTGCGCGCAGCCGGCAATGATCCGGGTTCGCTGTCATTGCGAGGCACCGGGCATTGTGATCGACTGCCTCCAATCGACAAAAACAACAAGAATTCCGGGAGGCGAGAATGTCGTTGAGATTGGCCGCGTGCATCATGGCGTTGGGCGTCGCTGCAATCGTTGCGGGCCCCGCATCGGCGCAGAAGAAGGGCGGCACGCTGCGGCTCTATCACAATGACAACCCGCCCTCGACCTCACTGCTCGAGGAATCCACCATCGCCTCGGTGATGCCGTTCGCGGCGGTCTTCAACAACCTCGTGGTGTTCGATCCGGCCAAGGTGCATGAGAGCATCGACACCGTGATCCCCGATCTCGCCGAGAGCTGGTCGTGGGATTCCACCAACACGAAGCTTACATTCAAGCTGCATCACGGCGTGAAATGGCATGACGGCCAGCCGTTCACCGCCAAGGACGTGCAATGCACCTGGCGGATGCTGATCGGCAAGAGCGAGACCCAGGACTCCAAGGCCACGGACTTCAAGCGCAATCCGCGCAAGGTCTGGTACTCCAAACTGAAGGACGTCAGCGTCAATGGCGACGATGAGGCGACCTTCGAGCTGACCGAACCGCAGCCCGGCCTCCTGGCGCTGCTCGCCAGCGCCTTCTCGGTGGTCTATCCCTGTCACGTGCCGCAGCAGGTGATGCGCACCAAACCGATCGGCACCGGGCCGTTCAAATTCGTCGAGTTCCGGCGCGGCGATTCGATCCGTCTCGTCCGCAACCCCGATTATTTCAAGAAGGACCGGCCGTATCTCGACGAGATCACGGTGCGCTCGATCGACAGCCGTGCCACCCGCATGCTGGCGTTTGCGACCGGCGACTATGACATCACGTTTCCGTCCGACGTCAGTATTCCCCTGATGAAGGACGTCAAGGCGCGGGCGCCGAACGCGATCTGCGAGATGACGTCGACCAACCTGCAGATCAATCTCCTGGTCAACCGCGTCAATCCGCCGTTCGACAATCCGGAGATCCGCAAGGCGATGTCGCTGGCGCTCGATCGCAAGGCCTTCAACTCGATCCTGTTCGAAGGTACCGGGCGGCTCGGCGGCGCGATGCAGGCCAAGCCCGAGGGCGAATGGGGCATGCCGCCGGAGATGTTGTCGACGCTGATGGGCTATGGCCCCGATACCGAGAAGAACCTCGCCGACGCGCAGGCGATCATGCAGAAGCTCGGCTACAGCGGCGCCAAGCCGCTGTCGATCAAGATCCAGACCCGTAATTTGCCGACCTATCGCGACCCGGCGGTGATCCTCGCCGACCAGCTCAAGAAGATCTACATCGTGGCCGAACTCGATATCCTCGACACGCCGCGTTGGTACTCGCGGTTGCAGCGCAAGGATTACACCATCGGCCTCAATGTCACCGGCGTCAGCGTCGACGATCCCGACGGCAATCTTGTCGAGAACTACTCCTGCAATTCGGAGCGCAACTACACCCAGTATTGCAACGCCGAGGTCGATAAATTGCTCGCCGCGCAGTCGCGCGAGGTCGACAAGGACAAGCGCCGCAAGATCGTGTTCGACATCGAGCGCCTGCTGGTCGACGACGCCGCGCGGCCGGTCATCCTGCACTCATCGGCCGGCAATTGCTGGCAGCCTTACGTGAAGAACTTTCATCCGCACGACAACAGCCAGTACAACAATCTGCGGTTCGAAGACGTTTGGCTGGACAAGTGACGCAGTGCTGGGCCGTTACGGCTCCTGGCTTCGTCCGGCCGGTGCACCGACAAGGAACGCTTCATCCACCGGCACGCCGAGCGCGGTGACCAGCCGGTTGGTCTCGGCCGCCATGCCGACGATCGCCAGCATTTCCTGATACTCGGCGTCGGTCATGCCCTTGGCGCGGGCGGCTGCGGTGTGCGAATGGATGCAGTAGCTGCAACCATGGGCCACCGAGACCGCGACGTAGAGCATTTCCTTGACCTTCGGATCCAGCGCGCCCGGCGCCATCACCTCCTTGATGCTCTCCCAGGTCCGCCGCAAGGTCTTCGGATCATGCGCGAGCGCGCGCCAGAAATTGTTGATGAAGTCCGACTTCCGCGTCGAACGGATGTCGTCGAAGACGGCGCGCGCCTCGGCCGAGAGTTCGTCGTCGGAAAGCAATTTTACGGTGGCCATGGCTTCTCTCATTTCGTCAGATTGCGCGACGATCATAGCAGAAGGCGGCCGGCGCTGCCGCGTCCGCGGTCAGGCGTCGAGAAAATCAAGCAACGCGGCGTTGAACAGCGCAGGATCCTGCAGGAACGCGAAATGGCTGGCATTGGGCAGGATGAGCAGGCCGGCGCCGGGAATGGTCGCGGCCATGTACTCGGTATGCTCGCGCCTGATGCCCTCATCATATTGGCCGTCCGCGATCAGCACCGGCGCGCGGATCGTGCGCAACTGGTCGTCGGTCCAGTTCGGCTGGCTGTCCCACATCTTCTCGATCTGTTGCAGGAACTGGTCATATTCACCCGGCGTCGGCGACAGGCGCTCATACTCGGTCTTCGCCCGCGCGATGAACTGCGCGAAGGTCGGGTTCTTGTCGATGTCGGGCTTGAGGCCCGATGTCTGGGTGTTGGCGCCGAACGCGAATACCCGGCTCACCCGATCGGGATGGCGCATTGCCATATCGAGGCCGATGATGGCGCCGTCGCTCCAGCCGACGATCGCCGCGCGCGGAATCTTCAGAAGATCGAGCAACGCCACGACGTCGTCGGTCATCAAATCGTATCCGAACGGCTGCGCATTGCGGCTGCTGCGGCCATGGCCGCGGCTGTCGACGCAGATCACGCGGTGATTCCGCGCGACCTCCGGCACCTGCAGGCCGAAGTAATCGGAATTGGACAGCCCGCCGTGCAAGAAAACCACCGGACTGCCATCGCCGGTCTCGACATGGAACAGGCTGATGCCGTTGACCTCGGCGTGCGCGCTGCGCCCTGCGATCGGCGCCGGTGTTGCCGGCAGCGTCTGCCAGCGCTCGAGCGCGTCGGCACCCGGGATGCGCGCCAGGCCGAACAGGGCGGTTGCGAGAAAGAGACGTCGGTCCATGATGACACCCGCGCCAGGAGACGCGCCCCGGAATGACGTGAGACGTCGGCCTACGACTGCGTCTGGCTCTGCCACTGGCCGGGACGTCCGGCCTGATCGACCTTGACCGCGACGGTCAGCGTCTCGTTGCCGCCGCCATAGCGGGTGCCGCGGACGGGGGCGGCGCCGAGATAGTCGAGGCCGATCGCGACGCGGGCATGGGCGTCGGTGGTGCAGATGCCGTTGGCGGCGTCGAAGCCGACCCAGCCCAAGTCCGGCACGAACGCCTCGGCCCAGGCATGGCCGGCCTGCTGGTTGACCATGCCGTCGGAGCGCAGGAAGTGGCCGGAGACGAACCGCGCCGGAACCCCGCCGGCGCGCGCGCAGGCGATCAGGATATGGGCGTAGTCCTGGCAGACGCCGCGCTTCAGCGTGAACGCCTCGGAGGCCGAGGTGGCGCTGTTGGTCGGGTCCTCGTCGAAGGTCATGTGTTCGTAGATCCGCACCATCAGCGCATGCAGGAAGCCGAGCACGTCGGTGCCGGCCTCGGCGCGCAGCTCACGCACGATGCTCGTCATCGCCGGGCTGAGGTCGGTCAGCGGCGTGGCACGCAGGAACAGGCTCGGCGGAAACCGCTCGTCGCTGCCCTTGAGCACCCCGCCGGTGTCCTGGGTCTCGACCAGGCCCTCGCAATGGATGGTGAGGTCGCTGATCGAGCCATGCGTCAGCACGTGGGTGACGTTGCCGAAGGCGTCCTCGTGGGTATCGAGCCTGGAATCGGTCGAGACGTCGATCTGCCAATCCGCGACATACTGGCCGTCATGGCTGCCCGGCGTCATCCGCAGAATCTGGATCACGCCCGAGGCCGCCGGCTCGTAGCGATAGGTGGTGGTGTGGGCTATCCGCAGGCGCATGGCTCAACCGGAGTTCAGTCGGTTTTTTTGGGCAGAAGCATCATGCCCGGACCGTTCCCGGGCATCACGTCTTTCTTCCTAATCGGCCGCGAAAGCAAGACGTCGATGGCCGGGATGAGGTCCGCCATGACGACAATTTGAGCGATTTTGGGCCGTATCGGTCAGATCAGATACTGCTTGGTGATGATCTCACCCAGCCGCGAGTTGTCAGCGATGAATTCCTGGATGAATTCGTGCACGCCGTGCTGGAAGATATCGTCCATATGGCTGTGCTCGAGCCGGTTCCTGATGCCGCGGGCGTGGCGCTGGGAGGCGCCCTGGCGGCCATAGGCGACGCCGATCTGGTCCAGATTGCGCACCAGATTGCTGTAGCAGCTGGCGAGCGAGCGCGGCAGCGTGTCGTTGAGGATGAGGAGGTCGGCGATCAGCCAGGGTTTCAGGGTTTCGCGGTAAACCCAATGATAGGCGGTCGTCGCCGATACCGAGCGCAGGATCGAGGTCCACTGGTAGTAATCCAGCGGGCCGCCGACATGTTCTGCCTCGGGCAGCAGCATATGGTACTTCACGTCGAGGATCCGCGCGGTGTTGTCGGCGCGCTCGAGATGCACGCCAAGCCGCGAGAACCAGTATGCGTCGTTGCGCAGCATGGTCCGGTAGGCCGAGCCGTCGAACCGCAGCGAGGTCTCCTGCACGAAGCGCAGGAATTTGGCCAGCTCCTCGCGGTTGGCGGGACCCTTGTTCCAGACGGCTTGCAGCTCGATCCACGCTGAATTGATGGTGTCCCACATCTCCGACGTCAGCGCGGTTCGCACCGAGCGCGAATTGAGCCGGGCCGCCTCAATGCAGTTCTTGATCGACGACGGATTTTCCGAGGAGAAGGAGAGATATTCGATGACGTTCTGCTGGTTGGCTTCCTGATAGTGATCGTAGAAGCTCGCGCCGACGCCGGCGGTAAGCAGTGCGGAGTCCCACTCGTTGGTCTTGCCGATATAGGCCGCGGGCAGCGCGGTGACGCGGAGCGTGGCGTCGATCGTGCGCGCGAGATATTCGGCGCGTTCGACGTAGCGGGCCAGCCAGAACAGGTTTTCAGCGGTGCGCGACAGCATGCTTTCAACTACTCGCTCAGTATCCAGGTGTCCTTGGTGCCGCCGCCCTGGCTCGAATTGACCACGAGCGAGCCCTCCTTCAGCGCCACCCGCGTCAGCCCGCCGGGCACGATGGTGGTGTGGCTGGAGCCGGTCAGCACGAACGGGCGGAGGTCGACATGGCGCGGCGCCAGGCCCTTGTCGGTGCAGGTCGGGCAGGTCGACAGCGCGAGCGTCGGCTGGGCGATGAAGCCTTCCGGCTCGCGCTTGAGCTTGTCGCGGAACGCCTCGATGGTCGCCTTGGTGGCGGCCGGGCCGATCAGCATGCCGTAGCCGCCCGAGCCGTGCACCTCCTTGACGACGAGGTCGGCGAGGTTGTCGAGCACGTAGGACAGATCCTGCGGTTCACGGCAGCGCCAGGTCTGCACGTTCTTCAGGATCGGCTCCTCGCTGAGATAGAACTTCACGATGTCAGGCATGTAGGAGTAGATCGCCTTGTCGTCGGCGATGCCGGTGCCGACTGCGTTGGCGAGCGTGATGTTGCCGGCGGCATAGGCCGACATCAGTCCGGGCACGCCGAGCGCGGAATCCGGCCGGAAGGTGAGGGGATCGAGGAAATCGTCGTCGACGCGGCGGTAGATCACGTCGACCCGTTTCAGCCCCTCGGTGGTGCGCATGAACACCTCGTCGTTCTTGACGATGAGGTCGCGCCCCTCGACCAGCTCGATGCCGAGCTTGTCGGCCAGGAACGAGTGCTCGTAATAGGCCGAGTTGTAGACGCCGGGCGTCATCAGCGCGACCGTGGGTTCTGCGGAGGCGCTGTGCGGGGCGACCGAGCGCAGCGCCGAAAGCAGTTCGTCGGGATAGCGCTCGACCGGCGCGACGCGATGCCGTGCGAACAGGTCCGGAAACAGCCGCATCATGATCTCGCGGTTTTCCAGCATGTAGGACACGCCGGACGGCGTGCGCGCATTGTCCTCTAGCACGATGAAATTGTCGGGATCGGTGCGGATGATGTCGATGCCGGCGATATGGACGTAGATGTCGTGCGGCACGTCCTGGCCGTTCATCTCCGGCCGGAACACCGGGTTCTGGAAGATCAGGTCTTCGGGGATGACGTTGGCACGCAGGATGTCGCGGCCGTGGTAGATGTCCTTCAGAAACATGTTGAGCGCGAGCACGCGCTGCTTCAGGCCCTTCTCCAGCAGCGTCCACTCGGTCGCGGACATGATGCGCGGGATGACGTCGAACGGGATCAGCCGTTCCTGGGCTTCGGAATCGCCATAGACCGCGAATGTGATGCCGATCCGGCGGAACAGCAGCTCCGCTTCCTGGCGTCGATATTCGAGCGCGTCCGGCGGCGTCTCTTTGAGCCAGCGGGAGAGCTCCTGGTAGGCCGGGCGGAGATCCTCGCCGAGGCCATTCATCTCATCGAACGCGACTGCCATATATCCCGACTGCCCTCCCAAGCCATGAGACACAGTGCATGACTTGATGGGATGGTAGCAAGGGGCGGGCCAGCGCGATATGCATTGGCGTGCGGCATTTGCTAGGGATAGCCAGGAAGGCCTGCCCGAAAAACCGGCTTAGGTCTGCTTAATTCGGCGGCAAAACCCCGTGACATCAAGGCATTGGATCGGCAATGTCAGGGGATCAAGTTAGGGAATGAGACCATGAGCGAGATCGTCACGGCGGGGATATTGGTGATCGGCGACGAGATCCTGTCCGGCCGGACCAAGGACAAGAACATCGGCTTCATCGCCGAATACCTGACCAATATCGGCATCGACCTGAAGGAGGTCCGTGTCGTCGCCGACGACGAGGCCGACATCATCTCCGCCCTTGATGCGCTGCGGCATAGATACACCTACGTGTTCACGACAGGCGGCATCGGGCCGACCCATGATGACATCACCGCCGACAGCGTGGCGAAGGCGTTCGGGGTCGATATTCACCATCACCCTGACGTGGTGGCGCGGTTCAGGGAGCGCTGGAGCGAGCAGGACCTCAACGAGGCGCGGCTGCGGATGGCCCGGGTGCCGGATGGCGCCGAGCTGATCCAGAGCGCGACCATCCTGGCGCCGGGCTTCAAGCTCGGCAATGTCATCGTGATGGCCGGCATCCCCACCATCATGCAGGCGATGATGGACATCGTGGCGCCGACCCTGAAGTCCGGCGTGCGGATGCTGTCGGATTCGGTCCGCGCCGACGCGCGGGAGGGTGACATTGGCGGCCCGCTGCGGGCGATCGCGGAAGCCAATCCCGACACCATCATCGGCAGCTATCCGTTCCAGGACGAGAACCAGAAGCCGAACACCAATCTGGTGGTCCGCTCGCGCGATCCGGAGAAGCTTGCCGCCGCGATGGCCGCAGTGAAAGAGATGTTGAAGCAGGTGCAGGCCGCGCAGAAGAAGCCGGCGGGTTGAGACGATATGGTCGAGAAAAATTCTGAACCGAATGTGCAGGATCGGGCGGGCAGGCCGTTCCCGGTCTCGTGGGATCAATTCCACCGGGATTGCCGGGCGCTGACCTGGCGGCTCAATGAAGTCGGTCCGTTCCATGCGGTGGTCGCGATCACCCGCGGCGGGCTGGTGCCGGCGGCGATCGTGGCGCGCGAGCTCGGCTTGCGGGTCATCGATACCGTCTGCATCGCCAGCTACGACCACGACAAGCAGGGCGACCTGAAGGTGCTCAAGGGCATTTCGGAGCAGACCGCCAAGCTCGGCGGCGGCACCGGCAAAGGACTCTTGATCGTCGACGACCTCGTCGACACCGGCAAGACCGGCAAGCTGGTGCGCGAGATGCTGCCCGACGCGCATTTCGCAACGGTCTATGCCAAGCCGAAGGGCCGGCCGCTGGTCGACACCTACATCACCGAGGTGTCGCAGGACACCTGGATCTTCTTTCCTTGGGACACCGCGCTGTCGTTCCAGCCGCCGATCCGCGACGGGGCGGCTTGAGTTGACCCGTCATTGCGAGCGAAGCGAAGCAATCCACGGCTCCGAATATGCGGTAGCGTGGATTGCTTCGTCGCTTCGCTCCTCGCAATGACGCATTGGTTAGAGGCGCGCAATGCCCCTGCAAAACCGCGTCACACCGACAGGCGAGATCGTTGCCACGGACCACCGCGGCACCTTCACCGGCAATCGCGGCATCATCCACGATCCGGCGACCCGCACGCTGCTGAACAAGCGCTGGTCGTCGCCGGCGTGGCTCACCTGCGTCTGCGAGTTCAGGGGACGGCGGCGCGAGGTGATGCGCCGGCAGAGCTGGACCGAACTGTTCTTCCTCGATGAGGCAACCGCCTTCGCGGCCGGACACCGGCCCTGCTTCTACTGCCGCCGCGACGACGCCAACCGGTTTCGCGCCGACTGGGAGCAAGGCAATGGGGTGAGAGATCTCAGCGCCAAGGCGATGGACGCGGTGCTGCACGCCGAGCGGATGGACCACGGCAAGAAGCGGCTGCATCCCCTGCCACTGTCGATGGATGCGTTGCCCGACGGGACGATGGTGCAGGCAAGCAGGGAAAGCTATCTCGTCGCGAACGGGAAAACCTTGCGGTGGTCTTTTGCCGGTTACGAGCGCGCCGAGGTAACCGCGCCCGCGATGCTGCTGACACCGCCTTCGACCGTCCGTGCATTTCAGGCCGGCTATCGGCCGGTGCTGCATCCGAGCGCAGCAGCCGCGCTCAGCTGAGCCGCCGGCATCCTTACGCCAGCCGCTGCCGCGCCAGCTTTGCTCCCGCGCCGAGTGCGCTCAGCTTGGCTTCGGCGATATCCCGCCGCATCGGCGCCATGCCGCAATTGGTGGTCGCGATGATGTTGCCCTTCGGGACGTGCTTGGCGACCGCCTCGATCACCTTGACGACATCCTCAGGGGTCTCGACCTCGTCGCTGGCGACGTCGATCACGCCGGCCTGCACAATCTTGCCGGGGAGCGCGGCGAGCAGATCGATCGGCACCTTCGAGTTGCGGCACTCGATTGCGACCTGCTGGATCGTGCTCTTGTCGATGACCGGGAAGGTCTCTTCATACTGCCGCCATTCGCCGCCGAGCGTCTCTTTCCAGTCGGTGTTGGCCTTGATGCCGTAGCCGTAGCAGATGTGTACGGCGGTGGCGCAGGTGAGGCCTTCTGCGGCGCGCTCCAGCGCCTTGATGCCCCAGTCGCGCACCTGGTCCATGTAGACGTTGAAGGCCGGTTCGTCGAACTGGATCATGTCGACGCCGTCGGCCTGCAACGCCTTGGCTTCCTGGTTCAATAGCTCCGCGAAGGCGAAGGCCATCTTGACGCGGTCGCCGTAATATTGGTCGGCGATGGTGTCGATGATCGTCATCGGGCCGGGCAGGGTGAACTTCAGTTTGTTTTTGGTGTGGGCGCGCGCCGCACGTGCCTCGCTCTCATGGACGCGGCCCTTGAGCTGCAGCGGCGCGACCACCTGCGGCACCATGGCTTTGTAGCGGTCCTTGCGGATGCCCATCTCGACCTTGTGGGCGAAATCGATGCCCTCGATCCGCTCCAGGAAACCGTGCACGAAGTGCTGGCGCGCTTGCTCGCCCTCGGTCACGATGTCGACGCCGGCGTCCTCCTGCAGCTTGACCGCAAGGATCGTGGCGTCGCGCTTGGCGCGGGCGAGCTCGGCGCCATCAGACTTCCAGGGCGCCCACAGCACGTTCGGCTCGGCGAGCCATTCGGGCTTCGGCAGCGAGCCTGCGATCGTGGTTGGAAACAGCATGGGTGCCTCCCGATGGGTCCTGATTGAGCGCCTGTGTGCCATGTCCTAAGCTGGACGTACAGAACAACAAAAGTCTTTGTGACGGGGAATAGACGCCGATGATCGACCTGCACTACGCGCCGACGCCGAACGGCTGGAAGATCTCGATCATGCTGGAGGAACTCGGGCTACCCTATACGGTGATCCCGGTGAACATCCGCGCCGGCGAGCAGTTTCGGCCCGAATTCCTGGCGATCAGCCCGAACAACCGTATCCCCGCCATCGTCGATCATGCCCCTGCCGACGGCGGCGGGCCGTTCTCGGTGTTCGAGACCGGCGCGATCCTGATCTATCTTGCCGACAAGAGCGGCCGTTTCCTGTCCCGCGAACTCCGCGCGCGGTCGATCGCCATCCAGTGGGTGATGTGGCAGGTGGGCGGCCTCGGCCCGATGCTCGGCCAGCACGGCCATTTCGCGCTCTATGCGGCCGAGAAGATTCCCTATGCGATCGAGCGCTACCGCGACGAGACGGCGCGGCTCTATGGCGTGCTCGACCGCCAGCTCGGCAAGACCGGCGCCTATATCGCCGGCCCCGACTATTCGATCGCCGACATCGCCTGCTTCCCCTGGACCATGACCCACAAGGCGCAGGGCTTCACCCTCGACGACTATCCGAACATCAAGCGCTGGTATGCGACCGTGCGCGCCCGTCCGCAGGTGCAGGCGGGACTTGCGATCGGAAAATTCGTCAAGGAGCCGTTCGACGAGGAGTCGCGCAAGAACATGTTCGGCCAGCGCGCGAAAGAGCTGGTCGAGAAGAAATAACGTCCGTTATTCCGTGGCGCGACACGGTCGCGATGCCCGCGTCTTGCGGCGGATCGCGGAATGACGACAATGGATGCGGAAAAGATAAAGGGAAACGCCATGATCGAATTCTTCTTCGACTGTTCCAGTCCGTGGACTTACCTCGCCTGGCACAACATCCAGCCGCTGGCGAAGGAGTTCGATACTCCCATCACCTGGCGGCCGATCCTGGTCGGCGGCATCTTCAACACCGTCAATCCGTCTGTTTACGCGCAGCGCGAGAAGCCGGTGCCGCTGAAGGCGCGCTACATGAAGAAGGACCTCGCCGACTGGGCGCGCTCGGCCGGCCTTGCGATCAAGATGCCGCCGACCGTGTTTCCGGTGAACAGCGTCAAGGCGATGCGCGGCTGCATCTGGCTCGGCAACGAGAAGATGGTGCCGTTCGCGCGTGCGGTGTTCGAGGCCTATTGGGGCGACGACAAGGACATCTCGCAGGATGCGGTGCTGAGCGAGATCTGCGGCAAGCTCGGGATCGATCCGGCGCAGTTCCTTGCCGGCATCGGCGATCAAGCGATGAAGGACCAGCTCAAGGCCAACACCGAGGAGGTGATGGCGCGCGGCGGCTTCGGCTCGCCCACGATCTATCTCGACAAGACCGACATGTATTTCGGCAATGACCGCCTGCCGTTGATCCGCGAAGCCCTGGCACGTCTCAAGGCGCGAGCCGCCTGATGCCGAAAGCCGTCGTTTGCCGCGAACTCGGCCCGCCCGAGCGTCTTCAGCTCGAGAATTTTGCTTCGGTGCCTTTGCAGCCGGGGCAGGTGCGCGTGGCGATCCGTGCCGCCGGGATCAATTTCCCCGACATCCTGATGGCCGCGGGTGAATACCAGCTCAAGCCGCCGCTGCCGTTCACGCCGGGCTCGGAAGCCGCCGGCGATGTCGTCGAAGTCAATGATGCGTCCGGTGTCGCGGTCGGCGACAAGGTGATCGTCAAGATGCGCCACGGCGCCTATTGCGACGAGACGGTTGCCGTGCCGTCGCAACTCGTGCCGGTGCCGTCGACTTTCGACTATGCCGAGGGCGCGACCTTCCTCGCCGCGCACGGCACCGCCTATCACGCGCTGATCGACCGCGGGCAGATGAAGCCGGGTGAGGTGCTGCTGGTGCATGGCGCCGGCGGCGGCGTTGGGCTTGCAGCGGTCGAGATCGGCAAGCTGCTCGGCGCCACGGTGATCGCGGCGGCGTCATCCGAGGAGAAGCTTGCGATCGCCAAACAACGGGGTGCGGATCATCTCGTGCTCTATGCGCGTGAGCCGTTCCGTGATGCGGTCAAGCGCCTCACCGACGGCCGCGGCGCCGACGTCGTGTTCGATCCCGTCGGCGGCGAGGTGTTCGAGAACTCGATGCGCTGCATCAACTGGGGCGCGCGGATTCTCGTCGTCGGATTCACCGGTGGCATCGGGCTCGCCCGCACCAATCTCTTGATGATCAAGGGCGCAAGCGTGCTCGGCGTTCGCGCAGGTGAGGCGGTGCGGAAGGACCCGGCGCTCGGCGAGATCAGGTTCAAGGCGCTGAACGAGTGGGCCGAGGCCGGCCAGGTGCGGCCAAATATCTCGCATCGGCTGCCGCTGGAAGACTACGCGAAGGCGATGCGATTGCTGATCGAACGCAAGGCAATCGGGCGTGTGGCGCTGCTGACCAGATAGCCGTCGTTGCGAGGAGCAAAGCGACGAAGCAATCCATTGCGCCGCATATGCAGTAGTAGGGATTGCTTCGCTCGCAATGACGGCTAGCCGTTTGCAAACTTCCCGTCTCTCAAAAATGCGATGGTCTGCGCAATCGCATCGGTGTTGCGCACCAGCCAGGGATGCGAGGTGCGGATCACGATATGATCGGCCATGCCGTCGAGCCTGGTGTTGGCGACCGAGACCCGGCCATCGTGCGGTCGGGGCAGTCCCATGGACGTGATCGGATAGACCGAGCGGTTGCCGGCGATGATGCCGGCTTCATAATCGATTGTGGGCAGCAGAGCGCTGGTCGCGGCATCGCGGCGGGTGACGAGCTGCTGGCCGGCGGGGCCGAAGTAGGCGCGATAGGCGGCGAGGTTCTTCAGGCGGTCGGCGATCTCGCTGCCGCCGTTCGGCGTACCCAGCATCACGACGCGGCCGAGCCGCACGGGGCGATGTCGTGCGAGGTACACGCGGGCCAGCAGGCCGCCCATCGAATGGCAGACGAAGTGCACGGGGCCAGTGAGGTTCTGCGCGAAACGATCGAGTGGGGGATGGATGTCCTCGGCCAGCGCATCGAGCCCCTTGCGCCGGCTGTCATAGTCGAGATTGAGGGTGGCAAAGCCGGCATCGCCAAGCGCCAGCTCCATCCTGCGAAACGAACGCGCCGTCCTGCTGATGCCATGCAGCAGGACGACGCCGTCGGATGTGGACGCCGCTTGACGTCGTTCGCTCACTTATAGTCGCGCTCTTGCCACCACGGGAAATAGTCGGGCATGTCGGACGAGACCTTGTTCTTGAACTGTGCCGGCCGCTTCTCCAGGAACGACACCACGCCTTCCTTGACGTCCTCGGAGCGGCCGCGGGCATAGATGCCGCGGCTGTCGACCTTGTGCGCCTCCATCGGATCGTCGGCGCCCAGCATGCGCCACATCATCTGGCGGATCAGCGCCACCGACACCGGCGCGGTCTTGGCCGCGAATTCCTTGGCCAGCGCACGCGCGGTCGGCAGCAACTCATCCGGCGGCACCACTTTGCTGACGAGCCGGCCGGCGAGCGCTTCCTGCGCCGGGAAGACGCGGCCCGAGTAGCACCATTCCAGCGCCTGCGAAATGCCGACGATGCGCGGCAGGAACCAGCTCGAGGCGGCCTCCGGCACGATGCCGCGCTGGGAGAACACGAAACCGAAGCGCGCGGCTTCGGAGGCGATGCGGATATCCATCGCAAGCTGCATGGTGACGCCGATGCCGACCGCGGGACCGTTCACCGCGGCGATCACGGGCTTCAGGCATTTGAAGATGCGCAGCGTCACCTGGCCGCCGCCGTCGCGGACCTGCGGATCGCTGTAGTCGACGCTGCCGTCGGCATTGCGCTTGACCGGGCCGCGCCGCGCATCGCGGTCGAACGTGTTGGCGCCGGAGGAGAGGTCGGCGCCGGCGCAGAAGCCGCGGCCTTCGCCGGTCACGATGATCGCCCTGACGTCGTCGTCCTTGTCGGCCTTGTCGAACGCGTCGATCAGCTCCTGCTGCATCGTGGCGTTGAAGGCGTTGAGCTTGTTGGGCCGGTTCAGCGTGATGGTTAGGATCTGCTCGGCGACCTCGTACTTGATCGTCTCATACGCCATGGGGATGATTTCCTCTCGGTTTTCTTGAATGAACGACGTGCGTCGCATTCAGTTAACCCGGCAATCTTCCCTTGTGAAGAAGTCGGATGCGCAGGCTGAGCTCCGCGCATCCCCACTTGCGTTGAGGCGCTACTTCTTCGGCGGCGTCGGCCACGGCTTCTGCGGGCCGCGCAGGCCTTCGAACGCCTTGCCCATGGCGAGCACGCCGATGTCGTCGAAGCGGCGGCCGATGATCTGGACGCCGATCGGAAAGCCCTTCCTGTCATAGCCGCCGTTGATCGACAGCGCCGGGTTCTCCGACATATTCCACGGCACGGTAAAGCAGATGTGCTCGAACGGCTTTGCCGGATCGTTCAGCGGTGCGGCGAACTCCGCGGGGAAATTCACCACCGGCGACACCGGCGAGATCACGTAGTCGACCTCGCAGAACAACTTTGCAGCAGCCGCGCGGATCGCCATGGTCTGGTTGAAGCCGCGCACCACGTCGACGCCGGAGAGTTTTGCGCCGGCCTCGGCCCAGTTGAGGATGTAGGGCAGGGTCTTGCCGCGATCGTCTGCAGACAATTTCGTCAGCTCGTCCCAGGTCCGCGCGCGCCAGAAATTGTCGAGCCCCTCGAGCATCTCGGGCGTCAGGATGCCGTCGATCTCGGTGATCACGGCACCGGCAGATTCGAACGCCTTCGCCGCCTTGACGACGATCTCGCGAACGTCCTTCTCGACCTTCTGGCCGGATCCGGCATCGAGCATCAGACCGATGCGCAGCTTGCGGGGCGACTTCTCCAGCGCCTTCCAGTTCACCTCGAGCGCCGGCAGGCTCATGCCGTCGCGTCGATCCGGGCGCGACAGCACGCTCATCATCAGCGCGGCGTCGTCGACGGTGCGGGTCATCGGCCCCGCGACGCGGCCGACATAGGGCGGATCGATCGGCACGCGGCCGAGGCTCGGCTTCAGCGCGACGAGGCCGCACCAGGAGGCGGGCAGCCGCACCGAGCCGCCGATGTCAGTGCCGAGATGCAACGGGCCGTAGCCGGCAGCACCGGCCGCGCCCGCGCCGGAGCTCGAGCCGCCGGGGTTCTTGCTGACATCCCAGGGATTGCGGGTGAGGGGATGAAACGACGACAGGCCCGACGACAGCATGCCGTAATCCGGCATCGTGGTCTTGGAGAAGATCACGCCGCCGGCTTCGCGCAGCCGCGCGGCAGGCGGGGCATCCTTTTCCGCGGGCGCGAGCTTGACGCTGGCGGCGCCGAGCGGCACCGGCTGGCCCTTGGTCGCGACATTGTCCTTGATGGTGACGGGCACGCCATCGAGCGTGCCGGCCGGCTCGGCCTGCTGCCAGCGCTCGGTCGAGGCCTTGGCGACTTTCCGCGCCCCGTCGGGGTCGTACAGGTACAGCGCCTTGATGTGCGGCTCCCAGGTCGCGACCTGGGAGATGATTTCCTCGAGCACTTCCGAGGGCGAGAACTGCTTGGCACGATAGCCGGCGAGCAGGTCGACGGCGGAGAGATCGTGCAGCGACGTGATGGCGTCCGCTTTCGGCTTATGCATGCGCACCTGCCGGCATACGTTTCTCGATGATGCGGGCGAACATGCTGGCGCCGATCGGCAGGATCTTGTCGTCGAGAACGTAACCGGGATTGTGCACGGGCACTGAACCGTCATGACCGACCCAGAAATACGCGCCGGGAATGGCCTGCATCATGTCGGCGAAATCCTCGCTGCCCATCTTGGGCGTCGAGCGCGTGATCACCTTGGCCGGATCGACCACGGTGCGCGCGACTTCCTCGACAACGCGGGACTGCTCTTCCTGATTGACCAGCACGCTGAAGCCGTCGCGGATCTCGACCGAGATTTCGGCACCATACGCGGCGGCAAAGCCGGCGCAGATCTCGCGCATGCGAGTGCGGATCAGCGCGCGGATCTCATCGGAGAAGCAGCGCACCGTGCCGCACATCCAGGCGTCCCCGGGAATGACGTTGTAGGCCGAACCGGAATGGATCTGGGTGATCGAGAGCACCGCTGCCTGCAGCGGATCGACGTTGCGGCTGACGATCGACTGCAACGCCTGTCCGAGCGTCATCGCGATCACCACCGCGTCCTTGGAGCGCTCCGGCATCGCGCCATGGGCGCCATAGCCCTGGATCCTGATGTCGAAGAAATCGGCGGCGGCCATCGCTGGTCCCGGCAGGATCGCGATCTCGCCATGGTTGAGGTCGGGCGCGTTGTGCAGGCCGTAGACCTCGTCGCAGGGGAACTGCTTGAACAGGCCGTCCTTGATCATGGCACGGGCGCCGCCGAGCCCTTCCTCGGCCGGCTGGAAGATGAAGTGCACGGTGCCGTCGAAATTGCGGGTCTCGGCGAGATAGCGCGCCGAGCCGAGCAGCATCGTGGTGTGGCCGTCATGGCCGCAGCCGTGGAAGCGGCCGGGAATCGTCGAACGCCACTTCAGATTGGTGTTCTCCTCCATCGGCAGCGCGTCCATGTCGGCGCGCAGGCCGATCTTCCGGGTGCCGCTGCCCTTGCCCTTGAGCACGCCGACCACGCCGGTGCCGCCGAGGCCGCGATGCACTTCGATACCCCAGCTCGTCAGCTTCTCGGCGACGATGCCCGAGGTGCGGACCTCCTCGAAGCCGATCTCGGGATGCGCATGCAGATCCCGTCTGATGGCGGTGAGTTCGTCGGCAAAACTGTCGATGCGCTCAATGGTCGGCATGGCTGTCTATCCGTCTGTGCGTGATGGGGAGGAGGGGGTGAAAGTCGGGCCGTTAGGCTTGATACGAATGCCCGGTCGCAAATGTTTCCACGGCAGCGTGGCGGGATCGGCGGGCATCGGCCCGGGCGCGGCGCAGATCAGCAGTTTCTCGGCGATCGGCTCGAAATCGGCGCGGAAGTGCACCGAACTCTTGTTGACCAGGATCTTCTGCGCAGTCGGCTCGATGCCGACATAGCGGTACATCGCCTGGTCTGCGAGCTGCGCCTTGTAGGAGCCGACGACGACGCGAACGTCGCCGACCCGCAGGCAGGCGGAGGGTCCCATGTCCATGTCGCGTCCGCCGTAAAATGGCCCCGGCGCGACGAACCGGCCGTCGGAGAGCTTCTCGACGACGAAGGTTTCCCGGTAAGGCGCATCGCCCGGAATACCGGACTTGCCGCCGAGGTCGAGCGTGACTGTCGCACCGACTCCGGCCGCGTGCGCAGCGCGCGCCGATTGCGGGTCGCAGATGACGCCGGTGGCCGCACTTGCTCCGTTGCGCACCAGCGCACGCAGCATGCCCGTGGTGTCGGAATTGCCGCCGGCGCCGGGATTGTCCTGGGTGTCGGCGATCACGATCGGCTTCGACGCCGATGCCGCGAGTTTCATCGCAAGCAGCACGCCCTCGTCGGGCATATAGATCGGGCCGTCGAAATCGTTCTCGTGGCTTTCGACCAGCGCGACCATGCTGTCGGCGGCAGCGTCGGCATCGGCTTGGGTCCGGCCATAGGCGAATACGCTCGGGCCGCAGTCCTTGATATCGGCGGCCGGGAAGCCGAACGCAAACGAAAGCGTCGGAACAGCGTCGCTCTCCAGCGCCGCAAGCTTCTGATAGATGCCCTTGGCCGGCTGGTCGTTGGTGCATTGCCAACTGATCGCGATCAGGAAAGGCAGCTGCCGGAACGCCTTTGCGAGAGGTTGCCTGGAGTTGAGCAACAAGGCCAAATGCCTGGCGCAGGCGCGGCCAGTATCGGCCATGTCGACATGCGGATAGGTGCGGTAGGCGATCAGCGCATCGGCATGTTCGATCATCTCGGGCGAGACGTTCGCGTGCAGATCAAGGCTCGCAACCAGCGGAATGTCCTTGCCGATCGCCTTGCGCACGCGCGCGAGGATTTCGCCTTCGCCGTCGTCATGGTGCTCGGTCACCATGGCGCCGTGCAGATCGAGGTAGACGGCATCGATCGGCCCGGCTGCGACGATGCCGTCGACCATGTCCTTGACGATCCGCTCGAAGGCGTCCTTCGTCACATGCGCCGACGGCGTCGCACCGGTCGCAATCGTCGGCGCCAGCTCCCAGCCATAGGCCTCCGCCGCCTCGACAAAGCCGGCGAGGCCGGCATTGATCTTGCGCATCACCTTGAGCACCTCGGCGCCGCGCGTCATCGACGGCCAGCCGCCGCCATGCACGAAGTCGTCATAGGTTGCCTTCGTCGGTGCGAAGGTGTTGGTCTCGTGCAGGAAGCCGCCAACGGCGATGCGGGTCATCAAGTCGGTCTCGACACGTTTCTTCGATGATGAGGCGATTTGGAAGCAATCGCATCATCCCGTCATTTCAGTTTGAGCATGATCGTTCGAAAGCCGGTTCGCCCTTTCCGGATCGTGCTCTGGCGCGCGACGTTAAGCGTGTCGTCGCGCCAAGCGCAAGCCGGGGAGCACTGCCGGAATTGCATGCCCTATGGGCGTATTGAAAGGCCCACAGTTCAGGCTAAGGCTAAAGACCTAGGCGGTTGCCACAATGCCTTCCGAAACCGGGCGGAAGTTGGCGAAGTCCCAGCCGCGTCCGGGTGCCGCCTCGAGCAGCGCACGGGTATAGGCCTGCTGCGGATTGGTCAGCACCTCGGCGGCCGGTCCCTGTTCCACGACCCGTCCACGCTGCATCACGGCGACGTCGTCGCAGATTTGTGCGGCGACGCGCAAATCATGTGTGATGAACAGCAGCGCGATGCCCAGCCGCCGCTGGATCTCGTCGAGCAGATCCAGCACCTGCGCCTGCACCGAGACGTCGAGCGCGGATACGGCTTCATCGGCCACCAGCACGTCGGGATCGAGCGCCAGCGCGCGGGCGATCGCGATGCGCTGGCGCTGGCCGCCGGAGAACTGGTGTGGATAGCGCGAGATGGCGTCGGGCGGCAGATGGACCAGCTCGAGCAGCTCGCGGGCCCGCACCAGCGCGTCCTTGCGCGGCATGCCGTAATTGATCGGGCCCTCGGCGATGCTCTCGCCGACGGTGACGCGGGGATTGAGCGAGCGGTAGGGGTCCTGGAAGATGATCTGGATCTTCTGCCGATGCGGCTGCAGCAGCCGGCGCGACAGGTCGGAAATCTCGCGGCCGGCAAGCCGTACCCCGCCCGAGGTCGGATCGATCAGCCGGACGATGCAGCGCGCCACCGTCGACTTGCCGGAGCCGCTTTCGCCGACGATGCCGAGCGTGCGACCCTTGCGCAGCGTCAGCGTGACGTTGCTGGCGGCCGCGACCTCACGGGCTTTGCCGTAGAGCGACCGCTCCCGGTAGACCTTGCTGAGTTCGTTGGCTTCCAGCACCACGGGCTCCGATGTCTCCGGGCGCGGCGCGCGCGGCACCAGGCTCGGCACCGAGGACAACAGGTTGCGGGTGTAGTCCATCTTCGGATTGCGCAGCACGTCCTGCAGCGGACCGGCTTCGACCAGGCGGCCGTGCCGCATCACCGCGACGCGGTCGGCGATCTCGGCCACCACGCCCATGTCGTGGGTGATGAACAGAACTGCGGTGCCGTGATCGCGCTGCAGATCGCGGATCAGGGCGAGGATCTGCTTCTGGGTGGTGACGTCGAGCGCCGTGGTCGGCTCGTCCGCGATCAATAGCTTCGGCTCCAGCACCAGCGCCATCGCGATCATGATGCGCTGGCGCTGTCCGCCCGACAGGCGGTGAGGGTAGGACGAGAAGATGCGCTCCACATCGGGTAGCCGCACATGCTCCATCATCGCCAGGATCTTCTGGCGCCGCGCGCGGGAGTCGAGATCGGTATGGGCGCGCAGCACCTCGTCGATCTGTCGGCCGACCGGCACCACGGGATTGAGCGCGGTCATCGGCTCCTGGAAGATCATCGCCATCCGCGTTGCGCGCAACTGGCGCAGCCGCCGGTCGGTCGCGGTGAGCAGTTCCTCGCCGACCAGTTTGACGCTGCCGCCGGACGGCACCAGCGTGCCCTTCTGCTGCAGGCCCATCACGGTGAGCGAGGTCACCGACTTGCCCGAGCCGCTTTCGCCGACCAGGCAGAGCGTCTCGCCCTCGTGCACCTGGAGGGAGAGGTCGTCGATGATGCGATGCGCGTCCGCCTTGCGGCCGAGGCCGACGACGAGGTTGTTGATGTCGAGGACGACGTTGGAAGGGTTGGTTGTGGTCACTTGCCCTCACGCTGCTTCATGCGGGGATCGAGCGCGTCGCGCGCGGCGTCGCCGATCAGGTTGATGCTGAGAATGGCGATCGAGAGCAGAAGCCCCGGCCAGAAGATCAGCGACGGCTTGATCTGGAAGAACGCGCGGCCCTCGGCCATGATGTTGCCCCAGGTCGGCGTCTCCGGCGAGATGCCGGCGCCGAGGAACGACAGGATCGCCTCGGTCAGAATCGCGGACGCGCAAACGTAAGTGCCTTGCACGATCAGCGGCGCGATCGTGTTCGGCGTCAGATGCCGCCACATGATCTTCGGCAGGCTGGAGCCGAGCGAGATCGCGGCCTCGACATAGGGTTCCTCGCGCGCGGTCAGCACCACCGAGCGCACCAGCCGTGCCACGCGCGGGATCTCGGGGATGGTGATCGCGACCATCACGGTCCAGATGCTGGCGCCAGAAAGCGACACCACGGCGATCGCGAGCAGGATGGCGGGGATCGCCATCAGGCCGTCCATCACGCGCATCAACACCGCATCGACCCAGCGGAAGAAGCCGGCGACGAGGCCGATCAGGAGCCCGACGGCGATCGAGCAGACGGCGGCGCCGATCCCGATGATCAGCGAGATTCGGGCGCCGTAGATGATGCGCGACAACAGGTCGCGTCCATAAGCATCAGTGCCAAGCAGGTACTGCGCGCTCGCCGGCTTCAGCCGCTGCGCCGGCGTCAGCAAGAGTGGATCATGAGGCGCAAGGAGCGGCGCGAAGATCGCCATCAGGATGATGAGGACGAGGCAGATCGTCGCAACTGCGATGATCGGCGTCGACGTCAGGAAGCCGAACTTGACGCGGAACGGCCGGGTGACGGGGAGGGAGGATTCGGGGAGGGTATCGATCGCCATTGCTCAGTACCGGATACGAGGATCGAGCAGGGTGTACGCCACGTCGATCAACAGATTGACGCCGACATAGATGCCTGACGTCAACAGGATCATGGCCTGGATTACCGGATAGTCGCGCGCCAGCACCGCATCGACGGTGAGGCGGCCGATGCCGGGCAGGTTGAACACGCTCTCGGTGACGACGACGCCGGAGATCAGCAGCGCGAAGCCGGAGCCGATCACGGTGATGACGGGCACCGCGGCGTTGCGCAGCGCATGGCGCAGCAGCACACCGGCCTCGCCGATGCCCTTGGCGCGTGCCGTGCGCACGTAGTCTTCGCCGAGCACGTCGAGCATCGAGGCCCGCGTCATGCGTGCGATCAACGCGACATAGATGAAGGAGAGGGTACAGGTTGGCAGGATGATGCGCTCGAAGAACGGACCGAAGCCGGCCGAGATGCTCTTGAAGCCCTGCACCGGCACCCAGCGCAGGTCGATCGCAAACACCTGGATCAGCACATAGCCGATCACGAACACCGGCACCGAGAAGCCGAGCACCGACAGGCCCATCACGAAGCGATCGATCCAGGTGCCGTGCTTCCAGGCCGCGATCACGCCGAGCGGAACCGCGACCAGGATCGAGAGGATGATGGTGGCCAGCGCGACCGAAATCGATGGCTCGAGGCGCGGGCCGATCATCTCGAGGATCGGCTTGTTCGAGATCAGGGAAACGCCGAGGTCGCCATGCAGGAGCTTCGCGACCCAGGTGTAGAACTGGATGTAGATCGGCTCGTTGAGACCGAGCGAGGTGCGGATGCGATCGAGCTGTTCGGGCGTCGCGTTGTCGCCGGCGAGGATTGCGGCGGGGTCGCCCGGCGTCAGCCGCAGCAACAGGAACACGAACAGCGCCACCACGCCCATCACGGGAATGGCGGCGAGGATGCGGCGAAGCAGATATCCGAGCATCGCTGCTATCTCCTGCGGTCAGATGGTGCGAAGCGAAGGCTGGGCCGCATCATACTCATGGTGTCCCCGTGATGTGTCTCATGCGCTTCTGCGTCTCGTCTCAAAGCCAGCGCGAACGTGATGAATTTGCAGGCAAATACTGTGCCAATGGCGACGTTATATCAAGGCGCGGTTCGGGCCGTTGGCGGCCTCCCTTGGTCTGATGCTGCTATTTCGAATTGCACTTGTCGTCATGTGCCACCGACCTGAAGCGACAAGTTCATTCACGCTCTCATCACGCCGCACCAGTTCGCGACGAACAGCGCGATGCTCTGTGTTGTCTTGCGAAGGCTGTCGAGCTCGACACGTTCGTTGAACGCATGCGGGCCGACACCGTAAGGTCCATAGCAAAGCGCAGGGATGCCGTAGTCGACACAGTAGTAGCGGGTGTCGTTGACGGCCGTCGACAGCCGCTCCTGCATCGGAGCCTGGAAGACGGAGTGATGGGCAGCCGACAGAGCCGCTTCCGCTTCGCTGCCGGGCTCGCACACCGCCGCGTCCGCCTGAAAGCCGCTCCACACGAGCTCGGCCGGATTGCCGGACAGGAACTCGTCGGCCTTGTGCGCCTCAGTCAGGCATTCCTCGATGCCGCGCATCGCCTGCCGCGGCGTTTCGCCCGGCAGCAGACCGAGCCGGCAATCCAGCTCGCACCAGGCCGCGGTCGAACTGGCCCAATCGCCGCCCTTGATGATCCCGACGTTGAACTTGATCGGGTTCTTGACGTTGCGGAACCAGCTGTTGTCGAGCGCCCGGGCATTGAGCGCCTTGGTGTAGTCCTGGAACGCGCGCACCAGATGCATCGCCGACAGGATGGCGCTCGACCCGGCCTCGGAATAGGCGACATGCACCGGCGTTCCGCGGACGCGCAGGCGGAACCAGACGGCGCCGACCTGGGCGCGCGTCAGCGTGTGTCCGGTCGGTTCGGGAATGAGGCAGGCGTCGGCGCGATAGCCGCGCATCAACGTCGACAATGCGCCGTTGCCGGTGCTCTCTTCCTCGGTCACGGTCTGCAGATGGATGCGCCCGGCCGGGGCATAGCCTGCGTCGCGGATCGCATCGAGCGCGAAGATCATTGCCGAGACGCCGGCCTTCATGTCTTGCGCGCCGCGCCCGAACATCCAGCCGTCCTGCACGGCGCCCGAGAACGGCGGCTGGTCCCAAAGGTCAGCGGGCCCTTCCGGCACCACGTCGATATGACCTTGCAGGATCAGGCTGCGGCCGCTGCCTTTGCTGTTGAGCGTCGCAACCACCTGCTGCGATCCGGCCAGATCGATGCCGTCCATCGGTGCAGCCTTCGGATGGCTCATCAGGTTGACGTCCGCAAGGCTGAACGCGTCGACGTCGTAGCGGCGCTTGGCGAATTGCTCGGCCAGCCAATGCTGCTGCGGCGCTTCGTGTCCGCGCAGGCTGCGGAATTGCACCATGCGCGACAGGAACGCGATCTGATCGTCGAAGTTTCGATCGACGGCCGCGCACAGCTCGGCGGCAATCTGATCCGGCTTGGTCAACGTCCCGGTTGTCATGTCGCGCCTTTCGTGGAGCCTTGAGCGTTGAGCGTTTCGGAAAGGCGGCGCAGTGAGCCGACGCGCGTGCCGGTGGCGAGGTTGCGTGTCGGTCGATCGAAGAGATTGCCGCCGGCACACATGCCGACCGGAATGCCGCGCCGGGCCGCATTGCCATGCGTGCCCGTGACCCCAATGCGCATTGTCCCCTCCCGCGCTGAAGCGCTTTTCCCCATTACGACGCTAATCGTTGTCACGCGACGATTCCCAGCGAATCCCGACTTGGACACACGCAAATACGCACATATTCTTCCTCTCCGGTCGGATAATTAGGGGAAAGCTGCGCGGGCAGGCTCGGTCGCACCGACCTGCGATGGCACCATTGAAGGCGTGTCGAGGTCGCGCCAGTCATCGATCGCACCCGCGATCATCTGTGCCGTCGCGGCCGACAGCGTCCAGCCGAGATGACCGTGGCCGGTGTTGTAGAACACGCCAGGAATCCGCCCCGCGCGCACCACCGGCATCATGTTCGGCATCATCGGGCGCAGGCCGGCCCATGGCATGACCTTCGAGGTGTCGATACCAGGAAAATGATGCCGCACCCAATCCACCAGCGGCTGGATGCGGTCGGCCCTGATATCGCGGTTGAAGCCGTTGAACTCGGCGGTGCCGGCGACGCGGAAGCGGTCGGCGCCGAGCCGGCTGGTGACGATTTTTGCTGCTTCATCGAGCAGGCTGACGGTTGGCGCTGCATCCCGGCTTTGCGGCGCATCGAGCTGCACGGTGATCGAGTAGCCCTTCACCGGATAGACGTTGACGCGGTCGTTGAGCAGGCTTGCGAAGTGGCGGCTTGCCACGCCGGCGCAAACGACAATTCCGTCCGCTTGAAGTTCATGTCGTGTCACGACATCAGCATCATGGGAGGCGGCATCGTTCCAGCCGATGCGGAAACCGCCGTAGCTGCGCGCGATGGTGTCGACATCGGCCTCATGGACGAAGGTCGCGCCGCGGCGGGCGCAGGCGTCGGCGAGGCCGCGCGTGAATTTGTGGATATCGCCGGTCGCATCCGAGGGCGTGAAGAAGCCGCCATAGCAGGCCGTCTGCAGCGCGGGTTCGATGCTGCGGATTTCGTCCGGCGTCACCGGCCGGCGGTCGAGCCCACCCTGTTGCAGCAACGTGTTGACGCGCAGGCCGGCCTCGAAGCCGGCCTTGTCGTGATAGACGTGAAGGATGCCGCGGCGCTCAAGATCGAAGGCGATGTTCTCGCGCTGTGCGATCGAGAACAGGTGCTTGCGCGCTTCGATTGCGAGCTTTGTGGTCTCGATGGTGTTGCTGCGATAGCGCGTGATGCCGCCGACGAACTCGCCGATCCACGAATATTTGTGCCAGCTCGGCTTCGGGTTCATCAGCAGCGGCGCGTCGCTTCGGAGCATCCAGCGCAGCCCCTTCAGAATGGTCGCGGCGCTGTTCCACACCTCCGCATTGCTGGCGGAAAGCTGTCCGCCGTTGGCGAACGAGGTTTCCATGGCGGCGTAGCGATGCCTGTCGAGGACAGTCACCCGGTAGCCGCGTTCGAGCAGGGCATAGGCCGTCGTTACGCCGGTGATGCCGGCGCCAATGATCGCAATGTGTCGCATGATGGTCTTCAGGCTCCCGTGTTGTTAGAGTCGCCGAACCGCCGGTGAAACCGGCTGTTTCAGCGCCCCATCTGTCACGGTACCTGAGAGCTTGATCCGCATCGGGCCTCGGCCAGATGCGAACTATCCCCTTCGGTGGACGTCACGGCCCTTGATGTGCGGTCGTGTCGTCTCTCTCCAGATCGTCCTGACGATACAGTCCTTTTGCCTGAGAGTTTCCGGGGCGGTTGCTCCGTCGGCGCCGAAGCTGACAACACGAATGTTGTCGCTCCGATCTCTCCCGCATCGTCGAGTTGGACGGCCGGACCGTAGGCGAAGCCTCAAAATTGGACAAGGCTAAATTTCGGTCCGGCAGTGCCAACGTGTTGTGCAGTGCAAATCAGTCCAGTGTCGCGAGCAGTGCCGCCATCAGGCGGCCGCGGTCGGCGAGACTGTCAACTTCAATGTGTTCGTTGAGCGTATGCGCATCGGCGCCGCGAACCCCGAGGCCGTCGAGGGTCGGGATGCCCATCGCGCCGGTGAAGTTGCCGTCCGATCCGCCGCCGGCGCTGCCGTGCGGCAGATCGAGGCCCATCGCCGCTGCGAGGCCTTTTGCCTTTTCATACAGCGCCATGGTGCCGGCATCCGGCTCCCACACCGGGCGGGTGACGCCGCGCGTTACCCTGAACGTCACGTCATTGGCGGTGCCCGACAGCGCCAGCATGCGCTCGACGCCGCGGTCGAGATCGGCCTGCCGCTTGGCCATGCTGAGCGCTTCGCCGGTGCAGGTCGTCGCGACGCAATTGACCCACTGGCCGCCGTGCACGATGCCGACCGAGAAGGTGCAGTCCTCGGTGGTCATGCCGTCGATGGCGATGATCTGCCGGGCCATTTCCCGGATCGCGGAACGGCCGGACGACAGCGTCGCGCCGGCATGGCTCGGCTTGCCGATGGCTTCGAGATTGAAGCGTGCGATCGCGTAGCGGCCGGTGACGACGCCGTTGTTGGGCCGGCCGGGCTCCGGCACCAGCACATATTTGTTGCGCGCGGCTTCGGCCTCGATGATGTCGCGCGTCGACGGCGTGCCGACCTCTTCATCGGGCGTGAACAGCACGGTGATCGGCAGCGGCGTGGTGAAGGAGGCGCGCGCCAATTGCCTGATCGCCTCGATCGACAAATAGTTGCCGCCCTTCATGTCGAAGATGCCCGGCCCGAAGCACTTGTTGCCTTCGCGCCGCCATTTCAGCTTCTCGATGGTGCCGACGGGGTGCACGGTGTCCAGGTGGCCGGCGATCAGGATGCCGGGCTGGCCTTGCTTCGGATGCGGAAAACGGGCGCGGACGCAGCCTGCGAAGCCCTGGCGTCCCGCGATGCGTTCGATCGTCGCACCCATGATCGCCATCTCGCGCGCGGCGAGATCGAGCATGCGCTCGACCGCGCGCGCGTCCCAGGTCGGGCTTTCGCATTCCACCCAGCTGCGCAGTCCCTGCAACATCGCTTCGGAATCAAAAGGAAGATTGGCGGGGTTCATGACTTCTCTCTCTTCTTGTTTTGCTTGTTGTCTTGTTCGCGCCGATACGCGTTCGCGTATTATACGAAAGGCTCGGGCGAGGACTTTGTAAAGTCAAATGCGCCGAACTTGTCGTTCATTCGTTCGTATACGTTTGATCCTGCCCGAAACCGATTGACGCGCTTGGCGCTTGATGCAAGTCTCGATTTCACAAGCCATACAGCATGTTAGTTCGCCTAAATATCGAACCGCATGCATAACGAATAAGCCGGCTTTGACCAGTTACACGTCAGGAGAGATTTCCATGTTCCCTATCTCGCGTTGGAAGCGTCGCACGCTAGCGGCGGCATTTGCGGCGGTCGCGCTGTCGTTCGCGCCGCAGGAGTTGTCGTTCACCCAACAGGCCATGGCCGCGGACAAGACCATCACTGCGGTGATGCATTCGGATCTGCGCGTCATCGATCCGATCCTGACCACGGCCTACATCACGCGCGATCATGGCTACATGGTCTACGACACGCTGGTGGCGACCGATTCCAACTTCAAGATCCAGCCGCAGATGGCGGACTGGAAGGTGTCCGACGACAAGCTCACCTACACGTTCACGCTGCGCGACGGCCTGAAGTGGCATGACGGCGCGCCGGTGACCGCCGAAGACTGCGTCGCGTCGCTGAAGCGCTGGGCCAAGGTCGACGGCATGGGCCAGAAGCTGATGGACTTCACCGCGAGCCTCGAAGCCACCGATGCCAAGACGATTACGCTGAAGCTGAAGGAGCCCTACGGCCTGGTGCTGGATTCGATCGGCAAGCCGTCGTCGCGCGTCGCCTTCATGATGCCGAAGCGGCTCGCCGAAACGCCGCCGGACAAGCCGATTCCGGAACAGATCGGTTCGGGCCCCTTCAAATTCGTCCAGGCGGAATTCCAGCCGGGCGTGAAGGCGGTCTACGTCAAGAACAAGGACTACGTGCCGCGCAAGGAGCCGGCGAGCTGGACCGCGGGCGGCAAGGTCGTGAAGGTCGACCGCGTCGAGTGGGTCACGATGGCCGATGCGCAGACCGCGATGAACGCGCTGCAGTCCGGCGATATCGATTTCTTGGAGAACCCGTCGTTCGACACGTTGTCGATCCTCGAGGCCGACAAGGACCTGAAGGTCGAGACGCTGAACAAGTTCGGCTTCCAGACGCTCGGCCGCATGAACTTCCTCTATCCGCCCTTCGACAACATCAAGGTTCGCCAGGCGGCGCTGCTGGCGATCAACCAGAAGCAGGTGCTCGACGCGCTGGTCGGCAATCCCAAGTACTACAAGACCTGCGTCGCCTTCTTCATCTGCGACACGCCGTTTGCGTCGGAGATCGGCGGCGAGACGCTGGCGAAGGGCGGCGACATGGCGGCGGCCAAGAAGGCGCTTGCCGAGTCAGGTTACGACGGCACGCCGGTCGTCATCATGGCGCCGGGCGACGTCACCACGCTGAAGGCGCAGCCGGTCGTCGTTGCCCAGCAGCTGCGCGACGCCGGCTTCAAGGTCGATCTGCAGGCGACCGACTGGCAGACCGTGGTGACCCGCCGCGCCAGCCAGAAGGCGCCGAAGGACGGCGGCTGGAACATGTTCTTCACCAACTGGGTGAGCGCCGACGTCTCCAACCCGATCGCCAACCTCTCGATCGGCGGCCAGGGCAAGAATGGCGGATGGTTCGGCTGGGCCGAGGATGCCAAGATCGAGCAACTGAAGGATGCCTTCGTCCGCGCGCCGTCGCTCGACGCGCAGAAGAAGATCGCAGCCGATATCCAGAAGGAAGCCTACGAGCAGGTCATCTACATCCCGCTCGGCCAGTATCAGGGACCGAGCGCGTGGCGGAAGTCGCTGACCGGTGTGCTCGACGGCCCGGCGACGCCGATCTTCTGGAATATCGACAAGTCCGAGTAAGCGCGGCTTGACGCAGAACGGAGTGGCCGGGGCTCGTCCCCGGCCATTTTCGTTTGCGCCGCCGCGCGCAGCGAGGCATGCGGCATGCGCCGCTTACGGCATCGCGACAATGAAGCAGTGATCGGACCGAACCGGTGGCCGCTAGGGCAGGTGGCCTGATCTCGCGCCGCTCGCGCTCGACAGGCTCGTCAGCTGCGTCTGTCCGGTGTCGCCGCCGTTGATCCAGACCGCCGCGCCGGCGGCCAGCGCCAGCAGCACGCAGGCCGTGATTGCGCCGCGGATCCAGCGCTGGTAGATCGCGCGTTCGTCGGGCGGCGCATCGCGGAATGTCTGTGCATTGAGCCCGTTGCTGCAATGCGCCGCGTCGTCGCCGTGCTCGAGGGTGGAAGCGCCGCGATCGGGCGCGGTGGTGTGAGCAATCTGATTGCGACCGGCAATCCGATTGCGATCAGCAATCGTCATCGCCCAGCTCCAAAGAAATTGATCTCGGAATGCGAGGGCCGCGAAATGTGCGGCCGGAATTTTCCAACGCGTCAGCATTAGCACAGCCGGCGATCGCGGCGTGTGAAGCGTCCCACAGGTGGAAGACACGATGAGGTGATGGGGGCCGTGCGATCCCCGTCGATCTGCCCAGGCCGTGAGCACGCCGCCTGGCATACCAATTCGGCATGCCGTGTCGTCCGGAAGATGCACAGGCAGCTCGAACCAGGGTTCGCGCGAATGCTTGCGCCGGTCGCCGCGCCCACGGCGATTTGCATGGCAGTTGTCGTCTATTTCACAAACTACCTTGGGTTACCGAGGTAATGTGCTACGGGCCGTTATCGGCGCAGTCCGAAGACATACGGCTTCAGCCGTGCGTGAGCAGTGTCCATTGTTTCGCAGCTGTGGATTCACCCAGCCTCGGGGAAATGATCATGACAATCAATGTCAAGGCCTACGCGAACGCCGATGATATCCTGATCGCCTGGCAGCCGGACACCTGGTCGAACGACTGGGTCGGTTTCCAGCTCGAGCGGCGCAACAACATCACGCAGCAGACGACCGTGCTGTCCAACCGCATTCCGCCGAAGCCCGGCGAGAAGCCGGTGGCGGACGCCGGCATCTCCTCGACCCAATCGCCGTTCCGGCGCTGCATCTGGACCGATCACAGCGTTATCGACACCGAGAACGTCTCCTACCGCGTCACCGCGATGAAGAACGGCGCGAACGGCACGTTCACGCCCGATCCCGCCTCGGTGTCGGCGTGGACCGCGCCGACGGTCGCTTCCGGCGATACGGGCGGCGGTCTGTCGGCCTATTTCAATCGCGGCACCCTGATGTCCCAGATCGTCAGCCGCTTCGTGCATGGCGATACGTCCGACGCCTCGCTGCGCAATTTCGTCAACGGCCTTTCCGATCCGGCAAACCAGGCGCGGCGCTATCTGTCAGGCGACGCCCTGCACGAGATCCTGGCGTTTCTGCACGATGCCGACCTGCGCGGCAGCCAGGTGCATGCCGCGATCTACGAGATGAACGACGAGGAATTGGTCGGTGCGCTGAAGCCGTTCGGAAGCCGCGGCAACGTCCTGCTCGGCAACGGCAGCGCGACCAAACCGAACATCGCGGGCGAGCTCAGCGGCGCCGGCCTGACGGTCAAGCATCGCGATCTGTCGAATGCCGGCAGGTCGTCGCCCAGCGTCCACAACAAGTTCGTGGTCGAGAGCGACGCGCACGGCAACGCCATCCGCGTGCTGACCGGCAGCACGAACTGGACCACCACCGGGCTGTGCACGCAGCTCAACAATGTGCTGATCATCGAGAATGCGGCGATCGCCAAGCGCTACCTCGATCAGTGGGGCAAGCTGGTCGCCGCCGGCAACGCGATGCCGCCCGCCCTGAAGGCGTCGAATTCCACTCCGACCAGCGACAGCAACATCTCGGTCTACTTCGCCGCGACCAACGGCGAGGCGGAGTTCAAGCCGGTGCTGGACCTGATCAAGAACGCCAAGGACGGCGCTCTCTTCCTGATGTTCATGCCGGGGCAATCGCCGCTGCTGAGCGCGCTGCTCGACCGCGCACAGCAGAACGACGTCTACGTCCGCGGCGTGGTGTCGACGATGATGGCCAGCAAGAACGGCGACATCGTCTCGGTCGGCGGCCAGGTCGTGAAATCAGGCGCACCGGCGCAATCCTTCCATGACGACGTCCAGTTGCCACATGGCGTCAACGCCACGAACGAGCCGTCATGGGCCGATGTCGAGTTCAGCGTGTCTCAAATCCGCAGCGCCGGGATGATCGCGATCGTGCACTCCAAGACCATCGTGATCGATCCGTTCTCGGACAATTGCGCCGTCATCACCGGATCGCACAATTTCTCCGTCGCCGCCTCGGAGAAGAATGACGAGAATCTCGTGATCATCCGCGGCAACAAGAAGCTAGCGCAGGCCTACGCGCTGCACATCAACGGCGTCTACGACCACTATTCCTGGCGCGGCTATCTCGGCAGCGGCGGCAATGCGGATCAGATCTATTCGCTCGACGGCTGGAAGCCCGGCGGCGGCAAGGAGCAGGAACTGGACTTCTGGATGGAGGAGCCGGTGCCGCCGCGTCCGACACGCGCAGGCGGTGGTGGCGGCGGGGGCATGGTGCAACAGGCCGGCTCAGCCGGCGGCGCGGCAAAGAAGGCCGCCAAGAAGGCCCCCAAGAAAGTCGCCGCCGCCAAGCGAACCGCCAAGGCGTCAGTCAAGAAGTCGGCCAAGAAATCTGCCAAGAAATCCGCCAAGAAATCTGCGAAGAAATCGGTCAAGAAATCGGCGAAGAAGGCCAAGGCCAAGAAGCCGGCAAAGGCCAAGACGGCAAAGAAGGCCAAGGCCAGAAAAGCGAAGGCCAGGAAATCAAAGCGGTAGCGCTGCGCACGGCGCGCGGACGTGCCTGCAACGATCGTCGGCCTGCCGGCAAGTGGCGGGTCAGATGGTTGGTGCGGGCGGTGGGACTCGAACCCACATGACGTTGCCGTCGAGGGATTTTAAGTCCCTTGCGTCTACCAGTTCCGCCACGTCCGCATTGCCAGATCGTGATCCGTTTCCGCGGAAACGCATCACGATCTCACCTCCTTGTTTGAGCATGATCTTTTCGAAAAGCCGGTTTCCACCTTTCCGGATCATGCTCCAAGGCGCGCCGATTTCTAGCGCGTTTGGTGGCCGAGTGGAATTGTCATTATCCGCTGCTAACAGGTGCGCTTTCAAAGGCTTAAGCTCTGGCCTGCAATTCCATTTGCCTCAGCGGCCGCGCATTGGGATAAGCAGCGCGCCGCCGCGATTGAGCCTCAATCCGGACACCGGCGGCTGCTTTAGGCAATCTCAACACTGTCCGATTAAGAAAGCCGAATGTCTGTTCGTTCCCCACGCCGCCCGAATCTGATGCGCGCGGCAGTTCTCGTTGCTCTGTTCGCCTCGGCCGCCGGCGTTTCCGGCTGCGCGCAGATCGGCGACAGCGTGCCGTCGGCTTTCGCCGATCCCGCCAAATACGACCTGTATGATTGCAAGCAGCTCGAGACCGAACGCAAGAGCCTCGCGGCTCGCGCGACGGATCAGGAAAAGCTGATGGCCAAGGCGGAAACCGGCGTCGGCGGTACCGTGGTCTCCGAGATGGTGTATCGCAACGAGCTGATCTCGATCCACTCCCAGCAGAGGCTTGCGGATCAGGCATGGCGTGCCAACAAGTGCCATGAGAGCCCGCCGGACAGCCCCGCCGCCGCCGCACCCGCAGCGCCCACCCCGGCTGCGAAGGGGCCGCGCGCCCCGCGAGGCCTCATTCACTAGGTCAACGTTTCCAGGACAACCGGTTGCCGTGCAGGCGCGCCCGGCTCAGGCGCGCCAGTCGTAGATCCAGTCCTGCCGCGCCAGCATGCGCTCCGGACCGATGGCGCGGATCGCGAGATCGCGCGCGATCGCCAATGGTCCGCTCAGATGATAGATGCGGCCCTGCTGTCGCGCCATGCGCTGCACCTTCAGCACACGTCCGCGCCGCATCTTGGCGTAGCGCTTCAATGCGGCGGGAATGCCTGCGGTGTTTTCGCCGGTGCAATCGGCCAACGCCTTGGCGAGCACCGCCGCATCCTCGATCGCCATGCCGGCGCCCTGTGCGGCAAACGGCAACATCGCATGCGCGGCGTCGCCGATCAGCGCGACGGCGCCTTCGCTCCAGCGGCCGATGTCGGGCAGGGTGAACAGCGCCCATTTGCGCCAGCTGTCGACCGCGCCGATCAGCATCCGCGCGGTGCCAGGCCAGCGCTCCGTGGCGAACGCGCCCTTGATCTCGTTGCTGTCGCCGGGCGCGCTCCAGCCCGGCCGATTCCAAGTGCCCGACACGATCGCCACCACGTTGATCTGGCGTCCGGCGGAGATCGGGTAGGCCACGAGATGGGCGTCCCGGCCCATCCAGAGTTGCACGCGCGGCGCGGTGTGTTCACGGGGCAGGGCGGTTGCGTCCAGCGTGCCGCGCCAGGCGATCAGGCCGGAGAATTGCGGCTGTACATCCGGAAACAAATGTCCGCGCACCGACGACCAGATACCGTCGGCGCCGATCAGCGCAACGGCCAATTCCTCCTGGCGTGAATTGCCGCGGCGCTGCACGACCGTCAGGCCCTTGGCGTGCTTGGTCACGTCCTCGAACTGGCAGCCGAGCCGCAGATCGATATCGGGATGATCATTGACGGCAGCCTGCAACGCGGCCTGCAGATCGGCGCGGTGGATCACCCAATAGGGGGCGCCGGCGCGGAACTCGGCGGCCTGGCCGAGCGGCATGCGTGCGATCGCGCCGCCGGCCCGTGCGCTCATGATGTTGACGGATTCAGGCGTGACCGCGCGCCGCGCCAGCGGCTCCTTGAGCCCAAGCTCGACCAGGATACGGCTGGCATTGGGGGATATCTGGATGCCGGCGCCGGCTTCCTCGAGCCGCTCGGCCTTTTCCAGCACCACGACACGAAAGCCCTGTGTCGCCAGGGTCAGCGACGCCGTCAGTCCTCCGATTCCGGCGCCGGCAACGATGACGGTTCGCGTCAGCGCCACGGAGCGGTCAGGCGACCTTGTCTTTCAACACGCATTCCGGCGGCCGCGCTTCGCCGGCAGCGAGGTCGGACGCGAAGCGATAGAGCGTCGAGCAGTACGGGCAGATGATCTCGTTGTCGTTGCCGAGGTCGAGGAACACGTGAGGATGGTCGAACGGCGGGTTGGCGCCCACGCACATGAACTCCTGCGATCCGATTTCGATCACCGAGACACCGGCATCGTTATGGAAGTGCGGGACGACGTGGTCGGACATATTCTCACCTTGGTGGCAACGATGGGCAGACGCAATCAACAGCATGCGGCATCGCGAAATGCCGCGCACCATACTGGCGGGAACAGTTGATTCCTAGAGCCCCGATGGCTCATTTGCTCATGCAAATTCGACACAATCTTGTCGTCCCAGAGAAGCCCTTCTTTGGTCGGAGCCGTTGTGTCGCAAAAACGGCACACTATGTCCAAGGCGAATTAAACTTGAGGTTTCAAGCGGAATGAACGGGTTGCGGCTCGGCGTTGCGGTGGCTGGCCTGGCGGTAAGTGCTGCCATGGGCGCAGCTATTTGGCCGCATGCCCGTGACGCTGGCACCGTGCTGTCGGCACGGGATGATGCCGCTGATCTCGCCGACCTCAGGATCAATTCCGTGCTGCGCAACAACCCGGCGTTGATAGAGGATAATATCGAGGCGGCGCTCGCCTCCGGGGACGCCGATCTTGCGGCCAGCTTTGTCGCGCTCGCAGGCGAGAAGAACATCGCGCTGAGTGCGGAACTCACAAAGCGCGTCGACGACGCGCGCGCCGAGCAGTCGTCCACCGCGCATTTCGCCAAGGGCTTCGCCACCGGCCTCGTGACCGGCAACGCCGACGATGTCGCGAGCCTGTCCGGCACGGTTGCGGGCGACCTGTTCGTGTTCGGCGATGTCAGGGATGTCGTGCGCGAGGGCAAGCACCTCGTGATGGGCGAGGACACCGACCAGTTGGTGCTCGGCCTTGCGGCCGCCGGGCTCGCCGTGACCGCGGCGACCTACGTGTCGGTCGGCGGCGCCGGTCCGCTGCGCGCGGGGCTGACGCTGGTCAAGGACACGCGCAAGGCGGGACGGCTGAGCGAGGGGATGATCGAATGGGCCGGGCGCTCGACCCGCGAGATGGTCGATCAGCCGGCGCTGCGCGAGGCGGTCGCGTCGGGCTCGGTGCTGCGGCCGGCGGAAACCGCAACCGCCATTCGCGCGGCGTTCCGCGCCGAGAAGGCCGGCGCGCTGGTGCGTGTCGCCAAGGATGTCGGGCGGATCGGTGAAGCGGCCGGGGTTCGCGCCGCGCGGGACACGCTGAAGGTCGCGGAGAACCCGCAGGAGATCGCGCGCGCGGCCCGCATCGCCGAGGTGAAGGGCGGCCAGACCCGCGCGATCATGAAACTGCTCGGCCGCGGCGCGCTGCTGCTCGTGGCCGGCACGTTCAATCTCACCATGTGGCTGTTCGGCGCGCTGCTTGCGCTGTTCGGCT
This sequence comes from Bradyrhizobium sp. UFLA03-84, assembly GCF_002289535.1. Lineage (NCBI taxonomy): Bacteria > Pseudomonadati > Pseudomonadota > Alphaproteobacteria > Hyphomicrobiales > Nitrobacteraceae > Bradyrhizobium > Bradyrhizobium sp. UFLA03-84. Next base: position 136,329 of record NZ_NSJY01000017.1, on the reverse strand, counting down.
TCCTGTCGTCGATCAAGGCCACCACCGAGCGAACCACGGCGTGGTGGCTGAGACGAAGCAAGGCCCTGCGCCTGAAGCGGCAGATGACCGCCCAGGCCGCGCTGGCGAGTATTCCTGCTCAGGGCTAAGCTTGCGGTCGCCGGTCGATCGCCAATCGCAACAACAGAAATCCCAAGAAAAATCCCGAGAACAATACGGAATCGATGATGCCGAGTTTCCATCACGGCGATGTTGAAATTGCCTATATCGACGAAGGCGCGGGCGAACCGATCGTGCTGGTGCACGGCTTTGCCTCGAGCAAGAACGTCAACTGGATCTATCCGACCTGGGTGTCCGAGCTCGTCAAGGCGGGCCGTCGCGTCATCGCGCTCGACGATCGCGGCCACGGTGAATCCGCCAAGCTCTACGATGCCGCGCAGTACGAGATCGCAATCATGGCAAGCGACGTGGTCGCGCTGATGGATCATCTCGGCATCGCGCGCGCCGACATCATGGGCTATTCGCTGGGCTCGCGGATGACCGCGATCCTGGCGCGGGAAAATTCCGACCGGGTGCGCTCGGCGATCCTCGGCGGAATCGGCATCGGGCTGATCGAGGGCGGCGGACCCGGCGAGACCGTCGCGCTGGCGCTGGAAGCGCCGTCGCTCGACGACGTCACCGATCCGGTCGGCCGCACCTTCCGCGCCTTCGCCGATCAGACCCGTTCCGATCGGCGCGCGCTCGCCGCCTGCCTGCGCGGCTCGCGCCGCCTGATGACGCACGAGGAGGCCGCCGGCATCGGCGTGCCGGTTCTGATCGCGGTCGGCAGCAAGGACGAGATTGCGGGCTCGGCGTCGGCGCTCGGCCGGATCATTCCGGGTTCGCAGGTGCTCGACATTCCGAACCGCGACCACATGCGGGCGGTCGGTGACAAGGTCTACAAGACCGGCGTGCTGGATTTCCTCAGCCGACGCGCCTGAGCGAGTGACTGCAGCTACGCCGATCCAATTCGCTGCCGTGGACGATCCCGCGGCTGCATGATAGCCTGTTTGCCTGCTTGCCAGGGTATTCTTATGCCGATCTTGATCGGGGTTCTCTCCGACTTCTGAGCCGATGACACGCCGCTGGCCCGTCCCTGGACGGGCCTTGATGCGTTTGTTCATGGCGAGGAGTAATCAAGGTGGCTTCACCGACACTTCCAGTTCTCTATTCAACACCGCTTGCCGAGCCGGTGGCTCAGTTCGTTTCGGCGCATTACGATCTGCCCGGGCCACTTGAATGCAAGCTGCTGGTCCGCGGCTGGAACGACGTCTTCGAAATCCGCGCGAATGGCGGCGCCCGGTCCATCCTGCGCATTTCGAAACCCCGCGCGCGCGGGGAGCCGGATGTGGCCACCGAAACGGCGTTTCTCGCCTATCTGGATCGACGCGACATCCCGGTGGCGACCGCCATTCCGACGCGCGGCGGCGCGCTATTCACGTCAGCGCCGTTTCCGGAAGGACAGCGTTGCACTGTCCTGTTTCGCCATGTCGGGGGACGGGCGTCGCAAGCCACACAATCGGCGGACGATGCCAGGGCAAACGGGGTCACGCTGGCGCGCGTCCACGATGTCGCCGATGGCTTTCCATCAGACGACAGCGGGCGATACCGGCTGGACCTCGATCATCTCGTGCGCCGTCCGCTCTCGGCGATCCTGGCGCTTGAGTGTCTGAGCGAGTCTACCCGCGCGGATCTGACCGATCTGGCGGCGCGCCTGTCGGCGGATTTGGCTCAGCGTGACGGGCTGAGCTGGACGCGCTGCCATGGCGACTGCCATGGATACAACGCGAACATCGCAGTTGAAGGGCCGCGCGCAGGACAAGCGGTGTTCTTCGATTTCGATGAGAGTGGCGCCGGATATCTGGCCTACGACCTCGCCGTGTTTCTCTGGAATTGCGTCATCTTCGGACGGAAGCACCATGCCGCATGGCACGCGTTCATCGGCGGCTACCGCGCGGCACGCGAATTGCGGCACGTTGATCTCGAAGCGGTCGATCTCTTCGTTCCGATCCGCCATATCTGGCTGCTCGGCGAGTGGGCCAGTCGTATCCACGAATGGGGCGAGCAGGCCGTGTCGGCCGATTGGATCGCCGGGCAGCTGGATTTCATGCTGCGCTGGGAACGCGAGATGCTGTCGCCACGGTTGCTTTGATTCGCTCTATCTCATCCCTGCTGGCGCGGGTGCTCGACATTCCGAACCGCGACCACATGCGGGCGGTCGGTGACAAGGTCTACAAGACCGGCGTCATCAACTTCCTGTCGCAGCGCAAATAGCTCGTCGGCGTCGTTCTCGGTATCGTCTTTGGCGAAGGCGCGCGCCGCCGCGATCAGAACCACGAAGGTCGCGACCCACACCATGCGCGCGCCGTAGCGGTCGTGCGGCCCCGAGATCACGCCGCAGATGACGGCATTGCCGAGCAGAGCGAGCGTCACCGTTCCGGCCAGCAGCGTCAGATCGTCGAGCCGTCGCTGCCACAAGCCGCGGCCGAACAGGATCACGACCAGCAGCATCGAGGCCAGCGCGACCGGCACGTGGATGCGGTTGATTGCGGTGAAGTCGAGATGCCATTTCTGTTGCCGCGCCGCGCGCATCGGTGCGACCTGCGCGGGAATGTAGCGCTCGATGATGCCGTAGGTGTGCGGAATCCAGCCGCTGGTGCCTTCGCCGGTCGCGACATGCATGAGCTGGTCGGCGGTTGCGGTGAGCGCCGCCTTGGCCTGCCATGCCGGATATTCGGCCAGCGAGCGCTTCACGATATAGCCCATCTCGTCATTCAGTCCCTGGAAGCGGCCGAGCGTGTTGAACATGCTGTGGCCCCACAGGAAGTCGTCGGCGGTCGGCGGCAGCTCGTCGCGATAGGGGCAGAGCTTCAGGGTCTCCTTCGCGCAGTTGTCGCGCAGATATTGCGTGACGATGCCATCCTGCAGCATGCGGCCGAACGCGACGCCGATGCCGCCGGGCGTCCACGCCAGCTGTCCGGACAGCGCGAAATTTGCCGCCAACAGCATCGCCGCGCCCGCGACGATGGTCAGGCTGCCCTGCACGAGGCCTGCGATCGGGGCGCGCCGGCCGAGCCACGGCCGCAGCATCCAGCCGACGCAGCACAGGCCAAACAGCACGCCGAGCGTTGCGCTGTGGGTCGCGGCGGAGAACGCGACGAAGGCGAACAGCACCGCCTTCTCCAGCGTCGAAATCCTGTCGCCCTGCAGGATGAGGATGAAGAGCGCGAGCACCGAAAGGCCGGCGAAGATGTCGGTCAGCAGCATGCTGGCGAGCCAGGGCAGGGCGGTGGTTGCGATCAGCGCGAGGCTGATCGCGATCAGCCGGACCGGCCGGGCAAGGTCGAGCACGCGCAGGGTCAGTTGCAGGATCCACAGCGTCGCCAGCGTCTGGATGCCGAGGTTGAGCCAGAAGCCGGATGTCTCGCCGGCATGGAGATAGATGCCGAACACCGTGGACCGGCTCGGCACCAGATAGCCCTCATACCAGCGCGCCAGATAGCCGCCGGTATCCCACTGGAGCAGCGGATAGCCGTTCCAGAAGGCAGGCGCGAGCAGGAGGAGGGGAATGGCGATGGTGGCGATCCAGACCGACCGTGCATCGGTCAGGCGGCCGCGTAACGTCCGGGTATTGATGATGTTTCCCCCTTTTATTGGGGCCGACCATGCCCAAAACCACACTGCAGACGAAATCCGCCAATAGTTGCAGAAGCACGGCTTGATTTCGGCAAAATCCCGACCAACTCCCTTAGACGCCGGTCCGGGGGCGTCGGGGTGGGTCTACCGTGCCGAGCCTTCCCGGGACGCGCTGGGTCCACCGTGCTATAACGCACATCAGAACAACCGAATTGCGAGAGCAGCTATGGCAGTTCATCAAGTCAATCCGCAGGGGAGCAAGCTCGCGGCGCTCGATCCGATCTGGGATCGGATCCGCGGCGAGGCGGAGGACATTTTGCGGCGCGAGCCGGAGCTCGCATCCTTCATCTATGCGACCGTGCTGCATCATGAGCGCCTGGAAGATTCGGTGGTCCATCGCATTGCCGAGCGGCTCGACCACGCCGCGCTGTCGGGCGATCTGATCCGCCAGACCTATGGCGAGGCGCTGCGCGACGAACCCGATATCGGCAACGCGTTCCGCGCCGATCTCGTCGCCGTCTATGACCGCGATCCCGCCACCTCGCGCTTCATCGATCCCTTGCTCTACTTCAAGGGTTTTCATGCGTTGCAGACCCATCGTCTGGCGCACTGGCTCTATCAGAAGGGCCGCAAGGACTTTGCCTTCTATCTGCAGAGCCGCTCCTCGGCAGTGTTCCAGACCGACATCAATCCGGCGGCCAGGATCGGCCGCGGCATCTTCCTCGATCATGCCACCGGTTTCGTCTGCGGCGAGACCGCCGTCATCGACGACGATGTCTCGATCCTGCATGGCGTCACGCTCGGCGGCACCGGCAAGGAGAACGAGGATCGCCATCCGAAGATCCGCCACGGCGTGCTGATCGGCGCCGGCGCCAAGATCCTCGGCAACATCGAGATCGGCCATTGCGCGCGCATCGCGGCGGGCTCCGTCGTGGTCAAGCCTGTTCCGCACAACGTCACGGTCGCAGGCGTGCCGGCCAAAATCGTCGGCGAGGCCGGCTGTGCCGAACCTTCGCGCACCATGGACCAGATGCTCAACGCGATCGGTCTTTGATTTCATTCGCTTTCTGATCGGCAGCGCATTTTTGCGTGTGCTCAACATCACGTCGCCAAAGCCTGAAAAGGCTCTGGCGATCTTTGCCGTCTCGTCCTAAAACCTCCCCGAAAATCATCGACCCGATTGGAGACGGCCGTGGACGTTCAGGAAGTCAGGAAGCTCGACGCGTATCTGAAGCGCGTGTTCAGCAATCCCAAGATCCGCGTGGTGCCGCGGCCCAAGAAGGACGACTCGGCCGAGGTCTATATCGGCGAGGAGTTCATCGGCGTGCTGTTCGTCGACGACGAGGACGATGATCGCTCGTTCCAGTTCCAGATGGCCATCCTGGAAGAAGACCTGGCCGAGTAAGGCGGAACAGACTCTGCTTGTTAAGTCGTCACTGCGATGCTCGCAGTGACGAACAGGTTACCCCTTCGCGCTGTGCATCTGCGCGGAGAGGCGGATCATCGCGGTGGCGATGTCGCGCCATTGCGCGAGCCAGCTGCGTGGGAAGCGGAAAGTCAGGTCGGCGCCCTCGATGCGCTGCTCGCTCAGACACATGCCGGGTGTCGAGGTGTCGCGCGTGCAGCGCGCGACGAGCTGCGGCTCGGCCGCGGTGTACAGGTCCTCGCCGCCATAGGGCGTGCCCTCGCGGAACGCGCGCGCCGTCAGGCCGTCATCGGTATTCGCACGATCGTCGAGATAGCGCGGATAGATCGTGCGCAGCCGCATGTCCGGCGCGAGTGAATCGTGGTGGGCCGCGATCGACACGAAGATCCGGTCGATCGGCTGCACCTTGTCCTCGACCGTGTCGGCGCTGTAGTGCTTCGGCGCGGCGGGCGCCTCCAGCGACGGATAGAGGAAGCTCAGATCGACGCGCTCCTGCGGCCCGGAATGGCGCTGGATCTTCATGCGCACCGCCATCGTCGGCACGTTGAACAGCGTGCCGCCGACGCTGACCGGCAGCCGCGACGGATCGCTCACCGGGATCGTCGTATAGGTCGGCCACAACAGGTAGGCGACGAGCGCAATCGCGCCGGCCGCGATGACCGCCGAGGCGATGATCGGGACGAGATGCGCGCGTGGATTGCGGCGGGTGTCGCGGGCGAGATGCTGGGCGGTCGACAGAAGCGTCATGAACGAGGCAAAGACCGGGTCGGGGGTGGTCGAATCACCTGCCGAATATGCCATGAGGCGAGCAAATTCCGTACGATTCCAACGGAATCCCTCGGCGAATGGCCATGCGCAAACGCCAAGCCAGGCGGGCCGGATTAACCTTTCCTTAAGGATGATGTGGCGGCCGGCAGCCAATTCTGCGAAGCAGGGGCCAGTCGCCAGTTGCGTAGTGGAAGTTCCCGATGTCGCCCGATACCTTGAATTCCCTGTTCTCGCTCTTCATCGGCTTTGCGTTCGCGGGCGCACTGGCGAGCGGCTATCAGGCGATGGCGGAGCGCCCGGCCGGTTTCGGCCTGCTGCAGGAGGGCGTGGCGCCGAAGACCTTCGCCGCGGTCCCGTTCCTCGTCTTCGCCGCACCCTTCATCATCATGCGCAACACGCTGCGCGGCGCACGCATCGAGCGCCGCCGCTTCGAGTTCGTGATGATGGCGACCGTCATCTCCGGCTTCTGGAGCCTGATGTCGGGCACCTTCTTCATGATGACGCTGCGCGCTGCGGGTGTGCTCGGCTGATCCGATCGCGACCCGCGCCGGATCGTGGTCGCGGTTGCTTGAAACCATGTCGGCCGCTGTGCCAAGGTCTCCTCTGATCCAAGGAGACCTCGATGGCGATCTACGAACTCGACGGGCAGGGGCCCGATCTTCCCGCTGACGGCAGCTATTTCATCGCCGACAATGCAGTCGTGATCGGCAAGGTGCGCCTCAAGCCGGGAGCGAGCGTCTGGTTCGGCGCGGTGCTGCGCGGCGACAATGAGTGGATCGAGATCGGCGAAGGCTCCAACGTCCAGGACAATTCGACCCTGCATGTCGATCCCGGCTTTCCGCTGACCATCGGCAACAACGTCACCATCGGCCACAACGCGATCGTGCACGGCTGCACGCTGGAAGACGGCGTGCTGATCGGCATGGGATCGACCGTGATGAACGGTGCGCGCATCCGGCGCGGCAGCGTGGTCGGCGCCGGCTCCGTCATCACCGAGGGCAAGGAGTTTCCGGAAAACTCCCTGATCATCGGTGCGCCCGCGCGCGTGGTGCGCACGCTCGACGCCGCGCAGGCGGAGGCGTTGTCGCGGCCGGCGAAGTCCTATGCGATCAGGGGACCGCAGTACAAAGCCGGGCTGAAGAAGATCGGCTGAGACCTCAACGCTTCCGGCCCTGCTTGCGTGCAGCCTTCGCTGCTGCGGGGGTAGGCTTTGCTGCCTCCTGAAGTCTTGCGCTCTTGCGCAGCGCATCCTTCAGGTCGATCGGAATACCGTGCTTCTTGAGCAGGTCGGCGAAGGCCTCGTCGGCGAGCTCCTGCAAGGTCGCCATCCGGTCGCGCCCAAGTTGCTTCAGCTTGTCGGCGGTATCGTCGTCAAATTCGATCAGCTTGCGCAAATTGCATTGCTCCCAAATCTTGTTGCTTCAACGCCCGTCGGAACCAGCGTCTTGCGGACCCGTTGATGCCAGCAAGGGAGAAGTGCCATGCGCAAATTATCCGCCACCGCCGCGCTCGCGACAATTGCGATTCTGCTGGCGCCCGCAGCGACCGTCGCCCAAGGCACGGGGAGCGGCAGCGGGACCGCCAGTCCTCCGACGGTCAGCCCGACGTCGCCGCAAGTCACGTCACCGCCGCCAGGCACCAACAGCGCCGGCACGGCTCAATCCTCCGGCCGTCTGAACACCGGTGAGGGCGTCACGACAGGCGCGGCGTCGAGCGAAAGCTTCGACAAGGCAATTGCCGACGAGAACAAGGCGGTCGAGCACCGGCTGAAAGGCATCTGCCGCGGCTGTTAGCTTTTGTTCTCGATCAATACGGTCGCGCAGAAGTGAGCGCGACATAGGCGCGCGTCGGCAGTGGCGATCCTAGATTGGGTTAGCATGCGCGGGACGCGGCAGAGGAGGCTTGAAAGAAAAGCCTGGAAAAGAGGAGTAACGGGTGATGTTGCGTAAAACGATGATCGCCTTGCTGGCGACGGCCTCGGTCGGCCTGTTCACGGTCGACACCGCGTCGGCGCGCGGCGGATTTGGCGGCGGCGGTTTCCACGGGGGCGGCGGTTTCGGCGGCTTCCACGGCGGTGCATTCCGCGCCATGGGCGCGGGCGGCGGCTTCCGGTCGGCTGCGATCGGTGGTGGTTGGCACGGCGGTGGCTGGCATGGCGGCGGCTGGCGCGGTGGCTACTATCGGCGCGGCTGGGGCTATCCGTTCGCTGCGGCCGCGATCGGCTTCGGGCTCGGCTATGGCGCCTACGATTACTACGGCTACTACAACAACCCGTACTACGCCGGTTACGGCTACGACGATGGCTACGGCTACGGTGACGGCGGCTGTTACGTCGTGCGTCGTCGCATGCTGACGCCGTATGGCTGGCAAGTCCGGCCCGTGCAGGTTTGCAACTGAGCCATCCGCTGACGCATGGCCGGTCCATGCGATCGCCATGCTGATGGTCTTGGAATGATTGGCGCGGCCTCGGCGTGTTGGTGCCGGGGCCGTCGCGCATTGGTATGCAGCTTGCTTTGCGTGACGGCAGTGTGCGCGTGAGCGCGTCGCGAAAACACATGGTCCGGCTGCGGTTGGAGCCGGGCCTCAGAGGACATCCGAGATGCTGACCATTCCCGATCTGACATTGCTGTTCATGGTGATTGTTTCGAGCCTTGCCGTTGCGCTGGTCTACATGCTGCACGAGCTCGAGCCGCAGCTTGCGCGCCTGCGGCAGAAGGGCGGCCGTGTCATGCGCGATCGCCTCAAGTAGGCGGTAGCGCCGTCCGTCGCGGTGTCAACCTTGGCGATGCCGCAGATGCAGAGCCCGTCAGCCGGGCACGCCGCGTTGCTTCAGCTGCGTGCCGGGAGCGGGGGCTTGATGGGATGGTTGCGAGACCGGGATTGCTGCGCCCAAAAAACAAGGCCGTCGACGTAGTATACCGTCAACGACCTTGCCAGCCCCGGATATTGAAATCGGCTCACGCCATCCGGTGATTAAGGATGACTCGGATTCGAGGTCGGATATGTGAAGCAGTTCACAAAGTGCGGATTAATTCACGGTAACGGGCACTAGTAGGAGGCCGCCGACGGCCCGCCCGAGTTCCGAAAGTTCCACGTTGCTGATCTTATTGGGGGATTGGTCCATTTTGATGGCCGCGCCCGTCGCCGGGTGAGGGGCGGCCGGGACGGCCGTCAACTGCGCGATCTGTGGCGCTTCCGGTTGGCGCTGCGGGTGGCCTTGGAGCGCTTGCGCGGCTCGGGCTCTGCGCTCGGCTCGTTGGCCTGCGCGCTCGCCAGCGACTGGCGCAACCCTTCGACCTGCTCGGTCAGTGCGGCAACCTGATCGGACAGCTTCTTGGCGTCGGCCTGCTGCGCGGCGAACTGTTTGCGCATGGTCAGAAGCTGGTCCTGCACCTCCTGCAACTGGTCGATCGATTCCTGCTGGGTCAGCTCCATCCCCTTGGTCTTTTCCACCAGGGCCTCGGAGACCTGTGCGGTCCGCGCCTGCAGCTGGCGGGCGGCGACCATCCGATCGGTCTCGGGCACGTTGCCGCCGAAGCTGCGCCATAGCGCGATCGAGCCGAATCCGAACAGCACGAGCACCAGCGCCACGGCGCCGATCGCGATCGGCTGCACGCCAATGAGGCTGCCGGCTTGCGAATTCCGGGGAGCAAGTTCGACCATGCGACCAGAACCGGACATCAATTGAAAGGTTCGAAATAGCACAACCTCGCCGCGGGCAAAACCCGGGGCGTCAAGCCGATGGCATGGGGGGTGGCAAAAGTCGCCGCAAGTTCCGGGGCTTCTGCCCCAAAACGGGACTGTGGCTCAGCTCGCGGGCGCGATCAGGCCGACCCTCATGTCCTTTGCCAGATAGACGCAGGCGCCGTCGGCGAGCACGCGGCCATCGGCGATCCCCAGCACCAGCCGGCCGCGCCGGACCTGACGGATGTCGACCTCGTAGCGCACGAGCCTGACGTCCGGCGTGATGTGCCCCCTGAACTTGACCTCGCCGACCCCGAGCGCACGGCCTTTGCCCGGCGAGCCCGACCAGCCGAGCCAGAAGCCGATGATCTGCCACATCGCGTCGAGACCGAGGCAGCCGGGCATCACCGGGTCGCCGGCAAAGTGACAGGCGAAGAACCAGTGATCCGGCGCAACGTCGAGTTCGGCCGCGACGTGGCCCCTGCCGTAGGCGCCGCCGTCGATGCCGATATCGGTGATGCGATCCATCATCAGCATCGGCGGTGCCGGCAGCTGCGCGTTGCCGGGGCCGAAATAGCCGCCCGCGCTCGAGCGCAGCAGATCCGGCTTGGCGTAGGACGATTGCGGCGTGTGAAAATCGTGCGGGTTGAACAAGATGGCCACCGACCTTGGGGTTAAAGTTGAACGTTAGGAGCGGCTGCGCCGCGTCGCTTTTGACTTGCTGGGTGGGGGGCCGGCCGGCAGGCGCAGCGCGGCGGCCATGAAGGCCCAGATGTCCGAGGTCAGCCTGGCCGGATCCGGCCGCCGTTCGCCCGTGAGCGCGCCGATCAGCGCCTGACGGATGCCGCCGATCATCAGTGCGATGGTGAGATGAGGGTCGAGGTCTGCGGGCACGATCCCGTCGCGCTGCGCGGCTTCGAGCATGCGTGCACCGGCGGCAAGCTGGCGTCTGGTGAAGGCGGTCTCGACGTCGAGCACCTCGACCGCACGGCTCAGCGGACCGATCACGAGCGGCGCGAACGGGTGCTCATAGTGGAAGGCGACATAGACGCCGATCCGCGCCTTCTCCCGGTCCGCCCAGTTGGTGGCGGACAGCTTGGCGCCGCCGAACGCGGCTTCATCGAGGCGCTGGTAGAAATCCTCGACCACGGCGGCGATCAGGCCGGCCTTCGATCCGAAGTGGTGATAGGCGAGCCCGACCGAGACCTGCGCCCGTTTCGCGACCGCCTGCATCTCGAGGTGGCCATGGCCTTCGATCAGTTCCTGTTGGGCCGCCGCGAGCAGCCGTTCGCGTGTCCCGAGGCTCGTCGCGCCCATCGTTCGTCCATGATTGAATTGAATTCAATTCAACAAGGCCGGTGCTAGGATGTCAAGCCTCGGGACGGCCGGGCGAACCGGCGCGAAGGCAACGCGATGGCGTTTGCGATCAAGACCGAGATCCGAGAGCCGCGGGCGAAGACGTTCACCTTCGCGGCGCAGAAGACCATGTATGGCGGCAAGCCGATCGTCACGGGAGACGTCGCGTTCCTGTTCGCGAGCGAGAACGAGGGCGGCAAGGGCCTGATCGCGCGCGGGATCGTCACCGCGGCCGAGGCGGTGCCGCGCAAGGCGGGCATCGCCAGGCAAGCGCCGCGCGTCGGCATCGCGGTCACGCGCGTCGCGTTGGCGCGGCAGCCGCTCGGACGCGACCAGCTCAAGCGCTTCAAGGATTGGGATGATGGCCGGCCCGAGACCGAGCTCAACTTCAAATTTTATCGTCAGGCCACCAACAAGATCGTCGGCATCACCGACGAGACGGCAGCGTTCCTCGAGCGCTTCTTCTGATCAGCGGCCGCAGCGTCTCCCAAAATGGTTGCGGCCAGGCTTTGGGGGAAGCCTGGCCGCGCGCGAACCGGTCTGGGACGGGGAGGGGTGGGGATGTGACCGGGTCGCGAACTCGATTCCTTGTTGCCGCTCAGCGCGAGCTGGCGGTTGAAACTGCGGGGCGGTTGTCACCGAGCGAGACCCACACATTGGGATCGCTCTGCGATTGCCGCTTGACGAAGCGGTAGCCGGTCTCCGTCCAGGCGACGATGCTCTCGTTCTGATTGTCGAGAACGAACTCGCCCTTGTCGGTCTTCACCGTCAGCACTGCGTGGCCTTCGCCCTTCTTGTCGCGGACCACCGTGATCAACAGCGCCTCGCGCGGCCAGCCGGCGTCCATCAGCATCTTGCGCTTCAGGAGCACGTAGTCCTCGCAGTCGCCGTAACCGTCAGTCGGCAACGACCATTTCTCGATCACGCCCCAATGATCCATGTCGGTCATCGGCTTGATGGATTCGTTCACCCACTTGTTGACCCGCACGAGGTCGCGCCAAGCGGTCTGCGACATCACGATGTCGCGCGGTTGCGTCTTGCCGCCGCGGCATTCGGCGGGACTGTCGGCACAGAACTCGACCCAGCCGATCGGCGAACGCGCGACGTCACCCAGGCTGGCGTAGACCACGTCGCCGGCCTTGGCCGACACGCACGTCGCAAACAGGATGGCGGCAACCGCCAAACCTTTCCCCTGTCCCCTGAACCCAAACATTGTGGCCCCCGTTCTTCTTGTTGGGACCACGTTTCGCACAAAGTTTTTTCGCCGCCGCTAAGTGCGCAAAGTAGATTTGACGCGAATACTCGTAAAAGCTGCGGCGAATTCGATCTGTACTTGAATCGAATTCGCGTAAAATTTGAAACAACTGCAATTGATTCAAATTTTATGCATTAACGCGGCAAACGTTGCGCCAGCGCGGTTTGTTACGCCAAACGGTGCGGCCGTTAACCGCCGATTTCACCGCGCCAAATGCGGCAAAGGCGGCCACCGGTGCACCGGAGGCCGCCTTCGCGGGCTGAAAACGGGGGTGTTGAGCGGTTTTTCGCTTTACCTCGCGGTAACGCTCTCTTCGAGCGTTTCCGCGGACTGCTCGTGGACGAATTCGAGTGCGAAGCCTTCCTCGAGATTTCGCACCACGCGGGCCTGCACGCGGCCGAGCATCACCAGCGATTTCAGCGGCGGGCGGTTCTCGGCGGCAATGGCCGCGCCGGACAAGGAGAGGTCGATGATGCGGCAGGTCATCCGCGTGCCGTCTTCCTGGGTGAGCAGGGCGATCGGGTTGCGCGGCACGATACGGTCGTGGCGGCGATCCTCGGGCAGATTGAGGATGTCGCGGTTGGCGAGCCAGGTGAGCTGGGCGGCGAGCTTGTCGCGCTTGCGCGCGGTGGCGCCGATCGTCATCGCAAAGCCGTTGTCGATGATGCGGGTGATACGGCCCTCGACCCGGCCGATATGGTCGAGATAGGCGATCACGCGGTCGCCGACATTGCCGATGCCGGGCGCCAGCAGGGCGAGGCCGCCCGGGGACATGTTGATAATCTGGCAGGGAAACTCGCGCCGGTCGGGCAGCATGTATGCGGCCGAGCAGGTGCACCTTGACGCGCTGGAAGCGACGCCGCTCCTCGGCTACGGGGACGACGTTAGTTTTCTTCTGTGCAAACGACATCACGACAAACCCGGCCACCGTCCATTCGGAGCCCCGATGACCCTAAAGCTGATAGGGTTAACGGGGCGTTACGGTTGTGAGAGGGAACCCGGACACGGCGCGAGAGTGATCAGCGAAGTTCACATGCGCCGTACCCGAACACGTCAGGCCTTCTGGTATGCCGCGTCAGGTTCTCCGAACCATCGCGCCGCGGCTTGAGCAGTCTCCTTCAGATCCGGCTCGATGTCTGTGGCCCAGGCCACAAACCCGTCGGGACGCACCAGCACCGCGGTCAAGCCGAGCCGATCCCTGGCGTCGCTTGCGACGTAGTTGATCCGGCCGCGCCAGCGATCGGCAAGCGCTCGCAACGGCGCGCGCGGGTCAAAGTCCAGCAGCAGGCCGCGCCCGTCCCTGAGCAGTTCGCCGAGCCGCATCCCGCAAGCGAGTTCGAAGTCCGGTGCGCTGCGACCCACCAGTGGATGGCCGCCGCCAAGATGGTAGCGCAGCGAAACGCCCCACGCGCGCTCGGCAAAATATGTCGCGCCGTCGGGCGTTGCGATCAGATCGCGGATGATGGCTTCGAGCGCGCGCGAACTCCGGCTCGGCCGCATCAGCGCGACCTGGGCGCGCGACCAGTCGAGAATCTGCGTGCCCACCGGATGTCGCTCCGTCCAATAGCTGTCGAGCAGAGCGGCCGGTGCGTCGCCGCGGATCGTGGCCGCGAGCTTCCAGCCGAGGTTCATCGCATCGCCGAGCCCGAGGTTGAGCCCCTGGCCGCCCAACGGAGAATGGATGTGCGCGGCGTCGCCGGCGAGCAGCACGCGTCCCTTCCGGTATGTCGTCGCCTGGCAGGCGCGGTCCGTCCAGGTGGTGGCAAGCTGGAGCGCCGTCAACGTGACGTCGGTGCCGGAGACGCGGCGAAGCACCGCCTGCACAAGCTCGCATGTGATCGGCTGGGTGCGGTGGAATGCCGCGCCGTCGAACTCGACCATCGCGATGGTGCCGGGATGCGCGTATGTGTACATGCCCGTTGGCGTGTAGTGGCGGCCGGGGGCGAGCTTGTCCGGATCGGCGATCTCGACCGCGATCGAATAACCCGTGAACTCGGGTTCGGTGCCGGCGAATTCGAATCCGGCCGCCTTGCGCACAGTGCTGCGGCCGCCGTCGCAGCCGACCAGCCAGCGTCCGTGGAAAGTCTCGCCGCCGGCGCGAATGGAGACGCCGTCATCCGATTGCTCGAATGTCTCGACGCCTGCGCCGCGCCTGATCTCGACTCCCATCGCGCTCGCGCGCGTGGCCAGCGTGGATTCGAGCGCCTCCATCTCGACCGCCATGCTGGTGCCGGCAGGGCTCGGCAGGCGATACGGCCATTGCGACGTGTCGATGTCGTCGTGATAGAACTGGATGCCGGCGAAATGGCCCGCCGGGCGGCGGGGCTGTTGCATCCAATGCGCGCCGTTCGACGCGGCGCGGCCCGGATCATCTTTCGCGCGCTGCGGCGCTGCGATGTTGTCCAACATCCCGCGCCGGTACAGGGCGTCGATGGTGGGCGCCGAAAGGCCGCGCATGCCGAACGGCAGCCGCTTCAGCGGCGAGCGCGGGTCGGCGGCCTGCTCCAGCACCAGCACCGAGAGGTTTGCGAGCCGCAACTCGCAGGCCAGCAGCAGGCCGACGGGGCCGGCACCTGCGATCACGACGTCATGGGGAAGGGTAAGGTTATTGTGCATGAACTGCTCCTGTGTCGCTGTTCGACCGGAGCAGTTCGTCGGGTTGAGAACCGCACGGACGAACACAATGGACGCCTTGACGGCATCCGGTGTTCGTCGTGGGGATCTCACGCATTGAGCAGGAGACCAGAGCTTTCGATTGCGAACGGATTTCGACTTCGAAAGGACTTGGGCTTACCAAACCAAGTCTGCCTTTTCCGACAGGCGACGATATAGCGGCATCGCAACAGATCCGCAACTTGCGCGGCGGATATGGAACCAACGCGGCGCGCTAGGTGCCGGCGACTGCACCGGCGTTATCGGGACGGTCGACGCGGCGCGCACCGGGGCGCGGTGCCAGGTTGTCCGGCGTCTTGATGTTGCGCGCGAGCCCGCCCGCCTCGAATGCCTTGATCAGCCACCAGCCGAGATCGATCTGGCCCGGCAGCAGCCCGAGCTTCGCGGAGTTGGGATAGGCATGGTGATTGTTGTGCCAGCTTTCGCCCATGCTGATCAGCCCGGCGATGCCGACATTGTAGCCCTGGGCTGCAACGCCTTCGATGATCCAGGTCTGTCCGCCCCTGCGATGCGAGTAATGACCGATCAACCAGTGACCGGTGACGCAGACGGCGACCCGGACGCAGATGCCCCAGACCAGCCAGCTCCACGAACCGATCGCAAGGAACAGCAGCGCCCAGGGCAATTGCTGCCACATCCAGCTTCGCTCGACGAAGGCATAGAAGCGGTCATCGGCAAGCCGGGGTTCGAGCCGGAACAGCGGCGGGTGTTTCAGCACGAGTGTGCAGTGCATTTGCCACCACGCATCGCGCCAGAAGCCGGCCGCGTGACGGGAATAGGCGTGACACGCCGCCTGGCGCTGCGCCCAGTCGCGATGATCGTGCAGCCGTACCATGCCGTAGGGGCCGGCCATTCCGACCAGGGTACCGAGATAGACACAGAGCCGCTCGAGCCACAGCGGACAGTCGAAGCTTGCATGGATCAGGCGGCGATGCATGCCGACCGAATGCCCGAAGCACAGGGTGATTGCGCTGGTCGCGATGAACAGCGTGAATGCGCTCCACGAGAACAGCAGCGGTCCGAAGATGATCGCCACCGCGGTCATGCTGCCGAGCCACAACGACTTCGCGGGTGCCCATTGCACGCGTCCATCCAGCGGGTCGGTGCGCTCGTCCGCGAAGATTCGTTCGGAGCCGGGCTGTAGCGTCATTCCATAACCTGAAATTTCATCGCAGCTTGGGGTGGAGCTGCCGTTGCTGTCAATCCGCCGCGCCGGCCCGTCATGGCGCAGCAGGCATTGGCAGCCCCGGCGAGTTCACCTAGCCTCCAGGCAATGAGTAGGCTTGAGGGGTGGAGACGTTCAATCATGCGACTGAAACTGTGGCTTGCGCTTGCGGCGGCGATCCTCACCGGCGCCGGCACGGCACGCGCCGCCGAGATGCGGGTCACCTTGCTCGGCACCGGCACTCCGACGCCGCGGCTCTCCAGCTTCAGCGCTTCGACGCTGGTGGAGGCGGGGTCCGAGAAGCTGATCTTCGATCTCGGACGCGGCTCGACGATCCGCCTGTTCCAGAAGAAGATCCCGATCGGCGCGATCACGGCGCACTTCATCACCCATCTGCATTCCGATCATGTCGTGGGTCTTCCCGACATGTGGCTGACGGGCTGGATCGGCACGCCGTTCGGCTCGCGCAAGACGCCGATGGTGATCTACGGGCCGAAGGGAACGGTCGCGATGACCGAAAATCTCACCAAGGCGTTCTCCGAGGACATCCGGATCCGCGTCGACGACGAGGGGTATCCGCTTTCGGGTGTCGCGTTCGCGGCCAAGGACATCGAGCCGGGTCCGGTCTATGAGAAGAACGGCGTCAAGGTCACCGCGATCGAGGTCAATCACGGCGAGAAGATCAAGCCGTCGTTCGGATACGTCGTCGAATATGACGGCAAGAAGGTGGTGCTGTCGGGCGACACCAAGCCGGACGAGCGGGTGGCGAAGGCGGCCGAGGGCGCCGACCTCCTGATCCACGAGGTCGCGGTCATCGACCCCGACCTGTTCAAGGCCTATCCGAACTATCGAGCGATCGAGAACCATCACACCTCGCCGGAAGAGGCCGGCAAGATCTTCGCAGAGGTGAAGCCGAAGCTTGCGGTCTACTCGCACATCGTGTTCGCGAGCCAGCCGCCGACCCAGGACGTGCCGGAGGATGCGCTGCTGAAGCGGACGCGCACGACCTATCAGGGACGTCTGGTGATCGGGCACGACCTGATGTCGTTCGTGATCACGGACAAGGTCGAGAGCTTTGCGCCCGACGGCACTGCGATGAAGTGACGATTTCCGCGGTGAGGCTATTGGGCTCCGGCGTCCTCGGCCGGCTCGACCGTCACCGCCGGTGGTTCAACGGTCACGGCTTTCAGCACCTTGCGCTTCGCCGCGCGGATCTCGAGCTGCAAGGGCGGCTGATAGGACCCGCTCGGCGGCTCGAACAAGAAGGCGTGGTGCCCGTCGCCCTTGTTGAGCTTGAGCAGGTCCTTGCGGAACTGATCGGCAACGACTTCGGCAACGAGCTCGCCGTTGAAATAGATATCGATCGTCACCCGTTTGTCCGGGTGCTGGTCGTACAGCGCCCAGCCGCTGATCCTGTTCTCGTTGAACACGTCGACATGGCCGGTGATCTCGCCCGAGAGCTTCTCGATGCCGGCCTCGATCACCTCGAGGTCGCTCCGGTAGATCGATCGCGTCACGTCGAAGTTGAAATTCGCAGTGTCGACGCATTGGTCGAGCAGGCTCTGCCGGTGCTCTTTCATGCGTTGCAGCGTGTCGAGCTCGCCCAGCTTGACGTACATGCCGACGATGCCTTCGATACCAGGATTCATGGTGTCGTTCCCCGCAATGCTACAAGCCCATTCGCCCTCGGCCGCGTTCACAATTGACGCTTCCTTGCGAAAAAATACGTCCGTCAAGATCTGAAGCGCCCCGTCCCGCCAAAGCCTGTCATGAAAGTCTTCATGACAGGCCTTCATGACATCCCGATCGTCCTGACCTAAGGTCGGTGCGGCCGCAGCCGGCCCAACGATACGGACAGGGAGGACGAACCGATGGAGCAGATCCGCGTCTGCACGCATGACGGACCTGGAGCCAAGCCCGTAATCCGGACCGTGCCATGGCCGGAAGTCGGCAAAAAGGCGGCCTTGATCAAGGTCGGCGCCTGCGGCGTTTGCGGAACCGACCTGCACATCCTGAAAGGACACTGGCCGAAGCCGCTGCCCTGGCCATTCACGCTCGGCCATGAGCTCGGCGGCGTCATCGTCGAATGCGGCCCGGAGTTCACGGAGGACTTCATGAGCAAGCCGCTCAAGGTGGGATCGAAGGTGATGATCCCGCCCTTGATGCCGTGCGGCCGCTGCTACTACTGCATCCATTATCCCGAGAGCGCCAACAAGTGCCTGACGCCGGTGTATTACGGCCGCTATCTCGGCTTCGACAAGGCGCCGCACATGTGGGGCGGCTGGGCCGAATATGTCTATGTCGATCTCGATATGCTGCCCGGCACCAAGATCTACAAATTGCCCGACGACATGTCGCTGCGGCTCGGCGCGCTCTCCGAGCCCTTGACCTCCTGCATCCGCGCCTTCAACCGCGCCACGCGCGCCGGCGGCTTTTCCTGGGGCGACACGGTGGTGATCCAGGGCTCCGGGCCGATCGGCATCCTCGCGGTGGCGGCCGCCCAGGAAATGGGGGCAGGGCGCGTGATCTGCGTCGGCGCGCCGGAAAATCCGCGGCTCGCGCTGGCGCGCAAGTTCGGCGCCGAGGCGACCGTCGACATCGAGCAGCTCAGGACGCCCGAGGAGCGCATCAAGGCGGTGCGCGACATCGTCGGCGGCTTCGGTGCTGATCTCGTGATGGACTGCTCCGGCCATCCGACCGCGGGACCCGAAGGCATCGAGATGCTGCGCGACGGCGGTACTTACGTCGAGATGGGCCAGTTCACCGACGCCGGCTCGATCAACACGTCGTGGCACCGCATCTGCACCAAGGACCTCAACGTGCTCGGCTCCTGGGGCTTCACCGGCAACGATTTGCCGCTCGGCGTCGACATGCTCTACCGTACCCGCCACAAATATCCCTGGCTCGACATGCAGACGATCTATCCGTTCACCGAGGACGGCGTCGCGCAGGCGGTGGCGGACGCGATGGCGATGAAGACGGTGAAGTCGACCATCGTGCCGTGGCCGGAGCTGGTGGTGGGGTGAGGCGGACAAGATGGGGGCGCTGCAAATCCTGTTGCAGTGCTTCCAAGGAATGGCGGCCCGGTGCCGCCGATCATGCTCCGATATCGCTCGCAGGGGCCGCGGCCCGGCGCTAACATCCGTGCATGCAATCGAACCGTGTGCCGCCGAGTTCAACGTTTGCGTGGGGAAACCTGTCCGAGGACTTCGCGCTGTTCAGGACGCTCAGCGCCGAGCAGCGCCTGATCGCTTTTGGCGCGATGACCCGGCGTGATCTGGTGCGCGGCGAGTTGCTGGTCGAGCAGGGCGGCGCCTCGGATGCACTATTCCTGGTGCTTCATGGCGCGCTCGCGGTGTACCGGACCGATCATCCCGAGCCGATTGCGGAGCTGCGCGCCGGCGAGCTGGTCGGCGAGATCGGCTTCTTCGCCAACATCCCGCGCACGGCCAATGTGATCGCGATCCGCGATAGCAGCGTGCTGGTGTTGACGCGGGCGGCCTATGCGCGGCTTGTCGAGGAAGCGCCGGGGATCGTCGATGCGCTGCTGGCCGCGCTCGCACAGCGGTTTGCGATCCAGACCGCGCGGCTGCTGCCGGTGCGGGCGTCACCGAAAGCGCGCACCGTCGCGCTGATTTCGGGCGGACGGGAGCCGGTGCCTGCCGCCTTCGAGCAGAGGCTGCGCAAGGGACTTGCCGCCGCCGGCGCCGAGATCGTCGACCTCGCGCGCGTTCAGGCGATGTTTCCCGGCCGCGCGCTGGACGATTCCGAAGTCGCCGACTGGCTCAACCGGATCGAGTATGACGCGCCGCTGGTGGCCTATTTCGGCGGCCACGAGGCATCTGAATGGGCGCGCAAGACCATCCGCCAGGCCGACCTCGTCGTGCTGGCCTGTCGCGGCCAGGCGCCGGCGCCTGATCTGACCGAGCTCGAGAGCTTCGCCTGCACCGTGCATCCCGCGTCGGCGCGTCGGCTGGTTCGCGTTCATGACATCAGGCAGCATGAGGTCAGCGGCACCGCGGCCTGGCTCGCGCGGCTGCCCTGCTTCATGCACCACCATGTCGCGCTCGAGGACCAGGTCGATATCGACAGCCTGGTGCGCTTCCTGTGCGGCCGTGCCGTCGGGTTCGTCGCCGGCGGCGGCGGCAGCCTCGGTACCGCGCATGTCGGGATCTACAAGGCCTTTCGCGAGCGCGGCGCGATGTTCGACATCTTCGTCGGCACCAGCGTCGGTTCGGCGATGGCGGCGGGCTTTGCCAAGAACTACGACCCCGAGCATCTCGAACTGGGCACGCACGAGATCTTCGTCTCCAGCCGCAGCTTCCGTCGTCCGACCTGGCCGCGCTACGCGCTGCTGGATCACAAGGCCTTCGATCGGGCGCTGGCCGATCAGTATGGCCACAATTGCCGGATCGAGGATTGCTGGCGGCCGTTCGCGGCAGTCGCGACCAATCTGTCGACGCACAGCCTCGAATTGATCCGGACCGGCCTGCTGTGGCAGGCGGTGCGTGCATCCAGCGCCATCCCCGGCCTGCTGCCGCCGTTCTACACCCGCGACGGCTCGATGCTGGTCGACGGATGCCTCGTCGACAACGTTCCACTGGCGCAGATGCACCAGATGAAGAGTGGCCCAAATCTCGTGGTGCATTTCGGCGAGCCGGCGACCGAGATGTTCGATGTCGACTATGCCGCGCTGCCGGGAAGGTTCGAACTGCTTGCGACCTTGCTGATGCCGTTCCGGCGGAAGTCGCTGCCGGCCGCGCCGAGCGCCGTCAACGTGTTGTGGCGGAGCCTCGTCGCGCATCAGCGCTACGACACGCTGCCGACCACGCCGCTCGACCTGGTGATGCGCCCGCCGACGCCCGACGGCATCGACGTGACCGATTTCGACCGTCATCAGGAGATCTTCGAATCCTCGTACCGCTGGGCGCAGGAAACCATTGCCGCCTCGGAAGCCGCGAATAACCCGGCCATTGCGGCGATCGTCGCGTCCGCCAACGGCGCTGGCAACGATACGAACATGGATGCAGACAAGAGCGCGGCACCGGTGACGCCGGCCGCGCCGGTTTCCCATCAGGCCCGCGCCGGTTGAGCCGCTTGCAGGCGCCGCCGAACTCGACCATCGTGCCGGCTGCAATCCGGAGATGACGATGGCTTTCGATTTGATTCTGCGCGGCGGACGGGTGATCGACCCGTCGCAAAAGCTCGATGCGGTGACCGACGTCGCCTTTGCCGGCGGCAAGGTCGCCGCGATCGGGCAGGGACTGGCCGCCGGGCCCGCGACCGACGTGCGCGATGTGTCCGGGCTGATCGTCTCGCCGGGGATCATCGACCTGCACACCCACGTCTATTGGGGCGGCACCTCGCTCGGCATCGACGCGGAGGAATTCTGCCGCGCGTCCGGCGTCACCACCTCGGTCGATACCGGCAGCGCCGGCCCGGGCAATTTCGCCGGCTTCCGCAAGCATGTCATCGAGCCGAGCCAGGTCCGCATCCTGGCCTATCTGCACGTCTCGCATGCCGGCATCTTCGGCTTCTCCGACCGGGTGATGGTCGGTGAGAGCGAGGAGTTGCGGCTGATGAACCCGGTCGATGCCGCGCGCGTCGCCGACGAGAACCGCGACCTCATCGTCGGGATCAAGGTTCGGGTCGGCCTGTTCGCCTCGGGCACTTCCGGGCTGGTGCCGCTCGAGATCGCGCTCGAGGTGGCCGAGCAGGTCGGCATGCCCCTGATGGCGCATATCGACCATCCGCCGCCGAGCTACGAGGAGGTGCTGGCGCGGCTGCGCCCGGGCGATGTGCTGACCCATGCGTTCCGGCCGTTCCCCAACACGCCGGCCACCGCGCAAGGCACGGTGAAGAAGGTGGTGCTGGAGGCGCGCGAGCGCGGCGTGCTGTTCGACATCGGCCATGGCAAGGGCTCGTTCGCCTTCAAGACCGCGCGCGCGATGCTCGCCAACGGCTTCTATCCCGACACCATCTCCTCCGATATCCACCAGCTCTGCATCGACGGCCCGGCGTTCGACCAGGTGACGACGATGTCGAAATTCCTCTGCATGGGGATGTCGCTGCCGGACGTGATCGCGGCGTCCACCGTCAATGCCGCGATGGCGTTGCGGCGGCCGGAGCTCGGCAGCCTCAAGCCGGGCTGCGTCGGCGATGCCACGCTGATGTCGGTCAGGCAAGGGCAGTTCGACTATGTCGACGTGGTCGGCGAACATCTGACCGGCGATCGCAAGATCGTGTCGGAAGGCGTCGTGATCGGCGGACGCTGGTGGCATCCGAAGCC
This sequence comes from Bradyrhizobium sp. UFLA03-84, assembly GCF_002289535.1. NCBI lineage: Bacteria > Pseudomonadati > Pseudomonadota > Alphaproteobacteria > Hyphomicrobiales > Nitrobacteraceae > Bradyrhizobium > Bradyrhizobium sp. UFLA03-84. The sequence continues at coordinate 114,059 of NZ_NSJY01000017.1, read as the reverse complement.
GGACGTGGCTTCATTGGCGCGCAGTCAGAGCCAGGCCGTGTAGGCGGCATACAGTCAACTGACAACCCGAAGACCACGAGGCCGCCACATCGAGGCGGCCTCGCGACGAGGGGCCGGAAGCATCGTCCTATTTGCGCTCGATGAAGATCTGCCGGCAGTCCGCTTGGCCGATATTCTCGGCCGAATGTGAGGCGATGACGGGGACTGCACTCGCGCTTCCGGCCTTGGTGTGGCCGTCCGTGGTCTTTCCGTCAGGTGCGTAGAGCCTCGTATCGCAATCGGTCACGTGGTAGACGACCGAAGGAAAGGGATGACCATGCACCTTGTCATGGACTCCCTTCTTTCGCACCGTTTCGATGACGCGAAAGTTTTGATCCTCGAAGATCAGCTTATAGACGTCTGGGTCCCCTTGAAACGTCGGCGGCGCGTTTTGGGCGATCGCTACGGATGACATCAGACACAGTGCCGCGAATGCGCCCAGCGCGAAGGTGCTGTCTCGACTCATGTCGCAACTCCTCATTGGCGATGGTTGAATTGTTCACGGACGTCGGCACCCGCCGCGCAACGCTTCGATGCTTCGAAAAGCCGCATCGCGGTTTGTTGTCGGTGGCACCGGTTCGGATCATGCGCGCGACACGCCATTTCCACCACCGGCCAACGCAATCGCGCTGACATCACTTCCGGATTACCCCGATTGGCGGGAGCGTCGCGGCGTGCCGCGCCCCGCCACGTCAGCGAACGGCAAGTTCTGCTGCGATGACGACCGGGAAATTGAGTGGCAGGTGGGTGACGCCGATGGCGGTCCGCGCATGCGCGCCGACATCAGGACCAAAGCGCTTTGCCTTCACAAAGGCGAGACATGGCAGCCGGTCTGAATGCATGCCGGCTAGGCCGGGAGCTGACATCCCGCACACTTCCCAATCGCTTGAAAGTGCGGTCATATGACGCCTGGTGACACCTCGCTTTGGAATGAAGGTGTCCGCTTGCACGGGGGAGAATGCGCGTGAAGGAACTCGCTGGAAAGACGGCGTTCGTGACCGGTGCAGCGTCGGGCATTGGATTGGGGATCGCGACCGCTCTCGCCCAGGCGGGCGTCAAGGTCATGCTTTGCGATATTGAAGAGGCGGCTCTGTCCGCAGCGCTCGAGCAACTGAGGCGCACCAACGTCGATGTCGACGGCGTGAAGGCGGACGTTTCACTGAAAGCCGAACTACAAGCCGCCGCCGAAGCCACGACCGCGCGCTACGGCAAGGTGCATATCCTCGTCAACAACGCAGGCGTCGGCGGCGGCGGGCCCTATGGCACCTGGACCGACGCGTCGTGGAATTGGACCCTGGGCGTCAACCTGATGGCGACCATCTGGGGGATCGAGATTTTCGGGCCGTTGATCGAGCAGCACGGCGAGGGCGGACACATCGTCAACACGGCCTCGCTCGCCGGCCTCATTTCAGGGGGAAGCACGGCCTACAACGTTTCGAAGTATGGCGTCGTCGCGCTGTCCGAGGGACTGCGGCCCGAACTCGCGCCCCGCGGGATCGGCGTATCGGTGCTGTGTCCCGGCTTCATCCGCACGCAAATCGTGAACTCAGGGCGCAACCTGCCCAAGCGCTTCGAGGGCGCGGTCCGTGCCTTGCCGACATCGGGCCCGCTTGCCGAGCGGATCAATCAGGTCCGCCAACGCGTCTCCGAGGGCATCGATCCCATGTATGTCGGTGAACTCGTCCGCGAAGGCGTCGAGAACGACTGGCCCTATATCTTCACCGATCTCGAATTCGAGCCGGTGGTCGAAGCGCGCTTCGCCGCGATCAAGCAAGGCTTGGACCACATCCGCGGGCGCAACCCGAAACGTTGAGCACGCGGCCTTCGGCCGGCTGCTGCGATTGATGCGCAATCGCAGCAATGCTTGTCGCGCCGATCGTGTCGCGCCAGCCGTGCCGCGGTTCATCCCGTCGTCAAAAAAAGATTGGCAGCGCGAATAATGTTCACGCCTTGCGCCGCGATGGCCGCACCACATGTCCGCACCGCAATTCTTGGGTCAGGTTTGGGTCCCCAAACCGCCCAGTTGCGAATTGTGGAGACGGACTATGGACTTCGTCGGTTTTCTTAATGGCCTGGGTTTAACCCAGCCGGCCATTTGGACCGCAGTCGTGATCGCGCTTGTGATCTTGCTGCGCATATCGAACGTATTTCGCTACATTCCGAACAATCAGGTCGGCATCGTCGAGAAGCTGTGGGCGATCAAGGGCTCGATCGGCGGCGGCTTCATCGCGCTGAACGGTGAGGCCGGCTATGAGCCGGAGGTGCTGCGCGGCGGCCTGCACGTGATGTTTCCCTTCATGTACCGGATCCATCGCTCGGACCTCGTGACCGTCGGCCAGGGCAAGATCGCCTATGTATTCGCGCGCGATGGCGCGGCGCTGGAGCCGTCGCAGGTGCTCGGCGCCAACGACACCGAGGACAAGTCGGACTTCCAGGACGCTCGCCGCTTCCTGCTCGGCGGCGGCCAGAAGGGCCCGCAGCGCAAGATCCTGCGCGAAGGCACCTATGCGATCAACACCACGCAGTTCGCCGTCATCACCGACGAGCGCGTCTACGGTCATGCCCTGAGCGAGCGCGAGCGCGGCGTGCTCGAGAGCATGCAGCTCACCATCACCGAGCGCTGGGGCTTTGCCCCGGTCGTGCTGGCGGCCGATCACGATCTGGTCGGCATCGTCACCGTGCATGACGGCCCGTCGCTGCCTCCGGGCGAGATCATCGCGCCGGAAGTCGGCATCGAGCTGCGCGATGCTGCGACCTTTCACAACAATTTCCAGGAGCCGGAGAAATTCCTGAGCGCCGGCGGCTATCGCGGCCGCCAGCTCCAGGTCATCGTCGAGGGCACCTGGTACATCAACCGCCTGTTCGCGACCGTCGAGGCGGTGCCGAAGACGGTGATCCCGGTCGGCAATGTCGGCGTCGTGATCTTCTACACCGGCCCGCGCACCGACGACGTCTCGGGCGAGCAGTATCGCCATGGCGAGCTGGTGCTCAACGGCAGCCGCGGCGTCTGGAAGGACCCGCTGTTGCCGGGCAAATACGCCTTCAACACCTATGCCGGCAAGATCGAGGTGATCCCGACCGTCAACTTCATCCTGAAATGGGTGCGCGGCGAGGTCGGGGCGATGAAGCTCGACGAGAACCTGTCGGAGATCTCGCTGATCACCAAGGACGCGTTCGAGCCGACGCTGCCGCTCTCGGTTGTGATGCATATCGACTACAAGAAGGCGCCGATGATCATCCAGCGCTTCGGCGACGTGAAGAAGCTGGTCGAGCAGACGCTCGACCCGATGGTCTCTGCGTTCTTCAAGAACATCGCGCAGAAGATGACCTTGATCGAGCTGTTGCAGAACCGTGCCGCGATCCAGGCGGAAGCCGCCCACGACATGAAGGCGAAGTTCGAGAGCTATTCGCTCGACCTTCAGGAGGTCCTGATCGGCACGCCGCGCGCCGCCGCCGGTGACCACACCATCGAGAACATCCTGATCCAGCTCCGCTCGCGCCAGATCGCGCGCGAGCAGATCGAGACCTATCAGGAGCAGGAGAAGGCCGCGGTGCAGGAGCGCGCGCTCAACGAAGCCAAGGCAACGGCGGCGGCGCAGACCGCGCTGACGCAATCGCTGATCCAGGTCAGGGTCAATGAGAACGAGGGCGCGGCGGCGCTCGCCCGCGCGCAGAAGGATGCCGAGACGCGGAAGGTCACCGCAGCCGCGGTCGGCGAGCAGTCGCGGCTCGAAGGCCAGGGCGAGGCCGACCGGGTGCTGGCTGTCGGCAGCGCCAATGCGCAGGCGACCAAGCTCGCGGTCGATGCTTATGGCGGGCCGGAATACCGGCTTGCCGAGCAGAACTTCGCGAAGTTCGCCGATGCGCTGACGCGGATCAACCAGCCCTTGGTGCCGCAATTCCTGATGTCGGGCGGGCAGGGGCAGGAGGGCAGCAGCGCCGGCCTGATCCCGACCGCGATGCTGAGCTCGATGTTCGGGCAGATGATGCCCGGCGCATTGGAGAAGCTGAAGGACGAGGCGCCGAAGGCCGCACGCCGGACCAATGGTCAGTGACGCGAGGCATCTCTCCCTCTGGGAGAGGTCGGCGCGAACCACCGGGTGAGGGATTGCAGCCCTTCATTGGAGCTGCGGCCCTCTCCCGATCTGCCGTGCAAATCGACCTCTCCCTGTCGGGGAGAGGTGAACCGGGTCTGCGGCTCGCCTGATCTCGAAGTGCGACATCCGGGCCCCGGCACCGGGTGTCCGCTGTACTCTAGCACCTAAACATCTCGGCAGGCGAGGAGCGGGCGTTCGGATGCGGAGCATCAATCCTAAGCCGCTGGCGAGCCGCTGCGTTGAGGAAACAGCCGAGGTGCGCCCTCAGGGAGTAGCCCGTAAGCCTGGAGCACACCGTAGACAAGCGCTGCCAGAATTATGAAACCGACGATGCGATTCAGCTTGAGCATATGGTTAGGTTCTCTTTGGAATGAGGCCGAGGAGAAGCCAACCCCAGAGGCCGCTACCCGCAAGAGAGGTCGTGAAAACGAAGGCTAACAGCATAGGCTCGTGCCGGTAGGTCACCCAATGAAGTCGTGTAGACCTCCCGGCGAAGAAGACACTCCCCGCGAAGACGGCAAACATTACGTCAGCAAGAAGGAGCAACCACAATGCGACAATTGGAGCCAACGGCGCGAGCGATTGAAGGGGACGCTTTTTCACGCTCGTGCTGCGCGCAGCTTTCGGCAAAAGCGCCGACAAACCACCGCAACGAAAGCTCCGGTTGGGCGCTTACCGGATAGAAGCGGACATCGGCCGGCCGACAACCTCCGCTGAAGCCGTCGGAAATGACCAGCCGACCTCGGTGAGCAGCTACTTCGTATACATCGGCTTGCTCGGCCCGGCGGTGGGCGGTGGCGCGCCGACATTGAGTACGTCAGCCACGTTTCCAGCCGTCGGGCCGGTTTCCACCGCCTCCGTTGCCGCGAATGGCGAGCCTCCGACGAGGTTCAATAACAGGGTGGGTAAGGATAATATCCACACGCCGTGCCACGCCGATACACGCCATAAGCTCCCGCGGCTCCGACCGCTGCGGCACCTACCGCTGCTCCGTAATACGCGCGCCGATTCACTCTGCGGTTCACGCCCGCAACACTCATTGGCGTAAGCGGTCGCCCAACTCGCGCTTCCGCGTGGTCGAACGATATCGAAACCACTTTCGTCGGCGAATAATGCGCCGAGAGCGGAAGTCCCGTAAATAGCGCCGCAGTCATGACCAATCCAAGAAGCTTGGCTTTCTTCGTCATTGCTCTTCTCCCGTAAGACTGAGAAAGCCATTATCTTCCGAAGCCGCTGCTCGAATTTGAGTTAAATCAAGTTGCCGAATGGCTGCTTTCCCGCACGAACCGGAAATCATGGCCCGGCGTGGGGCCAGCCAAGGGTCACAAGCCGCCCATGACGGCCTGCTTGGCCTGGGTCAGATGACTTCGCGAAAGCGGACGTTGCAGGGCTATCATGGCGCAAACCACAAGCCTAATGATAGGTCTTGGCGTAGGGCAACACGCTGGTGCTCCACTCTCGCCAATGGGTAGGGCGAATTTTTAGTGCGGCGCCGGAAGTCGAAATGATCCAGCCGCCCAAAACCCGGCGACAAGGAAATATGAGGGAATGGACGCCATCAGAGTCGATGACGGCCAGTTCCAGCTCACGGTCGAAGGGCGCGTTTTCGATATGGTGCCAATGCATGCAACCACAATGGAGTGGTTGTATCGACGAGACTTGATCGCGGTCAAAACTTGAGTGCCGGAAGACTACGGGGGGAACTGGATTTCCTCCAAGGCGTTTGCGCCAAAATACCGCGGTTACGGATCACAAGCGCTCATTCAAGCCGGTCGAGCGTGAATTAGCTTGCCTTGCCTTGAGTCCTTTTGCACTCTCGGCCAGGGAGGACGATGCATGAAGATAATGACCGTCGCGTGCGCTCTCGGAGCTGCCTTGGTGCTGTGTAACCTCGCAACGTCTGGTGCCGAAGCCCGGACGCGGAAGGCACAGGTCGTTCATGAACCAAGGAGAGTCATCATCCCCGGGCCCGTGATAAGGCCCACTCCGTGGGATTATAATGTTGTCCCACGATATCGTTATCGCACTGAAGACGACCGAATCGATCCATACGCGCCGCCCCTGGTGTCGTCGTGGGATCTCTATGAGGGATGGCGGTGGCCATACTGGTGGTGAACAGCGATCACGCCAGGTAGATCTCATTCGAGGGACGTGGTGATCGTCCCTGGAGGTGACGCCGGGAGCCAGCCGCGCATCGCGAATGCAGATGTAATCGCCGGTTTGCGCTATCCCGGAATCCCGTCAAGCGAGCCCATGTACCGACAGATTGGGTGATTCCGTTAGAACGGCGTCAGTGCAAGGCGCCCGGCATCCGTCAAGCGATCGCAACGGTAGATCGCAAAGCCTTCGCGGCTGTCGAGCCACGCATAGTAGAACAGGCCAAGCACCTGCTTGTCGGCGACGTAAGGTCGGAAGTTGGTTCGTGTCTCGTTGACCAGGGTGATCTGATTGGCTTCATGAGGCGGGCAGGACGACTCGCGGTCGGGAATTCCCCACTCGGTGATCCAGCAGGGCTTGCCGGTCTGGCTCCCCTGCGGCCGACATTCCGCGAGAACGTACTTCTGTAACCGGTCGCGGCGTCCCTCGGTGGCGATCGAACTTCCCGGATCATTCGTCCAAGGATAGGTATGGACACCGTAACCGTCGACGAGTGCGTCGAGCCCGTTCGCGCGCATGAACTCCAGCGTTGCGACGGCACCGACCGAGTCGAGCCGCGCAGTTCGCGGAGCCTCCGGAGCTTCGTTGAACACCAGACCGGCACTGATGATCGGTGCGTGCTGATTCAGCTTCGACCGCGCGCGGGCCTCCTTCATGACCTTCAGCAGCTTGAGATATTGCAGATAGCCTTTGGCGACCTGTTGCGCTTCCGGATCATGCGAAAGATCGTCGAGGTTGAACTCTCTGGATTGGGCCGGATTTTCCGCCGGCAAGCTGAAATCCGCGTTGAACATGGCGGAATTGATTTCATTGCCCAATTCGAACCCCGCGAGCTTGACGCCGGCGGCTTCGAGTTTTTCGAGCAGCGGCTCGAAGTACTTTCCGAATTGATCTGGATCGGCGGCGGACAATGGAGGTCCGCCCCACACACCGAAAGCGTTGGGCCATGGTCGGCTCGGCGCGCCGGGCCGGTATTGCAACTGGACCAGCCACTCGATCTGGATACCCTGCGCCTGGGCGCGCCGCGCAAAATCCACTCCCTTCGCATCGGGCGTAATGCCCGATCGGATATAATGAACGTTGGCTGCGTGCAATTGCGCGAGGATTGCATTCTGTTGGTCGATGCTCAGTGACCCCACCGACGCGTTCACGCCGACTATCGCATCGGCCGTCCGGGCGGAGAGCGATTGGAGGCCGAGAAGGGCGCAGAGCATGGATGTGAGGACAACAAATCCGCCGCCGAAACTCTTCATCGATTGCGCCTCACGATTTCCCCCGCTGGATCAGCCTCGAACCGTCGAATCTTGCTTGATGCTGCCAGCCTTGCAGCTTCACGCGCTCGAGACGTGCAAGTTCACGCGTGTTGCAGGAAGGTGGGGCGAGCTAGGTTGAGATGCTACCCGGCTCGGCTCCTGAGCGATAGGACGCGATGACGACGCGGCGCGCAAAATCGCGTCATCGATCCTGTTCGGCCTTGTCGTCCTTCCTCACTGTGCCGACCCGTCTGTGACGTCCACATGTCATTTGAGGCTTGGATCGGGTAAGGCGCTGGGGGCGCCGCAGGGGCAATCCGCGACCATCGGTCCGAATGGCTCCCAGCGCTCATCGGTGACGCGCATCATCCGGAACCGCTCGACCACGCGCTAGTCGCTGCGGCTGGTATTGATGGAAAGCGCGGCAGCAGCAGATCGAGCTTCACGTTGTTCGGATTGGCCGCCTGGCGCATGAATGTCGGCTATGGGCTGATTTTGTTGCAAAAGTCGGTTGAGTGAGGCCTCGAACGATGATTCCGTTGTGTTGACGCGATTCTCGGCGAGGTCGATCCATGATGGGCCGTCTGAAGAGTGACCAAGGTCAACTGTTCTACGAGTTTCGTCTTGGCGATGCGGTCCCCGAAGATCATTTGGTGCGGAAGATCGATGCTGCTCTCGATCTGTCGTGGCTTCGCGGCGAGCTTGCGTCCCACTATGCGTCGATGGGTCGTCCGTCGATCGACCCTGAACTGATGATCCGGATGCTGGTGGTGGGGTATGTCTTTGCGATCCGCTCGGAGCGATTGATCTGCCGCGAAGTACAGGTGAACCTCGCCTATCGCTGGTTCTGCAGGCTTGGCATCGAAGATGCTATTCCCGACCATTCAGCGTTCTCGCGTGCCCGCAACGAGCGTTTCCGCGAGGGAGATGTTTTTCGCCATGTGTTTGAGCGGGTCGTCGAGGCGTGTATTGCGGCCGGTCTGGTTGGTGGTGAAGGCTTTGCAGTTGATGCGAGCCTGATTGCTGCCGACGCCAACAAGCGGCGCTCGATTGCGGGTCAGGATTGGCGCAGGGATCGCGATCCGGCGAGGTCCAGCCGCGCCGTGAAGGAGTATCTGGAGACTCTCGAAGACACGGCATGGGGTGCCGCTACGGAGATTGTGCCGAAGTTCGTCTCGCCATCCGATCCCGCGGCCCAGTGGACCGGCGCGCGCAAAGGGGCGGCATTCTTCGCCTACTCTGACAACTATCTCATCGACATGAAGTTCGGCGTCATCTTGGACGTCGAGGCGTCTCGTGCCATTCGGCAAGCCGAAGTCGGTACCGCAAAGACAATGATCGAACGAACAGAGGAACGTTTTGGCCTCAAGCCGGAGCGGCTCGCGGCCGATACCGCCTATGGATCGGCGCCGATGCTAAACTGGCTGGTCGAGAAGGACATCGCGCCACACATTCCGGTCATCGACAAGTCAATGCGCGAGGATGGCACCTTCTCGCGCAACGACTTTCGATATGATCCGGCCGGCGACGTCTACCACTGCCCAGGCGGAAAGCGGCTCGGGACGAGCGGCACAGCACACGAGGGCAAGACGCTCCTGTACCGCGCAAGCAAGCTCGACTGCGATGTTTGCCCGCTCAAACCGCAGTGCTGCCCAAAGGAGCCATCACGCAAGATCCCGCGCGACGTCCATGAGCGCGCCCGAGACGTTGCACGCTCCTTTGCTGGCACCGAGGCCTTTGAAAAGTCGCGACGTGAACGAAAGAAGATTGAGATGCGGTTCGCACACCTGAAGCGCATCCTGAGGCTCGGCCGACTGCGACTGCGTGGCCCACGAGGCGCCCAGGATGAGTTTGTTCTGGCCGCCATCGCTCAGAACCTACGGCGGCTCGCGAGCCTGGTCGCGCGGCCGCCACCGGCGCACGCGGTGTACACCGCGTAGAGTTGCGTAGAGAGCGTCAGGGCCGGCGAACCAAAGCCGGTCGTCCTTGGCGAGATGGCCGAACGATCCATCACGAGCAGCCGACTTTTGCAACAAAATCGGCTATAAACAGACACTCACGGTAAGGCACGGTCTGCCTAGCCAAGGCTCCTGTTTCTCACTTGGCGATCTCTGGAAATCTATGCTGGTAGAACCCAAAGAGCGAGTTCACACGATCCAGCCTCATCGACAAATTGCACTCCGCCAGTAGCGTTTTCTCTCCGCTGCCGCCTAACATCTCGGCCGACGCGTGGGAGCATTCCGCCTCGCGATAGGCAATCCACGCACGCTCTGAAGCAATCAGTCGCTTGAGCAGTTCTTTTCGATCTTCGACGTCGTAGTCCGGCCCGCCCGCATCTTTGAGTTTCGCAACAATCTGGCCGTACAGGGCATTCAATACTGCATCGACGGCTTTGTCGGCATCAATCGCGCAAAGCATCTCAGGTATATTCCCGGGCTTTGCCTCCTTGCACCGATTGAGCTCAGCTTGAATTGGTGCGAGCGCTGGATGCGGTGGATTTAGAGCGTCATCCGCCTGAGCGGTGAGCGGTGCTAGACTAAGGGTAAATGCAACGATTAAAGCACGCATTGCCAATTCCGACGGTGTGCAAGAACATGCAGCAGCTTACTCGAACGTTCAAGTGAGTGAGGTGCTAATGACGTGACCCGATGTCCGCTCAGGGTCAGAAGGCGACGTGGGCCGATGCCGCCAGAAGGTCCGTTCTGGGTATCAGGAGGCAAGGGGAGCTATCACAAGGTCCGACGTCCGCTCGGCGGCGCGGACGGCGCTGGTGCAACAGTCGGTGAGCGGGAGCGTGATTTCGGAATATTGGAAATGTATCCCTGAGTTGCCCGACGTGTCAAGCTGCCTTGCGGAACCCCGGCAGCGGCCGGCTCCTTTGCATGGGGTTGTTTTCGATATTTTGCAGCGCCGGGCTGCATGTGCTTCGGCTGGCCCAAAGTTGATCGGTTGCGCGTCGATCGCGCCGCCGATCTTATTCGGTCTTGTCGACGTTCCAGAACACCGGCGGTGCCGGGCCTTCGAGCACGCCGGTGAGTGATTTGCGCCAGGCACTCGGCAAACGGAACTGGCCGAGCGGAATGTAGATCACCTGCTCGTAGGCTTCCTTCTGGATCTCGACGGCGAACTTCTTCTGCTCCTCAGGCGAGGTGGCGCGCGCGTAGGCGTCGCGCATCTGCTCGAGCTTGGCGTCTTCGGGCCAGCCGAACCAGGCTTTCTTGCCGTTTGCGGCGATCTGGTTGTTGACGATCGGGTTCATCACCTCGGTGGCGCCGGTGAAGGTGAAGAACAGGTTCCAGCCGCCTTCCTTGGGCGGCTTCTGGCTGGCGCGGCGGCTCACCACGGTCTGCCAGTCCGTCACCTGCGCGTCGACGGTGAAGCCGGCCGCGCGCAACAGCTGCGCCGCGACTGTCGGCGGCCCCTTCAGCGTCTGCACGTCGCCGGGGATCATGATCACCACCGGCGTGCCGTCATAGCCCGAGGCGGCGAGCGCCTTCTTGGCCTCGGCCATGCCGTTGCCCTTGATCAGCGTCTCCGCGCCGACGTCGCTGGCGAGCGGCGTGCCGCAGGCGAAATAGGAGCCGCATATCTCGTAGAATTTCGTGTTGCCGACGGTGGCGTCGAGCACGTCCTTCTGGTTCATCGCCAGGAACGCCGCACGGCGGATCTTGGGATTGTCGAATGGCGGGTGCAGGAAGTTCATCCGGCCCTCGATCTGGAAGCCGAACTTGTTCAGCACGGCTACGGTGAGGTCGGAATTGGCCTCGAGCACCTGCAGCAGGTCGACCGACGGCTGTTCCAGGAAATCGATCTCGCCGGATTGCAGCGCGTTGATCGCGGTCTGGGCGTCCGGCATCGTCACCCATTCGATGCGATCGACCTTCGCGACCTTGCCGCCCGCCAGCCAATCCGGCTTTTCCTTGCGCGGCACGTAGTCGGCGTTGCGCTCATAGACCGCCTTCACACCCGGCTGGAATTCTCCGGCCACGAATTTGAACGGCCCGCAGCCGATCTGTTCGGCGATCTGCTTGCCGGGCGGCGTCTCGGCGAGCCGCTTCGGCATCATGAACGCGACGTAGGACGACGGCTTTGCGAGCGACTCCAGCACCAGGCCATAGGGCTCCTTGAGCTTGAGCACGATGGTCTTCGGCCCGCTCGCCTCGAGGGAAGCCGTGAATTCGGCAAGCTTCTGCGCCATGCCGTCGACGGCGGTCCAGCGTTTCAGCGAGGCGATGCAGTCCTCGGCGGTGACTGGCGCGCCGTCATGCCATTTCAGGCCGTCGCGCAGCGTGAAGGTGTAGGTCAGCTTGTCGTCGGAGATCGTCCACTCCGCCATCTGCGGCCGGACCTTGAAGCTTGAATCGATACCGAGCAGCGTGTCGTAGACCATGTAGCCGTGGTCGCGGGTGATGTAGGCGGTGGTGAAACCGGGATCGATGATGCGCAGGTCCGAATGCATCACTGCGGTGATGGTCTTGCCCTTGGCCGCGGCGACGGCGCGCGATGACAGGATCGCCGGGGCCGCGATCGCGGGCGGCACGCTGGCCGCGAGCTTGAGGAGTGTTCTGCGCGAAACATCCGCCATTCACCATCTCCCGATTTGTCGTTGCGCGGGCACGGATGCCACAGCGACCGGCATGCTTCACCAATCCGTTGTTGAAGGCAAGCAAGAGCCGGGCCGCCAGCCGGGCGCCGGGTTTCCTGGATCGGTCGGGTGAACATTCGGTGACCGCGGCCGCACCGCGCGTTGTGCCGGCACCGCACAAGTCCGCATCCTGCATAGGAGCCTGCGCTTCCTGCCGCACCTCGCAGGCTGTTCGGACCCTGATCCGCCGTGTAGGCTTGGGGTCCTGCCGGCCAGCAATAAGGCCATATCCCGCAAAGGGAACAAGCAGCGCGAACAAGCAGCTGAGGGAGACCGGAAGAACCGTCATGACCGATATCCGATACGTAGCACCGCACACGCTTGATGAAGCGATTGGCGCATTTGCTGCCGCCGGGAGTGCCGCCCGCATTATGGCTGGGGGTACCGACTTATTGGTGCAAATGCGCTCCGGCCTGGTGCGGCCGGGATTGATCGTCGACATCAAGAAGATCGGCGAGATGACCGAAATCACCGAGACCGCCGACGGCGGTTTCCGCGTCGGTGCCGCCGTCTCCGGCATGGAGCTCGCCGAGCACCCGCGCTTCGGCAAGGTGTGGCCGGGCGTGCTCGAGGCCGTGAACCTGATCGGCTCCAAGCAGGTGCAGGGCCGTGCCTCTGCCGGCGGCAATCTCTGCAACGGCTCGCCGGCCGGCGACAGCGTGCCGGCGATGATCGCGGCGGGTGCCGTGGTCACCGTGCAGGGCCCGAACGGCCGCCGCGAGATCAAGGTCGAGGACGTGCTGGCCGGACCGGGACGGACCAACCTCAAGCCGGGCGAGATCCTGGTCGGCTTCGCGTTGCCCCCGCGGCCCAAAGGCTCGAGCGATGCGTATCTGCGGATGATTCCGCGCACCGAGATGGACATCGCGGTGGTCGGCATCGGCGTCAGCCTGACGTTAAAGGACGGCGTCTGCACCGCGGCCCGTGTCGGCCTCGGCGCGGTGGCGCCGACCGCGCTGTTGGTCGCACCCGCCGCGCAAGCACTTGTCGGCTCGAAGCTCGACGATGCCGCGCTGGAAGCAGCCGCCGCCGCCTGTCGCGCCGCCTGCCGTCCGATCGACGACAAGCGCGGCACCATCGCATATCGCACCAAGACTGCCGGCGTGCTGCTCAAGCGCACCGCCGCGATCGCCGCCCAGCGCGCGGGAGGACATTAGCACCATGGCGAAACTGCACGTCACCACCTCGGTCAACGGCGAGCCGGTCGAATTCCTGTGCGAGCCGTATGAGACCATGCTCGATGCGCTGCGCGGGCAATTGGGGCTCACCGGCTCCAAGGAAGGCTGCTCGTCCGGCGATTGCGGCGCCTGCTCGATCACGCTCGATGGCCGTCTCGTCTGCTCCTGCCTGATGCTCGCGGCCGAGGCCGAAGGCCACGAGATCCGGACCATCGAGGGCATGGCCAGGGGCGGCGAACTGCATCCGTTGCAGCAGAAGTTCCTCGAGCACGCCGCGCTCCAGTGCGGCATCTGCACCTCGGGCATGCTGGTCGCGTCCGAGGCGCTGCTCGCCAAGAATTCCAATCCGACCGAAGAGGAAGTCCGCTTCTGGCTCGCCGGCAATCTGTGCCGGTGCACCGGTTACGACAAGATCGTCCGCGCGGTGATGGAGACCGCGGCTGAAATGCGGGAGACTGCGCGATGAACGTCGTCAATAACAAATGGATCGGCCAGCGCACCATCCGGCCCGATGGCGTCGACAAGGTGACCGGCCGCGCGGCGTTTGCCGCCGACACCACGATGCCCGGCATGATCTGGGGCAAGGTGCTGCGCAGCCCGCATCCACATGCCCGCATCAAGGCGATCAATACCGCCAAGGCCGAGGCGCTGCCCGGCGTCAAGGCAGTGGTCACCTCGCGCGACATCGTCGACTTCACGATCGAGAAGGGCGCCGTGATGCTCGGCATCCAGGACATGCGCTGGATGTGCCGCAACGTGATGGCGCGCGACAAGGCGCTGTTCCCCGGCCACCCTGTCGCCGCCGTCGCCGCGACATCAGAGGAGATCGCGGCTGAAGCCTGCAAGCTGATCGAGGTCGACTACGAGGTGTTGCCCTGGGCGATCGAGATCGATGACGCGCTCAAGGACGGCGCGCCGATCCTGCACGAGTTCAACAAATTCGACGGCAAGCCCTCGAACATCATGGGCCGCATCGAATCCAAGAAGGGCGACATCGCGCAGGGATTCAAGGACGCCGAGATCGTGATCGAGCGTTCCTTCGCGACGCGTCCGGTGCACCAGGGCTATATCGAGCCGCATGCCTGCCTGATCTCGGTCGCGGCCGACGGCAAGACCACGATCTGGTCGTCGAGCCAGGGCCAGTTCATGGTGCGCGCGATGACGTCGATGCTGACGGGAATCCCGCAGAGCGACATCCGCGCCATCCCCGCCGAGATCGGCGGCGGCTTCGGCGGCAAGACCATCGTCTATCTCGAACCGCTCGCGACCTTGCTCGCCAAGAAATCCGGCCGTCCGGTGAAGATGGTGATGACGCGCGAGGAGGTGATGCGCGCGACGGGGCCGACCTCGGGCTCGAAGAGCACGGTGAGGATCGGCGCGAAGAAGGACGGCAGCATCGTCGCCGCGCACGGCAGCTTCTATCTGCAGGCCGGAGCCTTCCCGGGCTCGCCGATCCGCGGTGCGGTCGGATGCAGCTTCGCGCCCTATGACATTCCGCATGTGCTGTCGGAAGGCTTCGACGTCTGCTCCAACCGCTCCAAGGTCGCGGCCTATCGCGCGCCCGGTGCGCCGATCGGCGCCTATGCGGTGGAATGCGTGCTCGACGAGCTCGCCGAGGCACTGAAGATGGATCCGCTGGCGCTGCGGCTGAAGAACGCCGCCAAGGAGGGCACCAAGGCCGCGCACGGCCCGGTATTCCCGCGCATCGGTTACATCGAGACGCTGGAAGCCGCCAAGAACCATCCGCATTATGCGGCGCCGCTCGGCAAGCTTCAGGGCAGGGGCGTCGCCTCGGGCTTCTGGTTCAACGCCGGCGGTGAATCCTCCGCGCAGGTCAACATCACCGAGGACGGCAATGTCGTCGTCACGACGGGGCATCCCGATATCGGCGGCTCGCGCGCCGGCATTGCCAACATCTGCGCCGAGCTGCTCGGCATCGACTACAAGCGCGTCTCCGTCATCATCGGCGATACCCAGACGGTCGGCTTCTCCAACCTGACCGGCGGCAGCCGCGTGCTGTTCGCCTCCTCGATGGTGGTGACGCAGGCCGCCGACAAGGTGATCGCGACCTTGCGCGAGCGCGCGGCGAAGCTCTGGGAGATCGACCCTGAAGCGGTGAAATGGGAGAACGGCGCCGCGCATCCCGTCAGCCCGAATGCCGGCCAGTTCGAGCCGCTGACGCTCGCCGACCTCGCCGAGAAGGCGCCGTCGCAGGGTGGCCCCATCGGTGCCAGCGTACAGCTCAACACGCAAGGAGCTGAGGGCGGCTTCGGCACCCATATCTGCGACGTCGAGGTCGATGTCGATCTCGGCATCGTCAGGGTGATCCGCTACACCGCCGTGCAGGATGTCGGCCGCGCCGTGCATCCGAGCTATGTCGAGGGTCAGCTGCAGGGCGGCGTCGCGCAGGGCATCGGCTGGGCGCTGAACGAGGAGTACATCTACAACAAGGACGGCAAGGTCGATAATCCGGGCTTCCTCGATTATCGCATGCCGGTCTGCTCCGACCTTCCGATGCTCGACTGCGCGCTGGTCGAGGTGCCGAACCCGAAGCACCCGCAGGGCGTCAAGGGCGTCGGCGAGGTGCCGTTGGTGCCCGTCATGGCCGCGGTCGCCAACGCCGTCCACAACGCCCTCGGCAAGCGCTTCTACAGCCTGCCGATGTCGCCGCCGAAGGTGTCGGCGGCGCTCGATGCGCCGACACAGCAGGCCGCGGAGTAGGGAGCGTCGGGCGGGTTAGGCTGCGCTAACCCGCCCTGCGATTCCTGTCTGGGTAATGACCATTGACGTTCCCGGCTCCGCCTCGGCAAGATTTGATCGGATGCATCAGTCACCGTGACGGATGAGAATGACCCAGCCCGACGAGCTGTCCGCCTACATGATCTTCGGGCGTAGTGACTGGGCCGCGTTGCGCGCGAGCACCTCGCTGACGCTGTCGGACGCCGACCTCGCGGCGCTGCGCGGCCTGAACGGGCCGATCACATCGGTCGAAGTCAGCGACGTCTATCTGCCGCTCACGCGGCTGCTGAACCTGCATTTCTCGGCGGCGCGCAATCTCGCGCAGGTCAAGGCGGAGTTCCTCGGCCGGCCGGCGCGCCGCTCGCCCTACATCGTCGCATTGGCAGGCAGCGTCGGCGTCGGCAAGAGCACCTTTGCCCGCGTGCTGTGCGCGCTGCTGGCCGGCTGGGCTGATCATCCGCGCGTCGAGCTGGTGACGACCGACGGCTTCCTGCACGCCAACGCCGTTCTGGAAGAGCGCGGCCTGATGCGGCGCAAGGGCTTTCCGGACAGCTACGATCTGCCGCGGATGCTGCGCTTCCTCGCGGCGGCCAAGGCGGGTGAGAGCGAGCTGGAGCTGCCTGTATACTCGCACCTGATCGGCGATATCGTGCCGTCGGAACGGCAGGTCATCGCGCAGCCGGACATCCTGGTGTTCGAGGGCCTCAACGTGCTGCTGGCGCGCGGCACGGCGCCGGTGGTGGTCTCGGATTTCTTCGACTTCTCGATCTATCTCGATGCCGACGAGGCCGACATCCAGTCCTGGTATGTCGAGCGCTTCCTGAGGCTGCAGCCGACCGCGTTCCGAAATCCGGCATCCTATTTCCACCACTACCGGGACCTGCCGCCGAGTGATGCGCGCGAGGTCGCGGAGCGGCTGTGGCGCGAGCATCACCGCGCCAATCTCAGGGAGAACATCCTGCCGACGCGGACCCGCGCCGACGTCGTGCTGCGCAAGCGCTCCGATCATTCGATCGGCGAGGTCTGGTTGCGGGAGGCGTAGCGCAAATACGTCGACCGGATGAGCCAAGGCGCCACACGACCGTGGGCGGTCAGTGCAACTCCTTCCCCAGCTGCGCAAGCACCGTCTCGCAGGTCATCAGGTCGAGATGCCCGCCGCCGGCGTTCTTGAAGAAGGTGATGTCGCTATCCGACAAGCGGCCCATCACCTTGCCGCCGGCGAGGTCGTAGTGGTCGCCGAGCACGTCGCTCTCCTTGATCGCGCCGCTGGCGATCGGCTGCAGGATGTCGCCGACGCCGTCGAAGGCGGATTCGCGGCGGTCGACGAAGATGCGTGAGCGCCGCGCCGCCTCGTCGTCGGACTCGCGGGTGTCGGGGGTGAAGCCGCCGACCAGATCGAGATGGGCGCCGGGCTTCAGGTGCGCGCCCTTGACCAGCGGCTCGCGCGAGCGGGTGCAGGTGGTGATGATGTCGGCCTCGTGGGTCGCGGCATCGAGGTCGGTGACGGCCTCGGCGGCGATGCCGTCGGCCTCCAGCAGCGTGGCGAGCTCCTGCGCGCGCTCTACGGTCCGGTTCCAGACCCGCACCTGCTTCAACGACGGCCGCACCGTGCGGTGCCCGCGCACCAGCCAGCGCGCCATCTCGCCGGCGCCGACCACCAGCAGCGTCTCGGCATCCCGCCGCGCCAGGTGCTTGGCGCCGAGCGCGGAATCGGCGGCAGTCTTCCAGTGGGTGATCTCGGCGGCGTCCATCACCGCGAGCGGCCGGCCGTCATTGCCGTCGAACAGCACGCAGACCGCCTGCACGGCCGGCAGCTTGCCGTGCGCGAGGTTGCCCGGGAAGCTGGTGTAGAGCTTGGTCATCATGAAGCGGCCGGCATCGACCGCGCTGCGGGTTACCAGCTGCTGGCCCTTGTCGTCGCCGAGATAGCTGTCATGAACCGCAATCTTCGGCCGCCGGTGCGCGGCCTCGATCGCCTCGATCAGGACCGGAAAGCTCAGGACGCGGTTGACCTCGCTGTCGTCGACAATATGCACGTCGTTCTCCTCTGGGCGCCCTTGCGCGCCTCCCGGAGCGCGCCAAAGCCGCTCCGGACTGGATAGCGCGTGGGGAAGGCTAGTCAACCCGACATGCGCCGCACCGCGCCCCTTGCTATCCTGCGCACCTGATTCTCTCGCAGGTCTCCGCAAGCCGTGGTTGCAGTCGTCGTCGCCATCCTGATCTTCATGCTGCTCAGCGGCGCCGCGCTTGGGACCATGGCGATCCATGGCCGGCTCCGGGATCATCACCGCAGCGATGAGACCAATACCTCGGTACGCCTGGTCGCGACGCTGTTCGTCACCATGCCGTCGCTGCTGCTCGGCCTGATGATGAACAATGCCGCCAACACCTATGTGGCGGTTGACCGCAATCTGCATGTCTTCGCCACCGACCTCATCCTGCTCGACCGCAGCCTGCGGCCGCTTGGCCCCAGCGCCGACGAACCGCGCAAGCACCTGCTCGCCTATGTCGAGCAGGCACTCAAGGATGCCCCGATCTCGCGCGCGAACGAGGTGTCCGAACATCTGCTCGACGAGGTCGGCAACAGTCTCCGCGAGCTGAAGTTCAACGACGAGCAGAAGATCGCGCTGTGGAACGAGGCCCGGTCGGTCTATCGGCAGGCAGTGCAGCAGCGCTGGACCTTTGTCGAGCAGTCCGACGGTTCGTTTCCGTCGCCGCTGATCTGCATCCTGGTCGGATGGCTGACGCTGATGTTCGCGACGCTGGGCTTTCGCGCGCCGCGCAACGCGGTCGTGGTCTCGACCTATGTCGCCGCGGCGGCGCTGATCGCGGCCGCGATCTATCTGATCCTCGAAATGAGCACGCCGTTCTCCGGCCCGATCCAGCTTTCCGACCGCCCGCTGGTGCGCGCGGCCGAGGAGATCAGGCGGTAGCTGCCGGTATCGGCACGCGCTCTCGGCTTTATTCCCCTCACTTCAGCCGCTCGGCCGGAAATTGTTTCCGCACCGCCGGCGGAATAGTGCAGGCCTTCGCGCGTCCTTACGCATGCAAGTCGTTTGCATTCGAAAGGGAGACATCATGAAGACAAAGCTCGCACTCACGCTCGCCACCGCCGCTTCGTTCGCACTCGCGTCCGCCGCCTTGGCGGCGCCGCCGACCAAAACCGGCACCACGGCGAAGGGTTCCGTCCTGACCGATACCAAGGGCATGACGCTCTACACGTTCGACAAGGACACCGACGGCAAGTCGGCCTGCAACGGACCCTGTGCGACCAACTGGCCGGTGCTGAAGGCGGACGCCGGCGACAAGGCCGAAGGCGGCTACACCATCATCTCGCGCGACGACGGCTCGAAGCAGTGGGCCTACAAGGGCAAGCCGCTTTATACCTTCGCCAAGGACCAGAAGGCCGGCGACATCACCGGCGACGGCTTTCTCAACGGCGCCTGGCACCTCGCGCAGCCCTGAGGCGTTGCAAGGAGCAGAGCAGGGCGGGTTGGCGCAAGCCTAACCCGCCATCTCTCCGCGCACGAGGTTTTCGGCGGATCATGCTAGCGGCCCCCGCCACCACCGCCTCCTCCGCCACCACCTCCGCCTGCGCTGAGCAGGCTTTGATTGTAGCGCGGATCGGACTGTTTCATGTAGGCCGGGGAGATGTCGCGGTTGCGCGCGCGACCTGGATCGGCTTGTGGACCAGACTGCCCGCATCCCTCCGTGAAGAGGAAGAAACTGCAGGGCGGAACGACACGCGGCTGAAATGCATGGGCTGCCGTGGTCGTCAGCGCCGTCGTGGCGACGGTGGTGGCCAGCACGGCGGCTGCCGCCAACGCGGTGGTGCTCGCGACGGTAAACAACGTCGCAGACGATAATCTCGATCGCATCGACATACGAAATTCCATCCTTCGGTTCGGCAAAACCGGAATGGCCCGGTCGCCAAATTGGACGGGGCCTGATGGAAGTGGGTTCGAGCGGGAAGCCGCGATTTGGCGATGTGGACACGACAACGTGAAGGCGCCAAAAGGCGCGCCTTCCGTGGACGACTTAGGCTTCGCCGGCCGGTTTGCCTGCGCCCGGCGCGCTCAGGTGCGCTGCTTCAGAGCCATGCCCATGCTGATCCAGCTGACGCCGGCGCAGATCAAGTCGACGCTGAGGAAGATGCCGAGCACGTAAAGGCTCGACACCGGCCAGCGTGCCAGGATCATGGCACCGAGCACGAGCGTGATCAGCCCGGAGATCGCGACCATTCCCCACGGCGCGGCCGAGTTCATGCCGAACGCCAGGAAGATGCGGACGATGCCGGAGACCACCAGCGCGATGCCGAGGAACAGCGTCAGCGTCGCCGCGGCGAGCAGCGGGTTCTCGAAGGTGATGAAGCCTGCGACGACATAGAGTGCGCCGAGCAGCAGCCAGAACAGGAACTTGCCCCACGTCTTGAACTGGAAGGCGTTGATGATCTCGGCAACGCCGGCGACGATCATCATGGCGCCGACGAACAGCACGCTGACCACGGTGGCAAAGAACACGCTGCCGAAGGCAAGCACGCCAGCGATCAGGTAGATCACGCCGAGGGCGACGATCCAACCCCACTTCGCGCGAAGGTTGGCAAGCCCGGATCCGAGGCTGTGAGGAGGTGTGGCGGGTGAGCTGGACGCTGTGGACATCGTATCGCTCCCGAATGCTGAACCATTTCATGCTACCATAGGTGAGCGCACGGACAAGGGCAGGCGCAAGGCGGCACTAAATGCATGATGGCACCAAACGCGCCGCGACACGTTGATTCAAATCAACCGGCGTGTTGCCGCGCAGCATTGGATCGACGGCGGCCGGTAGCAGACGACGGACTGTCCGGATTGGACTGCAAACTGTCCGGATTGCGCATCCACAGAGGAGGTCGACATGCCCACGACGCACGACAAGGACCACGTCTACAAGATCCTCGAACTGGTCGGATCATCGGACAAGAGCATCGAGGCGGCGATCGAAAACGCCGTCAGCCGCGCGTCGAAGACGATCCGCGAGATGAAATGGTTCGAGGTGGTGCAGACGCGGGGCCATATCGAAGGCGGCAAGGTCGCGCACTATCAGGTGACGCTGCGGGTCGGCTTCACGCTGGAGTAGGGCGCAGGCTGCCGGCAACTTGCTGCCGGTTATTCGTCAGCCTGTCGGATGGTTAGAGCCCCATCCACACCTGTCATCGCCCGGCTTGACCGGGCGATCCAGTACGCCGCGGCCTCTCGGCTCAAGCACCGCCGTCTCTGGAATACTGGATCACCCGCTTTCGCGGGTGATGACACCGCGTGTTTGACGTTTTGAGTCGAGATCCGTCCTCACCGTCGTCCTGGCGAAGGCCAGGACTCATTACCCCAAATTTTAATTGTTGCGCGACGCTGGGGCCCGCTATCCCATTTAGACTGAATGCGGTGGTTATGGGTCCTGGCTTTCGCCAGGACGACGAATGGAAGGAGCCGGGCCCATCACCGCCGTGACAGCGGTGCGGGCGGGGGCGGGGCGGTGGCGCCGGCGGCGAGCGAGCGCTGCACCATCACGGTGTCGGACCAGCGGCCGTAGCGGTAGGCGACACCTGGCAAATGCCCGACGCGGGCAAAGCCGAAGCGGTCGTGCAACGCGAGCGAGGCGGCGTTGTCGCTGTCGATGTAACCGATCATCTGGCGAAAGCCGGCCGCGGCGCAGGTGTCGACCAATTCCTGCAGCAGCTTGCCGCCGACGCCTTTGCCGGTGAAACGGTGGTGAATGTAGATCGAGTGCTTCACCGTGTAGCGATAGGCCGGCCGCTTGCGGAACTGGACGACATAGGCATAGCCCACCACCTCGCCGTCGCACACCGCGACCAGATGCGGCAGGCGCGTGCTGCGCAAGTTCTTGCGGCGGTCGCGCAGATCGTCCGGCTCGGGCGTGCCGGAGTCGTCGACGCTCTCCTCGATGCCGTGGCGGATGTGATGGCGGTAGATCGACAGCATCGCATCGACGTCGCTGTCGCGCGAGGCGCGGACGGTGATCTTGTGATCATTCTCCATTGTGCTGCGTCCGCCGGCCTACTCGGACACGACATAGGTGTAGAAGCGGACCCGGCCGGCCTCGTCGATCTCCTTGTAGATGCCCTGCACCTCGACCTCGAAGCCCGGGAACGCGTTGAAGCTCGCCTCGAACATCTTGAGATAATCGATCATCGGCTTGCTTCGTTCCGACAGCCGCTCGCCCGGCACGATGGTGGCGATGCCGGGCGGGTAGACCACGAACGGTGTCGCGGCGACGCGGCCGAAGATCTGGTCGATCGGCAGATAGTCGACGTCGTTGCGGATCAGGTATTGCGCGGCGTGGCGCGGCGACATCGCGATCTCCGGCAGATGTTCGGGCAGGAACTGCCTGGCCTGCAGCGTGCTGACGCCGCCGTCGCGGAAGAAGCGGTGCATGTCGCCGCAGAGGTCGCGCAGCCGCACCCCGCTGTAGCGTTGCGGGCGGCGACGGAAGAATTCGGGGATGACGTCCTCGATCAGCGCGTTGTCGTCGTGAAGCTTCTTGAAGGCGACGAGCCCGGAGACCAGCGTGCCGGCCTTGCTGGCCTCGACGCCCGGCGTCAGCAGGAAGAGCAGGGAGTTGAGGTCGTTCTTCTCGGCGACGATCTGGTTCTCGCGCAGATATTGCGCCACGACCGGAGCGGGGATGCCATGATCGGTATAGGCGCCGGTGGCGTGATCGAAGCCCGGCGTCAGCAAGGTGAGCTTGTTCGGGTCGGTCATGGCAAAGCCCGCGGTCAGCTCGGGGAAGCCGTGCCAGGCCTCGCCCGGACTGAGCTGCCAGTAGGACGGCGTGGTCGCAAGCTGGTCGGTCGAGATGGTCTCCCAGGCGACATTGTGCACGCCGTTCTCGCGCGCGACGTCCGGGATCATCACGCGATCCGGCACGAACGGCTCGAAGAACCAGCGCCGCTCGGCGCGCGTCTCCTTCTCCTCGAACTCGCGCTTCACCGCGCGGATCTTCTTGCGCAGCTCGATGCCGAGCCGGATCGTGTCGTCCCACAGCACCTCGCCGGAGCGGCCCTTCATCATCTGCGCGCCGACGTCGAGCGAGGCGAAGATCGGATAGAACGGCGAGGTCGAGGCGTGTTGCATGAAGCTTTCGTTGAAGCGGCGGTGCTCGACCCGGCGCTTCTGGCCCTTGATGTGGCGGTCGCGGATGTGGATCTGCGAGGCCTGCGAGAAGCTCGCGAGCTGCTTGTGGGTCGATTGGGTGGCGATGATGCCGGGCGCCTCGGGGCCGAGATTGGCGAGCCCCATCGCGAACCGCCCGGCATAGATCGGGTGGAATTTCATGAAGCCGGCCCAGGCCTCGTCGAACAGGATGTAGTCGCAGAGATGGCCGATCCGCTTCAGGATCATCTCGGCCGAGTGGATGGTGCCATCATAGGTGCACTGCTCGACCACCGCGACGCGGAACGGGCGTTCCTTCTTCCAGGCGTTCTCGTCCTTGACCAGCGGGTGCTTGCGGATGTGGTCGCGCAGCGTGCCTTCGTCGAGCAGGTCCCAGCGCATCGGGCCGATCAGGCCCCAGGCGTTGCGCACGGTCGGCACATAGACCGGGATGCCGCCGCCGATCAAGAGCGCGCCGTGATGGGCGGCCTTGTGGTTGTTGCGGTCGAACAGCACGAGGTCGCCGTCGGTGACCAGCGAGCCGAGCGCGACCTTGTTCGAGGTCGAGGTGCCGTTGAGCACGAAATAGGTCTTCTCGGCGCCGAAGATCCGCGCGGCTTCCTTCTGCGCCTTCAGCGCCGGCCCCTCATGGGTGAGGAGGTCGCCGAGGTCGAGCACGGAATTGTCGAGGTCGTCGCGGAACACGGCTTCGCCGAGATGCTCGACGAACACCCGGCCGATCGGACTGCGGCTGTAGAACACGCCGCCATTGTGGCCCGGGCAGGTCCAGAGCTGGTTGCCTTCCTCGGCGTAGTCGACCAGCGCGCCGAAGAACGGCGTCTTCAGGTTCTCGGCATATTGCTTGAGCCTGGAGATCAAATTCTTGGCGATGAAGGGCGGGGTCTCCTCGGACAGGAACACGTAGCCGTCGATGAAGTCGAGCACCTCGACCGGCAGGTCCTCGAACCGCTTGCGGCGGATCAAGAGGATGATCGGGAAGTCGAGGCCGCGGCGGCGCATCAGGTTGATCAGCGCGGCGGTCTTGCCCTCGAGTCCCTTCTTGCCCCAGTCGACCACCATGCAGCCGATCGCGGCATCGGTCTGCACCGCGATCTCGGCATCTTCCAGCTTGCGGGCGCGGACCACCTCGAAGCCGGAGCGCTCGATCTCGGTGATGATCTGGTTGAAGCGGATGCCCTCGAGGTCGTCGGCCTCGAAAACCGGCGCGGCGAACAGGAAGTTGAAGCGTTTGAAATAGTCCATGCGTGTCCCCGAACTGTGCTGGCGCTGACGTGTCGGCACTATTCATGACAAACAGATGACAATTGGGGCGGGATGTCGAATTGGTTCTCCGGGGCACCGCGCCTCACGGCGCGGCCTGAGCCCGGGGGTATTCCAGCTGCATGGCGACGAAGTCGGCCGTCGCTCGGCCGTAGCGCGTCTCGATCCCGGCGAGAGCCTGGTCGAGCGCCTGCGCGGGCGATACCGCTCCGAGCGCGGGGAGCAGGCGGTCCGCGGGCCAGCCGGTTGCCACCGCTTGCGGATAGATGCGCAGACCGTTTCGGGTCGTCACGGCGTCGCCATTCGCGGCGAAAGTCGCAGCATTCGAGCGAAAGGTTCGCGACCAGGCGTCCGCGACCAGCGCCAGCGAGACCTCGTCGACACCGGGCATGAGCGCCAGACCAAGCTGCTCGTGGTTCCAGAACGCCAGCGTGTTCCGGATCGCGGTCAGCGCGAAGGGGCGAGTGAACCTGAAGGCGTCGCTGTCATGGCGCGCGTCCCAGCCGGGCAGGCCGATCTCGTGGGCGACGGCCTCGGCCCTGGCGCGGCCGGCGATCGCCTCGATCAGGGTGAGCGACATCGGCATCGACGCCGAAATCCCCGTCGTGGTCGCCACGCCACGGTCGACCACGATACGGCGGTCGGCGACGTATCGGATATCGGGATGATTGTCGCGCCAGTGCTTCAGGTAGAACCAATGCGTGGTTGCGCGCTTGCCGTCGAGCAGGCCGGTCGAGGCCACGACCTTGCCGCCGGCGCATATGCCGACGATCACGGCGCCTCGCTCGGCCTGGCGCCTGATCCATTGCATGACGACAGGGTCGTCGTCGCGGCTCATCGCGGGCACGATGACGTAGTCGGCGCCGTCGGGGTGCGCAGCATCGAACGCGGCAATCGTGGCATCAGGCTCGACCTTCAGCACCGGAAACAGTGTGACCGGACCGGGGCCCGTCGCCAGCGTGACGACATCGGCGATATCGGCACGCTTGAGGATGCCGTATGGCATCAGATAGTCGGTGGTCTCGGTCATGTCGTTGATGCCGATGATCGCGATCAACGGGCGGGTGCGCTTCGGCTTGAGCGCCGCGAGCGTGGCGTCGTGTTCCTGTTGCGTGATCGGCGGCTGAAGTTTGAAGACCGATGCGGCGGGCAGAGTGAAGAGCCAGACCCCGCCAACAATTGGAACCAGCACGGCGACGGCAATGCCGCTCCACGCGAGAAGCCGCCAGGTCATGATGATCGATCTCGTATCCGCTTCCGTCGCACGGCGCGGAAACTAGTTGGTGCGCACTCGGATCGGAATGGCGAAATTCCCGCAAAAACGGACACGCGCGCAGCCCCGGATGAGTGCGAGCGACTCGGGGGCCGCGCTTTCCCGCACATCGCTGTCGCGCATGCGGGCGACCAGCTCGTTCAATAGACGAGGCTTGTCCCTGGCGGCTTCTCGAGCGCGGCCGCCAGCGAGCGATATTCGTCGCAAGACGTGCCGCAGATTTCGGCGATCCGGCTCAGATGATACTGGGCGGCATCGCGGTTGCCCTGTTCGATCTGCCACAAGCCGTAGTAGTTCCACGTCAGCACGTGGTTCGGATCGGCCTTCAGCGCACGCTCGTACCAGACCTGCGACTGCTTGTAGTCGCCGAGCTTGCGGTAAGAGTAGCCGATCAGATTGGCGACGTTGGGCTGATCGTCACGGCCGAGCGCGTGCAACTGCTCGATGGCGGCGGCGTAGTCGTTACGCTCGTAGATTGTTGCATAGGCCGCGCGGTAACCGTCGCGGAATGCCGGATCGTCGAAGCTGGATTGCTTGGCCGGCTTCTTGACCCTGTGCGTGGTCTTTCTGTCCTTCTCCTGAGGATAGGCCGGCGCGGGCGTGCTGTAGCTCGACCCGTAGAGCTCGCCGCTGCCGGCTCCTCCTCCGCCGCCACCACCACCGCCGGCAGCGCGGGCGGTCTGCTGCGGGAACAGAATGATCGGCGCCGTCAGAACTGCCGCAAGCATTGCGAGCTTCGTCTGTGACTTGATCATGCGCACCTCCCGATTCGATGTGGACCGTCATTGGTCTGAAGCATCAACTCCCAATCGCAGGAGACATTCCGTCGGTTCTGAAAAATATCTGTCGATGCGGCAATCGCACTGTCGCTTCCGGACGTAGCGCTTGCGCGTGCGATCGGACGGCGGAGCCGAAACTAACATCGGTGTTAGAATCTGACGCGCAGTGACGAGCCGGCTGGCGTTCGACTGTTCGCCGAAGAGAAGATTTCTCGATCTCGACATCAACGGCAGGCTTCACCGAGAACGATCGAGGCTCAGTTGTGAATGCGCCTGCCAGTCCTGAACCCGTCGGGATCGCCTCAAGGCGCCACGGGCACCAAGCCGTAGCGCAGCATGATTTCCTTCATCTTCGCGGGATCAGGCGCGCCGCCAGTCAGCAGCGCTGCCATCTCCTTGAAGTATTGCGGGCCGAGTACGCCGGGGCTCAGCATGCAGAGACAGCTCGCGGGATCGTTCGAGCGGTTGGAGAAGCCGTGCACGATGCCGCGCTTGATGAACACCGTGTCGCCGGTGCCGAGGTCGATGTCCTTGCCGTCGACCCGCCAGGTCGAAACGCCCGATAGCCCGTAGATGGTCTCGTCCCAGCTCTCGTGATAATGCGGGATCGGCATCCGCGCGTTCGGCTGCAGCGTCATCTCGAACAGGTCGACGCTCCCGCCGGTGGTCTCCTTGCTCTGCAGGAATTTCAGTTGCAAGGCGCCGAGATTGATCAGTTCGGGCATGATGGTCTCGTGCATGGTTGTGTGCAGGTTATGCGACGGCGCGATGTGACGCCAACGGCTGGCGCTCCCCGGTGGAGTGGGCCGCTACTTGGACTCCAGGTGCCAGGCGCCGTCCCAATCCGCCGCCGGTGGATTTTGCCTGAACGTCGCGACTCGCGCCTTCATCGCGATCGACGGTCCGTCGCCCGGCGCGGCAGCCAGCGCCGCAGCGAAAGCCTGCTCGGCATCGTCCCAGCGGCGCTCACGATAGGCGGCGAGACCATCCGCATAGTGCTGCCGCAGCTCGGTCTGCGCCGGCGTCAGCTCGTCCTTCTTGCCGATGATCTCGAACACGGCGACCGGCTGGGTCTGGCCAACCGCGACGAGCCGGTCGATCTCGCGCAGCTCGATGGTGGCGGCACAGGCCGCGGCGGTCGCCTCCGAGATCAGGCTGCGGCTGCCGTAGAACTTGTTCGCGCCTTCCAGCCGCGAGGCGAGGTTCACGGTGTCGCCGAGCACGGTGTAGCTCATCATGAACTCGGAGCCGATGCTGCCGACCAGCGCTTCGCCGGTGGCGATCCCGATCCTGATATCGCAGTCGGCCGGGATCGCGCGCACGCCGAGCAGCTCGGGCAGATCCTTGCGCAGCTTGTCGACCTGGCCGACCATGTCGATGGCGGCAAGTGTGGCGAGGTGGGTCTGCTCGGCCTCCTCGACGAAGGGGGCGCCCCAATAGGCCATGATGGCGTCGCCGATATATTTGTCGATGATGCCGCGATGGGCATGGACCGGCGCCGACATCGTCGACAGATAGAGGTTCATGATCTTGACGAGGCCGCTCGGCGTCACGCCTTCGCTCAGGCGCGTAAAACCCTTCATGTCGCAGAACATCACCGTCATGACACGGCGCTGTCCTTCCGTGGCGGCGATTGCTGGTTGCTCGAGCAGGCCCTCGGCGATCCGCGGGTTGATGTAGCGGCCAAAGGTCTCGCGGATCCGCTGGTTGTGGCGCAGCGTCTCGATCATGCGGTTGAAGGCGGCTGAGAGCTGGCCGATCTCGTCCTGGGTCGTGATGGCGATGGCGCCGTCGAGGCGGCCCGCCTCGACCTCGCGAGTGCCCTCCAGGAGGCGCATCACGGGGCGCGTGATGCCGCTGCCGACCAGCATCGCGAACACGAAGCCGAGGATCGCGGCAATCGCGGTCACGACGCCGGAGATGATGATCGCCCGCTGCTGGGCACTCATGACCTTCGCGGCGGCCGAAGAGACTTGAGCCAGCATATCGGCGCGGATGCTTTCGACCCTGGTGTTGAAGTCGTCGCGCAGGGCGTCGGCGCGGAGCGTGGTCTGTCGCGCGGCGGCAAAATCTTTGGCGTCGATCTGCTCGAGCAGCGCCTTGTTCTCCGCGTTCAGGCGCATCAGGAGGTCGTTGACGGCATTGTCGATGCGGTCATCGAGACGCCCGAGCGCGGCATTGTCCGACGGCGTCGAGGGATCGGCGATGATCGCATCGATCAGCGCGCGCGCCGCATCGGCCTCGCGCTTGATCAGGGGCTCGATCTCGTTGAAGGCCTTGCGCGCGTTTTCGTAGCCGGCGTCTTCGCCAGGCGCCTGCATCTTCGCCATCATCATCCGGCGCATCGCGAGCGAGCGCTCCAGCGCGCGGATGTTGACGCGGGCGAGATGGCCGTAGGCGGGGATGTAGCGGTTGGTGAGCTCGTCCAGGAGATGGCCGACCTGGCCCGCCATCACCATGGACAGCAGCGAGGTGATCACCGCGAGGACGATCAGTCCCGCGGCAATGCCGACGATCTTCTGCCTGATCGAATTTCGAAACATGCCCAGCCCGGCCGCAGCTGCAATAAGCGGGTTGCCCCCGCCGTGGCGGCGCACCAGCTAATAGAGTTCCAGAGCCCGCGGTGCAAGCGACCGGTGCCCGCCATCCCGTCGCCAGGCAGGCGTCAGGGGCTAGCGCAGCCCCTCATAGACCATCAGGCCGCGCGCGATCGCGAGCTTGCGCAGGGTCCGCGGCACGAACCGCTCCTGGGGATGCAGGTAACGCCACGAGGTCAGCACCAGACCGTGCAGCCGGGTGACGTCGTCCTCGAACGGGGCGAGCAGGCCGGTCAGGCTCGCCGGCATGTGAACGCGGGCGGTGAAGGGCAGCAGCAGCAATTCCAGATGCGCCTTGGACCCGGTCTCGGTCGTCGCGGTGATGCCGGCGATGGCCGGCAGGGTCTCTTCGACGACGCAGGTGATGATGTCCTCGATCTCGCCGCGGCTCTCGTCGGTGAACAGGGCCGAAAAACTCTGGTTCTTGAGGTCGCAGCCGAGCAGGGCGGAGGTGCGGGTGCCGGCGACGCGGAAGGGGAAACGGGTCTCGCCGTCGTAGGCCAGCACGAAGATGTCGGACAGCAGCTCACGCACCGCGGACGGTTCGAACTCACTCCGGTCGGGGGCACGTGCGGTGCCGCGCTTCGCGTTCCAATAGGCGAAGAATTCGCGGCTGGAGCTGTGTTTCATCTAAAGAACCTTGCCCGGCGCCTGTCTCGGCGGGACACATCTGTCCCGGTTTTGCTCAGGAGCCTTCCCTTCTCTGTTGTGCAGGGAAGCCTGTGCAGCGTCCATGCCGCGGCCGCGGTTTGGGCGGCTTATCGGCAGCTTTGTGTTGTTAACGTAAATTTAACTATGTCCTTGGCGGCTGCCGCGGGTCCGCATAGGGTCCGCCCGTTCCCGTTCGCCGGCTGCCCCAAGCGCCGGCGTGGTTGGTACACAGGTGGCGTCAAACAGTTTGGTCACCGTGCGGGGAGGGGTGGGGATGTTCTCCCGGTCCTCCTGGGGCACGAAAAGACCAGCCGATCAGGGAGGGTGTTCTCAGCGCCCTCCCTTTTCTTTTGCCTCGATTGCGGCGCCGCGCCGACACCCGGTGTCCGATTACGGGATTGTGCACTTGCACAGGGGTGTGAAAGCCGCCTATCTCTGATTCATAGCCGCTTTCGAGGTCGCCGACCCCTTGGACTCCCATCCCGAATCCCCGCTCGCCCCGCCGCCGGAGGCGCCGCGCGAGCCGATCCTGACCTTGCCGCCGGCGCTCACCGCCTACATCCTCCTGATCGCGGTGATCCATCTGCGGGTGCTGCTGCCGCCGGAGATGGAGAACTGGACCATCGACGTCTTCGGCTTCATCCCGAAGCGCTACGATTCGACGCTGCTCGACATCACCTTCCCGGGCGGAGAGGGCGCCAAGGTCTGGACCTTCGTCACCTATTCGCTGCTGCACGCCAACCTCACCCATATCGGCTTCAACGTGCTGTGGCTGTTGCCGTTCGGCAGCGCGCTGGCACGGCGCTTCGGCGCGGTGCGCTTCTTCGTCTTCATGGCGGTGACGGCCGCCGCCGGTGCGCTCGCGCATCTGTTGACCCATGAGCACGCCATCGCGCCGATGATCGGCGCATCGGCCTCGGTGTCGGGAACGATGGCGGCGGCGATCCGCTTCGCTTTCGTCAAGGGCAGCTTTCTGTCGTTCAGCCGAGGCGATGCCGATGCGGCCGCCAAGGTGCCCGCGCTGTCGCTGTGGCGGGCGCTGCGCAACGGACGGGTGCTCGCCTTCCTGGCGATCTGGTTCGGCGTCAATATCCTGTTCGGCGCCACCTCGCTGTCGCTCGGCGGCGAGGAGGCGAGTGTCGCCTGGCAGGCTCACATCGGCGGCTTCCTCGCCGGACTGTTGCTGTTCTCGCTGTTCGATCCGATCCCGCGCGCGCGAGACGATGCTGCAGATGCGTCATCGGCGGATCAGTCGAGCCGCATCTGATCCCCGCTTGCGGCTCGGTTCGAATTCCTCCATCATCTTTGCGACGCAGAAACAAAGCGGGCCGGCAAATCGAGCCCAGCTACTGACCGCGCCCCGGAACCGAAATCGGCGCGGAACTGTTGATTGAAGACTCTGGCGAACAGGCGCGGCCCCGCTCAAGCGAGGCGCGGACGGATTCAGGGAGGCGACAATGACGGTACGTTCCATTCTCGATGCAAAGGGCCATCAGGTCATGAGCGTCGCGCCCGGCGCGAAGCTCTCAGCTGCGGTGAAGCTGCTCGGCGAGCGCAAGATCGGCGCGGTGCTGGTGATGGAGCAGGGCCGGATGGAAGGCATCCTGTCGGAGCGCGACATCGTCCGCGTGCTCTCGGAGCGCGGCGCGGGCGCGCTGGACGAGCCGGTGAGCGCGGTCATGACCAAAAAGGTCGTGAGTTGCCGGCAGTCCGATACGGTCAGCGCGCTGATGGAAATGATGACGACCGGAAAATTCCGCCATCTGCCCGTCGTCGAGGACGGCAAGGTGGTCGGGCTGATCTCGATCGGCGACATCGTCAAGAGCCGCGTGCAGGAATATGAGCGCGAGCAGGAAGCGCTGCGCGACTACATCAAGACCGCCTGAGCGCTATTTTCCGGTGGTGCCCGCGCCGGTCGACGGCGGCACCAGGATCTCGATGGCTTCCTCGATCGCCCCGATGGCGCGTTCGGCCGCGCGGATGCCGTGTGCGATCAGGTCGTCGGCGCGGTGGAAGTCGAACCAGCCGATCTGGCCGACCCGTGGCGAGATCAGCATGTCAGGCGGATCGCCGGCAAGCCGCGCACGGGTGATGCGGTCCTGCATGATGTTGAAGGCGTCGACCATGACGCTCGAGATGCCGGGCCGGCTGGCGCTGCCGAAAAACTCCCGCTTCACGGTGCGTTCGGCGGAGAAGAAGCGGCCAAACCTGCGCTTCGGGGGTTCCGGCTCGATTTCGGCGTCGGCGGTCACCGCGACCGTCACCTCGGGCGCGGCCGACGGCCCGTGATTGTAGATCGTGGTCGAGTGCGCGAACACGTCGCTGGAGAGGTTGGCCGCAATGACGATCTCGGCGCCGAGCGCGCGGGCGGCGGAGACCGGCACCGGGTTGACCAGCGCGCCGTCGACCAGCCAGCGGTCGCCGATCAGCACCGGCGCGAAGATGCCGGGCAGCGCGTAGGAGGCGCGCATGGCATCGACCAGCGGGCCCTGGGTCAGCCAGATCTCGTGGCCGGTACGCACTTCGGTCGCGACGCTGGCGAACTTGACCGGAAGGTCCTCGATCATGGATTTTCCGAGCGCGGCCTCGATCTCGGCGGCCAGCTTGGCACCGCCGATCAGTCCCGAGCCGTTGAGGCGGATGTCGAGGTAGCCGAGGACGCTGCGCGGCTGGAGGCCGCGGGCCCATTGCTCCAGCGTGTCGATATGGCCGGCCGCATAGGCGCCGCCAACCACGGAGCCGATCGAGGTGCCGACCACGACATTGGGGACGATGCCATGGGCGAGCAGGGTCTTGATGATGCCGATATGGGCAAAGCCGCGCGCGGCGCCGCCACCGAGCGCAAGCCCGATCACCGGCCGGCGAACCGTTCCCAGTCCGACCTTGTCGGGGCCGTCGGAGCTCTTGTGGCCGCGGCCCATCCAGCTATCCAACACGACAAATCTCCTGCCAGCGCGAGACTAGGCCGCGCGACATGACTGCGCCAGCGTCGTCCGTGTTCATGGTTATTCCCTACAGGCACGATTCATGCCCCGGGTCGACCGCGGTAGGCAGGGAATGTGACTGGACCGCGACGGTAGGGCTAACATCGGCTTGATCGAGCGGTTCCAAATGGGGAGAGAGCCCGCCAGGACTGTGACGAAGCTTCGACGAAGGCTTGAATTTGCCGCGTTTTCGTTGAAAAGCATGGACATGACTACGAGGGGCAACGGCATCGGCGGATGCGGACGGGGCATGCGGCTCCTTCCGCTATTGACGCTTGCGGCATTTTTGCTCGCCCTGATCTCCGGTTCCGCCTCCGCGCAGTTCTTCAGCGACCGGCCGCCGCCGATCCCGCCGGCATCGGTGCCGGACGTGCAGACCGGCCCGGCGCTCAATCTGGCGCCGCCATCCGGGGCCGGATCGGGGCCCGTGCTGCCCGGCCCGCTGAACCAGCCGACCATCGTCCAGCCATCGATTGCGACCGTGCCTCCGGTGACGCCGCCGGCCGGCTCGCCGACCGCGGGGCAGGCGGTGCTGTCGCTGACGGCGCGGTACGGCAAGGATCTGCCGGTCATCAATGCCGGGCTGGTGTGGCGGGTGTTCGCCGACAAGCCGGATGACAACGGCACCTACAAGCTGATCCGCGAGGAGCGGGGGGCGACGCCCAACGTGGTGCTGCCGCCCGGCAACTACGTCGTCCATGTCGCGCTTGGCCTCGTCAGCGCGGTGCGCGCCGTCAGCCTGAAGTCGGAGACCGACCGCGAATCCTTCGTGCTGCCGGCCGGTGGCCTGCGGATCGAGGGCAAGGTCGGATCGAGCAAGATCCCGGCCAACCAGATCGCGTTTGCGATCTACAAGGGCAGCCAGTTCGACGGCTCGGACCGTGGTCCGTTGGTGCCGAACGTCGCCGCCGGCGACGTCGCGCTGCTGCCGGAGGGCACCTACTACATCGTCTCCAACTATGGCGACGCCAACTCGGTGGTGCGTTCCGACATTCGTGTCGCGGCGGGCAAGCTGACCGACGTCACCGTGACCCATCGCGCGGCCGTCATCACCCTCAAGCTGGTCAGCGAGAAGGGCGGCGAGGCGCTCGCCAACACCGCATGGTCGGTGATCACGCCGGGCGGCGACGTGATCAAGGAATCGATCGGCGCGTTCCCGCGCGTCGTGCTCTCCGAAGGCGAGTATCGCGCGATCGCCAAGAACGAGGGCAAGGTGTTCGAGCGTCCGTTCAACGTCGTCAACGGGGTCGACGGCGAAGTCGAGGTCGTGGCGCGCTGACGCCCGATCGAACTGCATTTCATGCAACTGTCATGGTCTCTAACGCGAACTAACCATCGCGCGAATTTGTGCTGTCATAATCGCTGGCGATGACGCACGGCGTCGCCATTTTTACATGACGTTAAGCCGCGGCATGACTTGGATGCCACGGGGATTTTTGCCTGGGCATGATCCTTTCGGAAATTCGCTTCACACTTTTCCGGATCATGCCTGGCGCTTGCGTCAACGGGGCGTGCCATGGTCATGGCCAACAAGAAATCAGCAAAGACATCGGCCAAGTTCAATTCCGAGATGTTCGCCGACGTTCCGGTTCTGCAACGCAAATGGCAGGCGGCGGTCCGTCCCGGCGAAAGGCTGCCGCACTATGAAGACGTGATGCTCGGCAGCCTCGGCCGGCTTGCGGACCATATCGTGCTGCTGCGCGACGTCGATGGCGTGCTGTGTGTCTCGCATACCGGCCGCTATGTGCAGACCTGGCTGAACGACGAGCGCTGGGACATTCCGCTCAGCGCGCTGCCGCCGGACTGCGCGACGGCGTTGACCGAAGCCGCCGCGAACGCACGCGAGAACTGCCGGCCCTATCTGGCGTCGGCGCATTGCGTGCGCGATGGTCTGGTGCGGACCTTCGACGTGCTGGCGCTGCCGACGCGGTCGCGCTGGGGCGGTATCCTGGTCGGCGTCTACGTCAACGAGCGCAACGCGCAGTACAATCTGCTCGACACGATCTTCTCGGCCACCGACGAGGGCGTGCTGTCGCTTGCTGCGATCCGCGATGCGCGGGGCGAGGCTGCTGATTTCCAGATCGTGCATCTCAACCAGGGCGCAGCCAAGCTCCTGATGCAGCCCGCGACCGAGTTGCTGTGGCGCCGGCTCAGCGCCGGCGGCAATCCGCTTGCGGCTGAAACGGTGATGAACCGCCTGCGCGGGTTCGTCGGCAGCGGTCCCGGCGACCAGTTCGAGATCGACAGCGGCGATCGCTGCCTGCGGCTCGGCGTTACGGCGTTCGGCGACATGCTGTCGCTGACCGTCTCCGACGTCACCGCGCTGAAGCAGCGCGAGGTGTCGTTCCGCCTGCTGTTCGAGAACAACCCGATGCCGATGTGGGTGTTCGACGCCGTCACGATGGAATTCCTCAGCGTCAACGACGCGGCCGTTCAGCACTACGGCTATAGCCGCGATCGATTCCTCGGCATGACCCTGCGCGAGATCTGGCCGGAGGACGAGTGGGGCGTGCACAGCGCCGCCTTGCGCGAGATCGGCGACGTCTATCAATCGAGCCGCGACTGGCGCCACATCAGGGCCGACGGCACCGAGATCCATGTGCTGACGTTCGGACGGAGGGTGGCGTTCGAAGGTCGCGACGGCTACCTGGTCGCGGTGGTCGACATCACCGAACGCCGTGCCGCTGAGGCGCGGATCGCGCACATGGCGCACCATGACGGTCTCACCAACCTGCCGAACCGGGACTTCTACCAGGAGCGCCTGCGCGAGGCGCTGGAGCGTAGCCGGACCGGCAACAAGCGCGTCGCGGTGATGTGCGTCGATCTCGACCTGTTCAAGAACGTCAACGACTCCTTCGGGCATCCGATGGGCGACCGGCTGCTCAAGCTGGTGGCGGAGCGGCTGCGCGAGGTGGTCCGCGACGACAATGTCGCGGCCCGGCTCGGCGGCGATGAGTTCGCGATCGTACTTGCCGCCGATGTCTCGCCGAACGAGGCGAGCGCATTCGCCGAGCGGCTGATCGACGCCTTGAGCGCGCCCTACACGATCGACGGGCTCGAAGTCGTGGTCGGCGCCAGCGTCGGCATCGCTTTGTCGCCCGGCGACGGCACCACGTCTGAAGAACTGATGCGCAATGCCGACATGGCGTTGTATCGCGCCAAGTCCGACGGCGGCGGCGTACATCATTTCTTCGAACCGGAGATGGATCAGCAGGCGCAGAAGCGACGCGACATGGAGCGCGATCTGCGCGCGGCCTTCAGCAACGGCGAGTTCGAGCTGCACTACCAGCCGCTGGTCGATATCGCGGCCGACCGCATCTCGGGCTTCGAGTCGCTGCTGCGTTGGCGGCACCCGGAGAAGGGCATGGTCTCGCCCGCGGAGTTCATCCCGGTTGCGGAAGACATCGGCCTGATCGTCGCGCTCGGCGAATGGGTGCTGCGCGAGGCCTGCGCCGAGGCGATGAAGTGGCCGGCCGACGTCAAGGTTGCGGTCAACCTGTCGCCGGTGCAGTTCCGCAGCCGCAATCTGGTCCAGGCCGTGATCTCGGCGTTGGCGCATTCCGGCCTGCCGGCGCGGCGGCTCGAGCTCGAGATCACCGAGTCGGTATTCCTCGCGGAGACCGAAGCCAACCTTGCGATCCTGCATCAGCTGCGAGAGCTCGGCGTCAGCATCTCGATGGACGATTTCGGCACCGGCTATTCCTCGCTGAGCTACCTGCGCAGCTTCCCATTCGACAAGATCAAGATCGATCGCTCCTTCGTGAAGGATCTGGCGCGGCGCTCCGATTGCCTTGCGATCGTGCGCGCGATCTCCGGCCTCGGCCGCAGCCTCAAGATCACCACGACCGCGGAAGGGGTCGAGACAACAGACCAGCTCGACTGGCTGCGCGCCGAAGGCTGCAACGAGGTGCAGGGGTTCCTGTTCAGTGCCGCGAGGCCCGGCAGCGAGATCGCGGCCTTGCTGAGCAAGTTTGCGGAGCGCGCCTCGAAGGCGGCATAGCGGCTCTTTATTCGCTCGTCATGCCCGGGCGTGACCCGGGCAATCCATCAACACCGCAAGCTCAGAACCGCGTCACGATATCCGTCAACGCCGGGCGCGGGCGATCCTCGCTCGGCTTGGTCGGCGTGCCGATGTGGATCAGGCCGGCGAGCTTCTCGTCCGGCTTCAGGCCGAGGCCGTCGAGCACGTCGCGGTCGAAGGCGAACCAGCCGGTCAGCCAGCAGGCACCGTAGCCGAGCGCGGTCGCCGCGGTGACGATGTTCATCGCGCTGGCGCCGGCCGACAATTCCTGCTCCCACGGCGGCACCTTGGGGTGCGGCTTGGTGAAGGAGACGACGCCGATCACCAGCGGCGCATCGGTCAGCCGCTTCTTCTCGACCTCGATGTCGGTGGCCGGCGCGCCGGGATTCTTGCGGGCAAACACTTTCGCGATCACGTCGCCGGCGCGGGCGCGGGCATCACCCTCGAACACGATGAAGCGCCAGGGCGCGAGCTTGCCGTGGTCGGGCACACGCGCGCCGATGGTCAGGATGGTCTCGAGCTCGGCCGCGGACGGGCCGGGCCCGGTCATCTCGCGCGGCTTCATCGAGCGGCGGGTCTTCAGGAGTTCAATGGCATCGGGCACGGAAATGTCCTTCAAGGGGAGTCGTGCCCCCAAGATGGGGGCACGACGGAGCCAGCGAAAGCCAGTTTAGACCGATTGTGAGGATCAGGCGACGGATCGCGCCCGCTTCACGTCCGGCGGCGTCGCCTCGTCGACCAGCGCGGCGATCGCCTCATCGGTCGGCATCACGGTCTGGCGCTCGCTGCCGAGGCGGCGGACCGAGACCGAATGCGTCTCGGCCTCCTTCTTGCCGACGACGAGCAGCGCCGGGATCTTGGCCAGCGAATGCTCGCGGACCTTGTAGTTGATTTTCTCGTTGCGCAGATCGATCTCGACGCGGAGACCAGCGCGGCGCGCCGCGGCCGCCACCACCTTGGCATACTCGTCGCCTTCGGAGGTGATGGTCGTGACCACGAGCTGCGTCGGCGCCAGCCAGAGCGGGAAGCTGCCGGCATAGTGCTCGATCAGGATGCCGATGAAGCGCTCCATTGAACCGCAGATCGCGCGGTGCACCATCACCGGCGCCTTCTTCGAGCCGTCGTGATCGATGTAGAACGCGCCGAACCGTTCCGGCAGGTTGAAGTCGACCTGGGTGGTGCCGCACTGCCAGTCGCGGCCGATGGCGTCGCGCAGCACGTACTCGAACTTCGGCCCGTAGAACGCGCCTTCGCCCGGATTGATCTCGGTGCGGATCCGGTTGCTGCCCTTGGCCTTGATCTCGGACAGCACGGTGGCCATCACGCGCTCGGCGTGATCCCACATCTCGTCGGTGCCGACCCGCTTTTCCGGTCGCGTCGAGAGCTTGACCGTGAGCTCGCCGTCGAAGCCGAAATCGGCGTAGGTCGACAGGATCAACTCGTTGATCTTGAGACACTCATCGGCGAGCTGCTCCTCGGTGCAGAACACATGGGCGTCGTCCTGGGTGAAGCCGCGCACCCGCATCAGGCCATGCATCGCGCCCGACGGCTCGTAGCGATGCACGACGCCGAACTCGGCAAGCCGCAAGGGCAGGTCGCGGTAGCTCTTCAGCCCGTGCTTGAAGATCTGCACGTGGCCGGGGCAGTTCATCGGCTTCAGCGCGAACCAGCGCTTGTCCTCGGCCTCGTCGCCGGCGGATTGCGCCGCGAACATGTTCTCGCGGTACCAGTCCCAGTGGCCCGAGGTCTCCCACAGCACCTTGTCGAGGATCTGCGGCGCGTTGACCTCGTTGTAGTCGCCGAGCAGCCGGCGCCGCATATAGGCGATCAGCTGCTGGAATATGGTCCAGCCCTTCGGGTGCCAGAACACCACGCCTGGGCCTTCCTCCTGGAAGTGGAACAGGTCGAGCTCGCGGCCGAGCTTGCGGTGGTCGCGCTTCTCGGCCTCCTCGATCTGCTTGAGGTAGGCGTCGAGGTCTTCCTGCTTGGCGAATGCCGTGCCGTAGATGCGGGTCAGCATCGGATTGTTGGAATCGCCGCGCCAATAGGCGCCGGCCACCTTCATCAGCTTGAAGGCGTTGCCGACCTTGCCGGTCGAGGTCATGTGCGGGCCGCGGCACAGATCGAACCAGTCACCCTGGAAATAGATCTTGATCGGCTCGTTGCCGGGAATGGCGTCGACCAGCTCGACCTTGAAGGCCTCGCCCTTGTCGCGGAACACCTGCTTGGTCTTTTCGCGATCCCAAACCTCTTTCGTAAAGGGCTTGTCGCGTCCGATGATCTCGCGCATCCGCTTCTCGATCGCGGCAAAATCTTCCGGGGTGAACGGCTCGTTGCGGAAGAAGTCGTAGTAGAAGCCGTTCTCAATCACCGGGCCGATCGTGACCTGGGTGCCCGGCCACAGCGATTGCACGGCCTCCGCCAGCACATGCGCGGCATCGTGCCGGATCAGTTCCAGCGCGCGCGGGTCGTCGCGGCCGATCAGCTCGATCTTGGCGTCGGTCTCGATCGGATCGTTGAGGTCGGCGAGCGCGCCGTCGAGCGCCATCGCGACGGTGCGCTTGGCGAGTGAGGGCGAAATGCCCTTGGCGATGTCGAGGCCGGTGGTCCCTTTCGGGAAATCGCGCCTCGCTCCATCAGGGAAGGTGAGGGCGATCTTGTTCACGGGTTCTGCGGGTTTGAGGTTGGACAGGCTGTATTGGAATCCGGATTCGGATTTGGGCGGCGTATCGGCCATGATGTCTCCTGTAGCTCACTCCTGCGAACGAGCGCAGGTAAGCGGAAAGCAGCGGTATAGCAGGGGATTTGACGCCTGCAATCCGGCAATATCAAGAAAATCGGCCTCCGATCGCACCGAATCGAGGGAAGCTCGTCCGCACCTGACGGCTGTGATCGTTGCGACGTTGCCGATCATCGACTAACGTCCGGCCTCCATTTGTCCGCCATCGCGCAATCCGCAAGGTTCATGTTTTCCCGTCTCCTGTTTTTCGTGGCGTTGCTTCTGATCCCGGGCGTGTCGCGGGCGGAAGAAGCACCGGTCGAGAAGGCCGGATTCGCGAAAAAGCTGACCATCTATCTCGCCAAGGGAGCGCCGAATGCGTGCGGCGCCGGCTGCGATCGCTGGATCGCGATCGAAGGCGAGATCGATCGGGATGCCGCGGCGCGGATTCGCAGCTTCCTGCTCGCGGTCAAGGACCCACAGCTTCCGATCTACCTGCATTCGCCGGGCGGCAATGTCGAGCAGTCCTATGCGATCGCGCGGTTTCTGCGCGCACGCAAGGCGACCGCCCGGGTCGGCCGCACCAACGTGCCGGCCTGTTCCGCAGGTACGCAGATCGACGCCGCCTGTCTGAAGATCAAGGCTGCGAAAGGGGAGGTCGGGGCCGAACTCTCAACGCGCAACGCGATGTGCGTCTCGGCTTGCGCCTATCTGTTCCTGGGCGCGACCGTCCGCGAAGTGGCGCCGGACTCGGTGCTCGCGGTGCATAACTCCAGGCTGATGTTCGTGGTCCACGGCCATCCGCCGCCGCAGGCGGTCGCGGATTTCAGGCGGCGCGAGATGGTGAGTGCCGATCGCGACCGCAACGTGTTCCTCGCGGCGATGGGGATCAGCCACGAGCTCAGCGACCTGATCCGGACCGTGAAGTTCGAGAACCTGCACGTGCTGACGCGCCCCGAACTCTATCGATTCGGAATCGACACGCGGCCGCTGCCGGACACGCTGTGGGCGGTGGAGAAGGAAACGCGGCCCTATGTCCGCAAGATCGCACAGCAGAAGAACGGCAACGGCAGCTCGTTCCGCATGATGGAGTGGCGGCTGTTCTGCGAGAACAAGGATCGCGGGCGCCTGATGTTCGTGCGCGAGTTCGACGAGGGCGCCGCCGGCAAGAGCACGGTGGTGATGATGGCCGGCGTCACCAAGGCGATCGCATTCGGCAGATTGCCGGCGCGGTTCGGCAAATACGAGGTCTGGAGCGATCCGGTGAGCGCGGACATCGTCAAGACGATGACGGCGGTCCCGCATCTGGAGATCGGCGAAAGTGCGCTGTCATCCGACGGCAAGCCGGATCCCGCGAGGCCCGGCGTCGCGACATTCGATATCGACACGACCGGGCTGGAGCAGGGATGGACACGGCTTCTGGCATCGTGCCCGGCCGCGACACCGGGTCCGAAGCCTGCAAGCCCGTGGCCGGCGGCGGCGTCACCGAGCGTCAACGCTGCGCCGGCGGCGGCATCGCCGTCGCCATGAGCGCAAGCGGCGCAAATCGATCACGTGCCATGCATTTAGATGCAGTTGCATTGAAATCGGGGTCTGCTATCAACGCGGCGTGAAACGCTTCGCTCCCACCGCATTGATGCTCGGCAACATCGTCACCGGCTGCTCGGTGCTGGCGCCGGCCGGCATGCTGACGGAGCTGTCGAGCGGGCTCGGCGTCACCATCCACACCGCGGGCCTTTTGATCACCTTCGGCGCGATCGTGCTGTGCGTGGGCTCGCCGCTGACGGCGTGGCTGACCAGCCGGTTCGAGCGGCGAGCCTTGCTGACGGCGACGCTTCTGGTGCTGACGCTGACCAACGCGGCATCCGCCTTCGCGCCGGACTACGACAGTCTCCTGATCATCCGCCTGGTGATGCTCGCGGTCGGTGTGCTCTACACGCCGCAGGCGGCCGGCACCGCAGCGTTGATCGTGCCGGTGGAAAAGCGCGGCAGCACGATCGCCTATATCTTCCTCGGCGGGTCGCTCGCCGCTGCGATCGGGCTGCCGCTGATCACCTTCATCGCAAGCCGCTACGGCTTTCGCGTGACCTATGGCGCGATCGCGCTGACCGGGCTCGCAAGCTCGCTGCTGCTGTGGTGGCGGCTGCCCGGCGGATTGCATGGCGCGCCGGTCGACCTCCGGACCTGGGCCGATCTCGGCCGCAATCCGACCGTCATCCTGCTGCTGTCGATCACGACGTTGCAGATGTCCGGACAGTTCGTGGTTTTCACCTTCATGGGGCCGCTGCTCGGCAAGCTGACCGGCGCGAATGCGGACGCGGTCGGCATCGTGTTCGCGCTCTACGGTATCTTCGGGTTCGTCGGCATTGCGATCGCAACCCGTATCGTGGATTCCTGGGGCGCCTGGAGGACGTCGGTCCTGTTCACTGTGCTGCTGCTCGCCGGCGTGGCCGGCTGGGCGCTGAGCGCCGGCGCCTATGCATTGATGGCGGCTTCGGTGGCGGTGTGGGGCCTCGGCTTTGCGTCGACCAATTCGATGCAGCAGGTGCGGCTGGTCGGTGCGGCGCCGGCGCTCGCCTCGGCGTCGGTCTCGCTCAATACCTCGGTGCTGTATATCGGCCAGGCCATCGGCTCGGCGATCGGCGGATTGCTGTTCGCGCGCGAATGGCTCTACGCCGCAGGCTATGTGGCCACCGCCTTCGTTGCGGCGGCGCTCGTAGTGGTGGTCATTACGCGGCCGCGCGCGGCGCGTGCTGCCGCAGCCGAGTGAGCTTGCGCATCACCACTTCACGCTCTGGCTCGGCACGATGAACGCCGTCGTGCTCGGCTTGGTCGAGTTGTGCGTGAAGTAGCCGTAGGCGCCAATGATCACGACGAGCAAGGCAAGCACGGCCAGCAAGTCGATCTGCCGGGGATCGTGACCGTTGTGGCTGATTTTCCAGCGCATTGTTGTTTCCTCCCCAAGAACCGCAAGGGGCACTGAAACAATGCGCCAAGTATCGCCACAGTTCCGCCCGGCAGCAATGCGCGGCGGGCTTGGGAGCGCTGCGGAAATCGATCAGTTGTCGTTGACGCCGCGCCAGCGGCCGTAGCGCCAGGGCACGTACCAGTGCGCGCCCGGCGGCTTGACCGGCGGGACGTTGTCGATTCCGGAGGTGCCCCACGGCTGGCAGCGCAGCAGCCGCGCCAGCGTCATCCAGCCGCCGGCCCATAGTCCGAAGCGCTCGATCGCCTCATCGCCATAGACCGAGCAGGTCGGCAGATGCCGGCAGTTGTAGCCGACCAGCGGCGACAGCGTGTGCCGGTAGATCCAGATCAAGGCGCGGCCGAAGTTGCGCGGCAAGCGGCGCGCGCTGGTGGCACACTCCATGCATCGTTGATGGTGCGGTGTTGAATGTTCTGTCGACGGCATACGCAAGTATGTACGTAGTCTTGCGGGGGTTCCAAGCCAAGGAACTGTTCTGTTGCAGATATTTACGCCACAGTTCGCTATTATCGCACGGCCCGATTGGCGCTGCAGCAAGGGTCCTATGGACGATCCAGGTCAGCAAGGCTACCGTTCTCGTAACGCGCCGATGACAGAATCGTGGCGCTTTGCCATGGGGCCATTGCCACCGCTCGCAACCAGGGGCTTGGGGGAAGGAACCAAATTGAGGCTCGTCAGGTCGCTCTCGTTGCGCAGTTGGGTGCTCACCGGCGCCGTCGCCTTTTGCTTCGCGATTTCCGGAACCGTCACGACGGCGGGGAGTTCCGCGCAGGCCAGCTCGACCCTCGAAGAGCGCAAGCTGCCGATGAAGTTCAGCTGGATCGCCTGTCAGCCGAATTGCCGGGGCTGGGTGTCGGCGGTCGGCATCATCACGGCCGACAGCCCCAAGGAGTTCGACGAGTTCGCGCGCAGCCGCCAGCTCAACGGCGCCACCATCGTGCTCGACTCCAGCGGCGGCTCGGTCAACGACGCGATCGCGCTCGGCCGCCGCTTCCGCGGTCTCGGCGCGCTGACCACGGTCGGCACCAGTATCGTCAGCCAGGCAGCGCAGGGTGACCGCGCCAGCGTGCTGCCGGATGCCTATTGCGAGTCGATGTGCGTATTCCTGCTGCTGTCGGGCAAGACGCGCTACGTGCCGCCGGCCGCCCACGTCCGGGTGCATCAGATCTGGATGGGCGACCGTGCCGACGATGCCAAGGCCGCCAGCTATACGGCTCAGGACCTGATGATCGTCGAGCGCGATATCGGCCGTCTCGCCAAGTACACTTTCGAGATGGGCGGCGCCGGTGAGCTACTGTCGCTCGCACTCAGCGTGCCGCCGTGGGAAGACCTGCATGAATTGTCGGCAGCTGAATTGCGGCTGACCAATCTCGTCACCACGGACGCCGTCGCCGACGTGCTGCCGCGGCAGGACAACGTTATTCCCATGGCCGAGGCGAAGCCGAAGAACAGCGATCGCTTCGTCAGTACCGCCATGGAGGGTGAGGTGCAGCCGCAGACCGCGAAGGCGACCAAGACCGCCGAGGCGGTCGTGCCGGTCGGCAGCACCACGGCGCCGCCGCCGGTCCAGCCCGCGCAGTAGTTGGCTTACGCCGGCAGCAAGGTCTACGCCGGCTGCTTTGCCTTGGCCTCGATCTGGCCGATCGCGTCGACCACCGCATCGAAGGTCAGTAGCGTCGAGGCATGGCGGGCCTTGTAATCGCGCACCGGCTCGAGCAGCGCGATGTCGGCCCATTTGCCGCCCTGCGGGGGCTGGCCATTTTCCTTCAGCATCTTGCGGACGGTCTCGCGCAACTCGCGCAGCTCCTCAGCGGTCGACCCCACCACATGGCTCGCCATGATCGAGGAGGAGGCCTGGCCGAGCGCGCAGGCCTTCACGTCATGGGCGAAGTCCGTCACCACGGGGCCGTCCATCTTGAGGTCGACCTTGACGGTCGAACCGCACAATTTGGAATGCGCGGTGGCGCTGGCGTCGGGGTCGGCGAGCCGTCC
The DNA here is from genome assembly GCF_002289535.1 of Bradyrhizobium sp. UFLA03-84. Classification (NCBI taxonomy): domain Bacteria; kingdom Pseudomonadati; phylum Pseudomonadota; class Alphaproteobacteria; order Hyphomicrobiales; family Nitrobacteraceae; genus Bradyrhizobium; species Bradyrhizobium sp. UFLA03-84. The sequence goes on along the minus strand of NZ_NSJY01000017.1, from coordinate 69,523 downwards.
GAGGCGCGGAATATTGCCGGCCAACTCGATGATCCGCTTGTTGTAAATGTCGTTCAGCATGGGGACAGATGCCTGGTTCCGGCCGGGCCGGGCGCTCTTGGCGGCTGGGTTTCACCGTCCTATATATGGACGGCAGCGCCGGAAACATAGCCCGGCCATGCGGCCAGCGCGGCCCACCTTCGTCGCGGTGGTGCTACAAAGATGGGACTCAGGCGTCCGGTGGTTCGATGATCCGCCCCGTCTGCCCGGTGACACATCCGGCCCAACGGCAAATGCCGCGCCGGTCGAACGGAGAAGACATGGACGCCTTGATCAAATCGATTCGCCCCAACAAGCCGGCCGACGCGAAGCCAGGCGAGCTCGACCCTTCAGAATTCATGGCGGCCGCCGTCCGTGCCGACCAGCCGCGCCCGTCGCGGGCCGAGGCCGAGGACGCCGTGAAGACGCTGCTCGCCTATATCGGCGAGAACACCGGCCGCGAGGGCCTGCTCGACACGCCGCGCCGCGTCGTCGAAGCCTATGACGAGCTCTATCAGGGCTATCATCAGTGCCCGGCCGAAGTGCTGAACCGTACCTTCGGCGAGACTGCCGGCTACGACGATTTCGTCCTCGTCCGCGACATCGAGTTCACCTCGCAGTGCGAGCATCACATGATGCCGTTCTACGGCAAGGCGCATATCGCCTATACGCCGGTGGAGCGCGTCGTGGGCCTCTCCAAGCTGGCGCGGCTGACCGACATCTTCGCTCGTCGCCTGCAGACCCAGGAGCATCTCACCGCCCAGGTCGCGGCTGCGATCGACGAGGTCCTGAAGCCGCGCGGCGTTGCCGTGCTGATCGAGGCGGAGCATACCTGCATGTCGGTGCGCGGCGTCGCCAAGCATGGCGCATCGACCTTCACCAGCCGCTTCACCGGCATGTTCCGCGACAATCCGGCCGAGCAGCAGCGTTTCCTGTCCCTGGTGCGAGGACCGAACCGGTAACCTCGCATTCTCTCGAGCGAGGTTTTCCGTGTCCACATCGACCCACGATCACGACCGCGAAGAGGGGCTCGACTTCCGGCCCAAATTCGACGCGACCGGTCTTGTGACCTGCGTCGCGACCGATGTCGCGACCGGCGACGTGCTGATGGTCGCGCACATGAACGATGAAGCGCTGCGCAAGACGATCGCGACCGGCGAGGGCTGGTACTTCAGCCGCTCGCGCAACGCGCTGTGGCGCAAGGGCGAGAGCTCTGGCCAGACCCAGCGCGTGGTCGAGATCCGGATGGATTGCGATCAGGACGCCGTGTGGATCAAGGTCGAACAGATCGGCGCCGCCTGCCACACCGGACGGCGCTCCTGCTTCTATCGCGCGGTGCAGGGCGAGGGCGGCGCTGTCAGGCTGTCCTTCGTCGATGCTGAGCGCCTGTTCGATCCCGGCGCGGTCTACCGCAAATAGCGGCGGCCGCGTTGCCCTTCGTGCCGGGGCCTTAACGTGCCGTTAACCATAATTACGGCAGGTTGACAGGACATGGGTGCCGATTGCCGGCACCCCGCAGGGCACCCGATCAATGGCGGTCGACCTCTTCAATGCGACGGCTTCGGCAGGTGTCGATGCTTCGCGCCTGAAGGTCGCCGGCTCGATCAAGCAGGCGGCGGCCACCACCGGTACGAGCTTCGAATATTTGCTCACCACCGCGAAGATGGAATCCAATTTCAATCCGCGGGCCGGCGCCACGACCTCGTCGGCGCATGGACTCTATCAGTTCATCGACCAGACCTGGCTCGGCACCGTCAAGGAGGCGGGAGGCCAGCTCGGCTACGGTCAGTATGCCGATGCCATCACCAAGAACTCCGACGGCAGCTATTCGGTGAGCGATCCCGCGGCACGCAGCGCGGTCATGAAGCTGCGCGACGATCCCGATGCGGCGTCGTCGATGGCGGCGGCCCTGACGCAGTCCAACAGCTTCAAGCTCACCGGCGCGCTCGGCCGTCGGCCGACCGACGCCGAACTCTATATGGCGCATTTCATGGGCGTCGGCGGCGCCGGCAAGCTGATCTCGAGCGCCGAGGACAGCCCGAGCGCCAATGCCGCCGCGCTGTTTCCGAAGGCGGCGGCCGCCAACCAGTCGATCTTCTACGATAAGTCGGGCAGCGCGCGCAGCGTCAGCCAAGTCTATTCGGTATTGACCACGCGCTACGCCGCGGCGGCAAACTCGAAGGACACACGCACTGCCTTTGCTGCAGCGGGCGGCGACACCATGAGCCCTTACGCGATGGCAAGCGCTGCGCCAACGCAAGCGGTGTCGATGGACACCGCGTCGTATCTTTCGACTTTCCCGAATGCCGGTGCGGCCGCGTCAGCTGGCGCGACCTCGACCGTCGCATCCGCGCAGCCGGCGCCGGCCTTCCGCTCGCTCTACCAGGGCGGCGATCGTTCGGAGCCGATTTCACCTGCGGTGCAGGAGCTGTGGGGCAATTCCTCCGCGCTGACCACGTCGGCGACGCCGAAGGTCCGTGCGCCCGGACGGCTTGATCTGTTCAGCGATCCGAACGGCACCTACAGCAACGGCTAGCGCTGGCCTGCTGCGCGTGCGAAGGCGCGCCGTGCCGATCTTAACGAAACGTCAATAATCCCAAACGTTTATGGTGAACCCTTTGTTAAGCGTCATGGTTTATTTTTCCTTGTAGTTGGCATCGTAAGTCGATGCCGTTTCGTTGCGTAAGCCGGAAGGACCATGATCGTTCGGCAGTTCATTAGTTGGATTAGGACCGCTCCGGCAGGCGAGCGAGCAGAGGCGACGCGGGCGTTGGCCCGGGCCTGGCTCATTTCAGACCTCACCGAGGACGACCGCATTGCAGCCGAAGGCGCGCTGCTGATGCTGCTCGATGACCCGTCGCCGCTGGTGCGACAGGCGATGGCCGAGGTGTTCGCACACAGCGCGGAGGCGCCGGCTGCGATCGTGCAGGCGCTGTCGGCCGACCAGGCGGCGATCGCGCTGCCGGTGCTGGAGCATTCACCGCTCCTGATCGATGCCGATCTCGTCGATATCGTCGCGACCGGCTCCGACGAGATGCAGTGCGCGATCGCGCGCCGCGTCAACCTGCCGGCCTCCGTCGCTGCGGCGATCGCCGAGGTCGGTTCGGCCGCGGCCGCGCTCGAGCTGATCGAGAATCCCTATGCCGGGCTCGCGCCATTCTCCTGGGACCGCATCGTCGAGCGCCATGGCCATCTCGCGGCGATCCGGGAATCGATGCTGGCGCTGGATGACCTGCCGTCGGCGACGCGGCTGGCGCTGGTCGCAAAGCTGTCCGACACGCTGGCGCAGTTCGTCGTAGCGCGGAACTGGCTCGGCGCCGACCGTGCCGACCGCATCGCCGGCGAGGCGAAGGAGCGCTCCACGGTGAACATCGCCGCGCGCGCCTTCGGCGACGACATGCAGAATTTGATCACGCATCTGCGCGCCACCGGCCAGCTCACCGCCGGGCTGATCCTGCGCGCGCTGCTGTCGGGCAACCTCGATCTGTTCGGGGCTGCGCTCGCCGAACTGTCCGGATTGCCCTATGGCCGCGTCTCCGCGCTGCTGAACGACCGTGGCGGCAACGGGCTGCAGGCGCTGCTGCGGCGCGCCGGCCTGCCGGAATCGACCTATGCGGCGTTCCGCGTCGCGCTCGAGGCGAGCCACGAGGTCGGCTATGTCGATAGCGGCGACGGTGCGGCACGGCTGCATCGCCGTATGGTCGAGCGGGTGCTGACCCATTGCGAGACCGATCATTCGGCGGCCGAGCCGCTCTTGATCCTGCTGCGCCGCTTTGCGACCGAATCGGCCCGCGAGGATGCCCGCATGTTTTGCGAGGAGCTCGCCGCCGATGACGCGATCGCGGTGCTGCCCTACGACGACGATCTCATCGCGGCCTGACCGGCCGCGCTCCCTCCGATTGACGATGATTGAAGCCGCGGCCTTGAGCCGCGGCGCGCCGCTATTCGCCGGGCACGATGCTCGGCGCGAGGATGGCCTCGAGATGCTCGGGGCGGTCGCGGTTGGCGTGGGTCAGGAATTCATCGGCGATGCCGCGGAGCTGCTTGCTCAGCACGCCGGCCACGACCGCGGTGTCGAGCTTGGTGCGGTTGCGCACGATCGCCTGCACGGCGTTGATGTGGTGCGCAATCAGCTGGGCGGGTACCGCGGCGAGATCCGGTGCGTGCTCGATGATGCGGCACAGGCTCTCTGCGGCTGCCGCTGCCGACGGATAGCCGAACGTTGCGGCATCGCCCTTGATGTCGTGCGCAGCGCGGAACAGCTCCTCGCGGGTCTTGTCGTTGAAGCCCTCGCGCAGCACGGTGGCATGCGCCGCGGAGAGGCGGTCGGCCTCGATCGTCATCCATTCCTTGAACTCGCCCGACAGCCCGGCGAGCGCCTTTTCGGCGCGGCCGACCGGATCGTCGAGGTCGCTCTCGGGGACCCGCAGCAGCATCTTGCGTAGCGGATTCGGCTGCGTGATGACGTGGTGGGTGCCGAAGCTCTTGACCTCGATCGTCCCGGGTTTGTCTTTCGCCATGGCGATGTCCTAAATGGTCGAGCGCGCCTTCTCGAGCAGCGACGGCTGTTGCAGCACCTCGACCTCGCCGCTGCCGCGGCGTTCGGGGCCGATATAGGTGTTGGTGGTGTTGCGGCGGCGGTCGGGGCCGAAATAGGTCTTGGTCTTGATGAACGGACGCGGGTTGGCGACCACGTTCATGATGCGTTGGTAGAGCCCCTTGGCCGAGATCGGCTTGGCCAGGAATTCGGTGACCCCGGCGTCGCGCGCGACCGTGACGCGGCGTTTCTCGGAATGCCCGGTCAGCATGATGATCGGCGCGTAGGGATTGCCCTTGGATTCCGGCTGCCGGATCATCTGCGCGAGCTCGAGCCCGTCGAAGATCGGCATCGACCAGTCGGTGATGACGATGTCGGGCACGTAGTGCGTATACATCTCGAGCGCGGTGGCGCCGTCCTCGGCCTCATACACCTCGCGTGCGCCGAACGAATGCAGCAGCGTCCGCAGGATGCGGCGCATGTGCGGATTGTCGTCGCAAATCAAAAATCGCAGCTTGTTGAAATCGATGCGATACATGGTCCGGCCCCGAACGGGCATACCGGGCCAACGCGGTATTACCCGACGTTAACCATATCCCGCCCGGGGTTAATGATTGGTTGCCGGGCAGGGGCAGGCGCGGACCGTCAGTAGCCGAACTGCTCGCGCAGGATGCGCTCCTCCAGCGAGTGGCCGGGGTCGAACAGCATCCGCATCGCAATGGTCTTGTCGGAGAGCACCTCGACGCGGCGGACGTCGCGGACCTCGTCATGGTCGGCCACCGCGGCGACCGGGCGCTTCTCGCCCTCGATCACCTCGATCACCACGAAGGCGGAATTCGGCAGCAGCGCGCCGCGCCAGCGCCGCGGCCGGAACGCGCTGATCGGGGTCAGCGCCAGCAGCGCCGCGTTGATCGGCAGGATCGGGCCCTGGGCCGAGAGGTTATAGGCGGTCGATCCGGCCGGCGTCGCCACCAGGATGCCGTCGGCCATCAGCTCGGGCATCCGCTCATGCTCGTCGATCAGGATGCGCAGCTTGGCGACCTGATAGGTCTGCCGGAACAGGGCAACCTCGTTGATGGCGTGATGCAGATGCACGGCGCCGTGGATGTCGGTCGCGCGCATCAGGAGCGGATTGATCAGCGACTCCCGCGACGCCGCAAGCCGCGTGCGCAGATCGTGCGTCGAGTATTCATTCATCAGGAAGCCGACGGTGCCGCGATGCATGCCGTAGATCGGCTTGCCGCTGCGCATGTTGGCGTGCAGCGTCTGCAGCATCAATCCGTCGCCGCCGAGCGCAACCACGACGTCGGCATCGGCGGGGGGATAGTTGCCGTACATCGCGGTCAGCTGCTCGAGCGCCGTCTGCGCTTCCGCACTCGCGCTGGCGACGAAGGCGATCTTGTCATACCGCTTGGAGCTGGCCATCGCTCACGAACTCGTTTGGCACGGAATACGCCGCGCTCGTCTATACATCCCGGGCGGCCTTGTCGAGATGGTCCGGGAACGGACCCAACGCCAAACCGGTGCCGGCAGGCTATCGTAGTTTATGGCGCGAATGCGTAAACGTCGGCCCAGGGAGTGAACGGCATGGCTAACAGTTTTGCGACACGGCTCGCGGCAGCGCTGCTGGTGGCCTGCCTTGCAACCGCGGCGCGGGCCGAGGACGAGGCCCCGCAGCCATCGCCGTCGCCGAGCGCACAAGCCCCAGGCGGTCAGAACCCAAGCGGCCAGAAGGGCCGGGGAGGCCGCGGCGAGTCGGGCTCCGGCGCCAATGCGTCGACCGCCGAGCAGCACCGCCTGCCGCCGGATTCCACCACAAAGCAATCGGTCGCGCTGCCGGGCCGCACGCTGAACTTCAGCGCGACCGCGGGCTCGATCCGCGTGTTCGACGACAAGGGCGAGGCGCTCGCCGACCTCGCCTACACCTCCTACCAGCTCGACGGCGCCGAGAAGGCGAACCGCCCGGTGACGTTCCTGTTCAACGGCGGGCCGGGCTCGGCGTCGGCCTGGCTGCAACTCGGCAATGTCGGGCCGTGGCGGCTGCCGTTCGACGGCGACGGCGCGGTGTCCTCGGCCTCGCCCGAATTGCAGCCCAATGCCGACACCTGGCTCGATTTCACCGATCTCGTCTTCATCGATCCGGTCGGCACCGGCTACAGCCGCTTCGTCACCACATCGGAGGAGGCGCGCAAGCGCTTCTTCACCGTCGACGGCGACGCCAATTCAGTCGCGCTGGTGGTCCGCCGCTGGCTGGAGAAATACGACCGGCTGACCTCGCCGAAATATGTCGCCGGCGAAAGCTATGGCGGCATCCGCGGGCCGAAGGTGGTGCGCAATCTGCAAATGCAGCAGGGCGTCGGCGTGCGCGGCCTGATCCTGATCTCGCCGGTGCTCGATTTCCGCGACTATACCGGCTCCAGCATCCTGCAATATGTCGCGAGCCTGCCGACCATGACGGCGGTGGCGCGGCAGGCGAAGGGGCCGGTGACGCGCGAGGATCTCGCCGACGTCGAACGCTACGCGCGGGGCGATTTCCTGCTCGATCTCGTCAAGGGGCAGGCGGACACCGAAGCCACCACGCGCCTTGCCGACAAGGTAGCCAGCCTGACCGGCATCGATCAGGCGGTGAGCCGCAGGCTCGCCGGCCGTTTCGACATCGGCGAATTCCGCCGCGAGTTCGATCGCAAGAACGGCAAGGTGACCGGCCGCTACGACGCGTCGGTCGAAGGCTTCGATCCCTATCCGGACTCCAGCTACTTCCGCTTCAACGATCCCTCAGGCGATCCCCTGATGGCGCCGCTGACCAGCGCTGCCGTCGACCTCACCACGCGCAAACTGAACTGGCGGCCGGACGGCTCCTATCATCTGCTCAGCGAGACCGTGAACAAGGCCTGGGAGTTCGGTCACGGCATCAATCCGGCGGAGTCGGTGACGCAGCTGCGCCAGATGCTGGCGCTCGATCCCAAGCTGAAGCTCCTGATCGGCCACGGCCTGTTCGATCTCGCAACGCCGTACTTCGCATCCAAGATCATCCTCGACCAGCTGCCGGCCTTCGCGGGTCCTGCTCGCACCAAGCTTGCGGTCTATCCGGGCGGCCACATGTTCTACTCCCGCGACAGCTCGCGCCAGGCGTTCCGCAAGGAGGTCGAGGCGCTGGTGAAGTGAGGGGGATGGGTGGCGTGGATCGCGTCGCGTGCCGCAAATGTTGTCGTCGTCCTGGCGAAAGCCAGGACCCATAACCACCGAATTTGACTGTGAACGAAATCGTAGCCCCAGCGCCGCACCGCAATTTGCATTTGGGGTAATGGGTCCTGGCTTTCGCCAGGACGACGACGATGGATGGTTCTGGGTAAGACTCCCTCCACGCGTCGTCCCTGCGTTCGCAGGGACCCATACTCCACGGCTTGTGCTGTGAATGAGACTCGTCGTTCCGACGTCGCTTAACAATGATCACCTGTGGTTATGGGTCCCTGCGTTCGCAGGGACGACACCGCAGATGTGGCAGCTCCAACCCTCGCGCCGGAATTGGCCGAGCTCATGCAGCAGGGCTGCCCCCGTCCGCAGGCCGCTATGGAAGCAGTCGAGCGTCATGTTCTCGTTCGGCGCGTGGTTGGCTTCGTCCGGGTTGGCGTAGGGTGTGACGAAGGCGGGGATGCCCAGAATCTTGGTGAACACGTAGCCCGGCAGGCTGCCGAAGCCGGCGGGTATCAGCAGCGGCTCCTCGCCATGGGCGGCGACGAAGGCGCGGCGCAGCGGCGCGGTGTAGGGTGAGGCGATCGGCGTCTTCGACGGCTGCATTCCCATCTCCTCAGCGACGAACTCGACCTCGGGCGCGTGTTTGGCCACATGAGCCCGGACCTTGCGCAGGATGTCCTCGGAATCCTGCGCTTCGACGAGACGGATGTCGCATTTCACAAACGCCTCGTTCGGCAGCACTGTCTTGTGGCCGGGGCCGCCATAGCCGCCGTGGAAACCGTTGATGGTCAGCGTCGGCTGGAAGCACAGGCGGTCGTAGAAGGGCCGGTCGGCCGGCGCGTCGAGGCGCTTCAGCGCAAGGCTCGTCTTGATGGCCTCGATATCGAGCGGCAGGCGCTCGATCGCCGCCAGCTCCTCGGGCGCCGGCGGCTCGACAGCATCATGCAGCCCGTCGATGGTGATCTCCCCGGCCGCGTTCTTCATGGTGCCGAGCAGATGGACCAGCGTCCAGATCGGGTTCGGCACGACACCGCCGAAATTGCCGGAATGGACGTCGCGGTTGGCATGGCGGCAGCGCAGCTCGAACGAGACGACGCCGCGCGAGCCGAACTTGATCGTCGGCGCGCCGCTGGCATGGCGCGGGCCGTCGGCGGTGACGGCCAGATCGGCCTTCAGCAGATGCGCGTTGCTGCGCACGAAGCCGGCGATATGCGGGCTGCCGATCTCCTCCTCGCCTTCCAGCAGCAGGATGACGTTGCAGGGCAATTCGCCGTGTACCTTGAGGTGGGATTCGATCGCCAGGATCTGGGCGAAGTGCTGACCCTTGTTGTCGCCGACGCCGCGCGCATAAAGCCTGCCGTCGCGGACCGTCGGCTCGAAGGGCGGCGAGATCCACTTCTCGATCGGGTCCGCCGGCTGCACGTCGTAGTGTCCGTAGAGCAGCACGGTCGGCTTGCCAGGTGCCTTCTCCCAGCGCGCCACCACCATCGGATGCCCCTTCGTGGGCACGAGGCCGGCTTCGAGGCCGATCCCCGTGAGCATCTCGACAAGCAGCGCGCCGACCTCGGCGATGCCGATGTTCTCGGCGCTGATGCTCGGATGGCGCAGATAGGCGATCAAGCGTTGCAGGAAGCTGTCGTGGTTGGCGTCGATATGCGTGAAGACAGCGGCCAATGCGTCGGAGGAAGCCATCATGTGCACCTGACGATAGGGCGGGCGCTGACCGGGAGACGTCTGCGCGATGGGTGTCGGATCGTGCAAGCGCTTTAGCTCCTTGCAACGCGATTATCAACGTGTCGTTCCGCTAGGAGGTCGAGGCGCCCGTGAATGAAGGGATTGCGAATTGGGTTGGGCAGAGTGCGCCGCGCCCGCGGCCGTCGTCCTTGCGAAAGCAGGGACCCATACTCCGCGGCGGATATCGTGGACGGGACTCGTCGTTCCAGCGTCGCTCAACAATGATCGCCTGTGGTTATGGGTCCCTGCTTTCGCAGGGACGACACGGAGTGTGTTGAGAAATCTGTGGGTCAAACGTTCCCACTGCCGCGATCGTGAAGTCGCACGGATTTGCAGGTTCCGCTGATCCGTGCGACAAGCGGGCATGCATCTGAGGCGGCTTGCCAATCTCTGGATATTGCTGCTTGTCGCGGCCGGGCTGTTGCTCGCGCCCGTGGCGCCGGCGTTTGCCCGGATGATGCCCGATGCATCGGCCGCCACGATGCAGGCGATGCCTGACCATCAGGCCATAGGCATGGCGATGTCTCACCACGCCATGTCCGATCAGGCTATGTCCGATCAGGCCATGCCAGACGAAGCCATGTCAGGGCAGGCGATGGCTGACAACATGCCCTGCTGTCCGGACCAGACCAAGAGCAAGGGCTGCGACGATTGTCCGTTCCTTGCGCTGTGCATGCTGAGCGTCTCACTGGCGGCGCCTGCCGGCGCAGCGTCGCTGGTCAAGCGCGATCCGCTGCCGAGCCGGATCGCCGCCCGCGACGACCGTCTGCTTGATGGACTTGGCGCCAAGCCTCCGGATCATCCGCCTCGAACCAACGTCTGACGGGCGCTTGAAGCGCCTGATCGCTGACGCGTGCGCCTGACGGCGCGCGTGCGTTCGCATGCCGCTCACGCGGTCCATCAGACGTATCGAGGATTACCACCAATGAAGTCTTTCCAACTCGCGCGCGCCGCAGCGGCCGCGTTGATCGGCGTTGCCCTGACCCATGTGCCTGCCCACGCCGAGATCAAGAACTACGAATTCCAGCTGGTGCAGCCGACCGTCAAGGCCGGGGCCGATCGGATCGTCACGGTGCGGCTGGTCGACAGGAGCACCGGCAAATCCGTCTCCGACGCGATCATCTTCTCGACCCGGCTCGACATGGCGCCCGACGGCATGCAGGAGATGGCCACCAAGGTGACGCCGATGCCGGGCACCGAGCCCGGCACCTACCGGTTCAAGGCGACCTTCGGCATGGCCGGCCGCTGGCAATTGTCGCTCGGTGCGAAAGTGCAGGGCGAGACCGGCTCGGTCGAAAACAAGCTCGTCGTCACGGCCGAGCAATGAGCCGCCTTGCCTGGGTCGGCGCCGCCGCTGCGATTGCCGCAGCGGCAGGCGTCGCATGGACCGCCCGCGGCCTGCCGCCGCGGCCGATGACCGCCGCCATCGTTTCCGCCGCGCAGGCGGCGGAGAACGCTGCGCCGATCTATTACCGTGATCCCGACGGCAAGCCGCTCTACTCGGCGACGCCGAAGCAGACTCCCGACGGGCGCGACTATCTCCCGGTGTTTCCGGAGGCCGATGCGCAATCCGGCGAACCCGAGCAGCCGGCGAACGCGAAGTCCGCGGCGGCGAAGAGCGATCGCAGGGTCAAATATTATCGCAACCCGATGGGGCTTGCGGACACCTCGCCGGTGCCGAAGAAGGATTCCATGGGGATGGATTACATCCCGGTCTATGACGGCGAAGACAGCGACGATGGCTCGATCACGCTGTCGCCGGGCAAGATCCAGCGCACCGGCGTCAAGTCGGAGCCGGCCGAGATGCGCCGCATCCGCACGCTGGTGCGCGCGCCCGGCACGATCCAGCTCGACGAGCGCCGCGTCTCCGTCATTGCGATGCGCGCCGAAAGTTATGTGCAGGGCGTCGCCGACGTGACGACCGGCAGCCGGGTGACCAAGGGACAGCCGCTGATGGAGATCTACAGCCCGGCGATCTCGTCCGCCGCGGCCGAATTTGTCGCGACCATCACCTCCAGGGCGACCGCCGGGATCGAGCCCTATGGACGCGGCTCCAAGCAGCGGCTGACCAATCTCGACGTCCCCGAGGCCGTCATCGCCGAAATGGAAAAGAGCCGCACTGTTCCGATCGCCATTCCGTGGTCGTCGCCGCGCGACGGCATCGTGCTGCAGCGCGCCGCGATTGAGGGCATGCGCGCCCAGCCCGGTGACGTGCTGTTCCGGATCGCCGATGTCTCTGTGGTGTGGGCGCTGGTCGACGTCGCCGAACGCGACCTCGGCAACATCGTGGTCGGGCAGACGGTCACGGTGCGGGCGCGCAGCTATCCCGGCCGCACATTCGCAGGCCGCATCAGCGTGATCTATCCGCAGGTCAACAAGGAGACACGCACCGCGCGGGTGCGGATCGAACTGGCGAATGGCGATCTCGCGCTGCTTCCGGACATGTATGTCGACGCCGAGATCGACACCGGCAGCGCGGCGCCGGTGCTGACAGTCGCCGACAACTCCATCCTCGATACCGGCAGCCGGCAGACCGTGCTGCTCGACCGCGGCAACGGCCGGTTCGAGCCGCGCGAGGTGAAGCTCGGGCGGCGCGGCGACGGCTACGTCGAAATCCGTGACGGGATCGCCGAGGGGGATGCCGTGGTGACGTCGGCGACCTTTCTGATCGATGCCGAGAGCAATCTGAAGGCCGCGATCAAGGGTTTTGCCGAGGCCGACACAAAGCAGCCGGCAGGTGGAAGCGCGATGATGGATGGAGGCAAGCCATGATTGCCCGCGTCATCGCCTGGTCGGCACGCAATCTGCTGCTGGTGCTGTTCGGCACCGGCTTCGCGGCGGCCGCTGGTCTCTATGCGCTGCTCCATCTGCCGCTCGATGCGATTCCCGATCTCTCGGACACCCAGGTCATCGTCTATACCGAATATCCGGGACAGGCGCCGCAGGTGATCGAGGATCAGGTCACCTATCCCTTGACCACGGCGATGCTGACGGTGCCGAAATCGAAAGTCGTGCGCGGCTTCTCGTTCTTCGGCGTCTCCTTCGTCTATGTCATCTTCGAGGACGGCACCGATATCTACTGGGCGCGCTCCCGCGTGCTGGAATTCCTCAACAGCGCGGCGTCAAGGTTGCCGGCCGGCGTGTCGCCGACCATCGGGCCCGATGCGACCGGGGTCGGCTGGGTCTACCAGTATGCCGTGATGTCGAAACAGCTGAACCTCGCCGACACCAGAACGATCCAAGACTGGAACCTGAAGTTCGCGCTGGCCAAAGCCGAAGGCGTTGCCGAGGTCGCGAGTGTCGGCGGCTTCGTCAAGCAGTACAACGTCATCCTCGATCCGCAACGGATGCGCGACCGCGGCATCACCATGCAGCGGATGCGCGACGCGATCCGCGCCAGCAATGCCGATGTCGGCGGCCGCACCGTCGAGCTCTCGGAATTCGAATACGTCATCCGCGGCAAGGGCTATCTCAGGGATATCAACGACCTCGGCAATGTCGTGCTGAAGACCGACAACGGCACGCCGGTGCTGCTGCGCGATGTCGCCCGCGTCGAGCTCGGCCCCGACGAGCGGCGCGGCATCGCCGAGCTGAACGGCGAGGGCGAGGTGGCGAGCGGAATCGTGCTGCAACGCTTCGGCATGAACGCGCTCGACGTGATCGAGAACGTCAAGAAGCGGTTCAGGGAGATCGCGACCAGCCTGCCGAAATCGGTCGAGATCGTGCCGGTCTATGACCGCTCCAACCTGATCTATGCGGCGATCGAGACGCTGAAGCGCACGCTGTTCGAGGAGAGCGTCGTGGTCGCGCTGGTGTGCATCGTGTTCCTGCTGCACGTCCGCAGCGCGCTGGTGGCGATCCTGATGCTGCCGGTCGGCGTGCTGATGGCGTTCGGTGCGATGAAGCTGCTTGGAATTGGCTCCAACATCATGAGCCTCGGCGGCATCGCGATCGCGATCGGCGCCATGATCGACGCGGCGATCGTGATGATCGAGAACGCGCACAAGCATCTGGAGCGCGCCAAGCCCGGCCAGTCGCGGGTGTCGATCCTGATCGAGGCCGCGGCCGAAGTCGGGCCGGCGCTGTTCTTCAGCCTGCTCATCATCACCGTGTCGTTCATGCCGATCTTCACGCTGGAATCGCAGGAGGGCCGGCTGTTCTCGCCGCTCGCCTTCACCAAGACGTTCGCGATGGCGGCAGCGGCGCTGCTGTCGGTGACGCTGGTGCCGGCACTGATGGTGATCTTCGTGCGCGGCAGGATCGTGCCCGAGCACAGGAATCCGATCAACCGCTTCCTGATCTGGATCTACCGTCCCGTCATCAACGGCGTGTTGCGCGCCAAGACTCTGGTGATCCTGCTGGCGCTCGGCGCGCTTGCCGTGACGGTCTGGCCGGCGCAACAGCTCGGCACCGAGTTCATGCCCGACCTCAACGAGGGCACGCTGCTCTATATGCCGACCACGCTGCCGGGTATCTCGGTGACCAAGGCATCCGAGCTGATGCAGACCCAGAACCGGATCATCAAGAGCTTTCCGGAGGTCGCTTCGGTCTATGGCAAGGCCGGCCGCGCCGCGACCGCGACCGATCCGGCGCCGTCGGAGATGTTCGAGACCATCGTCAATCTCAAGCCGAAGCAGGAATGGCGGAAGGGCCTCACCCTCGACGGCCTGATTGCCGAGCTGGACAAGGCGCTGCAATTCCCCGGCGTCTCCAACGCCTGGACGATGCCGATCAAGGCACGCATCGACATGCTGTCGACCGGCATCCGCACGCCTGTCGGCGTCAAGGTGATCGGTCCCGATCTTGCTGTCATCGACAAGCTGGCGCGGCAGGTCGAGCAGGTGCTCAAGACCGTGCCGGGGACCTCGTCGGCCTATGCCGAACGCAGCCTCGGCGGCTACTATCTGGAGATATCGCCGAACCGCGAGGCGCTGGCGCGATACGGCATCGCGGTGCAGGACGTGCAGGACACGATCGCGACCGCGCTCGGCGGCCAGAGCGTGACCACGACGGTGGAGGGCCGGCAGCGCTTCACCGTCAACATGCGCTATCCGCGCGATCTGCGCGACAATCCGGGCGCCATCGCCAGCGACATCCTGGTGCCGATGCCGGCCGGCGGCGCGGTGCCGCTCGGCGAAGTCGCCGACGTCAAACCGGCGCGCGGGCCGAGCTCGATCCGGACCGAGAACGGCCAGCTCGCGACCTACATCTATGTCGACATCCGCGAGCGCGATCTCGGCGGCTACGTCGCCGACGCGCAGCATGCGGTGCAGGCCGCCGTCCAGTTTCCGCCCGGCACCTACCCGGTGTGGAGCGGGAGTTACGAATATCTCGAGCGCGCCGCCGCCCGGCTCAAGATCGTGGTGCCGGTGACGCTCGCGATCATCTTCCTCTTGCTCTACCTCAACTTCCGCTCGGTGGCGGAGACCATGATCGTGATGCTGTCGCTGCCGTTCGCGCTGGTCGGCGGGCTCTGGCTGATGTGGGCGCTCGGCTTCAATCTGTCGGTCGCGGTCGCGGTCGGCTTCATCGCGCTGGCCGGCGTTGCCGCCGAGACCGGCGTCGTGATGCTGATCTATCTCAACCACGCGCTGGATGAGGCGAGGGCGCGCTGTGCCGCCGAGGGGCGGACGCTCGGCCGTGACGATTTGCATCGCGCGATCATCGAGGGCGCGGTCGAGCGCGTCCGGCCGAAGATGATGACGGTGGTCGCGATCATGGCCGGGCTGCTGCCGATCCTGTGGAGCACCGGGACCGGCTCCGAGATCATGCAGCGCATCGCGGTGCCGATGATCGGCGGCATGATCTCCTCGACCTTGCTGACGCTGATCGTGATCCCCGCGATCTTCGCCATCGTGAAGGGCATCGGGATCAGGGCAAGCGCGCAGCGACCGAAGGTCGCTGCGGTCGCGGCGCACCAGAAGGCGGGATTGTGATGGGAGCAAGCCTTGGCATGGATTCAAACGCGATTGATAAATACCCCTTGGGGGTATATACAAGCGCGGCTTGCGGCGAACTGATTTGCGGTTAGCTTGCGGTCCGGATGTGTTGGGAGCGATCGGGCGGGTGTTGATGCGGTTGAACAGGTCAGGACGGGTGCGGGCGGGATGTTCCATCATCCTGGCCTATCTGTTCTGCGTCCTCGCGCCGTCGGTTGCGCTGGCATTCGGCGCGCCGTTTCCTTGCCTGACCGATGAGGTCCAGCCGGCCGTCGCGGCGCACTTGCACGAGGCGTCGCCGCCGATGGCACATGCCGAAGGCGTCGCGCATGATCACGCCACCCACGATCACGGCGGCATGCATGTCCAGCACGCGGCCGATGCCGCCGCGTCACATGCCAAGCACAGCCACGACGGCAAGGGTTCGCCGGGACCGTGCTGCACGTTGATGTGCGTGTCGGCGCTGCCGGCTGATCTACCATTGGTCGCGGGTCCGTTGCACCCGATCGCGACCCGTCTCGCCGAGGCCCGTCAGATCCTGCACAGCCAGGCGCCGGCCCGGCTCTATCGTCCCCCCATCACCTGATCACCGCTGACATCGTGGCTGCGCCGCGCGCTCGCGTGCGCATGCCTGTGATTCATCTAGTGATCGGGACAGACCCATGTTTTCGTTTCTCGGGGCGAGGCTCGCCGCCGTGGCCACGCAGCGTGGCCGGCGCGCGCTTCCTACATTCGTGTCGCGGATGGCCGCGGCCATCGTCGCGCCCGCGCTGCTCGCCGGCTGCGTGACCGATGCAAGGCCGGTCGCGGTCGCCGGCGATCCTGCAAATCCGTCGGCGCGCACGGCCGCTGTCGGCTATCGCTCGACGATCGCACCCTACGACAGCCTGCGTCCGTCGACGCCGCTGCCCTGGCGCGAGCGCAATGACGGCGTGACGCCGCCGGCCAAGCCGGATCGGTAGGAGGGCGCCATGCGACATCTGGCCATCGCGCCGATCCTGCTGCTGACATCCGCGCTCGCCGGCTGCGCCTCGTTCTCGCCCGACACGGGCATGGGCGTCGTCTCCGAGGTGACCGAGAAGGCGATCGGCAAGGACGTCGCCTTCGCTCGCTCTGCCGACGAGGCGGCAATTGCCGATGCGGCGGTGAAGCGCCTGCTTGCGCGCAACCTGACGGCGGATGCCGCCGTGCAGGTCGCGCTCCTGAACAACAAGGGCTTGCAGGCCGCCTACAATGAGCTGGCGCTGGCGGAAACCGATCGCGTCGCCGACAGCCTGCCGCCGAACCCAACCTTCTCCATCTCGCGTATCACCGGCAACGGTGCCAGCGAGGTCGAGCGGCAGGTGGTCGGCGACATCCTGGCGCTCGCGACGCTGCCGGCGCGCTCCGAGATCGCAAGTGAACGCTTCCGCCAGGCACAACTGAAGGCCGCGCTCGCCACCTTGCGGCTTGCCGCCGAGGTACGGCGCAGCCACGTTGCGGCGGTTGCCGCGAACGAGACGGTCGCGCTGCTGACCGACGCCAAGGCGACCGCGGAATCGACCGCGCAACTCGCCAAGAAGCTCGGCGAGACCGGCGGCATGAACAAGCTCGACCAGGCCCGCGAGCAGGTGTTCTACGCCGAGATCACGGCCGACCTCGCCAGCGCGCGGCAGAACGCGGCGAGCTCGCGCGAGCGGCTCGCGCGTCTGCTGGGATTGTGGGACGGCGATCTCGGTTTCCGGATTCCAGGCAAGTTGCCATCGCTGCCGAAGCGACCGGTGGAACAACCGTCGATCGAAGTCGCCGCGGTCGGTCATCGCGTCGATCTGCAGATCGCACGGATGGATATCGTAGCTCTCGCCAAGGCGCTCGATCTCACCGAGGCGACGCGCTTCGTCACGCTGCTCGATGTGGCCGGCATCGACAAGCGCACCCACGATCCCGAAGCTCCGCCCTTCAAGGAACGCGGCTTCGACGTCCAGTTCCAGATTCCGATCTTCGACGGCGGCGAGGTGCGGGTCCGCCAGGCGGCGGAGACGTATCGGCAGGCGATGAACCGCCTGACCGAGAAGGCGATCAACGTCCGCTCCGAGGCGCGCGACGCCTACCGCGTCTACCGCTCGGCCTGGGACATCGCGAGCCACTACCAGCGCGAGGTGCTGCCGCTGCGGCAGATCATCACCGAGGAGATGCAGCTGCGCTTCTCCAGCATGCAGGTCGATGTGTTCGCACTGCTCACTGAGGCGCGGCAGCGGCTCGGCTCGCTGCGCGCGGCGATCGACGCCCGGCGCGACTTCTGGCTCGCGCAGTCCGACCTGCAAACGGCGATCAACGGTGGCGGTCTTGCCGGCGCACCGTCGACACCATCTTCCGTCGCTTCGGCCGCATCGCCGGCCGGCGGCGATCATTAGGGGGAGACAGCGAATGTTTTCACGACGTGGATTTTTGGGCAGCGCCGCGCTGGTCACGGCAAGCGCGGTCAGCGGCCGCGTCCAGGCCGCCGCGATTCCCGAGGCGCCGACCATGGACAAGGCGGTGATGCAGCCGCCACTGCATCCGAGCAGCGGGCCCGACTACCGGCCCGTCGTCACGCTCAACGGCTGGTCGCTGCCGTGGCGGATGAACGGCGACTGGAAAGAATTCCATCTCGT
Organism: Bradyrhizobium sp. UFLA03-84; assembly: GCF_002289535.1. Taxonomy (NCBI): domain Bacteria; kingdom Pseudomonadati; phylum Pseudomonadota; class Alphaproteobacteria; order Hyphomicrobiales; family Nitrobacteraceae; genus Bradyrhizobium; species Bradyrhizobium sp. UFLA03-84. Next base: position 51,467 of record NZ_NSJY01000017.1, on the reverse strand, counting down.
CGCCGAGCCGGTGGTGCGCGAATTCGCCGACGGCATGAAGGCCAATCTGTGGGGCTATAACGGGCAGGCGCCGGGCCCGACCATCGAGGCGGTCGAGGGCGACAAGGTACGCATCTTCGTCACCAACAAATTGCCGGAGCACACCACGGTGCACTGGCACGGCATGATCGTGCCGGCCGGAATGGACGGTGTCGGCGGCCTCAACCAGCCGCACATCAAGCCGGGCAAGACCTTCGTCTACGAGTTCGAGCTGAAGCACAGCGGGACCTTCATGTACCACCCGCATTCCGATGAGATGGTGCAGATGGCGATGGGCATGATGGGCATGTTCATCGTGCATCCGCGCGATCCGGCGTTCCGCCCGGTCGATCGCGACTTCGTCTTCATCATGAGCAGCTACCTCATCGACCCCGGCACCTATCTGCCGAAGGTCAATGAGATGACCGACTTCAACATGTGGACCTGGAACAGTCGCGTCTATCCCGGCATCGATCCGATGCCGATCCGGCTCGGCGACAGGATCCGTGTGCGGATCGGCAATCTGACCATGACCAACCATCCGATCCACGTGCACGGGCACAATTTCGCGGTGACCTGCACCGACGGCGGCTGGGTGCCGGTATCAGCGCAATATCCGGAAACCACGACCGACGTGCCGGTCGGCGCGGTCAGGGCGTTCGACATGCTCGCCGACAATCCGGGCGACTGGGCGTTCCACTGCCACAAGTCGCACCACACCATGAACGCGATGGAACACGACGTGCGCAACTTCATCGGCGTGTCGCGCCAGGATCTGGCGAAGGCGGTCGGCAGGCTCGCGCCGGACGCGATGGTGATGGGATCGACCGGAATGGCGATGGGCAACATGGAGATGCCGGCGCCCGACAACACGCTGCCGATGATGACCGGGACGGGGCCGTTCGGGCCGATCGAGATGGGCGGCATGTTCACGGTGATGAAGATCCGCGAGGGGCTCGGCCGTGACGATTACGCCGATCCCGGCCCGTACAACTATCCGCCGGGCACCGTCGCTTATGAGGTCGACGCGCCGGCGGCCGAGCCCGCGCGTCAGCTGCCGGCGGCTCCGGAGCGAAAAGCCAAGCCAGCGATGAAGGGAATGAAGATGTAGTGGACCAACGTGCCGTCCCGCGACACGCAATCATGAAATTTGAAATGGAGAATCCAATGAAGTACGTCACCACGATCGGCATCGCGTTCATCGCCCTGTCGGTCACCGCCGCGCCTTCGCGCGGCCACGAGAAACACGGCCACCAATCCTATTCGGCCGGCGAGCCCGGCGATCCCAGCAAGCCGTCGCGCACCGTCGAGGTCGAGATGAAGGAAATGGAATTCACGCCGTTCCGCATCGAGGTCAAGCGCGGCGAACAGATCCGCTTCGTGATCAAGAATGCCGGCACCGAGGATCACGAGTTCCTGCTCGCCACCACCGAGGAGAATCTGAAGCACGCTGAAGTGATGAAGAAGCATCCGCACATGGAGCATGACGATCCGAACGGCGTCCGTCTCGCGCCGAAGAAGAGTGCCGAGATCGTCTGGAAGTTCACCAAGGCCGGAACGTTCGAATATTCCTGCCTGATCCCCGATCACCGCGACTACGGGATGACCGGCCGCGTCATCGTGAAATGAAATCAGCAGCGACGGAAAGGACAACGACAATGAACGGGATCTTCCGGACGGCGGGCGCAGCGGCGCTCGCCATGGCGCTGACATTTGGCGCGGCGTTCGCGCAGGGCGCGGATATCAACGGCGAGGTCAAGAAGATCGACGAGGGCGCGGGCAAGATCACGCTCAAGCATGGGCCGGCCAAGAGCCTCGGCATGGACGAGCCGATGACGATGGTCTACCGGGTCAAGGATCCCGCGCTGCTCAAGCAGGTGAAGGTCGGTGACAAGGTGAAGTTCGAAGCCCGGGAGGGCGACGGCGGCTATACCGTCACGGCGATCCAGAAGGTGAAATGAGGCGATGACCGGCATCGCGGCGGACGCGATGCCGGTCGATCGCGCCGGCGGGTCAGCTTCTCATCCGCCGCCGCATGCGGCATCGCCGCAGCATTTTCCGTCCGCCTGGACCGGAGGGCAGGGCACCGAGCCGTATGAGCAGAACACGCAGCAATCGCCGGCCTTCGGCTTGAGGCGGTTGCCGCAGCCCATGCAGTCGTAGAAGAACTGGCAGGCGTCGGTCGGCATGGTCTCGGCCTTGGCGAAGCCGCAAGCCGGGCAGGTCAGGGTGGAGACGAGCTGCATGTTGCCTTCGTTAAGGTCTGCGCTTTGCGAGCACAAGGACGCGGAAGGCCACTGGCGAGCGCTGGCCGGCGATCGACGTTAACTCTAGTGCCTCGGCGATGAGCGGCATTGGAACGCGGACGGCCCTGGCGCGTTGCCCTGCATCATTCGTATGCAGAAGGCCCCCTCCATGACAGTCAACGCGGCAATACTGATGGTGGCATTGGCGCTGTCGGGAACCGTGTTGGCGCAGAGTTCTGGCCCGTCGGCAGGTGCAGGGGCAGGGCAAGCCGCCAATATCACCACCACCGGTCAGGCGCTGAACACCAACAAGAAGACCGGCGACAGCGGCCCGCCGATCGAGAAGGCCGCGCGACCGGCTAAGCCTGGAGAGGGCGGCAACACGGTCGGGGTAAGCCGTCCGCAGAAGCCCGACCGTCGTCTCGAACACTACCCGTAACAGGCCAACGCCAGTCGGCTCCCCCCTTTCGACGGCGCAGCAAAAAGCCGGCGCAGTCGTTGCGACTGGCCGGCTTGATGGGAACGGATGCCCGCTCAGTAAACCAGGCCAGTGCCCGGCGGCTTCTCCAGCGCTGCGGCAAGCGAGCGATATTCGTCGCTGTTGGTGCCGGCGAGCTGGGCGATGCGGTTCAAATGGTACTGCGCCTGATCGCGGTTGCCCTGTTCGACCTGCCAGAGGCCATAATACTGCCAGGTGCGCACATGGGCCGGGTCGGCCTTGAGCGCGCGCTCGTACCAGATCTGCGAGACCTTGTAGTCGCCGAGCTTGCGATAGGAGTAGCCGATCAAATTGGCGACGTCGGCACGGTCGTCCTGGCCGAGCGCCTTCAGCTGCTCGATCGCGGCGGTATAGTCGTGCTTGTCGTAGATCGTGGCATAGGCGGCATGGTAGCCGGCCAGGAACTTTTGATCGTCGATCGCGGAACTCTTATCCTTCTTCGCCTTCTTGCCCTTGCTGCCGCTGTCGGACGCCGGCGGGGAGGGATTGTCGCCGCCTGCGGCGTACGCCGAGATGACCGGCCCGGCTGCGAGCGTCATCGAGAGCACTGCGAGGCCTAGAAACTTCGTCGTCTTGCTCATTCCTGGTTGCTCCTGATCGTTCCTGATCGTGCTCGGTAATCCTACACCCAAGCCTGCTGACTTGAACACCCAAGGGTGCAGAACATTCCCGGCCGATCCCACGATTGCGTGAGGCCTACGACTGGCGGGGGCGGGCAACATGACCAAGATGTCATTCACATGAATGAATTCCGTCCATGTCCTTCAGAACGGGTTCAGTGCGGGGCCCCTAAGGTCACGTGCATTGATCGGTGAGGCCGACCATCCGGCCGGAGACCTCTCGATCCCGAAGAGGAGGACCACCATGTTGAAGACGATTTCCGCCGCGCTGCTCGCCGTGTCCGTGATCGCAGCGCCCGCGTTCGCCGCCGAAACCGGCAAGACCGCAACCCCCGCGCCCGCGACCACCACGGCCCCGGCGACGACTGCCCCGGCGACCAAGGCTGCTCCCGTCATCAAGAGCGAGCAGCTGCCGTCGAAGGTGCGCAACGCCAACGCGAAGATGCACCACAAGCACTATCGCCATCACCACCACAAGCACATGGGCATGCTGAAGGTGAAGTCGCCGAAGCACGCGACCAAGCACGTTCACGCCAAGGTCGCGACCAAGCACGTCGTGCCGGCCAAGCGCGGCTGATCGAGCGCGGCTGAACTGATCTCGAATCTGATCCCGGGGGCGCAGTTCGCTCCACATTGCCCCGCTGCGCACTCAGCGACAAAGGCAAAGCCTTTGCGCAGGGATGCAGAACCGGCCCGTCCGTCCATTGCTTCCCCAATGGCGGCGGGCCGGAGTGCGTTTGGGTGCGGCTTCCGGGCCTGATGCGCCGGAATAACCGAGTTGCGAATTCCCTTCCGCCGCACGGCAGTCGAGAGCCCCCGTTCCGATAGGAATCGGAACGGTGGCTCTAGATTTTTGTTTTAACGCGTTTTCTTCACGCGAACCGGTAGCCACTTCGCTCGAAAACGCGCTAGGACACGCGGCCGGGGACCCATGAGACAGCGTCGTTTGCGGACTTCATCAAAACTGGCGGCGATCCTGCTGCTCTCGATGCCGCTTGCCGGCTGCCTGACCAGCGATGACGGCGGTGGTTCGACCACGTTCACCGACGATCGCGGCGTCGCCAACCAGCCGTTTCCGGACCGCTACCGCGAGCAGATCCTGGCCTTCATGCGGACCTATCTGAACAATCCGGTCGGGGTGCGCGAGGCCGGGATTGCCGAGCCGGTGCAGCGCACGGTCGGCGGACGGCTGCGTTACGTGGTGTGCCTGCGCTACAGTGCCAGGGATACCGACGGCAATTACCGTCCGGCCCGGGAGCGCGGCGTCATGTTCGTCGACGGCCGGCTCGACCGCATCCTCGACAACGCCGCCGAGCCCTGCGCCGGTGCGTCCTACGCGGCCTTTCCGGATCTGGAAAAGCTGTCGCGCTAGGCATGATCCGGAAAGGTGCGAAGCGTCTTCCGCTGACGGCGCTATCGGCCGCGGCGGCCTGTCGCAGCCCTGATCGAATCGTTATCGAACTCCGATCACTTTTCGGGGAGCGCTGAACTTCACCTTAGCCGTTTACGACTTACATACAGCCGAAATACGGCTGCTTAACCGGTGAAAAAACCTTCTGTGCCAAGGAACAAACGGGCGTTGTTGCGACCCCGTCACAGATCGGAAACATCACGGGTCCGGCATTGCCCCAAAGCAACCTAATTGGCGTCACGTTGTTTGGTTTAACAGCGCAGCGTTCGTAACGGGGATCAGAGATGAAGAAGTTTTTGCTCGGCTCAGTCGCGCTGGCCGCCTTCGCGGGCCCGGCATTTGCGGCTGACATGCCGGCTCGCACCTATACCAAGGCCCCGCCGCCCTATACCGCACCGGCGCTCGTCTACAACTGGACCGGTTTCTATATCGGCGGCCATGTCGGCGGCGCGTTCACCGACGGCACCAACCTGATGGGCAGCGATGCGCGCTTCATGGGCGGCGTGCAGGGCGGCTTCGACTATCAGTTCGCCCCCAACTGGGTGATGGGCGTCGAGGCGCAGTACTCCTGGCTGCCCAGTTCCTCGAACAACAATGGCGTGCTGCTCCCGGGCGGGACGCTGGTGACCGGGAACACCGACCAGCTCGGTTCGGTGACCGGCCGCCTTGGCTACACCTGGGGTCCGGCATTGCTCTACGCCAAGGGCGGTTATGCCTGGCGCGACAACAACAACATCACGGCGACGGTCGGCGGCGTGCCGGCGGCCTTCACCACCGATGGCGGCCACAAGGACGGCTATACCGTCGGTGCCGGCCTCGAATACATGTTTGCCCCGAACTGGTCGGCGAAGGCCGAATACCAGTACTACAATTTCGGCAAGACCAACTTCACCAGCGGCCCGGCCGACCTGGTTGGCGCGAGCTTCCGGAACGACGAGCATACCGTCAAGGTCGGGGTCAACTACCGCTTCGGCTGGGGCGGTCCGGTGGGCTCCCGCTACTGATTGCGTCTTCTTCCATCGAGATCAAAGGCCGCCTTCGGGGCGGCCTTTTTTTGGCCTGACGTTTGCTTGTTCAGCCGATATTCACGCCTGATCGTGCAATGCAAAAAATAATTCCTGCATTGCACGGAACTTTCATCGTGATCCGTTATTATGCGAACGCCGGGGCTGGTGGACAAACAAACATGCGTAGCTTTGCGTTAGGGCTGATCCTCTCTGCGGTCGCTGTGCCGTGCGTTGCCCAGACTGTCCTTAAATCCGAACCCTTGTCGCTTGCGCCATATGAGGTCGTGCTCGTCCAGGACGCGTCCTGCACGGCGGGCAAGGTCCTCAAGGTGACGGGCGCAATCCGGGGTCTGCATCGGCGGAAGATCTGCGTGTCGCTCGCCGCCGAACAGGCTTCGTTGGCGACGGCGACGCCGTAGCAGCAACGCGACGATCGCACCGGTACCCGGTCCGCCCCTGCGCACCGGGCGATCTGCCATCCCCTAGTTCAGCCGCGGCTCCTGCCGCGCTTCGCGATCGGCATCGGCCTTGTTCTTGACCGGGTCCTCGTTCGGATCGAGCTGGCAGGGCCGGATCTCGTAGTCATTGTCCAGCACCGGGCGCGGCGAAGACGTCTCCTCTTCGGAGACAGCATCCACCACCAGCCCGGATTTCCGGGCCAACTTCCAGACGTCAGCCTCGGTCGGATACGCCTTGCTCAGCTTGGCGTCCTGATAAAATAGCGCGTACGGCATTTTGTCGTTCCCCAATCAGCGACAACGCCAATGACGGTCCCCGGTTTCGGGGAAGATCACCCGTTCCAATCACGGAACCGTGAGCCAGGATCCACAGCAAGCATCTGAAATTATGAGTCATTTCGGCCCTTTTACCGGAGGGGCCTGAGTCCTTAATGAGCGGTAAACCCCGGAAAAAAGAATCCCCGGGACTCCCCGGGTAGAATCGCCAGATGCTCCGGCCCATGAGAGCGATCCACCAGCCCCCCTACGAACGCGTTCAGCTCGCGCTTGCGGTTGTGCTGCTCGCGGCCTGCGCCGCCAACGTGGCGCTGGTCTGGTCCTGGCTCTAGCTTCCTCTTCGCGCGGACCGATTGCGGGTGTGCCGGACAGTGCGCCCCGCGAAAACGCCGTAGCCCGGCAACGCTCGTAGCGATTGACGGTTCGGCCGTTCCTTCCATCATTGCCGACAGAACAAGTGCCCGCCGCTGTCTTCCGCGGACGGGCCGCGGCCAGGGTGGAGCTGACATGATCGAGATGCTGAAGGAACGGGTCAACGGCGACGCCGGCCTGGTGCGGCGCGGCCGCTATCTCACCACGACATTCCTGCTGGAGATCGGCAAGACCGCCTGGTTGATCGCGATCCACGAGGGCCGGGTCATAGCGGTGACCAGGGGGCCGTTCGTGATGCCATCCTGGTCGTTTGCACTGCGCACCTCGGACGAGGAGTGGGACAGGTTCTGCGAACTCAGACCGCCGCCGGGCTCCAACGACCTGATGGCGCTGATCAAACGCCGGGTGCTGAAGGCCGAGGGCGAGCTGCAGATCTTCATGGCGAACCTGCGCTACTTCAAGGAGGCGCTCGGCAAACTGCGCCGCGAGGGAGTGGCCGCATGAGCGCCAGATTCGAACCGATCGTCGGCCGCTACATGCATCTCGAGCTGTCCGGCCGAGCGCACCGCGTCTACGTCGAGGAGGCGGGCGAGGGCACGCCGCTGCTCTGCCTGCACACCGCGGGCGCCGACGGGCGGCAATATCGCGGCCTGATGAACGATCCACGCGTGACGCGCAATCATCGGGTGATCGCCTTCGACATGCCCTGGCACGGCAAATCGTCGCCGCCGCAAGGCTGGCACGACGAGGAGTACCAGCTCACCTCGGCGCAATACACGGCGATGATCCTGGCCGTGATGGATGCGCTCGACCTCGACCGGCCGATCGTGATCGGCTGCTCGATCGGTGGCCGGATCGCGCTGCACCTCGCGCTCGAGCATCCCGAACGCTTCCGCGCCATCATCGGCCTGCAGGCCGGCGCGCATGTCGATCCCTATTACGACCTGAATTTCCTGCACCGGCCGGACGTGCATGGCGGCGAGGTTGCAGCCGCCATCGTCTCCGGCCTCGTCGGCCCCGACGCGCCTGACAAGGAGAAATGGGAGACGCTGTGGCACTACATGCAAGGCGGCCCCGGCGTGTTCAAGGGCGACCTCTATTTCTACAAGATCGACGGCGACATCCGCGGCCGCGTCGCCGAGATCGACACCAAGCGCTGCCCGCTGTTCCTGCTGTCAGGCGAGTACGATTATTCCTGCACGCCGGCGGAGACGCTGGCGGTGGCCGGCAGTATTGCCGGCAGCGAGGCCACCATCATGAAGGGCCTCGGCCATTTTCCGATGAGCGAGAATCCGGGCGAGTTCTTGAAACATCTGCTGCCGGTGCTGGAAAGGATCGGCGGGCGCTAGAGCTGCGCGCCACGTCCAGGTCAGGCACGGCCTGTCTCAAGGTTTCGGCTGCATGCCCTGCAAGAAGCGAAGCGGGTTGAGTGGGCCGATCGGGATCAGCTCGAAGCTCATCATATGGGCTTTACCCAAAGGCAGCTTTTCGAGCATCTCGTGCGCGACGGCCGGATCTGTGACGTTGATGATGAAGGCCACGCCCGGTTTTCCCTCGAGCGAGTACCATTGCTCGATCTTGCCGGCGAGGTAGAGATCGACGGTCCCGCGAACCTCTTCCGGCAGAACAGCCCGCACTTGCGATTGTTCAAAACCGGGATTGATGGTGCCGATGGCGAGAATTTTGGTCGTCGGCGTCGTCTTCATGGCGGCTTCTTCCGCGCTTGCGGAATTGAAGCCGGCAAGCCAGCCCACAAATGCCAATGCGGCGACAGCAACGAATTTCATGTTATCTCCCTTCGGTGTGGTATGACAAACTGCGTATCCACGTCGACGGCGTGAACCGATTGCGCTGGAGGTCTCGATGCTTCCGAAAGCTGAAGCGGCATATTTCGCGATTGCCGACATCTCCGGCTACACCAACTTCCTGGCGGCGGTCGAGCTTGACCACGCGCAGGATATCATCGCCGATTTCATGGATGTGGTGGTGAAGGGGCTGCGGCCGCCATTTCGCCTCGCCAAGTTCGAGGGCGACGCCGCATTCGTCTACTCGACCGGCACGATCGACGGCTCGCTGCTCCAGGACGCAATCGAGGGTGCCTATTTCAAATTCCGCCGGCGCCTGCGCGATATCCGCCAGGCCTCGACCTGCGAGTGCAAGGCCTGCGTCGCGATGGGCGATCTCGATTTCAAATTCGTGATCCACCACGGCGAGATGGTGAAGCAGAAGATGGGCGGCAGGGAAGAGCTCGCCGGGCGCGATGTCATCCTGGTCCACCGGCTGCTCAAGAACACGGTTGGCGAGAAGCTCGGCGGCCGTGCCTACGCGCTCTACAGCGACGCGGCAATCCGCGCCATGGGCGTCGATCCGGTGGCGCAAGGGCTCATCCCGCATCACGAGACCATCGACATCATCGGTGATGTGACGCTGTGGGCGCGCGATCTCGAAGCGGCGTGGCAGCAGGACGACGCACAGGTTCGGATGGAGGTGACGCGCGACGACGCCTACGCGATCCTCGAGTTCGACATCGCCGCGCCGCGGCAGACCGTGTGGGAGTTCATCACCGTGCCCGGGCAATGGCGGAAATGGTGGGACGCCGACGACATCGTCGAGGAGTCAGGCAAGGGGCGCCGCGGTGTCGGCACCAAAAATCATTGCGCGCACGGCAACCATACCAATGTCGAGGAGACGCTCGACTGGCGCCCGGTCGATTACTTCACGGTCGGCATCACGCTGCCGGTGCCCGGCGCGCCGCGCATCATCATGACCCGGGCAGTTCTGGACGGTCCCGACGGAACGTCCCGTTTCGAGCTGCGGATCGCCAAGCCGAAGCCGAAGGACAAGGCATTCCTCGATGGCGCTGCGGCCAAATTCGCCGAACGCATGACCCAGGCGATGGCCGGCCTGCGGTCGATGGTGGAAGGCAGGCAGCCCGGCGTCGACGCCATGGAGGAGCCGGCGGCGGCACCCTCGAGCGGACGCTTCCTGACCGAGCCGGTGAAATCCGGCACGCGAGGCTGAAGTCCAGTCGTCGGTTCGGAGGTTAAAGCGCGCCGGCTACTTGCCGGAGCGCGGCAACTCGCTGTTGTCGCGGATCGCGGCGCGGACCTTGGCCATGGTCGTGGTGCAATATTCCTCGCGTTCCCTGAGGAAGCGCTGCTGCTGGGCGCGGAAATTGGCAACCCGTTCCCGGACCTCGGAGCCGAAGTCGCCGCGGATGTCGAGCTTCGGGAAGTGGGGCGGCTGCGCCGGCGGCGGGACTTCGACGACCGTCACCGCCAGGGGTGACGGAGCCGGGGGCAGGCCCTGGAGCACGGTCGGCACCGGAAGCGGAGGCGGCATGACCACCCTTGGGGCTTCCCTCGGGGCCTCGGCCTCGGGCTTGAACTCCGGTGTAACCTTTGCCTCCAGGGGGGCCTTCGACTCCAGGCCGGTCTTCGTCTTCAAGTCGGCCGTTGTCTCCAAGTCGGCCTTTGTCTCCAAGTCGGCCTTTGTCTCCATGGCCGGTTCGGTCGCGGCCGCCGGGGCGGCTGGCGTTGCAGCGGACCGCTGGGCAGGCGCCGGCGCTTCGGCGTCGGGCAGCTTGCCCTTCACCGACTGTACGAAGGCCATTGTCTGCGCGATCAGGAGATCGCGTTCTTTCATCCACTTCATGGCGCACCTTGAACGCGCGGATTCCAGCAAAGCAACCGCGCGGAATCAAGCGCTCGCCATCATGATGGTTGACGAAGACGCCTGTTTCACAGGTGCGGTGACATAATTGTGACATTCCCGGGTCGGCAGGACGGTCAACGCTGGCGGGGATTGGTGTTCGGGACGAACGGAGTACCGACGATCCGGACCGGCGCCTGACGATGAGCGGACGCTTGATTCGCGGTCGCCTGGGGCGCTGCGTTGGCCGGCGCGGGCGCCGGGTCGAGCAGGGCGACGACGCCGGCCGCGGCCACGCTGAGCAGCGTGAAGCTGCCCAGAAGCAGCAAATTGCGGTTGGCTTCGCGTACCTTCATGCGAGGAAAATCGCTTGAGAGGGCATAATGTTCCGATCAAATCTTCAGGCATTTTCGCGGGATCGGCCGCGATTTGAGATCGAGCATCAGGAAAGGCGCTGGGCGACCTGGTCAGAAGATGAGCCGGCCGAGCGGCACCAGGATCGCGGCGGTGATGGCTGCAAGCGCGAGACGGCCGATCTTTTGAAGGGGCGATATCTGCGACGGGGCGCGATGTGGTTGCCGGTCCAGCCATCGGCCAAACCGCCGGATCGGCCAGCCCAAAATCGATCCGAGCAGCAAGAGGATGCCGTCGAGAGCGTCCACTCGTGTCCTTGTGCGTGAGTTTCGCGGCCGCGACCCGTGAGCGGGTGCCAGCTTTAGTGGGCGGTGACCGCCTCGACGGGCGCCGGTTCGGCGCTCCGGGCCTCGATCAGGTCGGCGTAGCGGCCATACTCCTCGGCCATTTCGAGCAGCTTTTCGCGCACCGTGGCGTCGGTGACCTGGCGGGCCAGCCGTCGCGCCTGATCGGATTGGAAGCGGTAATGTGCTGTGTCGGACATCGTGGGCTCCTCACACATGTGTAAGGGCCACCAGGCAAAGGTTCATCAAGCCGTCATTGGAGGGTCTGTGGTCTACCGGTCAGCGCGGTTGCGCTCCCAGCCTTGTCCTCGCGGACCTCGACCTCGAACCAGCCCATCTCCTTCAGCTCGCGTGCCTTCTTCTCGGCCGCGTCTTCGCTGTCGCGCTTCAGCACGATTTGGCTGGTGCCATCCCGGGCAAGGATCAAATAGGTCATTGGCTGAGTCCCATCCCGCATTCTGCATACCGCGTTTCGAGCCGCAAGGACAGAAGCAAGACGCAGGATGGGTGATGCTACGGGGATGATCCCCCAATTCCTGCCAAGGCAGACCGTCGGGTGCTGCTTCCGGCCAGCCCTCGCGCGGGGCTGGCTCGGAAGCTGCACGCCTCAGCGCTTCACCACCACATCGATGTGACGGTTCCTGTCGTCCCATCGACCGGTCTGCAGGCAGCTCTGCCGGTAGCTGTCGCAGACGGCGAGATCGCCGCCATGGGTGCGATTCCAGGTCTTGCAGCACGAGGCGATGTACGAGCAGGTGCACTTGCCCGACGCGCATTGGCGCTCGACGGCAGTTTCGGCGGATGCCGCTGAAATGGTGGCGGTCAAGGCGGCAAGCAGGATCAGTGATCTCATGGTGACTCCCAGGGATGAAGGAGCCCCGATCGGCGACAGCATCGAGCCGAGCGGGACCGGTGACTTAACGTTGCGTGCAGACGAAGCGGGTGCCGTTCTTGGTCGTGCCGGTGGCGCGGTTACCCTTCTTCGCAACCGGATAGTTGTTGCCGGTCGAGAAACCGGTCAGGTGGATGTAGGCGGTATCGCCGCCATCGTACGCCCCCGAGACCAGGCCGGGTGCCGAGCACGTCCAGCCGGCGGCGCTTGCCGGGATGCAGCCCATGGCCAGGAAGACGACGGCCATTCCGCTTCATGGCTGGCCTCAGAAGCTTGAACCGTTGCGGCGTCGAACAGTGACGTTGATGCCATTCTCCGCCATGCAGCTCTTGTAGGCCATGCCCTGGGACTCGCTGGCCTTCATCGCGTTCCACTGTGCGGCGGTGACGCCGGCCTGGGCGAGGCACTTCGCCTTTACCTTGCCGGCGTCGGCCCGGCCGCCGCTGTCACGGCAGAGCCGGTAGGGGCCGGCCTTCGAGGCCGGTACCTGATAGCCGCGCCATTGTTCGAGCGTGAAGCCGTACTTCTTCATGCAGGCCAGCGCCTGCGGTGTATCGTTGCGCTCCTCGGCGAGCGCCGATCCGGCGAGAACGGCCGATGCGACGAATATCGTCAACGCAACGGCAGTCGAAAGCAAGTTCATGAATATCCCCTAAGATTGAAAAACTGACAATTTACATGCTTGCATTGTGTCGGCAAGTGCCCGTCGCCGCGGCCCGGTCAGCGGTGCGCTATTCGAGATAGAGCCGAGCGGCGCACCGGAGTACGGCACATCGCAACACGTCTTCGGCGTAACAAATTGCGGGGAGCGTTTACTGCAAAGGCGATGGCGGGAAGCGGCAAAGCATAAAACAAATTTCCGGCGTGCAATTGCCGCGGGCCACGGCACCGACATTGAAAGCGCGGGCGGGGAACACCGGATGAATACGGCTCCCCCTGTACGTTGTGGGCAATCCGGCGTAGCGCTTTGATTGAATCGGAAATACGTGCTCGGCTTGGCCTTGGGGACGACGCTCGGCGTGAGCCGCAAAAAATCTGGTTGGAGGACTCGATGCCCAGGCACTTCGGTTTGAAGGCAACATTGGCGGCAGGACGGTCGGCGTTCACGGGATCATCACGAGACTTGCAGCAGCGGACCGCGTCGGCATCTGCATCGAAAAACCGCGCTCCGGCCAGCCCACCAGCGTCCAAGCTCTCGTCGTCGGAGCTGCCGTATTCTCCGGCGAGCTGGCGGGGCTGCTGCGGCCGGCGCTCGATCTCAGCGGACTGAAGATCACTCCGAGGTAAGGCTAGCTATCCCTATGGCTGGGACGGCTCGCGCTTTTTCTCGCGCTTCAGGTCCATGCGATCGATGCGTTCATCGATCAGCCGATTCAGCCTCTCGTCCTGCAGCGAATCCTTCTTGAACAACCCGCCGTGCAGACGATAGGCGAGGAGGAGCAGGACGACCGCCGCGCCCACGAGATAGTACGACCAGTCCATTATTGGAACCGCGCCTGGCAGCCTCTCTTGTCGCAATGCACCGAGGGTAAGGCGAGTTCGGGCGCCTTGTCCAACGCTATCCTCGGCCGGGCCTGCCGAACGTGTTTCGAAGCATCAATGGGATGTCGCGGCCGCAACACGGAGGGCTTCGGCGGCCGTGCGAGGTGCAGCGCCGTGGCCAGCCAACCTGGCGCGGGGAAAGCTTAGTTTGAGCCCGCGAGAATGATCAGATTGTTGTACACGGGCGTCGCAATGAAGGCGACTACATAGGCCATCTGGCGTTCGCTCTTGCCGCGCCAAAGCATCCACATCACGAGATAGGTCAAGCCCAGCTTGGCAATCAGCCACCATTCACCCAGCCACTCCTGAGTGAACCGCATGAACGGGTTCAGTTCGCCCATTCCGCGCTGCAATATCTCGTTGGTGGTGATGAGATCCGAGTAGCCCATCAGCAGGGCTGAGACCAGCAGCATTGCCTTCAGCAATGATGTCTGCGCCTGCAACTGCTTTTCCGTCATCCGGTACCCGCCCGAAATCCGCGTGTGGCTCGTTGTTCCACAATTTTGCGAACTATTTTCAGCGAGCGCAAGCCTCTACGACCCGGTTGTCCAACGCCAAGTCTTCCGGACCGCGCTGCAACCCGGCGTGCGATGAGCCAGCGGGGAGGGCTGGTGCCGGCTGAGGGGATTGAACCCCCGACCTTCAGTTTACAAAACTGCTGCTCTACCGCTGAGCTAAGCCGGCGACATGGGAATGATTTGCGCGCTCGCATAGCAGACTTGGCGGGCCAGAGCCAGAACCTGGCGGCCAGAACCAACGCCCCGGAAGTCCCGAACTAACCGCCTGGCTGCCATGGGCCCGGTAGCAAAAAGGCGGCCCGCAGGCCGCCTTTTGCGCCGTCAGTGTGGTGCCTGAGCTTACTGGCAGGGATGCTGGAGGCCGTCGCTGCCGCGGAACCAGGTGCCGGGGGTGCAGACAAAGCCGTTCTGCCGGGCATACTCCTCGCCGCCCATCGGGGCACGGCCATAATAGTCCGGGCCGCCGAACGGGGCGGTCGCGATTGCGGCCGCCGTGCCGACCGCGCCACCCACCACGCCTGCTGCGACGCCGGCGGGGCCGGGGTCATACCGGTTGTAACTGCGCTGCCAGTCGCCGTCCCGCCGATAGCCGTGGTGGCGATAGGTGGTGCGCGTGGTGCCCGGTGCCATGGTCTGGCATCGGGCGTTCGCGTCGGCGTTCGAGCAGCGCGCGGCGGTACCGATGGTCTGTTGCGCCATCGCGGGGCTGGCCAGTACCGAGGCGAGCAGGGCTGCTGCGCCTAGGAAAGTGCCGCGCATCTTGAGCTGTGTCATGCAAGGTCTCCTCTCGTCGTTGTGACGAGCTAATCTCGCCGCGCCGCGCCTGTTCCGGCGCAGCCTTGCCCTGCGTTCAAACCAGTGTGAAGTTCCGCAGCTCTCGCGCATGATGTGTTCCGGATCATGCTGCCTTCGACGGGAATTGCATGTACAGCGGTGTTCGACTGATGTCGGCGCCGGCGCGGGGGATTGATGTTCGGAATCTTGAGTCTTGGCTTTCTGCTCGGCATGCAGCACGCGCTGGAGCCGGATCACATCGCAGCGGTATCGAGCATCGCGGCGCGCCGGACCCATGTCGGTGACATCGTCAAGCATGGCCTGACCTGGGGGCTCGGTCACACGCTGACGCTGTTCATTTTTGCCGGCGTCGCGATCGTACTCGGTCGGGCGATCCCCGAAACGGTTTCGCAGCCGATCGAGACCGCGGTCGGCGTCATGCTGGTCGGTCTCGGCGCGCATGTGTGGTGGCGGCTGTGGCGCGACCGCGTGCACTTCCACAGTCATTCGCATGGCGACACGACGCACTTCCACGCCCATAGCCACGCGGGCGAGACGCTACCCCATGTCAGCGCCGCGCACAGCCACGCGCACGGCTTCCGCTGGCGCACGCTGCTGGTCGGCCTGATGCACGGCATGGCCGGATCGGCGGCGCTGTTGGTGCTGACGGTGTCGCAGGCGCCGAGCCCGGCGATCGGACTTGGCTATGTCGCGCTGTTCGGTGTCGGCTCGATGATCGGCATGGGCGTGCTGTCCAGCGTGATCGCGGTGCCGCTCGCAGCCTCGGCGCGCTGGCTGACCTGGGCCAATCGCGGCCTGCAACTGGCGGTCGGTGCGGTAACGATTGCAATCGGCGTCCACTCGATCGTCGCGAACGCCTTTACCTGACACGGGCTCGCTCAGCGCGGCCGTTAACGATTTCTGATCCCGCTCGGCCGCATTGACCGGATGCCGATGCTTACGCGTTAGGCTTACCGCCAGTTTGGCCGGCGTCCTTAACCCTTCCGCCAAGCCGTTGGATTAGGCTGCTCCTGGAACAATTCGGGACGCTGGGTGAACATGCGCGGAAGTCTTGCGCTGGCGATATTGGCTGCGATGACCTCGACGGCGCTGGCCGGCGGCGGCTTCGACATTGTTGTGCCCAACCGCCCCGGCGTGCCGATCATCATCAACGGCGTCGACGCCTCCTATGCCGTGGTCGAAAGCGCGATGGGGCTTGCCCGCAACGAATCGCTGGTGCCGACCGTCTATGGCGGCCGCCCGATCGATCCGGTGCCGAACGTCGGCCATTATTATCCGAGCCTCGGCCACATGCCGGGTTACGGCCGCCTCGAGATCGAGCCGCCGGCCAACCGCCGGCTGCCTCAGCCGGCCGAGAGCTATCACCAATCGTGGGGGGCGCAATCCGCGCCGCTGCCGGCGCAGTCCAACGTGCCGGTCGATCCGCCGCCGGTGATCTATGCACCGCAATTCAACGGGCCGCGGCCGGTGCCGGGTCCGCCGATGCGGCCACCGCGACCGAGAGGCCCCTAGATCAGGAGCCCTCGGACAGAGGGCCCTTCATAGCCATCAAGAGCTACGCGACGACAACAAGACCTACAGGCAAGATTTACAGGAGAGAGTAATGCGTCAAATGATCAAAGGACTGATTGCGGCAGTGGCCGTCCTGGTGGCCGCACCCGCAATGGCGTGCGGCTTCAACCCGTGCGGCTATTCCGCGCCCGTCGTGAACTACGGCTGCGGCGGTTGCGGTGGCTACGGCTATGGCTATGGCGGTTACGGCGCGGTCGAACGCCTGCCCGACCCGGATGCGGCCTATCCCGACACGGCTCAGCAGTACTACTACGTCAACCAGGGACCGGCCTACACCGGCCCGGGCAATTGGGCGCCGCGTCCGTACTACCGCCAAGGCTATGGCCGTCCGTATTACGGTTATCGCCACTATGGCTACCGTCACTACGGTTACCGCCATCACTACGGCTATCGCTATGGCTACGCGCATCGCGCGCCGGCCTATCACTATGGCCACCGCGTGCTGCGCCGCTATTACTGATCCGGCGATCTGTCGAAGACATCAGCGCCCGTTCGCGCGACGCGAGCGGGCGCTGTTCGTTTGACGATTGAAGTCGGGTCGCTTCGGCCGCATCCCCGCTAGCGGCCTCCGCAGGTGCGCGCCGCCAAAATATCGAAAACAACCCCATGCAAAGGAGCCAGCGGATCGGCGTTCGACAGGGCGACTTGACACGTCGGGCAAATCAGGGGTATTTTTCTAATATTCCGAAATTGTGCAGGCGCTGTCCGTAAGCGCCCCGGACCGCAAGCGCTGCGGCCCATCAAGCGCCGCGGCCCATCGCGATATCAAGCTAACCCATCAGCCCGAGCCGACTGGCGCCGATATAGAGCGCGAGCGCCGCGGCGTTCGATACGTTCAGGCTCTTGATCTGGCCGGGCATGTCGAGGCGGGCGACCACGCGGCAGGTCTCGCGCGTCAATTGCCGCAGGCCCTTGCCTTCGGCGCCGAGCACCAGAGCGAGCGGCTGCTGCAACGGAACCTTGCCGAGATCTTCCGAGCCCTCGCTGTCGAGGCCGACGGTCTGGAAGCCGTGCTCGTTCAGTTCGTTCAGTGCGCGCGCCAGATTCTGCACGGTGACAACAGGCACCAGCTCGAGCGCGCCGGAGGCCGACTTCGCCAGCACGCCGGTCGCCTCCGGGCTGTGGCGGGCGGTGGTGACGATCGCCTTCACCGCGAATGCCGCCGCCGAGCGCAGGATGGCGCCGACATTGTGCGGGTCGGTGATCTGGTCGAGCACCAGCACGATGCCCTCCTGCGCCAGCGTGTCGATATCGGGCGAGGGCAGGGGATCGGCCTCCGCCAGGAGGCCCTGATGCACGGCATCGGGGGTGAGGCGGCGGTCGAGGTCGCCGGGCCGGACGATCTCCGGGGTGACGCGGGTCGCGATGGTTTCCTCGGCGAGCCGCCGCGCCGCGTTCTCGGTGAGGTAAAGCTTGCGGATCTGCCGGTCCGGGTTGGCAAGTGCGGCCGCCACCGTGTGCCAGCCGTACAGAATCACCGGCCCGTCGGAACCGGATTCCCGTTCCCGCCGGCCCTGCGGGCGGGCGAATTTCGGCCCTTTTTGGAAGGGTTTACCGCCCTTGCCTCGGAAATTGGGTCTGCGGTCGCGCTCGCTCATGTGAGGCTTGTGTCACGGGTGTCGCAGAATGGCAATTTAAGCAGCAAATTGCGCTCCCGCTTGGTTGACTTTGGGGACCGCCTTCCCCCATAAACGCGCCCGACCGCGCACCCGCTTCGGGGCCGACGCGGTTATCAGCGTCATTTCGATGACCCGGTCCGCCGCCACTCGCGCGGCCGGTCTGATGCTGTTGGACGGGGGAGTGTCCCGAGTGGCAAAGGGAGCTGACTGTAAATCAGCCGCCTCATGGCTTCGCAGGTTCGAGTCCTGCCTCCCCCACCAGCCTTCGCTCGCTTCGCGAGCTACGGCTAGGCAAGCCAGCAAAACTCTATCGTAGCGAATTGAGGGAAGGCTGCCGCGCCGAGCCCAAAGGGCGAAGGCGGGCTGCGTCTGACGCGCGCCAATTCCACCATCCGCGCCAACATCACCGTTCGCGTCAGGCGGCAATAGGCCTACCTGATCATCCCGAATTCCCCGTAATCGCTCTGATTGTCCCGATGCGACCCGCAATTGTGAGCATCCATCGAGCGGGATGTCTTCCTGGCAACGCGCACTGACGCCGACTTCGCGGCTTGGCCTCGGCAGCAGGCATGGAGCGAGGAGCAATACCGCTGCTTCGACCGCGGCGTGCGGAAGGATCCCCACTGGAAACCGATCCCCGCAAAGTAACGGGTGGACGGCTCCATTGACTCGACCCGGAAGTGCAATGGTACATTTTCCGCCATTTGCACAATCTGGAATCTTTTAGTGGTCAATTCTGGACCGCTGCGCAGCCCGTCCGACCGTTCCGAATCGCTTGACGCGCTTCGCGGCCTCGCCATTTCGCTGGTCGTCGCCTGCCACTACGGCGGGTTTGCGCTCGGCATTTTCGGCGTCGACCTATTCTTCGTTCTGAGCGGCTTTCTGATCGGCGGTATCCTGCTCGATAGCCGCGACCAGCTGGGCTACTTCTCCTCCTTCTATGGCCGCCGCGCATTTCGGATCCTGCCGCTGTACTGGCTCCTGCTCCTGATCACGCGACCCTATCATTGGCACTATTATCTCCTTTTCATGCAGCAGCTGGCGTGGCTGCAGTTCGGCTACACCTACGATGCGGGAGCTGACGTCACCTGGTCGCTGGCGAACGAGGAGCAGTTTTATCTCATGCTGCCGCTGCTGATCGCCTACCTGCCGAGGCGGTGGCTGGTTCGCCTGCTCTGGTGCGGCGTTCTGCTCGCGCCGGTCTATCGCTGGACGTGTGCGGCCCATTTGCCCGGGCATTCTTGGCGGCTGTTCCTGATGCCGGCGTCGATGGATGAGTTGTTCGGCGGCGTGCTGCTCGCCTGTTATCTGCGCGGCTACTGCCGATCGCCGACGCTGTGGGCGGTCCTGGCCTGCGTGGTGCCGCTTTACGACGTCGCCTATGTCGTTGCCTTCGGCAGTTCGGCGATTCCGCTCTCGGTCGTCGCGCTGATCTGTTGCGCCGCCGTTTGGTCGAGCACTGCCGCGAACGTCCCGGTGTTGCTATATCCGCTGATCTGGATGGGTCGACGCTGCTACGCGTTGTACCTCTTCCACAGAATCGCGCTCGATGTCTCCCTTGACCTTGGCTTGGACCGCTATGCGGCAGTTTTGGCGTTCCTGGCAGTCTGTGTGTTCGCCGAGATCAGCTGGCTCCTGATCGAGGCGCCCCTGATCGGATATGCGAGAAGGCGGTTCGTGAGGGCTGGCACCGCGGCAGTTGCCACGGCCGCAGCATAGACTGTTCTGTGCGGATCCGCATGGCCATGCCGTAGGAGCCGGGCTTCTACAACTTCTCACGTAGCTCGTCGCCCGCACGACTGACGCCCATGACCCGTACCGAGGCCAACTTCGACGTGGCGCCGCCAGCAGGCATGGACCAGGTGAAATACCGCTTCGACCGCGGCGAGCGGATCATCGCCGCATCCACTCCACCTAAAGTTTAAGTGGACACCACCATCGCGCTAGTTGTGTTTGCACTACCAGAAGTGGTAAATTCTTGCCCTTACGCGGGAAAGCCCGCGAGGCAAGGGCGCGGGAATGCGGCATGAGCTACGGGCGTTAACCGGGCTGCGAGGGGCAGCCGCCATGGCCGTTGCTCTCGCTCATTTCAACAATGCCTTTCCCGCCAATGCCGGCGCCGCATTCATGTGGCACAACGCCGTCGACCTGTTTTTTTGCCTCAGCGGATTCACGCTGTCCTATGTCTACAGCCGCGAGACGTTCCGCTTTTCAGACTATCTGACGGCGCGCATTGCCCGCGTCTATCCGCTTTACTTGGTCTGCCTGATCTCCGCCGGCGCGCTCTACGTGTGGCCGCGCCTGGTTGATCCAGTCACCTATCCCGCCGGCCGAGCTGCCCTGGACTTCGCGTTGCAGCTCGCCAAGCTGAATGCGTGGCCGGTGATCGGTACCGGCATGCACTGGGACGCGCCGGCCTGGTCGCTGTCGGCCGAGTGGTTCTGCTATGTCGTGCTGTTCCCGGTGCTGTTGTTCCGGAACGCACCGTCCACGGTTGCCACCAGGTTTCTCGGCATCGTGCTTTGCTCCGGCGCCGGCTTTTGGCTGTTCGCTCGCTACTATTTTGAGGGCAGCATCGGTCTGAGCGTCCCGGAAAACCAGTTGAGCTATTGGGTCCCGCTGGTGCGGGCAACCTGCGGATTCGTGTCGGGCTGGCTCGTGTTCGCGAGCTTCCAGCGCCGGGACGGGCTTCACGCCGCGTGCACGCGATTTTCCGGCCTGATCTGGTGCGCCGTCGCGCTCATTGTGCTGCTGGCCTATCGTGGCCTGATCAACCCGCAGATGCCGGTGTTCGTGTGGCCGCTCGTGGTGCTCGCCGGGACCGGCGAGGATTCGCTCAGCTCACGGCTGCTCGGATCGAGGCCGATGCACTTTCTCGGCATCATCTCCTATTCGATCTATATGACGCATTTCATCATCCTGACCACGTTCATGATGCGGTTCGGCCCGCTCGACACTTGGTCCCCGACGATTTTCGGCCTGCTGGCCGGCACGACCGTCGTCGTGTCGATCGGCGCGCATTTCGTGCTCGAGGTGCCGGCGCGCGATGCGATCCGTGGCCTGCGGCGCTTGCGTCGGGCTCCGGCTAGCACGTGAAAAGGCTCGATCGTGCGAGGCCGCGTGGTGACACGGTATCGCGCGATCGTCAGTCCGCATGATGCTGCGGCGTCCGGTCAAGACGTTCAGGACTGGCAACAATCCATAGCTGGGTGCGATCCGATCTTCACGCCCGCAGCGCGCGCCGGAGCAGGCCGGCGAAGTCCCGCGCCACCTGGGAGGGCGCTTCGTGCGTTGGGGAGAGGATCGCGATCTGGTACTGGATCCTCGGCTTGAACGGACGAACGACAAGGCCCTCGGTGAACGGCTTGCTCACCACCGGATCGACAATACCGACGCCACGGCCCTCAGCGACGAGCTGGCACGCGGTCGAGAAGAATTCCGTCTCTGCGACGACGTTCCAGCGTGTGCCGTATTCGGAGAAGGCCGACGCCAGCTGCTGGTAGGTCGGGTCGCCGCGGAACAGCGTCACGAACGGAACGCCGTCGAGATTATCAGGGGTGATCTGCTTCAGCTTCGCGAGTGGATGCGCATGCGGCAGCATGCACATGCAGTCATATGAGAACACCTCCATGTGCGAGGTCGGATAGTCGAGCGGCAGTTCGGCGACCGCGAGATCGAATTGCTGCGTCGAGATCAGCTCGCGGACGGTCGCGGAATTCCGCGTGATGATCTTGATCTGCAGCTCGGGCTTGTTCCTGGCGAACTGCGACAGCAGCCGCGGCAGCAGATTGATCGAGATGCTCGGATAGGCGGCGATCGCGAGATGACCGCGCCGGCCGGACCTGATCTCGGCGGCGACGCGGGAGGCGTTCTCGGCAGCTTCGAGTGCGCGCGCCGCCTCGACATAGAACAGCTTGGCTTCCGGGGTCGGTTGCAGGCGGCCGCCGCGCCGCACGAACAGGTTAAGGCCCGTCTCGTGCTCGAGGCCCGCGATCATCGTGCTGATCCCGGGCTGCGACATGCCGAGCAGTTCGGCCGCTCTCGTCATGGTGCCGTGGAGCATCAGGGCGCGGAAGCATTCAAGCTGTCTGAGGCGCATGGATCGACTATACGAATACGTTATAATGGACACAATTAATATTATTAGAATTACATGAGCGGCGGTGCTCCAATTGCGCGACAGAGCCTCGAGGAGACATCACGTGACCGCCGCAACCGCCGACCTGACCCGCGCCCGCCTGATCCCAGCCCGCAACGGCGTGGCGGCCCGCCTGAAAGCGGGAGAAACCGTCACCGTGGTCAACACCCATGGCAAGCAGGTGGTCGACACCTGGGCCTTCAACGCCGGCGACACCGGCGAGTTCATGTCGATGGAGCACAGCCGCGCATCGATGCTGCGGCTGATTCCGCGCGTCGGCGATACGCTGACCACCAACCGACGCCGTGCGATCCTTACCTTCGTCGCCGACACGAGCCCAGGCATCCATGACACGCTGATCGCGGCATGCGACATTCATCGCTATCGTCAGCTCGGCGCCGTCGGCCATCACGACAATTGCACGCGTAATCTGGCGCATGCGCTCGAAAGCGTCGGCCTGTCGGCAGCGGTGACACCGGCGCCGCTCAATCTGTTCATGAACGTGCCCGTCGCCGACAATGGAGAGTTGGACTTCAAGCCACCGGTCAGCGAGGCCGGGCAGTATGTGGCGCTGCGTGCCGAGATGGACCTGGTCATCGTGTTTTCCGCCTGTCCGCAAGACATGGTGCCGGTCAACGACATGCGGCCGACAGACGCGCATTTTCTCATCGCCTGACGCGGCCGCGTGGAGAACCGATCATGCGCAAACTACCGCCGCTCAATGCCGTCCGCGCCTTCGAGGCCGCGGCGCGCCACGAAAGCTTCACCGCCGCCGCCAACGAGCTCTGCGTCACGGTCACGGCGATCAGCCACCAGGTCCGGCAACTCGAAGCGATTCTCGGGCACAAGCTGTTCGAGCGCTCCGGCCGCGCGGTCGTGCTGACCGCCGAGGGCCATGCGGTGTTTCCATTGCTGCGCGACGGCTTCGACCGGATGGCGAGCGCGTTTGCCGCGATCCGGCCGCCGGCCGATGGCGATGCGATCACCGTCTCCACCACGCGGGCCTTTGCCGAGCGCTGGCTGATGCCACGGCTCGTGCGCTTCAATGCGGCATTTCCTCAGTTCGTGGTCCACATCGATGCGACCGAGGAGGTGAGGACACCGGGCACCGAGGGCGTCGATCTGACCATTCGCTACGGACGCGTTGACCGCGCCGGCGAGCCGTCGGTGCTGTTCAGCGATCGCTACATTGCGGTTGCGGCAAGCGCGATCTGTCCGCCCGGTGCCCGTCCAGCGATTGACGACGTCCGTTCGCGCTCGCTGCTGGCGTTCCGCTGGAAGAACGCCGCGCTGGATTCGCCGTCGTGGTCGGCCTGGCTGGCCGGCGCTGATCATGATCCCGGCCGCGACTTCCGCATCTCCTGGTACAGCGAGGAGCCGCTGGCATTGCATGCCGCCGAGCGCGGGCTCGGACCGCTGTTGTGCAGCGATGCGCTGGTGGACGAGCAGTTGCGCGAGGGCACGCTGCGCCGGCTCGACGGACCCGCGCTTGCGGGCTTCGCCTATCGCCTGGTGGATGCGCCAAGCTCTGCCCGGCGCAAATCAGTGACGGCATTCATCGACTGGCTGCGCGCAGAGGCTGCCGCATTTCGCGCAACGCCAGAACAGGTCATGACACGGGCTGCGTGAAATAGGGCAGGGTCTCGACGCGGACCTGGTAGGTGCCTGCCTTGACCAGGCTGTCGAGATGCGCGGCGATATCCTCGAGCGATGCGAACCAGACCTTGCGCTCGGCAACGATCCGCTCGAGCCAGCGCTCCACCACTTGCCAGCGGGCAAGCCGGCCGGTCAGGAACGGGTGCCAGATCCCCATCCAGAATCCACCGGCCTCATAGGCGGCCTCGAACTCCTCGAAGGAGGCGGCCAGCCCTTCGCTCGGCGATTTGACCGGCATCATGTAGCCGATCTCCGCGTAGTGGGCGAAAGGCGGCCAATCGTCCGATCCCCAGTGCGGCGGCATCTCGTAGAGCGATCCGCGTGCGGTGCGCATCTGATACGGGATGTCGTCGGCCATCAGCGACGAATCGTAGACAAAGCCATGCGCGATCAGAAGATCGATCGTGGCCTGGTTGGCGTTGTAGACCGGCGCGCGGTAGCCACGCGGCTTGCGTCCGGTCATCGCGACATGAATGGCGAGCGCGCGTTCGAAGGCTTCGCGCTGCGCCGCCGAGGAAATTTCCGTCGGATCCTCATGAATGTAGCCGTGATGGCCGATCTCGTGGCCCGCTTTCAGGATCGCTTCCACCGCCTCGGGATAGCGCTGCATGGTCCAGGCCGGCATGAAGAACGACTGCTTGAGGCCGAGGCGGCGATAGGTCTCAAGGATGCGCGGCACGCCGACGGTCGGTCCGTATCGTCCCATCGTGATCGGATACAGCCGGTCGAACGAATCCTTTGGCCGGGCGATGTGGATCAGACTGTCGGCGTCGACGTCGAAGGTGATCGCGCAGGCACAGCGCGCGCCGTTCGGCCAGGGGATGGGATTGCGTATCATCGGTTCATCCTCGCACAGCCAGCAGACCGGGGCGCATCATTCCGCCGCGACATTAACAGTCTCGTCGATTCCAAGACACTGCCGGACCAGCACCGGGATCGCCGCAAAGGCGTCGGCGAGCGACCGGCGGTGGCGCTCATCGTTGAACTCCTGATAGTCGACGGCGATCAGATGGCTCTCCTGCACCCCGAGATAGTGGGCGCAGGTGAAGATATGGGTTTCCAGATGGTTCATGGTCTCCCGCACCCCGCCGGGGCCGAAACCGAATTCGCCGCGCGAGCTCAGCACCACCAGCGTCTTGCCGCGCATGATCGGCTCGAGCGGAAAGTCGCCGCGCGCGAGATCGAAGCTGAAGGTCTTGTCGATCCGGATCACCTTGTCGAACCATGACTTCAGCGCCGCCGGCATGCCGTAATTGTGCATCGGCGCCCCGATCACGATCACGTTGGCGCGTTCAAGTTCAGCGATCAACTCGTCGGAGAGGCGAAGCTCGTCGCGCTGCTCGGCGGTGCGGTCGGCGGGCGCGGTGAAGGCCGCGGCGACCCATGCCTCCGTGATGAGGGGCGGCGGATCGCGGCCGACGTCGCGCGAGATGATCGTAGCGCCTGGCTCGTGCGTGAGCCAGTGCTCGACAAACGATTTGGAGAGCTTTCGGCTGACCGAGCGGTCGCCGCGCGGGCTGGCATCGATATGCAGAAGGGTCGTCATTCCTGGCCTCGGCTGATTGGGGCAACGCGTCGAACTCAGAATGACCGAGTGCGGCCTGCGGCGTGATTGACGAATCCGGCAGGCGAGTTGAGAAAATCTCAACAGTGAAGCGGCGCGCCGTTTTTGACGCGGTGTGCGGGCTTCGTCGCAGCCTGATTTGTCCATATCCGCAATGCAGGCTTCACTCTCGATATGGTCTCAACCCGGCTTGAGGAATTCTCATTATCGTCTCATCGCCGCCTGCTGCTCAGATGCCCCATCCCGGCCCAAACCAATGCGCCGGACAAACGGGGGAAACATGTTGCTCAAGCAGACACAGCTTCCGGCGCAGGATGAAGCCGGCTTCGATGCCCACGGAATTGAGCCGGTGCCGGCGGCGCACCGCACGTCGTCACCATCAGATCAGTTCTGGATCTGGACCGGCGCAAATATTGCGCCGATCAACTGGGTGCTGGGCGCGCTCGGCATCCAGCTCGGCCTGAGCCTGCTGCAAACGCTTGCCGTCATCGTCGTCGGCAATCTGTTCGGCGCGGCGCTGTTTGCCGCCTTCTGCCTGATGGGACACCGCACTGGCGTGCCGCAGATGGTGCTCGGCCGGCTCGCGTTCGGCCGGCGGGGCGCCTATCTGCCGGCGCTCGCACAGGTGCTGATGCCGATGGGATGGGTCGCGATCAACACCTGGATCGTGCTCGACCTCTGCATGGCCGCGCTCGAGCGGATGGGAATCGGTGGTGGCGTCGAGCTCAAATACGCGATCGCGGTGCTGGTGATGCTGTTCCAGGTCGGCATCGCGGCCTGGGGCTTCAATGCCATCAAGGTGTTTGAGCGCTACACCATGCCGGTCATCCTGCTGATCATGGCTGTCATGACCGCGCTGGCTTTCCTGCGCGTCGACATCAAATGGCAGTCCGCTGCCGTGACCGGCATGCCGGCGTTCGCCGCGGCGACGCAGCTGATGACCGCGATCGGCATCGGCTGGGGCATCTCGTGGCTTACCTACGCGTCCGACTATACACGCTTCACCAGGCCCTCGCTTGGCGCCGCCAAGGTGTTCCGGGCGACATTTCTCGGCATGTTCGTCCCGACGGTCTGGCTCGCCTTCCTGGGCGCGGCGATCGCGTCCGCCGGCGCCGGCTCAGATCCGTCGAAGCTGATCATCGCGGCATTCGGCACCATGGCGCTGCCGGTGCTGCTGGTGCTGCTCCATGGCCCGATCGCAACCAACATCGTCGTGATCTATTCGGCGGCGCTGTCGTCGCTCGCGCTCGATCTGCGGCGGCCGCGCTGGGTGATCTCGGTGGCATCAGGCCTGATCGCCTCCGCGATCCTCTACGCGTTCCTGCAATCAGGCGACTTTGCCCATGCCTTCGACAACTTCATGGTCGCCCTGATCGTCTGGATCAGCCCATGGGCCGGGGTCACGCTCGCCGACTTCTACCTCGTGCGACGCGGCCGGATCGATATCCCATCGCTCTACGAGGAGCCGGGCAGGGGTCGTGATTTCAACTGGGCCGGGCTGATCGCCTTTGCTGCCGGCTTCGTCGCGGCGTGGGCCTTCCAGATGGGCACGATCAAGGCGATGCAAGGTCCCCTGGCGCTTGCGACCGGCGGGGTCGATTTGTCGTGGCTCACGGGGATCGGCGTGGCAGCGCTGAGCTATCTGGCGCTGCGTCGGCTATTTGGACGTCCGCTGGCGCGAAGCGTCCCATTGCCCGCTACGGATGATGCATCGATCGAGCCCGCGCCCACATCGACCTGATGGGAACACGCGCTGTGCCGGTTCACGCCATCCGCCCGAACAGCTCTACCAGCGTCTCGCGCAGCCAGCGCTGCGCGGGCACGGTGTCGTTGCGCTGATGCCAGAACAGGCTGACGATGCGCGGCGGCGCCGGCAGCGGCACCGGCACGGCGTGGAGATGGGGCGCCTGGCGGGACTGCGCGCTGAGATCGCGCGGCAGCACGGCGATCAGATCGGACTGGCGGACGATCTCGTAGGCGGCGTTGTAGTGATTGACGATGGCGACCAGGTTGCGCGACAGCCCGCGCGAGGCGAGGAACTGGTCGTAGGTCGGTGCCGTCCGGCCGGCGAGGCTCACATCGACGTGCTTGGCGTTGAGGAAGCTGCGGACGTTCAGCCGGTTCCGGTTCGCAAGCGGGTGATCGCGCCGCATGAAGCAGGCATAGTCGACCGTCCACAGCGAACGCGAACGGATCAGTCCCGGATGCTGGGCCTCGTTGACATAGACGCTCAGCACGCAATCGACCCGGTTGTCCTCGAGCTGGTCGGCGATCCCGATGATGGTGTTCGGCGCAGTGCGCAGGCGCGCGGTCGGCGCCATCTCGGCAAAGCGGTTCAACAGAGCCGGCGTCACCAGCGACGCCACATAGTCCGACATCGACAGGCTGAACTCGATCTGCGCGCTGCGTGAATCGAACACCTTCTCGTCGAGCGCGCCGCGGATGCTTTCCAGGGCGCCGCCGATCGGATCCCACAATGCCACGGCCCGCTGGGTCGGGCGGATTCCGGTGCCGGATCTGACGAACAGGGGATCGCCGAGCGCGTCGCGCAGCCTCGCGAGCGCGTTGCTGACCGCGGGCTGGGTCATCGTCAGCGCGCTCGCTGCGCGGGTGACGCTGCCCTCGGTCATCAGCGCCTCGAAGACTTTGAGCAGGTTGAGGTCGAGCGTGCGGAAGGACACGGCAATATTCACAGCGGTGATGTACTAGATAACGATTATAAATTATTCCCATAATGTCGATTTGTCTATCATTCCCCTGACCGACCCCGTGGTGTGTGCCGACCGCGGGGCGGAGGGGGGCTATTTCATGTCGATGATCTCGGCGCGCATCGAGCGCCTGCCGTTCGCGCGTTTCCATGTGCACCTGCTGCTGATGGGCGGCCTCGGCTATCTGTTCGACGCGATGGATGCCGCGGTGCTGGCGTTCATCCTGCCGGTGCTGCGCACCGCCTGGAACCTGACCAATGTCGAGACCGGCGTGCTCGGCAGCAGCACCTTCGTCGGTTATCTGTTTGGCGCGCTGCTGGCGGGGATGCTCGGCGACCTGATCGGCCGCCGCGCGGTGATGATGTCGGCGCTTGCACTCTACAGCGTGGCCTCGCTGGTCAGCGCGGCGGTCGACAGCTGGCCGGCGTTCTTCGCCGCCCGCGTGGTCGCCGGCATGGGCACCGGTGCGGAGAGCGCGATCATCGCGCCATACCTCGCGGAATTCGTGGCGCGGCGTTACCGCGGCGCCTTCACCGGGGCACTCGCCGGCTTCTTCTCCTTCGGCTTCGTCGCCGCCGCGTTGCTCGGCTATTTCATCGTGCCGGCCTATGAGAACGGCTGGCGCATCGTGCTCGTCATCACCGCGGTGCCGGTCGTGATGCTGCTGTGGTGGAGGAGGTCGCTGCCGGAATCGCCGCGCTGGCTGGAAAGCCGCGGCAGGGCGAACGAGGCCGAAGCGGTGCTCGACAAGATCGAGGCGAGCTTCGCGCGCCAGGGCCGGGTGCTGCCGGCTCCGGTCCCCGAGCCCGCGCTGCCGGCCGTATCGTCGGGGACGCTGCTGAGCAATTTTGCGGCGCTGCTGGCCGGCCGCCAGGCCCGCATCACCACCATGACCTGGATCATGTGGCTATCGATCACGTTCAGCTACTACTCGTTCTTCGTCTGGATTCCGGGCCTCCTGGTGCAGAACGGCATGAGCATCACCAAGAGCTTCGGTTATTCGCTCGCGATGTACTGCGCGCAGGTGCCGGGCTATTTCACCGCCGCCTTCTTCAATGAGCGGGTCGGACGGCAGGCGACGATCGCGACCTACATGCTGCTCGGCGGCGTCAGCGCGCTCGGGCTCGCCTTTGCCAAGAGCGACGGCGAGATCATGACGGCCGGCCTGCTGCTGTCGTTCTTCATGAACGGCACCTATGCGGGGGTCTATGCCTACACGGCCGAAGTGTTCCCGACATCGATCCGCACCACAGGGGCCGGGCTCGCATCCGCGATCGGCCGCATCGGCGCGATCGCAGCGCCCATCCTGGTCGGCTACCTCTACCCGAATTTCGGCTTTGCCGGCGTGTTCGGCGTCACCACATCGGTCCTCCTGATCGGCGCGCTCACCGTCGTGCTGATGGGCGTGCCGACGCGCGGCCGATCATTGGAAGAAATTGCAAGCAAGACCGCGTGACCACGGCGGCGTCCTGACAGGAGATCCAATCATGTCCACCATCCTCTTCAAGAATGCCGCGCTGCTCGATCCGCTGCGCTCCGATCTGCTGGAAGGGCACCACGTGCTGGTCGAGGATCGCCTGATCAAGGAGGTGTCGGATCGGCCGATCGACGCTTCGGCCGATCGGGTCATCGATCTCAAGGGCAAGACCCTGATGCCCGGCCTGATCGACCTGCATGTGCATGCGGTCGCCGTCGAACTCGACCTGTCGCAGCAGGCCCGGATGGCCAACGTGCTGGTGACGTTGCGCTCGACCATGCTGTTGCGCGGCATGCTGAAGCGCGGCTTCACCACCGTCCGCGATGCCGGCGGCGCCGGCTATGCGCTGAAGCAGGCGATCGACACCGGCCTGACCGACGGGCCGCGGCTGTTCGTCTCCGGCCGCGCGCTGAGCCAGACCGGCGGCCATGGCGACGGGCGGGCGCGCTCGGACTATCTGGCCGATCCGACCTGCTCCTGCTGCGTGCGCGTCGGCGCGATCGCGCGCGTCGTCGACGGCGTCGATGCGGTGCGCAAGGCGGTGCGCGAGGAGCTGCAGATGGGCGCCGACCAGATCAAGATCATGGCGTCCGGCGGCGTCGCGTCACCGACCGATCCGATCGGCGCCTACGGCTATTCCGAGGACGAGATCCGCGCCATCGTCGCCGAGGCGAAGGCGCGGCACACCTATGTGCTGGCCCACGCCTACACCGCGGAAGCAATCGAGCGCGCGGTGCGCTGCGGCGTGCGCACCATCGAGCACGGCAATCTGGTCGACCTGCCGACCGCGCGGCTGATGGCCGAGAAGGGCGCCTATGTGGTGCCGACCCTCGTCACCTATGAGGCGCTGGCGAACGAGGGCGCGAAATACGGCCTGCCCGCGGCGAGCGTCGCCAAGGTCGCCGACGTGCGCGACGCCGGCCTGCGCTCGCTCGCGATCTACCGCGAGGCCGGCGTCAAGATGGGCTACGGCTCCGATCTGCTCGGACCGTCGCAGCGTTTGCAGAGCGACGAGTTCCGCATCCGTGCCGAACTGCTCGGCCCGCAGGCGGTGATCGCCAGCGCGACGGTCATTGGCGCCGAGGTGCTCGGCATGGAAGGCAAGCTCGGCCGCATCGCGCCGGAGGCGTTTGCCGACCTGCTGGTGGTCGAGGGCAATCCGCTGCGCGACGTGGCGTGCCTGCTCGGCCAGGGCGAGCACATCCCGATGGTGATGAAAGCCGGCAAGGCCGAGGTCGACCGGCTCGGCGGGTAGAGCGTTTTCGGGCGAAGCGGGCCCGGTGGTTGTCAGCAGAGCGCGTCAAGCCGGAGTCTGGCGTCGCGGGTGCGGCATCATTCCGTCGTCAGCGAATGATTTCGATGGTCGTGTTGGCCCGTCCCTGTGTTTCGATCAGTTGGAAGAGCACCTGTGCGTGGGCTGGGCTCAGCCTGACACAGCCGTGGGAGGCGGGTCGGCCAAGGCTGCTGGTCTCGTAGCTCCCATGTATGGCGTAACCGGTATCGTAGAAGATCGAATACGGCATTGGTGTGTAGTTGTAGAGCCTGGAGTAATGCATCCGCTCGAGAACATACGGCGTGTACGTCCCAACCGGGGTTTGATATCCGGGGCGCGCGGTCGATACCGCCCAGGTGGCGAAATGGTCACCATCGACGGAGACGTCCATCTGTTGCGCTGAGAGTTGAATGCGGATGGTGACGGCCGCCATCGCGCTGTCGGCGTAGACACAAGACAGCAGGGCGTAGAGCGCGAAGAGCAATCGAAAGGGTGTCAAGCGTGAGATCCGGTGCCGGGCCATGCCGCATTGATAACTTGTCGGGCTTGCTGGACCTCGGCTTCCGCATTTGCAGGCGGCCGTTCGGCGCTGCTTCTGATGCCCGTCGCAAGCGCGATGGCTGCCAGCAATGCCCGTGATGTTTGCCATTTTCTATTGCCTCGCACGGACGGAACGAGAAGCATGAGGATGCCGAACCCCAGGATCACGAGATATGATTCGTTCATGGTCAATCTCCGCCTACAGACTAAGGGAAGCGGACGGAGGGGAGTTGCGTGAGATCAAACGGAGCTTGCGCAAGCCGATCGGCGCCTGCCGATCGGGGGCTCGCCGATTGATGCAAGTCAATTCTTTCGAGGGGACGTTGCAGATTGCCGTTGTCGGCGCCTCGAGGCGCTCGCCGCGTTGACGAGTCGGACTGTCGGATGCCTGCGAGGCAGCGCAATCGGCGAGCGATAGATTTTGCTGTGGCGTACGTCGCCAGGATCGCCGGCGTACTTCAGGTCAAATCCGCTCACCACACCACGCGAAAACCCGCGGTGCCCTTGTAGCTGTGGTTGTCGCCGGCATCTTGCAGGCTGGCGCGATAGGTCGCTTCGCCGAAGACAGTGTAGCGGCCGTTGGCCCAGCTGTAGCTGCCGCCGCCGCCGAGGCTGCCCCAGAGCCGGTCGTTGGCGCTGGCGAAGCTGGTGCCGGAGACGTCGACCTTGCTGCCGTCGAGGAATTCGTAGTGCAGATTGCCGATCGCGTAGAGGTCGGAGCGAACGATGCTCGTGCCGTCATACCAGCTCTTCTGGTGATCGAGCATGAGGCCGATGCGGCCGAGCAGGCTGTCGGCATTGGAGAGCGAGATCTGTGCGCCGAAGCGATCGGCGAACCCATCGAAATCGACCTTCGAATAGGCGAGCTGCGCCTGCGGGGTCAGTGAGAAGCCGTTGCCGACAGCGATGCGCCTGCCGCCTTCGACGCTGAACGCATAGCCCAGGCCTTCATTGCCGTGGGTCATGCTGCCGACGAGATCGGAGGTGAGATCGCCGCGGTAGAACATGGTCTGCATCTGGCCGTCGACGTAGACGCCGTTGTCGCCGTACCAGGTGGCGGTGGCGCCGACGCCGGTGCCCTCGGCCCGGATCCGGCCGTTGCCGAACAACGAGTTCACGTAAGCCGTGGTCAGGCCGTATTGCAGCGTGAGCCCGACGATCAGGCGGCCGTAGCTGTTCTCCAGCGCGAGGCCGTCGAGCCCGGCCTGCGCCTTGAAGTCATCGCTGTTCGCGGTCGAGCCTGTGGTGTTCGATGGCCGCAAGCTGGTCTGGCCGCCCTCGACGCGGCCCCAGAATGCCGATTGCGTCCATGAACTGTCGGCCTGCGCGGCCGGCGTGACGCCCATCCGCGCCATCGCCTCGCTCGGGCCGCCGCTGCCGGCCCAATAGCGGTTGCCGACGCGCTGCTGCAACGACGGCAACGCGTTCATGCCGAGCAGCACCTGGGCGTAATTCTCGTAGAGCGGCACGCCGGGCTGGTAGAGCGGGCCGGCCGGCATCGGCGTTGCCGGATTGACCAGGCTGGAGCGCAGATACCAGTCGCCGTCCGAAGGCGTCGAGATGCCGTTCTTCTGCAACGTATAGCCATAGGCGCCGGCGACGATCGCCTGCTGTCCTTGCAGCGAATAATTGCCGGCCAGCGTGAAGCTGCCGTTGGAGGCACCGGTGACGTCGATCAGCTTGATGCCGTCCTTGGTCTGCGCGCCGCCGCCGCCGACATTGTTGACCCTCACGGTCGAAGTGCCCGACGTGCTCCCCGCGATCAGGCGATCGGCGGCCGAGCCATCGCCGCCGAGCACGGTATTGAACAGCAGCGTGCCGCCATTGCCGGCATAATTTCCGGCGACCGTCAGCGTCGTGCCGGGTGCTGTGCCAAATCGCACGGTGCCGGCATTGTCGAGCGACGCCATGGTCTGGTCGAAGCCGTTGAGGTCGAAGGCGCCGCCGGCATTGGCGACAAAGGCGGACGCGGCACTGAACGCGTTGGCCGCGCCGGCTTGCAGCGTGCCGCCCGTGACTGTGGTCGCGCCGCTGTAGCTGTTGACGCCGGACAGCGTCTGGGTGCCGCCGCTGATCGCGAGCCCGCCGGTGCCGCCGATCGCGCCCGCGAAATTGTCGCTTGCGTTGGTGATGGTCAGCGTCTTGGCGCCGAGCGCGACATTGCCGCTTCCGGCGAGGCTCTGGATGCTGGTGCCTGACCCCGCGAGGCCGGAGATGTCGAACGCCGCATTCGCCACCACACGGCTGGAATTGCCGATCGACCCGGTGCCCGTCAGCGCCAGCGTGCCGGCCGAGATCGTGGTCACACCGCCATAGGTGTTGGCGCCGGACAGCGTCTCGGTGCCGCCGGCGAGCGTCAGCCCGCCGCTGCCGCCGATCACGCCGGCGAACGTGTCGTTCGCAGCGGTCAGCGTCAGCGTCTTGGCGCCGAGATCGACCGCGCCGGAGCCCGACAGTCGCTGGATGCTGGTGCCCGCGCCGGAAAGGGCGGCGATCGAGAACGTGCCGTTGGCGATCACCTGGCTGGACGCGGAAATGTCGCCGGCGCCTGATAGCGCCAGCGTGCCGCCCGTGATCGTGGTGGCGCCGGTGTAGGCCTGCACGCCGGAGAATGCCTGCGTGCCGGCGGTGAGCTGCACGCCGCCGGTGCCGCTGATCGTTCCGGCAAAGCTGTCGTGCCCGTTGGTGATGATCAGGTCCTTGGTGCCCAGCATGACGCTGCCGGCGCCGCTGCCGGCGAGGCTCTGGATGTGCGCGCTGGGGTCATTCGTGAGCGAAATATCGAAGATCGCGTTATTGACCACCCGGCTTGTACTGGCGAGGGCGTTGCCGGAGCCCGCGGCTGAGGACAGCGAGAGCGATCCCTGCTGGATCACCGTCTCGCCGGTATAAGTGCTGCTGCCACCGAAGATGAAATTGCCGTTGCCGGTCTTGGTCAATCCGCCGACACCGCTGAAGCCAACGCTGCTGACGACGGTGAACCCGTTGGTATCGACGGTCAGCCCGCCGGCGGCGATGTTGTTCTGCGCCGCTGTTCCAGCCGTGGCGTTCGCGGTGTTGATGCGCGCGCGGATTGTCGCATTGTCATAGTTGATCTGACCGCCCGCATTGCTGATGGTGAAGCCAAAGCCGCCCAGTATCACCGTGGCGTTGCGCACGTTGAGGGTGCCCGTGCCCCCAACCGGAGTGCCGAGGATGATTCTGGCGGAGGTGCTTAGGGTCGCGCCGTCCGTGACGTTGACGACGCCCGTGCCGGTGGTGCCGACGGTGAGCGCGCCGGTCATGAATTGCGATCCGGCGCCCGTCACCGTCAGATTTGTGGACCCACCTGCGACATCGCCCATCGAAACATTAAGATTGGCAGTCAGCGTGGCGCCGTTTTGAATCGTGAGGCTGGTCGTTCCGCCAGCCACGTCGCGAATCGCCATATTGCCGGTCGTGCTGGTCGCCCCAGGGTTCACGCCGAGAACGACGGTTGAACCGGCCACGATATTGGGGCTAGTTCCGGAAGTCGGCGCCGCGCCACCGGACCAGTTCGAACCCACCGTCCAGTCGTTGCTGGTGGCGCCGGTCCAGGTCTGCGCCGCCGCCGAGCCCGGCGCCAGCGCCGAAAGTGCGGCGACTGAGGCGCTCAGCAACAGCAGCCGATGGATATCTGCGCGTGTGCGGGACGGGGGTACCATCCGGCGCGCATTGAGTGTGGTGTCACCAACGTGTCGTGCGACCGTCGCAGCCCCGATGCATTCGCGCATGGTGCTCAGCCCCTTGTTCTTGCCGCTGCCCGGCAGGTTGCATTCCGGCAAACCTTCGCCGACAGCGGATATGCGTTACGCTATGTGACTCTCTGTGAGCCGACAAATGAAGCTTGTATCGCGCGCAACGAAACACGCCGCGGTGTGCCCGCGATGCAACGTCCGCGCGCTGCAATTAATCGATCGCTAACCAGTTGAGCGGCGGCGGGTTGCCCGGAACGGGGTTGGGCAGGCCGGTAGCGCGTCCCGGCCACCCAGCACATGCGATCACGATACCGCTGGCAGCGTTGACGTGGCCGGGCGGAAGCACGACATATCGTCTGCCAACCCGTCGCTCCGGAGCCAGCCATGAACGTGCCCAACATCGAATCCGTCACGCCGCAGTCCGACGGCGACGTGGTGAGCTGGCTGACCAACGAGACGCGCGACCAGCGTTTTATCGACAACATCTTCGCCGAGCTGTGCATCCGGCTGCAGCGCACCGGCATTCCCCTCAAGCGGGCGACAATGAACCTTCTGATCCAGCACCCGCAATGGCTCGGCGCCCGGATCATCTGGGCCGACGGCAAGCGCGAGGCCGAGATCACACGGGTCGACTACGATGTCCAGCAGCGCTCGGAATATATCGGCAGCCCGGTCTACGAAATCCACCAAGGCGCCACCGAGGTGCGCGAGCGCCTCGAACGCGATCCCTCACAGGGCCGCAAGCACGCGCTCTATGACGACATGCGCGCGCAGGGCCTGACCGACTATGTGGCGTGGCCGCTGCTGCACACGCTCGGCAAGCGGCATGTCGTGACCTTCGCGACCGACCGCGCCGGCGGCTTCGATGAGGCTGATATCGCCGAGCTGCGGAAGGTGCTGCCGGTGCTGGCGCTGGTCAGTGAGATCCGGATGAAGAACCGGCTGGCCCGCACGCTGCTCGAGACCTATGTTGGGTCGCATGCCGGCGAGATGATCCTCGCCGGCGCCACCAGGCGCGGCAGCGGGACGACGGTGCGCGCCGCGATCATGATCTGCGACCTGCGGGATTTCACCCGGATCTCGGACTCCTGGCCGCGCGACGACGTCATCGATCTCCTCAACGACTATTTCGACGCGATGTCGGAGCCGATCGCGCGGCATGGCGGAGAAATCCTGAAATTCATCGGCGACGGTCTGCTTGCCATTTTCCCGCTCAGCGAGCGCAGGGCCTGCGCCAACCTGCTGCACGCGGTGTCCGAGGCGCGCGAGGCGATGGCGGCGCTGAGCGAAAAGAACAGCATGATGGGGCGGGCACCGATGAATTACGGCATCGGCGTCCATGTCGGCGACGTCATGTACGGCAATATCGGGTCGCGCAGCCGGCTCGACTTCACGGTGATCGGTCCCGCGGTGAACATGGCGTCGCGGCTTGAAACCCTCACCAAGCAGCTGAAGAGGAACGTGCTGCTGTCTCGGGGCTTCGCCGATCTCGTCGAGCACGACTTCGCGCTCGAACATGTCGGTGAGCATGCCGTGCGCGGATTCAGCGAGCCGATCGAGTTGTTTGCCTATAACGGCTGACGGCGTCTTCAGGCCGGCGTCGTCTTCTGCGCCGGCGCAGCCCGGTCGATGAATCCCTTGGCGAGGGCGTGATAGACGCCCTCCTTGCAGATCAGCTTCGAACTTGCATGGGCGATCAGGGCCGCGGCCATCAACGGCACCACCATCGCGTGGTTGTCAGTCATCTCGGTGACGATCACGAAGGCCGTGATCGGGGCCTGAACCACGCCGGCGAAATACGACACCATGCCGAGCAGCATGATGGCGGGCAGCGGCGCGCCGTGAAACAGCGGCGCGATATTGGAGCCTATTCCGGCACCGACCGCGAGCGAAGGCGCGAAGATGCCGCCCGGCATGCCGCTGATCGAGGCAAAGGTGGTCGCGAGGAATTTCCATACGCTGAAGCTCGCGGGCAATTGTGACCCGGCCTCGAGCGCGGACTTCACCTGCTGATATCCCGTGCCGTAGATCGCGCCGTCGGACGCAATCCCGCAGATCGCCGCCGCCAGTCCGCAGGTCGCGGCGAAGCCGACCGGGTAGCGCTTGATCATGCGTCCGACCGGATTGGCAAATCCGCGCGCCATCGCGATCAGGACGCGGCTGAACAGGCCGCCCGCCAGCCCTCCGGCCACGCCGCAGAGCGGGACCGCGAGCCAGTCGGCGCCGTTGCGCAGCGCCGTCGCGCTGGTGCCGAAATAGGTGTAGTTGCCCATCAGCGCGAGCGAGGTCAGGCCGGCGGCGATCACCGCGCCGATGATCAGGCTGGAGGTTCGTGTCTCGAAGGCGCGACTCATTTCCTCGATGCCGAACACGATTCCCGCAAGCGGGGTGTTGAAGGCCGCCGCGACACCCGCGGCGGCGCCGGCAAGGATCAGGCCGGGCTGGCGGCGGGGCGAGAAGCGGCCGAGCGCAAACATGATCGACGCGCCGATCTGCACCGTCGGCCCCTCGCGCCCGACCGATGCGCCACACAGCAGGCCGAACAGGGTCAGCAGGATCTTGCCGGCCGCAATGCGCAGCGACACGAGGCTTTCGCGCGCGGTCTGGTCGGTCAGATGGCGCGCAGCGATCGCCTGCGGGATGCCGCTGCCCTGTGCGTTCTGAAAGAAGCGATTGGTCAGGAACACCGACAGCGCGAAGCCGGCGGGCGTCAGCACCAGTGAGACATAATGGAAGCGGGATACCACCGCATTGAAGGCGATCTGCGCCAGGTCCGCGAGCTGCGCGAGCGCTACGGCCGCCGCACCGACCGCAATGCCGCCCAACAGGAAGAGGGCGCGGCGCTGCCAGCGCGCGGAGACAATTCTGAACAGCCGCCGCTGGCGGTTGGAGGGAAAGGTCATTCTGGCGGATTCTGGCTCATGTCGTGGCCCGATACGAAGCGGATCACGTCATTCCTAGCACGCGTCGATGGGGCGTGAAGCTCAAGAAATCAGCACGATATGCCGGCACAATCGCCGGATCGCGGCGCCGAAATCAGCGCCGCGGTCTATCTGCGGCTCCGCTGCTTTCTCGGAAACAGCCGGTCGCGGATGTAGCGCGAGGTCGCCGTCAGGCGAATGCCGCGGGGCTTCTGCCAGGCGGCGCGGTCGATCTCCTTCTTGTCGCCGATCGCCAAGCGTCCCTTGGCGTTCTTGGCAATGAAGATCGCGTCGCTCATCCTGCGGCCGGAACGCTTGTTCCTGGCCGTCACTTCCTTCCAGAGGCTGAGCCTGCCGAGCTTGAGCTTCGGCAGCTCTTCCTTGATCTCGCGCTTGAGGCAGTCCTTCCCGGTCTCGCGCGCGCGTCTGCGTCCGCCGGGGAACATCCACAGCCCGTCAGATCGGCGTCGAACCAGAAGAACCTTGCCGCGTTTCGCGGCCACCAGTTTGGAGGACTTGGTCATGTACAGCGCAATGATCGAAACAGAATCTCGTCCTATTCTAACTTGTCTACTTAGGTAGACAAGTTTTAATGGTGCATTGTTCCACAGCCATATGTCGGCTGTTTGTCCGCGGCAGCAGCCTGTGTTCGGAGCGTGACGACGCGCATATGCTGTGAGGAGGAAGCGGCAAAATGACGGAGACCGTCCGCTGTGACGGTCTGTCGCGCCTTCGCTGCGCGCCGCGTCTCGGCGCTTTGCGCGTGCGCGTGATCCTCGGCCCTGCGTGCTGGTCGGTGGCGGATCTCGTTGCATCGAACATCGTTACGTTGAGTTCGTGCACATGATGATGGCAGCGGTTCCGGCGGGAGGAACTCGCCTGATCGCGTTTCGATGACCATCCGCAACGGTAGCTCCGCCGCTTGTCGCCACTTGACTTGATGTTCTTGTTTTGTTCTAATTGCCCTCCACCGTGAATAGGAGGTCGCCATGGACAACCGTATCAGCGAAATTCGCAGGCAAATCAGGGCGCTGCGCGTCAGCATGCTCGAGGCCGAGGCGATCATGCGACAGCAGATCGACCGGGACGAGGACTGCGCCTTCGTTGCCGGGGACCTCCTGAAGATGCGCCTGGTGATGAGCCGTCTGGTCGAAGAGCGGGCCGTGCTGGGCGACCGCGACCCGATCATCGTGCACGCAAGCGTTGCTCCGCGCCGCCGGGCCGCGACGCCCATCTTTCTTCGCGCGGCGAAGAAAGAGCTCGTCGCCGGCGAAGCGCGTGCGTGATGACGCGGTCAAGGTGCAGCGGCTGCGCGCCGAATTGCGCGCACTCGATTCGTCCGTGAACCGGCTCAGGCGCGCCGGGCGCGACGGTGCATCTGCGCAGCTTTTGCTGTCGCGCAAGCGCGCCGAACTGGAAGACGTGATCTGCCGGAGGAAAGATGAGAGAGCCGCTTCGGTATTTCCACGACAGCGATGATCACGCGCCCTGGATCAAGGCGCTGGCCGAGGTTCGCCACATGGCAACGCGGGAAGGCTGGTGCTTTCACCACGTGCAGGCGATCATCGTTGCGATCGACCAGTACGCGGAGACCGCACTCGGCAACCGCGAGTTCTTCCTCAACCGCCCGCAGACCGTTGGCCCCATAAGGCGAGGCGAGGTGCCCTAGCGCGTCTTCGACCGGGCGATGGCACCGCGTTGTGCGGCATCTGGAGTCGAGAGCCATCCTCGTCGTCGTCCTGGCCTAGTGCGCAATTGCGCACGGGAGCCAGGACCCATTACCCCAAATCTCAATTGTTGCACGACGCCGGGGCCGCGATCCCGTTCGCCATCGCATGCGGTGGTTATGGGTCCCGGCCTTCGCCGGGACGACGAACCGGGAGAGCTCGGCTCGCCAGGGCAGGGACGACAGTGATGGGTGTGACGCCGTCACGCGGCATCGATGCGGCATAGCTGTCACCGGCCGGGATGGCCAATCCGTCACAGCCGACATATCGTGACGATCCGCGGCCGAATCTGAGGCGGATCGTTCATCGCCGGGTCATCTATGGCAGGCCATCGTCAGCGCCGCGCCCGCGGGGGCGGCGGCATAATTTCGGAGGAGGTTTCGGATGATCAGGGGCTGGCAGATTGCGGCGTCGGCGCTCGCCATCGTCGCGATGGTTGCAACGCTGGGCACGAAGGCGAACGCGGCGCAGTGCGGCAACGGGCCCGGCGGATTCGAAGCCTGGAAGGGGCAGTTTGCCGGCGAGGCGAGGGCAAAGGGCGTCGGCGCCACCGCGGTCGACGCGTTGATGCAGGCGCATTATGCCAGCGCGACGATCGCCGCGGATCGCGGCCAGCGCAGCTTCGGCCTGTCGCTCGAGCAGTTCATGGCAAAGCGGGGATCCGCGACGATCGTGGCGCGCGGCCGTTCGCTGAAGCAGTCGCAGGCGGCGATGTTTGCCTCAATCCAGCAGCGCTACGGCGTGCCGCCGGGACCGTTGATCGCGATCTGGGGCATGGAGAGCGGTTTCGGCAGCCAGCGCGGCAACCAGAACATGCTGTCGTCGATCGCGACCCTTGCCTATGACTGCCGGCGTCCGGAGTTCTTCACCGAGCAGCTCTATGCCGCACTCAAGCTGATCGACCGCGGCAGTCTGTCCGGGAGCACGCGCGGCTCGATGCATGGTGAAATCGGCCAGACCCAGTTCATGCCGAAGAACGTCCTCGCCTATGGCGTCGGCAATCTCGACGTCGCCGCCAATGCGCTGGCCTCGACGGCGAATTTCCTGCGCGCCAATGGCTGGCGCGCCGGCGCCGGCTATCAGCCCGGGGAACCCAATTTCGCGGCGATCGAGGCATGGAACGCGGCAGGGGTCTATCAGAAGGCGATCGCTATCATGGGACGGCAGATCGACGGCCAATGAGCGAGGCACGCTGCTTGAATCCGGGTTCCTTCACCGCCTGTTAACGCAACGGTGCCCAGATCGTTTGGGGTGAAACGGAGCAAGGGAGCTCCATGCTCAAGAACGGCACCTATGCAGCGTGGTTTCGCACGCCGCTCGCTGACGGCACCGGCATCGTGCACGTGGCCGATGGCAGGCTGTGGGGCAGCGATGCCATCATGCTCTACAGCGGCACCTACGAGGTCGATGGCGAACGCTTCTCTGCGGTTCTCACTACACGGCGGCATTCCGAAGGTCATGCGACCGTGTTCGGCACCGACGATCTCGTGGTGCGGCTCGATGGTGTCTTCAGCGGCGCGATCGCGATCTGCAAGGGCAGGGCGGATGCGGTGCCCGATCTCGCCTTCGAGGTCACGCTGATGCCGAGCCACGAGGCGCCGCCCGAGCCGCCGCCGGATCTGCCGATGCCCAAGTTCGATCCGAGCAAGCTGCCGAAATTGCCGAAGCGCTCCAGCCGCTGAACAATCGCTACGCGTCGCTCGGGCCCGCGGTCTCCGGAAACGGTGCACCGGGGGTGTAAAGCTTAAGCGGGCGGATCTCGTAGACGGCCGACGGATTGGCGCTGCGCAGGTCGCGCGCCGCGGCGACCGCCTCGGCTTCATCGGCGCAGTTGATCACGTAGAAGCCGAGCAGCTGCTCCTTGGTCTCCGCGAACGGGCCGTCGATCACGATGCCGTGGCCAGGCCCGCGCAACGTGCTGGCCTTGCGGGTCTCGTCGAGCCGCGCAGCGGGCCCGAGTCGGCCCTTCAGCCGTTGACGGACCTCGCGCAGACCCGCCATGACGGCTGCGTCCTCATCGGCATTCCACGACTTGACCTCGGCCTCGACGTGATAGGCCAGGATGGCATAAAGCATCTAGTGAACTCCTCATTTCGGATGCGACAGGCGCTGAAGCGCGTTGATGTTCGAGCATGACCGGTCCGGAAAACCGCTTCGCGCTTTTCCGGATCATGCTCTAGGACGTCTCGCGCCCGCCCGCGCCGACATTTCATCTGTAGCGGATCAGGCTACTTTTTGTGCTGCGACAACGTAGCCCGCAGGTCGCATGGCGGCGCCGATTCGCGACGCCCGAACAGCAGGACGCCCGAACAGCAGAAAGGCGCGGCGGAGTTGCCTCCGCCGCGCCCCCGATGTTGATGTCTCGCTGGTCCAGGGCTGAGAGCGCCCCGATGCCAGGCTGATTACTCAGCGCCTAGCGGGCGATCCCAGCGAGGTGACAGCGCTTGAGACAAGACACTAGATCACCTCCTTTCTTTGTTGATGGGACCAGCAATATAGGTGGCGAATCTGCCGCTGTTAAGGCCGCGGATCCGTCCGATCCGGGCCAGGAACCGGGCGCAATGCGCGGGCAGATTGCCGTGGACCGGTGCACAAGCACGCCGGCCGAGGCAGTTGAGGCGGCCGTCGGGCCGTGTTAGGGGATCGTTCGATGCGGGTGTAGCTCAATGGTAGAGCAGCAGCCTTCCAAGCTGAATACGAGGGTTCGATTCCCTTCACCCGCTCCAATGATTTCAAGTACTTATCGGATTTTCTGATTTTCATTCCGACAAGGCCGCCGAATCCATTCCGACAAATGTTCACTTTCTGGCCGCTTGCT
Source organism: Bradyrhizobium sp. UFLA03-84 (assembly GCF_002289535.1). NCBI lineage: Bacteria > Pseudomonadati > Pseudomonadota > Alphaproteobacteria > Hyphomicrobiales > Nitrobacteraceae > Bradyrhizobium > Bradyrhizobium sp. UFLA03-84. The sequence goes on along the minus strand of NZ_NSJY01000017.1, from coordinate 8,735 downwards.
TGCGCCGCTTGATGCGTTTGATCTGTGCGTCCTGCTTGGCCTCATCGTCATGATGGAGGTAGTGCGCCATCGCTTTGGTCGATGACCATTGGCCCTTCTTCATGAGCTGCGTTTCGGTGAGGCCCGACGTGCTCGCTTCCGTCGTCCCGCCATGCCGGCCGAACGAGGTGAAGGTCAGCTCAGGACGCAAGCCCGCGGCCAGAATGATCTTCTTCGAAATGCGCTCGACTTGAGTGAGCATCTCGCCCTTGCCGCTCCAGGGTAAGCTGCTGCCATCCCGGCGCAGCATCAGGCCGCCCGTTGGCCGCAGTGCTTTTATGGCGTCGAGCTCAGCCATCAGCAAGGGATAGAGCGGCTTACCCTTTTTATCGAAGAGTGGCTCCCAAGAGCCGGTGCTCGTCTTGTAGTTGATGACGTAGACGTGGTTTGGCCGGCTTTCCGGGCGGTAGTGCTCCGCCATGAACCGGATGAAGATATGGGCCTTGCGCTGAAGCCATTCCCAACCGATCAGGACGCCGGTTGCCAATGAGGAATAGCCCAACTCGATCGCTTTTGCGCGGAATGCTGCTAGCTCGTCAAAGTTGGCATGTGGCGTTTCGCGCGAGGTCGATTGCAGGCCCATCTTCTCAAACGGGTTCTTCGCCGGAAACAGGTGAGGGTGTGCGCGCGAGATCGTATTCCATGCACCGCGAGCAGTCTTCATCGCATGGTTCACGGTCGTGCGGCGTTCAACCTTCGCGCCGTCGACATCTTTGTAGAGCAGCTTTTCGAACAGGTCGTCCGCAAACGCGGTATCGATACTCGAGACGCGCCGCGTGCCCAGGCGCCTTCCGTCCTTCAACATGTATTCGCAGATCATCTTGATGCCGGTTTCATGCACGCGACATTGACCAGGACTCAGAGGCTGCAGGCGCTTTGCAGTCTTCTGCTTCCACGTTCGGCGATACTCGTGAAACATCCAGTCGAGCGTACCGATCACCACTCCGATGCCTACCGGATTTGCGTCATCGCCACCCGTCAGCCAGCTGTCGAAAGCCGGCAGCAAGATCGTTTCGGCACGCTGCACGGCCAGACCGTAGTCGGTCCCGAGTGGTTCGTTCTTGACCGGACACCCCTTTTTGCGTGCCCATGTCGGCACGTCAAAAAAATAGGCAAGGCTCCCGTTCTGAAGGCGTTTGCGCCTCGTGTAGCGAGGTAGCGGCAGCGCCGAACGTCCCACTCTCATCACAACAAACTCCTGGACACCTCCGGGTCGTCCTCAGGATCGATTGGAATCGATCTTTCTTCGCTTATCAACACAGAAATGCGTCCGTCGGGCCAAATCTCGACTCGTGCGACTTTGCCACCGCTGTCGAGGACACCTCTAACAGCACGCCTGACGTCTGCCTCAGTGAATCGAACTTTCGACATCGAAGGGAGTGGATACAAGCGTGACGGAGCAACTGACATTCATATAACCATGACTCTCCGCGATCGCTCCACTGATCGTAGAAGCAGCCTGGTGCAGGTTGCGATATCTGGAAGGCGCTAGAATCAAAGTGGGACAGAGCGATCACATAAGAACCTAGTGATCATTTTTCATTGAGATCGAACAACGGGGAGGCTCAAGTTAGCCCTCATCGCCTGAGCTTGGTCGACGCTAGATCAAACTTCCCGATGATGGATCGCGCTAGGGCGCGCACCCATAGAGGTCCGCTCTGAAGCGAAGCGGAAGTCGCTTGGCTCGGCCATATCGACCGCTTTTGACCCTGAGCAGACCTCGCACGGCACGTCGTCAACTGAATGCATTCTTGCTCCTGCTGGTTCCGCGGGGCATGATCTCAGCCGAACGGTGAACCAGGTCCGAGGGGTACAATGGCAACAGATCTCGGCTACCACGACGAGGCCGCTGCTGAGTACGACCGCGCGTTTGCCCATGTATCGAGCCATTTTTTACCATTCCTCCTGAGTGCCGCCGGCGTTGCGTCCGGCATGAAGGTCCTCGACATCGCGACGGGGACGGGGCTGGCTGCAGTGGAATGCGCCCGCGTAGTCGGACCAACTGGTCATGTCGTCGCCGCCGACCTGTCAGAAGCCATGGTCGAACAGGCAAGGCAACGACGAGGCTCTGTGCCAAACGTCACCTTTGCTGCGGAGGACGGTCAATCTCTCTCGTTTGCTGATGGCAGTTTCGATGCCCTGATCTGCAGCCTTGGGCTGATGTTCTTCCCCGATCCCTCGCGCGGATTGTCAGAGTTCTTGCGAGTGCTTCGTCGGGGTGGGCGCGCTGCGGCCTCCGTTCTTACGGTACCCGAAAGGTCCTACAACGGCCGGATCAACGCGGTCATGGCCGAGCACTTGCCCTCGATCAGTGAGGCGACGGCAAGAACGTTTTCATTGGGAGACGCGACTCGCCTGCGATACTTGCTCGAAAGTGCAGGGTTCCGAGATATCGAAATATCGAGGCAGGCCCATCGGTTCAGATTGCCTTCGTTCGATGACTATTTCGGTCCCTTTGAACGCGGCGGCGCGTCGACCGGGCAAGCTTATCTAACGCTCCCTCAATCCGTGCGAGATGCGGTCCGCAAAGAAGTTCAGACCAGTCTTGGAGACACGGGTGGACCCGTAGAGATTGAAGTTGAATTTCAGTTCGCGAGCGGCCAACGCCCCTGACGTCGTTGTCTGCTGTTGGCCCGTAGCCGACTCTTGCTCAGCGCGCCGCACTGCCCGCTTTCGGAAGGTGAGCCGACCTAGATCAGGCGGGCCGTTGTGACCCGACGCGGACATCTTGGACCGCTGGGCGGACTAGCGGGCTTGTTTAGCCTAAGCCGCATTGATATTCGCGACCTCCGAAGCAATCTTAGGCAATAATCAAGGGACTGAGGGAACATGAAATACCCGCCAAGGTCGCTCTTCGCTTACGCAGCTTTGTGTGCCCTTTTTGCCGGCGCTGCCCTGCCTGCAGAAGCTGAGAATTTCAAGTTTGAGAGCAGAAGCCCGTTTGCGCCCTCGTTCGCAACGACGATAGGTGGAGAGCTATCCTTTCCAAGCGGAGTAGGACCCTTTCCAGTTGTCATCTTGCTGCATGCTTGCGGAGGTTTGGACAAATCAGGGAAAGCTGCTCTGTCGGCGCATGCTCAGTCGCTCAACGGCGCAGGCTTTGCAACCTACATCCTAGATAGCTTTACGGCGCGAAAGATTACCGCCGATCAGGCCTGCCCCAGACCGGATGGGTCATTCAATTTCAGAGTTGACGATCTCTTCAACGCGCAGGAAGCTTTGCGGAAACATCCTAAGATCGACAAAAACAAGTTCTTTGCCGCCGGAATGAGCCACGGAGCCAGCGTGGCTCTAGCGGCCGCGATGAAGTCCAGCGACATTCGAGGGTTTCGCGCTGTCGCAGCGTTTTATCCAAATTGCAAGATGATCCAAAATGGGATCCAGTTGAAATCGTCTGTCCTCATATTTGTGGGGGCCAAGGATGATTGGACGCCGGCTTCCGAATGCGAAGAAGCAAAGAGAACTAAGCGCCTGCCAGGAGGGGAGCTAGAGCTTGTCGTTCTTCCGAACGCCTATCATGGGTTTGACCAGCCAAGATCAACATATAGATATCTCGGACACACCCTGGGTTATAACAAGCAAGCGACCGAGAGCAGTCGCAACACAATGCAGAAATTTTTCGCACGCCATTTGAATGACGAACCGGTGGGTCGAGACATTAGCCCAAACAGCGAGAAAAACTGAACAGCGAGGCTACATTCGGGAATTGCCTCTGGCGAGGGCATGTCGGCTCATGGCCCAACGCCGACATGCATTCAGATCGCTTCTGTGTCGCCTTTTTGAGGGCAAAGTGGACGTGTTTTCATGAGCGCACGTCCTGGTTCAAGTGGGCGCTCATTCTGATCGGCGCAAAACCTGCATCCTTGGGTGCTGTGATATCTACGGAGGTCATAGAAAACCCCGGTTATCCACGTGCTGGTACGATCCGGCCGACTCACGCTAAGCAGGTATCGCCGATGAGCCCAATATACTAGGGACGAAAATGGTTGCTGCTGCTCGTAGATTGCCTGCCTCTGGCTATGCCCTCGAAGTCGACGGTCGATTAAAAGCTGAATTTGAAACCAGAGACGGGGCCTGGGCAGGAGCGGCGGAGCTGAAGAAGCGCTTTCCCATCCTTCGCGTCAGGGTCTACGACGCGCAAACCAAAGCTACAGAGGAAGTGCCGCTGCCACAGGCTTGAGCGTCCGTCAGCCAATTGTTTCGACGCGTGCGGCAGTGGCCGCAGCGGGCTCTCGCAAACCGAGCCGCCTGGCGTCTCGGCCATTCGGGTTCGCTCCCTCGCGCAAGTAAGAGATGATAATGTGTCGCTCGCCGGAGGCACTCGCTCGCGGGTCCCGCCGTCATTGCATGCCGGCGTCGTTATCACTGTCCCGCGCTCGGGTGCCTTGTTTGCCGGTCTCGCGACCGCAGTCGCCTCGGTGCCCGCGGTCATTGCACGCCCGCGTCGCTGTCACTGCCCTCTCTTCGGCTGCTTTTTTGATTTGTTCACTCTTGGCTTGATTTCACTTCCGCTGAGCTGCCCAAGAATCTCACGCTTGAGCGCTAATGGGCTCCGCCCCTCGCGCGCGCCAGGGTAAGCGCCGGCTGGCGCCGGCGCCGCCCCGAGCGGTCTCCCCGGTCTTCCGGACTTTCGAATGTCTTTTACTTTCTCTCACGACTGGCATGCGCCCGTGCAGACCCGCTCTTGCGAGCGGCCCTTGCGGGCGGGCGAGCCCCCACCGCTCCGGTCGCCCTGGCACTTGCTACCCCCGGCCTCGCCGACGGGCAGGGGTGCAGGCGCGTAGTGCGCCTTGCACCCATGGAAGCAAAAGGAAGATTGATCATGTTGGCCTAGGCACGTTGATATCGTTCCGGCGAGCGATCGACGGTGCTCGATCATCTCTTCCGCGTCACCCAAGAGGGCATCCTTGAGGCTGTCCGCCAAGGGTCACCGACGACGCAGCCGAGCGCTTGTCGGGACTGGAAACGGCCGAGATGGCGGCGGCCGCTGAGCAGTTGTTGGCGCCAACCGACTGACTGCTGTCCTTGCTGCGGGCGGCCAAGACGGAGAAGCAGGCCGAGGCGCCAGACGAGGTGCAAAGCAATGATTTCTGCTCAAAAGCTCCGGAGTAGGAGGGTGAGCCGGGGCCGCAAGGACAGTCCCGGCGAGCTCAAAATTGCGCCCGCGCACCTGATGGTGCGCGGTCGGTTGGGGCGAGGCAAAGTGGCGACTACCCGCGCTGGCCCGTCCACGAATCCACGGTATTGTTGCGTGAACGCCACGAGGCATCCAGCGCCGATTTGACCGTGAACAGGCGTGCTGGAGGAAAACTGACTCATGCCACATCTGAACAACTGTCTCGAGATATTGCGCCGGTTGATCGCCAAGGGCGATGCGAATGGTATCCCGTTGGCTGAGCGCGCGATAAACGAATATCTGGAAGCAACGCCGGTGGCTGCCCGGCGGAGCGGCCTTCGCTTACTTCAGGATGGCGTTCTGAAGCAGCGCGATGCCGTGGTTGGAGACCGACGCGAGTTCGCCGAAACCGTCAATGCGTACATTGAAAGGATGCTGGCTCCGCCCTAGCGCGTGTCGGGCCGGTTTAGCATTCCCAACAAGCCCGCCGCAGCGGTGATTGACGCGAGAAGCGAAGCAGCCTGGATGGCGAACAATACGTCTTCGTCTTGACCGGCCCCCAAGCTCGTCTTGGCTAGAACCGTCGTCAGAGACAGGATGATAAGCGTGCCGATGAGCACCCACCGGAACATTTGTTTCACATTGGCGCCCTCTGGGGTAATCTCTGGCGCATAGACTTTGGAATTGAGGGAAGCGACATGCGCCCGCAATCCGTTCTTGCTATAGCAGTCTTGGTTGCCATGATCGGACTCGGAGCGCTCGTTGCCTACGAGTACGTGCCTCACTAGGACCAACCTACTATGGCAAAGGTGATTAAGTCCCTTCGCAAGCAGGCTGACAAGGCTCAGCGCGCGGCAGTTTCCGCTCGCGACCCTGAGACGGCTGAGGGGTTTCAGGCCATGGCGCGGGCCTATCGGGCGCAGGCAGATGTCATCAAATCCAAGAAGAAAAAGACCAGAAAGCGGCCCGAATAATTGGTGCGTTAACCCGGTGTGCTCGGTGGGTGGTACCTAAACGGATCGGCGCTCCATCCCTGCCCACGACGCAAGAGAAGGCCTTGCGCAACCAGCTTTCGACACGTCGGATTGACGCGCTGGATCGCGGCATTTTCGCCGAAGATGCGGTCGGCAAGTTGACGCTCGGTCAGGCCTGGCTGCTCGCGAACAGCGCGAACTATCTTCTCTGCAATTGTCATGGTCATCCAAATTGATTGATGACGATCAATGAAGTTAGTTCGTGGGCGCAATGTCTCACGCAGATATATGCACAAGTCGCGCTCTAGTTCCCATAAGCGCCGCTCTAACTTCAGCCGCGCTTACCTTGCGCAAATGCGGCCCACGATCCGCGGAATCCAGGCCGTTACCACACCCCTGCAGTCACCATATCGGGCCCTCTTTGGGGGGCGAGTTGATAAATTGGGTCGCTTTGGTCGCGTCCGAACCACGCGTGTCGAGAGCGCAGTCCAGCGGAAAACTCTGGCGGCGACGTCGGTCCCTCACACGAAAATGCAGTTGGGTTCGCGGTCATTTGCCCGGTCATCGTCCTTGCCACTAATGAACAGACGTTGGCTTTTCCTGATTGATCCTGCCGTTTTCCGGTGCTGCGCTGGGCGTTGGCAGCCATGAAAATCCCCGTCAGTTCGCGCACGGGCTTGCGTCCAACGCACCCTCGAATGGGCTGATCAGGCCCGGGGGACGGCAAGAGCCTCGATCGCCTTCCCGCAACAGCTCACGCCTGCTTTTTTCCCCTGCCGGCCTGGTGGCGGCATTCCTCGCGCAACACAAAAAAGCAGGCTTTCGTCGTCCTCCGCTGGCGCTGCGGGCCTTACGGCTGCGGGCCGATCGCTCCCCGGGCCAAGGACAGCCATCGAGGCTGCGATGGGCGCGGCCCGAGCAAAACAGAGGAAGATTATTATGGCGACCATCGGCACTTTCACCGCTTCGGACAACGGCTACACCGGCTCGATCAAGACGCTGACGCTGAACATCAAGGCCAAGTTCACGGCGTCCGAAATGGACAACGACAAGGCTCCCGATTACCGCATCTTTGCAGGTTCCACCGAATTCGGCGCCGCCTGGAAGAAGACCGTTCGCGACAGCGATCGCGAATATCTCTCGGTCAAGCTCGACGATCCGAGCTTCCCGGCTCCGATCTACGCCTCGCTGGTCAAGGTCGAAGGCGAGGAGGGTTTCAGCCTGATCTGGTCGCGCCGCAGCGGAGATTGATCGCATCGGATCAACGGTCCCGCCTCCTCGGAGGCGGGGCTTTTCTGCGTTGCTTGCGTCGCTTCAGGAAGGAGAAGAAGAGAATTTTGCGGTCAGAGGAGGGGCTTCGCCGCCTGAAAAATGCGATCAGCCAGGCGGACTTTGGATCGATGATTTGGGTTGAGAGATCGGAATTTTGCGTCGGATTGGACTCGGATTTTCGATCTCCGGAGGTGCTATTTCGTCAGCTCTCACGAGCGTCGGCGACGTATCCGCGCTTGTTCTGAGGGTTCGAATTGCTCTTCGTCTGTTGAGCGAAAGGCTCGATTTCATGTCGCTGCGATCGATCATGCGGTGGCTCGACTTGGCAATTTGAGCAAAGCCAGACCAATGAAGCCTTGGGGCGGAGTAGGTAGGGCGCATAGCAAGATAAAAGCACTGGCGCCTAAGCGCAGGTAAGTCGTTGTCTGCACATCCAAGTGTTGGGGGTATCGTAGGCCGCGATGGCGCCAGTTGCAGCTCAAGTTGATCGCTTCATTCGCCAATTGCGTCTGCGTCTTGCCAGCGGTGTGCGGGCTTTACGTATCCGCGGGTCTTGCGGACGGAATGTCCGGCTCGTGCACGCTATCGCATCGGTCGCATACATGCGATTGCCGAATGGGCCTGAGGCAAAGGCCAGCGCTATGTCGTGGTGCGAGGCAAGGACGGCGACCTCGTGATCGCTCATGACTATCTCTCAGGGCCTGCGCGCACGGGCCGTAAGTCTCGTCGCGTGCCAGCCTGGCCCGAAGGCGGACATCAAGGCCGCGCACAAGCCTTAGCAGGGTATCTTGGCCCAGCGGTTTACGCACCCTCGACTGGGCGATCCTGCTCGACGTATCCAATAGCGCCTCGAGCTAAGCGTAAAGGCCGACAAGAGATCCAGCCTGGTAGGCTGCGCAGATAGGGCGGCTGCGCACGCTCCAACGGACGGGGTTGGCGCACGAGGCAGCTCCTGCCAACTGGCCGGGTCAATGCTGGGCGCGAGATAATGCTCAGGCGCATGGGGTGATCATCAAGACCATGCATCGCGAGCGGACGTTGTGACGCCGCCGACAGCTACGAAACCCGAAGCCATACTACGGCCTTCTTCGCCTCCGACGCTGTTGATGAGGGCTATCGAACTGTTAGCAGACGCTCGAGGATCAACGCGGCGAAGCCCGCTTGTGACCTCAAGCGAACATTGAACCCAATTGCTTCAACGATCCGCCGGCTGGAGACCTCCAAAAAGTTCGCGGGCGCGCCTGATCGAAAAATCATGTGCCATCCTATCGAAGGATGGGCTGGCCCGCATCATGTAGCCGTGGAGCACGCCGGGGAAGACGTGCACTTCAACG
>NZ_NSJY01000016.1:0-543448 GCF_002289535.1 Bradyrhizobium sp. UFLA03-84 | reverse complement strand
AGAACGGAAATGGGTGATTTCATGCAGATGAGCGATCGCATCGGAAAACGAATGAAGCTGCACGACCTGCATGTGCTCATGGCGGTGGTGCAGGCCGGCAGCATGGGCAAGGCGGCGCTCATGCTCGGTACGACCCAGCCCAATATCTCGAGATCGATCGCGGAGCTTGAACATGCGTTCGGCGTCCGCTTGCTGGATCGCCATCGGCGCGGAATCGAGCCGACCGAGTGCGGGCGCGCGCTGCTCGATTGTGGCGCTGCCGTTTTCGACGAACTACGCCGCGGCGTGAATAGCATCGAATTTCTGGCCGATCCTACCGCTGGCGAGGTGCGGATTGGAAGCACGGCCTTTCTGGCGGCAAGTTTCGTTTCCGCTCTCATCGATCAGCTCTCCCGGCATCATCCGCGGATCAGATTCGAGCTCGTGACAGGCTACATTGAGGCACTGCACCGCGACCTGAGCGAGCGCAAAGTCGATCTGCTAATCGTGCGGAGCAGCGGCCAGCTCACCAACGAGCGGCTGCATTTCGAACCTCTTTTTGAAGATAGCTATGTCGTCACGGTGGGCGCAAAAAATGCATGGGCGCAGCGGCGAAATATCCGGCTCTCCGATCTCGCGGGCGAGCGATGGGTCCTACCACCCCGGGAGAGCGTGATCGGATCGATCATCACGCAGGCCTTTCGCGGCAGCGGTTTCGAGTATCCGCGCGCGACGGTGGTCACTGATTCCCCTCATATGCGGGTAAGTCTGCTTGAGACGGGGCGATTCATCACGGTCTTCCCGGCTTCCGCACTGACATTTCTCGCCAAGGATTCGGCGCTCAAGATCCTGTCCGTCGAACTGCCGGCGGCACGTCGACCAAACGGGATGATCACCGTAAAGGATCGCGCCCTCACTCCAGTTGCGCAGCTCGTCATCGACAGCGCCCGTGAGCTCGCGAAGCGAATGGCGGAACGGTGAAAACTAATGGCCCGTAGCAGACATTGAGCGACGTGCGGCGAAGGCCAATATGTGACCCAGAGCGGACATTCGATGTTGGTGGCTCGTAGAAATGGGCAGGGATTGACCTAAGTGCTCCATCGCTGTCATCGTTCGCGATCCCAAGTCAGGGTGCCGACGACTTTCTTGCCGACAATAACAGAGCTGACTTGTTCGGCCGTTCGGATGCTTAATCGGTCGCCATCCAGCTTGAAAAATCGCACCTGATCCTTCCCGGTGAGGAGCTCGTTGCCAGAGATGTCGACCTTGGTCGTTAATTTATCTCCGTCGATGGTGATTTTGCCAGTGTACAGAAGCAATGACTTGAGCAGCGCCGCACTCTCGTCGTTGTTCGTTGCGGGCTTGCGGTTTGCTCCGACAATAATGAAGACCGCGTATCCGTCCGACGTAAAAAGCGCCCTGCCTTTCGGGTTGGGACCAAATGGTTCGGTTGCGTCGCCACCGACAATTTGAATGGTCCATGAGGTCAGTTTCCAACTTCCGACCAGCAGCTTCGATGCGTCGTCCGCGTACACAAATTCAGATTGAAAATAGCAATGGAAGGCAACCAATAAGGCAATGAGACGCGCCATGCTGTTCTCCCATGAATAGCAAATAGGGCTGCGACGATAACCAAGGATAGCTTGAGCAATCAAAACTTACGAGCCTTCGGACGGTAGGCTCCTCGCCAGCCCGTCGAAGACGCCACGTCCGGTAATGGCTCTTAGCTGACCATCGCTCGGTGCCTTCCAACGTCCGCTTTCGGGAGGTGAGCCGACCTGGATCAGGCGGGCCGCCATGGTCGGCTTGTGACCCTAGCGGACATCACGCCATTTAACTGGTGGCACACAAAAGCCGCCAAATTCCCGCTCTATAAGGCCAGCAAATGCAATGCTGGTTTTGTCCTCCATTTGAGGGCCGATGATTTGCACGCCGATCGGAAGGCCTGATGCCGAATATCCAATGGGCGCGACTGTCGAAGGCAAGCCCGACAGGCTCGCGATCGTCAGCCAGGGATCCTGATCTTCGTAATGAATTTCCGTTCCGTCGACCTGAATGCGGCGCCCGCTTGGATCGGGCAGGTGATCGTGCGCGAACGCCGGTGTCGGCATGGTCGGGCACAGCACCAGGTCGAATGTCCGAAACAGCTCATGCCATCGCTTGCGCATGCCGGCGCGAATTTGGTCAGTAAGGACCCAGTCGCGGTGGCTTAGCACGGCGGCCCTTGCCCTGCGTATGCCAGGCTCGTCGATCTCGGGAGGCACGTGCGCAACCGTCATCTTGCACCGATTGTAGACCTCGGCAGGCCATTGCGCCGCTGCAAAGGAAAGGAAGAGTTTTGTGTAAGTCAGTGCTGTTTGCGTGAGGTCCGGTAGCCGCGCGGTTTCGATGGAAACGCTTGCGCCGACGCGCCGCAATCGATCGGCAATTCTATGCACGGCATCGGTGGTCTCACTGGAGGTGCGCACCAGAGGATGTTCGGTGACAACGAGGATCCTGAAATCCCTCAAGTTTTCATGCCGCGCGGCGGGCAACACTAGGCTGTACCCGGCGCTCTCATCCTCATCCGGCCCAGCCAAGATATCCATTGCGAGAGCGAGATCCGCCGGGCAACGCGCCATCGGACCGGCGACGGCGAGGTCTGGCTTCATCGCTACGGCTTCGGCGCCCGGCGGCACGTGACCGCGCAGCGGGATGATGCCGTGGGTCGGCTTGTGTCCATAGACCCCGCAGTAGTGCGCGGGTACCCGCAGCGATCCCCTAAGGTCGCTGCCGACCTCCAGCGGCACAAAGCCGGCGGCCAGGGCGGCCGCGGATCCGCCTGACGAACCACCGGGCGTGCGCGATAAATCCCAGGGATTGTTGGTAGTGCCGTATGCGGCATTGAAGCTCTGCCAATCCGATAGTGCCGTTGCAACGTTAGTCTTGCCGATCACGATCGCACCTGCGGCCTTGAGCCGCTGGACCGGGAGAGAGTCCTCAGCCGCGACACAATTCCGCGCCGGCGCAAATCCCCAGGTCGTCGGCAGGCCCGCGACATTGAAGGATTCCTTGACCGTCATCGGGATACCGAGCAACGGATGGTGATTACCCAATTTCAGCAGTTCGTCTGCGGCGTGTGCGGCTAGGCGCGCCCGTTCGAAGTCGCGCACCACGACGGCGTTGATGTACACATCGTCACGCTCAATCCGCTGGACCGCGTGATCGAGCAATTCGACTGCCGAAAGTTCGCGCCGCCTGAGCGCGTCAATCTGGAGAGTGGCGCTCCAGTAAGATGGGTCGCTATCAACGCGTTCCATGGATTGCCCTTCGCCCAGAGCCACGCTCCTACGCCGCGAATTCGTGCATTGCCGAAATCGATACGGGGATTCTGTCAGCCGCGATTGTAATTTTTAGTCATTGCCTGGAAGAAAGACGTTCTCCCAGTCGCCGCGCAAGCCGGTCGGCGAGATACCGGCGAACGTGTGAAATTCGCGGATGAAATGCGCCTGATCAAAATAGCCAAGGTCGTGAAGGATATCTGTCCACGATCGCTCTGGCGCGTTGCGCCGCGCGACGAGGACTTTGTCGAAGCGGATCAGCCGGCCGTACGCCTTCGGCGTGATCCCGACTTGATTGGCGAAACGCCGCTGGAACTGGCTTGCGCTCAAGCCCGAGCGCCGGACCAGATCGTCAATTCTGACCTGTCCACCCCTCGCTATCAGCAGGCTCGACGCGCGGCTGATCACCTCATCCGACCTAGAGCGACTGCTCAGTTTTGTGTCCAGCCAGCGTTCCGCCGCACGTACTCGGCCCGGAAAGTCTTTTGCGGCGCGGACGTTGTCAGCGAGGCCAACAGCTGAGCTGCCGAAAACATCTGCCGTTACCGGCGCTTCATTCACCAGGGATCGCATATCGATGCCAGTCAGCTGATTGAGGCCTGCTGGCTGGAACAGGATGGTAAAAACGTGAACTTGACCTGAAAGCGAGATATGCGCACGCGAACTGGTTTGCGGCCCAACCAGGAAGGCCTCTGGCAGGATCTTCGAGAGATTGCCGTTGACGCGTACCGAATACGGTTGGCCCAGATGAATATCGAGGATCTGATGCGGCCTGGCAGGCACCGGCCAGCTCAGGACCATGCTGCCGAGATTGAGGCGCCGTTCTTCAAACAGACGCACAGCACCTTGAAGGACGGAATGTGGGACTGCTCGTCTAATCTGCATTCGCAGCCTTCCTCCACGGGCAGGCTACGACTAGCTCATGAACTTGGCAATGCGTCTGCTTCCGGCGCATTGCGGACAACCCAGGTCCGAAAAACAGTTTCGGAGATTGAACCCTCAGCGGACACGGCACCTGCTACGAGGGAGCTCACAGCCGTGGAAGTGGAGTGCGAACCGCCGCCACGAACGAAAAGTGGACTATCTGGTGCGGTCGTCGCGCTACGGGGAACGAGGCGCCAGTAACATATTGATCCCGTTGGTGGGCCCGGCAGGACTTGAACCTGCAATCAGACCGTTCTGAGCGACGGACTAAACTGCCGGTTTCGTTGATTTTGCGGTGTTGGGATGATGTCCTAGCGCCTCAATCAGCTCATTTCTGGTACGAAATTGGTGCGGTTCTTCGGTCGGGTAGGGATAGCAGTGGGCGAGAAACGCGGCGACCCAATCCCGTATGGTTGTTCATAACGTCGGCCACTTGATTGCTGATGTTCGGAGCGGCAACCGCGCGCTTCCAAAGGGTGATGCGGATCACAGCGACCACTCCGATGACCTTGTATGCCTGTGATCACGGCTTGAGGGGGTGGCCCCTCCCGGAAACAGGAGAATGGCTATGAACAAATTCGACCATGAAATGTCGATGGAAGCCCTCGATCGTGTCGTCGGCGGTGCGGATGGTGATGGCAACGGTACCGGTACGGGTAACGGTGGTCACGGTCTCGTTCGCGGAATCAAGCAGGTCATCGGCGCGGTGGAGGGCATCGTCAAATCAATTTGGCCCTTCTGATCTTCGCTTGGAATCCGCGTTGTCACGCGATCGCCGATGGACAACGCGGCATATTAATCAAAGCTTGTTGCGCACCGATTGCGCAGCAAGCTGCCGCGGATCACGCTTTCCCGAATCCAGTCTGCCCGGTTTCGCTGCCCACTATGAATGCGAGCCCACGTCATAGGGAAGGTGATAGTAGGCTCGCAGGCCAGCTTCAGATCGAACAAACACTAGAACAGTGACGGGTATGCCCGAAGGATAGCTTCGAGGATGGCCATTTGCGAACCTCCAGACCGTTCGGCCACTCGGCCTCATCTGTGCAGTGAGGCAGCGTCCGCCCGTGGGGTGGAGACCCCTTTAGAGCAAAGGAGGGCTTAAGGAGCTGCCCACAGGCCGCGGCTGGTAGCTTGCGCTTGCCTTGGGCCTCGGCGTTGCTGGTTATCGAGGTATTTTGCGATCTCAGAGCTAGGTAATAGGCCATGTCGGCCTCGCCTGCTGCGACCATAGCGCCGGGGTCGGGACCACGTGAAGACATATCCGACATTCTCTGGGCTCGCAGCCGTCAGGGGATCGCACTGAATGCAGAGGCTGCGCTAAAGGAGAAGAGAAATAGATCGGCCCGCCGTTAGGCGACAAGCTGTCTCCGCGCGAACTCCGCGAATGGGCCAGTTCCGCTTGTCAGCTCGTCATAGCTGCCCGACTGCACAATCTTGCCACCGACCAACATCACGATTCGATCCGCGTGACGGATTGTGCTCAGCCGATGTGCAATAACAATCCGCGTGACGTTCAGCCGTTCCAGCGACGCGCCGACGATCGCCTGCGTCTGGTTGTCGAGCGCGCTCGTTGCCTCGTCAAAAAGCAGGATGCGCGGCGAACGTGCCAGCGCACGGGCAATGAGGACCCTCTGGCGCTGTCCGCCCGAGAGCGTATTGATGCCTTCCGCAACGAGCGTGTGCATACCCATCGGCATCTGCCGAATGTCGGCGTCGAGCGCCGCCAGCCGCGCAGCCTCCCAGGCCTTGTCCAGCGTCAGGTCGACGCCGCCGCAAATGTTTTCGTACAGAGTGCCTGTTGCCAGCTTTGTGTCTTGCAGCACAACCCCGAGCTGGCGTCGCACGTCATTGGTCTCCATCGTGTTCAGAGCCTTGCCGTCATAGAAGATCGTCCCGGCCTCCGGTCGTTCGAAGTCCAGCAGCAAGCGCAACAGCGATGATTTTCCGCTCCCTGAAGGACCGACAATCGCCACATACTCCCCCCTCGAAACGTGTAGGGTGATGCCGTCAAGGATGATCGGTCCACCCTCAATATAGCGAAAGGTGACGCCAGAGAACTCGATCTCACCTGTGAGCTCGCCCGCCGGCCGTCGATCTTCCGCGATCTCGGCAGCAGCGGAGAGAATCGGCTGCATCCTGGTGAGATGGGGGATGACTACCAGCGATTCGCTCATGCTCGAGGCAAAGTTGCCGATCGCCGCCGTGGTCTGGCCGAACGCGGCGAGGAAACCGAGAAAGGCGCCGAGATTGGTCAGGAGCTGACTATTGGTGCGCGAGGCGATCGCAAAAATGATCAATGTGGCCAGAAGAGGGAAGGTCGTCTCGAAGACGGTCAGAACGTTAGCCGCTCGCTGCGAGGCGATGAAGTACCGCTTCTGAGCGGCGAATTGTCCCGACCATCGCGCCAGCGCGCGACTTGCGGCGTTCGATACGCGAAGCTTGCTGACGCCAGCGATCAATTGTAGCACAAAGCCGCTGACCTTGCCTTGCAGATTGAAGTGCTTGCTTTCGTAGTAAGTTCGCACGGCGCTGGTTGCGACGATCCCGGCCGCCCGGAGCGCGATTAGCAGGAGCGCGATGCTGCCGAGCCGGAGGTCATAATAGAACATCAACCCAACGCTGAAAATCCCGAATAGGGCCGATGTAAAGCCTCGCAAGGTTCGTCCGGTCACGATCTGGCGCGTCGCTTCTATGCCCATCGAACGGTCGACCAAATCTCCCGTCGTGTAGTCGCGAAACAGCGACGCCGGTAACCTGAGCAGACGATCGATGAGGGCGGCCTGAAGCTTGTAGTCGAGCAGGCCTTCGAGTCGTATGGTGGCCAGTCCCTGCATGCCTTGCAGTCCCGCCATCGCAATCGCGGTGACGGAGAGCGCCGCCGCACAAACGACGAGCTGGTCGATCTCCGTGCGTGGGATTACGGAATTGACCAGCAGATTTGTTACCAGTGGCGGTATCAGCGAAAGCAACCCGATGGCGATGATCGCGAGGAACATGCGAACCACGCTGGCCGAGAGGCCTCCGCTCGCGAAGGACAGCAGATCACGATAGCGAAGCGGGTTAGCGGGCAGAGTTTTGTAGAAGCTGACCGCTTCCGGCGTGAGCGCGCTTGCAACCGAGCTATTGACCGGTCGCCGCCATCCCCGCTTCGGATCGATCATCGTGTAGCCACCGCGCCGGTCACGGATCAGGGCAACCGGGTCGCCTTCGGGTCCATGCCACCCTAGCAGGGGACCGGCATCGGACTTCCACCAGCGATCGCGCAACTGGACGCGACGAATTCGTAACCGCGATGCACGCGCGATTTGTAGAATGTCGGTGAAACTCTGGCCCACGGGATGCGCTCGGCTTGCGTGAGTGATGGAGCTCCCCAATGCGTCGGCGACGAGGCGGCAACTGTCGAGCAGGAGGTCGCCGGAATCCAGCTCGACCTGCGCGCGACCGGTTGGGGCCGTGACAACTTCGGACAGGCGCTCGAGGGCATCCAGCGCCCGAGCGCGGGTCAGCTCGGCTCGCCGGGCGAGTTGCTGCCGCTCGGACGACCTTTCATTTTGGAGCCAGCGCTCCAGACTGGCGACAATCACGACATGGAAGCGGTCGAGGGCTGGCCAGACCAGAGATAGATCAGGTGCAGTCGGCTCTGTGATGATCCTGGCGCCGCTCTCGCCGGCTTCCAGCGCAGTCTCCGCTATGAGCGGAATGAAGGGACTTCCGGCCTCAAGCTCGGGGACGATATCCAGTACCTTCACGCTTCCTGCTTCAATCCGGGCCCAGACGATGCTTCGCTTCGGGCCGCGGCAACGTTCGCCCGCACGCAGTTGTCTCGTTTCGCCACCGATCAATTCGGATGCGCCGTCCGATTGGGCCGAGCTGGCAACGAGCGAGGACAGCCGGGCGATCCAGCCGGACATGCGATCCATGGCGATCTCGTTTCGGGCGACTGTGGTGACTTCCGCGTCAGGGCCCCCGACTGCGACGATCTGCAGCCGTATCGCTGACCGTTCACAAGCCGTGTGCAGGTCCAATATCACTTCGCCAATTTCACACCTCAGCAGATGATGTCGGACGCCATCTGCCTCCACCGCGAAGATATCGATATGACCGGCACTCACCTCCAGCGCGCGATCGCGTTCGTTGAGGAGAACGGGATGCCGCGGGTCGATCGCCGTGCGGCGAGCGGGGGAGGCTGCAATTGGCCTCTCGTTCACAGGCTCATCTTTGGTGATGGGGTTACTCATTCGCTTGTCACGAGCCTTGCGTAGGCGCCCTGGAGCGTGACAAGTTGTTCGTGGGTGCCGCGTTCCACGATCCGGCCATGCTCCAGTACGATGATTTCGTCGCAATCGCGCACTGTGCTCAGGCGGTGCGCGATAATGATGCAAGTGCAGCCTCGTCGTCGCAGGTTGTCGTCGATGGCTTTTTCCGTGATCGGATCGAGGGCCGCCATTGCTTCGTCCAGGACGAGAATCGACGGATTGCAGACGAGCGCCCGGGCGATCTCGATACGTTGGCGTTGCCCTCCGCTGAAGTTGCCACCGCCCTCATTGATGTGGCAGTCGTAGTTTCCCGGACGCGTTGCCAAGTCGTGATGAATTAATGCATCCCTCGCGGCGGTGATCAAGTCGCGCTCATCCACCGTCGAATCCCAAAGGGTCAGATTGTCGCGCGCGGTCCCCTCGAACAGAAATATGTCCTGATCTACATAGGAGACGGAGTTTGCGAATTCCTGGGGTGGAAGGTCCGCCAGCCTCCATTGATCGAAGAGGATTTCTCCCGCCCACGGCTCGTACAGCCCGCAGATCAATTTGCCGAGCGTTGATTTTCCGCTACCGGAGACGCCCACAAGCGCCACGCGCGATCCCGCGGGGATCGCCAACGACAGGTCGGCCAGCAATGGCGGTTCCAGAACCGAATAACCGAAGCTGATGTTGCGAAGCTCGACCCTGCCAGCAAGCTTTGGTGGAATGCTATCGACGACGTTGCTGCGCGGCGCGGGCCGAAGTGGGTACTTGCGAATATCCTCGAGCCGTTCGAGCGCCCCCTTGATCGTCTGCAGGCCGCCGAAATAGTTAACAAGATTCTCGAATGGTTCCGAGAAGTTCGCCGCCAGGGATTGGAATGCAACCAGGCTGCCAAGTGTCAGCGAGCCTTCGATCACCCTCAAACCACCGAGCCCTAGGATCGCAGCGGTCATCAACCCGGAGAGCAGTGTCGGCATCGTGTCGAGGATGATGGCCGATGCACCGAGCTTCTGTTCAGCGTTCAGACTGTTGGCCTGAAGGCCCGCCCATTTGCCAAACGCGTCATCTTCCAGGCCGCTTGCCTTGATGGTTTCAATGGTGCGCACCAGGCCCACCGTGGCGCCCAGGAGCTTGCCCCGTTCGACCGCGAGCCGGTAGCTGAGCTCTTGCCGTCGCGCCCCAATCAGGCGAAGCAGCAGAAGGTTCAGGAAGGCGATCGCGATGCACAGCACCGTCAGGCTGACGTCATAGGCTGCCATCGCGCCGGCAAAGAGAAGCACCGACGTTAAGCTGAGTGCGTTCATCGCAATGCCGCCGGACAAGAGGCGCGCGATTTGATCGTTTGACGCGACGCGGCTAGCGACGTCCCCGGCGTGACGCTGGGTAAAGAATTCCAACGGCAGCGCCATCACACGCCAGAGGAAGCGGCTGGTCATGACAACAGAGAGCTTTGCCTGCAGCCGTAACGCCACCGACTGGCGAACAGCGACCATCACCCCGCGACAAGTCGCCGTTAACGCCATTCCGATCAGGAGTGGCATGAGCCAGCTATTGCTGTGCTGAATCAAGATGTTGTCGACAAAAATCTTGGAAAAGCCTGCGGCAAGGATGTTGGGAATGACAAGCACGATACTCACGATCACCAGCAGGACAACCGCTGCCCTTGAGTGACGCAACTCCCCCAGCAGCAGCCCGATCCCGTTGGGCTTGCTGCCGACCGTCTTGAACTCTTCGCCGCGCTCGAAGACCAGCACCACCCCGGTGAAGGCAAGATCGAGCTCGGCCATGCTGATGCGTCTGCGGCCGCTCGCGGGATCGTTGATATAGGCGTTCCTGCCCTTGATACCCTCCAGGACTACAAAATGATTGAAGTTCCAGTGGATGATACAGGGAGTCGGGAGCTGGACCAGCGCGGACGGCTCGACACTATATCCTCTTGCAACAAGGCCATAGCGCCGCGCCGCCCTGACAATATTGCTTGCCTTGCTGCCGTCGCGCGATACGCCGCAAGCGAGGCGGAGCTGCTCCAGGGGAATCCAGGCGCCGTGAGAGGCGAGAATGATCGCGAGCGCCGCGGCACCGCATTCGGCCGCTTCCATCTGCAGGACGACGGGGGTCCGCTTCACCTTCTTGCGCAGCAGCCCTGACAGGCGACTGTGCCGCGCGTTTGCCGACGCAGGAGAGGGCTTATCCATCAATTCCCGTGAGGTGCCTGATCAAGGGGATCACCAGGTCGAGCGGCCGTTGTCGCCGAGTTGTGATTTCGGCGCGCGCCAGCGTCCCGCTCGTCAAATGAGTGGCGGGCCCCTTCCCCACGGCCCAGCGATAACCCGTCGCGGTAGACTCATCTTCCTGAAGGGTCACCTCAGCGGCATATGGCGCGCCATTGTGAGAGAAGCGGGACACCAGGCTTTCATTGTGCAGTGCTGCGCTGATGCCTTGAGGAGTCATCGGGAAGTCAGAGACGCTCAAGACCGTACCCATCATCATGCCGAACTCTTCGCGCTTGACGGTGCTCGGTTCGAGATGAACCGCCATTCCCGGCTTGATCTGCTTGCCATGTTCAGCCGGGATATACACGACGGCCTGCAGCTTGCTGCCTTCGCTTTCGATTTGGACCACGGGCATCCCGACCGTGAGCACGGAGCCCGGAGAGATCTTCACTTCGAGGACGCGGCCTTCCATCGGACTGAGGACCTGCGTATTCTGGCTTAACTGCTCCGCGGCTGCATTCACTTGCCGGCGCGCTTCGTTCAGGGTGAATTCGGATTGCTGAACGTCGCGTTCGCGCTGTGTCTCCAGGTCTGTCTTCTGCGCCCTGAGTTTGAGAATCTCGTTCTGCGCGTCGAGGCGGCGTTGCTGCGCATCGCTCAGTTCCTGCCGCCGGTCCTCCAGAGCTCGTCGCGTTGTGTAACCCTTCGCGAGCAGCCCCTCGAGGTTCTTGACGTCGACCGACAGATAATCGACGCGCTGGCCGGTCGCCTTGATGACTTGTTCGAGTGCGGCTTCGAGTTTCTCGAAATTCTGGCTCTTGGCCGCGAGCTCGGCTGCGACCTTCGATTTGAGGTCGGTATATTCGCGCCGGCGCTCCCTGAATACTTCGACCGCCGCCTTGTGCTTCTGCTCAATGTCAGTCTGAACGATCTGGGCGATCGGCTGACCAAGATCGACGTGGTCGCCGACCGTGACGGCAACGGACTGCAGGCGGCCGGCCGCGGCCGAGACCGCGTCGACCACCTTGCCACCATTGCTGATCAGGATTCCTTCGCCAGAGACGCGGGTGGGCACGCGCCCGAAAATGCCCCACACGACCGCGGCCACCACCACAACGAGGAAAACGACCGTGATAATCCAGTCGGCGGGCCTAGTGATGACGACGAGTTGGTCAAGCTGTTCAGGAGAGGCCGCGCGGTCGAGTGCCGTCGCCCGAAATGCCCGTTGCGGCTCGGAGGTCGCACTCTTATTCTCCGGTTGTCCGAGCGTTTCCGAGGTCGACATATCAGCACGCAAAGGACTGAATTGATTGAATGAATATGTCGGCATCTTCGCATAGATCGGACGTGGTCACAACAATGGCCGGCGCGAAATCGGTGGCAAGTCTCGAATGCACACGCTGAGCGGCAGGGCAACGCGGTTTTTTGCAGCGCACGCGCGGCAGGCCGTGCTCGTGACGAGTGTGGCGCTGGCTCTGCTATGGTCCCCTGTGTCACGGGCCGGGGTCCTTTCCGAGAGCGATCGCAAGCAGGCGGAAAGCTTGAAGCCGTTGTTTGCGAGTCTGATGGCTGATCTCGTCGAGACCGCCAAGCGCCCGGACGTACCGAACGGGGACGTCGTCTGCGTCAACTCCACGATCCGCGAGCTGCTGCAGATTTCCGACGAACTCGCCAGTTACGAATATCTGATCACGATGGAGAAGGATTTGACCGACGTCGGTGACGACAGTTCGTTGCGGGGTGTCGTCAAGTTTGCGGTCGATAAGACTAACGTCATTCTGACCGGCGAGAGAAAGCGGCTGGTTCAGTTGTCCGAGCAATGCAATAAAAATCCGGTGGGGTCCGGAAAAGTTCAGGGGGCATTGAGGGTCATCGATACAACGACCGGCATCCTGAACTCCATTCGGGATCGCCTGTAAGGCGCCACGGGTTTGCTGACGCCGAATGCGGGATCTGCTGCAACGTTCGCCTCGCCCTTGAAACTCGCGCGGCTCAAATCAGCCGGCTTGATCGCAGTATGGTGCAGCTCAGTGACAATTCTCACGGAGACCTCCGGACAGCTGAGACATGCTGCACTCTGGTTGCGGGGTGGTCCCGCACCAAGAACACAGCAAGGAGGACTGAGATGACGCGTAGCACCAACGACAGTGCAGCGACTCGTGAGCTTTCCATCGACGAACTCGACGCGGTGGCCGGCGGCAAGTGGAGCTGGGGAGATTTCGCCAAGTCGCTGTTGGGCGGAGGAGTGACGGGCGGCATGGGTGGCGCCGCAGTTGGCGGCATCGGCGCCGTACCTGGTGCCATTGGCGGCGGTCTCCTCGGCGGGATCGGGTACTGCATCAGCCAGCTGTTTTGAGCATACCGTCCGACCAAAGCGAGACCCAGCGCGAGTCCACATCATGGGTTTCGCTTTGGCGGCGAGCATGATCGCAAGCGGCACAACAGATGAGAGAGCGTACCATGCAGAAGCCTCGGGAGTTGACGGTTGACGAACTCGATTCCGCCTGCGGTGGAAGCCGCGGCAATGGCGGAGCCGGTGGTTCGGCTGTTTCCGATTTCATAAATTGGCTTTTGAGCCAACTTCACATTCCCACCTCGCCGGGTGGACCCGTTCGGAGCTAGCTTCGACCTGGTTCGTGCCTTGGGCTACCGGAAAGGGTCAATAGATGCGAGGTCTCGGAAACGAGAACCTCGCATTACCTTTAGTGGCAGTGCGGCGTGCTGATCTGCTCCCTTCAGCGCCGTGCCTCAATCGGCAAGATCGTCGACGATTTCCCGTGGAAAGTGTGGATCTGCATCGCTTGTATGAACTGTGTGATCAAGATCACGGCGCAGTGCACGTTGACGCGGCAAGCTGCACCCGGATGACAGCGATCATCCGTTCACCTTAGACAGATGGAGACTTTGATGAGTGCATACCAGAATGAGCATCAGACGGTCCGTCCGCTGTCGGACGAGGAATTTGAATCCGTGACCGGCGGTTGCTTCGGAATCCCGGTTTCCGACGGTCATGGAGGGGTCATTTATGTTTCTCCGACGATCGGGCGTGGTCCATGGCTTCCGACTGGCACCGGACCTACCTTTCCTACGGGTGGTCCGTTCGGACCGTTTCCGGCGTGATCGGCCAGTAGTGCGCGTCAGAGCCGGCACTCTGAACGATGCCGGCTCCGATCGCGCACGAACCGACACAGCGAAGCTCCGCGATCGCGTCGGCTAGACGCGGGGCGCCAGGTCACCTGAACGAGCGGACCCTGTATTCACTCGGACCACCGGGCTTGCTGCCGCTGGGAGCGGCAGTATAGTGGCGCGATGGCTGTCAGCTCTCCCGAATTGAAAGCTTTCCTGCTCGCCACACCTTTCTTCGGAGGGCTGTCAGATACAAGCCTCGATCTGCTGATCTCAATGCTCGTCGAGCGCCGCTTTGACGTTGGCGCCACGATCGTAGCGGAAGGAGAGCCGGGGCGTTCAATGTTTATCGTTCACTCCGGCGAGCTCGTCGTGAGCAGGCTTGGGCACTCGGGGCGCTCCATTCGGATGGCAGGTCTTGAGGCCGGGGATTTTTTTGGCGAGATGACGCTCATCGAAATGCAAAATCGATCGGCCACCGTCTCCGCGCAAAGCCAAACGGTCTTGTACGAGCTCACGGCTCGAAGCCTCTACATGTATTGTAAGGCAGACATCCACGCGTATGTCCTCGTGATGCAAAATATCAGTCGCGAACTTTGTCGGAGGCTCCGCCGCGCCGATGATCGGATTGCCGAGCTGCTGGTGCATCAGGCAAAATAGCTCCGGGGCGTCAAAGATGGTGGATCTCGCGACGCAGCGGACGCATCTTGCCGAGACCATCGTAGTGAGAAGCCCGCTGGTTTTGGCCGGCGGGATTCTCCGATGCGCCCAGGCCGCCGGTTGCAGTTCACCGATCCGAGGCTGCTGGCGACGACAAAAGGACCAGGTCGTGCACCGAGACTGTCGAGACGGCCATTTCATCAAGCTGATTCACGGCAGCGCACGCCAAGGCGTCAGCAAAGGCGGGCGCTTCATTCAAATAGGCGGCTGGCCTGATGTCTTGTTGAAGCCGTCGAAGAAGGCGCCGTAAACCTGTCGATTTGTAAGCCCATCGCAATTTACATACGACGGATACACACCGGTTCCTGCCGGTCCATTCGGGCAGAACTGATAACCGTCCTGCAGACCGCCGCTGACAAGACCGAGTTCGGCGTCATTCAACTCGTCGATCATATTCGTACTCCCTTGCTGTGATGAACACCGCGTTCATCGAGTTGCGAGCATGACAGCTGAGATCCTCTTTCGCCGTGACTAAAGTCACGGTTCTTGGTCGTCGCAAGCTAGCGTTGAAGTGGCGCAAGAAGGCGGAGGTCTGGTGCGCTAAAGGGAGGTTTGATCGGACCGATAGGATAGGCCCTTCGTCATGACGCCGTCGGTCTGGTCGCGTTTGCTGGACATGGGCGAGGTGGAGCGGCTCCAAATGAGCGCCAGTGGTCAGCGTCGATTTTACGAATGTGACGCACGTCACAGCAACCGTCGCTTGGAGTTCGTATCCATCCTGCACCAGGTGGCAATGTCGCCGCCGGCAACAGGAGGAAAGCAGATGAAGTTGACGAGCATTCGTGAACTGTCAGCCGACGAACTGGGAGCCGTTTCGGGGGGTAAGCCGTCGAGCCCGGTCAGTGTTCCTGGAAATGCGTTCGACAAGTTGCTGTCGGCCATCGACAAGAATCTTGCGATGGTGAAGGATCTAAAACCGGGCGGCTACCTTCCGCCTGGCTAAGCCAGTGCCCCTGCATCTGTGAGTTCCGTGTCCAAATCCGGCCTCGGTGCTTGCTGCCCTTGGAAAACGCCGTCGGGAGTCATGCTCCTTGCGGCGATTTTCGCGCCACGACGTCGATCCGCTCCGGCGCGGACAACGCTGGTTACCCCTTGCCAATGAGGCAACCAAGGAACGCATTGCAGGCCTCACGAACTTCGTTGTTCTTGTTGATTTTCGATCGCTGTTACGTTCGAGACGCAGGGCGCAGGTCGGCAAACGGGGGCTCAAATGCCCTTTGGTGCGGTCGTCGGCGCTGCGGGCAATCAGAACTTAGTAAGATATTGATGTTGGTGGACCCGGCAGGAATCGAACCTGCAACCAGACCATTATCAGCGGCGGGGCCAACCCTGATCTCGTATAGGGCAGGGCTCTTATTCAGCGGTTGGGCCAAAGAGCACTTTCACCCGCGAAATGCACCTCAACTCGTTCTTGGCCCCGTAACCTATTGATATCAGATCAAATGCGAACGCGCTCCGAGCGCACCATTTGAACACCTGATCTGTTGCGGCCAAAACGATACCAAGACGTTGGATTCGTTGTGCTCCAAGCTCGGTAAGTGCAAATCCTGGAGCACGTTTGGAAAACACTGCGGCATCAGCACTACACATCCGCCATCCTCTTTGACGGGAGGGATGAAAGTCGGCTATCTCTGGACGCTCGCTTAAGTTGTCGAAATCTGCGTCTCGATTTTGAATTCTCAATTTGGGAATGAACATGCGATCCGGCTTCACTCGGAATGCCGGTCTAGTTCTGGCGCTCATCTTGGTTGCGACCGCGCCACTCTGGATCTCCGCTGCATCTTCTGAGCCGCTTAGAAAGAGCGGCTATGCCGTCGGCTCAGAGCAATGTGGAAGCGGATCATTGTCCTTTCCGCGCATCCAGATCGATATGAAGCGAGGATTTTGTGCGGGGCTTGTCGCGAGCGAAGACGACGGACTGCAGTTTCCACGATCAATCGTGCAGATACCAAGCCGTGAGCAATTTGTCATCGCCGATATGGGAGGCTGGGGACATACCGATGGCAGGCTACTACTGCTCGACCCACATGCCGCCGAAGGCAAGCGTATCAAGGAAGTGATTACCGGCCTCGAATACCCTTTCGGACTAGCGATAGGGCCGGACCAGAAGGTCTACGCGTCGACCGCCGAGACGATCTTTCGCTTTGATCCCTTGGCGAGCAATCCTCGCGGTACCGTTGAGGTGATCATACAGGGCTTGCCTGGCCGCCGAGTGACGCTGTCCGATGGCACAAAGGTGACTGAGAGCAGTCATCCAATGAAGCAGTTCATCTTCGACAGGCTCGGCCGTATCTTCCTAAATGTCGGCTCGCACAGTGACGATTGCATCACAAGGCCTCCAATCGCGAAGCCTTGTCCGGCCGGCGAGGGGTCCTCTCCGCTTGCGTCCGTCTGGATGTTTACGCCCCCGTCGGGGGGCATTTTCCCGGCACTCAAGCCGGCAGATCCCAACCCGCAGCGGGAGATCTACGCAGAGGGTTTGCGCAATTCGATGGCGCTTACCGTTCATCCGCGCTTCCCCGATCCTGGCTATGCCATCCTCCAGGGCGAGAACGGCCGTGACCTGCAGGATGTCTTCAAGCCGAACGAGGAGATCAACGCGCTTGAGAAGGGTAAGCATTATGGCTGGCCCTATTGCTACGATCTCTCAACCGCGAGCCCCGAATTCAAAGCGGTCCTGCAGGTCGGCCGCTACAAGAATCTCTGTAACAATGCC
This sequence comes from Bradyrhizobium sp. UFLA03-84, assembly GCF_002289535.1. Classification (NCBI taxonomy): domain Bacteria; kingdom Pseudomonadati; phylum Pseudomonadota; class Alphaproteobacteria; order Hyphomicrobiales; family Nitrobacteraceae; genus Bradyrhizobium; species Bradyrhizobium sp. UFLA03-84. Next base: position 526,209 of record NZ_NSJY01000016.1, on the reverse strand, counting down.
GCACTTTACAGGCAGCCCTATTCGCTGTTGCCGCCGCATGGGGCGCCGCTCGCGATGCTCTTTTATCACGGCAGCAAATTTCCTGAGCTCGAGGGCAAGCTTCTAATCGATCTTCATGGCTATCGCCCGACCGGAAATCGTCTCCTGATCTACGATGTCGACGACCATGGTTTCCCCAAGCTCAGCCCGTCGCCCGTTCGCTATCAGGTAAGTTGCGCCTCGGAACCTACGCGGGCCTTTCAGACCGACGACGGTCCGGTCAAAGCGGCGTCCTATGAGGAACTGATCTCGGGCTGGCACCGCGTCAACGGCGCGCGCCCTCGCGGTGCCCCGGTCGGTATGACCGTGGCCAGCGATGGCGCGATCTGGCTGGTTGAGGACAAGAACCAGACGATCATTCGGATCGATCGGGCCGATAGCGAACCGCCGGCTCCGCTACCTTGCGACATGCGTTCCCAGGCCCAGATCGACAAACTGGTTTCCTTCGTCAAGGCGGATGCACAGAAATCCGGCTATCTCACCTCGGTTCGAGCCAACTTGGTCGAAAAGCACTGCGTCGGCTGCCACACAGATTTTGGCCTCAAGCCCGGCCAGAGCGACCCCGAGAAGGATGAGGCTGTCCTGCGCTTCATGCTGGGGCAGGATGGCTGGATGTATCCTGGTGACCCGGATTCCGGAAAGTTGCGGATCCGGCTCCGCGGCATCGGGGCCGAGAAGCAGATGCCGCCGGGTGGCGAGAGGCTGCCAAAGACCGAGCCAGGCTATACGCGGGTGCTCAATTTTGCCGACTATATGGTCGGTAAGATGGTTCCCGGGACCCGCATGCGCATCAAGCAGGGCCGACCCGACCGCGAGTTCTTCAGCAAGGATGGCAAGGTGTGCGGCGAAATCCCGACCACCAAAGTCGTCGTGGTGACACAAAAGGACGCCAACGGTAAGCCTGGATTCAGTCGCTTCTATCGGCCGGCCGACCCCTTCCTCAATGGCGAATGCAGCGACGGCGATGGCTATTACATCCAGAGCAATTTCTTGGTGCCTCTGTTGTGAGATCTTGCTGGCGACCTGCGCAACAGCAGCCACAGAACCGCAGCTCTTCCAAAGCAATCGGGCTACGCCCGCCGGCGAATACACTTTCGGGATTGAGGGGCCGGCCGTCGACCGCGACGGCAACCTATTTGTCGTCAATATCGGCAGGCCCGGCACCATCGGCAAACTTGCTGCGGGCGCCGCGCAATCGGAAAAGTTCATCGATTTGCCCGAAGGCAGCGTCGGCAACGCAATCCGTTTCGATCGCGACGGCACAATGTTCATCGCTGACTACAAGAAGCACAACATCTTCGTGCTCAAGAGAGGCAGCCCCGAGCCACAGGTCTGGTTTCACTCGGACCAGATGAACCAGCCCAATGACATCACTGTCGCAAGCGACGGTACGATCTATGCCAGCGACCCGAATTGGAAAGGGCATCGCGGTCAGATATGGCGCATTGCGCGAGCCGCCGATGGATCATCGGAGGGTGAGGTAATGACCGCGCCCCGCGCCATGGGTACCACCAACGGCATCGACCTCAGTCCCGATGGAAAACGGCTCTATGTGAGCGAGTCCAATTCCGGCGAGGTCTGGTCATACGCGATCGGTAAGGACGGCTTGACCGATGCGAAACTGATCAAGACATTCGAGCCCGACACGGTTGATGGCCTCCGCACTGATGTCGCCGGCAAGATCTTCGTTGCCCGCATTCTGAAAGGTGCGATCGCCATCCTGAAGCCGAATGGCTCGGTCGAAAGGCAAGTTGGCCTCGGCGGTAAGGAGCCGACCAACCTCGCGTTCGGCGGCAGCGACGGCAAGACCGTCTTTGTCACCCAACGGCAAGGTGGCTACATCGAAACGTTCCGCACCGATCAGGAGGGCCGTGAGCACTGCCTTCAGCAAGGCCGTTGTTAGCCGTGAACAGGTGCCGTCCTTGGACAGATCGAGAGTGGCTAAATGTATCCAATCTATCCAAGTAGGCTCCATTCACCTGGGTTCGCGCACGGATGCAGTCACATTTTGATCGTGATGCTTATTGAATAACATTATGTAATTTATAGAATTATTCAGGTGATGGTCGCTCTGTGAGAACTCTCGGCTGCAGATCATCTGGATACTAAGATTGACTCTTGGATACATTCTGGTCAATTTCCTCCCATAACAAAATCAACCTTGGGAGGACCCGGTGACCGGCAGTTCGGGCGTGCGCGGGCAGAAATTGACACAGACGACAGCCGTGCTGGTGATGTGCGCGGTCCTCATCGTCGTGTTCTCGATTTTCCTGAAGGGCTTCCTGACTCTCGGCAATTTGTTCGCGCTGGCGCGCAACATCTCCATCCTCGGTATCCTCGCGCTTGGCATGGCAGTCGTTGTGATCGGGCGTGGACTCGATCTGTCGCAAGTTGCCTCCTTCGCCGCATCCACTGCGATTGCGATCATTCTGATGAATTCGGGCTACGCGACGCCGATCGCACTTTTGATCGGTTTCGTGATGGCCATCGCCATCGGCGTCCTGAATGGGTTTCTCATCTCGGTGATCGAGATGCCGCCGCTGCTCACGACTCTGGCGTCCAGCCTTGCGGTGCTCGGGATCGTCCGCACCACCGCGGTGCAGCACTACGTCGTCTATCTTTCTAAGGGGCACGACGAATTCTTGCGGCTCGGCGGAAACATCTGGGGCGGAGTCCCGATCTCGATCCTGATCTTCGCGGCTACCGCAGTCGTCGTGCATCTGTTCCTGTCGCGCACCGTGATCGGACGCTTCGTCTATGCTCACGGCGACAATCCAGACGCCGCGCGCCAGACCGGTCTGCCAACCCGTCCGCTGACCATGATCGAATACGCACTGTGCGCTGCGATCGGCTATATCGGCGGTGTCGTGATGGTTGCGCAGACGGCGCTGATGCATCTCCAGGTCGCGGAATCGACCATCATTTTCGACGTCATCATGGTTGTCGTGCTCGGCGGAGTCAGTCTCGTCGGCGGCCGCGGCAACGTGATGAGCGTCATCGCCGGAACGCTGCTGATCGGCGTGCTGCTGAACGGCATGACCATCATGGATATGGACGTGCAAACCCAGAACATCGTCAAGGGAATCGTGCTGCTGATCGCGATCCTGCTCGATTCCCGGCTGCATCCGCGCGACGAGGAGACGTCGAAGCAGGGCGACTGAAGCTCTGCATCGTCAACGGGCCGCAATAATCGGCCGACACAAAAGGGGAGGAAGAAACATGACGAGAGCAGTGCACAGAAGGGCGTTCGCCGGCATCGGGCTGGCGGCGTCGGTGGTTATCGCCGCGCTGGTGGCGGCGCCATCGCAAGCGGCCGGACCACGCGATCAGTTGCGTGAGAAGTTTGACAAGGCGCTCAAGGGCAAAACGGTTGCCTGGTCGCCCGTCTGGATGGGCGTTCTGGAATCCGAATGGACGCGCGTGATGAAGGATCGCTTCGACGATTACGGCATCAAGCTCATTACGCGTGACGCGAACATGAAGTCCGACATCCAGCTGCAAACCGTCAGCGACTACATCAACGAAAAACCCGACGTGCTTGTGGTCCAAAATCCGAACGTCACGCTGCTCGCCAAGGAGCTCAAGCGTGCTATGGACGCCGGCATCTATGTCGTGCAGGTCAACATGGCGTCGAACACCCTGAGCGACGCCTATGTTGGCGTCGATGCCAAGGATCTCGGCACGAAGATCGCTCGCGAAGTGATCAACCAGTGCGGCGGTGGCAAAGGCTCGGGTGAAATCGCGATCCTTGAGGGCGAGGCGACCGCGGCCTATTCGCTCGACATGAAAAACGGCGCCATGGAGGTGTTCAAGACCGATCCGTCGATCAAGGTCGTGTCGTCGCAGCCGACCAGTTGGGACGCCAACAAGGCCGGTGACATCACGACCACCGTGCTGCAGCAACATCCCAAGCTGTGCGGGATTCTCAGCGTGTGGGGACCGCAGACTGCGGGCGCGGCGCAGGCGATCAAGGCGGCCAACATGGGCGACAAGGTAAAGGTGTTCGTCGCCAGCGATGGACAGCCCGCGGATTGCGATCTGCTGGAGCAGGGCGCCTTCTCCGCGAACCTGTCGTATCGCGCCGACGTGCAAGGGCAGACCATCGCCGATGCGGTGATCGCGCTCTTGCAGAGTGGCGACAAGCCAGGCACGAAGAACGTCGCCTATTACACGACCCCCGCCTGGGTGAAGTCGAAGGACGATCGGATGTACTGCTTCAGCATCCCGAAGGGCGCGAAGTAAGCCGTACCGGCGCCCGCGCCCATTGCGGCGCGGGCAGACTGGAGTTGCCGATCCCCATTCCCTGCGTTGTCCCGCCGTTCGGCCGCGCCCGCGCCGAACCCGCCGGAGTCTGTTGATGAAAAGCCTGCAACGAGCCTGGCATCGCCATTCGCCCCAGTTGTTCCTGGGCGAGCTGCTTGAGAAGCGGTGGATGGAGCCGATCATTCCGTTCACGCTCACGATCACGGTGTTCCTGGCCTTCGCGGTGATGATCCCGCGTTACCTGACGGCGGGCAGCCTTCAGGAGCTGATGCGGAATTTCGCGGAGCAGGGGATGATCGCCGTCGCGATGGCCTTCTCCGTGCTGTCGGGCGGCATAGATCTGTCGGTCGGCGCGGTGTTCGCGATGTCGAACTTCCTTGCGCTCTATCTGTACCTTATTGTCGGGTTGCCGCTGCCGGTGATGATCGTGCTGGTCATCCTGTTCGGCGCGGCGATGGGCGCAATCAACGGTGGCCTGATCGCCTACGGCAAGACCCGGCCATTTCTCACGACCCTGGTCGTTCTCATCATCGTCCGTGCGGCCTACAACAAGGTGACGGTCGCGTTCACGAACGAGCTCGCAAGCATCGATAGCGGGTCCAGCACGTGGGATTTCATGGGATCCGGCAGAGTGCTCGGCATTCCCATCAACATGCTGGTGTTGATCTTCCTTGCTGTCGGAACGCATTTCTTTCTCACTCGTGTCAAGCCCGGCGTCCACATCATGGCGGTCGGGTCGAGCCGGAAGGCGGCCCGCCATGCCGGCGTCAACGTCAAGCGCGTGCTGTTCTCGGCCTATGTGATGTCAGGATCGGTCGCGGCACTGGCAGGCATCCTCTATGCCGCGCGTCAGAGCAGCTCGGGCACGGACACCGGCGTCGGCTGGGAGATCAATGCGCTGGCTGCGGTGGTTCTTGGCGGCATCAGCCTTGCCGGCGGTCGCGGCACCATCGCGCGCGCCGTCATGGGCGCGGCGATCATCTTCATGCTTACCAGCGGCATGGTGCGGCTCGGCATCTCCGGCAACCTGACGACCGCCATCATCGGCATCATCCTGCTGCTCGCAGTGGGTTTCAACGTGAAGTGGGTCAAGAACAAGGGAAAGGTGCTGCAAAAGGTCTATGTCACGCCAAGCTGGGTCGATTTCGAGCCGCCGCCGTCGGTCGAACGCGGCAGCGGCACACCGTTCGCGGAGAATGACCGGCTGAAGAACGCCGAGGCGATCGCGCTCAACATGATCGAGGGCCCGGAGGACGTCATCCTTGACCGCAAGGACAATCTCTACACCGTCAACCGCAACGGTTCGATCATCCGCTTCCTCGCGCCCGACTATGCCGTGCGCGAAGAATTCGCACGCATCGGCGGCCGGCCGCTCGGGCTGGCGTTCGATCGAGATCAGAACCTCCTTGTCTGCATCGCCGGCATGGGCGTGTACGGCGTGAAGCCCGATCGTTCGGTCTTCAAAGTCACCGACCGCACGACGCGCACGCGTACACGCCTCAAGGACGACTCCCGGCTCTATCTGGCTGACGATCTCGACGTCGCGCCGGACGGCAAAATATACTTCAGCGAGGCCTCGACCCGCTACGAACTGACCGACTGGGCGCTCGACGGCTTTGAGGGGCGCGGCAACGGCCGGCTGATCTGCCACGATCCAAAAACAGGAATCACCAAGACCGTCCTCAAGAACCTTACGTTCCCCAACGGCATCTGCATCTCCCATGACGGGCAGTCGGTACTGTGGGCCAGCACCTGGCTGTGCCAGATCAACCGCTACTGGATTGCCGGGCCGAAAGCGGGCACCAGCGAAATCTTGATCGACAACCTTCCGGGCTATTGCGACAACATTAACCGCGCATCCGATGGCAAGTACTGGCTCGCCTTCGTCGGCCTGCGTACGCCGGTCTATGACCTTGCGATGCGCAATCCCGTTTTTCGTACCCGCATGGTCAAGCAGATCCCTCCGGATGAATGGCTGTGCCCGGGCATAAATTACGGCTGCGTGGTCAAGTTCGACGACGACGGCGTGGTGACGGAATCGCTCTGGGATCCAGGCGGGCTTTCGCATCCGACCATCACCTCGGTCCGCGAGCACAAGGGCCATCTCTATATCGGCGGTCTCGAGAACAACCGCATCGGCCGTATCCGCCTCGAGGGCGCCGACCCCACCTGGGAAGCGCACGTGTCCTATTGGGGAAGGGCCTGAGCCATGTCTCTGCTTGGCGATCTCGTCGATCGCGTGCTGTTTCCGAACCGGGAACTTCACGTCATTCCGGTGCTCGACGGCGCGTTCTCGCCGAACCAGCGGCTCGATCAAGCCCGCCAACTCGGCGATGAAATCGAGCGGCCGGACGACATCGCGCTCGGGCAGGACGGCGCGCTCTACGTTTCGACCGGCAACAGTATCCTGCGTTGCACGGGAGCCGATTTCGGCACGCGCGCCGTGTTCGTGACGCTTGACGGTCCCGTCGGCGGACTCGCGTCCGCGCCGGATGGCAGGCTTCTGGCTTGCGTCTCTGGTGCGGGTCTGGTGGCGCTTTCACCAGCTGGCCGGATCGTTGCGAAACTCGAGAGCGTCGGCGGTGAGAAGATTTCCTGTCCATTGTCGGTCGCGGTCGCCCCGGACGGGGCTATTTATCTGACCGACGGTTCGCGCACCAACCGGCCTGGCGATTGGTTGACTGATCTGATGCAGAACCGCGCCCCCTCGGGCCGTCTCATCGTTTGCGATGCCTCGCTCGGTCGAGCGAGCGTGCGTGCAGACAAGCTTGCATGGCCGCTCGGCTTGGTCGTTTCTAGCGACGGCAGCGAGGTGTGGGTCGCCGAATCCTGGGCGCATCGTCTGACCGCCTTTTCACGCTCCGGCGGCGATAAGCGCGTGATCGTCAAGAACTATACCGGTTATCCAGCGCGTCTCGGGCCGGGCGCGGACGGGGAGATCTGGATGGCCTTCCTCGCGCTGCGCACGCAACTGACCGAATTTGTTCTGCGCGAACGGGCATTCTGCGAGGAGATGATGCGGACGGTACCATCTGAGCTTTGGATCGGACCGGCGCTGGACGGCCGCCTCAATCCGCGCGAACCGACCCAGATCGGCCGCATCAAGAAGCTCGGCATTCAGAAGCCATGGGCGCCACCGCGCTCGTATGGCCTCGTTGCGCGGCTGGACGCCAAGGGCACGGCAACGGAGACGTTACACAGCCGCGTCGATGGTCGGGTCCACGGAATAACCGCCGTCCGCGCGTTGGGCTCCCGTGTGCTGGCGGTATCCAAGGGACGCGATTGCCTGGTTGAACTGCCGCGTGGCCGCGGCGCACAAGAAGGATGAGCGCCATGCTGGCGGAACCGCAGGCAAAAACCCCACTGCTCCAGGTCGTCAATGGCAGCAAGATCTATGGCGGTCTGCATGCGATCGATGGCGTCAATTTCGATCTGCGGCCTGGTGAAATCCACGCGCTGCTGGGCGAGAATGGGGCGGGAAAGTCGACGCTCTGCAAGGCGATCGCAGGCGCAATCGTGCTGACTTCCGGCGACTATATGATCCAGGGACGCAATGTCTCGTTCGCCTCGCCAAAGGAGGCGCTCGAGGGGGGCGTCGCGATGGTCTACCAGGAATCCAGTCTGGTGCCTTCGATGACGGTGGCGCAGAACCTCGAACTCGGCATGGAGAAGTGGGTCACGGTTTACAGCAAGATCAACATCGCAGCGACCCAGTCACTGCAATCGATGAACTTCAACGTCGACCCACTGGTGCTTGTCGAGAACCTCGGAACGGCCAAGCGGCAAATGGTCGAGATCGTGCGTGCGGTGCGCCACAATGCCCGGGTCTTTATCTTCGATGAACCAACTGCGTCGCTTACGCCCGAAGAGACGCAGCATCTGTTTCATCTTCTCAACACCCTGAAAGAGAAGGGCGCCGGGATTATTTTCATTTCGCACGCGCTCGAAGAGGCGCTCAACATCGCAGATCGCATCACCGTGCTCCGGGACGGCAAGCTGGTCGCCACGATGCCCGCGAAGGACGTTACGCGTGACTCCCTGGTGCGGATGATGGTTGGCCGCGAGGAGACGGCGGCGCAGTACGCGACCCACGGCGCCGATCCGGACGCCCCGAAACCCCATGCGCTGCGCGGCGAGAAGGTGCTTTCGGTCGAGAACGTGACGATGGGGAGCATCGTCAAGAACATGTCTTTCTCGGTGTTCAACGGAGAAGTCGTCGGCATTTTCGGCCTGGTCGGCGCCGGGCGGTCGGAGATTGCACAGATCGTCAGCGGTGCGCGCAAGCGCAATTTCCTGCGCGGCGGGATGATCTATCTGCGGGACAGACCGGTTCGCTATAGGGTGCCGCGGCAGGCGGTGCGCGACGGAATCGCCTATATTACCGAGGATCGCAAGGTCGACGGATTCTTTGAAACCATGACGGTAGATCAGAACATCTATCTTGGTTTTCTGTCGTCGCCGCGTATCAAGCGATTCCTCTACTCTACACGCGAGATGAAGCGGATTGCCGACCAATGGATCTCGGCACTCTCGATCTCGGCGTTGAAGCGAACGCTGAAGATCGTGGAATATTCCGGCGGCAATCAGCAGAAGGTCGTGGTGGGAAAGTCCCTGGCGCAGGAGCCGACAGTGGTCATCTTCGACGAGCCGACGCGAGGGGTGGACGTCAGCGCCATTCCGCAAATCCACCAGGCAATTCGCAAGCTGGCGGGTGAAAATAAGGCGGTCGTCGTGATCTCCTCCTATCTGCCGGAGATTCTGGCGATCTCGGATCGGATTCTGGTCGCACGCGGTGGGCGTATCGTTGAGGAAATGGCACGAGCTGATGCGACCGAAGACAAGATCATGTACGCAGCCATTCATTGATAAGGAGAGCCTTTCATGAGTGCCTATCAGCGGCCTCCCCATTGGAAGGACGCGGCGCGCGACGCCAATGAAGATGATGCGGATGGCGGTCGACTGATGAGCGAGCGGATCGCAAGCGAGATCCGCAGCGCGGTGTTGAGCGGCGAGATGCGGCCGGGCACCCGCATCCGGCAGGAACTTCTCGCGGCGCATTTCGGAGCAAGCCGCATTCCCGTGCGCGAGGCGCTGAAGCAGCTCGAGAACGAGGGGCTGGTGGTGATGGCGCCGAACCGTGGCGCCTGGATTGCGGATGTCGATTCGGAGGAATCGATCGAGATCTACAAGATCCGCGAAGCGGTCGAACCGCTTGCCATCGGGGAAAGCGTTCCGAACCTGACCGACGAGGACATTGAGACGCTTGACCGCATCGTGCGCGAACTCGAGCAGGTGACGACGCTCGAGGAATACATCCAGTTGGACCGGGAGTTTCATCTACGAACTTATTCGCGCGCGCGGATGCCGCAATTGCTGGCGATGGTCGAGCGCTTCTGGAACAGCACGCAGCACTTTCGGCGGCAATTCGTCAGCGAGACCTATGCGAAGGATGGGTTTCCGTTCTCTGACCCCCAGCATGTTCTGATCATGGATGCGATCCGGGCACGCGACGTCGATGCCGCGCAGGTTTTGGTGCGTCTCCACATCCGGCGGACGCGCGTTGTCATTCAAGCCAAGGAGAGTGGGGCGGCGCAACCGCCCCTTGCGAACCGGGCCACATTGCGGCACGCGCGTCTCGGCTCGGTCTATCGCGGAAAAAAGTCCAATGACTAGGTTCAGGAATGCCGGCGTTGTCGGCGGCAGGACAATGATGGCTGCCGGCATTCATAACCGCAGGGTCGGACGCGGCGGGCACTGTCACGACGGCGGCAGGTCATGAGAATGAGTGCTGACTTCGATTCTGCATTGCGTGTGCACGCTTACGAAGAAGCCGCAGGTCAGCTGCGGGCACGTCTCGGACAAACGACCGACGCCTCTCCCGATCACAGAAGGCTGACGGCGCTCGATCTGTTTCGGGCCGCGCCGCGCGAGGCGGCAGCACTGTTCTATTTCGATGCGACGCAGAGCTATGCCGATATCGACGGGTTGAGCGACCGTCTCGCTGGCGTTTTCGCGCGCAAGGGGGTTGGCCGCGGCGACCGGGTTGCCGTCATTCTTCAGAACGTACCCCAGTTCGTGATCGTCAGCGTGGCGGCATGGAAAGTCGGAGCCATCGTCGTCAGCCTCAATCCGATGTACAGGACGCCGGAGCTTCGGAAGCTGTTCAAGGACTGCGAACCCAAGGCGGTGATCTGTCACGATGATCAATGGGACAATGTTGTCCCGGCCGCTGATTCTGTCGATCCCGAACTGGTGCTGTGGACCTCCGCACGTGAATTCCAGATGCGGAACGACGCCCGGGTGCTGCCGGACCCGGGTGCGCCGCCGCCGGCCCAGGCGCTGACCATGGTCTGCGCCGAAGACGCACCCGCGCCGCCGGCGCCTGTCCTGACCCCCAACGACATCGGCTTGCTGCTCTACACGTCCGGAACCACGGGCGTTCCCAAGGGCGCGATGCTCACGCATCGCAACCTGGTGACGACGGCGCTGGTCTGCCGCGATCATTTCGACCTGAACAGCACGTCGCGGATCTTCGGCGTCGCGCCGCTATTCCACATAACCGGCTTCGAGATCCAGATGGTTGCGGCCTTCGCTGCGCGTGCGGCGATGGTGCTGACCTATCGCTTCCAGCCGCAGGTCGCTCTCGATGCCTTCCTCGAATGGCGGCCGACATTCATTATCGGTGCCATCACGGCATACATCGCGTTGATGAATCAGGCCGACGCGACGAGCCGGCATTTCGAGAGCCTTATCCATATCTATTCCGGCGGCGCGCCGATTGCTCCATCGGTGATCGACGCCTTTGCGGAGCGGTTTGGACGGGCGATCCGCAGTTCGTATGGAATGACTGAGCTGACCTCTGCAAGTCATCTTGCACCCAACGAAGGTCCAATTCCCGTCGATCCCGCGTCGGGCGCGCTGTCCATCGGCAGGCCAACGTCCGCGGTCGATGCGATCGTCGTCGACGACGAGCGTCACCCGCTCGGACCGGGCGAACATGGCGAAGTGGTTGTGCGTGGGTCCGGTGTGATGGCTGGCTACTGGAGAAAACCGGCGGAAACCGATGAGGTGCTGACGAATGGTTGGCTCCACAGCGGCGACGTCGGCTTCTTTGACGAGAACGGCTGGTTCTATCTCGTGGACCGCAAGAAGGACATGATCTCAGCCTCCGGGTTCAAGGTTTGGCCGCGTGAGGTGGAAGACGTGATCTACGGCTTTCCAGGGGTGCGCGAGGCGGCCGTGGTCGGTGCTGCCGATCCCTATCGCGGCGAGACGGTGGTGGCTTTCGTCTCCGCGCGGCCCGGTGCCGCAATCGACGTGGCCGCGCTCTCGGGCTTTTGCCGCGCACGATTGGCGGCCTACAAATGCCCTGTCGACATTCGCGTGCTGGACGATTTGCCGAAGACGGAATCCGGCAAGATTACCCGAAACACACTCCGGGACAGCCTGCGCAGCCAGTAAGGAGGACTCAGGTGGATATTACGCAAAGCGAACGCAGCCGAGAACTGGCCGAGCGTATCCAGCGCTTCATGATGGAGCACGTCTATCCGAATGAGCGCCGATATTACCAGGAGGCGGAGCGGCTGGGGCCCTGGGCCGTGCACCCGGTCGTGGAGGAACTGAAGCCGCTCGCGCAACAGGCCGGCTTGTGGAACCTGTTTCTGCCGGCTCACGAGGACGGGCTGACAAACCTTGAATATGCGCCGCTGTGCGAGATCATGGGACGTTCTCATCTGGCTCCGGAGGTCTTCAATTGCAGCGCACCGGACACCGGAAATATGGAGACGATCCTGCGCTACGGTACGGAGGCGCAGAAGGAGCACTGGCTGAAGCCGTTGCTCGCGGGCGAGATCCGTTCTTCGTTTGCGATGACGGAGCCCGACGTTGCCTCATCCGATGCGACGAATGTCGCCAGTCTGATCGTGCGTGACGGCGACCATTATGTGATCAACGGTCGCAAGTGGTATACGACCGGTGCCACCGATCCGCGATGCAAGATCATTATCTTCATGGGGCAGACGGACCCAGCGCACCCGGACCGTCACAAGCGCCAATCGATGATTCTTGTGCCGAAAGATACACCGGGCGTGCATGTCGTCCGTTCGCTACCGGTGCTCGGATTTTACGGCGTACCGGATCGCGCATCCGAGGTGATGTTCACCAATGTTCGCGTTCCGGCCGCCAACATGCTGCTTGGCGAAGGACGTGGATTTGAGATCGCGCAGGGACGGCTAGGACCCGGACGCATCCATCATTGCATGCGGTTGATTGGCCTTTCCGAGCGTGTGCTCGAGCGCATGTGCCGGAGAGCGCTGAAACGTGTTGCTTTCGGTAAGCCTCTAGCCGAGCAAACGGTGACGCTTGAGCGCCTGGCCGAAGCCCGCATGAAGATCGAGCAGGCGCGGCTGCTGACTCTCAGGGCGGCCTATATGATGGATACAGTCGGCAACAAGGCCGCGCGGCAGGAAATCGCGATGATCAAGGTCGTCGCGCCAAGCATGGCACAGACGATCGTTGACTGGGCAATACAAGTGTTCGGTGGAGGTGGAACCAATAACGACCACTTCCTGTCGGCCGCGCTCGCTACGACCCGTTTGCTGCGACTGGCCGATGGCCCCGACGAGGTCCACCGTAACCAAATAGGCAAGCTTGAGCTTCACCGTTGGCTCAATTCTGATCCGGCGCGGACCGGCGGCGCGGCCGATCCCATGTCCCCAGATGAATCTGAATCATGGTCCGAAGGAGGGTTGTGGCCGCGTCCAAAACAGCTCTCGTAGATGGGGTCCGGAAGGTGAGGGCTTGCCGACCTCGTATCGAACTCTCGGGCCTGCCGACGCTTTCGGCAAGCTGGGCAGTGAAAACAGCATCCCGATCGGACAGCGGTTATCTGAATTGCAGGAACCGTTCATTTTCGCGACCGGTTATGGGCAAACCGCGCCGATACCTGATGAACTAGCCTGGGCGCCCGTCGTGCGGAAGCCCTACACTCGGGAAGGTGTCGAAGCCACTCTCGGAAAGTTGCCCCGAAAGTGGTAACTTTTTTCAGAGCTTCGGCCAGACCGAATATGCCCACGATTGAGTCAGAATCAGCCCCCAGTATCCGTAGGTCCGAGTCAAGTTTGGGTCAGAAGGCGACATCGCGTGGGAGGCCCCAGCTCTACTAGGAACTGAGGGCGGCTGCTTCAGCGAGTGCAAGGCGGGCGACACCATGACATGCGGATCTCCGACGAACGGCGGATGACTTAATGATCGCGTCATTGACGCCGAGATCGCGGCAGATGCGCCCGTAAAATTATAGTGTTGTTGGAGTTCGCTGGTTGCCGGCCCCCGCACGCTCACTGCGACGAGCGGGAGGGCACTGCTGGATTCAGTTTAAGCGCGCGACTGTCTACGGACCACAGACTACTCAGGAAGAGTATCGCGACAAACAATATCGCAAATGAATCCGTAACTACCTGCGAAGACATTCGATGACCTCTATGCCGTCCCGATAGCCACGAGCATCAAGCAAACATAGACCGCCGTGATAGCCAAACCGAATATCCGCGCTTCCCTGCGGCCATCCATCGCTCAACTCCGTTATCTGTCGCCGAATAAACCCGGTGAGCGTTGCGCCGTTCCAATTAAATCGGGAACAAGTGGCAATTCTGTCTGTTGGGTTTAAACAGGCTTAAGCGGCCTGATGTTTTTGGAGGACGGCTATTGCTGTTGCAGTCATTACTGCGTTCGCTGCGCCGACCTTTGCTGCTGAAGCATTCTATGCGGTGCAGGACGCCAAGACCAAAAAATGCACCATCACCGAGACGAAGCCGACATCGACTGAGACGACTGTGGTTAGCGGCGACACCGCGAAACTCGATGCGATGCGTGTCATGAACAAGACGCTCAAACCCCTCTACGATACGCTCAGCGACGGTCAGAAAAAAAACTGCGGATCAGTTGTTTTGGAGTCCAATGGGCATGATGTGATCGATCGAACATTGGGCAAGAACCGCTATGCGCCACGAGAGGTAGCTTTTTAGCGCCCTCAGTTTGCTGACCCAGATCCCATCCGTCGCAGGCCCAGTTTCGCTCGCTGGCTTCGGCAGCTTCGCTGCCGCGGCAGCCTCGTAGAGATCTAGGGTGGGAAGGATCCGATCCAAATCGCTCAAGTTCACGAGTTGCTCGCAGGAGCAATCGTCGAGGGCAATCAGCGCATCGATTAAACTTGAAGTCGGGTCTGCAGCCGCTTTGAGATTATCCGCTACAAGCTGTTTACGCGGAGCTCCGTCGATCAGCGTTTTGCGCGTATTGTATTCGGTAGCGGTTTCGGTGATATTTTGGCGACGCACTCAGCGCACGGAGCCGCTGCGTTCAACTCTTGGATAAGACGCGTACGGAATCTGTGCGCTTGACACGGACACGATATCCGTAGAGCTGGATTAGCCTCTCATGGAGGCTTTCCCAATGGAAACCGAACTAGGTATTACCAGCAGTATTGGTAGCAACGCGACCGCAGACATAAAAGAGGCCGCAGATTGCTGCGGCCTTTTTTTCCGATTGTCACCTCCAATGGCGGTAATGATGGCGCCAACCGTAGTGATGACCTCGGTACCAGCCATAGTGATGACCGCGACCCCAACCATAGTGATGGCCCCGACCACCGTGGTGGCCCCATCCATGTCCGTGTCCGTGGCCGCCCTTGACTTGGATGACTTCGCCGGCGGCGCCGGCCATTGCGTGTGCCGTTGCCACCGGCATGGCCGATGCCGACAGCATTGGCGTCAGCGAAAGAGCACAACCAAATGCGATTGCTAAGAGCTTCTTCATCTTAGATCTGTCCTCCCTTTTTATAACCCAGAGATTATCAGTCGACTGTCGAAATGCTCGCTGAACGATGCATTCACCTGTGGTTCATGATTCCGTTTCGCAGCACCTTCCGCTCTCGCGGGAGCGTCGATCGGTTAGCAATATCCGTGGAACGCCATGCGGGTCGCGCGGTTGGTTGGCGGGGCTCATTCTGGAGGACGAAATGAAGCGCACAATTATCGCACTTTCTGCAGCCTGCCTTATCGCTTCGAGCACCGCCGTGTTCGCCCAAGGCGTCTCGAGTAAGTCTCCGGGACATGAGATGCAGGAGAGGGGTTCCAAGAAGGGTAGCCCCGGAGCCTCAGGCTATTCGCCTGGCCAGGAAATGCAGGCGAAGGGTTCAAAAGCTGGCAGCCCCGGCGCCTCGGGATATGCGCCTGGCCAGACGACAGGGTCCAGCACTGGTATGAATCCTGCCGGTTCGACCCGGTCAAAGTAACGATTTGCGGGTCGTCTCAGTCACAGGCGGGGGCGGCCCGCGCTATAAGCGAAGTTCGCGTTAACTCTGGACGGATGGGAAGTTGGCAAAGGCGAACACTCCGCTAGGTGTCACTAGCCCCGAGACAGCGCGAGCGTATTTCCCTGCGGCTGATCAACCGCTCACTCGCTGCAAGAAATCCACTTAGCGTTAAGTTCTCGGTTGAGGTCTTCCTGTGTGCTCCACTCGCGTCGGGCTGTTCCACACTCCGATCAATATCGTCGGAGCTGTTGCACGCGCCCCCCATGCCTGCGCCGCACTGGCGTCCCGCGCGGGTCTTTCGTCCACGCCAATTGCGGATGGTTTTCGCAGATCCAGTCCAAACCGCCGCAGATCACATAATCGAGGCTGATCATGCGGCTCGCAGGAGCTTGTAGCGCCGATAGGCGTCGATGGCATTGTTAGCTAAGATTAGCGAGCGGTGCTCGACGGTCCGCGCCGCGACTATGATGGCGATAACGACTGCGCATTCCAACCCCGACACTTTCGATGAGGTAAGGCGATCGAGCAACTTTCTTTGTTGTCTCTTGGCAGAGGCGCTGGGTATGGGAGGGCGAGGCACACTCGGCTGCTCCATCAAACGTTCGGCAAAAGGTGGCAACAAAGGGCATGTGCCTGCAAATTGCATGATCGGGTCACGCCAACGCGCCCGCCTCACATACCAGGTTTGTCGTTGTGGGTGCGCGCGTCTTGCGCGAGACGCTGCTCAATTATCCGTACTCCGGTCTGGTAAGCTTTGATTAGACGGCGTGCGTTCTCAATAGCTTGATATGCCGCATCAGGGATGACCAGCCCGTCGCCAATTACATTGTCCTTTATTTGCCGAATGCGGTCCTCGGCGAGTGCGATTTGGCTCTTGTAATGGGCCATCGCCTCCCTGAGAGCGTCACTCATAATTCGGATTCAACCAGTCGCTCCGCAAGTTCGCCCGATTTAGCTTGAGCCAGTCGCCACCTTGCCGACGACGACCGGCATCGGGACCGGTCGTCCCGTGCTGAGGGAGAGAGCCGGACCAGATTGAGCGTAGCACGGACCGTTGCTTCTACGATCGGGAAAAAGCGGCAATTGCCTGGATGAATGGAACCGTGGTGTGCTAGGCGTTAACCATCGGGTCACGTCCCGATTTTTGACGCATAGGAAAAACTTCCCGCCCCCGGCCTCGAAGCCGGGGGACTTTTCTTGGAAGGAAACAAGCGATGGGGCACGTTCGCTGACCTTCAAATCAATTGCGGTCGCGCTCGAACAGGCACAGATTTGCTGCTCATGACGTCCTTGGCCTCAGCTTGAGCCCACTCGCTGGGGCCGTTTCTTTGGACGTTAGGTTTTGGAGCGTAAGCTGGCGGCTGAGTGCAGTCGTCGGCACCTTGAGCGTCAACTCCAGATGCGCTCGCCGCATTTGCACTCCATGAGCCGAACTGTCGTCCCGGCAACAGGATCAAGGAAGCTACGGACCAACTGGGGAATCTCTGAGCAGGATGGGCAACGGCGCAACCAGTCGGCCATCTTGAGCGGTGTCTGTTGCTGATCTCGATTAGTCTGCTGGTCCACTGCTTTTCCTCAAGTTCACTAGTGCGAACTCATAAGTTACAAAGTGAACACTTGTTCCTGGAACGCAGCGCAGAAACCGAGAAATGGAATGGAACCTTTGCCGACTTGGTCGCCGCCAAGTGCTGTCCGTTAGGATGCTCGCTACCGGGGGATGAGGACACCTGTAAAACCGCGGGAAAAAGCGGCAAGCTTAACCCAAGTTAGTGTTGGAACCTGTCGAAGCAATCACTCTCAGGTTGCCTATCCCCTTCTCGCCCCGGAGTAGGCGAGCCGGCCCCAGCATCGGCCATCAGGCCCCCAACGTGCTGGGGCCGATTTCATGGAACGGCAAAGCAATTGCCGGCTTAGAATCAAGTCTGGTGCTGACCTGCAAGCGGCACCCGACGATCCACAGTGTAGGAAGCAGGCCCCAGCGCGTCCCCTCTCGCTGGGGCCGTTTTTCGTTCCGGGAACAGGTGGCAGCCGGAGCCGTTGAAAGATCATAGTGGAGGAATGGGATACGACCGGCCTCAGTTCTCTCCCTGGGCACTGAGGCCACTTTGCGCCGTAAGGCCGAAAGAAGGGGGCTATCATGTACGGACAGGATCATGGGGACGCAGCGGATTGCGGATTTCTCGTCTATGCCGGCGTGTCGCTGATAGTCCTTACCGTCAACGTCGGCTGGCTGTTGGTCAGCTAAATCGCCGAACCTCGGCGTAGGGAAATCCGGTCAACGAGATCCGTGCAGGCATGACCTTCGGTTTTCCACTTTCCTTCTTCGAAGGTCACGCCGCGCATTAGTCGTCGCCGATGCTACCCCCATAGGTTATTTGGGATCCGGGCTCTCAGGACGGGCGCGCCAGTCGCGCCCAACCGTCTGGTGATCCTGGTCCGGCGCGGTCTGACCGGCGTGATCGCTGTCGCCCCCTTGGGCCTTCCAGTCGCGTCCGATTTTGACGTCCTCCGCGCGGCTGCGATCCTGCTCCCGGGATTGCTCCGTCTGCTGGGGCGGCTGTGCCTCCTGGACAGTAGTGGACTGCGCTTGGGCGCCGGCTCCGCTGAATACGAAGGCCAGCGCAAAGGCGGATAATGCAGCAAGCGATGTAGAACTCTTCATGGTGTTTCCCTTCCTCGTCAGAACTGTGCACTAACTCGCCGGAAAGCGCATTGTTCGTAAACGAGCACATATTTCCACGCCGAGGCAGCAATCGTGAAATGCGAACCGTTGCGAGGCTTGGACGGCGGAGCCGTCTGTCGGGAGCTCACTGACGGTCAATACTTAGGCCGGTGCGAAGTCGCCCATTCGCGAGCGTGTTCGATCGGCAGGCGCTGCACACTGGCGCGCACCTTTTGCGTTGCCGGCAGATTGTCCATGCGTTCCCGCCAGCGACAGAACGCCGGGAACTTTGGATACATCGCTTGCCCATCGGCGGTCAGGCTGAAAGCGAATGTGCTCGGCAACAGGTAGAAATCCGCAATCGAAAGTTCGTCTCCTAGGAGGAAGTTCTTACCATGGGCAAGCTGGCGTTCGACCACCGTCAGCCCTGTTTCGACCTTGGGCAGCGCATGCGCCACGACTTTCTCGTCAGAGGCGATACCGAGCTCCGGGAATACCAGACGCTCATGCGTCACGTGGTAGATCATGTAAGGGTAATAGTAGGAGTTGACTGCGCTGATCCACTGGCTCATGCGCGCCCGTGCTTTGATATCCTTTGGCGTCAGCGCAACGCCGTCAAAGGCCTCGTCGACATAGGCGGCAATGGCGCTCGTTTCATAGATCGTGAGATCGCCATGGCTAAGGATTGGCACGCGGTTGAACGGGTGCAGCGCCAGGTGATCGGGCATGCCCATGACTGGCTCGAGGTCGTGGAATTGGTACGGCACGTCTTTGTGGGTCAGGATCAGGCGGACGATATTGACAAAAGTGCTGCGTGGAAAACCGTAAACGATCGGTTCGGTCATTCGTTTCTCCTTTTGCGCATGTCGATCAGGGCAAGAACCAGCCCCAGAACGACTTTGTGGCCTCGCGCAGCGCCTCTTCTCGGGTCAGCCCGAGATCCCTAAGCAGATGGGGGTCATCCGCAATCTCGCGCAGCGCCTTGCGTTCGTATTGCTGGTCGAGCCAGCTCCACCATCCGTGCCGGTCAACGGGTAGGGAGGGGCGTGAGCTGGATTGATGATGTGAGATGCTCGAATTGGCCACCTGCACGGGCGGGTTCGAAGGGGCGTCGGCTAGCAGGGTGGACATGGACGGCTCCAAATAGCTTGAATTGCGTCACTGGAGCTGTTCAATAGTGCTGCGGGGCGCGTCCCCGCAAAGCATCGTTTCTCGTGCCTGCCCTAGTTTTTCTCATGAAGTCGG
Source organism: Bradyrhizobium sp. UFLA03-84 (assembly GCF_002289535.1). NCBI lineage: Bacteria > Pseudomonadati > Pseudomonadota > Alphaproteobacteria > Hyphomicrobiales > Nitrobacteraceae > Bradyrhizobium > Bradyrhizobium sp. UFLA03-84. The sequence goes on along the minus strand of NZ_NSJY01000016.1, from coordinate 506,692 downwards.
TACGATGCGTGCACGCCTGCCTCCTCTCAACGCCCTGAAGGCCTTCGAGGCCGCCGCGCGCCATGAGAGTTTTACGCGCGCGGCAGAAGAGCTTTGTGTGACCCAAGGCGCAGTGAGTCATCAGGTGAAAGCGCTGGAGACGGAGCTTGCGTTAAAGCTGTTTAATCGCGAGCGGCAGCGTTTGATCATCACCGAGGCCGGGCGTGATTATCTTACGGTGGTGCGCGACGCGCTCGACCGCATCGCCATCGGCACCGAGCGGTTGTTGCAGCGGCAGAACGCCGGTGTGCTCACGGTCTCGACTTCCCCAGACTTCGCCGCCAAATGGTTGGTGCATCGCCTCGGGCATTTTGCCGAGGCGCATAGCGGCATTGACCTGCGTGTCTCTGCCACGTTGCATCACGTCGATTTCGCGCGCGAGGAAGTAGATCTCGCGGTGCGCCACGGCGACGGCAACTGGCCGGGGCTGGAGGCGGTGCGGCTGAGCTCGGAACAGCTGTTTCCCGTGTGCAGCCCGAAGCTGTTTTCGGGCAAGCGACGCTTGAACAAACCCGCTGACATCCTGAAGTTTCCGCTGATCCACATGGACAGCCGTGCGGACTGGAACAACTGGCTGCAGGAGGCAGGTCTCGACGAAATCAGGGTTACACATGGTCCGCTACTGAACCGCGCCAGCATGGTGATCGACGCCGCAATCAACGGGCAGGGCATCGCGCTCGCCCGTACCACGCTGGCAGCATGGGACCTCCTTAGCGGCCATTTGGCGCGGCCCTTTCCGCTATCGCTGCCACTGTCGAAGACCTACTGGATCGTCTGTCCGAAGGCGACCGCGAACCAGCCGAAGATCGTGACGTTTCGCGACTGGTTGCTCTCGGAAGCCGAAAGCGACCTAACGCGGCTGAAGAAGCTCGAGACGACCAAGCGACGGTGATGTTCTGGCTCGTGATGGACTGGCCGATCTGCGCTCGATCCTGAAACAGGCGAGGAGAACCGGGCCCGGCTAGCAGAGTTACTATCATCCGGTAGCCGGATTAGCCATCCGTCTCTTGAAGTCGACCAGCTTCGCGAGGAAATTGTCGCGCCATCGCTGCCTCGCCGGAATGTCCCCGGCTGACGTTTGCTTGCGCAGCGTGCGTTCGATCGTTGTGACCAGCGCGTCAGGCCAGGGGCGCGGATCTGCCTGCTCCTTGGCGAGACCGTGATACATGGGGCCGAGGTTGCGGCAGTATTCCGCGATCCCTGTCTTGGCATTGAGGTCGATGGTCTGAAACGGCCCCATGAAGCACCAGCGCAGACCGAGCCCATCTGAAATGGCACGGTCGACCTCGTCAGCGTCCACGATCCCGTCCTCCACCAAGCGGAAGGCCTCGGCGAGCAACGCGCTTTGCAGACGGTTGACCACGAAGCCGCTGATCTCGCGGCTCAGCTGGATCGGGGACTGGCCGATGCGAAGCATCTGCGCTCGGGCGCGCTCTACAGTGCCCGGCGTCGTCCAAGGCGACGGCACGATCTCCACCAGCGGGATGAGGTGGGGCGGATTGATTGGATGGACGACGAGGCAGCGCCCGCGCGTTGCCATCTTCTCGGTGAAAGCCGAAGCGGGGAGGCCGGAAGTGGAGCTCGCGAGGACGACCTGCGGTTCGGCAAGCGAGTCGAGCGTCCTGTAGAGTTCGACTTTGATGGGAAGCCGCTCGGGTACGCTTTCCTGAACGTAGTCGACGCCGGTGAGTGCGTCTTCGATGCTCTTCGCCGGCCTGACTCGCGCGGCGATCGTCTCAGCCGAGCCGGGCGGCACGAGACCCTGCGTCTCGAGGCCGACTAACGCGGTCCGCACGACGTCAGGGACGCGCGCGGCGGAGGCGGGATCGGCGTCATAGATAGCCACCTCGAAACCGGCTCTCGCAAACACGAGAGTCCAGGAGGAGCCGACGACGCCGGCTCCGATCAATGCAATCCGTGTCATGAATCGATACCTCTTGGGAGGTCTTGCCGCTCAGGGCATCTGCGCGCCGCGCGTGTTCACATGAATGGCGTAAAGCGAGGTGTGGCCGCAGATGTAGAGGCGGTTGCGCTTCGGTCCACCGAAGCACACGTTGGCACATTTCTCCGGCACCGGGATCCTTCCGATGATGTCGCCACCCGGCGTCACACACCGCACACCGTCGCCGGAGCTGGTCCACACGTTGCCATCGACGTCCACGCGAAAGCCGTCTGGAATGCCCGGGGCGATTTCGGCGAGAACGCGGCTGTTGAGGAGCCGGCCGTCCTCCGCGACATCAAATGCCCGGATGTGATGAGGCCAGTCGGGGTTTGGCCAGAAGCCGGAGTCCGCTACATAAAGCATCTTCTCGTCCGGCGAGAATGCAAGTCCGTTCGGTCGCTTGAAATCGTCGACCACAATGCGCAGGCTGCCGTCGCGTGGATCGAAACGGTAGACGTTGCAGCTGCCGATCTCACTTTCGGCCTTGCTGCCCTCATACTCGGCGCTGATGCCGTAGGTGGGGTCGGTGAACCATACTGTGCCGTCAGACTTCACCACGACATCGTTGGGGGAGTTGAGGCGCTTGCCTTCATAGCGATCGGCCAGCACCGTGATGGTGCCGTCATATTCGGTACGCGTCACTCGGCGTCCGCGATGCTCGCAGGTCACGAGCCTCCCTTCGCGGTCGCGGGTATTGCCATTGGAGAAGTTGGAGTCGCTGCGGAAAACCGACACCTCTCCGGTCTCCTCGTCATAGCGCAGCATCCGATTGCTCGGCAGATCGCTGAACAGGAGGCTGCGCTGATCGGCAAAATAGACCGGTCCTTCGGCCCAGCGCAGGCCGGTATGCAGCTTCTCCAGAAAAACGATTGGTATGGTGTACTGCGCGAAGCGCTTGTCGTAGACCTCGAACGGATCCATGGGCGTCCTCCCTATCAGGGCTTGAGTGAACGGGCGGTCGTGGCGGCGCGCTGACGCCGTCGCGCGGCGTAGACAGACAGGCCGACCGCCACGATCAGAATCCCGCCGTTGAAGAAGTACTGGACGTAGAACGGTGCTCCGAGCTGCTGGACCCCCGAGAAGGAGAAGGCCAACACCAGCACCGACAGAATCGTCCCGATCACGTTCACGCGCCCAAGCTTGATCGACGTCGCTCCTAGTAGTGTCGCCGCAAAGGCGGGCAGCAGGTATTCCGGACCAACGCTCGGCGTACCGGTCTGCAGAATGCTGGCGAGCACGATGCCGGCAAGGCCGCTGAGCAGGCCGGATATGACGAAGGCGCCGATGACATGTCGACGCACGTTGATGCCTGTGAGCTCGGCGGCCCTGACATTGGCTCCGATCACGTAGAGATTGCGGCCGACGGGGAGGTGCTCCGTCACGACCCATAGCGCGGCTGAGATAACTGCGACATAGACCGCCGGCAACGGCACGCCATGAACGATCTGAGTAAGATTGGTGAAACTGACCGGCAGATTCAAACCGCTGATCTGCTCGCCGTTGGAATAGAAATTGGTCACGCCGAAGAGCAGCGTCCCTGTTCCCATGGTCGCAATGAAAGAATCGATGTGGAAGACGCTGACTAGGAGTCCATTGCTGAGGCCAACGATGATCGACAGCAGAAGGATCAATACCGCAGCTTCCGGCCAACCCAAGCCCTGGTTGACCTGCAAGCCGACGGCCAACACTTGCGCCATGCCGAGGTGGTAGCCGATGGACAGATCGAATTGCTTGGTGGCCAGCGGCACCATTTCCGCGAGCGCCAGCATTGCCGTTACCGATTGGCTGACCAGGATGGTATTGATGTTGATGGCGCTGAAGAAGCTCGACGGCCTCAGCGCGCCGAACACGAGCATGATCAGGACGAAGACAAAAAGGAGGCCGTAGGTGGCTACCAGATTGGACAGGCCGCCTGCCGGCGCTGCCTGTCGCGTTGGTGAAGCCGCGCTGCGCTGGAATGTAGTCTCCGACATATCGTTCTCCGCCATCAATGCACCTGCTCGCTCCGACCTCCCGCCATGGAAGAGCGGGTGAGAAGCCCCTCCAGCGTCAGCGTCGAGCCGGTCAACTCGGACGTGATCTTGCCGCGTCCCATGACCAGCGCCCGATCGCAAAGGGCGGCGACCTCCTCGAAGTCGGATGAGATGACGAGTACAGCGGTGCCATCGTCTGCGATGTTGCGCAGCGTGCTGTGGATGATGCCTTTGGCACCGATGTCCACCCCGGCCGTCGGTTCCTCCATGATGTAAAGCTTCGCACCGGTCGCCAGCCAGCGGCCCACGAAAATCTTCTGCTGGTTGCCGCCGCTCAGCCAGTCAATGAGGGCGGCAGCGTTGCGCGGGCGAACGTCGAAGCGCTCAAGTGTGTCCCGCACCGCTTGCAATTCCGATTTGGCATCGATGGGTCGGAACAGCGTCCCCGATACCGCCTGAATGTTGGGGAAGAGATTCTCGCGCACCGACATGGCGCCGAGCGTGCTTTCGCTGAGGCGGTTGCCGGCGAGCAAGGCGATGCCCTTGCTGATCCGCGCGCTGATTGGCAGGTCGACGGGGATAACATCTGTCCCCAGCCGAATCGTGCCGGCGGTGTGAGGATGGGCGCCAAAGATCGCACGACCGATGATCTCGTGCCCAGCGCCGCGCAGTCCCACAAGGCCGACGATCTCGCCTTTGCCAACCGTGAACGACAGTGGCCCCTGATTGCCGGCGCACAGGTTTTCGACGGTGAGGAGTGGCGTCGCTTCGCGCTGCCCGGTGGCGGCGACATGGTAGATCTGGAGGTCGCGGCCGAGCATGTCGCGCACGATCGCCTCGGTCGTCAGTCCCTCGATCGAGCTTGAACTCACGTGGCGGCCGTCGCGCAACACCGTGACGCGGTCGACCAGACCGAATAGCTCGTTGAGCCGGTGACTGACATACAGGATGCTCGTGCCCGATGCTCGTAGACGCCTGAGCACCTCAAAGAGGTGCAATGCATCGGGGGCCGGAAGCGACGCAGTGGGTTCGTCGAGTACGACGATTTTTGCATTGCGAGAAAGGGCGCGCACGATGCCGAGAATGGCTTTGCCGGCAGCGCTTAGCGATCCGACGGGAGCGCGCGGATCCGGAGGATCAATGGCCATGCTGGCATAGATGCGCGCGGTCTGCCGCCAGACTTCATTCCATGAGATGAGGCCGCCGCGGCGCGGAAAGCCGGTCACCAGCGCCACGTTTTCCCCGATGCTGAGCTCATCCACCAAACCGAGGTCCTGGTGGACGAAGGCGATCGGCACTGGCTCGAGGTAAGGATCGAGACTGCGGCCATCGACGAAGATCTCGCCGCCATCGGATGGATAGAGACCTGCGAGGATCTTGATCAACGTCGATTTGCCGGCCCCGTTCTCGCCGACCAAGGCGTGGATCTCGCCGCGGCCGATCGTCAGGTCGACGCCATCAAGAGCGAGCGTGCTCAGAAAACGCTTGGTGACGCCCCGGATCGCGATCGCGGGCTGCGCATCGGTTGCCATGGTGCCTTAGCCTGAAAATGCCTTGAGGGTTCGGGTGGAGAGCGGAGCATGCTGCTCCGTCTCCACCGCAGCCACCATCATTTGCACGCGGTGCTGCTGCCCTTCCAGATGTTGATGTAATGGCAGGCGAAGTTGTTGCTCGGCACGAACTCATTGTTCTTGCCGCCCTCGCTGTCCACGTTGTCCTTTACGATCAGGAACACAGGCTGCACGAAGTGCGCCGGCTCTTGCCCGGCCATGGCGTGAACCACGGCGTCGACCGCCATGTATCCGAACAGGGAGCTAGGCTCGGGCACGCTCGCTACTTCGAAGCCGCCCTTGCGGATCATGTCGTAGGCGGAGGGCGGCGCGTCCGCACCCACGAGTTTGATCTTGTCGGTGGAAGCACCCGCAGCCCTGAGGGCGGCCGCAACGTTAGTGTAATAGCCGTCACAGCACGTGGTCATCCACCAGCTGTCGCCGTACCGCGCAAGCAGGCCGGACACCGCCGCGTTCATGCGTGCCGAGGCATCGCCGAGCGGCATGTTGATGGTCTCCAGCATTTTGCAGTCCGAGCAGTTGGCAATGGGCGTTGTCGTCGCCTTGGCCTTGAAGCGGGCGATGGCGTAGCTGTTGTCCACCATGTGGATGTTGTGGCCTTTGCCTGCGGACATGGCGATCACGTAAGCCGCTTCTGTCTGGCCGATCTCCGCCGGATTAGAGACGATGTTGTGATAGAGCCCAAGCTCGGGGCTGGGGCCTGGAAAGGCGGTGGCGTGGATGCCGATCACAGGGATGTGCCGCGCAACCGCGTCCTTGATCGGCTTCTGCAACGCATTGGCGTCTGCCGGAGTGACGATCGCAGTCGGGTTCGCGGCGAGGGCCTGCTGCATGGCGGACAATGTGCCGCTCACGGTGCCCTGGCCGTTGAAGGTCATGACCTTCCATCCGAGCGCCTTGGCGCCTTCTTCCACGCCTTTGCCCCACAGCACGTGCGGCGTATAGGACTGATCCGGCGAGACGTAGGCGATGGTGAAGTTGCCTGAGGGTGCCTTCGGACCGCTGGTCGGTCCCTTCCATTCGGTCTGCGGCTTGGTGCGCTCGGCGACGATCGCTTTCGCCTCATCGACGGAGAGCTTCTCCTGAATGACCGGCTCAGGCCAGGCCGGGAACGGCTCTGCGCGGGTTTCGGCGAGAGCGGATCCAGCGGCGATGACTGGCGGTACGAGGGCCGCGCTGAGCACGGCCAGCCGCGCCAATTTAGATCCCAGCCTATGCTTGGACAGTCGCTTGCGCATGTCTTCCTCCCGATTTGCTTCTTGTTTGGTTGGTTATGCGAGCTGTCGACTGCAGCGCGGGATTGGACGCGCGAAGGGAGCGCGACTGCGTCGGAATTGCGAGGCTGTTGGTGATGACGGCGCGCAAGCGCCAAGCAGAGCTCGAACGGCTGCGCCCGGTGCGCCGCGTCGAGCCGACACGATGAGGCAGCCATTTGCCAGGCCGATCTGACCAAGCGCGCCCATCCGGCCAGTGCCGGCGCGTCTCGATCTGGATCGGCCGTCCTTGCTGCGCTCCGGGTTCAGAGCCTGCATGGACATCTCTTCCCTGCTTCTGCTTTTAGTTGTTCATAATATCTGATATTATGACGTATCTCGAGTCAAGGCAGTTTTGGGAGGTTCCATGCTCGCTGCATTCGTGAGGCTGCGATGGGTTGGCATGCGAGTGGTCGCATGAGCGACGCGGTTTGAAGATGGCGACACGGTCAGGTCAGGACGAACTGACGCCGGACGCGACGACTCTCATCAAGCCGGTGAGCCGCGCAACGCTGCCGCAGGAAATCGTAAAAGCGCTTACCGATCTGATCATGAAGCGGGTGTGGAAGCCCGGCGACCTGATCCCTTCCGAAAAAGAGCTGGCGATCCGCTTCCAGGTCGGACGATCGACCATCCGCGAGGCGGTGAAGAGTCTTGTCGTTCTCGGCGTATTGGAGGCGCGAGCGGGGGAAGGCTCGTTCGTGCGCGAGCCGACCTCGGAGCTTCTCTCCGGCGCATTCCGCTGGGGTGTGCTCCTGAGTGAGGGCAATCTCGACGACTTCGTCGACGTACGCGCTCATATTGAGGTGGAATGTGCTCGTCGTGCCGCCGCTAACCGCACCGATGAGTTATTGGAGCAGCTGCGCAGCTGTATTGACGAGATGGGCGCCGAGCCCATGGATCATGGCGCCTTCATGGAGGCGGACACACGATTCCATCTGGCCATTGCGCGGGCCGCCAGCAATCCGATCTTCGAGAACATTGGATCGACGATTCAATCAATCGTGCGGATCTGGTATCCGAGGACGTATTACATCCCAGAAACAAAAGGGAGGACAGTTTCGGAGCATCGAGCAATTGCCGACGCGATCGCCGTCGGTGATAGCGATGGAGCCGGGAATGCCATGCGCGCTCATCTCATGGCCGCCAGCCAACGCTTGCGCAGGACATTTACTAATCATCGGGATGAACACTAGGGACAAGCTGGCTCGACCGTGCGGTTTCTCGCACTGCACGGAGGCGATCTAGTCAGCCAAGCGTCGAATGGCGACAATTCGCCAACGAGCCCCGTCGAACCACTTCTCCGCCACGCTACGGGCCGAGTCCTCGTTGAGCGCTTTGAGGTCAGTCTTGAGGCTCTTTTCGCCGTCGGCGAGTTGAATTCGAAACATTGCCATTTGCGACACCTTGGTACGGGGTCAGGAGAGTGGCGCCCTTATGGTTAATCGAAGGTTAATGGGGCGGCCTACGGGCGACTTCCAATGACGTCAGATTTGTCGGTCGGTCCGGGACCCTCCGTCGCCGCTCACTGGCGCGATGCGCGTCAGACGCCATCGGAGATCGGCACCATTTCGAGCCGGCCAAGATTGACAGGTATCGTTCGCTTATCCTGTCATCAACCCGCCGCATAGCCGTTCCGACAGCGTGAAATTGTCTAATGATCTCAATCGTCCGCAAGGCTGCAAAATATCGGAATGGGCCTAGAAATCATTGCGGAAATTCGAAGACTTCCAAGCTGAATACGAGGGTTCGATTCCCTTCACCCGCTCCAGTGTTTTCAAGTACTTATCGGACTTTCCACCAGCCCTCATGCATGCTCGACAGAGCCAGGGCGCCACATAGCTACCCGCCCAGATACCGCGCCCGGCGCGCTCTGCATCTCGCTGTGGAGTGCTATGCCTGCCGTGGGAATAGTGCGCCCAATCCAGCGCGAACCCCTCGCGTACAAGCCATTCGCCGAGATCGACGCCACCAACTGTGCACGCGGCAACTGTGCGACCATAGGGATCAAGCGAAACCGGCGCGCAACTCACTGGTCGCTGTGCGATGAAGGCGTCAGGATTGTTCGCTGCTTTTGCGCCACAACGATAGGGCAGGCTATCCTCGTCCCGACACGACTGCTTGCTTTCTGGCGCGTCAATGCCCCAGCCTGATGCGGGTGCTGTGGATCTCCAGGGTATCGCCATCGACGACGCTGGCCTGACCGATCAAATCGGCAGCGATGCAGCATGACGCTGGTGCAGTGCGTAGATAACGAACGGCAAGAGCAGAAAGCTATTGCAGTACAAGCTCGTGACTCACGTTATCCTGTGACCAAGACTTGAACCTATTCAAAAAGGACTGTCCAAGCAGCAAAGGGGCATTCGCGCGTGCGACGCTCGCACGAACATTGGTCACCGTTCGATCTCCAACCGTCAAAGATCTGATGATAAACGTCCTTGATGAGACAATTGAACCATCAGCAAGGCGATGGTTCGCCGATCCAGTAAAGTCGCTTTCGCTGATCGTGCCGGTGCTCATCAAGGTGCGGGCAACATCGGCGGGGATCGAAACGTCAGAGGCGCCGCTGTCAACAACGAAGTTTAGCTTCAGAGTATCGTTTATGAGAACGGGCACGTGAAAGGTCCCGTTGCCTGAAACCATCCTCACGCGCACCTCGCCCACAGATTGTTCGGTCGTTATCGGAGATGCCGCGGGCCGAACCCCGCTGAGACGGGCCAATGCTGCTTGGGCAAAACCATTTCCGTGATCTGCGGCCAACCTGTACAGACGGACGGCTTCGCGCTCATCTCTTACTAACCCGCCGTCGCCGCGCTCGTATGCAGCTGCGAGATTTGCCTGACCTTGAGCGTTGCCGCCCTCTGCAGACATTTTGAAAAACCGTACAGCCTCGACGACATCTTTCGGCAGTCCTCCGAGCCCACGCAAATAGGCAAGTCCTAGATTCGCCTGCGCCAGCGCATTCCTGTGTTCTGCTGAGAGCTTATAAAGCCGTACTGCTTCGGTCTCGTCCCTCGTTAAGCCACCAGAACCGCGCAAATACGCCGCGCCCAAGTTATTTTGCGCCTGATCGTTGCCTTGATCAGCCGACAGCTTGTAGAGACGCACAGCTTCACGATCGTCTCTTGCTAGCCCGCCTTCTCCGCGCTCATAGGCGAATCCGAGGTTCAGCTGGCCGACAGCGTTACCTTGATCAGCCGAAAGCTTAAAAAGTCGTACGGCTTCACGCTCGTTTTTTGATAACCCTGCGCGGCCTCGCGCATAGGCGAGTCCTAGATAGGCCTGTCCGAGAGCATTACCTTGGTCGGCCGATGATTTGTAAAGTCGGCCCGCTTCACGTTCATCTTTGGTGACTCCGCCGCGTCCCTCGAGATAAAAGAGCCCGAGATAGACTTGCGCGAAGGCGTTACCGCGCTCTGCTGCTGCTCTGTATAGACGGACGGCCTCGTACTCATCCTTGGCTAAGCCGCCACGTCCCGTTTGATAGAGCTTGCCGAGATTATATTGCCCCGGCGGGAAGCCCTGATCTGCGGAAAGCCTGAAAAGACGAGCGGCTTCAACATCATTTTGAGGAAGCCCGCCACGCCCCTCTAGATAAAGAACTCCAAGGTCGTTTTGACCTTGCGCATTCCCGCGATCTGCAGCGATTTTCGACAAGCGGACCGCTTCGGCGTCATCTTTCGGGATGCCGCCTTCTCCAATCAGATAAAGCGACGCCAGGTTGGCCGTAGCTTGAACGCTGCCACCCTCGGACGCCTTCAAGTATTGCTGCCGGGCCGCATCAACGTTCTTTGCGGCCTGATATGCCCGACCAAGCTGCAGGGCGATCCGGGGATTGTTTGGGGCCACCTTCGCTGCGCGTTCGCAGGCATCGATCGCGACCTCTGCGACGATCTTTTCAAAACTGACGCCGGCAACTCGATCGCAGGCTGCTAGAAGTTCAACGACTGGCTTCTCGGCGGCGGAAATAGAGGACCCACTAAATCCAATCAAGAGTCCGACGGAGATATAAATCAGCCTCACCGCACTCCCCCTGTGAGACGAATTGAAAGTGTTTCGCTACAATAAGACCCAAGCCTATCCGTCCGGCCCGCTCCTGCCAATGCCGGATACTCAGGAAGATGTGTGGTGCCAGGGTCATGCCTCCGCCGGGACGAGCGAAGGGATACTGTGACGGGATAGCGGCCCGGATCGGATCTATCCGCATCGTCGTTTGCGGGAGCCCTTCATACCTGGAGGCGCGAGGTCGTCCGCAGCATCTGGCCGATCTCGCCGACCACGATTGCGTCACCATCGACGATCGCGTTTCGCCGTCTATCTGGCGCTTCGTGCGAGGCGGTCGGGCCAAGATAGCCCCGATCAAGTCGCGGCTGTGCGTCAACACCTCGGAAGCAGCCGTGCTGGCCGCGATCGCTGGCGCCGGATTGACACGGGTGATGTCGTACAAGATGGACGCGGCAAAGCAGGCTGGAACGCTTGCCATCGTGCTCGACAACTTCGAGCCTGAACCGCTTCCCGTCCATATCGTCTATTCTCCGCGAAAGCCCGTACCGATGAAGCTACGAGCATTCGTGAATTGGATGACGCCGCGCCTCAAGACGCGACTGGCGCTGGACTGACCTTCCCGCCGCAAGCTCAGGCGCCGTCATCAGCATCAGAGGATTCATGCTGGCTCGGTCATCGCATCAACTGGAACAGCTCGAGGACATCGGCGAGACGTAGCTTGGCGCCCTTGGGCATGTGCTGCAGCAGGATATGCCTGGTGTCCGCGGCGATTTCGTCTCGCTTGTGTGGACTGTGCTCGGCGTGAAACAGCCGCATATTGGCCGCGAATTTCTTGGCGACCTCTGGCGGGATCTCGAGCGGATTCCTCGTGATAGGCATGCTCGGAAGGTATCCGGCTCGGTTTTTCGAATCAGCACAGCGCCGTCCGCTTAAAATGCTCGCGGCAGCGCTGGCTCTAATTCCCAGGAAGGAGAGCAAAATCCTGACGATGATTAGACGCGTCAGTCCAGCAATAGTTCTGTAGCCCTGAAGGAGTAGCTCGCGGCTGAAACCAACTCGACCAACGTGGCGTAGCTGCCAAGTCGGCCACCGCTTCTAACTGGGCAAAAGGGAGAAGTGGACCGGCAGGGGTCGTCCGTTTCCAAGTTACGGGCGACCCCACTTCCGGGTTTCAAGCCGAACAGCCGGGTGCGAACAAGCAGAGACTAACCCCTATGGCTTGCCCGTAGAGCCACTGTAAGTCGAAATTTCAACTGCTCGATGTGTGGCTCGGCAGTAGGTTGAAGGGCGAGGGGGCGGCACCTCAAAGGACAGGAAGGGCCGCTATGGAACGACTGTACTTAGGCATCACCATCACGAGCACATATGCTCTGGTTACGATGCTATTGATGGTGGCATTCCTGCGCTAGCGACACACGACAGGCTCGGTAATTCATGCCGTGGGTTGCCCGACGGTCGCATGCACAAATCCGATTGTTGGCTGATTGTGCGCCACTCTCTCAACGACTCGCACCGGTCGCCCGTTTGCGAGTTCTCAAGTTGAGAGCTGGGCGACCCAATGCGAACGCCCTCCGAGCGCACCATAACCCAGGCGCGCGGCGTTACCGTCGCCGATTAGCCTTTTCGATTGGCAGACTTCGCCAACTTTGCCGTAGGCTGAAACGCGAAGCAGACCCATGGATCTTGAGGCTTCGACAATGATGGTACCGGCATCGCAAAGCAAAGAGGCGATTTCGTTTGGTCCCTTCAGTCTGCTCGCGAGCGAGAGGCGGTTAGGCAGCCTCGCCTTGACGACGCTACGGCAACCGTCGGATTGAACGTGCACTGTAATGAGGTAGAGGAGGCCGGCGATACACGCGGTCGTTAGACTTGCAGCCAGTACGGGCTTCCACCTTGCAGCAGTAGCTTACCTGGTTGGATGCCCCGCGGGATAAGCTTGAGTTGCTAACCGTACGCACGCCCGCATCGGTTGGACGCAACCAGAGAAGCTCCGAAACTCGGGTTTCTCGCAAGGCACGGAGGCGATTTAGTCGGCCAAGCGTCGAATGGCGACAATTCGCCAACGAGCCCCGTCGAACCACTTCTCTGCCACGCTACGGGCCGAGTCCTCGTTGAGCGCTTTGAGGTCAGTCTTGAGGCTCTTTTCGCCGTCGGCGAGTTGAATTCGAAACATTGCCATTTGCGACTCCTTGGTACGGGGTCAGGAGGGTGGCGCCCTCATGGTTAATCGAAGGTTAATGGAGCGGCCTACGGGCATGTTCCAATGACTTCGTGAGACGCCATCGGAGACCGGCACCAATTCGGGCCGGCCAAGATTGGCAGGTATCGTTCGCTTATCCTGTCGCCAACCCGCCACATAGCCATTCCGGGTTCGATTCCCTTCACCCACTCCAGTATTTTCAATCACTTGCGGCACGGTCTCGGCTGCTGCTCCCTCGGACAGAATCCGCGCATTGGTTCGCGCTGCGCGGTGCTTCCAGATCTCGCCGAGTGCCTGGCGGGGTGCGCCGCAACGGCGTGCGGCCTCCTTATTGAACTCGGCCCAGGATAGCGACGACCAATCTGTCGGTAGACCGGAGGACCGTGACATGCCCGACTGGATTCTCGCGCCGATCTGTGTGGCCGCGCTGGGCGGCTTTATCTGGTTCGCGTTTCGACAGGGGTTCAGGGTCAAGCCCGACGAGAACAACCGCGACCATCCGACCTTGCCCCTTGGGCCGGACGGGTCGTGGCGCTAAGGGCAGCATCGCGCGAGCGGCGCTGCCGGCGCCAGGATTAGGTATCAATGACGCCCCTTGCGGTCGGCGATCTCTACAGCCTTTGGAGTATGCCGATCGTCACGTGAACTCTCTGCCCCGATGTGCAACCCTAGTGGCTACCGGGATTTTGCAATTCCTTCCTGGGGCTAGGGCCGACACCGTTCGCATGCATTTTAAGCGGGCGGTGTTGCGCTGATCTGAACCACCGCCCCGTCGCAGCATCCCGCTCCCGCGCGCGGAGGCGGCCCATGAAGCGAATACCGACGAGCGAAGCGATCATCACTGTCGTCCTGCTGGTGATGTTCGCGCTCGTGATCTGGTATGGCGCCATGCCCTGAGCCTCGGGCGCCGCCCCGTCAGGGGAGCGAAACCACTCGCAGATTGTTGGTGCTTCCCGCTTGCCCGAAGGGAATGCCGGCGACGACGACCAGCAGGTCGCGGCTTGATGCAAACTGCTCTGCGTGCGCGAGGGCCGTTGCGCGCTCGACCATCTCCTCATAGCTTCCGACATCGTCGGAAAGGACGCTGTGGGCGCCCCACAGCAGGCAGAGGCGGCGGGACACCTCGCGGCTCGGGGTGATGGCGAGGATCGGCAGGCTCGGCCGCTTGCGTGCGACGCGCGCGGCGGTGGTGCCGCTCGACGTGTAGGCCACGATCGCCGCGGCGTGAATCACGGAGGCGAGGTCGGCAGCAGCCGTGGCGACGGCATGCGGCGGCGTCTGCTCCTCGCCGGGCTGGGTCGCCTCGACGATCGAGCGGTACATCTTGTGCTGCTCGGTGCTGCGGATGATGCGATCCATCATCTCGACGGCCTCGCGCGGATAGCGGCCCGTCGCGGACTCCGCCGACAGCATCACGGCATCTGCGCCATCGTAGATTGCGGTCGCAACGTCGGAGACCTCCGCGCGCGTCGGCGTCGGCGCGGCGACCATGGAGTCCAGCATTTGCGTGGCGACGATCACCGGCTTCACCGCGAGACGGCACGCCCGCACCAGCTCCTTCTGACGTCCCGGCACGTCCTCATCCGGAATTTCGACGCCAAGGTCTCCGCGCGCGACCATGATGGCGTCGCACAGCTGGATGATATCATCGATCCGCTCGAGCGCCGCCGGCTTCTCGATCTTGGCCATCAGGCCGGCGCGGTCGCCGACGAGGGCTCTCGCCTCGATGATATCGGACGGCTTTTGCACGAACGACAAGGCGACCCAATCGACGCCCAGCTTCAGGCCGAACTCCAGATCGAGGCGGTCCTTGGTGGTGAGCGGCGAAAGATCGAGCACCGTCCCCGGCAGGTTGACGCCCTTGTGGTTCGAGATCGTGCCACCGACGATCACCTTGGCCTCGATGAAATCGTCACCGAGACCGGCGACGCGAACCCGCACCCGGCCGTCGTCGATCAGAAGGTCGTGGCCAGGGGCCACCGCCGCAAAGATTTCTCGATGCGGCAGGGGAATTGAGGTTCGGTCGCCTTCCGATCCGGACAGCACAAACCGGATGGTCTCTCCGGCCGCCACGGTAATCTTGCCGTCGCGCAAGGTCCCGACGCGGATCTTCGGGCCTTGCAGATCCATCAGGATGCCGATCGGACGGCCGACGTCTTGTTCCAGTCTGCGGATCGCGGCGTGGACGGTCGCGTGGTCGGTCTGGGTTCCGTGGCTGAAGTTCAGGCGAAACGTATCGACGCCCGCCAGCAGCAGCGCCTTGAGCATCTCGGGGGAACTGCTCGCAGGGCCGACGGTTGCGACGATCTTGGCCCGTCGATGACGACGCATGGGTCACCTCATTGCTGGTTTGCCGGCTGCAACCAATCGTGAGGCTCCGGCCGATAAGTCTCGTATTATGGCGTCTTCTTGAGACCTTCGTAAGACGCCGGTGCCTCCAATAGATCATTTTCGCCGAGGGCTGGCTTTGCGCGGGCGATTGTAACGCCAGCCGTCCGTTCGCTGCCGAGAATGAACGCGCGCCGCATCGGCTTGATCACCAGCAACGCCGTGAGGGCTGCGGTGGCATTGAGCGCCACCGCGACGATGAACACGGCCTGCCAGCCGAACTGCGAGGAGATGATGCTCGCGAGCGGGACGAGCAACGCCGCGGTGCCCTTCGCGGTGTAGAGCATGCCGTTGTTGGTGGTTGCGTATTTGGCGCCGAAGGTGTCGCCCGACGTCGCCGGGAACAGGCTGTAGATTTCGCCGAACACGCCGAAATAGACCGCCGTGGCGAGCACGAAGACCACCGGAATGTGACCGTAGACGGACAGCGTCAGCAGCATCAGCGCCGCCGTCGCGAACGCAATGAACATCGTGTGCTCGCGGCCGATCGTGTCGGAGATCCAGCCGAAGAATGGGCGGCCGAAACCGTCGAGGACACGATCGAGCGAGATGGCAAAGGTCAGCGCCGCCATCTGGAAGCCCGCGAGCGTAACCGGCGTATCCGCGATCTTGAAGTCATGGGCGATCGGCCCGATCTGCGCGGCGGTCATCAGTCCGCCGGAGGCCACCATCACGAACACCAGGTACATGACCCAGAAGATCGGGGCGCGCAGTACCTGGGGCGGCGTGTAGTCGATCGCGCTCTGCGGCAGGTTGAGCTGCTTCTTCCTGGGTGCCTCGACGCCTTCAGGCGGACGGACGAACCAGGCCAGCAGCAGAACCGTGAGGCCTTGCCCGATTCCGAACGTCAGGAAGGTGCTCTGGTAGCCGCTGGCGGCGATCATGTTGGCAATCGGTACGACGGTGAGGGCCGCGCCCGCGCCAAATCCGGCGGCGGTCGCGCCTGCGGCGAGGCCACGCCGATCCGGAAACCATTTCAGCGCGTTGCCGACGCAGGTGCCGTAGACGGCGCCGGCGCCGATGCCCGCGACAATGGCTGCGGCATAGAGCATGACGAGAGACGCGGCGAATGCGTTCAGCACCCAGGCCAATCCGATCATCAGCCCGCCGAACATGATGACGATGCGGGGACCGTATTTGTCGACGAACAATGCTTCCACCGGCACCAGCCAGGTCTCGGTCATCACGAAGATCGTGAAGGCGAGCTGGATGGCCGGACGGCCCCAGTGAAATTGCGCGTCGATCGGATCAACGAACAGCGTCCACCCGTATTGCAGGTTGGCGATCATCGCCATGCAGACGATGCCGATCGCAAGCTGCAGCCAACGGAAGCCGCCGGGCGACGTTGCCGGTTTCGTGCTGGAGATCATGTGCGCTCCCAAAGCAGGTGTGGTCGTTTGGTCCGGCGTCGGGCCGTCGTCCTGCCGCCGCCTACTGACGAAATTCGTTGGTCAGTTCGCCGATCCCGTCGATCGCGACGGTGACCGTATTGACCGGCTCCTTCATCACCCCGACACCGATCGAGGTCCCGCAGCAGATGAGATCGCCCGGCAACAGCGTCATGTCGTGCGAGATCTTGCTGACCAGCGCCTGTGCGCTGAAGATCATGTCCGCGATCGGATAGTTCTGGCGCTCCACGCCGTTGAGGATGGTGCGCACCACGAGGCGCGCGGGGTCGAGGCCCGAGGCGATGACGGGGCCGAAGGGGCCATATCCGTCGAAGCCCTTCGCGCGCGCCCATTGCGGGAAGGTCGGGTCGCGATTGAGGATGTCCGCTGCGGTGACATCGTTGGTGCAGGTGTAACCGAAGATGAAGGCGTCGGCCTGTTCGGGGGTGACCGCCGTGCAGCGCTTGCCGATGACGATGCCGAGCTCGCCTTCGTAGGTCGTCTTGCCGTCGTAGCCCGCCGGGCGCGTGATCACGGCGCCGGGCTCGGTCACGCTGGTCACAGCTTTCAGCAGGTACAACGGTTCGGGCGGCTCAGGTGATTTCAGCTTCGCCGCAAGGGCGTGAAAGTTGTTCCAGAGCGCGATGACCTTGCTTGGTTGGGCCGGCGCCAGCAGCTCGACGTCGTCGAGCGCCAACGTCCGTCCGGTCGGTCGTGTGTCGCCGAACATCTCCCCTGCGTGCACGGAGATGCCGGACGGAGTGAGTTGCCCGAAGCCGATTTCGGTATCGTGGCGGAAGCGGACCCAGCGCGTCACATTGGCCATCGCGATCACGCCACCGCAAGCGAGCGTGCTTCGACGCCGGCCGCCCCGTCGTAGAGACCGGCCAGCCTGGTGCGTTGCGCGACCAGCGCGAGCACCGCGTCGAGGGCGGGCGTCGCAATATCAGTCATCCGGCCCATCTCCTGCACCACGGTGATCAGCGGATCGATCTCGACGGGACGTCCACGTTCGAGATCCTGCAACATCGAGGTCTTGTGCGCGCCGACCTTGCGTGCGCCCTCGATGCGGCGTTCGACATCGACCCGGAACTTGACGCCGAGGCTTTCCGCGATCGCCTGGGCCTCGAGCATGATCGCCCGGGACAGCGCGCGCGTGCCGGGATTGCTGCAGATCACGTCGAGGGTCGCGTGGGTGAGGGCGCTGATCGGGTTGAAGCAGACATTGCCCCACAGTTTGAGCCAGATCTCGTCGCGGATGCGGTCGAGGACCGGCGCCTTCATGCCCGCCGCGGTGAACAGCTCGGACAGGCGCTGGACGTCGGGCGTGACCTCGCCGGAGGGCTCGCCGAGCGGAAAGTTGTTGCCGTAGACGTGACGGATCACGCCGGGCGCCTCGATCTCGGTCGCCGGGTACACCACGCAGCCGATGGCGCGCCCAGCGCCAAGCTCGCTCCACTGCCGTCCGCCGGGATCGATGCTCTCGAGCGTCGATCCCTCGTGCCGGCCGCCATGCTTGTAGAAATACCAGTAGGGAATGCCGTTGACGGCGGTGACGATGCGGGTCCGCTCGCCCAGCA
Source organism: Bradyrhizobium sp. UFLA03-84 (assembly GCF_002289535.1). Taxonomy (NCBI): domain Bacteria; kingdom Pseudomonadati; phylum Pseudomonadota; class Alphaproteobacteria; order Hyphomicrobiales; family Nitrobacteraceae; genus Bradyrhizobium; species Bradyrhizobium sp. UFLA03-84. Next base: position 488,353 of record NZ_NSJY01000016.1, on the reverse strand, counting down.
GGGGGCGCATCGGTTCGATGACGCCGGTGATCGAATGCGCCTTGAGGCAGATGATGACGTAATCCTGCTCGCCGAGTTCGGCGGGATTATCGGTGCAACGAGGATGCACCACGCGCTCTTCTTCGCCGATCAGGAGCTTCAGGCCGTTCTGCCGCATCGCGGCGAGGTGCGCGCCGCGTGCAACCAGGCTGACATCGGCGCCAGCGCGCATCAATTCGACACCGAGATAGCCGCCGATGGCACCGGCGCCGTAGATGCAGATCTTCATGAAAATCCTCGCGAGCAGAGTGGGGACACACTACGAGCCGTAACGGCTCGAGCCGGGTTACATGGCAATGGTTTTCGGAACGTCCGTCAGGCCGCGCACTCGGCTTCCTCGAACGCAAGGCTGATGTCCCGCATGCTCACGACGCCGACGAGCCGGCCGTTGTCGATGACCGGGATATGGCGGACGTCGTGACGGGCCATGAGGTGCTCGACCTCGGTGAGGGTGTGCTGCGAAGTGCAGGACACCAGCGGCCGCGGCGAAATGAACTGCGCGATTTTTGCGGCGAGGCCACCAGTGCCGCGCTCGGCGATCACGGCGACCACGTCGCGCTCGCTGAACATTCCGACTACGGCAGCGTCGACGCTGCGCGAGACGTTCCTGACCACGAGTGCGCCGACATTGCTGGCGTACATCAGGTTCGCCGCGATGCTGACGGTTTCGCTTGAGCCGATCGTCACCGCGGGCGCACGGTGGGTGCGAAGGATGTCCCCGACGAACATGGCATGGTCCTCCCGATTGGGTTGTTAAGAAACAATCGTGGTATACATTATCCCAGAAGTCAAACAAAAGAATCGAAGCATTCTTCGATAAGAACGGCACAATTGCTGACCTATTCGCCAGTATTGTCGCCTTGACTTCGATGTCTTTTGGTATGCCATATGCCAATTCCGGCGCTCGTTGCCGGCAAGCGATTTCGTTCTGAACCACAACCGGTTAGGGTCAGGTCGTCATGAAAAGAGAGCCGATCCGCCGCAAGCCGTCCGATCCCGATGTTCGCGCGCAACCGGATCCGGACGCACGAGATGGCGGCGTTCAATCCGTCGATCGCGCGCTGCAAATCATGGAAGCGCTTGCAGAGGACGACGAAGGCTATCGGCTGACCGATCTTGCGATCCGCATCGGCTTGCCGCCGTCGACGGCGCATCGGCTGCTGACGACGCTGGAGAATCGCAGGTTCGTGCAGTTCGACCGCGAGGAGTCGAAATGGCACATCGGTGCGCAGAGCTTCGTGGTCGGCTCGACGTTCATGCGCCGGCGCAATTTTTCCGCGCGGGCCTTGCCCTATCTGCGCAAGCTGCGCGACCAGACCAGGGAAACCGCGAATCTTGCTGTGGTCGACGATGAATCCATCATCGTCGTATCCCGCATCGAAAGCCGGGAGATCATGCGCTCGCTGACCAAGGTTGGCGGGCGCGTCGCGTTGATTGCTTCGGGCGTGGGGAAGGCGGTGCTCGCCGCGTATTCCGATGCCGACATCAATGCGATCATCCGCCGTCGCGGCATGCCGCGCCTGACCGAAAAGTCGATCATTCGACCGGGCGAGTTGTTCAGGGAATTGGAGATCGTGCGGCGGCAGGGCTATGCGGTGGACGATGAAGAGGCCCGGCTCGGCCTGCGCTGCGTGGCCGCGGTCGTCTTCAACGATTGCAGCGAGCCGTTCGCTGCGGTCTCGGTATCGGGCATGGCGGATCGGATGACGGACGAACGCCTGCCGGAGATCGGAGCCACCGTGCACAAGATCGCAGCCGAGCTCACGGCGGAGCTGCGCGGCAGCAGCCCTGCGCAGCCGCAGGCGTGAGCGCCGCCGGCTTTCCCGTCGTTGCCGATTTCCATTTCGTCGTCGGCGCTAATCGCTTGGAGATAGGCAAGAAATCGCGAGCGCTGCCACAGCGTGGAAAATCCCATCGATTGCGTTGAGATCGATGGTCGTGGCGCTGATGATCCTGCTCAGGCCAACTCATAGCGAAGCGGGATCATCACATGAAGATGCGAGCGGTGGATGCGGCAGTCCGCATACTTGAACGCGAGGGGATCACTTGCGCTTTTGGCGTTCCCGGCGCCGCGATCAACCCGCTTTACTCCGCACTGAAGCGCAACGGCTCGATCCGACATATCCTGGCGCGGCACGTGGAAGGCGCCTCGCATATGGCGGAGGGCTATACGAGGGCGAACGCGGGCAACATCGGCGTTTGCATCGGCACGTCGGGCCCCGCCGGAACCGACATGATCACCGGTCTTTATTCGGCGATCGCGGATTCTATTCCGATCCTCTGCATCACCGGACAGGCGCCGCGGGCGCGGCTCTACAAGGAAGATTTCCAGGCCGTCGACATCGAGTCGATCGCAAAGCCGGTGACGAAATGGGCCGTCACCGTACGCGAGCCGGCGCTGGTGCCGCGCGTGTTCAGCCAGGCTTTCCATGTCATGCGGTCGGGGCGGCCGGGACCGGTGCTGATCGACCTGCCGCTCGATGTTCAATTGGCCGAGATCGAGTTCGACGATGAGACCTATTCGCCGCTGCCGGTCTACAAGCCGACGGCGACGCGCAAGCAGATCGAGAAGGCGCTCGAGATGCTCAACGCCGCGGAGCGGCCGCTGATCGTCGCCGGCGGCGGCGTGATCAACGCCGATGCATCCGAGCTCCTGGTCGCCTTCGCCGAAGCCGTCAACGTGCCGGTGGTCCCGACGCTGATGGCGTGGGGTGCCATTCCCGACGATCACGCGCTGATGGCCGGCATGGTCGGCCTGCAGACCAGCCATCGTTACGCCAACGCCACGATGCTCGAATCCGATTTCGTGCTCGGCATCGGAAACCGCTGGGCCAACCGGCACACCGGTTCGATCGAGACCTACACCAAGGGGCGCAAATTCGTCCATGTCGACATCGAGCCGACGCAGATCGGGCGGGTTTTCAATCCGGACCTCGGCATCGTGTCGGACGCCAAGGCCGCGTTGGAACTGTTCGTGAGCGTCGCCCGGGAGTGGCGCAAGGCCGGCAAGCTGCGCGACCGGCAGGCCTGGCCCGCGGCGTGTCGCGACCGCAAGCGATCGATGCTGCGCAAGAGCCACTTCGACAACATCCCGATCAAGCCGCAGCGCGTCTACGAGGAGATGAACAAGGCGTTCGGCCGTGACACCTGCTACGTCACCGTGATCGGATTGTCGCAGATCGCGGGCGCCCAGTTCCTCAACGTCTATCGCCCGCGCAACTGGATCAACGCCGGACAGGCCGGTCCGCTCGGCTGGACACTGCCGGCCGCGCTCGGCGTGCGTGCCGCCGATCCCGATCGCGACATCGTCGCGCTGTCGGGCGACTACGATTTCCAGTTCCTGATCGAGGAGCTCGCGGTCGGAGCGCAATTCAATCTGCCCTACATCCACGTCGTCGTGAACAATTCATATCTCGGGCTGATCCGGCAGGCGCAGCGCGGCTTCGACATGGACTATCACGTCCAGCTCTCGTTCGAGAACATCAACGCGCCCGAGATCGGTGCCTACGGCGTCGACCATGTGGCCGTCGCCGAAGGGCTCGGCTGCAAGGCGATCCGCGTGACCGATCCGAACGACGCGCAGGCCGCATTCGCGACCGCGCGCGAGCTGATGGCGAAGCACCGCGTGCCCGTGGTGGTGGAGTTCATCCTGGAACGGGTCACCAACATCGCGATGGGAACGGAGATCGACAACATCGTCGAATTCGAGGAGGTGCTCGACCTTCCGCTCGATGACGTGCCGAGCGCACAACGATCCGGCACCTTGCTGCCGGCCTGACGACATCATCCAGCGCTGCCCAAGCGGAGATCCGACCCGTGCCTCAATTTGCCGCCAACCTGACCATGCTGTTCAACGAGCTGCCGTTCCTCGACCGGTTCGCAGCCGCCAAGGCCGCCGGCTTCAATGCCGTCGAGTATCTGTTTCCCTACGAGTTCGAAAAGGGCGCATTACGGGAGGAATTGTCGCGCTGCGGGCAGACCCAGGTGCTGCACAACCTGCCGGCCGGCAATTGGGCCGCCGGCGAGCGGGGCATTGCGATCCTGCGCAACCGGGTCGATGAATTTCGCGACGGCGTGGTGCGCGCGATCGACTACGCCAAGGCGCTGGAGTGCCGGCAGCTGAACTGCCTGGTCGGTATCGCTCCGGCGGGCGCGGACGCGACGGAGCTGCGCGAAGTCCTGGTGCCCAATCTGCGCTTCGCCGCCAGCGCTCTCGCGCAGCATGGCATCAAGCTTCTGATCGAACCGATCAACACGCTCGATATTCCCGGCTTCTTCCTGAGCGGGACGGAACAGGCAGTGCAGCTGATTGCCGACGTGGGCTCACCCAATCTGTTCATCCAGTACGACATCTATCACATGCAGATCATGGAAGGCGATCTGGCGCGGACCCTGCAAAAGCATCTCGGCCGGATCGCGCATGTCCAGCTCGCCGACAATCCGGGCCGTTTCGAACCGGGCACCGGCGAGATCAACTATCCCTATCTGTTTAAGCATCTCGACAGCATCGGATATCGCGGCTGGATCGGATGCGAATACAAGCCGCGGACGACCACGCTCGAGAGCCTTGCCTGGCACGCCGCGCAGACGCTCGTGACTTGAATCAGGCTGATCGGAGCATCACCACATGAAAGACATAGGATTCATCGGGCTCGGCACCATGGGACGTCCGATGGCGAGCCACCTCCTGGCTGCCGGCTATCGGCTGTTCCTGTACGACGTCGCACACATTCCGTCGGAGCTGATTGCGGCCGGCGGTGTTGCATGCGAGTCCGGGAAGCAAGTCGCGCAGGAAGCGGACGCCGTCATCATCATGGTGCCGGATACGCCGCATGTCGAAGCCGTGCTGTTCGGCGAGGGCGGCGTCGCGGAGGGCGTCTCCAAAGGCATGATCGTGGTCGATATGAGCTCGATCTCGCCGCTGGCGACCAAGGATTTTGCCCGCAAGATCGATGCGCTCGGCGCCGACTACCTCGACGCGCCGGTCTCCGGCGGTGAGGTCGGTGCCAAGGCGGCAAGCCTGACCATCATGGTCGGCGGGCGGGAGCGGGCGTTCAATGCGATGAAGCCGGTATTCGAGACGATGGGCAAGAACGTCACCCATGTCGGCGGCAATGGCGACGGCCAGACCACCAAGGTCGCGAACCAGATCATCGTGGCGCTGACCATCGAGGCGGTGAGCGAGGCCCTGCTGTTCGCCTCCAAAGCGGGCGCAGATCCGGCGCTGGTGCGCCAGGCGCTGATGGGCGGCTTCGCGTCGTCCCGGATCCTTGAAGTGCACGGCGATCGCATGATCAAGCGCAACTTCGATCCAGGTTTCCGCATCGAGCTGCATCAGAAGGATCTCAACCTCGCGCTCGAAGGCGCGCGGGCACTCGGGCTGTCGCTGCCAGGCACGGCAGCCGCCCAGCAATTGTTCAACACCTGTACCGCCCTCGGCGGCAAAGCCTGGGACCATTCGGCGATATTGAAGGCGCTGGAAGTCATGGCCGGCCACGAGGTCGCGGCTGCCTGAGCCTCATGCAGCGGATTGGATGAGCTTCAACGGCCGGCCTCTGGCGATGCTATGCTGGTCCGGCGGGTGAGGGGGCGTCGCGCCAGGCGACGAACCCTGCATCCGAGGGAAGGATCTTTAGCTCCTTGACACGGTAAGTAAAAATATTATTACATACCGGACTTGGAGAAACGGGCTGATGTTGCAGACAAAACGAAGCTATGGCGGCATGGTGACCGCGCCGCACCACCTCGCGGCGCAGGCTGGACTCGCGGTGTTGTCGGAAGGGGGCAACGCCATCGAGGCGATGATCGCCGCGGCCGCGACGATTGCCGTGGTCTATCCCCACATGAACGGGCTCGGCGGCGACAGCTTCTGGCTCGTCGGCCGCGCCGGTTCGATGCCGGTCGGGATCCAGGCCTGCGGGCGCTCTGCGATGGCGGCCGATCGCGACTGGTATCGCGCGCGCGGTTGCAGCAGCATTCCCGGCCGCGGCCCGCTCGCTGCGCTCACCGTCGCCGGCACGGTCGACGGCTGGCAGAAGGCCTATGAACTCAGCCGTGATCGTCATGACGGCCGGTTGCCGCTGGCGCGGCTGCTCGAGCCCGCGATCCGGCATGCCGAGGACGGCGTCGCCGTCACCAGCACGCTGCATGAAAACATCGGCAAGAAGCGGCATGAGCTCGAAAACGTGCCCGGCTATGCCGAGGTCTATCTGCCGCAAGGCGCTCCGCTTGCGGTCGGTGCGCGGCTGCGCCAGCCTCGCGTCGCCGAGACGTTGCGGCGGCTGGCGAAGGCGGGCCTCACTGATTTCTATCGCGGCGAATTGGCGCGCTCGATGGCGGCCGACCTCGAACGGGTGGGCAGCCCGCTGCGGCTGGCCGATCTGGAGCGCCATCAGGCGTCGCTGGTGACGCCGCTCTCGGTCGAGGTGTCCGGACACAAGATCTACAACATGCCGCCGCCGACGCAGGGGCTGGCTTCGCTGCTGATCCTGGCGCTCTATGCCCGGCGCATGGCCGGGGAGGCCGACGGCGTCGATCATCTGCACCGGCTCGTCGAATGCACCAAGGCCGCGTTCCGGATTCGCAACGGCCATGTCACCGATCCCGACTACATGAAGCGTCCGGCTGCTGAATTCCTGTCCGAGCAGTCGCTGGCCGCGCTTCACGAGACGGTGTCCGACCGGCGCGCCGCATCGTGGCCCGATCCGTCCAAGCAGGGCGACACGGTGTGGCTCGCGGCGACTGATCGCAATGGGCTCAGCGTCAGCTTCATTCAAAGCGTGTACTGGGAGTTTGGTTCGGGCGTCATCCTGCCCGAGAGCGGTGTCACCTGGCAAAACCGTGGGACGAGCTTTGGCCTCGGCGAGAGCGATACCAACAGGCTGGACCCGGGACGCCTGCCATTTCACACGATCCAGCCGGCGATGGCCGAGCTCGGCGATGGGCGGCTGATCTCGTATGGCACGATGGGCGGAGAGGGGCAGCCGCAGACCCAGGCCGCGATCTTCAGCCGCTACGCCATGCACGGTCAGGAACTGCAATCGGCGATCACCGCGCCGCGCTGGCTGCTCGGCCGCACCTGGGGCGAGGAAAACAACAATCTGAAGATCGAATCCCGCTTCGACCCGGCGATCATCGAGCGGCTACGCGCGCTCGGCCACGACATTCAGGTGACCGGCCCGTTCGAGGAGTTCATGGGACACGCCGGCGCGATCGTCTGGCATCCGGATGGTCTGATGGAAGGGGCCAGCGATCCGCGCAGCGACGGCGTCGTTGCGACCCGCTGAGGGCCGTCACAGCGAGCGAGCCGCACGAGATGGCCTCGTGCGTTTCGCCCGCTAGAGCATGATCCGGAAAAGTGCGAAGCGGTTTTCCGAAAGGATCATGCGCAAACTAAAGGCCAAAGCGCGATGACGATTCAACCCAATCTCATCGCGCTTTAGCGCGACGGCTTGCGGGGCTGCGCGGTTGCCTTCGATCCTGTGGACTTGTACTTGCGTTCCCCGGCGGGAGCCGTCAGCCAGGTCAGGATCATGTCCTGCGCATGCTCGCGCCGCAGCGCAAGCCAGTCGGGATCGCCGAGGTCCTTGTCGAACATCGCCGACAGCGTGTAGCGGTTGGACACGTGGAAATAGCTCATCGCCGTGATTGAGACGTAGAGCTGGATCGGATCGACGTCGCTGCGAAACAGGCCGGCCGCCACGCCGCGCCGCAGGATGCTTTCGATGCTTGCGACCAGCGGCAAGGTGAGATCGGCGATCTTGCGCGACTTGCGCATGTTGCGACCGCGCTGAAGGTTCTCGGTGTTGATCAGGGCGATGTAGTTCTGGTGCTGCCCGAAGAACGTGAAGGTGAAATCGATCAGCTCGCTCATGGCGGCGATCGGCTCGAGATCATCGAGCTTGAGCTGCTGTTCGGCGGCGCGGATCTCGGTGTAGACGTCCTCGAGGACCGCGATGTAGAGCCCGTTCTTGTCGCCGAAATAGGCGTACAGCAGGCGCATGTTGGCCTTGGCGCGCTGCGCGATGGCCTCGACGCGTGCACCCCCGAGGCCATTGTGGCAGAACTCGAAGGTCGCCGCGCGCAGGATCGCCTCCTTGGTGAGCGCGGAGTCGCGCGGGCGTTTTCCGCGGGTGCTGCGGGTGGGGCTGGTCTGTGCTGTTGTCTCTGTCACGGCGTCAACCTTGCCTGGGCTCGGGTAGTCACGCAAGGCACGGCCGCATCCGGCCACAAAGGGCAGCGGACCAGTTCCCGGCGCAAGCAGCCCGGATTGAGATCGGCATTGCGGCTGTTCGTCAAGGGCGATTCCTCCCTGTTCACTGCTTCCGGCGCCTTAGGTCGCCATCACGCCGCCACGCGCGACGAGCCGGCCGGCCTTGTAGACATCGCGCGGCTTCGGACGCGCGACCACCGCTTCCTGGACGTGCCGGGCATCCAGCACGACGAAATCCGCGGCCCCGCCGACCGTGAGGCCGAAATCCTTGAGGCCGAGCGCACGCGCCGCGTTGGCCGTCACCATGTCGAAGGCCGCAGCCAATTGATCGTCGGTGTTGAACCCGGAGCGATAGCCGACCATCATTGCGCGTTCGAGCAAGTCGCCGTCGCCGTAGGGCCACCAGGAATCGCGGATGTTGTCGTTGCCGGAGAACACGTTGACGCCGGCGTCGCGAAGCAGCAGCACTGGCGGAAATGCGTGCGAGCCCGGAGCATTGGTGAAGATGGCAACGCCGGATTCGGCGAGCTGTTGCGCGGTCCGTTGAGCGACGTCGGCGGCCACTTCGCCGAGCGCGTAGGCATGACTGATCGCGACCTTGCCGCCAAGGCCCGACGCCCTGGTCCGTCGGGCGATTTCCTCGATCTCCGAGATGCCCTGCAGTCCGCCGTCATGCAGGTGAATGTCGATGCCGACGCCGTGCCGCTCCGCGATGCCAAAGACGACGTCGAGATGTCTGGCGGCGTCACCATCATGGCCTGCTGGATCAAGTCCGCCGATCAGGTCGGCACCGGAGCGAACCGCGTCCTCGAGCAATGCGGCCGTTCCGGGCGAGGTCAGGATGCCGCTCTGGGGAAACGCGACGATCTGGATTGAAACCTTCTCGCGATGCGCCTGCCGCGCGGCGGCGATCGCCTCGAAATGCCGCAGGCCGACCGCGGTGTCGACATCGACATGGCTGCGCATGTGCGCCGTGCCTTGCGAGACGCAGAGGTCGATCAGGGCTGCTGCCCGAACGGCGATCGGCTTCGCGCCGGCGAGCGCTTCCTTCTCGAATTTGACGCGCTCGCGCACGCTGAAGCCCGCGGTGCAGGGCCGATGCGGCTTCCAGTCGTCGCCGATGAAGCATTTGTCGAGGTGGATATGGCCTTCGACCATGCCGGGAAGCACCAGCCGCCGGCCGAGATCATGGGTATCGCCGACCGCGCCGTAACTTTGCCGGGACGGCGAGATGGCAACGATCTTGCCGCCGCTGACGGCGATTTCCACCAGCTGGCCATCAGTCAGCCGAGCGTTTTGAAACAGTGTGTCGATGGCGGTCAATTGAGTCTCCAGTTTCTTATGTCGGCACGATGCCGTCGGGCAGGGCGCGAGAAAATGCCGCGATCTCGCCGGCAGTGGTGATCCAGATGTCGTCGCGCCTTGCGACGATCGCCTGCAGAGCGCGCCGCAGCGGCCGCAGCCGGTGTGGCTGGCCGACCAGGTACGGATGCAGCGCGATGCCCATCACCAGCGACTGCTTGGTGGATTGCGCCAGCATTTCCTCGAAACTGTCCGCGATCATGGTCGCAAACTGTTCGCCGCTGTCCTTGCGCCCGACAATCGAGGGGATGTCGTTCAGTTCCTGTGGATATGGGACGGACAGGATGCGTCCGCCACCGCGTGTCGAGAACCACACCGGCTGATCGTCCATGCACCAGTCGAGCAGGTAGTGGTAGCCGGCTTCAGCGAGCAGGTCCGGGGTCACGGCGGATTGCGAGATCCACGGACCGAGCCAGCCGAGCGGCCGCCCTCCCTCGGCGCGCGTGATGACATCCGTCGCCTCCTCGATCAGTCGCTGCTCGTCGGAAGGGGAGAGCACGCCCTGGCGTTCGGAATTGGTCCGGCCGTGGCCGACCACCTCGTCGCCGCGTGCGCGAAAGGCGTCCATGACCTCCGGGCAATAGTGATAGATGCTGCTGTTCGCGAGCACGGAGAGCGGCAGCTTCAGTTCGTCGAACAGATCGATGAGCCGCCACACGCCGACCCGGTTGCCATAGTCGCGCCAGGCGTAGTTGAGAACGTCCGGGTGCGGGCCGCCCGGGCAGAGCTCGGCGCCAAGCCCGTCGCCGAACGCGAAATGCTCGAGGTTGAGCGCGATGTAGACCGCCAGCCGCTTGCCGTTAGGCCACACGAAGTCGGGGCGGCGCGTGATCGCGCTGTAGCGGTAGCGGTCATGCGAGACGAGACCGCGCGCCGGATCAGGTGGTTGCGCAGATGTTGCATCGCCGAGCACGGCTCGCTCCGGTTCCGCTCTAATCTCCCGCTGCATCGCAATCTCCATTCGGCGCGCGATCGGCCGCTTGACATTCGCCAATTTGTGAAGAAAGTTTTTACTTCCGTCAAGGCCGAGAAACGGCGGCAGCGGGACCAGAGGCGGCAAGGGAGCCGTCGGAGCGGGAGGAATTGCAGAAATGAACTACGCTTGTACCCCCATTACCGGGTTGTGCCGCCGCGTTGTCTTGCAGGGCGCGCTCGCCATTCTCGTCGGCTCGCTGCCGTTTGCGCAGCGCGCCCAGGCGGCCGACCCGATCAAGATCGGCCTGGTCACGGCGCTGTCGGGGCAGTCGGCCCGCGCCGGCGAAGCATTGACCCGCGGCGCCACGATCGCGATCGAGGAGATCAATGCGAAGGGCGGCGTGCTCGGCCGTCCGCTCGAACTGGTGCGTCGTGACGACGAAAGCAATCCCGCAAAGGGGCTAACCGCCGCGCGCGAATTGATCCAGCGCGAGAAGGTCGCGGTCCTGCTCGGCGGCCTCGATACGCCGGTCCAGCTTGCGATCGTGCCGTTCGTCAACAACGTCAAGATGCCGTTCGTGGTGCCGTGGGCCGCCGGAACCAACATCACGCAGAACGGCGCTGCGTCCAACTACGTGTTCCGCGTCTCGGCGATGGACGACGAGGTCGACAAGGCGATCGTCGCGTTCGCCGGCAAGACCTTCGCGGCCAAGAAGCCCGGCCTCATCCTCGTCAACAATCCCTGGGGCGAATCGAACGAGCATGGCCTGCGCGCCGCGCTGAAGGCCGCCGGGATCGAACCGGCCGGCGTCGAGAAGTTCGAGGCGAACGATGTCGACGTCGTCGCGCAATTGTCCCGGCTCAAGCAGGCGGGCGCCGATTCCCTGTTCCTGGTCGGCAATGTCGGTCCATCCTCGCAGGTCGTGAAATCGCTCGACCGGATGGGCTGGTCGCCGCCGATCGTGTCGCATTGGGGACCGGCGGGCGGCCGCTTCACCGAGCTTGCCGGGCCGAGCGCCGAGAGCGTCGTGTTCGTCCAGACCTACAGCTTCTTCGGCAACCTCTCGCCGGTCGGCAAGCGCGTGCTCGCCGAGCTGCAGGCCAAGTATCCCGACATCAAGGGGCCCGCGGACGTGACCCCGGCGGTCGGCTTCGCCAATGCCTATGACAGCGTGCTGGTGATCGCCGGCGCGATCCAGAAGGCCGGCAGCACCGATCCGACCGCCATTCGTGACGGCTTCTACGGAATCGACCGGCTGGAAGGCCTGATCAAGACCTATGACAAGCCGTTCGCCCAGGACAAGCACGATGCGCTGACGGCGCAGGACTACATCTGGGCCCACTTCGAAGACAACCACATCCTGCCATTCAAGAATTGACGGCAGCGGTCGTCCAGCAAGCAGATCGGGGTGATCATCAATGTCGTTTCTTTCGGCGATAATAACCGGAATGGCGCTGGGGAGCATGTACGGTCTGCTCGCGCTTGGCTTTCACGTCACTTACGCCGTGTCCGGCACGGTCAACTTCTCGCAGGGCAGCTCGATGACCTTGGGGGCCGTTGCCGGATACTTCTTCCTCGTGGTGTGGGGCTGGCCTGCCGCGATCGGCATCCCCGCGGTGCTGCTGGTCTGCGCCGTCTACGGCGTTCTGATCGAACGCTACGCGGTTCGTCCGTTCGTGCAGCGCGGATCGGACAACTGGCTGATGGCGACGGTTGCGGTCGGCATCATCGTCGACAATGTGATGCTGTTCGTGTTCGGCAAGGAGCCGCGCAGCTTCCCGTCGGTGCTCGCGGCCAAGCCGATCCAGATCGTGGAAGGGGCAGGGGTCTACCCCCTGCAGCTCCTGATTCCCGTGGTCGGCCTGCTGCTGGCCCTGGCGCTGCATCTGATCAGCCGCCGCACGCGGCATGGCGTCGCGATGCTTGCGGTGGTGCAAAATCCCAATGCCGCACGGCTGATGGGCATCAATGTCAGCGGCGCCATCGCCGCGAGCTACGCGGTGTCGGCGATGCTGGCGGGCGTCGCTGCGCTGCTGATCGCGCCGCTGCTCAACGTCTCCTCTGAGATGGGCACGCTGTTCGGCATCAAGGCGTTCGCCGCCGCGATCATCGGCGGTCTCGCCAGCGCCTGGGGCGTCATGCTGGCCGGAATATGCCTTGGCCTGATCGAGGTGTTCGCCACCAACTATCTCGGGTCGGTCTACACCCAGATCATCACGTTCGCTTCCGTCATCGTTATCCTCGTCATCATGCCGCACGGGTTGCTCGGCCGAGCTGGAGTTAAGAAGGTATGATTTCTCGCGCTTCCCTTCTGATCGCGGTCGCGGCATTCGCGATTGCCATCGGCTATGCCGCGGTCGCGGACAGCTACGCGGTGTTCCTGATCGCGACGATTTCTCTGACCGCGATCGCCTGCATCGGGCTCAACGTCCTGCTCGGCCTCGCGGGCCAGATCTCGCTCGGACATATCGGCTTCATGGCGATCGGCGCCTACACCACGGTGCTGCTGATGGAGAAGGCCGGCTGGCCCTACCTCGCCGCGACGGCGGGCGCTATCGTCCTGGTCAGCATCGTCGGCGGGCTGCTTGCGCTGCCGGCGCTGCGCGTGCGCGGGCCGTATCTGGCGATGGTGACGATCGCGTTCGGCTTCATCGTCGAACATGTCACGATCGAGTGGCGCGATCTCACCGGCGGCGGCAACGGCCTGATGCTGAGTGCGCCGCCCAGCGTGTTCGGCTATGCGCTGTCCGAGCGTTCGCTGGCCATCGCGGGCATCGTGCTGGTGTTTGCCGGCCTGTTCCTGTTCGAGCGGTTGAAGCGCAGCGGCTGGGGATATGCCATGCGCGCCGCCCGCGACACCGAGGTCGCGACGCGCTCGCTCGGCATCGACCTGGTGCATGTCCGCGCCGTGGCCTTCGTGATCTCGGCGGCGGCAATGGCGCTGGCCGGCGCGCTGTTCGCGCCGCTGCAGGGCTATATCAGCCCGAGCTCGTTTCCGTTCCTGCAATCGGTGCTGCTGCTGTTCGGCGTGATGGTCGGCGGCGCCGGCTCGGCGCTCGGCCCGGTGATCGGCGCCGCGCTGGTGGTGCTGCTGCCGGAAGCGCTGTCGGATCTCGCCGAATATCGCCTGCTGGCGTTCGGCGTGTTGCTGTTCGTCGTGCTGCGCGCCGCACCCTCCGGCATCGTCGGCCTTGTGGAGCAGCTCGTGGCAAAATTCCGGCCGGCGCGCAAGCCCGCGGCCGGGCCCGCGATCGCGGTGGCGAATGTCGATTCGGCGATCCTCGAAACGCATAACGCGGCGGGGCTCGACGTGACGGATCTCTCGATCTCGTTCGGCGGCGTGCGCGCCGTGCAGGGCGTGTCGTTCCAGGCGGCGCCGGGTGCCGTCACCAGCATCATCGGTCCCAACGGCGCCGGCAAGACCAGCGCGCTCAATCTGCTCTGCGGCTTCTACCGGCCGCAGGCGGGAACGGTGATGCTCGGCGATCGCGACGTCACCGGCATGACGTCGCATCTGCTGGCGCGGGTCGGCGTGGCGCGCACGTTCCAGACCACGCAATTGTTCGGCTCGCTCACGATCCTGGAGAACATCCTGCTCGCCGAGCGGGTTGGTCGTCTCGGCGGCGTCGTCTCCGCCTTGCGCAACGCGGAGACCGAGGGATTCGCCCGGTTCCTGCTGCGCTTTGCCGGTGTCGACGGCGACGTCGACCGGCTTGCGGATTCGCTGTCCCATGGCGAGAAGCGGCTGGTCGAGATCGCGCGTGCGCTGGCGCTGCGGCCCCGCATCCTGTTGCTCGACGAGCCTGCGGCGGGCCTTTCGAAGGGCGACAAGCAACGCCTGACCGCGCTGCTGCGGCGGATCGCCGATCTCGGGATTGCCGTCATCATCGTCGAGCACGACATGCCGATGATCATGTCACTGAGTGATCTCATCGTCGTGCTCGATGGCGGCAAGCGCATTGCGATCGGCGATGCGACGGCGATCCGCAATGATCCGGCGGTCCGCAAGGCCTATCTGGGCGATGCCACGCCGGGTGAGAAGAGCCGTGCGCCGCGGCCGGCGCGGCAGGGCACCGCACTCGAGGTCAAGGCACTCGACTCGTTCTATGGCCTGTCGCGCGCCCTGAACGGGATCGATCTGGTGGTCGCGCCCGGCGAGGCGGTTGCCGTGCTCGGCGCCAACGGCGCCGGCAAGACCACCCTGATGCGGTCGATCGCCGGTCTCGAACCGCCGCGATCCACCGGTGAAGTCCGGCTCGCCGAGACCCGCATCGACACGTTGCCTGCGCATGTCCGTGCCCGCGCGGGCGTCGTGCTCGTGCCGGAAGGGCGGCAGGTGTTTCCGGAACTGACGGTGAAGCAGAACCTTGAGCTCGGCGCCTATGCGCGCAAGGGCCTCGACCTCGATGCCGAGATCGAGGCGATGTTCGTGCGCTTCCCGCGGTTGAAGGAGCGTATCGAGCAGCGCGCCGGCCTGTTGTCCGGCGGCGAGCAGCAGATGCTCGCGGTGGCGCGCGGGCTGCTGACCGGGCCCAAGATCTTCATGCTGGACGAGCCGTCGCTCGGCCTCGCGCCACTCGTCGTCGATGAACTGTTTGCATCCTTTGAACGGCTGCGCAGCGAGGGCATGACCATCATGGTGGTCGATCAGATGGCAGGCCATGCGCTCGCGTTGGCCGATCGGGCCTATCTCCTGGAGACCGGCGCGATCCTGAAGAGCGGCGCCGCCGACATCATCGCCGAGGACCCGCTGCTTGAGGCGGCCTATCTGGGCGGCGAGGCGCAGGCCGGCGCGGCGCAGCGGTTCGCGGCGCAGGCACGCTGAGGGAGGCGAGGGCGGATGTTGGTCGGAGGCCGCGAAGCTGACGGAGGGCAGTCCGGTCGCATGGGGGCACGGGACGAACGGCGTCCCGGGCCCGCACCGACCGTCTGCGGTGACGTGGAAGTGGGGCTGCTTGCCGACCGGGCGCTTCGCGATCGCGCCGCGGGGCAGGTCGTCGCCGTATTCGAACGTTCGTTCTACGCCGTCATCGACGGGATCTGGATCTGCGTCGGACAGGCCGGCATCGGATCGGGTCCATTGCATGTGCTCGGCGATTTCCGATGGCCGCGACTGGCAGTCGGCGATCCCGTGCGGGTCGCGGACTCCATGCTGTGGATCGCAGGCGTGCCGCTGGCAAATCTCGCCTCGCGGACGATCTGGGCGCCGCGCGACGCACCGCATTGGTCGATCGGCAGCCTGCAACGCGGGCTTGATGCGGTCGATGCGGCGTGGGGCGATGAGCTGACGTCGGAAGGCCTCGCCGTGCTCGGCTCCGGACGTGTTCCGGGCGATGCTTCGCTGCTCGTTCGCGCTGCCATGCCCGGTCTCGCTGCCCTGGAACGAATCCTGTCGGGCTCGGATCACGATGCGGATCGCGACGCGGGACTTGGCAGCTTGATCGGTCTCGGGCCGGGGCTCACGCCGTCAGGCGACGATTTGATCGGCGGCGCGCTGATTGCGCTGGCTGCGCTGGGGCGCACCGAATGTCGCGATGCATTGTGGGAACAATGTCGTGCGCTGCTCGACGGCACCAATGACATCAGCCGGGTCCATTTGCGTGCGGCGGCGCTGGGTTACGGCGCAGCAGCGCTGCACGCCGCCATTCATGCAACGATGAGCGGCGAGGGCGCCGGATTTCGTCGCGCGCTCGCGGCACTGACGGCGATCGGACATACATCCGGACTGGATGCATTCGCAGGCAGTCTGGTCGTCCTGCGTCATGAATTGCGCGGATGATGATGCCGTTGCAGTCCAAATTTTGAGTTCTCCCAGACTGCTCCGAACGAAGTTCGGAGCATTTTTTTTAGCGGGAATTGCCTCTCGGCCAATCCATGAATCGACGGCGAACAGAGATTTCGCATTTTCCGAGAATCCGGTCTTGACTAAGTAAGTGTTTTCTTATTAGCTCGACAAAACGAAAACGAACTTTAGGGCGGAGACGATGACGGAACAGGATAGGCCGCAGTATCAGCAATTGCTGGCGCGCAAGGTCGAAGTCGTGAATGTCGGGCTTGAGGGGTTCGTGAAGGACCTTCGCGATTGCGACATCGGCGTCGTTCATGTCGACTGGAAGCCCTCGGCTGGCGGTGATCCGCAGATGGCGGCTCTGCTCGCGAAGCTCGGTGTGTGAGGGCGCACCGATGAAGCTGATCGAAGACGCAAACCAGCAAGCGCTCACCCGGATCCTCGAAGGGGAGCCGCGGCTGATCGACATCGTTCCCGCCCGTCAACTGATCCCGGACCTGCGCGAACGGATGATCCTCCACGCCGGACCGCCGATCTCCTGGGACCGGATGTGCGGCCCGATGCGCGGCGCGGTCGCCGGTGCCATCGTGTTCGAGGGCTGGGCAAAGGATCTGCCGACCGCGACCAAGCTCGCCGCCAGCGGCGAGATCGAATTTCATCCGAACCACCACTTTGGCGCAGTCGGCCCGATGACCGGCATGACGACGATGTCGATGCCGTTGTTCGTGGTCGAGAACGCGCGCTTCTCCAACCGCGCCTATTGCGCGATCAACGAGGGGCTCGGCAAGGTGATGCGCTTCGGCGGCAACGACGCGAGCGTGTTGAAGCGGCTCGCCTGGTTGCGCGACGTATTCGGGCCGACACTGGGCAAGGCGATCCGAGCCGCCGGCGGCATCGACCTGAAATCGATCGTCGCACGTGGCTTGTCGATGGGCGACGAACTGCATCAGCGCAATCTCGCCTGCTCGAGCGTTTTTCTGCGCGAGATCGCGCCCTGGATGGCGCGCACCTCGACCGACAACACCGTCCTCGCCGAGTGCCTCGCATTCATCGGGCAGAACGACCAGTTCTTCCTCAACATCGCGATGGCGATGGGCAAGGCGATCACCGATCCCGCCAACGGCATTCGCGGTTCGACCATCGTCACCACGATGTGCCGCAACGGCACCGATTTCGGCATCCGCGTCTCTGGGCTCGGCGAGCAGTGGTTCACCGCGCCGGTCGAAATGCCGGAGGGGCTGTATTTCGCCGGCTATTCCGAGAAGGACGCCAACCCGGACATGGGCGATTCCGCCATCGTCGAGACCATCGGCCTCGGTGGATTTGCGATGGCGGCAGCGCCGGCCGTCGCCGGCTTCGTCGGTGCCGGCGCGCCGTCCGAGGCCGGCAACTTCACCCGCTCGATGGGCGAGATCACGGTCGCGCAGAATCCGGAATGGACCATTGCGGCGATGGACTTCGCGGGCGTGCCGACCGGCATCGATATTCGCCTGGTTGTCGATTCCGGCGTGGTGCCGGTCATCAACACCGGTATCGCGCATCGCGAGCCCGGCATCGGCCAGGTCGGTGCCGGCGTGGTTAAGGCGCCGCTAGCGTGCTTCCAGCAGGCGATCGTCGCGATCGCCAAGGATTTGGGTGTGTCATGAACGTCGTCGTCCTGAACGAGGTCCGCAAGGGATTCTATCTCGACTCGGTCGCGCTGATGCGGCTGTCGCGCGAGGTGGCCGGCTCGCCCGGCGTGATCGAAGCGGCGTTGATGATGGGAACGCCGTCAAACGCTGCGATCATGCGCAATGCGGGGCTGCTGGAGGAGAGCACTGCGGTCAAGGGCAACGACCTCGTGATCGCGGTCAAGGCCGAGTCCGAGGCCGCCGCCCGCGAAGCGCTCGACAGCGCGATCAAGTCGCTCGACAAGCCGAAGACCCAGGGCGAGGCGCAGGCCGCCTGGCGGCCGCACTCGATTGCCGCCGCTGTCAAGGCGAAGCCGGAGATCAATCTTGCGCTGATCTCCGTTCCCGGCGAGTTCGCCGCCGCCGAAGCTCGCAAGGCGCTCAATCGCGGCCTGCACGTGCTGATGTTCAGCGACAACGTGTCCCTCGAAGACGAATTGTCGCTCAAGCAGCAGGCGCGGGCGGCCGGTCTCCTGATGATGGGGCCGGATTGCGGAACGGCCGTGATCGGCGGCGCGCCGCTGGCGTTCGCCAACAAGCTGATGCGCGGCAGGATCGGCATCATCGGCGCATCGGGTACCGGAACCCAGGAGGTCTCGTGCCTGATCTCGGAAGGCGGCGCGGGAATCTCCCATGCCATCGGGGTCGGCGGACGCGATCTGAAGAAGGATATCGGCGGCATCACCACGCTGATGGCGATCGATGCATTCGATGCCGATCCGGAAACCGACCATGTGGTGCTGATCTCGAAGCCGCCGCATCCCGATGTCGCGAAGTCCGTGCTTGAGCGGATCGGTCGGAGCAGGAAGTCGTACACCGTGTGCTTCATCGGAGCGTCGGAGGTCGAGGTCCCGCCGAACGCCCGCTTCTCGCCGACGCTGAAAGGCGCCGCGGAACTCGCACTGGGACACAAGCAAATCGGCGCAGACTTCGACGCGAACGCTGTCGCGTCACGGCTTCTTCGGAACGGTCGGGGCGGCATCGAGGGCTTGTTCGCCGGCGGCACGTTGTGCGCCGAGGCCCAGGTGATCCTCGCTGCCGCAGGCCGGAAGGTGGCGTCGAACGCCGCGATCCCCGGCGCGCTCAAGCTCGGCGTCGAGCCGAGCGGCGGGCGGGACCGCCTGATCGACCTCGGCGACGACGAATATACCCGTGGCCGGCCGCATCCGATGATCGATCCGTCCGTGCGTGACGATGCGCTGCGGGCCGCGCTCAAGAACCGCGATCTCTCGGTGATCCTGCTCGACCTGGTGCTCGGCTATGGCGCGCACGCCGATCCCGCCGAGCATCTGACCAGGATCGTCGCCGATCGCGGGCGGGATGCGCCGGTCTTGGTCGCGTCCGTCGTCGGCACCGAGCAGGACCCGCAAGGGCGCTCCGCCCAGGTCAGGAAACTTGAGCAGGCCGGAATCCTCGTTGCCCCGTCGAATGCGCAGGCCTGCGAGCTTGCGGTCGCCATCGTCCAGAATGCCGGGAGATAAGGAAATGCGTACACTCAATGACGTGCCGCGTCGCCTGGTGGTCGCGATCGGCGGCAATGCGGTTCACCCTGAGGATATCAGGGGCACCTCCCAGGAGCAGAAGTCGGTCGCGCAGATCACCGCGGAGGCGCTGCTGCCGCTGGCGCAGCTCGACAACGAGCTGGTCATCACCCACGGCAACGGCCCGGTGGTCGGCAAGATCATGATGCGTCAGATGCTGACGATGAGCCGGATTCCGCCGATGGACATGGACATCTGCGTCGCGCACAGCCAGGGCGGCATCGGCTATCTCCTGATGCAGGCGATCGAGAATGCGCTGCGCGAACAGGGCAACCAGCGGCATGTGGCAAGCCTGCTGACCCAAGTCGAGGTGGACAAGGACGATCCCGCGTTCAAGAATCCGACCAAGTTCGTCGGGCCGTTCTTTTCCGAGGACGAGGCCAAGAAGATCAGCGCGGAGCTCAATTGGGCGATGCGCGAGGATTCGGGGCGCGGCTGGCGTCATGTCGTGCCGTCGCCGAAGCCCAAGCATGTCTGCGACATCTCGCTGGTCGACGCATTGGTCAAGCGGGGAACGATCGTCATCGCGGGAGGCGGCGGCGGCGTTCCCGTGGTCCGCGACGCAAAGGGCGTGCGCACCGGCGTGCCGGCCGTGATCGACAAGGATCTGACATCCGCTCACATCGCCAATGTGCTGGGCATCGAGGAGTTGCTGATCCTGACCGCGGTCCCGCGCGTCGCAGTGAATTTCGGCAAGCCGAACAAGAGGGACCTGGATCAGGTCAGCCTCGAGGAAATCAAGGCTTACCACCGCGAAGGACATTTTCCTCCCGGCAGCATGGGACCCAAGGTCGATGCGGCGATCCGGTTTCTCGAGGGCGGTGGCAAGCGGGCAATCATCAGTCACCTCGATTGCGCCATGGCGGCGCTGCGGGGCGAGACCGGGACGCACGTCATTCAATAACCATCGGGAGTGGCGCATCGGCGGGATATCCGCCAGCGCCAATCCGTACCGAGTGTCGCGCAAGATGGCGGTCCGGTCTTCATGGCCGCAATGGCGCCGGCGCTCACCGAGCAGACGCAGTTGAGACGCCGGATCGGCGCCGCAACCGACCAGGCAATCGAGCTGGCCGCCGGCTGAAGCTCAAGCACAAGACAAACAAGCAGCCTGCGGGATTCAAGGGAACGACAGGGCCATGGCCATCCAATCCAGCATTAAGGCGAACCTGTACAAGGATTCCGTATCGTTGATGCGGATCTCGCAGGTCACGGTCGCGCGGACCGGCGTGCAGCGCGTCACGCTCTTGATGGGAACGCGCAGCAACAAGGAATTCCTGCAACAGGCCGGGCTGATGAGTCCGGCGCTCGAGGACGCCAAGCCCGGCGATATCATGATCGTCGTGGCGGACGAGGCGCCCGAAAAGCTTGCAGCCGCGGAGCGGGAGATTCACTCCCTGATCGTCGGCGAAGAGCCGAAGGGTGGCCCGGCCGAAGCGGCGGCGGAAGCGCCGCCGCGCTCGATCTCCCGCGGCGTCGCGATTGCCGATCACGCCGACCTTGCGTTGATCTCGGTGCCGGGTCCCTATGCGGCGGCGGAAGCGCTGAAGGCACTGCGGCAGGGCCTGAACGTGCTGCTGTTCAGCGACAACGTGCCGATCAAACAGGAGCAGGCCATCAAGCGCGTCGCGGCGCAAAAGGGCTTGCTGGTGATGGGGCCGGATTGCGGCACGGCCATCATCAATGGCGTGCCGCTTGGATTTGCCAACGTCGTTCGGCGGGGCGCGATCGGGCTGGTCGGCGCATCGGGCACCGGCCTGCAGGAAGTGATGTGTCAGATCCATCGGCACGGTCAGGGCATATCGCAGGCCATCGGCACCGGCAGTCACGATGTTTCCAGCGAGGTCGGCGGCATCACCATGTTGCAGGGTCTGGATCTGCTGGCCGCCGACGCGCAGACCAGGGTCGTCGCCATCGTCTCCAAGCCTCCTGCGCCCGATGTGCAGAAGCGGGTGATCGAGCGCGCCGGCAAGATCGGCAAGCCGGTCGTGATCTGCTTCCTCGGCGGCGAGCCGGCGGCATCGGCCGGCAATGTTCACCGCACGTCGTCGCTCGAGGAGACGGCGCGCCAGGCCGTCGCGCTTGCGGCGTCAAACCAGTTTGAGCGTGACGACGGAGCGATCGAGGCGTTGGTAACGCGGGTTTGTGCGTCGCTGGCGCCGTCGCAGCGCTATCTGCGCGGGCTCTATTCCGGCGGAACATTCTGCTCGGAGGCTCAGACCATTTGGCGATCGGTCGGCCTTCGGGTCCGGTCGAACGCGCCGCTTGCGGAGGCGGACCGTCTGGCCGATGTGGAAGCGAGCCAGGGACACACCGCGATCGATCTCGGCAGTGATGAATTCACGGTGGGGCGTCCGCATCCGATGATCGACTATGGCGTGCGGATCGAGCGGCTGCTGAAGGAAGCGGACGATCCGACCGTTGCCTGCATCGTCCTGGACGTCGTGCTCGGCTACGGCAGCCATCCGAATCCGGCGGAGATCCTGGCTCCGGCGATCCGCCGGGCGAAGGCCGCCGCGGGCGGGCAGGGGCGGGAGCTTCCCGTGATCTGCTTCGTCTGCGGCACAGATGCCGATCCGCAGGCCTACGAGACCCAGAAAGCCATGCTGGCGGACGCCGGCGCGGAGATTGTCGGCAGCAGCAGCGGCGCAGCCCGTGCCGCGCAAGCCATCGCGAGCCGCATGGCCGCTGACGACAACGCCACGGGACGTCGCGTCATGCAAGGTGGAGAACGATGATGAACGCAGCTCCTTCCGCGCTCCAGAACAAGACATCGGTCATCAGCCTCGGCGCCTCCGATCTCGATCGCGGCGTCGAAAGCAGCGGCGCCCCGCTGGTGCGTCTGCGCTGGCAGCCGGTCGGCGACGGCAGTCCCGAGGTGGCCTGGAGCCTCGCGCAGCTCGTTGGCGATACCACCGATGCGGATTGCTTGGGATCGCGGATCGATCGCGCCAATGCCGAAGTGCTCGAGCGGATCCTGACCGCGCAACCGGTATGGGTCGACATCGCGGCACATGCGTCGGAGGTCTGGCCGGACATGGGCCGGACGCTGCTCCATGCAGGTCCGCCGATCGCCTGGCACGATATGTGCGGCCCGATGAAGGGCGCGGTGGTCGGCGCAATCCTCTATGAGGACTGGGCGGCAACGCCGCGAGAGGCCGAGCAACTCGCCGCGTCAGGCCGGATCCGCTTCGCGCCGTGCCATGAATTCGGCGCGGTCGGGCCGATGACCGGCATCATCTCGCCCTCGATGCCGCTCTTTGTGGTGCAGAACAAGACCGCCGGCAATCGCGCCTATGCGCCGATGATGGAATCCGGCGGCGCCAAGACGCTGCGGTTCGGCGCGTTCGCTCCCGAGGTGATCGAAGGCCTCAAGCTCATCGAGACGGTGCTGGCGCCATGCCTGAAGGCCGCGGTCGCGGGCATCGAGGGCGGGTTGCCGCTGAAGCCGCTGATGTCGCAGTCGCTGCACATGGGCGACGATGTCCACAATCGCAACACGGCCGCAACCCTGCTGCTGTATCGCGCCGTTACGGAATCGCTGCTCAAGTCTTCGATCTCGCGCGACCTCGTTCACGAGACGCTGCGGACGATCGGGGCGGACGATATGTTCTTCCTGAGCCTGTCGATGGCGGCCTGCAAGGCGACCATGGACGCGGCGCACGGCGTGCCGTTCAGCAGCATCGTCACCGCGATGGCGCGCAATGGCGTCAATGTCGGCATCAGGGTCAGCGGACTGGACGGGCAGTGGTTTGTCGGTCCGGCCGACATCCCGGTCGGCCTGTTCCTGCCGGGCTTCAGCGAGGCCGATGCCAATCCGGATATCGGCGACAGCGCGATCACCGAAACCGCCGGGCTCGGCGCGTTCGCGATGGCGGCAGCTCCCGCGATGGTCCAGTTCGTCGGCGGCACGCCGCAGGACGCCCTGCGCTATTCGCGCGAGATGGCGCACGTCACGATCGGCCGCAATCCAGGCTTCACTCTGCCGATGCTCGATTTCATCGGAGCGCCGGTCGGCATCGACGTCCGCAAGGTCGTGGACGAGAGCATGCGGCCGGTCATCAACACCGCAACGGCGCACAAGGAGCCGGGCATGGGGATCATCGGCGCCGGCGTCGTGCAGGCTCCGATGAAGTGCTTCGTCGATGCCGTCGGCGCGCTGGCGACGATTGGCGCGGGATGAGATTGCTTCGAATCTGAAACTGACGGCGCTGCCGCGCCGCCGCTGCAAAAATGCCGCAACAAAGAGCGGCAACACCGGGAACGAACAGGAGGAAACACATGAGCGCTACCCGTCGTGCATTTCTGCAAACTGGCCTGCTCTCGGCAGCCTTTATCGGTTCATCAGTCCGGCTCGGCTTCGCCGACGATGCGAAGCCGCTTCGCATCGGCATTCTCATTCCGGGGTCGCGGGCCGACCATGGCTGGATGGAGTCGGCCTATAACGGCATGAAGGCCGCCGAGCAACGCCACGGCAACAAGGTCGCGATCACGTCGATCGAGAACGTCAAGTTCGCCGACATGGAGCAGGCGCTGGTCACGCTCGCGTCCAAGAACGACATGGTGATCGGCGCGGCGGGGCAGACCCAGGCATCGGTGCTCAAGGTCGCCAAGCGGTTCCCGAAGGTGAAGTTCTCCATCGTCGGCCCGACCGGACAGCCGACCGACAACGTCGCGCAATACGACGTGCTGCAGGCGCAGATCGGCTTCATTGCGGGCGCGGTTGCCGCGCTGATGTCGAAGAACGGCGCGGTGAGCTATGTCGGCGGCCTCGAAATTCCGGCTATCGTCAACACCGGAACGGAATTCGCCAATGGCGCCAAGCACGTCAAGCCGGATACCAAATGCTTCGTGACCTACACCGGCGATTTTGACGACGTCGCCAAGGCCAAGGAAGCGACCCTTGCCGCGATCGCGCAGGGCGCCGACGTCCACTACAACATCCTCAATCTCGGCGTGCGCGGCATGGAGCAGGCGGCGCGCGAGAAGGGCACCAAGATGATCGGGAGCTACACCAACTACTGCTCCGACAACAACCCGCTCTATATCGCCTACACGGTGAGCGGCATCGGGTTCATGGTTGAGTACGCCATCGACCAGGCCGTCGCCGGAACGTGGCACCCGGAGTACAAGCAGTTCGGCCTCGCCATGGGACCGCGCTCCGCCGACATCGAGATCTGCACCGGGGCAACGCCCGAGATCCAGGCCATGATCAAGGAGCTGAAGGACGACCTGCTGTCGAACAAGATCAAAGTCAAGGTGGGCTGACCGTGGCTGTTCTCGAACTGTCTGGCTTGACCAAGCGCTTCGGGGCCTTCACCGCGCTCGACGACATTTCGCTGCAGATCGAGCGCGGCGAGGTACATTGCCTGCTTGGCGAGAACGGTGCCGGCAAATCGACATTGTGCAACCTGGTGTTCGGGGTGCATCGGCCGGATGCCGGCACGATGACGCTGGGCGGAGAGCCGTTCCATCCCCGCGGCCCGGCGGAAGCTCTGCAGCGCGGCGTCGTGATGGTGCACCAGCATTTCAGCCTGGTGCCCAACATGAGCGTGGCCGAGAACCTGATGCTCGGCCGCGCCAGCGCGGTGCTGAAGCCGCAGGACATCATCGTGCGGATGGAGCAGCTCGCGGCGGAGTACGGGCTCGAGATAGATCCTGAGGCGCGCATCGAGGACCTCTCCGTCGGTGAGCGGCAGCGGGTCGAGATCATCAAGTGCCTGCTCGGCGATCCGCAACTGCTCGTGCTCGACGAGCCGACGGCCGTGCTGCAGCCGGACGAAATCGACGCGCTGCTGGCGATCTGCCGCCAGGTTGCGCTGCGCGGAAAGTCCGTGATCCTGGTGACGCACAAGCTCGGCGAGATCAGCCGCGTCGCCGATCGCACCACGGTGCTGCGGCAAGGCCGCATCATCGAAACCGTCGCGATGGAGGGCGCCGACATCCGCTCGCTGGTGCGCTCCATGGTCGGCCGTGATGTGCAGTCGGCAGGTTCGGTGCTCGCCGCAGCGGTCGATATCGAGGGCAAGACGCCGGCAAAACCCAATGCGGATTCGGCTAGCCCGGTATCGGCGGGTGAGGCGGTGCTGCAGATCTCGGATCTCGTGTACCGCGACCCACATGGCGTGCCGCGGCTCGACGGCTTGAGCCTTACGGTTGGCACCGGCGAGATCGTCGGGATCGCGGGCGTCGAGGGCAATGGCCAGACCGAGCTCGGGCTGATTCTGGCCGGGCTCGCCGCGCCGAGCGCAGGGGCGATCGTCGTCGGCGGAACGCCGGTCGGCGGCGCCACGCCGCAGGAGATCACGGATGCGGGTGTCGGCATCGTTCCCGAGGATCGCCATGCGGTCGCCTGCATCAAGGAATTGTCGGTGGCCGAGAACCTGTTTCTCGGCGCGATCGGAAAATTCAGCCGCTTCGGCCTGCTCGACAAGTCGGCGCGGCGCAAGGCGGCGGAGGCGATGATGCGCGACTTCGACGTGCGGGCGAGCAGCCCTGACGTGTCGATGGCGAGCCTGTCCGGCGGTAACCAGCAGAAGGCGGTGCTTGCACGCGAGCTGTCGCTCGATCCGCTGGTGTTCCTGCTCGCGGCGCAGCCGACGCGAGGCCTCGACGTCGGGGCGATCGAGGCCGTCTACAATCGTATCCGCGCCGCCCGCGATGACGGTCTTGGGGTCCTTCTGATCTCCAGCGAGCTCGAGGAGCTGATGGCGGTGTCGGATCGGATTGCGGTGATCTACCGCGGCAAGCTGGTTGGCGAGCTCGCAGCCGGGTCGTTCAGCCGCGAGGCGATCGGGGCGATGATGTCGGGGCACGCACATGTCTAGGTTGGCCATGGTCATGAAGAATCCGAAGCTGGCGCGGGTCGCGCAGGGCGCGCGACTCGAGCTCGTGCCGATGCAGGTCGTGGTGCCGGTGGTATCGACCCTTATCGCGCTCGGCATCGGCCTGCTTATCATCGCTGCGACAGGTGCGTCGGTCGTCGAGGCGATCGAGGCCTTTTGGGACGGCATGGCGGGAAGCGATTTCAACATCGGCGCCTCGATCAATCGCGCCATCAGCCTCGCGCTGGTCGGTCTCGGTTTCATCTTCGCCAGCCGCGCCAACCTGACCAATGTCGGCGGCGAGGGGCAGATCGCGATGGGCGGCATGTTCGCAACCGCAGCCGCGCTGCATGGCGCCGGCGGTCTGCCGCTCGGATTGGCGTTCATCGTGCCGCTCGCTGTCGGAACCATCGCCGGCGCCGTTTGGGGTGGCCTTGCGGGCGTTCTCAAGGCGGCTCGCGGCACCAACGAGGTGATCAGCACACTTTTGTTGAGCTTCATCGCGCTGCCGCTGGTGTACTGGTCCGTCGAATCCTTCCACCTCCTGCGCAAGCCGATCAGCGACGTGTCGTCGCTGCCGGAATCGGCGGAGATTCCGGATTCGACCAAGCTGCCGTTGCTGTTCCCGGACAACGGATCTCCGCTCCATATCGGATTGCTGATTGCGGCGATCGCGGTCGTCGTGGTGTGGCTGGTGCTCAGGCACAGCTCGCTCGGGCTGCGACTGCGCGCCGTCGGCTTGAACGCGATGGCCTCCCGCCGTGCCGGGATGCGGACCAGCTTCTACGTGATCCTGGCCATGACGGTGTCCGGCGGCCTCGGCGGTCTCGGCGGTGCGATCATGATCCTCGGCCAGCAATTCTATCTGACGAGCGATTTCTCGTCGGGCTACGGATTTGACGGCCTCGTGGTCGGCCTGCTGTCGCGCGGCTCGGCCGTCGGCGTGGTGATCGGTGCATTGCTGTTCGGATTCCTGCGATCGGGATCCATCAACATGGAGATCTCGGCGCACGTCCCGTCGGCGGTCGTCCTGATCTGCCAGGGCCTGATCGTCATTGTCATTGCAGGCTCCGCAATCCTCACCAACCGGAAGGTGACCCGATGATTGACGAACAGATGGCCGTGTTCATCGGCTCCGGACTTCGCCTCGCGGTCCCGATCATTTTCGCCGCAACCGGCGAGATGCTGAGCGAGCGCGCCGGCGTGCTCAATCTCAGCCTCGACGGCATGATGCTGATGTCGGCCTTCACGGCGGCGCTGGCATCGTGGGCCACCGGCTCGCCGCTCATTGGCGTCGCGGCCGGCGTATTAGTTGCGACCGCGGTTGCCGCGGTCCAGGCCGTGCTGAGCGTGACGTTGCGCGCCAATCAACTGGTGGTCGGAATCGGGTTCAATATCCTGGCGCTGGGCTCAACCACGTTTCTCTACCGCGAGATCTTCGGGCCGCTGTCGCGCGACCCGATCCCCGGCTTCGCGCAGCTCAATCTGCCGTGGCTCGCTGGCATCCCGGTGATCGGACCGGCGTTGGCGAACCAGACCGGCCTTGCCTATGTCAGCATCCTGATGGTCGTCGTGACCTGGTTGATCCTGAAGTACACGTCCTTCGGGCTGGCGGTGCGGGCGGTCGGCGAGGATCCGCGTGCGGCGGACAAGGCCGGCATCAGCGTGGCGAAGACCCGCTATCTCGGCGTGCTCTATGCCGGCGTCCTGGCGGGCCTCGGCGGCGCGTTCATGTCGGTCGCGGACAGCAACACGTTCACCGAGAACATGACCAAGGGCGCCGGCTATCTTGCGATCACGGCCGTGATCTTCGGCGGCTGGAATCCCTGGTACACGCTGGCGGCGTGCCTGCTGTTCGGCTTTGCGACCGCGCTGCAATTCCTGGTGCCGGCGCTGCAACTCGACGTGCCGGTCGCGCTGCTGTTGTTGCTGCCGTATCTGCTGGCACTTGTCGCCATCGCGGGCTTGGTCGGAAAGAGCAGGCAGCCCTCGGCCCTGACCATTCCGTTCGAACGGGGCGGCTGATCGAAACAGACTTCAAGAAAGCATAAGCAAGGGAGGAAAGTCCGATGACGAGTTCCACGTTAGCAAAGGCAGCGGCGTCCGCTGCGTCCAGCGCCGCCAATCCTCTTGGGTCCGCTCCCGGCTACAAATGGCTGGTCGACGACAACAACGTCAACATGGCGATGGCGCCGCCGCCGCCGCGGGTGGTGACGATCGACGCGCAGCCGCAGACGGTGACGATCGACCTGCATCGCACCGCCCTCATCGTCGTCGACATGCAGAACGACTTCTGCGCGAAGGGCGGCTGGGTCGACCATCTCGGCCTCGATCACACGCCGGATCGGGCGCCGATCGAGCCGCTGCAAAAGCTACTCCCGGTGTTGAGGAATGCCGGCGTACACGTCATCTGGCTGAACTGGGGCAATCGGCCCGATCTCAAGAACATGGCGCCCAACCAGCTCCATCTGTACAAGCCGAAGGGCACAGGTATCGGTCTCGGCGAGCCGTTGCCGGGCAGCGGCGCGCGCGTGTTGCAGAAGGACAGCTGGGCCGCGGCCGTCGTCGATGAACTGAAACAGGAGCCCGAGGACATTCACGTCGACAAATACCGAATCAGCGGCTTCTGGGACACGCCGCTGGACAGCATCCTGCGCAATCTCGGCACCAAGACCATCCTGTTTGCCGGCGTCAACACCGATCAATGCGTGCTGCATTCGCTCACCGACGCGAATTTCCTGGGCTATGGCTGCCTTCTGGTCGAGGACTGCTGCGCAACGACCTCACCTGGCTTCTGTGTTGAGGCAACCCTGTTCAACGTCAAGAAATGCTTCGGCTTCGTGACGCATTCGTCCGACGTCATCGGAGCGGTTCAGGAGCACGTCCAGCAGCACCGGTAACGTCCCGGGCAAGTCGTGGCTTCGCGATCTCGGCAGGCCTACACAGGCTAGGTTTGCGAAGTCGCGTTCGATTCCCGTCTGCCCGATCCCAGGCGTGGCTCGGTTCCAGCCAGCAGCCGCTGAATGTTGGCACGATGGCGTGCGATCACGTAAAGGCCGCCTGCGACGACCAGCAGCCGATATGGCAACGGCTGTTCGAACGCGCAGACCAGCGCGATCGCAGCGAACGCCGCCGACATCGAACTCAAGGACACAATCCGGGAAATTGCCAGCACAACGCCAAAGACGAGGGCAGCACCCAGGCCAACCGGCCAGGACATTGCCAGCAACACGCCGAGGCCGGTTGCTGCGGATTTGCCGCCGGTAAAGTTCAACCAGATCGAGCGGCCGTGCCCCAACAACGCGGCAAGTCCCGCCAGGCAGACTGCCCAAGGCAGCAAGGTTTGCAGGTCAACGGTCGTCGGGGGCGTGACCGACGGCAGGGCATAGAGCCAGGGATAAAACCAGCGGGCAAACGCGATCGCCGCCGCGCCCTTCAGCACATCCACCAGGAGCACTGCCAACGCAGGCCACTTGCCGAGGGTTCGCAAGACGTTGGTTGCGCCGGTGGATCTGGAGCCATGCTGCCGGATGTCGATGCCCTTGAGCAGTTTTCCCGCCAGATAGCCCGTGGGCGTTGAGCCGAAGAGATAAGCGGCCGCCAATCCGGCTACGCTTGCTATCCAAAAAACCATAGGCGTCCCCTCCATGCCGCAGTGTCGGGCAAGCTTCATCCGGAGTCTACCTCCATCCGGCGGCCGAAACCGTCGATACCAAAGGTGGATTTCCACAAGCTTCAATCTGCTTTGGAACAGGCGCGCCGTGCGATAGATACGGCGATCGACTGGCCGATTGGATCGACCATGCTGTCGCGACGAAGACAGGACACGGAATGACGACGCACGCCATCGAGATTCGCCGCCTCTTGCCCGCGGACGCCGCGCTTTATCGCGGCATCCGTCTCGAAGCGCTGCGCTTGAGCCCCGAAGCGTTCGGCAGCGCGTATGAGACGGAGAGCGCGCATCCCGTCGACTGGTTCGCGGAAAGGCTCGCGCACGGGGCCGTGATCCTTGGCGCGTTCCGTGGCGGTGAACTCGCCGGCATTGTCGGCTTCATTGTGGCTGATGGGCCGAAGCGGCAGCACAAGGGCATGCTGGTCGGGATGTATGTGCGGCAGCAGGCGCGGCGCGCCGGCGTCGGCCGTCTCTTGGTCGAAGCCGCGCTCGAACTCGCCGCGCAATCGGTCGAGCTGGTGCAGCTCGTCGTAGTGAAGGGCAATGAGCCGGCCTTTCGGCTCTATCAGGACCTGGGGTTTGTCGAGTACGGGCTCGAGAAGCACGCGCTGAAGATCGACGGCCGCTACCATGACGACATCCTGATGGCGAAGGATTTGGTCGGGCGGGCCTGACGGCTTCGAATCGAACGACACATTTCCGACGGGTGATCGCGCTAGGTATGGGCACACCCGGGAAGCGCTCGCTCAGGACGTCGCCATGCCGAAGATCGATCTGACAAAAGTGCCGGAACGCAAGGGGACCGGCTATCCGGCCGAGTTCGCCGCGCCATGTGCAGAGCGGGTGCGGCAGCGCCTCGGTGATGCCGGCGGGCTCGGCGATTTCGGCGTCAATCTGATGCGGTTGCCGCCGGGCAATTGGTCGAGCCAGCGCCATTGGCATTCCGACGAAGACGAATTCGTCTACGTGCTCGCAGGCGAGTTGGTGCTGATCGAGGACGGCGGCGAGACGGTGCTCTGCGCCGGCGACTGCGCCGCGTTTCCGAAGAATTCCGGCAACGGGCATCACATGGTCAACCGGTCGCAGATGACGGCGACCTATCTGGAGGTCGGCTCGCGCTCGCGCGCCGACGTCATCACTTGCTCCGACATCGACATGATGAGCCCGAGCTCCGATGGCCGCTTCCTGCACAAGGACGGCCGGCCCTACGAATAGACCTTGGATCGCCGGCCGGCGCGAAATCGGGCGTTGCGGATTGCCCCGCGAAGGACCAATCTTCTGGCGAGGGAGCATCGGTCGCGTACTATGGCTGAATGGTATTTCATCTGGATCGACGGTCCGCGCGGGCCTGAGCCGCAGAAATGGTCGTCGGACGCGCTGTGGGGGCAGCTTGCGCGCCAGGACATCATCGTCCGTTTCCCCCTGAGCGACCGCGAGGCTCGGCTGTCGCTCGATCAGCTGGCAAGGCTGCATCCCGTGCCGCAGTGAGTTGCCTTGCTGGATAGCGCGGCGGCGTCACACCACCAGCCGTCCTTCACGATCAGCGACCGTGATCTGCGCTTCCGTTCCGGAATTGAAGTCGAGCCGGTCGGCCTCGATGCCATCGCTGAAGATCACGCCGTTCTCCGGCATCAGCGAGCGCACGCTGAGGTGCTCGGTGCGGTCGAGACTGCCGCAGACGAGATTGACCTGCGAGGTACGGCTCGGAAACGGCTCGCGCACCGCAAAGCGCAGCGCGCCGGCGTCCCATGCCTGCGGCAGATAGGGCGGGCCGTCGTTGCCGCCGCCAAAGGCGCTGGCGATCGCGAGCGAGCCGGTGACGATGCTCTTGAACCAGGCGGTCGAGCCGAGCCCGGTCGCGACGATCAGGCCGCTCGACGATTGCCGCTCCTTCTGCTCGGCGAGCGCGATTTCGTAGACGGCCGACGTGTGGGTGCGCGCGCCGATGAACAGGTCGTTGACCGCGTACAGCACCTGGCCGTTGGTGAGCGCGGCCTTGGCCATCGTTACCGCCTTGTGACCCCGTCTGTCGGAAGCGACCTCGCGCAGCAGGGCAGGGAGGTCGCGCGGCACGAACGGCAAGAGGATGCCGTCGTAACGCTTGGCATCCGGGTTGAGCCCGATCAGCGGATGACCATCGAGATACTTCATCGTGTTGGCGACGACGCCATCCTGGCCGAGCGCCACCACGATGTCGGACGGGCCGAAGATGAAGTTCGGCAGGAAACTCCGGTCGATGATCTGGTAGCGGCCCCATTGCTCCAGCGCCTGCACGGTGACGCGGCGCTCGGCCTGGTAGACATCGTGCTCGCGCTGGTAGTCGGAGAAGTCTGCGCCGAGATGCTCGACATAGAACCGGGCCTGCGCCGCCGTCAGGTATTTGGCGATCAGCTCCTCGAGCCGCGTCTTGCGGGTGACGAGGACGATCTTGCGATCATTGTCGGCGGGCACGGGCGGCCTCCACGGCGGCGGGCTTCTCCAGCAGCGTGTTGAGCAGATCGGGCGAGACGTTGAGCTGGCCGATCTTCTCGGCCTTTTCGGCAATCCCGCTGAAGGCCTGCGCGATCAGTTGCCCCGGCTGCATGCCGGCTGCGGCCAGCGTCTGGATCACGCGGGTGTCGACGCCCTCGAAGATCTTCATCAGCGCACCGACCCGATAGGCCTCGGCATCCGCCAGCGTGCGAGTGTTCTCGGCGTTGAGGCCGACGAAGTCCTTGCGCTTGCTCTCCAGCGTGATGTCGGCGACCATGCCGGCCTCGCGCAGCTCGGCCTGCTTGGCCGCGACGCTTGCTTCGGCATCCATCTGGGTCTCCCGGATCGAACGCTTCTTCTGCTCGACCGCGATCTCGGTGTCGAGCTCGCTTTCGCGGATAGCGCGTTCCTGCTCCACGGCAAAGTTGCGTCGCGCGAAGATCGCTTCGTCCGCGCTCTTGAGGATTGCCTCGCGGGCCTCGGCCTCCAGCGCCTTGGCGGTGTCTGGCGTCGGCTTCACGGCGCGGATCGAGACGCCGAGGATTTCGAGGCCAAGCGCTGCGATGTCGGCGCGGCCGCGCAGTCCGCTTTCGATAAGGCCGGCGATGCGATCGGCGGCCTGTAGCGCTTCCTTCAAGGTCAACTCCTTGACCGCCTGCTGCGCCAGCACCTCGACGGTCGCGAGAATGCGCTGCGGCAGCTTTTCCGGGTCGTCGGATTCGTATGTCTTGCCGTCCGGCTTGAGGGTGAAGTTGAGCATCGCGGCTGCCTTTTGCGGCTCGCCGATCCGGTAGGTGACATGGCCCTGAATGGTCAGCGCCTGAAAGTCGCGCGCGATCTGCTGGAAGATGAAGGCGGCGTCGCGGCTGCCGATCGGCACCGCGACCAGCGAGGTGACCGGCCCATAATAGAAGCCGGACAGGCCGGCGCCTTGCTGGGTCACCGCGCCGCCGCGGTATTTCATGAGGTAGGTGGTCGGCTGCGCCTTGATGAAGCGAACACCGAACATGGCGGGCTACTCCTGAGTAAGTGTGTCTGAGCAACTAAGTTAGTTGGACTGTACAACTAAGTATGCTATTGTCAAGCCGGGCGGTGAAAAGGTTCACGGCACCAGGGAAGAGCGGGGGAGAGCATGCCCGAGAAGCCGGAACTCGACTTTCCGCGGCCGCTGACGACGGTCGACGTCGTCATTTTCGCCATCAGGTCAGACGCGCTTCAGGTTCTGCTGGTTCAACGGCCGAGAGCAGAAACCGAACCGTTTCCAGGGGCTTGGGCGCTGCCCGGCGGCTTTGTCGATATCGCCGGCGATCGCGACCTCGAAGCCTGCGCCGCACGCAAGCTGAAGGACAAGACCGGCGTCGTCAGTCCATATCTGGAGCAGCTCGGCAGCTGGGGCAGCGCAATGAGGGATCCGCGCGGCTGGTCTGCGACGCACGCCTACTTCGCATTGCTGCCGGAGCACGCCACGGGCGGCACGCTCGCGCCGGATGCGCAGTGGTTCGCGGTCGAGGGCGAGAGAGTGCGGCCGAAGCTTGCCTTCGACCACGCCGAGATCCTGCAAACGGCGGTGCAGCGGCTGCGCAGCAAGGTCGAGTACACCTCGCTGCCCGCCTATCTGATGCCACAGGAATTCACGCTGCCGGAATTGCAGCGCACTTACGAGATCGTGCTCGACCGTCCGCTGGAGAAAAGCGCCTTCCGCACCCGCATGCTGGCCGCCGATTTGATCGAGCCGGTCGCAAAGATGCGCAAGGGGCCGAACCGACCCGCGCAGCTCTACCGGTTGAAGAAGGCCAAGACGCCGGTGTTCTTCACCCGTACGTTCAATCGGCCGAGCTGAGATTCACCCGAAAGATCGAAGCCGGGCGTTGCGACGTCGGTGAGGAACGACGCGAGCAACGTCTTGCCGGGCACGTGCTTGGCTGCTGGTGTGCTTCGGGAGATGAAGTCCATCAGGTCGACGTGCGATGTCTCGTTGACGTAATAGAGGCGCGGCGCGATGCCAGCTTCGGCGGATCCTGGGTGAAACATATTGATACTGATTGCGCAGGGGCTGGGCACGCCTTCGATTCGTAGCAAATAATTCTCGTCGCCTGCATCGATTCTGAACAGCCGCGCCGATGTCGCGTCGCCTGAGACAGACGTGACGGCATCAATCGTCGCCGTACCGATCATCTCGCGCGCTGCAGTATGTGCTGCATCGCGCTCCGCCTGCGTTATCGTATCGCGAACGCTCATGCGCAAAAATGTGGCATGACGGCTATGCGTATCGAAATCGCAATGAATCGCTGTTCCCGATCTTCAATCGCTGGCCGCGCGCGACGAAGCATGAAACAATGTCGCAAAAATCACGTCGGGAGAAAACTTGATGTCGTTCGAGCCGGGGTTGCATCGCGCCGTTGCGTGCAGCGCAGTTAAATGCAGGCGGTGGATTGCGTTGCCATTATTCTGCCTGATCGGCACGTTCGGAGTGGTGCATAACGCGGTAGCGAACGAATCCCTGGCGATTGTGGATGCGCGCGTACCGGCGGCAGACAAAGAAGGCGGAGACCTTCCCTTGACGATGACGATCAAGAACGAGGCCGACAGCGCCGATGCGCTGCTCCGTGTTCGCTGCCCGGTCGCAAATTTTTCCGAACGTCACACCGTCGATCGCGGCGAAGGCGCGCCCGCCATGCGCTCGATATCCAATATACCAGTCCCGGCCAAGGCAACGCTCGAGCTGAAGCGCGACGGCTATCACGTGATGCTGCTGCAGTTGCGTCAGGCGCTCGCTCCCGGCGAGACGTTCAAATGCGCGGTCGTTTTTCAGAAAGCTGGAACCATCGAGACGGAGGTAACGGTCCAGAAGTGACCAGAAACAAGTGACCAGGAATGCGGCGGGCGGCACAGCCGATCGCCGGGACTCAAGGCTTCTCGCGAAACTGTCCGTATGTGACGGGCGGTTCGATCAATGAAGAATGCTAGATCCGGAGGAAATGAACCTATGACAAGGTTGAATTGGGTAAAGTCTCATATGCTCGCGGCGGCAGTAGCATCCGCCGCGACCCTCGCGGGCTCGTTTGCGCTCGCTGAGGATGTCAGCCAGGACCGTCTGCTCAATGCTGACAAGGAAGCAGGCAACTGGCTGCATCATCACAAGAACTACTCGGCGACCCGCTTCTCGTCGCTGGCTGACATCAACAAGGACAACATCAAGAATCTGAAGGTCGCCTGGACCATGCATCTCGGCGGCGTCGAGGGCGGCGGAATCTGGGCGCATGGCGGCCTGGAGGGAACTCCGATCGTCGAGAACGGATTCATGTACGTCACCGACGGCTGGGGCTCGGTCTACAAGATCGATGCGCATGGCGGCAAAGGCGTGCTGGTCTGGAAGATGGATCCCAAGACCGACCACGACTGGGCCGGCGCGGTCGCCTGCTGCGGCGTCGACAATCGCGGTGTCGCGTTGTGGAACAACCTCGTCATCTCGCACACGCTCGACGGCCGCCTGGTCGCGACCAACAAGGAGACCGGGCAGGTCGCCTGGCAGCGTCAGGTCGCCGATCCCGACAAGGGCGAGGTGATCACCGGCGCACCTCTCATCGTCAAGGACAAGGCGATATCAGGCGTCGCCGGTGCGGAATACGGCATTCGCGGCTGGATCGCTGCGACCGACCTGAACAGCCAGAAGGAAGTCTGGCGCACCCACACCATCCCCGGCAAGGACGAGCCGGGTGCGGAGACGTGGAAGGACGACAAGAACGCCAAGGCGAGCGGCGGTGGTTCGACCTGGGTCACCGGCAGCTACGACCCCTCGACCAACACCATCGTCTGGGGCGTCGGCAATCCCGGACCGGACTGGGACAATGAATACCGGCCCGGCGACAATCTCTACACCGACTCGTCGCTCGGTCTCGATGCCGACACCGGCAAGATCAAGTGGCACTACCAGCACACGCCGAACGATCCCTACGACTATGACAGCGTGGCGGAGAACGTGCTGGTCGACGTCCCCGGCCCGAACAACACGACGCTGAAGCTCGCGCTCGAGGCCGACCGCAACGGCTTTGCCTATGCGATCGATCGCAACAGCGGCAAGTTCGTCTGGGGTCTGCCCTTCGTCAAGAAGGTGACCTGGACCAAGGGGCTCGATCCGGAGTCCGGCAAGCCGGTGGAATATGATCCGAAGCAGGGCGTGCAGAAGTACAACGCTTCGGTCACGCCGAGCCGCTCCAACAAGGAAACGGATATCTGCCCCGGCAACATGGGCGGCAAGAACTGGCCGCCGACCGCGTATAATCCGAACCTGAAGCTCTGGTACATTCCCGTCATCGAGAGCTGCAACCACATCAAGGTCGAGGAGATGACGCCGGACAAGGTCAAGGCGCGCGAGTTCTTCACCGGCGGCGGGCCGAGCCAGAACGTCAAGATCACCGGTAGCGTGACCGCGATCGACGTCACCACCGGCAAGGTCGCAGGGAAGGCGGAGACGCAATTCCCGAACCTCGGCGGCATCCTGGCGACGCCCGACCTCGTGTTCTCCGGACAGCCGTCCGGTGAGCTGATCGCCTATGACGCGAAGTCGTTGCAGAAGCTGTGGGAGTTCAACACCGGCGGCGGTCTCAACGCGCCCCCGATGACGTTCTCGGTCGACGGCAAGCAGTATGTCGCGGTCCTGGTCGGCCTCGGCGGTGCCTGGGACAAGTGGTTCATCGATGCCACGCCCGAGCTGAAGCGGATGCAACCGGGCTCGATGCTCTACGTGTTCGCGCTCTGACATCGCAAGCGCGGGAGGCTTCAGCGAGGAGCCTCCCGCGTCGATCTCGCCAACAGAAACGGAACAAATGAAACAAACATGGCTGATTGGCGCGTGGCTCGGCTGCGCGCTGGTGATGGGATTTGCAGGCATGGCGCATGCACAGTCGGCGAGCGATCCCACCGATGCGGGCAAGGCGGTGTTCAAGCGCGGCAATTGCATGGGCTGCCACAAATGGCACGGCAACGGCGGCGGCGGCTATGGCGGCGACGCGCTGTCGCTGCGCAAGACCGAGCTGACGAAGGAACAGATCATCGAGACCGTGACGTGCGGGCGGCCGGGCACCGGCATGCCGTTCTTCGTGCGCGGCTCCTATGACACCACGAAATGCTACGAGATGACCCGGCAGGATGTCGCCGACCGCATGCCGCCGGAGGCGAACGTATTCCTGCGGCCGAACGAGATCGAGGCCGTCGCCGATTATGTGCTCGCCCACGTCAAGGGCAAGGGTGAGCCGAACTATGACGAGTGCATCGCTTTCTTCGGCGACGGCTCGCGCGTCTGCAATATCTACAAGGAGGCCGGCCACGCCGCCGCGCCGTCCGACCCAAACGAGAAGGCAAAGCCATGAGCAAGCAGAGATCGGCGATCCGCGGATTGGTCTTCGCTGCGTCAGTCACAGCGGCCGTGCCGGCGATGGCGACCGCGGGAGACCTGCGCGACATCAATGTCGGCATGGCGATATCAAGCTTACCCGACGCCGGTTACATCAACCTGACCTGCGCCGGCGAGAAGACCACCCACAGATTGGCGGAATGGGCGCAGTGGTCGAACTGCCCGGAAGGCCCGGATCAGTTGCGCGGCATTCGCTTCGAGTACGATCGCGAGACTGCGCGCGAAGGCACCATGGTCGGCGGCCATCCAGCGATCCTGACCGTGATGATCGACAAGGACGCCAAAATTGCCGCGCTGACCATCGAGACCGATCCGAAGGCGCGACTCTATCTGCGCAAGAAGGCGTTCCTGCTCGGC
This sequence comes from Bradyrhizobium sp. UFLA03-84, assembly GCF_002289535.1. Lineage (NCBI taxonomy): Bacteria > Pseudomonadati > Pseudomonadota > Alphaproteobacteria > Hyphomicrobiales > Nitrobacteraceae > Bradyrhizobium > Bradyrhizobium sp. UFLA03-84. The sequence continues at coordinate 450,089 of NZ_NSJY01000016.1, read as the reverse complement.
CTGCAGGCGAAGTCGCGCTACGGCGAGGATGGTTGGAGCTGCGCGGAGGCGAAGCCGGGTGCCGACAAGCAGGAGGTCGGCGGCGTGTTTGTCGACGAGAAGTGCACCAAGACGACCGATGGTCGGACGGTCGAGATCGAGCGTCATCTCTACCGCGAGCCGAACAAGGAGCTTAAGGACATGACCGACGAGAGCAGGATCACGATCCGCCGCGCGGGGTCCTGACGTCGACCTGACGCGTTGCCCGATCTCAGGTCTCGATCGGCGCCGAGTCGATGTCGATCTGCGGCAGCAGGCCGGGCGACTGGCGCTCGACCAGCTCGCGCATCTTGCCGATGATCGCTTTGGCCTCCGCCGAGATGATCGAGCTCGGACCTGCGACGGTGATGACGAGCGGCGGCGTCTGGTCGATATCGGTCAGCCGCATCGCGATCGCGCTCAGGCCGGGCGTTCCCATGTCGCGGGTATAGGCAAATCCCTGCCGGCGGATGGTCGCCAGCACCTGCTGGATATCGCCGAACCGGACGGCAGATGACGGCGCTTCCTCGGCGTTGATCCGCTGCACGATCCGCCGGGCGTCCTCGTCGTTCATCAGGCTGAGGAACACGCGGCCCGGGGTCGAATGGGTCAACAGCCGCCGCGCGCCGGGCTCGAGATAGTAGCGCACCGGTGTCGTGCCCTGCAGAACGCGGATGTATTGGCTGTAGAGCTGATTGCGCGCCACGACGAAGGTCGTCAGCCGCGTCGCCTCCTGCAGCTCGCGCGTGATCGCATCGAGCGTGCCGGCGGGAAGCGTCTGGCTCTTCAGCCAGCCGCCGAGCAGCGCGACGCGGACGGTCGGCAGATAGCTGCGCGCCTGCCGGTCGTGATCGAGATAGCCGAGCTCGACGAGGCTCTTCAAAAGCGCCGAGGTGCTCGACGGCGGGTAGTTCAGCCGCCGTGCGATCTCGGTCATCGCCGCGGGCCGTTCGATCTCGGCAAAATACTCGAAGATACGAAGCACGCGATGCGCCGATTTGACGACAGACGGATCCGGACTGCGATCGGCGGCACGAAACAATTCATCATGCCGATTGGCCTCGATCACCGTCGCCGAGGGATCGTCGGGCTGCGCCCGGACCCGGTCGGCGACGATGCGCCTGCGGCCTCGCCGGGATGGAGGCGCATTGCCGGAGCGAACTCCCTTCATCTGTTGCCGTTCGTATCCTTGTGCGTCGCAACATGTTGCGCGTCTCTGGGCGAGTGTGCAGCGAAACCAGTCGAGGTCAATACTGCCGCGCTGTGACCTGGGCCTGGCGCGCGTAGCGCGTTCGGCATTTCCTCCATGTATCTGAAATTATTTCCGCGCGGTGGACATCGCCGCGATCGTTCTCGATGTTGCAGAGGGAGTTTGAACACCGGGACTGGCATCCCGCACGGCGGCACGGCTGGTGCGACGTCACCCCATAACGACGTCACCCCATAACAAGGAGAGCCCAGATGCAGATGAGCGCACGCGACCTTCGCAGCCCCGATGAGGCCGCAGAGCCGGCCGATCCGGCCCGTCACATCTCGCATGATTGCGCCGGCCTCAACTTCTATGACCTCGACCGCGGGCTTCGCAGTCTGCTTGGGCTATATCTGTCGCGCGCGGATCGCGAGACGCTGGAGCCGCATTTCCATCGTCTTGGCGCACTGGCGGGAGGCCGGCTCGACCAACTCGCCCGCACCGCCGATAAGCATGCCCCGGTGCTCAATCCAAGGGACGCCTTCGGCCGCGACGAGGATTGGATCGACTATCATCCGGCTTATCGCGAGATGGAGGCGATCGCTTTCGGTGATTTCCAGTTTCATGCCATGAGCCATCGCGCCGGCATGCTCGGCATGGACCGGCCGCTGCCGGCCGTGGCCAAGTACGTGTTCCAGTATCTGTTCGTGCAGTCCGAGTTCGGGCTGATGTGCCCGATCAGCGTCACCGACACCTCGACGCATCTGATCCGCAAGTTCGGCTCCGACGAACTCAAGGCCTATCTGCTGCCGAAGATGCTGTCGGACGACATGGCGAGCCTGTGGAAGGGCACGCAGTTCATGACAGAGCGGGCAGGCGGCTCCGATGTCGGCGCGGTCGAGACCGTCGCGCGCCGCGACGGCGACGTCTGGCGCCTGACCGGTGACAAATGGTTCTGCTCGCACGCCGATGCCGATGTCGCGCTGATGCTGGCGCGGCCGGAAGGTGCGCCCGCGGGCACCAGGGGGCTCGCGCTGTTCGCGCTGCCGCGCCGACTGAAGAACGGCCGCCGCAACAGCTACCGGATCGTGCGTCTCAAGGACAAGCTCGGCACCAAATCGATGGCGTCGGGCGAGATCCGTCTCGACAATGCGGTGGCCTACCTGGTCGGCGATCCCACCCAGGGCCTGAAGCAGATGATGGAGCAGGTCAACCTGTCGCGCCTTTCGCATGGCGTGCGCGCCGCGGCGATGATGCGGCGCTGCGTCAACGAAGCCGTCGTCAGCGCCTCTTCGCGGGTGGCGTTCGGCGAGCGCGTGATCGACTTTCCGCTGCTGCGCCGGCAGCTAATGAAGCTGATCGTGCCGACCGAGCAGGCACTGTCGATGATGCTGGTGGCCGCGCGCGCGATGGACGATGCCAATGCCGGCTCGGCGCAGGCGCGCGACCTGCTGCGCATCCTGACGCCGCTGCTGAAGTATCGCGCCTGCCGCGACAACATTCCGGTCGCCACCGGCGCGATGGAGGTCCGCGGCGGCAACGGCTACATCGAGGAGTGGGTGCAGCCGCGGCTGGTGCGCGACGCCCATGTCGGCGTGCTCTGGGAGGGCACCAGCAACATCAACGCGCTCGACATCATTACGCGCGCCGTCGGCAAGAGCGGCGCGCATAAGGCCCTGGCCGCGGCCCTGCACGGGCGCCTCGACGAGGCGAAGGCGCTGCCGCAGCCGTTCCGCCAGCGCCTCGGCAGCGCGCTCGACCGTGCGATTGCCTTCGCCGAGCAGGTTGCAGCCGATCGTGAGGCGGAGCACGCGGCGCGGCTCGCGGCCAGCGCGCTCTACCACGCGGCATCGGCGATCACGCTCGCATGGGAAGGATGCCAGCCGGAAGTCGATGCGCGGCGGTTGCTGCTGTCGCGGTTCGTGCTCGAGCACCGCCTGACCGCGAAGGACCCGCTGGCGCCGGCCGAGGACGCGTGGGAGCGCGACGCCATCGCGCTGGTGCTCGGGGATCAAGCGGTGCCGCTCGCGCAGGCGGCGGTGTTGCTGGTTGCCTGACCGCGGGGGCCAGGCGCGGATCAATGCCGCGCCAGCAGCACCACGATGACCAAAGCGAGGATCGCGCACAGCACCTTCCAGAAGGTCACGGGATCGCGGTCGTGCAGCGATTTGCGGGTGGTGACGGCGGGACCCGCCCAGGTCGCGCCGTTCTCCAGTTCGTGTGCGAACTCGATGGCGTCGCCGAAGCGCTGCGCGGGCTCGACGCTGAGCGCCTTGCCGATCACGGCATCGAGCCAGGCCGGCAGGTCCGGCCGGTAGCGTGACAGCGGCGCCGGCTTGCCGAAGCGCGGCCGCGAGAACGGCTCGATCTCGCCGAACGGATAATTCGCGGTGAACATGCGGTAGACCGTGACGCCGAGCGCGAACAGGTCGGAGGCCTCGTCGCCGGCCTTGCCGCCGAACAGCTCGGGCGCCATGTAGCTCGCGGTGCCCGGAATGTCCTCGGCGGGGAAATCCTCCAATAGCGGCACCCGCGCGACGCCGAGGTCGACGAGCCGCAGCCCGCCGTCCTTCGAGAGGATGACGTTATCGGGCTTGATGTCGCGGTGGATGATGCCGGCGCGGTGCAGGGCGGTGACCGCGCGCACCAGCTTGGTAGCGATCGCGATGCCGTCGGTCAGCGACAGCCGCGGCGCGCGGTTGAGCCGCTGCTCCAGCGTTTCGCCCTCATAGAGCGGCATCGCCGAATAGAGCCTGGTCTGGCGCTCCGCCGGCACCTCGATGATCTCGCCGATCCACAGGCTGCGCACGCGCGCGGCGACCCACGCCTCGCGCACGAAGGCGAGGCGGTAGGAGCCTTCGCTCGCGACTCGCGGATGCGGGAATTTCAGCACCACCTCGCGGCCGGCGCGCTTGTCGACAGCCTTGAACAGGCGGCTGTAGCGTCCGTCGGACAGCACGTCGCCGAGCGCGAAGTCGTCGATCGTGTCGCCGCTGTCAGGCAAATCGAGGATCGGCAGCGTCGCGATCGCGTGGGTGAGATCGTCGCGATCCGCCAGCGGCAGGTCGACGACGTCGAGCACCAGCGCGGTCGTGTTGTCGCTGCTGCCGGCCGCGAGCGCGGCATCGACGATGCTGCGCGCCGATTCGTCGGGCGGCGTGCGTTCCTCCAACAGGTGCTGAAGTCGGGAATCGCCGAGCGCGCCATGAACCCCGTCGCTGCAGACCAAGAGACGATCATGCTGCCGGAGCCCGACCGAGGTGTAGTCGAAGCGGGCGAACTCCTCGAAGCCGATGGCGCGGTTGAGCATGTGGGCGAGATCGCCGCGGCCGGCGATATGGTCCTGCGTCATCCGTTCCAGCCGTCCGTCGCTCAGCCGGTAGGCGCGGGTGTCGCCGATATGGATCACATGGCATTGCCGCCGCGACAGGATGATCGAGGAGAACGCGCAAGCCATGCCGCTGCGCGCGGCATCGACCCGGCCTTGGCCATAGATCCAGCTGTTGGCGGCTTCCAGCGCCCGCGCCGCGCGGCGGCGGACCCCGAGCGTCTCGGGTAGCGAATAATAGGCGTCGATGAAGCTGCGGACCGCGACCTCCGCGGCCTCGTGTCCGCCCTTGTGGCCGCCGACGCCATCGGCGACCGCAGCCACGACATCGCGATGCAGCGTGCCCGGCTGGCCGAGGCAGGCCGCGACATAATCCTCATTGGCGGCGCGCTTGCCGGTCTCGCTGGCGAAGCCGACGCGAACGCCCAAGTCCGGTTGTGCGCCGTTCGCCACGTCCGAGCTATCCTCTCCCGAGGGAGCGCGCTATCAGACGCGCGCTCCCGACACCGCGCCCCAGGTGGTGCGCCAGCGGACCTTGACCATGGCAAGTCCGATGAAGCCAAGCAACGCCAGCGCGCCGAAGAATAGGAAACCGGCGCCGAAGCCGCCGGTCATGCCCTTGGCGTAGCCGAGCGTCTGGGCGAGGAAGAAGCCGCCGACGCCGCCGGCGCAGCCGACCAGCCCGGTCATCAGGCCGATCTCGTGACGGAAGCGCAGCGGGATCAGCTGGAACACCGCGCCATTGCCTATGCCGAGCGCCAGCACGCCGATCGAGAACAGCAGCACCGAGATCCAGGCGATGCGCGGCAGCTCGCTCAGCGCCCAGCCGCCCGGCGTCGCCGCCACTGGGCCTTCAGGCATGAAGGCGATCACGACATAGGCGGCGACGACGATACCGAACAGGATCGACAGCGAACGGATGCCGCCGATGCGGTCGGCGATCATGCCGCCGACCGGGCGGAATCCGGAGCCGAAGGCGACGATCAGCGCGACCAGCATGCCGGCCGCAACGCCGGAGACGTGATACTGCACGGTGAAATAGAGCGGCAGCGCGTTGGCGAGGCCGACGAAGCCGCCGAAGGTGATGAAGTAGAAGAACATGAACCAGCGGGTGTCGGAGTCCTTCAACAGCGTGCCATAGGCCTTCAGCGAAATCGGCTTGCGCTCGCCCGGCGCGTCCTTGGCGGCGAATGCGTAATAGGCAAGCACCATCAGCATCGGAATCAGCAGGCATCCGAACACGGCCTGCCAGCCCCAATGCTCCGCAATGGACGGGGCAAGCAGCGTGTCGAGCACGACACCCATATTGCCGGCGCCGGCGATCCCCATCACGACGCCCTGATATTGCGGCGGATACCAGCGGCTGGCCTGGGGCAGGGCGACGGCGAAGGAAGCGCCGCCGACGCCGAGCGCAAGCCCGAACAACTCGATCGCAAGCTTGCTGGTCAGCCCGAAATGCCAGACCGAAGCGGTCGCCCCGATCACGACGAACTGGGCGATGATGCCGGTGCGCTTGGCGCCGATGATGTCGGCGAGAATGCCCATCGGCACGCGCAACAGCGCGCCGGCGAGCACCGGGATGGCGACCAGAGTGAACTTCTCGTTCACCGCCAGATTCATGTCGCGTGCGATGTAGACGATCAGCGGCCCGAGCGCGACCCACGCCATGAAACTGATGTCGAAGTACAGGAACGCGGCGAGCAGTGTCGGCCAGTGGCCGGCCTTCTTGAACTCGGCTAGCTTCATCGCAATCGTCTCGCGGTGATGCGGCGGAGACCGCCACAGACGTGCGGCGATCCCAGGCGCAGACAAATCGAATGTGGGTGAAAGCGTGAGCGCGCTCGTCGTTGAGACGCACTCCGTTAACAGATGAAGTCAGCAATTCCCGTGCCAGCGAATCGTCGGCACCGCTTTGCCTTGCAGTCGCAAGGCGTTGCCGCGAGATCGCGAACCACGTTCGGCGATCGGAATTGGCGTGGCTCGCAGCAAGTACCGCCGCGCAAACGCGCAGGCTGATGCTTTCTTGTGCGATGCGCCATCGGGAAGCGATGGCGCATCGATCGCGGGCCCGCCATCGTCAACGCTGACGTCGATGCTGTGATGCACAAGAGATCATCGGCTTGGCTAAAAAATCGGCCGGCAATCTCGGTGGCGCATCATCAGGCCGATTCGATGTTGCCGAAAACCGATTGATCTTGCAGCAAAATTTGCCCGCGGCGAGTTGGCACGCGTTTTGAATATCAATCGATAACGGAACATCGATCGTCATTGAGGACGGTCTGCGCCCGCGGCTGGGCTTCCTAACAACTCCAAACCTTTATCGGTGTCGATCGACGACGCGCGTCGCGTCGCTGAAGGCCGCCGTCGGAATTGAAAGGCAGACCATGCTCGACAAAGTGACCAAGCAGAAGCTGGTGGTGATCGGTAACGGGATGGCCGGCATCCGCACCGTGGAGGCGCTGCTCGAACGCGCGCCCGATCTCTACGACATCACGGTGTTCGGCTCCGAGCCGTACGGCAATTACAACCGCATCCTGCTGTCGCCGGTGCTCGCCGGCGAGAAGACCGTCGACGACATCATGCTCAACACCGTCGACTGGTACGAGGACAACAACATCACGCTGCGCAAGGGTGAGACGATCAGCATGATCGATCGCCGCACCTGCGAGGTCGTCACCGATGCCGGCGATCGCGTTCCCTACGACCGCCTGCTGATCGCGACGGGCTCAAACCCGATCATGCTGCCGCTGCCCGGCAAGGAGCTGCCCGGCGTGATCGGCTTCCGCGACATCTACGATGTCGATCGCATGATCAAGGCCTCGACCGACTATCGCAACGCGGTGGTGATCGGCGGCGGTCTGCTCGGCCTTGAAGCCGCCAACGGGCTGATGAAGCGCGGCATGAACGTCACTGTCGTGCATCTGCTCGACACCCTGATGGAGCGCCAGCTCGATCCGGTGGCCGGCGGCCTGTTGCGCAAGTCGCTGGAAGAGCGGGGCATGGTGTTCAAGATGCCGGCGCAGACCCAGGCGATCCTGGGCGAGGACCGCGTCACCGGCGTGCGCTTCGGCGACGGCACCGAGCTGCCGGCCGACCTCGTGGTGATGGCCGTCGGCATCCGCCCGAACTTCGAGCTCGCCAAGAAGGCGGGGCTCTATTGCGAGCGCGGCATCGTCGTCTCCGACACCATGCAGACCTATGACGGCCGCATCTATGCGGTCGGCGAATGCGTGCAGCACCGCCGCCAGACCTACGGTCTCGTCGCGCCGCTGTTCGATCAGGCCAAGGTCTGCGCCAACCATCTCGCGATGAAGGGCTTTGCCACCTATGACGGCTCGGTCACCTCGACCAAGCTGAAGGTCACCGGCATCGACCTGTTCTCGGCCGGCGACTTTGCGCCGGGACCGGACAAGGAGGAGATCGTGCTGCAGGACGCCAACCGCGGCGTCTACAAGCGCATCATCCTGAAGGACAAGAAGATCGTCGGCGCCGTGCTCTACGGCGACACCATCGACGGTCCCTGGTACTTCCAGCATCTGCGCGACGGCACCGACGTGTCGCATATGCGCGAGCGTCTGGTGTTCGGCGCCGCCAATCTCGGCGACGGCGGCGTCAGCGGCCAGAACTCGGTGGCTGCGATGAGCGACGAGACCGAGATCTGCGGCTGCAACGGCGTCTGCAAGGGCGCGATCGTCAAGGCGATCTCGGACAAGAAGCTGTTCACGCTCGACGACGTCCGAGCCCATACCAAGGCGTCGTCGTCCTGCGGGTCCTGCACCGGCCTCGTCGAGCAGGTTCTGGCGTTCACGCTCGGCGGCGACTATTCGGCGGCGCCGAAGGTCAAGCCGCTGTGCAAGTGCACCGATCACAGCCACGACGACGTCCGCCGCGTCATCGTCGAGCAGCAGCTCAAGACCATTCCGGCCGTGATGCGCTTCATGGAGTGGAAGACGCTGAACGGGTGCCATTCCTGCCGTCCGGCGCTGAACTATTATCTGCTCGCGACCTGGCCGGGCGAATATCGCGACGACCAGCAGTCGCGCTTCATCAACGAGCGCGTCCACGCCAACATCCAGAAGGACGGCACCTATTCGGTGGTGCCGCGGATGTGGGGCGGCGTCACCACGCCGAGCGAGCTGCGCGCCATCGCCGACGTCGCCGAGAAGTTCAACATCCCGACGGTGAAGGTCACCGGCGGCCAGCGCATCGACCTGCTCGGCGTCAAGAAGGAGGACCTGCCGGCGGTGTGGGCCGATCTCAACGACGCCGGCATGGTGTCCGGCCACGCCTACGCCAAGGGCCTGCGCACGGTGAAGACCTGCGTCGGCTCGGAGTGGTGCCGGTTCGGCACCCAGGATTCCACCGGCCTCGGCGTCAAGCTCGAGAAGTTCATGTGGGGCTCGTGGACGCCGGCCAAGGTCAAGCTCGGCGTTTCCGGCTGCCCGCGCAACTGCGCGGAGGCGACCTGCAAGGACGTCGGCGTGGTCTGCGTCGATTCCGGCTACGAGATCCATTTCGCCGGCGCCGCGGGCCTGCACATCAAAGGCACCGAGTTCCTGACCAAGGTCGAGACCGAGGACGAGACGCTCGAGGTGATCGTGGCGCTGACCCAGCTCTACCGCGAGGAAGGCTGGTATCTCGAGCGCATGTACAAATGGTGCGATCGCGTCGGTCTCGAACAGATCAGGAAGCGGGTGGTCGACGACGTCGCGAACCGCAAGGCGCTGTTCGCCCGCTTTGCCCATTCGCAGCAGTTCGCGCAGACCGATCCGTGGGCCGAGCGCGCCAGCCGCGGCGTCGACCGCAACGAGTTCGCGCCTCTCGCCGAATTGGAGCTCGCATGACCAGCTGGATCGAAATCGGCGCACTCGACGACATTCCGCGGCTCGGCTCGCGCGTGGTGCGCACCTCTAGCGGCAACATCGCGGTGTTCCGGACCGAGAGCGACGAGGTGTTCGCGCTCGACGACCGCTGCCCGCACAAGGGCGGGCCGCTGTCGCAGGGCATCGTGCACAACAAGCGCGTCACCTGTCCGCTGCATAATTTCGTCATCGAGCTCGCGAGCGGGCAGGCGGTCGCGCCCGACGAGGGCTGCACCCATACCCATCCGGCCAAGGTCGAGAACGGCATTGTCTGGTTGTCGGTGCGGCAGGCGGCCGCGGTGAGCTGAGCGTCAGGCAATGCCGGTCAAGACCACGTGTCCTTATTGCGGTGTCGGTTGCGGCGTCATCGCGTCCAGGGACGACGCGGGCAACGTCCAGGTCGAAGGCGACAAGCAGCATCCGGCCAATTTCGGCCGGCTCTGCAGCAAGGGCTCGGCGCTCGCCGAGACCATCGATCTCGACGGGCGTGTGCTCGAGCCGGTCGTCGACGGCGAGCCGGCTGCGTGGGACGACGCGCTCGATCGCGTCGCCGACGGCTTTAGCCGGATCATCCGGGAGCACGGGCCTGACGCGGTCGCGTTCTATGTCTCCGGCCAGCTCCTGACCGAGGACTATTACGTCATCAACAAGCTCGCCAAGGGCTTCGTCGGCACCGCCAATATCGACACCAATTCGCGGCTGTGCATGGCCTCCAGCGTGGCCGGGCACAAGCGCGCGTTCGGCAGCGATACCGTGCCGGGCTGCTACGAGGATCTCGAGCAGGCGGATTTGCTGGTGCTGGTCGGCTCCAACGCCGCCTGGTGCCATCCGATCCTGCACCAGCGCATGCTGGCGGCAAAGGAGAAGAACCCGGCCTGCAAGATCGTGGTGATCGATCCGCGCCGCACCGCGACCTGTGAGGGCGCGGATCTGCATCTGCCGCTGCGCTCGGGCAGCGACTCCGTGCTGTTCAACGGGCTGTTCGCATTCCTCGCCGGAAGCAATGCGGTCGATCGCGGCTTTGTCGGCAATTGCACGACCGGCGTCGTCGACGCGCTCAAGCAGGTCGGCGGCCAGAGTCTGGCGCAGACGGCTGCGACCTGCGGCCTGACCGAAGGCGCGGTCGGATTGTTCTTTGACTGGTTCACGAAGACCGAGCGCGTCGTCACGCTGTACTCGCAAGGCATCAACCAGTCGTCGAGTGGCGTCGACAAGGTCAACGCCATTATCAATTGCCATTTGTTGACCGGGCGCATCGGCCGTCCCGGCATGGGGCCGTTCTCGCTGACTGGCCAGCCCAACGCGATGGGCGGCCGCGAGGTCGGCGGGCTCGCCAACCAGCTTGCCGCGCATATGGAGATCGAAAACCCCGCGCATCGCGAGCTGGTGCAGCGGTTCTGGCGCGCGCCGGTCATTGCGGAGAAGGCCGGGCTGAAGGCGGTCGACATGTTCGATGCGATCGCCGACGGCCGCATAAAGGCGGTGTGGATCATCTCGACCAATCCGGTGGTGAGCCTGCCCGATGCCGATCGCGCGCGGGCCGCGCTCGACGCCTGCGAGCTCGTCGTGGTGACGGACTGCATGCGCGACACCGACACCACGCGCCATGCCGACGTGCTGTTGCCGGCGCTGGCGTGGGGCGAGAAGGACGGCACCGTCACCAATTCCGAGCGCCGGATCTCGCGGCAGCGGCCATTCCTCGGAGCGCCGGGCGAGGCGCGCGCCGACTGGCGGATCATCTGCGACGTCGCCACCCGGATGGGATACAGCGGCTTCGACTACGCGTCGGCCGCGGAGGTGTTCCGCGAGCACGCCGAATTGTCGGGCTTCGAGAACCAGGGCCAGCGCGACTTCGATATCTCGGCGCTGGCTGCGCTCGACGACCGTGGTTATGACGCGCTGGCGCCGGTGCAGTGGCCGGTGACGTCCGAGCATCCCGCCGGCACGCCGCGGATGTTCGAGAGCCAGACCTTCTTCACGCCCGACCGCAAGGCGCGCTTCGTGCCGGTCATGCCGCGTGCGGCACGCAACGCGACCAGCCGAGACTTTCCGCTGGTGCTCAACACCGGTCGTGTCAGAGATCAGTGGCACACCATGACCCGGACCGGGAAGACCGGCCGGCTGCTGTCGCATGCCTTCGAGCCCTATGCCGAATTCCATCCCGAGGATGTGCGGCAGGCCGGACTGCAAAACGAAGGACTGGTGCGGCTGACCTCTGGCTGGGGCGAGATGATCGCGCGGGTCGTAATCACCGCCGACCAGCGCCGCGGCTGCGTGTTCGTGCCGATGCACTGGAATGAGGAGTTCGCCGGTGAGGGCCGCGTCAACGCGCTGGTCAATCCGGCGGTCGATCCGCTATCCGGCCAGCCGGAGTCCAAGCACACGCCGGTCAAGGCCGATCCCTACGCGCCGAAATGGCACGCCTTCATCCTGAGCCGCGATGCGATCAAGCGTCCGGCGTCGGGCTATTGGGTCTACGGCAAGGCCGGCGATGGCACCCGGCTGGAGCTCGCGCTCGATACCCGCCCCGAGAGCTGGCGCGACTGGGCGAGGGCGCAGCTCGGCCTCGAAGGCGTCGAGATCGAATGGATCGCCTATCGCGATCCGGCGGCGGGCCGCTTCCGCTACGCGGCGGTGCGCGAGGGCCGGCTCGAAGGCTGCGTGTTCATCGCGCCGGATCACACGCTGCCGTCGCGGGCCTGGCTGACCGGGCTGTTCGCCGAGCAGCAATTGTCGGCCAATGCGCGGATGTCGCTGCTCGCAGGACGGCCGTTCGGCGGCGGCGAGGATGTCGGCCCGATCGTCTGCTCCTGCTTCAGCATCGGGCGGCACCAGATCACTGCCGAGATCAGGAAGGGCGCCGACAGCGTCGATGCGATCGGCCGCTGCCTGAAGGCCGGGACCAATTGCGGCGGCTGCAAGCCCGAGATCGGCAAGCTGATCGGCGCCACCGCGCAGCCGCGGCAGGCGGCGATCGCGTCCTGATTTGCGTTATTCCCTCGCGTGACTAGCAACCCCGGCAGATGCTCTTCAGCTTGGTGTTGAGCAGGCGGTCCTCCTCGTCGGAGGCCGCCTTGGTGTAGGCGTCGTCGCCGTGCCGCTTGTCGGAGGCCAGTCCGCCGCCGCGATGTGCCGCGCCGGCATGTATGCCGTGCAAGCCGCCATGGCCGTGGCCGCGCGCATCTGCCGGCGGCGGGGCGGCCGCAAACAGCATCAGCAGCAGCCCGACCGTCGTGATCGTCCGCATAGTTTCCTCCTCGTCGCGGTAAAATACCGCCGGTGCTGAGGCAAATCGGGGTCAGGCCTCTTCACAATTTCGCGTGGCGGCAATCGGCCGATGCCGCCGCGGGTTCCCCGGAGAGCTCGTCCGGTGCGCCGCACATAGGCCGCCCGCGGATGGCTTCATGCCGACAATGCAGTGCTCGCGGCAGCAAAATGGTGTATCGGCAAGCTCTGGCGCCGATAGACATCGCTGGGACGCGGTCCGGCGCCGGATAATCAAGATTTAGCAAGATATCGGAGGAATGCTTCATGTCGGCTCTGCCACTCTCGGGCATCAAGATTCTCGACCTGACGCGGGTGCTCGCGGGCCCGCTGTCGGCCCAGATGCTGGCGGATCTCGGCGCCGAGGTAATCAAGATCGAGCGGCCCGGCGGCGGCGACGACGCCCGCGCCTTTGGCCCGCCCTATCTCAGTGATCCCGAAGGCAAGGCGAACAACAACAACTCGTTCTATCTCTGCGCCAACCGCAACAAGAAGTCCGTCACCGTCAACATCGCCAAGCCGGAAGGGCAGGCGATCATCCGCGAGCTCGCCAAGTCGGTCGACGTGATGATGGAGAACTACAAGGTCGGCGATCTCAAGCGCTACGGCCTCGACTACGAGACCATCAAGGAGCTCAATCCCGGCATCATCTATTGCTCGGTCACCGGCTTCGGCCAGACCGGCCCGTACGCCACGCGCGCCGGCTATGATGCCATCCTGCAGGCGATGGGCGGCCTGATGAGCGTGACCGGCCATATCGACGGCGAGCCCGGTGCGGGCCCGATGAAGGTCGGCCCCTCGATCGTCGACTACATGACCGGCATGAACACCTCGATCGGTATTTTGTCGGCGCTGTACCATCGCGACGCCAACAACGGGGAAGGGCAGCATGTCGACGTCTGCCTGTTCGACACGGTGATCGCCTCGCTGTCGCACTGGCTGCAGATCTACCTCGTTAACGGCACCATGCCGCCGCGCCGCGGCACCTGGGGCAATGGCGGTATGCCGGCCGGCGTATTCCGCTGCACCGACGGCGAACTGATGCTGGTGGTCGGCAATGACGGCCAGTTCCAGCGCACCTGCGCCGTGCTCGGCGAACCCGAACTCGCGAACGACAAGCGCTTCGTCAAGAACAACGACCGCGTCGTGCACGGCAAGGAGATCATGGCGATCTTCGCCGGCCTGTTCCTGAAGAAGCCAGTCGCCTACTGGCTGGAGAAGTTGGAGGAAGCCGGCGTACCCTCGGGCCCGATCAACAATTTCGAGCAGGTGTTCAGCGATCCGCACGTGCAGTCGCGCGGCATGCGGGTCAAGGTCGATCATCCCTTCGAGCCGAACCTGTCGCTGATCCGCAACGCGCTGACCTTCTCGGGCACCCCGATCACCGACTACCGCGCGCCGCCGCTACTGGGCGCCGACACCAAGGACGTGCTGGCGACCATCGGCTATGACGAGGCCAAGGTCGAAGGCCTGAAGGCGCAGGGGATTCTGTAGGGGTGCTCGAGGCGGCCGATTGCGGTCTGCCGCCCCGTCATCCCCGCGCAAAGGCTTCGCCTTTGTCGCTGGAGGTGCGAGCTCCTGCGAGCCTCGAAGGACGCAAGGCCCGGCCGGTGGCCGTCGATCCTTCGAGACGGCCGCTGCGCGGCCTCCTCAGGATGACGGTGATAGAGTGCGTCGGTGACGACAACACTTCGATCTGTATCGAGGCATCATTGACACCGGCCTGCTAGTTTGGCGCCATCGATCCCTCATCGAAGGTGCCAATCATGAAACGGGAAGTGATCCGCGTCGAACCGATCTCCAGCTGGCTGGAGCGCTGGAAGGCGCCGGCATCGGCGGTCACCCGCGCCGGCAACATGGTCTTCGTCTCCGGCCTGCCGCCGTTCGATCCGGCAACCGGCGAGATCGCCGCCGGGGCCTCGATCGAGCGGCAGAGCGAGCTCGTGATGGAGCAGCTCAGGCAGTGCCTGGAAGCCGCCGGCGCGTCGTTCGACAACGTGATGAAGTGCAACATCTTCTGCACCTCGGCCAAGCACTTCGCGACCTTCAATACAATCTACCGAAAATATTTCGCAGATGACCTGCCGGCGCGGATCTTCGTCTGCATCCCGGAGTGGACCGGACCATTCGATATCGAGATCGACTGCATCGCGATGGTGTGAGCATGATCCGGAAAGGTACGAAGCGGGTTTCCCTCGCGACGAGCGCAAGGCGCTAGCGCGGGGATCATGCTCAAACCATGAGCTAGAGCGCGACGGCGGTTCAGCCCAATCGCATCGCGTTTAGGGACGGGTCCCTACAGATCCTGCCGCGTCAGCCGGCCGTGCACCAGGACCGGCCGCGCGGCGGGCTTACTCGGCACGTCGCCCATCGTCAGCGCCATCACCGAGACCGTGACCACGCGATCGATGATGGCGTGGACGTCGTCGAGGTCGCATTTGCCTTCCGACAGCCGCAGCAGGCGTTCCTTCTCGCGGATGGTGTGGTGCGCCATCGCTAGCGCGAAGTGCAGCCCCCAATACAGCTCGGTGTCGTCACGGCCGGGCATCGCGCGGCGCATCGCGGCAGCGAATTTGCGTAAGTGATCGACCTCGCGGTTCTTGATGCGGCGGATCGGCGGCACGGATTCGATCGACGCGCGGATCATGAAGCGCGCGGCGGTCGAGCCCTCGCGATCGGGCCCGAGGCAGCCGCGCAGGGTGGGGCCGACGAGGGCGCGCATGATGTCCTCGATCGCGGCGCGGCCGCCGCCGGCTTCCTCCGCCGCCTTCAATTCATTGAGACGTTCGCGGTTGGTCTGGATGCTGCGGGTGACGAACAGCTCCGCGATCAATTCGTCCTTGGAGCCGAAATGATAGTTCACCGCCGCGAGGTTGACGTTCGCTTCCGCGACGATGTCGCGCAGCGTGACGTCGCCGAAACCGCGGTCGGCATAGAGCCGCTCGGCGGCGGCGAGAATGGCGGATCGGGTCTGGTCGCTGGCCATGGTTGAGAGCCTTTCCGTTATTCCGCGGCGCGCCGGGGAATGACGAAGACGACAGGGAGTTGCATTTCAAACATTTGTATGAAACTATCGTTTGAAGAGCCGGAAATGTCAATCCGCTGATCGCGGGGCGGCGCTCTGGCACACCACCGCCGCCAGTTCCGCGAACGCCCTTGCGAGCCGCGGAGGCGGGGTCAACAATGCGGCCCAAAAGGCCAAGGTGCCAAACGGCAAGGCCCACAAAGGCAAAGCCCAAGTCTAGGAAACGAGGAGCGTCCCATGGATTTCACGATGTCGCCGAAGCAGAAGGAGTGGCTGGAGCGCGTTCAGGCTTTCATGAAAACGCATGTTCGCCCGGCGGTGCCGGTCTATGAGAAGCAGGACGCCGAAGGCCCGCGCTGGAAGGTGATCCCGGTCCTCGAGGACCTGAAGAAGAAGGCGAAGGCCGAAGGCCTCTGGAACATGTTCATGCCGCCGTCCTCGCATGAGGATGACGAGTTCCACGGCGCGGGATTGACCAATCTCGAATACGCGCTGCTGTCGGAGGAGATGGGTCACATCTCCTGGGCGTCGGAAGTGTTCAATTGCTCCGCTCCCGATACCGGCAACATGGAAGTGTTCATCCGCTACGGCACCAAGGAACAGAAGCGCAAATGGCTGCGCCCGCTGATGGACGGCGAGATCCGCTCCGCCTTCCTGATGACCGAGCCGGCGGTGGCTTCCTCTGACGCCACCAACATCGAGACCCGCATCGAGAAGGACGGCGATCACTACGTCATCAACGGCCGCAAATGGTGGTCGTCCGGCGTCGGCGACCCGCGCTGCAAGGTCGCGATCCTGATGGGCAAGACCGACTTCAACGCCGCCAAGCATCAGCAGCAGTCGCAGATCCTGGTGCCGCTCGACACCCCCGGCATCAAGGTCGAGAAGATGCTGCCGGTGTTCGGCTTCGACGATGCGCCGCACGGCCATGCCCAGGTGCTGCTCGAAAACGTTCGTGTGCCGAAGGAAAACATCCTGCTCGGCGAAGGCCGCGGCTTCGAGATCGCACAGGGCCGTCTCGGCCCGGGCCGCATCCATCACTGCATGCGCACCATCGGCCAGGCCGAGGAGGCGCTCGAGAAGATGGTGAAGCGGCTCGCCTCGCGCACCGCGTTCGGCAAGAAGATCATCGAGCATTCGGTCTGGGAGCAGCGCATCGGCGAGGCCCGCACCGACATCGAGATGAATCGTCTCTTGTGCCTCAAGGCCGCCGACATGATGGACAAGGTCGGCAACAAGACCGCGCAGGCCGAGATCGCAATGATCAAGGTCGCAGCGCCCAACATGGCGCTGAAGATCATCGACCAGGCGATCCAGGCGTTCGGTGGCGGCGGTGTCTCCGACGATGCCGGGCTCGCGAAGGCCTATGCCCATATCCGCACGCTTCGTCTCGCCGACGGTCCGGACGAGGTGCACAATCGCGCCATTGCAAGGCTCGAAGTTCGGAAGTATGCAAACACGTCGCACTGAGCATGATGCGGAACGCATGGCGTTCGCGCGCACATCGTGCTCAGAATGAAAAGCGAGATCAGGCTGGTGCGCCAGCCTGATTGAGGGAGCGTCGCACGGCGCTCCATAAAAACTGAGTTGAGGGAGCGTCATCGTGGCGGACGGCGTCAGGAAAGACGAAGAATTTTCCGGAACACGGGAAGTCGAGGAGCGTCATCGCGTCAATGAGGCGAGCCTCGATGCCTGGATGAAGCAACACGTCGAGGGCTATCAGGGTCCGCTCAAGGTCCTGCAGTTCAAGGGTGGCCAGTCCAACCCGACCTATAAGCTCGAAACCCCCGGCCGCAACTACGTGATGCGCCGCCGGCCGTTCGGTAAGCTGTTGCCGTCGGCTCATGCGGTCGATCGCGAGTTCCGCGTCATCGCGGCGCTCGGCAAGCAGAACTTCCCGGTCGCGAAAGCCTACGCGCTGTGCACCGACGATGCGGTGATCGGCTCGGCCTTCTACATCATGTCGATGGAGGAGGGGCGGGTGTTCTGGGATCCGACGCTGCCGAGCCAGGAGCCGGACGCGCGGCGGAAGATCTTCACCAGCAAGATCGAGACGCTGGCCAAGCTGCACGTCCTCGATCCCGAAAAGATCGGGCTCGGCGATTTCGGCAAGCCCGGCAACTATTTTGCGCGCCAGGTCGACCGCTGGACCAAGCAGTATCGCGCGTCCGAGACGCAGCATATTCCGGAGTTCGAGAAGCTCGCGGAGTGGCTGCCGAAGACGGTGCCGGAGCAGAAGCGCGTCTCGGTCGTGCATGGCGACTATCGCCTCGACAACATGATCTTCCACGCCACGGAGCCGCGGGTGCAGGCGGTGCTGGACTGGGAATTGTCGACGCTCGGCGATCCCATGGCCGACTTCACCTATTTGTTGATGCAGTGGACCATGCCGGGCCTCGCCAATGCTGATCTGAAGGCATTGAACATTCCGAGCCAGGACGAGGCCGCGCAGATCTATTGCAACGTCACCGGCATGGCCGTGCCGGATCTTAACTGGTACTTCTCCTACAATCTGTTCCGCCTCGCCGGCATCACGCAGGGCATCGCTGGCCGCGTCCGCGACGGCACCGCCGCCAATGCCAAGGCCCTCGAGTCGGCCGCGCGCACCGTGCCGCTGTCGAAGGCGTCATGGGAATACGCGCAGAAGGCCGGCGCGATCTGATCCGAAAATGCGGCGCGTTCCCCGGGGTTCGCGCCGCTTCTGCGTAGTGCGGCATGTTTCCACACTGTAGCCATCTGTGACTTGAGTTGGCAGCGCCGCTTTGGCAAGTCAGTCCGGTCAACGCCCGCCCTGGTCCTGATCGGACAATTTCATCTTGCCCCTTTCCTCGAACCTTCGCGGCAGCCTGTTCATGGCTGCGGCCATGGCCGCCTTCACGGCCAACGACACCATCACCAAGGCGGTTTCGGCGGAGCTCAACATCGGGGAGATCCTGCTGGTCCGCGGTCTGGTCGCGATGGTGCTGGTCGCCGCACTGGCCTGGTACCGCGACGCGCTGCGCAGCTTCAGTGCGCTGTTGATCTGGCCGGTCGGATTGCGCGTGATCGGCGAGATCGGGGGCACGCTGACCTATCTTTCGGCGATCGCACAGATTCCACTCGCCAACGCCTCGGCGATCTTCCAGGCGCTGCCGCTGGTCATCACATTGGGCGCTGCGCTGGTGTTCGGCGAGCCGGTCGGCTGGCGGCGCTGGCTTGCGATCGCGGCCGGCTTCCTCGGCGTGCTGGTCATCGTCCGGCCCGGCGCCGAAGGCTTTAGCCAGGCCGCGCTGCTGGCGCTGGCGTCGGTCGGCTTCTGCGCGGTGCGCGATCTCGCGACCCGGCGCATCCCGAAGAACCTGCCGACCGTGTTCATCACGCTGCTGACGACCGTGACGGTGACGACCGCGGGCGCCGCCGTGCTGGTGCCGCTCGGCGGCTGGCGGCCGCCGTCCGGTCAGGCGCTCGGCCTGCTCACATTCGCAGCGGTGCTGATCCTGATCGGCTATCAATGCATCATCGTGTCGCTGCGCACCGGCGACATCTCGGCGGTGGCGCCGTTCCGCTACACCGCGCTGCTGTGGGCGATGCTGACAGGCTATCTCACCTTCGGCCACAAGCCCGACGGTGCGATGCTCGCGGGTGCCGCAATCATCGTCGCTTCCGGCCTCTACGCCTTCTACCGCGAGCGCAAGCGCGACAAGCTCCGTCCCGCCGCGACCGGGCCGGGCCTGCCGCCGGACGGGTTGTGATCTATCCATGATCTGTAGGATGGGTGGAGCCAACGGGGCCGCGCTTGCGCGGACCCATTGGTTCTACCCATCCTACCAGTCGTTCGCGGCGTCACTTCGCGCAATGCGCGATCAGCCGCGCGACGAAATCCCCGCAGGCCTCGAGCTGCGACATCTCGACGAACTCGTCCGGCGTGTGTGCCTGTGCGATTGCGCCGGGGCCGACCACGACCGACGGCACGTCCGCCATGCTGGTGAACAGGCTCGCCTCCGTGCCGAAGGCGACCTTGGCGTGGTCGTTGCGGCCGGCAAACTGCTTGGCGAGCGTAACGATCGGCGCGTCCGCGGCGGTGTCGAGCGCAGGGTAATCGAGGATTTCCTCGAAATCGATGCCGCAGTCCGGGTGGCGCGCGCGCATCTTCGGTTCGATCTCGGCCTTGGCCCAGGCGATGATCGCATCGGTGACCTCGCGCGACTCCGTGATGCCGATGCCGCGGCACTCGAAGTCGACCGCGCAGTGATCGGGCACGATGTTCAGCGCGGCGCCGCCGTGCACGACGCTGGTCAGCAGCGTGGAGTGGGGCACGTCGTAGAGACTGTCGCGCTCGCGCTTGGCCGCGAGCTGTTCGGCGCGACGGCGGATCTCGGTGATCAGGTCGGCCGCATACTCGATCGCGTTCACCCCGTCGGGCGCGATCGAGGAATGGCGGGCGAGCCCGCGGAACGTGGCGCGCACGCCGTGCTTGCCCTTGTGGCCGATGATCACCTGCATCCGGGTCGGCTCGCCGACGAAGCAGCCGAGCGGTCTGACCGGCTTGCGCGCGACCTCGCGCAGCATCGGGCGGACGCCGACGCAGCCGATCTCCTCGTCATACGAGATCGCAAGATGGATCGGTGTCTTCAGGCCGGCGTCGACCATCTCCGGCACCATGGCGAGACAGACCGCGACAAAACCCTTCATGTCGGTGGTGCCGCGACCGTACAGCTTCCCGTCGCGCTCGACCAATTCGAACGGATTGTGGGTCCAGTCCTGTCCTGCGACCGGCACGACGTCGGTATGCCCCGACAGAACCAGGCCTGCCTTGTCTTGCGGGCCGATCGTGACCCACAGCGAGGACTTCTGCCCGGTGTCATCGACGATGCGCTGGCTGCTGACGCCGAGCGAGGCGAGATAGCGCTCGATGTAGTCGATCAGCGGCAAATTGCTGCGGTCGCTGATCGTGTCGAAGGCGACGAGGTCGGCCAATAGCTTGCGGATACGGTCGGGACGTTGATTTTGCATGAATTGGGTCACTGGCGAGAATGGATCCCCGGACCATAACAACGAAAGCATGAAAGGGAAAAGAAGCCCGTCGTCCCGGGCGAGTGGGTTGTCCGGTCCGTAAGACTCACAAGCCGCGCCAAACATTCCGTGTCGTCCTGGCGACAGCCAGGACCCATTATCCCAAATCTCAGTTGCTGCGCGATGCTGGGGCCGCGATCCCGCCCATCACCAGATGCGGTGGTTATGGGTCCTGGCTTTCGCCAGGACGACGCGCGGGAAGTGTTGCTTACCACTCCGGCGTCATCGCCCGGCTCGACCGGGCGATCCAGTACGCCGCGGCCTCGCGGCTCAAGCACTGCTGCCTCTGGAATACTCGCTCACCCGCTTTCGCGGGTGATGACGCCGCGTGATTGAATCGAAAACCATCCTCATCGTCGTCCCTGCGAAAGCAGGGACCCATAACCACGAATGGTCATTATTGAACGATACTGTAACGACGAGTCCCTTCCACCACACCTGCCGCGGCGTATGGGTCCCGGCCTTCGCCGGGACGACAGTGGTGGATGTGGCGCTGTCATCGCGCCATCGCGAACCTCATCCGTTCCGCGAACGGCGAGCACCGTTGCTAAATCGGCTTGCCCGTATACGGCATCGACGCCGTCAGACCGCCGTCGACCGGGATGGCCTGGCCATTAACGTAAGACGCCTCGTCGCTTGCCAGGAACAGGCCCATCGCGGCGAGCTCGTGCGGCTGGCCGGGGCGCTTCAGCGGATTGAGCTGGCCGATCTTGTCCTGGGTGCCGCGCTCCTTGGCGCGATCGAACACCGGCTTGGTCATGCCGGTCTCGATCAGGCCGGGGCAGACCGCGTTGATGCGCACGCCGGTGCCGGAGAGCGAATAAGCGGTGGTCTGCACCAGGCTGATGACGCCGGCCTTGCTCGCGCCGTAGGGATGTCCGCTGGCGCCGGCCTTCAGGCCCGCCACGGATGCGGTGCAGATGATCGAGCCGAAGCCTTGCTTGGTCATGTACGGAATCGAATGCTTGATCGCGAGGAACGGGCCGATCAGATTGACGCGCAGCACCTCCTGCCAATGTTCCGGAGTCTGGTCGGCGAGCGGAACGAGGCCGCCGCTGACGCCGGCATTGGCCCAGATCGCATCGAGCTTGCCGTATTTGGCGACGGCCTTGTCGATGAAGGCCTTCACGTCGCTCTCCGATCCGGCATCCGCAGTGACGGCTTCGACCGTGCCGCCGGCATCGCGCACCAGCTTGGCAGTCTCGTTCACGCCATCGGTACGATCGACCGCGATCAGCTTGGCGCCTTCCCGGGTGAACAGCAGCGACGCCGCGCGGCCGATACCGCTGCCGGCGCCGGTGATGATGACGGATTTGCCTTCGAGGCGGCCCATGATTTTCTCCCTGTTCACATGATCCGTGGCACGCCTGCCGCGGGACGGAATTCAAACAAAATTTCAAACGTCAGAAGCACTTGAGACGATGTGCGGCGTGACGTACAGCGTGACGGGACAGTATTGAAGGGCTCATCCGATGTCCAATCCAGACAAGCCTAAGGTGACGGTGACGCGCTGGTGGTGGGTTCGCCACGCGCCGGTGCGCAGCGACGGTGGCAACATCTACGGGCAGGAGGACATCGACTGCGACACCGGCGATGTCGAAGTGTTCGAGGCGGTCGCCAAGATGCTGCCCCGCGATGCTGTCTGGTATTCGAGCAATCTCAAGCGCACGCACAAGACCGCTGAAGCGATCTGGGCCGCCGGTTATCCGAAGCCCGAAAGCATGACGCATGAACGCGACTTCGCCGAGCAGCATCTCGGCCGGTGGCAGGGCATGAACCGCGCAGCGATTCTCGCCAGCCGACCGCCGGGCAGCGCCTGGTTCTCCGACGTCAACGAACCCGCGCCCGGCGGCGAGAGCTTCATGGATCTCTACACCCGCGTTTGCCGCACTATCGTGCGCATCACGGCCGCGGAGGCGGGCAGGGATGTGATCGCCGCCGGCCATGGCGGCGTGATCAAGGCCGCGATCGGTCTCGCGCTCGGCGGCCAGCCGGATCGGGGCCTGTCCTTCGACATCGACAATGTCTCGGTGACGCGGCTCGATCACATTGCGGCGCCCGGCCTGTCGATGTGGCGGTTGCCGATGGTCAATCAGCAGCCGTGGATTGCCGATCCCCGTCACGCCGCGATGCATCAGCCGGCCGGACCCGAAGTCAGGCCGGCGAGCAAGCTTGCGTGATCGCGCTATCGCTACACCGCGCCACTGCCTAAGCTCGACGCAGAATTCAAACACCTTACATCAGGGAGAGAACCATGACCTTGTTCGACATGAAGGGAAAAGTCGCCGTCATCACCGGCTCGACGCGCGGCATCGGACGCGCAATCGCCGAGCGGATGGCCGAGCACGGCGCCAAGGTCGTGATCTCCTCGCGCAAGGCCGACGTTTGCGAGGAGGTGGCGAAGGAGATCAACGCCAGCTACGGCAAGGGCACCGCGGTTGCGATCGCAGCGAATATCTCGTCGAAGGAAAACCTGCAGAACCTGGTCGACGAGAGCAACCGCGCCTTCGGCAAGATCGACGTGCTGGTCTGCAACGCGGCGTCGAACCCGTACTACGGCCCGCTCGCCGGCATCTCCGACGATCAGTTCCGCAAGATCCTCGACAACAATATCGTCGCCAACAACTGGCTGATCTCGATGGTGGTGCCGCAGATGATCGAGCGCAAGGACGGCTCCATCATCATCGTGTCGTCGATCGGCGGGTTGAAGGGCTCGACCATCCTCGGCGCCTATGCGATCTCGAAGGCCGCCGACATGCAGCTGGCACGCAACCTCGCCTGCGAATACGGCAAGCACAATATCCGCGTGAACTGCATCGCGCCCGGCCTGATCAAGACCGACTTCGCCAAGGCGCTGTGGGACAATCCGGACAATCTGAAGGCCTCGACCGCGCGCTCGCCGCTGCTCCGGATCGGCGTGCCGGACGAGATCGCGGGCGCGGCCGTGATGATGGGCTCGCGCGCCGGTGACTTCATGACCGGCCAGACCATCGTGATCGACGGCGGCGCGACCATCAGCTGAGGCGCGCTTGGCGCGAGGGACGCGCCACACACTCAACTGTCATCACCCGCGAAAGCGGGTGATCCAGTATTCCAGAGGCAGTCGTTATTGAGCCGATGGGGCGCGGCGTACTGGATGCCCCGCCTGCGCGGGGCATGACAGTGTTGGATGGGGAGGGAGGCGTGCGCGCCTTACTCCACCGCCGCATACACCCCGTTGCGCACCAGCGAGCGGGTGTATTCGCGCTGGCCGGGGCCCTGCATCATGAAGACCGCGATCAGGTCTTCGCGCGGATCGATCCAGAAGAACGTGCCGGCCATGCCGCTCCAGAAGTATTGGCCGACCGAGCCGGAGAACGGCGCGATGCCCTGCTGCATGCGCACGGCGAAGCCGAGGCCGAAGCTGTGGCCGGGCGACACCAGCGTGCCCTGCACCTTGACGCCGGCGCCGAGGTGATCGGACGCCATGAATTCGAGCGTCTTGCGGCCGATGATCCTGATGCCGTCGAGTGAGCCGCCGTTGAGCAGCATCTGCGCGAAGCGGGCATAGTCCATCGTGGTCGACACCAGGCCGCCGCCGCCGGATTCCATCGCCGGCTTCTCCAGCATGTTGAACAGCTGCACCTTCTCATTGGTCCAGGGATCGTTCGCAAACGCCTCGGCGAGCCGGCCGGCATTGGCTTCGGCGGTGTGGAAGGCGGTCTCGTTCATCTGCAGCGGTGAGAGGATGCGCTCAGTGAGGAACTCGCCGAGCGTCTTGCCGCTGACGACTTCGATGATGCGGCCGAGGATGTCGGTGGAGCGGCTGTAATTCCACTCGGCGCCGGGCTGGCAGACCAGCGGCATGCCGGCGAGCATGGTGGCGTGCTCGGCATTAGTGATCTTGCGGCTGCGCAGCCGAGACTGCTTGTAGAGCTCCTGCACCGGGCCGTTGCCGGTGTGGTCATACGTTAAACCCGACGTGTGGCGCAGCAGGTCCTGGATGGTCATCTGCCGCTGCACGGGGACCAGCTCGAGCTTGCCGTCGCGTTCGACGCCGACCTTGGTCTCGGCGAATTCGGGGATGAACTTCGCGACGGGGTCGTTGAGCAGGAAGTGGCCGTCCTCCAGCAGCTGCATGATGCCGACCGAGACGATCGGCTTGGTCATCGAGAAGATGCGGAAGATCGTGTCATGCGTCATCGGCGCCGCGGCGGTCGGGCTCTGCCGGCCGATCGCGTCGAACCAGCCGATCTGGCCGCGCCGTGCCACCAGCACCGTGAAGCCGGGCGCGGTTCCCTTGTCGACCTCGCGCTTGAAGGTGTCGGACAGCGCCTGCAGCCGCGCGCTCGACAGCCCGATCGATTCGGGCTTGGCGAGGGGAAGGGACGGGGTGGTTGGGCCGGCGGCGTGCTTGGTGGCGGTCTGGGCGTTCATGGTCTCTCCCTGGTTCTTGATTCTTGCGGCGAGGTGCCGACGTGGCGTGATCTTCGGGTAATGGCCGAAGTCTGACGCAGAAGTTTTGCAATGAACAGAAGCTTCGCTGCTTCGCCCTTGCAAACCGGCCATGCCCTGTGCTTGAAACGGCGCGAACCGGCGGCGACGCTGGTTCCCTGCAGGAGTGTAGCTCAATTGGTAGAGCACCGGTCTCCAAAACCGGGGGTCGCAGGTTCGAGCCCTGCCACTCCTGCCAGCTTTCCCGCCAGCTTTTAGCCAACAGTTTGAATGCCTTGGCCGAGGTCCTGGACCCCGGCCATGATCATTTCACTCACTTGATCAGCGGGCAGCCACCGTCCTTGAGCGGCCGGAACGCCTGGTCGCCGGGCACCTCGGCGAGCACCTTGTAGTAATCCCACGGCGCCTTCGATTCCTCGGGCTTCTTGACCTCGAACAGGAACATCGAGTGCACCATGCGGCCGTCCTCGCGCACCACGCCATTGTCGGTGAAGGCGTCACGCACCGGGGTGGCGCGCATCTTCGCCAGCACGGGCTTGGTCTCCTTGGTGCCGGCGGCCTTGACCGCGTTGAGGTAGTGCAGGGTGGCGCTGTAGGTCGCGGCCTGGTTCATGGTCGGCATCCGCTTCATGCGCTCGAAGAAGCGCTTGCCGAAGGCGCGGGTGCGGTCGTTGAGGTCCCAATAGTAGGCCTCGGTGATAATCAGGCCCTGTGCGAGCTTCAGACCGAGGCTGTGGATGTCGGAGATGAACATCACGATGCCGGCGAGGTTCTGCCCGCCCGCGACGATGCCGAATTCGGCGGCTTGCTTGATCGCGTTGATGGTGTCGCCGCCGCCATTGGCGAGGCCGACGATCTTCGCCTTCGACGACTGCGCCTGCAGCAGGAAGGAGGAGAAGTCCGGCGTGTTAAGCGGGTGCCGGGCGCTGCCGAGCACCTTGCCGCCGGCGGCGCGGACCACGTCGCCGGTGTCGCGCTCGATCGAGTGGCCGAACACGTAGTCGGCGGTGATGAAGAACCAGCTGTCGCCCCCGTTCTTCACGATCGCGCTGCCGACGGTGTGGGCGTTGGCGTAGGTATCGTAGGTCCAGTGCAGCGTGTAGGGCGAGCAGGACTTGCCGGTGATGTCGGAGCTCGCAGCATCCGTCACGATCATGATCTTCTCGAACTGCTTCGACATCTCCATGCCGGCGAGCGCGGTCGCCGAGGTCGGCATGTCGATGATCATGTCGACGTTCTCAGCCTCGTACCATTTGCGGGTGATGGTGGCGGCGACGTCGGCCTTGTTGAGGGCGTCGGCGGTGACGAGCTCGATCGGCTTGCCGAACATCGAGCCGCCGAACTCCTCGATCGCCATCTTGGTGGCTTCGACATTCCCGGCGCCGCCGATGTCCGAATAGACCGACTGGAAATCGGTCAGCACACCGATCTTGAGCGGGGTCTGTTGCGCGAGCGCGGGCCCCGCCAGCACTGCGGCAAGCAGGCCGGCCGCGGACAGACTCGTGGCGATGGATCTCATGATGATGTGCCTCCCCGGACGTTCTTATATGTTTGTCCGACAAAGCTAGATTTGTCAGGTTCCAGTGTCAATTCTGACCGGCTTGGTGCGACATTTCGGCCAGCAACAGCTGATTTGACGCTTCGCAGGCCTTCGCCTACATTTTGTCCGACAAACAACAATCGGGAGCCCAAGGTGCCTTCCACGCCGCTGTTCCGGCGCATCGACGTCGCGCCGGCCTATCAGAAGGTCGCCGATGCGATCGAGCGCGAGATCATCAATGGCCGGATCAAGCCGGGCGAGCCGATCGGCACCGAGCAGCAGCTGGTCGCGCAGTTTGGCGTCAACCGCTCGACGGTGCGCGAAGGCATTCGCGTGCTTGAGGAGGGTGGGCTGATCCGCCGCGATTCCAGCCGCCGCCTGCAGGCTTGCCTGCCGCGCTACAACAAGCTCGCCACGCGGCTGTCGCGTGCGTTGATCCTGCACGAGGTGACGTTCCGCGAACTGTTCGAGACCTCGATGACGCTGGAGGTCGCGAGCGTCGAGGGCGCGGTGGAGCGCGCGACCGAGGAGAACATCGCCGAGCTCGCCGGCAATCTCGAGCGCAGCGCCGCTGTCGTGGGTAATCCCGCAGAGCTCGCCGAGTGCGACGTGGAATTCCATGTGCTGATGGCCAAGGCCTCGCAGAACCGCGTGCTGCAGCTCGCCCGCGAGCCCGCTGCGCAGCTGTTCTTTCCGACCACCGAGATGATCGTCGGCGGCGTGCCCGAAGGCGGCGCGCGCCTCGTCGAGGCGCATGGCCACATCCTCGATGCGATCAGGTGGCGCGACAAGGAGGCCGGCGTGCTGTGGACGCGACGGCATTTGCAGGACTGGCGGCGCGGCTTCGAGAAGATCGCCTCGCTCGATCGTTCGGTCGAGCACACCTACATGGAACACGCCTACGCCGCCCGGCAATAGCGGCGGCGCGGCAGAGACACGACAACAACAAGAAGCACATTCGGGAGGAACTTCATGAGCGACAACATCGCAGCAACCATCCAGCGCGCCCGCGAGCACAGCATCGGCGATTTGCTGCGCCGGTCCGCCAGGCGCTATCCGGCCAAGACCGCGCTGATCTGCGGCGAGGTGAGCTGGACCTTCGCGGAGATGGATGCGATCTGCAATCGGCTCGGGCGCGGCCTGCTCGGCCTAGGCATCGCGAAGGGTGACCGCGTCGCGGTGCTGTCGCGCAACTCGCACGGCTTCGCCGCGCTGCGCTTCGCGGTGGCGCGGATCGGCGCGATCCTGGTGCCGATCAACTTCATGCTCAATCCCGACGAGATCAATTTCATCCTCGCCAATTCCGGCGCGAAGCTGCTCGCGGTCGGACCCGATTTCGTGGAGACGGCGCATGCTGCTGCCGCCAAGGGCTCGGCGGTCGAAACCCTGATCTGGCTGCCGGGTGAAGATCCGGCCACTGCGCCCGACGGCATCACGACCTTCGACAGCCTGCTGCACGGCGACGCCTCGGCGCCCGACGTATCGGTCGACAGCCGCGATCCCGCGCAGATCATCTACACCAGCGGCACGGAGTCGCTGCCGAAGGGCGCGATCCTCACCCATGAAGCCGTGATGTGGCAGTATGTCAGCTGCATCATCGACGGCGGCATGGCGACCGACGACACCGTCTTGCACGCGCTGCCGCTCTATCATTGCGCACAGCTCGACGTGTTCCTCGGGCCCGCGATCTATCTCGGCGCCACCAGTCTCATCACCGGCAAGCCGGTGCCCGACAATGTCCTGGCGCTGATCGCGGCCCACAAGATCAACTCGTTCTTCGCGCCTCCGACGATCTGGATCGCGATGCTGCGCTCGGGCGCGTTCGATCGCACTGACTTGTCGACCCTGCGCAAGGGCTATTACGGCGCCTCGATCATGCCGGTCGAGGTGCTGCTCGAATTGCAGCGCCGGCTGCCCGACGTGAAGTTCTGGAATTTCTACGGCCAGACCGAGATCGCGCCGCTCGCGACGGTGCTTGCGCCGCGCGACCAACTGCCGAAGGCCGGCTCCGCGGGCAAGCCCGCGATCAATGTCGAGACGCGGGTGGTTAGGCCCGACATGACCGACGTCGCGGTCGGCGAGGTCGGCGAGATCGTGCACCGCTCGCCGCATTTGCTGTCCGGCTACTACAATGATCCGGTCAAGACCGCGTCTGCCTTCGCCGGCGGCTGGTTTCATTCCGGCGATCTCGCGACCGTCGATGCCGACGGCTACATCACCGTGGTCGACCGCGTGAAGGACATGATCAAGAGCGGCGGCGAGAATGTCGCGAGCCGCGAGGTCGAGGAGATGATCTACCGGCTGCCGGCGGTGTCCGAGGTTGCGGTGGTCGGGTTACCCGACCCGCGCTGGATCGAGGCGGTGACCGCGATCGTTGTGGTCAAGGCCGGCCAGGACCTCGATGCCGACGCCGTCATCAAGCATTGCGCGGCGTCGATGGCCCATTTCAAGGTGCCGAAGCGGGTCATCTTCGTGGATGCCCTGCCGAAGAACCCGAGCGGCAAGCTGCTGAAGCGCGAGCTGCGGCAGCGCTATGTCGGCGGCGCCACGCTGGATCAGGCGGTGCAGACGAGCTTTGCCGGATAACCGACCCCGCCGATACGGCGGAAGGCTTGAGCCATGGCCCCAAGCCGTCCGCCTAAGTGCTTGATTTGAGAGGCCCCGTTCCGATCCGCCCGAGGTGCGGCCGGGGCGGGGCGCGACGGTGCCGACCTTGACGTTTGGCTCCTCTCGCAGTAGATACGCGGCACTCGCAGCCGGCCCGCTTTGATCGCGGATATCCGGCGCGGCCTAATTCCCCGAACATTCGAGCTCGTTTATCGGCTCAACCTTCCAAACGAGGGCTGGGTCCGCAAGGTCGGCTGTTCGGATTCCTTGAAACGTTGCAATCGTCCGGAGACGGACGCGGATCTCACGATGGCTTTCAGCCCGTTCAAATTCCTTCAGGAAGTGCGCTCGGAGACCGCCAAGGTCACCTGGCCGACGCGCCGCGAGACGACGATCACCACCATCATGGTGTTCGTGATGGTGGCGCTGGCCTCGATCTTCTTCTTCGCCGCAGATCAGATCATCCGTTATCTGATCACCCTGATACTGGGCATCCACTGATGAGCATGGGAACTCAATTGATGGACAAGCGCTGGTACATCGTTCACGCCTATTCGAACTTCGAGAAGAAGGTCGCGGAGTCGATCCGCGAGCAGGCCAAGCAGCGCGGACTGGAAGAGCTGTTCGAGCAGGTGCTGGTGCCGACCGAAAAGGTCACCGAGGTGCGCCGCGGCCGCAAGATCGACGCCGAGCGCAAGTTCTTCCCGGGCTACGTGCTGGTGAAGATGAAGCTGACCGACGAGGCGTTCCATCTGATCAAGAACACCCCGAAGGTAACCGGCTTCCTCGGCGCGGAAAACAAGCCGATGCCGATCTCGGAAAACGAGGCGATGCGGATCCTGCACCAGGTGCAGGAGGGCGTGGAGCGTCCGAAGGCGTCGGTGTCGTTCGAAATCGGCGAGAACGTGCGCGTGGCCGACGGCCCGTTCGCCTCGTTCTCCGGCGTGGTGGAAGAAATCGACGAGGCGCGCTCGCGCGTGAAGGTCGCGGTGTCGATCTTCGGCCGCGCGACCCCGGTGGAACTGGAATTCGGTCAGGTCGAAAAGGTGGTCTGACCGGACGGCGTGGGGTATATGCCCCCCGTCAAGTGAGAGGCCGTGGGAGGGAGGAGGCGGTCGCCAGCCCCTTCAACCGAACCACGGAACCTGAAACCGCCGGCCCCGTCCGGCACAACAGGAGTGATAAATGGCAAAGAAAGTGACCGGATACCTGAAGCTTCAGGTCCCGGCCGGTGCGGCGAATCCTTCGCCCCCGATCGGCCCCGCGCTTGGTCAGCGCGGTCTGAACATCATGGAGTTCTGCAAGGCGTTCAACGCGCAGACCCAGAAGGAAGAGAAGAACACCCCGATCCCCGTGATCATCACGATCTATGCGGACCGGTCCTTCACCTTCGAGATGAAGACCCCTCCGATGTCCTACTTCCTCAAGCAGGCCGCCAAGATCCAGTCCGGATCGAAGGCGCCGGGCCGCGACAAGGCCGGCAAGGTGACCAAGGCGCAGGTGCGCGAGATCGCCGAGAAGAAGATGAAGGACTTGAATTGCGACACCATTGAATCGGCCATGAAGATGGTCGAGGGCTCTGCCCGTTCGATGGGTCTGGAAGTTGCGGGGTAACGGGCCATGACAATCGGAAAGCGTTTGAAGAAGGCCCGTGAGGGCGTCGATCGCGAGAAGCTCTACCCGCTCGCGGACGCCATCAAGATGGTCAAGGAGCGCGCCAAGTCGAAGTTCGACGAGACCATCGAGATCGCGATCAATCTCGGCGTCGACCCGCGCCACGCCGACCAGATGGTCCGCGGCGTCGTCAATCTGCCGAACGGCACCGGCCGCACCTTGCGCGTCGGCGTGTTCGCGCGCGGCGCCAAGGCCGAGGAAGCCAAGGCTGCCGGCGCCGACGTCGTCGGTGCTGAAGACCTGGTCGAGAAGGTGCAGGGCGGTGCGATCGATTTCGATCGTTGTATCGCGACCCCCGACATGATGCCGCTGGTCGGCCGCCTCGGTAAGGTGCTCGGTCCGCGCGGCATGATGCCGAACCCGAAGATCGGCACCGTGACCATGGACGTCGCCAACGCCGTGAAGGGTGCCAAGGGCGGCTCGGTCGAGTTCCGCGTCGAGAAGGCCGGCATCGTGCAGGCCGGCATCGGCAAGGCCTCGTTCTCCGAGGACAAGCTGGTCGAGAACGTCAAGGCGCTCGCCGACGCGGTCTCCAAGGCGAAGCCGGCGGGTTCCAAGGGCACCTATATCCAGCGCGTGGCGGTTTCCTCCACCATGGGTCCGGGCGTGAAGGTCGAGCCGGGCACCATCCTCGGCTGATATCCTTGGCCGTGACGAGATAAAGAGGGGCGGGATCGGGCAACCGGTTCCGCCCTTTGTTTTTGCCGGAGCGTTTTCGAGCGGAGGAAACGCGTCAGAACGAGAATCGAGAGTCGCGTTCCGCTTCAATTGGAATGGAAAAGGCTCCAGGTGAAGCCTCTCGCAGGAAAGAAGAACAATGCCCGATAAGGTCCTGGTCTATTCGCGCTTTCCCAAGGCCCAGCTGATCCGCTTCGGCGAGCGCTATGAACTGCTCAACGCCGCGGGCAAGCGGCTGGACGAAGCGTTTCCGACGGCCGAGCTCGCTGACGTCAGAGCCATGATCACTGCGGGCGGCACGCCGCTGCGTGGCGACGTCATGGACATGCTGCCGAAGCTCGGCGCGATCGTCTGCTATGGCACCGGCTATGACGGCGTCGATCTCGCCGCTGCCGCCCAGCGGGGCATCGCGGTTGGCCACAGCCCCGGTGCCAATGCGGCATCGGTTGCCGACACGGCATTGACCCTGATGCTGGCATCGGTGCGGCGTCTGCTGGTGGCCGACGACTATGTCCGGAGCGGCGACTGGGCCGGTGCAAAGCCGTCGCCGATGATGCGGCCGCAGGCCGGCATGCGCGGCCGCAAGGTCGGCGTCTACGGCATGGGCGAGATCGGCCGCAAGATCGCCGCCCGCGTCGCCGCCTTCGAGACCGAGGTCGGCTATTTCAGCCGCTCGAAGCACGACGTGCCGTACCAGTATTTTCCGACGCTGGAGGCGCTCACCGACTGGTGCAGCGTGCTCATGATCGCCGTACGCGCCGGCGCCGAGACCGAGCATGCGGTCAACGCCGACATCCTGCGCCGGCTCGGTGGTGACGGATTCGTCGTCAACATCTCGCGCGGCTCGGTCATTGACGAGGCGGCGCTGGTCGCGGCACTGACCGACGGCGTGATCGCCGGCGCCGGCCTCGACGTGTTCGCCCGGGAACCGCATACGCCGGGGCCGCTGACGGCGCTGCCGAACGTGGTGCTGTCGCCGCATCTCGGCGGCCACACCCTGGAATCGCACGTCGCAATGCAGGACTGCGTGCTCGCCAATCTCGACGCGTTCTTTGCCGGCCAGCCGTTGCCTTATAAGGTGAGCGGAGCATAAGCGCTTGCCGGTTCCGTGACCGGAACCGGTTCTCGGCCGTCATATGAAACTGGTCCAATATTTGCTCTTGGCAAGCCGGGCAGGACCGGCTACATAGCGCGCTCCGGGCGTGCTGGCACTTGCTGGCATGTCCGTGCTCGCATTCCGAAAACCTGAGATGATAGGAGATCATTCCTTTCCGCATGCCCGCAAGGATGCTCGAAAGGAAGGAGACCCGTCGCCTCGGAACGGAGTGAGAGCAGGGGCCTTCAGCGTGCTGAAGTGCCTCGATCCTGTCCAAGACTGCAGGCGCCCGCGAGAACTTCGTGTTTTCAACGGCTTAATCGCATGGCCTGCATAGACGGGTGAAGACCGGATTTTGCGCTTCACGTCGCGGCATGTTCGCGGCTGGAAGGCTGGTTTGGTTCGAACCTCGACAGCCCATGGCCGCAAGGCTTTGGGAGGGCAGGCTTCTAGATGTCGTCTTGCCCGGCATGTCCGAAGGGTCTTGTACCCTCTGGATCAGGTTTAGGGCGGGACGATGGGTGCAACCCGGCGGTCCCTGCCTTCGCGGAAAGGCCGCCAACCGGAAAGAGCTTGCTGTGGAACGAGCGGCAAAAAAAGAGTCGGTCGAACAACTCAACGAGGTCTTCAAGACCACGTCGGTTGCGATCGTTGCTCACTATTCCGGCCTCACCGTGGCCCAGATGCAGAAGCTGCGCATGCAGATGAAGCAGGCGGGCGCATCGGTGAAGGTCTCGAAGAACCGTCTCGCCAAAATTGCTCTTGAAGGCACTGACGTCGCTGCCATCGGCTCCCTGCTGAAGGGGCCGACCGTGATCGCTACTTCGAACGATCCGGTTGCGGCGCCAAAGGTTGCCATCGAATTCGCCAAGGCGAACGAGAAGTTCGTCATCCTCGGCGGCTCGATGGGTAAAACCGTCCTGAATGTCGACAGCGTGAAGGCGCTTGCCTCACTGCCGTCGCTCGACGAACTGCGCGGCAAGATCGTTGGCCTCCTCGTGGCGCCGGCGACCAAGCTTGCTCAGCTCTCGAATGCGCCTGCGGCCAAGCTCGCGCGCGTCATTCAGGCTCATGCCTCAAAGGGCGAAGCGGCCTGACCCTTCGCTAATCTCAAACCTGGTTCGAACCAAACGTTTAAGGAACTGAACAATGGCTGATCTGCAGAAAATCGTCGACGACCTCTCGAGCCTCACCGTGCTCGAAGCGGCCGAACTCGCCAAGCTCCTCGAAGAAAAGTGGGGCGTGTCCGCCGCTGCCGCCGTCGCGGTTGCTGGCCCGGCTGCCGGCGGCGCTGCCGCTGCTCCGGCTGAAGAGAAGACCGACTTCACCGTCGTGCTGGCTGCTGCCGGCGACAAGAAGATCGAAGTCATCAAGGAAGTCCGCGCCATCACCGGCCTGGGCCTGAAGGAAGCCAAGGACCTCGTCGAAGGCGCTCCGAAGCCCGTCAAGGAAGGCGTCAACAAGGACGAAGCCGACAAGATCAAGGCCCAGCTCGAGAAGGCTGGCGCCAAGGTCGAGCTCAAGTAATGCGCGATCCGGGAGCGCCGCAGGGCGCTCCCGGGCCATGCAAACGGCATGCGACAGGTTGTCGCGTAGCGTTCCGGACACAAAAAAGTGTGGGGATCCGTGGACTTAACCCTCGAATCTCCTTTATTGCCATCCCATATCGGGTTGGCAGCGGAAAAACACGGTAGGCGGCGGGGGCGGCAGGGTCCCTGGCGGAAGCCGTTGGGAGACAGTCAGATTTCGGGCTTTTTCAGTCCGTAAAGCGGAGCGTTTGGACGGGCGGGTGCAGTGATGCGCCCCGCGCGTTGTTTTGCGTTTTGGAGGTGGTGGTGGCCGGGACGGGGATTTAATTCCTGACTTTGCGCTTCGTTCCTTCGAGACGATTCGAAATTCAACCCGGGGCCGATGGCAGTCGCTCCCGGAAGGTTCGCCCCACAAAGGCGACGAAAATGAGAGGCCACGATGGCGCAGCAGACATTCACCGGTCGCAAACGCGTACGCAAGTTCTTCGGTCACATCAAGGAAGTCGCCGAGATGCCGAACCTCATCGAGGTTCAGAAGGCATCCTACGACCAGTTCCTGATGGTTGACGAGCCGGCCGGCGGTCGCCTCGACGAGGGCCTGCAGGCGGTGTTCCGCTCGGTGTTCCCGATCTCGGATTTCTCCGGCACCTCGATGCTCGAATTCGTGCGCTACGAGTTCGAGCAGCCGAAGTACGACGTCGATGAGTGCCGCCAGCGCGGCATGACCTTCGCTGCGCCGCTCAAGGTGACGCTGCGCCTCATCGTGTTCGATATCGACGAGGAAACCGGCGCCAAGTCGGTGAAGGACATCAAGGAGCAGGACGTCTACATGGGCGACATCCCGCTCATGACGATGAACGGCACCTTCGTCGTCAACGGCACCGAGCGCGTCATCGTCTCGCAGATGCACCGTTCGCCCGGCGTGTTCTTCGACCACGACAAGGGCAAGACCCATTCGTCCGGCAAGCTGCTGTTTGCCGCGCGCGTGATTCCGTATCGCGGTTCCTGGCTCGACATCGAGTTCGACGCCAAGGACATCGTGTTCGCGCGCATCGACCGCCGCCGCAAGCTGCCGGTGACCTCGCTGATGTACGCGCTCGGTCTCGACGGCGAGCAGATCCTGTCGACCTTCTACAAGAAGATCACCTACAAGCGGACCAAGGACGGATGGCGCGTGCCGTTCGATGCCAACCGCTTCCGCGGCTATTCGACCGTCAACGACCTGATCGACGCCGACACCGGCAAGGTGGTGCTCGAGGCCGGCAAGAAGCTGACCGTGCGCCAGGCGCGCCAGCTGCAGGAGAAGGGCCTCAAGGCGCTGCGCATGTCGGACGAGGAGCTCGTCGGCAACTACCTCGCCGAGGATCTCGTCAACCCGAAGACCGGTGAGATCTACGCCGAGGCCGGCGAGGAGATCACCGAGAAGTCGCTCAAGGTGCTCAACGAGCAGGGCTACAAGGACCTGCCGCTGCTCGACATCGACCACGTCAATGTCGGTGCCTACATCCGCAACACGCTCTCGGCCGACAAGAACATGACGCGTGAGGACGCGCTGTTCGACATCTACCGCGTGATGCGTCCGGGCGAGCCGCCGACGCTGGATTCGGCGCAGGCCATGTTCCAGTCGCTGTTCTTCGATGCCGAGCGCTACGACCTCTCCGCGGTTGGACGCGTCAAGATGAACATGCGCCTCGAGCTCGATGCGCCCGACACCCATCGCACGCTGCGCAAGGAAGACATCCTGGCGGTGATCAAGACGCTGGTCGACCTGCGTGACGGCAAGGGCGAGATCGACGACATCGACCATCTCGGCAACCGCCGGGTGCGCTCGGTCGGCGAGCTGATGGAGAACCAGTACCGGATCGGCCTGCTCCGCATGGAGCGTGCCATCAAGGAACGCATGTCGAGCGTCGATATCGACACCGTGATGCCGCAGGACCTGATCAACGCCAAGCCCGCGGCCGCCGCGGTGCGCGAGTTCTTCGGTTCCTCGCAGCTGTCGCAGTTCATGGACCAGACCAACCCGCTGTCGGAGATCACCCACAAGCGGCGCCTGTCGGCGCTTGGCCCGGGCGGTCTGACCCGCGAGCGTGCCGGCTTCGAAGTCCGCGACGTGCATCCGACGCATTACGGCCGCATCTGCCCGATCGAAACGCCGGAAGGTCCGAACATTGGCCTGATCAACTCGCTGGCGACGTTCGCGCGCGTCAACAAGTACGGCTTCGTCGAGACGCCCTATCGCAAGATCAAGGACGGCCGGGTCACCGACGAGGTGGTCTATCTGTCGGCGATGGAAGAGGGCCGCTACCGCGTCGCGCAGGCCAACGTGCCGCTCGATGCCAAGGGCCGCTTCACCGACGATCTGGTGGTCTGCCGTCATGCCGGCGAAGTGCTGCCGGTGACGCCGGACAAGGTCGACTACATGGACGTGTCGCCGAAGCAGCTGGTTTCGGTCGCCGCGGCTCTGATCCCGTTCCTCGAGAACGACGACGCCAACCGTGCGCTGATGGGCTCGAACATGCAGCGCCAGGCGGTGCCGCTGGTTCGCGCCGAGGCGCCGTTCGTCGGCACCGGCATGGAAGGCGTGGTCGCCCGTGACTCCGGTGCTGCGATCGCAGCCCGCCGTTCGGGCGTGATCGACCAGATCGACGCCACCCGCGTCGTGATCCGCGCCACCGAGGATCTCGATCCGACCAAGTCGGGCGTCGATATCTACCGGCTGATGAAGTACCAGCGCTCCAACCAGTCGACCTGCATCAACCAGCGTCCGCTGGTGAAGGTCGGCGACATCGTCAAGAAGGGCGACATCATCGCTGACGGTCCGTCGACCGATCTCGGCGAGCTCGCGCTCGGCCGCAACGTGCTGGTCGCGTTCATGCCGTGGAACGGCTACAACTTCGAAGACTCGATCCTGCTCTCCGAGCGGATCGTGAAGGACGACGTCTTCACCTCGATCCATATCGAGGAGTTCGAGGTGATGGCCCGCGATACCAAGCTCGGTCCTGAGGAAATCACCCGCGACATTCCGAACGTTTCGGAAGAAGCGCTGAAGAACCTCGACGAAGCCGGTATCGTCTACATCGGTGCGGAAGTCCGCGCCGGCGACATCCTGGTCGGCAAGATCACGCCGAAGGGCGAGAGCCCGATGACGCCGGAAGAGAAGCTGCTCCGCGCCATCTTCGGCGAGAAGGCCTCCGACGTCCGCGATACTTCGCTGCGCGTGCCTCCGGGCGTGCAGGGCACCATCGTGGAAGTCCGCGTGTTCAACCGCCACGGCGTCGACAAGGACGAGCGTGCGCTGGCGATCGAGCGGGAAGAGATCGAGCGTCTGGCCAAGGACCGCGACGACGAGCAGGCGATCCTGGACCGCAACGTCTACAACCGCCTCGCCGAGCTGCTGGAGAACCGCCAGGGCATCGCCGGCCCGAAGGGCTTCAAGAAGGATACCAAGATCACCCGCGCGGTGCTCGACGAGTATCCGAAGTCGCAGTGGTGGCTGTTCGCCTCGCCGAACGACAAGCTGATGGCCGAGATCGAGGCCATGCGGAAGCAGTACGACGAGTCGAAGAAGGGCCTCGAGCAGCGCTTCCTCGACAAGGTCGAGAAGCTGCAGCGTGGCGACGAGCTGCCGCCCGGCGTGATGAAGATGGTCAAGGTCTTCGTCGCGGTGAAGCGCAAGATCCAGCCCGGCGACAAGATGGCCGGCCGTCACGGCAACAAGGGCGTGGTGTCGAAGATCGTGCCGATCGAGGACATGCCGTTCCTCGAGGACGGTACGCATGCCGACATCGTGCTCAATCCGCTCGGCGTGCCCTCGCGCATGAACGTCGGCCAGATCCTCGAGACGCATCTCGGTTGGGCCTGCGCCGGCCTCGGCAAACGCATCGGCCAGACCATCGACGCCTATTATCAGAGGCAGGATCTCAAGCCGCTGCGCGAGACCCTGAAGAAGATCTACGGCGAGGATGAAACCATCAAGTCGCTGAACGACAACGAGCTGCTGGAGCTCGGCCGCAACCTGAGCCACGGCGTGCCGATCGCAACGCCGGTGTTCGACGGCGCCAAGGAAGCGGACATCGAGGAGATGCTGAAGCTCGCGGGCTTCGACGCCTCCGGCCAGTCGACCGTCTATGACGGCCGCACCGGCGATGCGTTCGATCGCAAGGTGACGATGGGCTACATCTACATGCTCAAGCTGCACCATCTCGTGGACGACAAGATCCACGCGCGTTCGATCGGTCCGTACTCGCTTGTCACCCAGCAGCCGCTGGGCGGCAAGGCGCAGTTCGGCGGCCAGCGCTTCGGCGAAATGGAGGTCTGGGCGCTGGAAGCCTACGGCGCCGCCTACACGCTGCAGGAGATGCTGACCGTGAAGTCGGACGACGTCGCCGGCCGTACCAAGGTGTACGAGGCGATCGTGCGCGGCGACGACACCTTCGAGGCCGGTATTCCGGAATCGTTCAACGTGCTGGTCAAGGAAATGCGCTCGCTCGGCCTCAACGTCGACCTGCACAATTCCAAGGTGGGACCGGCGCCGACGTCGGAAGCGGCCGAGTAACGCTGTGATTTATGCCCGGCGCGACAGCGCCGGGCCTTCGCGCTCCTCTCGGACGTTGAGCGGGGCGCACGCTGACTAAAACTTTCGAATTTGCTGCCGGTGACGATCGGCACGCGAGGAGAAGACCATGAATCAAGAGATTATGAATCTTTTCAATCCGACGACGCCGGCTCAGGTCTTCGACCAGATCCGGATTTCGATCGCGTCTCCGGAGAAGATTCTGTCCTGGTCGTACGGCGAGATCAAGAAGCCGGAGACCATCAACTACCGCACCTTCAAGCCGGAGCGTGACGGCCTGTTCTGCGCGCGCATCTTCGGGCCGATCAAGGACTACGAGTGCTTGTGCGGCAAGTACAAGCGGATGAAGTACAAGGGCATCATCTGCGAGAAGTGCTCGGTCGAGGTGACGCTGTCGCGCGTCCGGCGCGAGCGCATGGGCCATATCGAGCTGGCGGCCCCGGTCGCCCACATCTGGTTCCTGAAGTCGCTGCCGTCGCGCATCGGCTTGCTGCTCGACATGACCCTGAAGGATCTCGAGCGGATCCTGTACTTCGAATACTACGTCGTTCTCGAGCCGGGTCTGACCGCGCTGAAGGACCGTCAGCTGCTGTCTGAAGACGAGTATCTGAAGGCGCAGGACGAGTACGGCCAGGACAGCTTCACCGCCATGATCGGCGCCGAGGCGATCCGCGAGCTGCTGAAGGGGCTCGAGCTCGAGAAGCTCGAAGCGACGCTGCGCGCCGACATGGCGGAGACCGACTCCGACATCAAGCACAAGAAGCTCGCCAAGCGTCTGAAGATCGTCGAGGCCTTCCGCGTCTCCGGCAACAAGCCGGAGTGGATGATCATGACGGTGGTGCCGGTGATTCCGCCGGACCTGCGTCCGCTGGTGCCGCTCGACGGCGGCCGGTTCGCGACCTCGGACCTCAACGACCTCTACCGCCGCGTCATCAACCGCAACAACCGTTTGAAGCGGCTGATGGAGCTGCGCGCGCCCGACATCATCATCCGCAACGAAAAGCGCATGCTGCAGGAGGCCGTCGACGCGCTGTTCGACAACGGCCGCCGCGGCCGCGTCATCACGGGCGCCAACAAGCGCCCGCTGAAGTCGCTCGCCGACATGCTGAAGGGCAAGCAGGGCCGGTTCCGCCAGAACCTGCTCGGCAAGCGCGTCGACTATTCGGGCCGTTCGGTGATCGTGGTCGGTCCCGAGCTGCGCCTGCATCAGTGCGGCCTGCCGAAGAAGATGGCGCTCGAGCTGTTCAAGCCGTTCATCTACTCGCGGCTCGATGCCAAGGGCCTGTCCACCACGGTGAAGCAGGCCAAGAAGCTGGTCGAGAAGGAGCGTCCGGAGGTCTGGGATATCCTCGATGAGGTGATCCGCGAGCATCCGGTGCTGCTCAACCGCGCGCCGACGCTGCATCGCCTCGGCATTCAGGCGTTCGAGCCGGTGCTGATCGAGGGCAAGGCGATCCAGCTGCATCCGCTGGTCTGCGCCGCGTTCAACGCCGACTTCGACGGCGACCAGATGGCCGTGCACGTTCCGCTGTCGCTCGAAGCGCAGCTGGAAGCGCGCGTCCTGATGATGTCGACCAACAACATCCTGCATCCGGCGAACGGCCAGCCGATCATCGTGCCGTCGCAGGACATCGTGCTCGGCCTCTACTACGTCTCGATCATGCGCGAAGGCCTGCCCGGCGAGGGCAAGATCTTCGGCGACATGGCTGAGCTCGAGCACGCCCTGCATTCGAAGGTCATCCACCTCCACACCAAGATCAAGTACCGGTGGGAAGGCATGGACGAGGAAGGCAAGATGTCGAAGCGGTGGATCGAAACCACCGCGGGTCGCGTCATGCTCGGTAACCTGCTGCCGAAGAGCACCAAGATCTCGTACGACATCATCAACAAGCTGATGACCAAGCGTGAGATCTCCGGCGTGATCGACCAGGTCTACCGTCACTGCGGTCAGAAGGAGACGGTGATCTTCTGCGATCGCATCATGGCGCTCGGCTTCTACAACGCCTTCAAGGCGGGCATCTCGTTCGGCAAGGACGACATGGTCGTGCCGGCGTCGAAGTGGAAGATCGTGGACCAGACCCGTACGCTGGCGAAGGATTTCGAGCAGCAGTACAATGACGGCCTGATCACCCATGGCGAGAAGTACAACAAGGTCGTCGACGCCTGGTCGAAGGCCGGTGAAGAAGTCGCCAAGGCGATGATGAAGGAGATCTCGTCGACCAAGAAGACGGCGGCGGGCGCGGATGCCGACATCAACTCGATCTACATGATGGCGCACTCCGGTGCGCGTGGTTCGCCGGCCCAGATGCGCCAGCTCGCCGGCATGCGCGGCCTGATGGCCAAGCCGTCGGGCGAGATCATCGAGACGCCGATCATTTCCAACTTCAAGGAAGGTCTGTCGGTGCTCGAGTACTTCAACTCGACCCACGGCGCCCGCAAGGGCCTCGCGGACACCGCGTTGAAGACCGCGAACTCCGGCTACCTGACCCGCCGTCTGGTCGACGTCGCGCAGGACTGCATCATCACGCAGACCGATTGCGGCACCAAGCTCGGCATCAAGATGCGCGCCATCGTCGACGCCGGCACCGTGGTCGCCTCGCTCGGCTCGCGCATCCTGGGCCGCACGGCCTGCGATGACGTGCGCGATCCCGCCACCAACGAGGTCGTCATCAAGCGCGACACCTTGATGGAGGAGAGCCACGTCGACGTGATCCAGCAGGCCGGCATCCAGGAGGTGAAGATCCGCTCGGCACTGACCTGCGAGCTGGTCAACGGCATCTGCGCCAAGTGCTATGGCCGCGATCTGGCCCGCGGCACTCCGGTCAACCACGGTGAGGCCGTCGGCGTCATCGCGGCGCAGTCGATCGGTGAGCCCGGCACGCAGCTGACGATGCGCACGTTCCACATCGGCGGCGCCGCGCAGCTCAACGAGCAGTCGTTCGTCGAATCGAACTTCGACGGCAAGATCGTGATCCGGAACAAGGCCATCGCCCGCAACAGCGAAGGCAATCTGGTCGCGATGGTGCGCAACATGGTCGTTGCGATCGTCGATGCCGACGGCACCGAGCGTGCAACCCACCGTATTCAGTACGGTTCGAAGATGCACGTCGACGAAGGCGACATGGTCAAGCGTGGCCAGCGCATCGCGGAGTGGGATCCCTATACCCGCCCGGTGCTCACCGAAGTCGAGGGCACGATCGGGTTCGAGGATCTGGTCGAAGGCCAGTCGATCTCGGAAACGCTCGACGAATCGACCGGTATTGCCAAGCGCGTGGTCATCGACTGGCGCACGACGCGCGGCGGCTCGGACCTGCGTCCGGCCATCGTGGTCAAGGGCAAGGATGGCAAGGTGCTGAAGCTCGCGCGTGGCGGCGATGCCCGCTACATGCTGTCGGTCGACGGCATTCTGTCGGTCGACATCGGCGCGAAGGTGATGCCCGGCGACATCCTGGCGCGTATCTCGACCGAGAGCGCCAAGACGCGTGACATCACTGGCGGTCTGCCGCGGGTGGCGGAACTGTTCGAGGCTCGCAAGCCGAAGGATGCGGCGATCATCGCGGAGACCGCGGGAACGATCCGCTTCGGCCGCGACTACAAGAACAAGCGCCGCATCTCGATCGAGCCGATGGACAAGACCGAGGAGCCGCGCGAGTACCTGATCCCGAAGGGCAAGCACATCCACCTTCAGGACGGCGACATCGTCGAAAAG
This sequence comes from Bradyrhizobium sp. UFLA03-84, assembly GCF_002289535.1. Taxonomy (NCBI): domain Bacteria; kingdom Pseudomonadati; phylum Pseudomonadota; class Alphaproteobacteria; order Hyphomicrobiales; family Nitrobacteraceae; genus Bradyrhizobium; species Bradyrhizobium sp. UFLA03-84. The sequence goes on along the minus strand of NZ_NSJY01000016.1, from coordinate 407,508 downwards.
GGCGATTTCATCGTCGAAGGCAATCCGGCGCCGCACGACATCCTGGCGATCAAGGGCATCGAGGAACTCGCTGCCTATCTGGTCAACGAAATCCAGGAGGTCTACCGGTTGCAGGGCGTGCTCATCAACGACAAGCACATCGAGGTGATTGTCCGTCAGATGCTGCAGAAGGTCGAGGTCACCGATCAGGGCGACACCGACATGATCTCGGGCGAGCAGGTCGACAAGATCGAGTTCGACGCGCTCAACGTCAAGGCCAAGGAAGAGGGCAAGAAGCCCGCCACGGGTACGCCGGTTCTGCTCGGCATCACCAAGGCGAGCTTGCAGACCCGCTCGTTCTTCTCGGCGGCCTCGTTCCAGGAGACCACGCGCGTGCTCACCGAGGCGGCGGTCAACGGCAAGATCGACCCGCTCGAAGGCCTCAAGGAGAACGTCATTGTCGGCCGCCTGATCCCGGCCGGCACCGGCGCCTCGATGGCGCGGATCCGCGAAGTCGCGGTCAAGCGCGACAAGCTGATCCTCGACGAGCGCGAGAAGCAGCAGGCGGCGATCGTGCCGACGGCCCCGGAAGCGGAGCCGCTGGCGCTGCCGCCCGCGGAATAGGCCTCCGCAAGACTACGGTAATGGCGAGAAGGCCGGCGTTTTGCCGGCCTTTTTGCTGCTTTCTTTCCCTGCTGCGGTGCAGGGACGCAGTTTGTTCATCTTCCCTTCAGGCAAAAAAGTGCTTTTGCTAGGGTGACTTAGACCGGCTGTTTGGCTCGCGCCGGAGACGACGGAACCCATATGCTCGACTTGGCGATTGTAGGCGGCGGCCCCGGGGGGCTGATGAGCGCCTGGTATTTGAAGCGCAAACTCGGCGACCTCTGCCGCATCACCATCTTCGAGGCGTCGAACCGCCTCGGCGGCAAGATCGTCACGCGCAAATTCGACAGCGCGCCCGCGATGTACGAGGCCGGCGTTGCCGAGATCTACGATTACTCGATGACGGGACCCGACCCGCTGCGCGAGCTGATCCAGCATTTCGGCCTGCAGACGATCCCGATGGATGCCGAGCAGGTGCAGCTCGACGGCGAGCTGCTCGCCGACGTGCCCGGCATGCGCCGCAAATACGGCGCGAAGACCGCGGCTGCGATCGAGGCGTTCCGCAAGCGTTGCACCGACCTGGTGTCGCCGATCGAGTATTACGAGGGCGTCGGCGCCCACGACAATGAGCATCCGTGGGCCTACAAGACCGCCGAGCAGATCCTCGACGAAGAGGTCGAGGACGCGACCGCCAAGCGGTTCTTCAAGGTGATGGCGCGCTCGGACCTTGCGACCGAGAGCCACAACACCAACGGCCTCAACGCGCTGAAGAACTACGTGATGGACGTCGACGGTTATATCGGCCTGTATTCGATCCAGAACGGCAACGAGCAGCTGATCGATTGCCTGCGCTCGGAGGTCAGCGCCGACATCCAGCTCAACCATCGCGTCCTCAAGGTCGGCAAGACCGCGACCGGCCGCTACCAGCTCAACATGATGAACGGCAAGGGCCCGGAGACGCGCGACTTCGACCTCGTGCTGGTCTGCCTGCCGCACTCATGGCTCGCGACCATGCGCTGGGACGGCGAGCAGTTGCGCAAGTCGATGGTCAAGCACGTCGCCTATTTCGATCGGCCCGCGCACTATCTGCGCGTCTCGATCCTGTTCGACGAGCCGTTCTGGGGCGAGAAGATCCCGGGCGCCTGGTTCATGTCGGAGGCGTTCGGCGGCTGCTGCGTCTACAACGAAGGCGCGCGCCACGATGTCGGCAAGCACGGCGTGCTGAACTGGCTGATCGCCGGCTCCGACGCGCTCGCCTACGCCAATCTCAGCGACGAGGAACTGATCGACGCCGCACTGAAGTCGCTGCCGGCCTCGCTCGGCGATGCCCGCGCGCATTTCCTCGAAGGCAAGACCCACCGCTGGCTGTCGTCGGTCAACGCGCTGCCGGGCGGCCTGCCGGTGCGCGACGTCATGACCAACCATCGTCCCGAGCCGAAGGAGCACCCCGGCATCGTGGTGGTGGGCGACTATCTGTTCGATTCGACGCTGAACGGGCTGCTCGATTCCTCCGATGCCGCGACCGACATCGTCGTCACCGAGATGATGCGGCTGCGTCGCGCCCGCGCGCAGGACGATGGCGCGCAGGGCGACAAGATCGACCGCACCTATTTCGACAATTATCGCGGCGTCGGTCCCTACAGCGAGGTCTGGCGCAACTTCACCGATCCGGCCTATCTGACCGACCTGATCAAGACGGTCTGGGGCAGGGCGAAGGGCTACAAGCTGCTGATCGCCGGCTCCGCCAGCGGCGAGCTGGTCGGGGCACTGCGCGAGCGCGGCATCGATGCCTGGGGCATCGAGAACAACCGCTACATCCACGGCAAGACGCCGAAGGCACTCAAGAAGTACAACAAGCTCGGCTCGATCGCCGACATGCCGTTCAAGGACAACGAGTTCGACTTCGTGTTCGAGACCTCGCTGTGTCATCTCGGCGAGAAGCAGGTCGTGCGCGGGGTGCGCGAGCTCAATCGCGTGGTCAAGACTGGCGTCGTGTTCGCGTCGGTGACCTCGGACATGGCGCCGGCGGTGATCGATCGCTACGACCTGTTGCGCGGAGTGAAGAAGCTCGGCACCTGGTGGGAATGGTCGGAACTGTTCTTCGGCAACGGCTTCGACCTGTCGATGCATCGGCGCGACTGCACCGATGCGCTGTGGACGCTGACGCTCGCCGCCAACAAGGGGCCGGGACAGTGGTACGCCGACTCCGACAGCCTGCGTTATTCGTTCTTCGACAAGGTCGAGGCCGACCTCGACGACTAGCGGCGGCGACTGTCGGCTTCTGACGCGAGGCGATCGGCCTTGCGCCAACCAACGGTCAGACCGCGGCCGTGCTGTGATGCCGAATCCACGGCACGGCGTGGCTGCGCGTCGCGCGGTTCCAAACGCTTTGCCGAATTCACCTTGATCGCATAGGATCGCGGCCGCAGCGTTGTCGGCTGCGGTTTCGATTTGCGGTCATGCCGGCCGTGGAGCATCGGTTGGTTTCATGGCGCCAAGACCTCCTGCATCAAGACCTCCTGCATCAGACGATCCCGCGAGATCGGCGGCCGACGATCCCGAGCTGAAGAAGAAGCTTGCGCCGGTGGCCGGTCCGCCTGCAGCAGCAGCCTCCACGAAGCCCGCCGCTGCCCCGGCCGACGACGAAGATGAGGACGACGAGGAGGACGAGTTCGAGCTCGACGATGATGATGACGAGGATCTCGTCGTCTTCACCGCCAAGGAGGCCGCCGGCGCGTTGTCGACGATCTTCGGCTTCGTCAAGCCGATCCTGGCGAACTACAGGAAGCCGTTCGCCTTCGTCGCCATCGGCGTGCTGGTCGAGACGTTGTTCAACGTCATCATGCCGCTCAGCCTGAAATTCCTGATCGACGACGCGCTCGGCGAGGAAGACTTCCAGGCGCTCTACAAGATCCTCGGCGTGCTCGCCGTGGCCGGCATCGTCACCTCGATCATCGCGGTCTGGTACGAGCGCTGGGATGCGCGGCTCGCCGCCGGCATCATCGCCGACGTCCGGACTCGCATCTTCGAGCACGTCCAAAACTTGCCATCGGCCTATTTCGCGCGCACCAAGCGCGGCGAGATCCTGTCGCGCTTCTCGATCGATCTCTCTGCGTTCGAGGGCTCGGTCAAGACCTTTGCCAACAGCGCGGCGCTGCCCGGCCTCGAGTTGATCGCCGGCATCATCCTGATGCTGTTCCTGAACTGGCAGCTTGCCGCGGTCGCCTTGCTGGTGTTTCCGATCACGCTGATCGGGCCGCGCATCCTGACGCCGAAGGCGGTGCAGGCCAATTACGAGCAGAAGCAGAACGAAGCCGCGCTGCTGGGAACCGTGCAGGAGAACGTCGCCGCGCAGGCGGTCGTCAAGGCGTTCAATCTGCAGCGCCGGGCGCTCGGCTGGTTCACGCTGCGCAACCGCGACGTCCGCGCCAAGGCCGCCTCGGCGATGTTCCTGTCGACCATGGTGGAGCGCACCGTCACCATCGCGGTGCTGCTGCTCCACCTCGTGGTGCTGGCGATCGGCGCCTATCTGGCCACCAAGGGGCAGATCACGGTCGGCACCTTCGTGACCTTCGAGAGCGCATTCTGGGAGGTGTCCTACAACATCGCCCATCTGATGCATTTCATCCCGGTGTCGATCTCGTCGGCGGCGGCGGTGCGGCACATCCAGGAACTGCTGGACGAGCCGACCCGCGGTGCCGACCGTCCCGGTGCGCCGGATCTGCCGCGCATCACCAACGACATCTCCTTCGACCGCGTCACCTTCCAGTATGAAGGGGCGCAGACGCCGGTGCTCGACAATCTCAGCCTGAAGCTCAATGCCGGCAAGAGCATCGCGATCGTCGGCCCGAGCGGATCCGGCAAGAGCACGCTGATCAACCTGATCCTGCGGCTCTACGTGCCGGACGAGGGCCGTGTCACGATCGACGGCGTCGATATCCGTCGGGTGACGCGCGAGTCGCTGCGGGCCAACATGGCGGTCGTGTTCCAGGAGAACATGCTGTTCAACATGTCGATCCGCGAGAACATCCGGCTCGGCAAGGAGGGGGCGACCGACGCGGAAGTCGAGGACGCCGCGAAGAAGGCCGAGATCCATCGCTACATCATGAGCCTGCCGCAGCGCTACGACACGCCGGTCGGCGAGCGCGGCGATACCCTGTCCGGCGGCCAGCGCCAGCGCATCGCGATCGCGCGCGCGCTGATCCGCAATCCATCCGTGCTGCTGCTCGACGAGGCGACCTCGGCGCTGGACCAGACCACGGAGGCCGCGATCAACCGCACGCTGCTCAAGGTCGCCGAAGGGCGCACGATGATCTGGTCGACGCACCGCCTGACCTCGGTGGTCGAGATGGACGAGATCATCGTGATCTCAGGCGGCAGGGCGATCGAACGCGGCTCGCATGAGGAACTGCTGGCCCGCAACGGCGTCTACCGCAAGCTGTGGGACGACCAGGGACATGTGCATCACGACGATGACGACGAAGACGACGACGCGGACGATGACGACGAGGATGAAGACGACGAGGATGAGGACGAAGACGAGGAGGCGTGACGCCCGCGCCTCGTAGCTCGTGACGTCCGGCTGCTACGCCCGGTCCGCCGCCTGCGGACGCTGCCGGAACTGATTGGCTGTCCGCGTTGTCGAGGCCGCCTGTGGGCGGTGCAGCCGGCGCAGCGAGCCCCGGCCGAGATAGCCGAGGAAGCGCGCCCAGCGCTGGGCTTGCCAGTAGGGTCCGCCGCCGATCGACACCTTGCGGAAATTGAAGGCCTTGGCGTTCGACCAGGCGTCGCATTCCGTCTTGACCGGATCGTCGTAGAAGGCGGTGATCTTCTCCTCGCCCATGCCGTCGGTGGCAAGCCAGGCCGGGATGTGGACGTTGCAGAGCTGCGACACGTCGGTGAACACCTTGTCGGTCCCTGTTCCGGTGACCGGGCAGGTGCTGGCGAAGGCGTCGCCGACCAGCACGACGCCGGCCTGCCGGTAGCCGGTGCTGACATAGACGTCGGCGGGGCGGATCTTAATGTCGCCGGCGACGTCGAATTCGCCGGTGAGCCGGCGCAGCCGCGGCAGTGCGGCGTTCAGCGTCTCGACGGGATTGCGCCGCATCGCGCGCAGCCACGGATCGTCGGCCTGGCGGTAGGTGAAGAGGTTGGCGCGCATCCGGTTTCCGATCGGAAACAGCGTGATGTAGGGGATGCGGTCGCTCGGCCGCTCCGAGAAATAGGTCATGGCCGCGAACGGGAAGGCGGGCCGGCCGACGGGAACGAAATCGAACCCGAGCGAGATCGAGTGGCAGTGGCTGGTGATCAGCCGCTCGATGCCGAGCATCCGGCGCAGTCCGACGTTCAGGCCGTTGGCGAGCACCACCAGGCGCGCCGAGATCTCCTCGCCGCCCGAGAGCACCAGCTTCTGGCGCTCGGAGCTGGTCGCGACGTTGACGACCTTGTCGCAGATGAATTCCGCCGGCTGCGCGATCTCGTCCCGAATCGCGGTGATCAGGTCGTCGTACATGATGCCGTATTGCCGGCTCGGCTGCCGGTCGAGCAGATGACCGAATCGCGCGATCCAGTTCTCACCGTCCAGCGTGGCCGAACGGAGCACGGATTCGGCAAGGCCGGTCCTTCCGAATCGTTCGAGCTGGAGGTCGCCGCCGATCTTCTCGACCCGGAAATCGAACGGATAGACCTGATGCGGGTCGATCAGGACAGCCGGTATTCCGGCACGGCCGAGCATGGCGGCTGCGATCGAGCCCGCAAGGCCTCCGCCGATGATCGCGATGTCGGTGTACCGCATGAGAGCTTCCGTGGCCGTAGATCGCAATTTTTGCGCTGCGAATGGCAAATAAAGGCTTAGTTTCGAAATTTGCATTCAGGACTAAGTTGGGGAGAATTGTTTCTGATCGTATTTTACCCGGGTTAAATATGATTCCGCGCCCGCGCCGGAGATTCGGATAGAGGTGAGGGGAGGCCTGAGGCTGTCACAATCCGTCGCTTGCCGAGCGCTGATGAAATGCGAAATACGCAAGCGGCAGAGGCGTTTCTTTGCTTGTCGTTTTGCTTGACTTCACTATCTCTCGATTATACAAGGCGCCCACTTAACGACAGGCGGTGAGCTACGCCAGCGTCGGAACGGAACACCCGAAGGCCCTTTTTCAGGCGCCGGACGGGCACCAACCTCGACGAATGCCGCTCAAACGCTGTCGATGATAGCTAGGCAATGCCAGGACGATATTGGTTCTCTTGAGCACGTCCTCTTGAGAGTGATTTCGGATGCATGACCTCGGTGGCGGGCCGGACAGCGAACGCTGAACGGTACGGAATCGCGGTCCTCTGTGGCGTCGAAGCGCTTTCCGCTCAGCGATGAGTGGTTGGCGCGATTTCGCTTTGCGCGGGTATTTGATTCGCGTCGAGCGGGCCGTACGGGACGGCTTTTCCCGAGAAGAATTGGCGAAGCCATTCAAGGCTTCGCGCGAACTAAAGGGTGAAGGCTACATGCCGACGATCAACCAGCTGATCGCAAAACCGCGTGAAGTGCAGAAGTCACGTAAGAAGGTGCCGGCGCTGCAGCAGTCGCCGCAGAAGCGCGGCGTGTGCACGCGCGTCTACACCACGACCCCGAAGAAGCCGAACTCGGCGCTTCGTAAGGTTGCCAAGGTGCGCCTGACCAACGGCTTCGAGGTGATCGGTTACATCCCGGGTGAGGGCCATAACCTTCAGGAGCACTCGGTGGTCATGATCCGCGGCGGCCGCGTCAAGGACTTGCCCGGCGTGCGCTACCACATCCTCCGCGGCGTGCTGGATACCCAGGGCGTCAAGAACCGTAAGCAGCGTCGTTCGAAGTACGGCGCGAAGCGTCCGAAGTAAGCGGGAAACGATCAGATGTCGCGTCGCCATTCTGCTGAGAAGCGTGAAGTTCTTCCGGATCCGAAGTTCGGGAACATCATCATTACGAAGTTCATGAACTCGGTGATGTACGCCGGGAAGAAGTCGGTTGCCGAAAACATCGTCTACGGTGCGCTCGGCATGATCGAGACCAAGACCAAGCAGAACCCGCTCGGCGTGTTCGAGCAGGCGCTTGAGAACGTGATGCCGACCATCGAGGTCCGTTCCCGCCGCGTCGGCGGCGCGACCTACCAGGTTCCGGTGGAAGTCCGTTCGGTGCGCCGTCAGGCGCTCGGCATCCGCTGGCTGATCTCGGCTGCCCGCGAGCGCAACGAGAAGACCATGACCGAGCGTCTCTCGGCGGAGCTGCTCGACGCCTCGAACAACCGCGGCAACGCGGTTAAGAAGCGTGAAGACGTGCACCGGATGGCGGAAGCCAACCGCGCGTTCTCGCACTATCGCTGGTAAGGCGAATAACGGAATCTAAGGAACAGTCTCATGCCCCGCCAACATGCCATCGAGGACTACCGCAACTTCGGTATCATGGCGCATATCGACGCCGGCAAGACCACGACCACCGAGCGTATCCTGTATTACACCGGCAAGAGCCACAAGATCGGCGAGGTGCACGAAGGTGCCGCGACGATGGACTGGATGGAGCAGGAGCAGGAGCGTGGCATCACGATCACCTCGGCTGCGACCACCGCGTTCTGGAACGGCAAGCGCCTGAACATCATCGACACCCCCGGCCACGTCGACTTCACCATTGAAGTCGAGCGTTCGCTGCGCGTGCTCGACGGCGCCGTTTGCGTTCTCGACTCCAACCAGGGCGTCGAGCCTCAGACCGAGACCGTCTGGCGCCAGGGCGACAAGTACAAGGTTCCGCGCATCGTCTTCGCCAACAAGATGGACAAGACCGGTGCCGACTTCTTCAAGTGCCTGGCCGACATCGTCGACCGCCTCGGCGCCAAGCCGATCGCGATTCAGCTGCCGATCGGTGCCGAGAACAACTTCAAGGGTCTCGTCGACCTCGTGAAAATGAAGGGCGTCATCTGGAACGATGAATCGCTCGGCGCCAAGTTCGACTATGTCGACATCCCGGAAGATCTGGTCGAGCAGGCCAAGGAATATCGCGAGAAGATGGTGGAAGCCGCCGTCGAGCTCGACGACGACGCTCTCGCTGCGTTCCTCGACGGCAATGAGCCGGACGAGGCGACCCTGAAGCGCCTGATCCGCAAGGCCGTGCTGACCGGCGCGTTCTATCCGGTGCTGTGCGGCTCGGCGTTCAAGAACAAGGGCGTGCAGCCGCTGCTCGACGCCGTCGTCGACTACTTGCCGTCGCCGGTCGACGTGCCCGCGATCAAGGGCACCGATGAGGACGGCAACGAGGTCGTGCGCAAGGCGGACGACAAGGAGCCACTGGCGCTGCTCGCGTTCAAGATCATGGACGACCCGTTCGTCGGCACCATCACCTTCTGCCGCATCTATTCCGGTATCCTGCAGTCGGGCACCGGCGTCGTGAACTCGACCCGCGAGAAGAAGGAACGTATCGGCCGCATGCTGCTGATGCATGCGAACAACCGCGAAGACATCAAGGAAGCCTACGCCGGCGACATCGTCGCGCTGGCTGGCCTGAAGGAAGCGCGCACCGGCGACACGCTGTGCGACCCCAACAAGCCGGTCATCCTCGAGAAGATGGAATTCCCGGAGCCGGTGATCGAGATCGCGATCGAGCCGAAGTCGAAGGCCGACCAGGAAAAGCTGGGCGTGGCGCTTGCCAAGCTCGCCGCGGAGGATCCGTCGTTCCGCGTGTCGACCGACCACGAGTCCGGCCAGACCATCCTCAAGGGCATGGGCGAACTGCATCTCGACATCAAGGTCGACATCCTCAAGCGCACCTACAAGGTCGACGCCAACATCGGCGCGCCGCAGGTGGCGTTCCGTGAGCGTGTCACCAAGCGGGTCGAGCACAGCTACACCCACAAGAAGCAGACCGGCGGTACCGGCCAGTTCGCGGCCGTCACCATCATCGTCGAGCCGAACGAAGCCGGGAAGGGCTACGAGTTCGAATCGAAGATCGTCGGCGGCGCGGTGCCGAAGGAGTACATCCCGGGCGTCGAAAAGGGCCTCGAGAGCGTGCTGTCCTCCGGCGTGGTCGCGGGCTTCCCGATCGTCGACGTCAAGGTGCAGCTGATCGACGGCAAGTATCACGACGTCGACTCGTCGGCGCTGGCCTTCGAAATCGCCACGCGCGCCTGCTTCCGCGAGGCGCTGCAGATGGGCAAGTCCGTTCTGCTCGAGCCGATCATGAAGGTCGAGGTGGTGACCCCGGAAGACTACACCGGTTCGGTCATCGGCGACCTGAATTCCCGGCGCGGCCAGATCCAGGGCCAAGACATGCGCGGCAACGCCAACGTCATCAACGCGATGGTGCCGCTCATGAACATGTTCGGTTACGTGAACAACCTGCGCTCGATGAGCCAGGGTCGCGCGACCTTCACCATGCAGTTCGATCACTACGCCGAAGCTCCGGCGAACGTGTCGGCTGAAGTCCAGAAGAAGTTTGCCTGATTGTCGTTGACGGCAGTCAACGATTGAACGGAGAGTCAAATGGCCAAAGCTAAATTCGAGCGTAACAAGCCCCACTGCAACATCGGCACCATCGGTCACGTCGACCATGGCAAGACCTCGCTGACCGCAGCGATCACCAAGGTGCTCGCAGAAACCGGCGGCGCGACGTTCACCGCCTACGACCAGATCGACAAGGCGCCGGAAGAGAAGGCGCGCGGCATCACGATCTCGACCGCTCACGTCGAGTACGAGACGCAGAACCGCCACTACGCGCACGTCGACTGCCCCGGCCACGCCGACTACGTCAAGAACATGATCACCGGCGCTGCCCAGATGGACGGCGCGATCCTGGTCGTGTCGGCTGCTGACGGCCCGATGCCGCAGACCCGCGAGCACATCCTACTCGCCCGCCAGGTCGGCGTCCCCGCGCTCGTCGTGTTCCTCAACAAGTGCGACATGGTCGACGATCCGGAGCTGCTCGAGCTCGTCGAGATGGAAGTTCGCGAACTGCTCTCGAAGTACGAATTCCCGGGCGATGACATTCCGATCATCAAGGGTTCGGCGCTCGCCGCCCTCGAAGACAAGGACAAGAAGCTCGGCCACGACGCCATCCTCGAGCTGATGCGCAATGTCGACGAGTACATCCCGCAGCCGGAGCGTCCGATCGACCAGCCGTTCCTGATGCCGGTCGAAGACGTGTTCTCGATCTCGGGCCGTGGCACCGTCGTCACCGGCCGTGTCGAGCGCGGCGTGATCAAGGTCGGCGAGGAAATCGAAATCGTCGGTATCCGCGACACCCAGAAGACCATCGTCACCGGCGTCGAAATGTTCCGCAAGCTGCTCGATCAGGGCCAGGCCGGCGACAACATCGGTGCGCTGCTCCGCGGCACCAAGCGCGAGGAAGTCGAGCGTGGCCAGGTGCTGTGCAAGCCCGGTTCGGTCAAGCCGCACACCAAGTTCAAGGCTGAGGCTTACATCCTCACCAAGGAAGAGGGCGGTCGTCACACCCCGTTCTTCACCAACTACCGTCCGCAGTTCTACTTCCGCACGACCGACGTGACCGGTGTCGTGCATCTGCCGGAAGGCACCGAGATGGTGATGCCGGGCGACAACATCGCGATGGAAGTGCACCTGATCGTGCCGATCGCGATGGAAGAGAAGCTGCGCTTCGCGATCCGCGAAGGCGGCCGCACCGTCGGCGCCGGCGTCGTCGCCGCCATCATCGAGTAATACGCGAATAGGGAATGGCGAGTAGCGGGTGGGTCACCATTCGCTATTCGCTACTCGCCACTCACTAAAGAAAGAATACGGCAATGAACGGCCAAAATATTCGCATCCGTCTCAAGGCGTTCGACCATCGAATCCTCGATACGTCGACCCGCGAGATCGTGAACACGGCGAAGCGCACCGGTGCGCAGGTTCGCGGACCGATTCCGCTGCCGACCCGCATCGAGAAGTTCACCGTCAACCGTTCGCCGCACGTTGACAAGAAGAGCCGCGAGCAATTCGAGATGCGCACTCACAAGCGCCTCCTCGACATTGTCGATCCGACCCCGCAGACCGTCGATGCGCTGATGAAGCTCGACCTGGCCGCCGGTGTCGACGTCGAGATCAAGCTCTAAGGTTTTGGATTTTTACGTCCGCCGCTTGCGGACAGAAAGACAGGAAGCACGCCGATGCGCTCCGGAGTGATCGCACAGAAGGTCGGGATGACGCGGGTCTTTACGGAGACCGGCGAGCATATCCCTGTGACCGTGCTGAAGTTGGGCAACTGCCAGGTGCTGGGCCACCGCACGACCGAGAAGAACGGCTATGTCGCTCTGCAGCTCGGCTCGGGCGCCCGCAAGACCGTGTACATGCCCAAGGCCGAACGCGGCCAGTTCGCAGTCGCCAAGGTCGAGCCGAAGCGCAAGGTCGCCGAGTTCCGCGTGTCCGAGGATGCGCTGATCCCGGTCGGCGCGGAGATCCAGGCGGACCATTTCGTGGTCGGCCAGTTCGTCGACGTGACCGGCACCTCGATCGGTAAGGGTTTTGCCGGCGGCATGAAGCGCTGGAATTTCGGCGGTCTGCGCGCCACCCACGGTGTGTCGGTCTCCCACCGCTCGATCGGTTCGACCGGTGGCCGTCAGGATCCCGGCAAGACCTTCAAGAACAAGAAGATGCCCGGTCACATGGGCGTCGACCGCATCACCACGCTCAATCTGCGCGTGGTGCAGACCGACGTCGAGCGCGGCCTGATCCTCGTCGAAGGCGCCGTTCCCGGCTCCAAGGGCGGCTGGATCTCGGTGCGCGACGCGGTCAAGAAGCCGCTGCCGAAGGAAGCCCCGAAGCCCGGCAAGTTCAAGGTTGCCGGCGGCGAAGCTGCCGAGGCTGCGGCCGAGCAGGAGGGCGCGTGAGATGGAACTGAAAGTCACGACCCTTGAAGGCAAGGACGCCGGATCCGTCGAGCTCTCGGATGCGATCTTCGGTCTCGAGCCGCGCGCCGACATCATTCAGCGCTGCGTGCAGTGGCAGCTGAACAAGCGTCAGGCTGGCACCCACAAGGCCCAGGGCCGCGCCGACGTCTGGCGCACCGGCAAGAAGATGTACAAGCAGAAGGGCACCGGCGGCGCCCGTCACGGCTCGGCCCGCGTGCCGCAGTTCCGCGGCGGTGGCCGCGCGTTCGGTCCGGTGGTTCGCTCCCATGCGACCGACCTGCCGAAGAAGGTGCGTGCGCTCGCGCTGAAGCATGCGCTGTCGGCCAAGGCCAAGGACGGCGGGCTGATCGTGATCGACAATGCGCAGCTCGAGGCCGCCAAGACCAAGGCGCTGCTCGGACATTTCTCGGGCCTCGGCCTGACCAATGCGCTGATCATCGACGGCGCCGAGCTGAACAACGGTTTCGCGACCGCGGCCCGCAACATTCCGAACATCGACGTGCTGCCCATCCAGGGCATCAACGTCTACGACATTCTCCGCCGCCACAAGCTGGTGCTGACCAAGGCTGCGGTTGATGCGCTGGAGGCGCGCTTCAAATGAAGAACATCGATCCGCGCCACTACGACGTCATCATCTCTCCCGTCGTGACGGAAAAGGCGACGCTCGCCTCCGAGCACAACAAGGTGCTGTTCAAGGTCGCCGGCAAGGCGACCAAGCCGCAGATCAAGGAAGCGGTCGAGAAGCTGTTCGACGTCAAGGTGAAGAGCGTCAACACCCTCGTCCGCAAGGGCAAGACCAAGGTGTTCCGCGGCAATCTCGGCTCGCAGTCGGACACCAAGCGCGCGATCGTGACCCTTGAAGAGGGCCACCGCATCGACGTGACTACCGGACTATAAGGCGCAACGACGATGGCATTGAAAACCTTTAATCCCACGACGCCGGGCCAGCGCCAGCTGGTCATGGTCGATCGTTCGGCGCTCTACAAGGGCAAGCCGGTGAAGACCCTGACCGAGGGCAAGCTCGGCAATGGCGGTCGCAACAACACCGGCCGCATCACCGTGCGTTTCCGCGGCGGCGGCCACAAGAAGGCCTACCGCACCGTCGACTTCCGCCGCGACAAGGTGGACATGCCGGCGGTCGTGGAGCGGCTCGAGTATGATCCGAACCGCACCGCGTTCATCGCGCTGATCAAGTATCAGGACGGCGAGCTCGCCTACATCCTGGCGCCGCAGCGTCTGGCGGCGGGCGACACCGTCGTCGCCGGCAACTATGTCGACGTGAAGCCGGGCAACGTCATGCCGCTCGGCAACATGCCGGTCGGCACGATCGTGCACAACATCGAGCTGAAGATCGGCAAGGGCGGCCAGCTGGCGCGCTCCGCCGGTACCTACGCCCAGATCGTCGGCCGCGACCAGGACTACGTGATCGTCCGCCTGAACTCGGGCGAGCAGCGTCTCGTGCACGGCCGTTGCCGCGGCACGATCGGCGCGGTCTCGAACCCGGATCACATGAACATCTCGATCGGCAAGGCCGGTCGTACCCGCTGGCTCGGCTGGCGTCCGCACAACCGCGGCGTCGTCATGAACCCGATCGATCACCCGCACGGCGGTGGTGAAGGTCGTACCTCGGGCGGTCGTCACCCGGTCACTCCGTGGGGCAAGCCGACCAAGGGCAAGAAGACCCGCACCAACAAGTCGACCAACAAATTCATTCTCCTCAGCCGCCACAAGCGGAAGAAGTAAGGAACGCCGGACATGGTTCGTTCAGTCTGGAAAGGCCCGTTCGTCGAGGGTTCTCTGCTCAAGAAGGCAGATGCCGCCCGCGCGTCCGGCCGTCACGACGTCATCAAGATCTGGAGCCGCCGCTCCACCATCCTGCCGCAGTTCGTCGGCCTGACCTTCGGTGTCTACAACGGCCAGAAGCATGTGCCGGTGGCGATCAACGAGGAAATGGTGGGTCACAAGTTCGGCGAGTTCTCGCCGACCCGGACCTTCCACGGCCACTCGGGCGACAAGAAAGCCAAGAAGGCTTGAGGAATAGACGATGAGCAAACCAAAGCGCGAACGTAGCCTCGCGGACAATGAGGCCAAGGCCGTCGCCCGCATGCTGCGCGTCAGCCCGCAGAAGCTGAACCTGGTGGCGCAGCTGATCCGCGGCCGCAAGGCGTCCGCTGCGCTCGCCGACCTGCAGTTCTCGCGCAAGCGGATCGCGGTCGACGTCAAGAAGTGCCTGGAATCGGCGATCGCCAACGCCGAGAACAACCATGACCTCGATGTCGACGACCTCGTCGTTGCCGAGGCGCATGTCGGCAACGGCATCGTGATGAAGCGTTTTGCTCCGCGCGGCCGTGGCCGTTCGGGCCGTGTGTTCAAACCGTTCTCGCACCTGACCATCGTGGTTCGTCAGGTCGAGGCCGAGGCAAGCGCCTAAGAAGGGCGCAGGAGAAGACGATGGGTCAAAAGATCAATCCAATCGGGCTGCGTCTCGGCATCAACCGGACCTGGGATTCCCGTTGGTTCGCCGGCAAGCAGGAATACGGCAAGCTCCTGCACGAGGACGTCAAGATCCGCGAGATCCTGCACAAGGAGCTCAAGCAGGCGGCCGTCGCCCGCATCGTGATCGAGCGTCCGCACAAGAAGTGCCGCGTGACGATCCATTCGGCCCGTCCGGGCGTCGTGATCGGCAAGAAGGGCGCCGATATCGACAAGCTGCGCAAGAAGGTTGCCGACATCACCTCGTCGGACGTCGTGATCAACATCGTCGAAATCCGCAAGCCGGAGCTCGACGCGACCTTGGTCGCTGAATCGATCGCCCAGCAGCTCGAGCGCCGCGTTGCGTTCCGCCGCGCCATGAAGCGCGCCGTGCAGTCGGCGATGCGTCTCGGCGCCGAGGGTATCCGCATCAACTGCTCGGGCCGTCTCGGCGGCGCCGAAATCGCGCGCATGGAGTGGTACCGCGAAGGTCGCGTGCCGCTGCACACGCTGCGCGCCGACGTCGACTACGGCGTCGCCACCGCGTTCACGACCTTCGGCACCTGCGGCGTCAAGGTCTGGATCTTCAAGGGCGAGATCCTCGAGCACGATCCGATGGCCCAGGACAAGAAGATGGCGGAAGGCGACAACACGCCGCGTTCGCGCCGCGACGCCGCTTGAGGCAAAGCAGGAATTTGAGGGCTTAAAGCCATGATGCAACCTAAGAAAACGAAGTTCCGGAAGGCGCATAAGGGCCGTATCCACGGCGTTGCGACCTCTGGCGCGACGTTGGCGTTCGGCCAGTTCGGCCTGAAGGCGATGGAGCCTGAGCGCGTCACCGCCCGTCAGATCGAAGCCGCCCGCCGCGCGCTGACCCGTCACATGAAGCGCGCCGGCCGCGTCTGGATCCGCGTGTTCCCGGACGTGCCGGTGTCGAAGAAGCCCGCCGAAGTCCGCATGGGCTCCGGCAAGGGCGCGCCGGAATTGTGGGTGGTCCGGATCAAGCCGGGCCGCGTGATGTTCGAGATCGACGGCGTGCCGGTGCAGACCGCGAAGGAAGCGCTGTCGCTCGCCGCCGCCAAGCTGCCGATCAAGACGCGCTTCGTTGCGCGCATTGCGGAGTAATCGCCATGGCCGAGATGAAAGTTGAAGACATTCGCGCGATGAGCGACGACCAGCGGGAAGATGCGGTCCTGAACCTGAAGAAGGAACGCTTCAACCTGCGTTTCCAGCGCGCCACCGGGCAGCTGGAGAACACGTCGCGGATGCGGGAAGCCCGCCGCGACATCGCTCGTATCAAGACCATCGCCGCGCAGCTGCGCGCGAAGAAGAAGTAAGGGGCCAGCTATGCCGAAACGTACTCTGCAGGGCGTGGTCGTCAGCGACAAGCAAGCCAAGACCATCGTGGTGCGCGTCGATCGCCGCTTCACCCACCCGATCTACAAGAAGACGATCCGCCGTTCCAAGAACTACCACGCGCACGACGAGAACAACCAGTTCAAGCCGGGCGACATGGTCTGGATCGAGGAATCGAAGCCGATCTCGAAGCTGAAGCGCTGGACCGTGGTCCGGGGCGAACACAAGAAAACGGCCTGATTACCTCGGCCTGGCCGAAGTCATTCAGGGAAATTTTGAGCGCGCTAAAGCGCAGAAAGAGGACGAGGTGCATCAATGATTCAGATGCAGACCAACCTCGACGTGGCCGATAATTCTGGCGCACGCCGTGTCATGTGCATCAAGGTTCTTGGAGGTTCCAAGCGCCGCTATGCCACCGTGGGCGATGTTATCGTTGTGTCGATCAAGGAAGCCATTCCGCGTGGCAAGGTGAAAAAGGGCGACGTGATGAAGGCCGTCGTGGTCCGGGTCCGCAAGGACATCCGCCGCGCCGACGGTTCGGTCATCCGCTTCGACCGCAACGCCGCCGTGCTGATCAACAATCAGTCCGAGCCGGTCGGCACCCGTATCTTCGGGCCGGTGCCGCGCGAGCTGCGCGCCAAGAACCACATGAAGATCATTTCGCTCGCGCCGGAGGTGCTGTGATGGCTGCCAAGATCCGCAAGGGCGACAAGGTGATGGTGCTCACCGGCCGCGACAAGGGTCGCACCGGCGAGGTGTTCGAGGTGCGTCCGGACGAGAACAAGGCTCTCGTCCGCGGCATCAACATGGTGAAGCGTCACCAGAAGCAGACCCAGACCCAGGAAGGCGGCATCATCTCCAAGGAGATGCCGATCGATCTTTCCAACATTGCGTATGTCGGCAAGGACGGAAAGCCGACCCGCATCGGGTTCAAGATTCATGCCGATGGCAAGAAGGTTCGTGTTGCCAAGAGCTCGGGAGCAGAGATCGATGGCTGATACAGCTTACACGCCGCGTCTGCGCGCGGAGTATGACAAGAAGATCCGTGGCATGATGACCGAGAAGTTCGGTTACGCCAACGTGATGCAGGTGCCGCGCCTCGACAAGGTCGTGCTCAACATGGGCGTGGGCGATTCCGTCAACGACCGCAAGAAGGCCGAGACCGCCGCTGCCGAGCTGACCCAGATCGCCGGCCAGAAGGCGATCGTGACCTATTCGCGTATCGCGATCGCGACCTTCAAGCTGCGTGAGAACCAGCCGATCGGCTGCAAGGTGACGCTGCGCAAGGCCCATATGTACGAGTTCATCGACCGCCTGGTGAACGTGGCGCTGCCCCGCGTCCGCGACTTCCGCGGCCTGAACCCGAAGAGCTTCGACGGCCGCGGCAACTATTCGCTCGGCATCAAGGAGCACATCATTTTCCCCGAGATCGACTTCGACAAGGTCTCGGAAGCGCGTGGCATGGACATCACGGTCTGCACCACCGCCAAGACCGACGACGAGGCGCGTGCCTTGTTGACCGCTTTCAATTTCCCGTTCCGGCAGTGAGTAGCTGAGCCAAAGCCACTCAAACGCGGATACCCAGGAGCCAAGCATGGCAAAGAAGAGTTCAGTCGAGAAGAACAACCGGCGCAAGCGGATGGCGAAGAACGCCGGCCCGCGCCGCGAGAAGCTGAAGGCGATCATCGCCGACAAGACCAAGCCGATGGAAGAGCGTTTCGCGGCGACGCTGAAGCTCGCCGAGATGCCGCGCAACTCGTCGCCGACGCGCATCCGCAACCGTTGCGAGCTGACCGGGCGTCCGCGCTCGAACTATCGCAAGAACAAGCTCTCGCGCATCGCGCTGCGTGAACTCGGCTCCAAGGGTCTGGTTCCGGGCCTCGTGAAGTCGAGCTGGTAAGGGGAGGGTCGGAACAATGTCTACGCACGATCCGATCAGCGATCTCATCACCCGCATCCGCAATGCGCAGATGCGTTCGAAGTCGAAGGTCTCGAGCCCCGGCTCGAAGATGCGCGCCAACGTGCTCGAAGTGCTGAAGTCCGAGGGCTACATCCGCGGCTACGCCAGCGTCGAGCATGCCTCGGGCCGCAGCGAGCTCGAGATCGAGCTGAAGTATTTCGACGGCGAGCCCGTCATCCGCGAGATCGAGCGGGTGTCGAAGCCGGGCCGGCGCGTTTACGCCTCGGTGAAGAACCTGCCGCGCGTGAACAACGGTCTCGGCATTTCGGTGTTGTCGACGCCGAAGGGAATCATGGCTGACCACGAGGCGCGTGACGCCAACGTGGGCGGCGAAGTTCTCTTCACGGTGTTCTGAGGAAGGATTTTACGATGTCACGTATCGGCAAGCGGCCGGTGACGATCCCGTCGGGTGTGACGGCGACTGTCGAGGGCCAGACGGTGAAGATGAAGGGGCCGAAGGGCGCGCTTCAGTTCGTCGTGCATGACGACGTCGAGGTGAAGTTCGAGAACGGCCAGGTCAAGGTCGCTCCGCGCGTCAAGACCAACCGCGCGCAGGCGATGTACGGCACCGCGCGTGCGCAGGTCGCCAACCTCGTCGAGGGCGTCACCAAGGGCTTCGAGAAGAAGCTCGAGATCACCGGCGTCGGTTACCGCGCCGCGATGCAGGGCAAGAACCTGCAGCTCGCGCTCGGCTACAGCCACGACGTGGTGTACGCGATCCCGGAAGGCATCACCATCGCGGTGCCGAAGCCGACCGAGATCACGATCACCGGCAACGATCCGCAGCGCGTCGGCCAGGTCGCCGCGGAGATCCGCGCCTACCGTCCGCCGGAGCCCTACAAGGGCAAGGGCGTGAAGTACGCCAACGAATTCATCTTCCGCAAGGAAGGCAAGAAGAAGTAACGGAGCCGGTCATGTCACTCAAGGTTACGAATGCCCGGCGCAAGCAGCGCGTGCGCCTTGCGCTTCGCCGCTCGGCAGGCGGCCGTCCGCGGCTGTCGGTGTTCCGCTCGTCCAAGCACATCTACGCCCAGGTCATCGACGACCAGAAGGGCGAGACGCTCGCTTCAGCCTCGTCGCTGGAGAAGACCATGCGCGACGCCGGCAAGACCGGCGCCGACATCGATGCTGCGAAGGCCGTCGGCAAGCTGCTGGCGGAACGCGCAGCGCAGAAGGGCGTCAAGGAAGTCGTGTTCGATCGCGGCGCCTACATCTATCACGGGCGCGTAAAGGCGCTCGCGGATGCGGCGCGCGAAGGCGGGCTCAGCTTCTAACCGAATTTGAACGATTACGAGGAAAGAGGCGCAAGCCTCCTAGAGATTGGAAAACACCATGGCAGGTGAACGCGAACGCGGCGGCCGCGAACGGAGCAGGGAGCGCGAGGAGCGCGACAGCGAGTTCGTCGACAAGCTCGTCCACATCAATCGCGTGGCGAAGGTCGTCAAGGGCGGCAAGCGCTTCGGTTTCGCAGCGCTGGTCGTGATCGGCGACCAGAAGGGCCGGGTCGGTTTCGGCCACGGCAAGGCGCGCGAAGTTCCGGAAGCGATCCGCAAGGCGACCGAATCGGCGAAGCGCAATCTGACGCGCGTCGCGCTCCGCGAAGGCCGCACGCTGCATCACGACGTCGCCGGCCGTCACGGCGCCGGTCGCGTCTATCTGCGTACCGCTCCGGCGGGTACCGGCATCATCGCCGGCGGCCCGATGCGCGCGGTGTTCGAGACGCTCGGCATCCAGGACGTGGTGGCGAAGTCCATCGGTTCGTCGAATCCCTATAACATGGTTCGCGCGACCTTCGACGCGCTGAAGCATCAGGATTCGCCGCGCTCGGTGGCTGCGCGCCGCAACATCAAGGTCTCCACCCTGCAGTCGCGCCGCGTCGGCGGCGACGCCGAAGTGGTGGCGGAATAACCCCGCGCGACCAGCGCTTTCTGGAGTTCAAGACGATGGCCAAGGCCAGCAAGACGATCAAGGTCGAGCAGACCGGCAGCGCGATCCGCCGCCATCACTCGCAGCGTTCGACGCTGATCGGCCTCAAGCTCAACAAGATCGGCCGGGTTGCCGAGCTGCAGGACACTCCTGAAGTTCGCGGCATGATCAGCAAGGTTCAGCATCTCGTCCGCGTCGTCGGCGAGTAAGCAGAGATAAGGAGAAGGGCGATGAAGCTCAGCGATATCGCCGACAACGCCGGCTCGCGCAAGAAGCGCATGCGTGTCGGCCGTGGCATCGGTTCCGGCAAGGGCAAGACCTCGGGCCGCGGCGGCAAGGGCCAGACCGCGCGTTCGGGCGTCCGCATCAAGGGTTTCGAAGGCGGCCAGATGCCGATGCATCGCCGTCTGCCGAAGCGCGGTTTCAACAACATCTTCCGGCTCGACTTCGCAGAGATCAATCTCGACCGTCTGCAGGAAGCGATCGACAACAAGCTGGTCAACGCCAGCGAGACCGTGACCGTCGAGACGCTGGTCAAGGCCGGCGTGCTGCGTCGCGCCAAGGACGGCCTGCGGCTGCTCGGCCGCGGCGAGATCAAGACCAAGCTGACCATCGAAGCCTACGGCGCTTCCAAGTCGGCCATTGCCGCGGTCGAAAAGGCCGGCGGCTCGGTCAAGATCCTGGCCCCCGCCAAGGAAGAAGGCGAAGCGGCGTAACATCTGCGTCATTGCCCGCGCGCCGCGCGGGCAATCCGCAGATCGAATGATGGACTTATCGAGGCCGAGCACCAGATAATGTCCGGTGTCTGCCGATCGCCCCGATAGAACGAGTTCTTGGGGCGTCGGCGAAGCGGGCTCCGGGAGAAAGCCGAACATGGTCTCAGCAGCCGAACAACTTGCCGCCAACCTCAATTTCGGACAGCTGGCGAAAGCCGACGAGCTGAAGAAGCGCATCTGGTTCACCCTGGGTGCGCTGCTTGTTTATCGGCTGGGCACCTACATCCCGCTCCCCGGCATCGATCCCAACATCTGGGAGCAGGTGTTCCGCAGCCAGTCCGGCGGCATCCTCGGCATGTTCAACATGTTCGCCGGCGGCGGCATCCACCGCATGGCGATCTTCGCGCTGAACATCATGCCGTACATCTCGGCATCGATCATCGTGCAGCTGCTGACCACCGTGTCGCCGCAGCTCGAGGCGCTCAAGAAGGAAGGTGAGGCGGGCCGCAAGACGCTGAACCAGTACACCCGCTATCTGACGGTGATCCTGGCGCTGTTCCAGTCCTACGGCATCGCGATCGGACTCGAAGGCGCCGGCAACGTCGTCAGCGACCCCGGCATGTTCTTCCGGATCTCGACCGCGATCACGCTGACCGGCGGCACCATGTTCCTGATGTGGCTCGGTGAGCAGATCACCTCGCGCGGCATCGGCAACGGTATCTCGCTGATCATTCTGTCCGGCATCGTCGCCGAGCTGCCGTCGGCGCTCGCCAACATGCTGGAACTCGGCCGCCAGGGCGCGATGTCGACCGGCCTGATCCTGATCGTCATCGTGATGGCGGTCGCGGTGATCGCCTTCATCGTGTTCATGGAGCGCGCCCAGCGCCGGCTGCTGATCCAGTATCCGAAGCGCCAGGTCGGCAACAAGATGTTCGAGGGCCAGTCCTCGCATCTGCCGCTCAAGCTCAACACCTCGGGCGTGATTCCGCCGATCTTCGCCTCGTCGCTGCTGCTGCTGCCGACTACGGTCGCGAACTTCAACGCCGGCAAGGGACCGGAGTGGTTCCAGTGGCTCACCACCCAGCTCAGCCACGGCCGTCCGCTGTTCCTGCTGATGTATCTGGCGCTGATCGTGTTCTTCGCCTTCTTCTACACCGCGATCGTGTTCAACCCGACCGAGACCGCGGACAATCTGAAGAAGCATGGCGGCTTCATCCCAGGCATCCGGCCCGGTGAGCGCACGGCGGAATATATCGACTACGTGCTGTCGCGCATCACGGTGCTCGGCGCGATCTATCTCGCGATCGTCTGCTTGATTCCGGAAATTCTGATTTCCTATGCCTCGGTCCCGTTCTACTTTGGTGGCACCTCGCTTCTGATCGTCGTCAGCGTGACGATGGATACGGTGTCGCAGGTGCAGGGCTATCTGCTCGCTCATCAGTATGAAGGGCTGATCAGGAAGTCGAAGCTCAGGGGAGGCCGCCGCCGCTGATCGCGGCGCGGCGCCGAACTCAAAACACAGGTGTGCGGACGTCGCCCACCTAGCCGGGGGGCGAAACAGATATGAGATTGATCCTTTTGGGGCCGCCGGGCTCGGGCAAGGGAACCCAGGCGCAGCGGCTGGTGCACCGGCATGGCATCGTCCAGCTCTCGACCGGCGAGATGCTGCGTGCCGCGGTTGCCGCGGGCACCCCGGTCGGCCTGCAGGCCAAGGAGATCATGGCCAATGGCGGCCTGGTTCCCGACGAGGTCGTGGTGGGAATCATCGCCGACCGAATCGAGGAGCCCGACGCCAAGAAGGGCTTCATCCTCGACGGTTTCCCGCGCACCGTGCCGCAGGCTGAGGCCTTGGACGAACTGCTCCGCAAGAAGCACCTCAAGCTCGACGCAGTTGTCGAACTGCGGGTTAACGAGAGCGCGCTGCTCGCCCGCGTCGAAAAGCGCGCCGAGGAAACCCGTGCGCGCGGCGAGGAAGTCCGCCTCGACGACACGCCGGAAGTGCTGACCAAGCGCCTGGCGCAGTACCGCTCGCTGACGGAGCCGCTGATTCACTATTATTCGGAGCGGCGGAAGCTACTGACGGTCGATGGCATGATGACCATCGAGCACGTCACCCGCGAGATCAACCGGATCCTGACCGCGCTCGGCGCGCTGGAACCGAAGGAGCACGAGGAGCCCAAGCGGGCTGCCAAGCGCGCCTCGACCGCCTCCAAGGCGGCCAAGAAGACCGCGAAGAAGACGACTAAGAAGGCTGCCAAATCGGCCAAGAAGGCCGCCAAACCGGCCCGAAAGGCCACCAAGGGGGCCTCAAAGGCGGTCGTCAAGGCCAGGGGGACGAAGAAAGCCGCCAAGAAGGCTGGAAGGAAGGCCGCCAGCGCCGCCAATGCCCGGAAGGGGGCAAAGACCGCCAAAAAGGCAGCAAAAAAGCTCACGAAAAAGCGAGCTAAACGCTAGGAGCGGTTGACGAAACCGACATGAATCCTTTAATAAGCCCCGCATCCAAGTTGGATAGTTTTATGACGATGCCGGGCCCCGAAGGACATGAGGGGAAGGGCGTCGTGTTCGCGTTTGTGGACACAAGCCCGCAGAGAGCAAACTTGAGAAGCCCGTATCCGTGATGGAGCGGCGACAGGAGAGAAGTCCGTGGCCCGTATTGCCGGCGTCAACATTCCGACCAACAAGCGCGTCCTGATCGCGCTTCAGTACATCCATGGTATCGGCCAGAAGAACGCTGCCGACATCATCGAGAAGGTGAAGATCCCGGTGGACCGTCGCGTCAGTCAGTTGACCGACCAGGAGGTCCTCCAGATCCGCGAAGTCATCGACCGCGACTATCTGGTCGAGGGTGACCTCCGTCGCGAGGTCGGCATCAACATCAAGCGGCTGATGGACCTCGGCTGCTATCGCGGCCTGCGTCATCGCCGCGGTCTGCCGGTGCGCGGCCAGCGCACCCACACCAATGCGCGCACGCGCAAGGGGCCGGCCAAGGCGATCGCCGGCAAGAAGAAGTAAGTTTTGCGAATTGCAGGTGGGGAGTAGCGAATCGAAATTCGCTACTCGCCATTTGCGTTTTGAGGTGTAGCCGCTGGCACTACGGCGGCGTTGAGATCACAGGAAAGGTTTGAAATGGGCAAGGAAGCCACCCGCGTACGCCGCCGCGAACGCAAGAACATCGCCTCCGGCATCGCGCACGTGAATTCGTCGTTCAACAACACGACCATCACCATCACCGACGCGCAGGGCAACACCATTGCCTGGTCGTCGGCCGGTACGATGGGCTTCAAGGGCTCGCGCAAGTCGACCCCCTATGCCGCGCAGGTCGCGGCGGAAGACGTCTCCAAGAAGGCGCAGGAACACGGCATGCGCACGCTGGAGGTTGAAGTGGCCGGCCCGGGTTCGGGCCGTGAGTCGGCGCTCCGCGCGCTGCAGGCTGCGGGCTTCACCGTCACCTCGATCCGCGACGTGACCACGATCCCGCACAATGGCTGCCGTCCGCGCAAGCGTCGGCGCGTTTGATCTGTAAGTCGCGGGCGGCGTCCAGCCGCCCCGCGATGGTTTTTGGAATTGACCGCGCGGACTGTTCCGCGATCTCCAACGCCAGGTACGGCCACTCGATCGGCCTTGTGACCGGCAAAGGGTGAAAAAGTGACGATCCAGAAAAATTGGCAAGAACTCATTCGACCGAACAAGCTGCAGGTGACGCCGGGCTCGGACGCGAGCCGGTTCGCCACCGTCGTCGCCGAGCCGCTCGAGCGCGGCTTCGGCCAGACGCTCGGCAACGCGCTGCGCCGCATCCTGCTGTCCTCGCTGCAGGGCGCGGCGGTGCAGTCGGTGCACATCGACGGCGTGCTGCACGAGTTCTCCTCGATCGCCGGTGTCCGTGAAGACGTCACCGACATCGTGCTCAACATCAAGGACATCTCGATCAAGATGCAGGGCGAAGGCCCGAAGCGCATGGTCGTGAAGAAGCAGGGCCCGGGTGCCGTCACCGCCGGCGACATTCAGACTGTCGGCGACGTCACCGTGCTCAACCCCGACCTGCAGCTCTGCACGCTGGACGACGGCGCCGAGATTCGCATGGAGTTCACGGTCACCACCGGCAAGGGCTATGTCGCCGCCGAGCGCAATCGTCCCGAGGACGCTCCGATCGGCCTGATCCCGGTCGACAGCCTGTTCTCGCCGGTCCGCAAGGTCTCCTACAAGGTCGAGAATACCCGTGAGGGCCAGATCCTCGACTACGACAAGCTGACCATGACGATCGAGACCAACGGCGCGATCACGCCGGAGGACGCGGTGGCCTACGCCGCGCGCATCCTGCAGGATCAGCTCAACGTGTTCGTCAACTTCGAAGAGCCGCGCAAGGAAGTCACGCAGGAGATCATCCCCGATCTGGCGTTCAACCCGGCGTTCCTCAAGAAGGTCGACGAGCTCGAGCTGTCGGTGCGTTCGGCAAACTGCCTGAAGAACGACAACATCGTCTACATCGGCGACCTCGTGCAGAAGTCGGAAGCGGAAATGCTCCGTACCCCGAACTTCGGCCGCAAGTCGCTGAACGAGATCAAGGAAGTGCTGGCCCAGATGGGTCTGCACCTCGGCATGGAAGTGCCGGGCTGGCCGCCGGAGAACATCGACGAGCTCGCCAAGCGCTTCGAGGATCACTACTGATCCATTTTCACCGCCGTGGCCGGAAACTTTCCGGCCACGATTTTTTTGCGGCATGATCCCGGAAAAGTGCGCAGCGGTTTTCCGATAAGGATCATGCCCAAACCAAGTAGTAAAAGCGCGACGTCGCGCTTTTGCGGGCGAACGCAGGATGCCCACCTGCACTTGTCGCTGAACCACCGCGACAGAATTGAAGAAGGAAAAAGTCAATGCGTCACGGCAAGGTTCATCGGAAGCTCAACCGCACCGCCGAGCATCGGCGTGCGATGTTCGCCAACATGGCGGCCGCGCTGATCAAGCACGAGCAGATCGTCACCACGCTGCCGAAGGCCAAGGAGCTGCGGCCGATCGTCGAGAAGCTCGTCACTCTCGGCAAGAAGGGCGGTCTCGCCCTGCGCCGCCAGGCGATCTCCGAGCTGCGCGACCAGGACCAGGTCAAGAAGCTGTTCGACACGCTGGCGACCCGTTACAAGGACCGCCAGGGCGGCTACACCCGCATCATCAAGGCCGGCTTCCGCTACGGCGACAACGCGGCGATGGCGGTGATCGAGTTCGTCGACCGCGACGTCGACGCCAAGGGCCAGGACTCCGGTCCGGCCCAGGACAAGGAAGCCGAGGCGGCGTAAGCCGCTCTTGAGCCAGAGATTTGAAAACGGCGCCCTCGGGCGCCGTTTTTGTTTTGCGCGGCTCTCTATCTCAGTCGTCGTCGCGGCGAAAGCCAGGCCCCATAACCCCAACGGCTGATTGCTGCACGGCGGTGAGGCGGCGGTCCCGTTCACAATCGAATGTGGTGGTAATGGGTCCTGGCTTTCGCCGGGACGACGAGGTGTGCTCTACTTCCTCACGCGTCGGTGAGATGCAATTGCGGTGCTTCATGTCGCGCCCGATATCTCCATCCACATAAACGGAGATGACAAATGAAGATCGACCTTTCCGGAAAGACTGCGCTGGTAACCGGCTCGACTGCGGGCATCGGCAACGCCATCGCCAAGGGGCTGGCCGGGACCGGCGCGGAGGTCGTGGTCAACGGCCGCAGCCAGGCCAAGGTCGATGCAGCGATTGCTGCGATCGCCAAGGCGGTGCCAGGCGCCAAGGTTCGCGGCATCGCCGCCGACGTCTCGACCGCGGCCGGCTGCAAGGCCTTGCTTGCGGCGCTGCCCGAGGTCGACATCCTCGTCAACAATGCCGGCATCTTCGAGCCGAAGGGCTTCTTCGACATTCCGGACGAGGACTGGAGCCGCTTCTACGAGGTCAACGTGATGTCGGGCGTGCGGCTGTCGCGCGGCTACATGCAGGGCATGCTGAAGCGCAACTGGGGCCGCATCGTCTTCATCTCCTCGGAGTCGGGGCTCAACATTCCGACCGAGATGATCCACTACGGCATGACCAAGACCGCGCAGCTTGCGATCGCGCGCGGGCTTGCGGAACTGACCAAGGGCACCGCCGTGACCGTCAACTCCGTGCTGCCCGGACCGACCATGTCCGAGGGCGTCGAGACCTTCGTCAAGGATCTCGCCAAGCAGAACGGCCAGTCGGTCGAGGAGGCGGCCTCCAACTTCGTCAAGCAGCACCGCCCGACCTCGCTGCTGCAGCGCTTCGCCAGCACCGAGGAGATCGCCAATCTCGTGGTCTATGTCTGCTCGAAGCAGGCGTCTGCGACCAATGGCGCCGCGCTGCGCGCGGAGGGCGGCATCGTCAATACCATCGCGTGAGGGTGCATGGCGGCCTATGTGATTTCAGAGGTCGAGATGCGCGACGCCTCGGCGTTCGAGGCCTATCGAACGCTGGCGGCGAAAACCATCGAACAGTATGGCGGTCGCTACATCGTGCGCGGCGGCAACGCTGAAGTGGTGGAGGGCGGTCCGCCGCCGAACGCCATCGTCATCGTCGAATTTCCGACCATGGCACGCCTGCGCCAATGGTACGCGTCCGCGGAGTACGCCGAAGCGCTGAAGCTTCGCGCGACTGCGCTGGAACGACGGCTGATCTTTGTGGAAGGCACAGCAGGCTGATGGACGTCGGTCAATCCAGTGTTGCCTGAAATCCGAGTATCAGGTGGAGACCCTGTTCTCGGGCCTCCATTAGGGAGCGTCTGCATTCCTCAGCATGCAACCGCAGCGCGGCCAAATCGATCAACTCGCTTGTGCTCATCGCCTGCAACTCTTCGTAGGCGGGCAGCTCGGGATGGCATACGAAGTCTACGACGAAAAGCGGGTGACCCTTGCGATCGAATGCGCGCACCTTAAGGCCGTTGCCCCATGGCCGATCCGATCGTACGGCGACACAGCGCCAGTCGCCGGCATCGAAGGCGTACTCGTCTTCTACCATTACGGCACGCTATCCTTTGGCGCCGTCGAGAAACTCGCTGAAGCCGGCCGGGCGATAGGGGCCGAAGCATATCTGCTCCAGCACGCCGATTCCCGTCTGGCTGCCCTGGCGGGTGCGCACCACCTGTTGCACGTGGACGTTCTCGCGCGCCAGCGGGTCGAGCGTCGCAGGATCGAACGACTCGCCGCCGATCTCGAGCTCGCCCTTCCACATGCCCTGGCCCCATTGCGGATGGCCGTAGCCGAGACCCTTCATCTGGAATTTGAGGATCGGATCGAGCGCGATGGTCGTGGTGTGGCCGTCGATATCGACGAGATCGATTTCCGCCGACTGCGCCAGCCGGGTATTCGGCACGTAGGTCACGCGGTGCCGCGCAGTCGCCATGCGGCGGTCGAGGCCATCGACCACGCCGGGGACCTCGGCCTCGCTCCGGTAGAGCGGCGCGGTGATGCCCTCGCGGACCAGCGCCTCGCCCTGCGTGCCGTCGAAGAAGATCGCGTGCGAGATGTGGTCGTCCCAGACCAGCGGCGCCCACAGGAAGAACACGCTCGGCAGCGGCATCGGCGCGCCGCCGACGTCGCGCTCGCCGACATTGCGGACGCCCCAGGAGCGATCCTTGGTGCCGTAGCAGGTGCGATCGTCGACCTTGATCTCGCCATCGGGGTGACGGATGACGCCGCTCCAGCGACCGAACTGGTCGAAGCGGGTCGAGTCCATCGCGCGGCGGTCGCCCGACCACAGCGTCTGGCGGGCTTCCTGGATCGCAGCCGTGCGCGCGGAGAAGGTCAGGTCGCAGGCAAGGCCGGTCGCATTGTCGTCGAGCACGACCCGGGTCCGCAGCATCGGTTCGATGACCTCGAGCCGGAACGGGCCGACCTGCATCTCGGTGCGCTCGAGCGGCGCGCGGCGCGAGCCGTAGAAGCAGTGCTGCCGTCCGCCGCGCTCCACCACGCTGAAGGCGCAGTCGAGGATCTTGCGGTGCGGATAGATCGCGATCCCGATGCCGAAATAATACGCGCCGTCGGCGGTGTAGCCGTTGAACCAGGTCCGGTCATAGACATTGCGGTCGCTGGTGACGGGAACCGCGATCGGCTCCGGGGTCTGGTGGATCGGGAAGTCGTCAAGCTTGTTGAGCACACGGATCCCTTTCGATGCTAGTCGCGCCAGTATGCAAAGCTGTCGTGATCCAGGGCTTGCGCGCAGGCGCCGCGGGTCATCTTCAGGAACAGCGCGTCGCCGCGCTCGGAGCGCTGCACGCTGAGCGCGGAGACGACGCCCATCATGATCCCGTGCAGCGTGTAGCGCCGGTAATCCCGCCAGCACTGGTCCCAGCCATAGTCCCGCACGCCTCGGCCGATCAGCTCGGAATGATAGAACCGCACCAGATCGGCTTCATGTAATCGCCGCTCGGACGGGTCGATGCCGGCCGACAGGAAATAGGCGACGTCGACGATGCCTGGCCCCACCGTGAATGTCTGCCAGTCCAGCGTCGCCATCGGTCGGGTATTGCCACGGACGTCAAAGAGGATGTTGTCCAACCTGAAGTCTGCATGCTGCAGGGTTCGCGGCGTCGATTGCTCCGACTGGTAGCGCGGGATCGCGTCCGGAAGCCGGTCGATCAGATCAAGGAACTCCGGCTCGATCACGCCACGGTATCGCTCCTTGTAGTGACCGATGATGCCGGGCAGCACCGCGCGAAGGTCTCTGCGCCGGCTCGCGGCAACCGTAAAGCAATGCGCTGCGGCGAGCGTCGGGTCGTTCCATCGCGGCGCGTGCAATGCAGCGGCCTCACGCATCGCCGTCAGGCAGTCCGCGATCGTACATCCGGCGAGTTGGTCGCCCGGGCGCGCAGGCGCCAGATCTTCCAGGATCAGCGTGAAGTCGTCGGTCGCCGGATCGATCTCGGCGAGAATTGGCCGCGGGGTGTGAATGGCGACGGTCGCCGCCAGCTCGCGATAGAATGCGACCTCGCGGACGTAAAGCGTGTGCGCGGAACCAGAGCGGCGGCTGTCGGGATCTGCCGCCGGAAATTTGCCGACGACGCTCGCGGGTGCGTTCGGCTCATTGCCGTCATAGGTCAGGCGAAATCGATAGCTGTCGCCGACGAGGCCGTTGCCGACCGGCGTGCATGCGAGATCGATGACCCTGGCCTGGTCGATCAAGC
Organism: Bradyrhizobium sp. UFLA03-84; assembly: GCF_002289535.1. Taxonomy (NCBI): domain Bacteria; kingdom Pseudomonadati; phylum Pseudomonadota; class Alphaproteobacteria; order Hyphomicrobiales; family Nitrobacteraceae; genus Bradyrhizobium; species Bradyrhizobium sp. UFLA03-84. The sequence goes on along the minus strand of NZ_NSJY01000016.1, from coordinate 377,472 downwards.
CGGCTTCGCGCAGCGCGCGCGTCATCCACTCCGGATCGATCCGCGACGGATCGGCCGTGAGCAAACTCATCGGCGTTCTCCCATCCCCTTGTATCCCCTTGGGGCGTCACCACCGTTCCGGCCGCTCGCACGGCCGGATTGAGGACGGGGTGATCGTTGCGCAAATCATACAGGCGATCGCGGCTTTGGCAAAAGCCACGGCTCGGCCTGTGGGGATAACGCGAGCTACGCAGGGCGGGTAGGGTCGGTTGTGCTGATGCCGACCCACCCGTACGAGGGAAGGCCTACCAGCCTTCCAGCACGATCTTGCCAAGCGACTTGCCGCTTTCCAGCAGCGCATGGGCGCGCTTGAGATTCGCAGCGTTGATGGTGCCGAAGGTCTGGTCGAGCGTGGTGCGCAGCACGCCCTTGTCGATCAGGTCGGCGACATCGTTGAGCAGATGATGCTGCGCGATCATGTCAGGCGTCTGGAATGACGAGCGCGTGAACATCGACTCCCAGTGGATCGACACCGCCTTGCCCTTGAACGCGGCGACGTTGAACTCGGCGGGATCGTCGATCAGGCCGAACTTGCCTTGCGGTGCGATGAAGTCGGCGATCGACTTGTAGTGCTGGTCGGTGAAGGTGAGGCTCGCGACGAGGCCGACCGGCGGCAGCTTCAATTTCTCGATCTGCTCCTTCATCGGCTGCGAGTGATCGATCACCGCATGCGCACCGAGATCGCGGCACCACTTCGCCGACTCCGGCCGCGTCGCAGTCGCAACCACGGTCAGCCCGGTGAGACGGCGCGCCAGCTGGATCAGGATCGACCCGACGCCGCCGGCGCCGCCGGTGATCAGCAGTGTGCGCGGATCGAGGCTCTTGCCCGGTACCGCGCCGAGCCGGTCGAACAACAGCTCCCATGCGGTGATCGATGTCAGGGGCAGGGCGGCGGCCTGCGCGAACGACAGCGATGCCGGCTTGTTGCCGACGATGCGCTCGTCGACCAGATGAAATTCCGAGTTGGTGCCCTGGCGCAGAATCGAGCCCGCGTAGAACACCTCGTCGCCGGGCTTGAACAGCGAGACCTCGGGCCCGACGGCATCGACCACCCCGGCCGCATCGAAGCCGAGGATCTTGTAGCCGCCGTCGGTCGGCGCCGCGCGCTTGCGCACCTTGTAGTCGACCGGGTTGGCCGAGATGGCCTTCACCGCGACGCGGATGTCGCGCCCCTTCAGTTCGGGCTTGGCGATCTCGAAATCGACGAGCGAATCCGCCGCCTCGATCGGCAGCGACTTTTGGTATCCGACGGCCTTCATGCCTGGTCTCCGTGGTGGGCGGTTGCCTGCCGTCTTACCTGTCGCGCTGGCGTCCTTTTGGCAAGTACTGTAAAATCAGGGAACTAGTCCCTGTTTGTATACTATTGGGAAATTACCGATGAAACGGAAGAATTTTGCCCGCCGGCCGGGCTGCGCGGTCGAGGCCGCGCTCGACCTGATCGACGGCAAATGGAAGGGCGTGATCCTGTATCATTTGCAGGCCGGCACCCAGCGCTTCGGCGAGCTGCGGCGGCGGATGCCCGGCATCACCCAGCGTATGCTGACCAAGCAGCTGCGGGCACTCGAGGACGATGGCCTCGTGATCCGCAAGGTCTATGCCGAGGTGCCGCCACGGGTCGAATACACGCTGTCCGAACTCGGCGAGAGCCTGCGTCCGGTGATCGATATTCTGAAAGCCTGGGGCGAGGGCCACCAGGAGCGGCTGTCCTGCGCACCGGCACCGGAGGTCGTCGTGAAGAAGAAGCGCGCGGCATAGGGAGTAAATCAGACGCGCGGCAAACTCCGCCGCACCTCTCCCGCTTGCGGGGGAGGTCGCATCGCATCTCATGCGATGCGGGTGGGGGCTCTTTCCACAAAGTGACTGGAGAGAGCCCCCACCCTGGCCCTCCCCCGCAAGCGGGAGAGGGCCAGGGTGGGGGCTGCTGCTACGGCTCGATGATGTCACGTCCTCCTGAGCAATAAAAAGGCCGGGAGCGGTGTCGCTCCCGGCCGTTGTCATTGACGAAATCGGTTCGCCTCAGAACGCCACCTGCGTGCGCAGCGCGACCGCGTCGAACTTCGAGCCTGCATCCGCAGTCGAAGTCGCCGAAACCTGCTTGGCGACGTCGCCGTGCAGATAGTTCAGCATGAAGCGGACGTTGTTGTTGACGTACCAGTTCAGCGCGGCGGTGTAGACGGTCTGCCGTCCACCCGCGATGCCGACCGCCTGGCCGACCTGGTCGTTGAGATTCATCGTGCTGACGCGGCCGGCGATTTCCCAGGCGCCGATGCCGCCCCCGGCGAGCGAGAACGGATCGTGCGGCTTGATACCGCCATAGGAGGCCGTTGCCGGATTGTAGGCGTGGTTCTCGCCGGTCAGCACGTAGCCGACCTGCGCGTAGCCGCCGTCGAATTTCAGGCTCGGCGCGCCGAACGGCGGCAGCCCGGTATTCGCCGAGCGGTCGACATTGAACCAGTAGTATTCGCCCTGTGCGATGAACGAGCCATAGGTCGCCGCCGCCTCGACGCCGTAGACCTGCGCGCCCGAGACGTTGGCGATCGCGCCGGTCGAGATCAGCGTCGTCGGGTCGATGCGCAGCTCGGGCCGGTCGCTCAGCGTCAGCGTCTGCGCCTGCGTCAGCTGGTTGCGCGGCGGCTGCACCAGCCATTCCGCGTCGGCGCCGATATGCACCGAGTAGTTCTTGCCGCTGATCGGGTTGCCGGCGACGCGGACGACACCGCCATACTGCTCGGACGTGCCGGCCGGCGTGACCGAGGATGCGGAGTGGATCGAGCCTGTCGTCGGGCCCGTGACATAGCCGCCGATCCAGAGCTGGTCGTTCCACCAGCGGGTGCCGGCGCCCGAACGGAAATCACCGGCCGCGATGTTCTGCGCGATGAGGCCGACCGAGGCGCGCTCCATGAACAGGATGTCGTTGGAGCTGGTTGATTCGTCCAGCGTCCACGGGATGTCCATGATGCCGCCTTCGATCGCCATCTTGCCGCCGAACGGCTTGAAGCCGGTGTAGCTCAGATAGGCGTTCTCGACGCCGGAGGTGCCGCCGCCGGGCAGCGATCCCGGTGCTGCGCCGCCGAAGCCGTCGGATGAACCGCCGAAGTCGTAGATCAGCGCGTAATTCCAGTCACCGAAGAACTTGCCGACGATGCCGATGCGGGCGCGGCGCAGGTTCTCGCCGCTGTCGAGCTTCTGCGGCGAGGTGGCAGCGGTGTTCGGACGATAGTCGTAGCCGCCGACATCCCAGTGCACGCGGCTGGTGATCGCGACGCAGTTCTGTTCGTCCGCGGTGCAGATCGTCGGCCGGTTGTTCGGCATCGTCACCACGACGCCCGACGGCGCGACCGGGCCTTTCACCGGGATCGCGGCATTCGCGCTTGCGACCCGCGCCGCCTTGGCATCCGCGGCCTTCGCATTGGCGTTTGCGCTGGCTGCGGTCGCGGTATTGGCATTGGTCTGCTTCTGCAGCTTGTCGAGCTTCTGCTCGAGCATCTTCAGTTGCTGCTTGAGCAGCGCGATCTCCGCGTCGCTGCCGCCTCCGGCTGATTGTGAATAGGCCGGCGAGGCGGCGAGCGCCCCGGCAAGTCCTATGGCGATTGCACCAACTTTTGTCGCACCCATTGTGCACCCCTGTTGTGTTTGAAGTCCCCACTCACTGAGACGTCCTAGGAGTCGAACGTGACTGACGCACGACAGCGCTTCCAGGCATCGCAGCTCCGCTTGTTGTCCGCGGGCAACAAGCGGAGCGGCGCAGTGAGATGACAACAATCATAGAAGCTTGGCGGCGCGCTTCAACGCGTCGGCCGGGGGTTTTGCACCGGTCCGGCGGGGCCGTTTATCCGGCCGGGCGCCCTTCAATTGCCCGGCGAACACGCCTATATTCCGGCGTTTCCAAAAGAGGTGAGAATGCTCCGACCCGTCCGCTTCGCTGCCATATCCGCTCTGTGCACATTGGCTTTCATGGGGAATTGTTCCCCGGCCGCGGCCCAGGACCGTCGCGTGCCGTCGTCGCAGGCCGAGCTTCAGCTGTCCTATGCGCCGATCGTGCAGCGGGTGCAGCCGGCGGTGGTCAATGTCTACGCCGCCAAGACCGTGCAGAACCGCAATCCGTTCCTGGACGACCCGATCTTCCGCCGCTTCTTCGGCGTGCCGGGGCAGCAGCCCGAGCAGATGCAGCGCTCGCTCGGCTCCGGCGTGATGGTCGACGGCTCCGGCCTCGTGGTTACAAACAATCACGTGATCGAGGGCGCCGACCAGGTGAAGGTCTCGCTCTCCGACAAGCGTGAGTTCGAGGCCGAGATCGTGCTGAAGGACAGCCGCACCGACCTCGCGGTGTTGCGCCTGAAGGGCACCAACAAGGAGAAATTCACGACGCTCGACTTCGCCAATTCCGACCAGCTCCAGGTCGGAGACGTCGTGCTCGCGATCGGCAACCCGTTCGGCGTCGGCCAGACCGTGACGCACGGCATCATCTCGGCCCTGGCGCGTACTCAAGTCGGGATCACGGATTATCAATTCTTCATTCAGACCGACGCCGCGATCAATCCGGGCAATTCGGGCGGCGCCCTGGTCGACATGACCGGACGGCTCGCCGGCATCAATACCGCGATCTTCTCGCGCTCCGGCGGTTCGCAGGGCATCGGCTTTGCGATCCCGGCCAACATGGTGCGCGTCGTGGTGGCCTCCGCGAAGAGCGGCGGCAAGGCGGTGAAGCGGCCATGGCTCGGCGCGCGGCTGCAGGCGGTGACGCCGGAGATCGCCGAGACATTGGGGCTTAAGCTGCCGACCGGCGCGCTGGTCGCCAACGTCGCGCCGAACAGCCCCGCGGCGAAGGCCGGGCTCAAACTGTCCGACCTGATCGTCGGGATCGACGGCCAGGCCATCGACGATCCCAACGCGTTCGACTACCGCTTCGCGACCCGTCCGCTGGGCGGCAACGCGGAGATCGAGGTGCAGCGTGCCGGCAAGCCGGTGAAGCTCACCGTGCCGCTGGAGACCGCGCCCGACACCAACCGCGACGAGATCGTGCTGACCGCGCGCTCGCCGTTCCAGGGCGCGCGGGTCGCCAATATCTCTCCGGCGCTCGCCGACGAGCTGCATCTCGACGCCGGCGCCGAGGGCGTCGTGGTGACCGAGCTCGCCGATGACGGCACGGCCGCCAATGTCGGCTTCCAGAAGGGCGACATCATCCTGGCGGTCAACAACGAGAAGATCGTGCGAACCAGCGACCTCGACAAGGTATCGAAGGCGGGCTCGCGAATTTGGCGCATCACGCTGGTGCGCGGCGGCCAGCAGATCAACGTGACGCTCGGCGGATGAGCCCAAAGCAACCGCGCGAGGCTGGCAACCTGTTCGCCGCGGCGGGGATGGAGCAGGACGCGCCACACCCGCTGCCGGACCGGCTGCGCCCGCGCACGCTGGCTGATGTCGTTGGCCAGGATCACATCCTCGGTCCCGACGGCGCGCTGACCCGCATGCTGGAGACGCGCACGCTCGGCTCGCTGGTGTTCTGGGGCCCGCCCGGCACCGGCAAGACCACCGTGGCGCGGCTTCTGGCCGACGCCACCGAGCTGCATTTCGAGCAGATCTCTGCGGTGTTCTCCGGTGTCGCCGATCTGAAGAAGGCGTTCGATGCCGCTCGTGCCCGCCGCGAGATGGGCAAGGGTACGTTGCTGTTCGTCGACGAGGTGCACAGGTTCAACCGCGCGCAGCAGGATTCCTTCCTGCCTGTGATGGAGGACGGCACGGTGGTGCTGGTCGGCGCCACCACGGAGAACCCGTCATTCGAGCTCAACGCGGCGCTTCTGTCGCGCGCCCGCGTGCTGGTGTTTCACTCGCTCGATACGGCGGCGATCGAACGGCTGTTCGCCAATGCCGAGAAGATCGAGGGCAAGAGCCTGCCGCTCGACGCGGAGGCGCGCGCCGTGCTGGTGCGGATGGCCGACGGCGACGGCCGCGCCTCGCTGACATTGGCCGAAGAGGTCTGGCGCGCCGCCCGCAAGGGCGAGGTGTTCAACGCCGAGCAGTTGCAGGCCATCCTGCAGCGCCGCGCACCGATCTACGACAAGTCGGCCGACGGCCACTACAATCTGATCTCGGCGCTGCACAAGTCGGTGCGTGGCTCCGATCCGGATGCGGCGCTGTATTATCTCGCGCGGATGTTCGATGCCGGCGAGGACCCGCTGTTCCTGGCGCGGCGCGTGGTGCGCATGGCGGTCGAGGACATCGGGCTGGCCGATCCGCAGGCGCTGGCGGTCTGCAACGCCGCCAAGGATGCCTATGATTTCCTCGGCTCGCCGGAGGGCGAGCTCGCGATCGCGCAGGCCGTGGTCTATCTCGCCACCGCGCCGAAATCGAACGCGGTTTACACCGCGTTCGGTGCGGCGATGCAGACTGCAAAGCAGGGCGGCTCGCTGCTCCCGCCGAAGCACATCCTGAATTCGCCGACCAAGCTGATGAAGTCGGAGGGCTACGGCTCCGGCTATCAGTACGATCACGACGCGCCCGACGCGTTCTCCGGCCAGGACTATTTCCCGGAAGCGCTCGGCCGCCAGACCTTCTACGATCCGCCCGATCGCGGCTTCGAGCGCGAGATCCGCAAGCGGCTCGATTACTGGGCGCGGCTGCGGAAGGAGCGGGGCGGGAGCTAGGCCGCGGACTCACGAACCGTCGGCGATGTCCGCTGTCCTCCGATCCCGACCGCCCTTGTACAACTGCAGCAAGTGTCGCGATGGGCCAGAAGCCGACATTTATTCAGATCAGCTCGGGGATGCGGCTTGCGAGACCAAGAATTCGACAGGCTGAGCGCCGTTTGCCGCGAGCGTGAGATCGATCAGCTCAACGGGATGTTCCAGAGCGGCAGGCTCTCGCGGCCGAGCGCGAGCGGTCGATCAAGCCGGCTGAAATGATGGCGTGGAGATCGTGTGGTGGATTGTGCCTTCCGCCATCTACACGAAAAACGACTCATTCACCGAGGAGCTTGAAAAAGCCCTTCGAGAAGGAATGAAGCGGTTCGGAACGGCGTTCGAGTTTGGCGCGAAGAACCGCGCCCTCCCAACCGATCCAGAAGAACTCGGCAAGCCAGTCGCAATCTTGGCTGGAAGAGATTGCACCAGTAGCCTGGGCAGCTCTCAAGCACTTGGCTGTGCGCTGCTGCCAGTCGATGAACACATCGAACAGCCGCTGGCGAAATGATTGTGGAAGTACGCTCATCTCCTGCCCAAGATTGCCCACCAAACAGCCTCGCGCATAACGGAAGCGCTTCATGGCGGACGTAGCATCGTCGGTAAAACCTCTGAGCCTTTCGAGCGGGGGATGCTGCTCGTTCAGGAAGAAGCTGTCGAGCTTCCGCGAAAAGTAGCCAGCGTAGCTGTCGATCAGCTCCGCTCCAAATGTCTCTTTGCTCGGAAAGTAGTGGTAGAACGACCCCTTTGGCACGTCGACGCTCTGCAAGACTTCCTCGATCCCCGTCGCGGAATAGCCCTTCTCCGTCAGCATAACGACACCCGCACGGACCAGCGCATCACGGGTCGCGCTGGTGCCGGCAAGTTCCTTGGGAGGTCGCCCGCGACGGCGGCGAGGCAGCGTCTTGCTCATGCAGATCGTATTAGACCGGTCGTCTAGGAGAAGCAAACCGCCGGTGATGCGGCGTTCTGCAAGTGGCGGAGACCCTCTCACTCCATCCACTCGTTCGGTGGCAGGCCTGGGTTCCGGCTTGGCTCACTCAACGTGGCTCGGCATTCGTTGGTGCCGGCGCGAACAGGTTGGTCGACGCGGCCTCCTGAACGATCACTGCCGCGTCTTCGGGCAGCAGAAACCCACGCGCCATCAGATCCTGGGCGGCGATCCGGATCCGGTTCACGTAATCGTCGCGGCCGTGATAGCGCTCTTCGATCGACAGGCGGGCGTCACCGGTACGCTCTCGTTCCGCTTTCGTCGCTGCGAATGGCGAGAAGGACCCGATCAGCATGCAGGTGAATGTCTGCGGCTGGTTCTGGGCACCATTGGTGCCGGTCGGCACCGCGACATCCGGCAGCCGCACGCCGCCGAGCGCATTGCCGTCCTGATCGCGCTTCGGCACTTGTATCACTGCGGCGGAAAGCCGAATCGGCGCGCGCAGCGCAGGTGGCTCGCCGCCGGCGGCTTCAAGCGGCATCAGTTCGCTGGCGGGCGGCTCGGTGCCGCGGCTCACCCAGGCATCAAGGTGCAGCAGGAGGGCCCGCGACAGCGGTGACCAATCGAGGCGGCCCGGCGTCAGTGTGCAGGCCGGTGCTTTGGGGGCGGGTACATGCGGGCCTCCCGCGATATCGTACATCCGCACATTGCCGGGCAGTGGTTGATCCGCGGTTCCGGACCCGCCCGTGCGGCCAAGCGAAGCGCGCAGCGAATAGTAGTCCGTGGTGGAGTTCACCAGTATCATCCTCGGAGGTACCTCGCCGCGCGCCTCGACCTTGGCCGTGATCTCCCCGATCGTGAGCGGCCCGTCATTCACGCCGGGAAAATCCGGGTTGTCGAATGTGGGAGCCCCCTCGGCGCTCGACATTGGTCCAAGGCCCGTCTGCAGGATCGGAAGAAGACCGGCGGCCGAGACGAACACATGCATTCCGTCGAAGACGCGCCGGCTGCCCGTCATGTTGAAGCCGTTCAGCAGAAAGGTCTTCAGGAATCGTCCATCCTGGGACCTGCCGCTCGCGAGCACGCGGTTGATCGCTCCCTTGAGCGGGTTGGGCGTTCCACCCTTGTCGGAAGCTGCATGCGCGAAGAAATCCGCGGCGTCGCGGACGATCGCAAAGCCCACTCCCTCGACGAAGCGTGTCTTGCCGTCGGCGTCAGCGAACGAAGGCAGGTCCGCGCCCTGTCCAAGCTCCCAAAAAACCTCCGCAACTGCGAAACCATGGTCCTGAAGAAAGCCGGTGCCTTGCTCCAGCGTGCCCGGGAGAAACCGCGCGTCGCGAGGCGAGTTGTAGATCGCCTCGGCCCAGACTTGCCCGCGGTTGGGTACGTCCACCAGCAACGCGCCGTTTTCCCCGCGCGGAGTCGCCGGCATCATGAGAATGATCTTCGCCGCGTAGTCGACGCGCCCGCGTTCATTGCGCGATGCCTTGTCGATCCCAGGGATGGCCTCTTGCGGCGATAGGTCGCCGTGGATCTTGCCCTGCCAGATCACATAGTCGCCGGCGCGAAATGTGCCGTAAGGCTGCTTCGACGTGAACTCGATCCGGGTAACTTCTGCGCTCACTGGCCGCGCCGTCGAGATCAGGCTGAACAAGCAAAGCAAGAACATCACAGTTCGCCCGTTTCGACGGTGCGGCATGCGAATTCTCCGTAGAGGATAGCGGCTGGTTTCGAGCATTTCTTGATCACGACACGCCGTATCAGAACGGACATGATGGACCGGCAACTTTTTCACCGGTCCATCGCCTGTCGCGAAGGCCTTCTCACTCCATCCAATAGTCGATGTCCGTCTGATTGGCATTGATGCCGGCCTTTGGCTCGGACGGGCCATGACTGCTGATGATGCCACGAATCCTGGCGAGGCTACCTGTGCCACCGGTAATCACGCCCGATGTCATGTTGGTAAGCTTCCCGTCTCCACTGCTTTGGGCGACCAGTGATGTCCTGACAAAAAACTTGTCGCCATTCTCCAGTATCCAGACGTTGTAGATGAGGGCCGGACCGTTGTTGTCGATGTAGTCCGACATGCCGCGTGTCCACTGCTCCTTCAATCTCGATCCGTTGATGAGGGGGGCATCGGCACCATAGGTCCGCCGAATTTCGAAGAGCCGAGCTTGATGTCCCGGAATGTCGCCAACGTCGATGACGTGCTGTTGGGTGTATACCGTCTGAGTTGCCGGCGTATCATAGCTGACATGGTGCTTTTGCTGCGCAATGGCCCCCGGCACGGTTAGAGCCGCTGCGAGAGTGATCGTCATTCCAAGCGCGATATTGCGAAACATGCGTGACCTCTCATGCTGGAATCCACCCAACCGTGAAGGTATGGGCGGACGTTGTTCGTTGAAGCTTTCGTCATCAACCGGTCAGCGCTCGGTAACGACCGAGCCTCAACCAAAGCTGATCTCACCGCGCTTTTCCGAGGTGCCAGAAATTAGACCGATCGTCTAGTATTCGGCTTGGCTGCAAGCGATTTCGCCCATCAATCTTTTTTGACAGCGCTTTGTCGGACAAGGCTTCTGCGCGCCAAGCTCGCATCAATCCGACTATGACTGCGCCTTAATGAGCCCGCGTCCTAGACCAAGCTGAGATGAGGCTGCGGCCGCGAACAACGCGCGGTCCGTTCCTGCCTGCGCATGGAGGGGGCAGTTGCAGAAGCCCGCAAATGCCATATGCAGCAATGTGTGACTTCTGAATATTAGAAATGTAAGGCTGAGTTGCCCGACGTGTCAAGTTGCCTGTTCGAGCGCCGGCTGCCGGCTGCTTTGCATGGGGTTGTCTTCGATATTTTTGCTGCGCCCGCTGCGACGGCTCCTGACTTCGTTCACTTCACGCCCTTCACGAACTCCAGGATCTCGTCGGTCAACCGCGTATCCGTCGTGTTGATCGCATAGACCTCCGACATGTGGCTGTGCTGCGGCAGCATGAAGCTGCGGGCGCAGCCGCTCGGACGCTTGCAGCTGGCCTGCTTCAACAGCTCGAACTGCTCGACGAAGCGCGGCGGATCGAGCTCGGCCGCGGTGATCAGGAACGGGATCGGGCTTGCGAGAAGGTCTTGCAGCGAGGAGCGTTCGGCGTAGCGCGACGGGTCGGAGCCGTAATAGGCGAGCTCGGCGTCGCCGGCGGGCGAGGCGGTCAGATCGTAGATGCCCGACACCATGATCGCGCCGGCGAGGCCGCTGCCCTTCACCTTGTGGAATTCGGCGCGCGAGACATAGCTTGCGACGTGGACCGCGCCGGCCGACTGGCCCATCAGGAAGATGCGGCTGGGGTCGCCGCCGCGGGGCGCGATGTTCTCCGATACCCATTGCACGACCGCGCCGACGTCTTCCGCGCCTGCCGGCCATGGGAAGGCCGGCGCCAGGCGGTAGGTGGCATTGACGCCGACGAAGCCGCTCTTTGCGGCCCACAGCATGATGTTGTCGTAGAACGGGCTGCCGGGGTTGCGCTTGTTGCCGGCAGTGAAGCCGCCGCCATGGATGTAGATCAGCACCGGCCGCGGTGGCGCGGCGGTGTCCGGCGTGAAGACGTCGAGCAGGTGGCGGTCGGCGGGGCCATACTTGAGGTCACGCTCGACCTTGACGCCCTGATAGGGCTCCTTCTGTTGCAGCGGCGCGTAGAGCGCGGCGGTCTTGGGCGGGTCGACGACGCGGCCGAGTTCCAGGAGCTTCCAGGCCAGATCCTCGGGCATCGGACCTTGCTGGGCCAGCGCCGGGCCGGAGAGCATCAGGGTCGCCGCCAAAGCCGATATCGCCAGTCTCATTCCAAGGCTCCTTCCGAGGCTCACACCGATTTCGCCGTGACGATTCGCGGCATTTGCGCTAGGCACAGAGCAGGTCTGGAGCCGAAAAACCACCATGAGCCGCCGTATCAAGAGAACCATATCGCCGCGCGACCGTGCCAAAGCAGGCGCGAAGCGATCCGTGAAGGGGCGTGACAGGGATCGCGATCAGGATCGTGGCAAGGCGGTGGCCGGGCCTCGCGGCCGCAAGCCTGACGACCGCAGGCCTGACGACCGCAAGTCCGGCGATCGCCCGTTCTCGCAGCGCGCCGCCGCCAAGCCGCCACGCTTCGCCGAGCCGCGTCGCGACCGGTTGCAACGGCCTGAACCCGCGGCGCCGAAGCCCGCAAAGGCCGCGGCCGAGCAGCCATTGCCGACCAAGGTGCAGACCGTGGTCGTCACGGCAGACGAGAACGGCATGCGCGTCGACCGTTTCCTCGAGGCGCGGTTTCCCGGCCTGTCGTTTTCCCATATCCAGCGCATCGTCCGGAAGGGCGAGCTTCGGGTCAACGGCAAGCGCGCCGATTCCAAGGACCGGCTGGAGGAGGGCCAGAGCGTGCGGATCCCGCCGCTGCGGCTCGACACGCCGAAGACGTCAGGCACGCTCTCGGAGGCCGAGGCGAAGACGCTGCAGGCGCTGAAGGACATGACGCTGTACGAGGACGACGACGTGCTGGTGCTGAACAAGCCGGCCGGTCTCGCCGTGCAGGGCGGCTCCGGCATGACGCGCCATGTCGACCAGATGCTGGAGGTGATGCGCGACGCCAAGGGGCAGAAGCCGCGCCTCGTGCATCGCATCGACCGCGAGACCTCCGGCTGCCTGCTGATCGCGAAGACGCGTTTCGCTGCATCGTTCCTCACCGGCGCGTTCCGCCATCGCTCCGCGCGCAAGATCTACTGGGCGCTGGTCGCCGGCGTGCCGAAGCCGAAGCAGGGCCGGATCTCGACCTATCTCGCCAAGGAGGAGAGCGAGGAGGACAGCATCATGCGGATCGCCGAGCATGGCGACGAGGGCGCAAGCCACGCGGTGACCTATTACGCCGTGGTCGAGGCCTCCGCGACCAAGCTCGCCTGGGTCTCGCTCAAGCCGGTGACCGGCCGCACCCATCAATTGCGCGCCCACATGGCGCATATCGATCATGCGATCGTGGGTGACCCGAAATACTTCAACAAGGAGAACTGGCAGCTGCCGGGCGGCCTGCAGAACCGGCTGCATCTGCTCGCCCGCCGCATCGTGATTCCGCATCCGCGCGGCGGCGTGATCGATGTCAGCGCGCCACTGCCGCCGCACATGCTGCAATCCTGGAATCTGCTCGGGCTCGAGGCCGACCGGTTCGACCCGATCGAGAACGCGCCCGAGGAGTGACGGGCCGGGCGCCGCCCTGCAATATCCGTCGCTGACAGCAAGAACGATCAAACCGCGCCGCGCACAGCCTCTATGTTGCCGCGCGCCGGCGGTTGCCGGCACCAATCGTCAAAGAGGTTGCCCATGACCCGGAGCTGGCTACGCGTCGCGCTCTTCCTCGTCGGCTCGGCTGTCGCCTCGGCGGCGGCGCATGCCGAGACCGTGGTGCTCCGCGGCGGCACGCTCTACGCATCGGCCGATGCGGCTGCGCTGCCGGATGCGGTGATCGTGATCTCGGACGGTGTCATCAGCGCGGTCGGCAAGTCCGGCGACGTCAAGGTGCCTGCGGATGCTCGCGTCATCGATTGCAGCGGCAAGACCGTGGTTGCCGGGTTCTGGAACAGCCATGTTCATTTCACGGAGCATGTCTGGCACCTCGCCGGCGAGGCGCCGGCCGCGCCGTTGACGCAGCACATGCAGGAGATGCTGACGCGTTGGGGGTTTACCACCGTCTGGGACCTCGGCTCCGATCCGCGAAACATACTGCCGCTGCGCAAGCGCATCGCCGCCGGAGAAGTCGCTGGTCCCGACATCTTCCTCGCCGGCAGCATCTTTCCGAAGGACGGCCATCCGGCCTATCTGCCGGCTGATATGCAGCTGCCCGAGGCATCGACGCCGGACGAGGCCACGCAACTGGCGCGCAGCTACATGGACCTCAATCTCGATGGCGTGAAACTGTTCACCGGTGTCTTCAAGGGAAACAAGCCGGTCGTGAACATGGACCCGGCGATCGCCAAGGCTGCTGTCGACGTGGCGCACGCGCAAGGCAAGCCGGTGTTCGCCCATCCGCAGAACAAGACCGGTGTCGAGACGGTGATCGCGGCCGGCGTCGATATCATGGCGCACACCGACCCGAGCGAAAGCGGCTACACGCCGGAGCAGCTGGCGCGGTTCAAGGCGCAGAACATCGCTCTGATCCCGACGCTGGCGTTGTTCACCACGGTCGTGCTCGATCCGAACGTCACCAACCATCTGATCGCGGCGACCGTCAACCAGCTCAAGCAGTTCTCGGAGAACGGCGGTCCCGTGCTGTTCGGCACCGATGTCGGCTTCACGAAGCTGTACGACACCACGCAGGAATTTCAATTGATGCACCGCGTGCTGTCGGAACGCCAGGTGCTGGCGTCGCTGACGACCAATCCGGCGCGGTTCTTCAAGGCCGCAAGGAAAGGCAAGGTGGAGCAGGGTTTCGACGCCGATCTCGTGGTGCTCGACGGCGATCCGCTCAGCGACGTCGCCAATCTCGCGAAAGTGAGCACCACCATCCGCGCCGGTCACGTGATCTATCAGAAGCCGTGAAGGCCGGCTGGGGAACTCGCATATCAACGGCGGCGTTGATGCAGCTGGCAATCACTTGAACCAGCGCCGCGCCGTCACGAGATATAGGCTATGAAGCGATCCTTGATTGTTGCCTGCACCTTGCTCTGGGTCATCGGCGCGCCGAGCGCCTTTGCGCAAAGGCAGATCCTCGGGCCCGGTGGCTCGATCTACAATCCGACACTGCCGCCGCCGCCACCGCCGCCACCGCCGCCCAAGATCGAGGTGCCGCCGGTTCCCAAGATGGACGCGGTCACGCAGCCGAACCTGCGTGCTCCCGCGCGCAGTTCGTTCGGGGACCGTATCAACCGGTGCCTCGACGAGGCCGCAGCCGCCGGTCTGAACCAGAGTGATCGCGCCGCCTATTCGCGATCCTGCGCCAACACGCGCGAGTGACACGTCAGAATCCGGACCGCGCTATCGAGCCGGAAGCCGCAGCGTGGCGAGATCGGAGCCGACGATCGTCGTGCCGGTGAAGCCGCCCGCCTCGGCGGCGCTGCGGTAGTCGGCTTCGGTCAGCGCACCGCCAGGCACCTTGTAGGGACCGTGATGCGTCGCCCCGACCTGCGGCGCCAGATGGGTCAGCATCAGGTATTTGGCGCCCGCGCGTTTCGCCATGGCGCCAAGGTCTGGTGTCAGGCTCTGGCGATAGTAGACCGGGGGCGGCATGCCGCTGTCGCGTTCCGGACCCATGATCGGGTGCATGGTCGAATGCACGATCACCTCGGCGCCCTGCGCCAGCTTCTCGACTTGCGCCGATGTCGAGGTCGGGCGGGGCGGGGCCGGGCTGTCGTTGCTGGCATCGCCGCCGATCACGACGCTGCCGGCAGGCGTGTCGACGCGGAACGAGGCGTGGCCGGCAACGTGGGTCGAGCGGATCGCGCTCACCTTGATGTCGCCCTTCGTCCAAACCAGCTGCGGCTCGTCGCTCGGCTCGAACGTGATGAGGTGCGCGAGCTCGGCAGGTCCGCCCGCCAATCGTCTCTTGTCCTCCGAAACCCGTTGCGCGATTTCGCCGGACTGGACGAAGGCGTCACCGATATGTGTCAAGAACTTGCCGCAGCTCATGGTGAAGCCGAGCGGTGAAGGCGCATCGCTGCTGCAGACGACATCGACCTTGGCTCTGCTGGAGCTCCAGTTCCAGCGCGCGAGCAGGAGGTCGACGAAGCCCTCGGTGTGGTCCGAATGCATATGGGTGAAGAACACGGCATCGATCTCTGCCGGATCGATATTCAATTGTGACAGCCGTAAAACGGTGCCGCGGCCGGCGTCGAACTGCAGCTTCGTCGTGCTGCAGCCGGTGCTGTCGTCGCCGTAGCGCACGAGGGTACCGGCGCCGGCGACGCCATTGATGAGGGCCGGCCCGCTCATCGTGCCGGTCAGGGTGACGAGCATGCAGGGCGCCGCTTGAGCGGGCAATGGGACGTGCAACCAGGCGGCCGTCAGCAGGGCGATCGGAAGAGAGAGGCGTTGCATGCTGTCGGCTCCCGTCGTCATTCCGGTGCCGCACAGATTGCCGGACTTCGCGATGGGCCACAAGCGCACGGCCGCGTCGCAGCGATGCCGGCGGCAATCGCGTCAAAGGTTCAACTTGTAGCCGATGTGGCTGCCGACGAATCCGAGCCGTTCGTAGAAGCGGTGCGCGTCGGGGCGCGCCTTGTCGGTGGTGAGTTGCACGAGGTCGCAGCCTCTTGCCCTGCATTGCGCGATCGCCCATTCGAACATCTGCTGTCCAACGCCTGAGCTCCGTTGCATTTCGGCAATTCGGACCGCTTCGATCAGTCCGCGCCAGGCCCCCATGCGCGCCAGTCCGGGAATGAAGGTGAGTTGCAGGCAGCCGATCACCGCATCGTCCAGGGTCGCAACGACCTGCAACTGGTTGGGATCGGCGAGGATGGCTTCGAGCGCAGCGACATATCGCGGGTTGGGTGGCGAGCTCGAATCCTCCCGCTGCGCCCCCAGCATGTCGTTGGCGAGGAGGGCAATGATCGCCGGAAGGTCGGCGGGCTGAGCTGGGCGGAAGGCGATTGACGTCATTGAACGGGATTCCATCGAGGCGGGATCGGTGTCACCGGACAGATTACAGGCTCGCGCAGGAGAAGGACATCCGGTCCGGCGCAAACGAAATCCGCCGGCCTTTCGGGCCGGCGGATTGATCTGTGTCGCGAGGTGCGCCCGTCAGTGGTTCCAGTTGCCACCCTGGTCGTCGCCGTCACCATGGTGGTGATGGCCGCCGCCGTCGAAGTCGAAGAAGTCGAACATGTCGCTGAGCGCCGGGCTGTTGACCGGAACATAGGGATTGCCGGGCGCCGCAACCGGGATCGGGAAGTTGTCGCGGCTGCGATGGGTGATGGGCTCCAGGCGCCAGTTGCGCTCGATGAATTTGAGGATCGAGACGTGATCGGCATATTCATGCGAGATGTGGCCCTGCCGCGCGTACGGCGACACCACGATCATCGGAATACGCGTGCCGTCGCCGAAATAGTCGAGCGGCTGCACGTAGCCGGAGTCGAAGTAGCCGCCACCTTCGTCGAACGTGATGAAGATCGCAGTGTCCTTGGCGTAGTCCGAGGCCTGGACCTGATCGACGATCTTCTTCGCGAAGCCTTCGAACAGATTGAGCTTGGACGACGACGGGTGACCGTCCGTGAAGCCGCTTGGTTTGACGATCGAGACCGCCGGCAGCGAGTGCTTGGAGAGATCGGAGTACAGATCAACCGAGTCCTTGATATGGGCTGCGACCTGTTCCGGGTGCGACATGATCGAGGTGTCGTACTGGAACGGATTGCAGATGTTGCAGTACTCGTCGGCGGTCGGACCGGCCACGCCCCAGTTGAGTTGGTAAGGATCGTTGACGTAGTTGTTCCACTGGTCGCCGTAATACTTCCAGGAGATATTCCGCTCGTTCAGGCTGTCGCCGATGCTCTTGCGGGTCGACGGCGGGATCGTGAACGGGGTGTTGGACGGGTTGGTGTCGGTGTAGGCGTTCTTGCCGTTGCCGAAGTAACCCGGGTTGTAGTTGTTCAAAAGATAATAGTGGCCCGGCTCGCAATTCGGGTGGATCCGGATGTTTTTCAGATAGTCCAGGATCGGCTTGACGCCGGGCTGGCCTGGATCCGAGCAGTCGCTGTAGGAGCCGCCGCCGGACACCGGGTTGGTCTGATAGGGCGGCGCGAAGCCGCCATTGCCGCCGGCGCCGTAGCCGTCCTCGGTGTACCAGTTGTTGGTGCCGGGCGCCGGGTTCGGATTCTCGATCTGATGGACGATGCCGGCGTCGGGTGTGCCGCCGAACACCTGCGTGCCGTTCGGCGGGACGGCTGCGTTGCCGTAGGTATCGCTGAAATAGATCATGTCGGCATGACCGAACATGATGTGGTTGGCGCCGGTTCCGCCGTTGACGGACTGGTGGAAGTTGTCGCTCATCGCGTATTTCTGCGCGAGCGATGTGAAGTAGGGCGCGTCGCCCTTCTGCACGTTGTAGAATCCGAGCGCCGTCGAACCCTCGCCCGTGGTCGTCGCCGTCGGCGAATAGTCGGTGGAGAAGTTCGAGGGCTGCGTCGCACCGTTGGCGCCGGCGCCGACGGTCACTTCGACCCAGGCGAACAGATTGCCGCCGCAGCCCGATGGATTGTCGCGGCTGGCGGACGAGTGGTTGCAGTTCAGCTGTTGCCACATCTGGTAGAAGCGATGCACCGGGCTTGCCGAATAGGAGTCGTAGGGCATGCCGTCCGCGTTGGTGAGCTGGAACGGACCGGCGGGCAGCGTGCTGACATTGCTGATGCGCTGGTCGGGGGTCTGCGAGGTCTGACCAGTGCCGCCGGAGAGCAGGTATTGGTAGTACTCGGACGGCAGGCCGGATTCTGACTGCTGTGCCAGCACCAGCGATGCCTCGCAGGTGGTGATCGGCGAGCTGCCGCACTTGTTCGGGATGTAGGAGACCTTGGGGCCGCCGACCAGCGGAGACGGCAGCTGATCCTTGGGGAAGTTCTGCTTCGGCGGGCTCAGCAGGAACGCATCGTTCGGGCCGTTATCCATGGCCGCCTGCTGATGCGCCTTTTCGAAGTTCGGCCCGGGGATCGCATTCTTGCCGGCGTCGAGCTTGACGATGCCCTGCGAGAGCAGGTTGAACACGCTCTGGTCGCGGCGCTCGGGCACGTAGGTCGCGAACACATGGTCGAAGCTGCGGTTCTCGCCGATGATGACGATCACGTGCTTGATCGGCGTCCGGGTCTCGTGTCCGCCGTGGTGATCCCAGTCCTGTGCAAGGACGGGGCCGGCGGTGAACTGGCCCAGCGCCAGTGCGCTGAGGGTGAGGCGGCAACCTTGCAGCCAACGTGACTTGTGCCTGTCGCGCATTAAAGCTCTCCTTTTTGCTGAGTGAGCGGCTTGGTGGAACTTGCAGTGTCTCGTGGCACGACCCTGATCCGTCCCATCATGCCGCCGTCCTCATGCTCGAGGACGTGGCAGTGGTAGACGAATGTGCCGACGATGTTGGGATCGCGAAAATCCATGCGCAGGCGCACGCTCGGATATTTCAGCATGCGGCCGTTGTAGTAGGGCACGTTGACGGTATCGCGCAGGAACGGCTCGTTGACCGCGACGCCGGACCAGTCGAGCAGCTGGAAGTGAAGCTGATGGATGTGGAAATCATGCAGCTCCATCGAGCGGTTCTCGATGATCCAGTCCTCGACATCGCCCTGGCGCACGGTGATGTCGGGCACGTCGGAGTTTGGATCGAATGGCTTCGGCGTCTCGCCGTCGAGGGTCATGAAGAACTTGGTCGGGCTGTTCGGGTCGTTCGGGTTCTCCGGCTGCTCGGAGAAGAATAGTTTTCTGATGCGCACCGGTGCGACGTTGCCGACCCACGGTCGCTCTGGCCGTGGCAGCGGCTCGGCGCGCGCAGGCAGCACGGCTTGCGGCTTGCTTGCATTGGCCGAGGTCGTGACGGCGACCAGCGCGCGGTTGGGGTCGTTTTCGCCGGCGGGGCCGGTGTCGACCGCGCGCGTCACCAGCAAGGCGGACGCACCGGCCGGCGGTCCTTCGACGATGAACTCGGCGCGCGAGCCCGGCGGCAGGCCGATATGGTTGACCCATTGCACCGGCGGCGATGGGCTGCCCTGGAATTGCAGCGGCACGCCGTCGAGCCCGACGATGCCGATCTGCTGTGGCGCGCGGCCGACCAGCAGCGCGAGGTTGAGATAGGTGATCGCGGACGCGTTCAGCACCCGCCAGAGCTGCCGCTCGCCGGGCTTTATCGTCAGCCTTGCCGCCGGATAGTTCGGATAGGGCACCGGCACGAAATTGACGGAAAGATCCTTCGACGGCTTGCCGAAGCCGGTGCCGGAGTTGGCGACGTCGCCGTCATTGTCGAGCTGGCTCTTGGTCATGACCGGCTCGAATTTCGACGGCGGTGCGTCGGGATTGACGAGATCCTGGTCGCGGATCACGAGCACGCGCTCTGGCAGGCCGGCGAGCTGTGCATTGGCACGCTCGATGCCTTCGATGATGATGGCGCCGGAGGCGCCGCCGAGCACCTGCGTCTTGCTGAAGCCGTGCAGGTGCGGGTGATACCAATAGAGGCCGGGCGCCGCGTCGTCGGGAATGCGCAGGCGATAGTCGAACGGCGCGTCGTCGGGCTGGATCGAGGTCTTCAGCACGTCATCCTGGTGGCAGACCGGCGGCACGGTCAGCCCGTGGAAGTGCAGGTTGGTCGAGATCGGCGTCATCGCGCCGCTCGCGCAAATGTCCGCCTGCTTCCGCGTCGTGCAGATCGGCGCGCCGGCGAGCGGGCGGTCGATCGCTGGCGTTGCCGTATCGAGATCGACGAGGTCGTTCTTGAAATGAATGACGAGCTGATCGCCCGGCTTCAGCCGCAGGGTCGGCGACGGCTTCCCGTCCGGCGTCAGATAGCAATAGCGGCTCGTTCCGTCGGGTAGCTTCTGGTCATGGATACTGAGCTCGGTTTCGAGCACGCCGTCGCGGCTGCGCAGTTCGGCGGGTTCCTCGATCGCGCTTCCGGGCGCGGGCCGGGTACAAACGTCCGGTTGCGTGCGCGGCGCATCCTGCACGCCTGCTGCGGCGAGCCAGGTCGTCATGCCGCTCGCGGCAAGCCCGAGGCAAGCTGCAGCGATGACACAACAAACGGTCGAAAGTCGTCGTGTCACGCCGCCCCGCCAATACGCCGCCACGCGCGCGCAAGGGCACGACCGACGTCTTGCATGACGTCAGTCCACGTCTTGCGACCGCAATGGTCGACAAAGTTTCTGTTTGGTGATGCGAGGCTAGCCGCGCGTTGTTGCCGAAATCTGGCAGGTTTTTAACGCGCAGATGACAGGAATTTGCGGCACTTCGACGCAGCGGCGTGCGCGATGTTCAAACCTGCTGAGCGATCAATCGGATGGCGCATTCGCGGACTGAATTGCGGAGATACGAAGACGCGCAGGCAATCGATAGAAAATTTTTCGGTGTCGCCGATCCTGTCATCTGCGGTCGTGCCGACAAGTGAGACTACCGCCTGAACTGCGCCAGGAACATCCGCAAGGAATCGTGCGGGCTCTCGACATCCGCAATCACCCAGCCGTCGGGTCCGTTGACGACGATGAAGTTGAGCGTGACGGCGCGGCCTTCATTGTCGAAGGTCACGGTCACATCGGTCTTGTCGAACTGCCGGCGCGGCGTTGCGATCGAGATCGGGCCGATCCGCCAGGTCGGGCTCTGCACCAGGAAATCGTAGGGCGCGTCGTGCAGGGCGGTCCAGGCGCGGCGCAGGCTGGAATCGAAGAATTGCCGAGCGGTGTCCTCGTCGCGCGGCAGGCCATTGGAAAACGCGGCGCTGCCCTTGCCATAATGGGCGTAGACGTTGCGGATCAGCGATTCCGGCGTGCGGAACCCGGCATCGGTGGCGGCGGCTCCGAAAACCGCCGCAACCAGGGAGAAACCCACGAGGAATTTGCCGCGTCCCATCAGCTTTATTTGCCTCTGCCGCTGGCATATCTTGCAGGGAAATCATTTGAAACGAAAGCCGGCCGGCGCGATGCGCGAACTCTTCGACGATATCCCTGAACAAGCCCCGCTCGATCCGCAGGAGGCGGTGCGGCGCCACATCCGCACGCCGCAGCGCAAGCGCTTCTACACCAGCGCCGGCGTCACTGATGCCGACGGTGGATTTGCGATCACGCTCGACGGCAAACAGATCCGCTCGCCGTCCGGCAAGCCGATCGTGGTGCCGACCCGCGCCATTGCCGACGCGGCCGCGGCCGAGTGGAATGCGCAGGGCGAGACCATCGATCCCGTTACCATGCCAGTGACCCGGCTGGCCAACAGCGTGATCGAGGGGGTGATCGATCGCGTCGACGAGGTCGCCGACGATGCTGCAAGATTCCTCGGCAGCGATCTGCTGTTCTACCGCGCCGGTCATCCCGAGACGCTGGTGGCGCGCGAGGCCGAGCATTGGGATCCGATCCTGTTCTGGGCCGCCGATGCGCTCGGCGCCCATTTCGTGATGGCTGAAGGGGTCATGCATGTCGGCCAGCCCGAGCCCGCGATCCGGGCGGCGCGCGCCGCGTTCCCGACCGATCCCTGGCCGGTCGCGGCGCTCCATATGGTGACGACCTTGACCGGCTCGGCGCTGCTGGCGCTGGCGCTGGCGCATGGCGTCCGTGACGAGGACGAGGTCTGGGCCGCCGCCCATGTCGACGAGGACTGGAATATCGAGAAATGGGGCGTCGACGAGGAGGTCGCGGCGCGCCGCGCCGCCCGACAGGTCGATTTCAGGGCCGCCGCCAGCGTCCTCCGGGAGTTTAAGCCGGGTTAACGAGGGGTTTACGGCGCCGGGCTAGCCTGCGGCACGTCCCTCGCGCCTGGCCGAGACCTCCGACATGGCTATCGCCATCAAACCCGTGCTGCCGGTGCTCGCCTCGAACGAGGCAGGCAGCGTTGCGCCGGACCTCACGCTCGAGGCCGGCAGCGTCGTCAATGCCCAGGTCCTGAAGGTGCTGTCGGCCGATCTGGTGCGGATCGCGATCGCGAGCCTGTCGATCGACGTTCAGACCGAGGTGCCGCTGCAGCAGGGCCAAAACCTGCAGCTTGCTGTGTCGCAGAGCAATGACGGCATCCGCCTGCAACTGGTTGGATCAGGCGCGGACACCGGCGATGCGGTGCAGCTGTCGCCGGGAGCGGCCAACGCCACGGCCGCGCCGCAACCGGTCGCCACGGCGCCGAAGGCCGCGCTGACGCCGCTCGAGCGCATCACCATCACCGCCACGGCCCAGCATGCGGCGGCCGTGCAGGGCAGCCAGGCCCCGCTGTTTGCCAATCTCACCGCGGTCGCGTCCGCCAATCTGCCGCCAAAGCTGCAGGCGGCGATCGCGCAGGTGCTGGCGCAGCAGACCGGCCTCGATGAGAATTTGAGCGGCGATGCCGTCAAGGCCGGCTTCCAGAAGTCCGGCCTGCTGTTGGAGGCGACGCTGGCCTCCAGCGTCGCGCCAGCGAGCGGCGGCGTGCCCGATCTGAAGGCTGCGCTGATCGTGCTGCGCCAGGCGCTGACCTCGCTCGGCGCCGGCGATGCCACGAGGCCCGCGTCCACGCCGCTGCAGCAACCGGCGTTGCCCAGCGCCGGAGCGGCACCGAGCCTCGTGCCATCAGGCACGCCCAGCCTCGAGGTGCAGGAAATCCTGTTGCCGCAGGCGCGGGTGCCGGTTGCCGAGGATCTCACGCGTGGCGCCACGCGGCTCGCCGGCGCGCTCGCAGATGCGCTCGATGCCGGGCCGTCCGCGGGCGGTGCGCTCCATCTCATTCAGGAAGCGCTGCATGAGCTCGGCAACCCCGCACGGCAGGG
This sequence comes from Bradyrhizobium sp. UFLA03-84, assembly GCF_002289535.1. Classification (NCBI taxonomy): domain Bacteria; kingdom Pseudomonadati; phylum Pseudomonadota; class Alphaproteobacteria; order Hyphomicrobiales; family Nitrobacteraceae; genus Bradyrhizobium; species Bradyrhizobium sp. UFLA03-84. Next base: position 354,429 of record NZ_NSJY01000016.1, on the reverse strand, counting down.
CGCCGCGCCGCGGGAGATGCTGCCCGGCGATCTGCCCGCGCGCGGCGGCCCACCGCCACCGCCGTTTCATGGCGCGCTGCCGTCGGCACAGGCCGTCGCCGAGGCCACGATCGCGCTGGGGGCGCCGCTCGCGACGACGGCGCACCGCCTGCTGGAAAACACCGACGCGGCGCTGGCGCGGCAGACGCTGCTGCAGGTCGCCTCGCTGCCGGGTCACAACGATGCTACGCGTCCACAGCTCGATGCGATGGTGCCGCGCTGGAATTTCGAGATCCCGTTCCTGACCCAGCAGGGCACGGCGATGGCGCAGTTCGAGATTTCGCGGGATGGCGGCGGCAACGAAGTCGAAGCCGCCAAGCGGGTGTGGCGGGCGCGCTTCACGCTCGACGTCGAGCCGGCCGGGCCGGTGCACGCGCTGGTCTCGCTGAGCGGCGAGCGCACCTCGGTGCGGATGTGGGCGGAACGTCCCTCGACCGCCGTGCAATTGCGCGCCGGCACCGCCGAGTTGAGCCAGGCGCTGACCAGGGCCGAGCTTACGCCTGGCGATATCGAGATCCGCGACGGCAGTCCGCCGCAGCCTGCGCCCGCGCGCGCCGGCCATTTCCTGGACCGCGCATCATGAGCGAGACGCAGAACCAGCTTGCGGTCGCGCTGCATTACGACCATGCCGGTGCGCCGCGCGTGGTGGCAAAAGGCAAGGGCGCGATCGGCGCCAAGATCATCGAGGTCGCCAAGGCCAACGACATCCCGATCGAAGAGAATGAGGTCTTGGCCGGCGCGCTCTCCAATGTCGAGCTCGGCGACGAGATCCCGGCCGAGCTCTACAAGGCCGTCGCCGAGGTGCTGGTGTTCGTGCTGCGGCTGTCGGGCCGGGCGCGCTGAGCGCATCCAATCGACAGTGCCTGTTGCCATCCTTTCACCACGATGCCATCCACCATCGTCGCCAACCCGAACCGCTCAGGTTCTGCTGTGAGTCCCGCCGTGATCCATCGTCGCCATGCGCTCGGTCTGTTTGCTGCCGCCGCCATCCTGCCACAGCGCAGCGTCGCCAACGTGTCGTACCAGCGCAGCGAGTTTCGCGAGGACCTGCAGAAGCGGTTCTTCGATCTCGGCACCGAAGGCACCTTCGTCGGCTACAAGATCGACGACTACCTGATCATCGCGAGCGACAAGGTGCGCTCGGGCGAGGGCCGGCTGCCGGCCTCGACCTTCAAGATCCCGAACGCGCTGATCGCGCTCGACACCGGCGTGGTGCAGGATCCGGACAAGGACGTCTTCAAGTGGGACGGCGTCACCCGCAGTATCGAGGCTTGGAACAAGGATCACACGTTGCGCTCGGCGATCGCGGTGTCGGCCTTTCCGGTGTTCCAGGAGATCGCCCGCCGCATTGGCGAGGAGCGGATGAAGAAGTATCTCGACACGATCGACTACGGCAATCGCGACATCGGCGGCGGCATCGACCAGTTCTGGGTCAAGGGAAACCTGCGGATCGATCCGGTGCAGCAGATCGATTTCCTCGACCGGCTGCGCCGCGGCGTGCTGCCGGTCGGCAAGCGCAGCCAGGAGCTGGTGCGCGATATTCTCCCGGTGACGAAGGTGGGCGACGCCGTCATCCGCGCCAAGAGCGGCCTCACCGACAAGGAGCACGGTTCGCTCGGCTGGCTGGTCGGATGGTCCGAGAAGGGCAGCGACATCACCGTGTTCGCGATGAACATGGACTGCAAGACGCAGGCGCAGATCGACGCGCGGATGAGCGTCACGCAGCAATGCCTGACCGATATCGTCGCGCTGTGACGGGCTGACCTGCGCGCGCAGCAGCTGGTAGGCGCTGCGCGGCTCGACTAGCATCCTCCGATAAAATCAAGCGGAGGAAATCATGCATTCGGCAACAGTCTGGCTCTCGTCGCTCACGCTGGCCGCAGCGGGCGGCTGGCTCGCGGCCACGGTGTTATCGGTGCCCGCGACGAGCAAGGAGCCGCGCTTCCCGCAGCTCACGATGGATCAGCTCAACGATTTGCAGAAGCCGCTCGGCGAGCAGATCATGAAAGTGTCGAGCGTCGGCATCGGCGGGCCCTACAATCCGATCATCCGCAGCCCGGTGCTCGGCCAGCGGCTCTATGATCTGTTCTATTATCTGCGCTGGCAGACCTCGGTGCCGACCAGGCTCAACGAGTTCGCGATCCTGATCATTGGCCGGCAGTGGCGCTCGCAGGTCGAGTGGTTCGCGCACGCACCGCTGGCGGCCAAGGCCGGGCTGTCGGCCGACGTCATCGCCGAGTTGAAGGCCGGCAACCGGCCGTCGAAAATGGCCGACGACGAGGCGGTCGTGTACGATTTCGTCACCGAGCTCACCACGACCAAGAAGATTTCCGACGCGACCTATGCGCGGGCGAAAAAGATCTTCAACGATCAGCAGATCGTCGATCTCACCGCACTCGCCGGCAACTACGTGATGGTCGCGATGATCCTGGCGATGGCCGAGGAGACCGTGCCGCCGGGCAAGGAAGAGCCGTTCAAGGTTGGGGAGAAGTAGGGCGCGCCCCCACTTCACCTCGCCCCGTAAGAACGGGGCGAGGGAGCAGAGCGTCGTCGCGGTAGCTATTGGCGCCCGATCGCCCGCTGCAACGCCGGCATCAGCTTCGGATCGCGGCACTGGGCGACGTTGAAGCGCATGAAGCCGGTGGCCGATTGCGTGGTGCTGAACACGTTGCCCGGCGCCAGCACGATGTTGTCGGCGAGCGCGGCGCGCGCCACGTCGGCAGAGTCGCAGCCGTCGGGCAGGCGGCACCAGAGCTGGAAGCCGCCGCGCGGCATCAGCCACGGCTCGATGCCGATGCGCTGCAGCTTCTCGCCGACATCGCGGCGGGCGCGTACGAGCCGCCGGCGCAGCTCCTCGACATGCTTGCGGTAGAAGCCGGTCGCCAGGACGCTGGCGATGATTTCGGTCGCGACCGCGCAGGGGCCGCCGAACCCGGTCGCGACCTGCAGATCGACCAGCTGCTCGATCCAGTCGGCGCGCGCCGCGATGAAGCCGCAGCGCAACGACGCCGACAGCGTCTTGGAGAAGCTGCCGATCCGGATCACGCGGTTCAGCCCGTCGAGCGCCGCGAGCCGCGCCGACGGCTCCGGCTCGAAATCGGTGAAGATGTCGTCCTCGACGATGGTGAGATCGCAGGCGGTGGCGGCATTCAGCACGCGGTGCGCGGTCTGCGGCGACATCGTCGCGCCGGTCGGATTGTGCAGTCCGGATACGGTGATGTAGAGGCGCGGGCGCTCGGCTTCGAGCACGGCCTCGAAGCTTGCAACGTCGGGCCCCGACGGGGTGTAGGGCACGCTGACCAGCTTGACCTGATGGGCGCGCAGCAGCGCCCGGAAATTGAAATAGCAGGGATCGTCGACCAGCACCGTGTCGCCGGGCCGCAGCAGGAAGCGGCAGATCAGGTCGATCGCCTGGGTGCCGGACATCGTCAGCAGCACCTGCTCGGGCGACACTTCGAGGCCCTCGTCGGCGAACCGTGCCATCAGCGTGCGGCGCAGGGCCAGCGAGCCGCGCGTTGCGCCGTAATCGGCGAGCACGGCGTCCTCGGCCCGCGCCAGGCCGCGGAACGCGCGCCGCAGCGCCTCGGTCGGCATCCAGTCGGCGGGCAGCCAGCCGCAGCCCGGCTTCAGCGCGCCACTCGCGGCGTCGAGCGATTGCCGCGACACCCAGAACGGATCGACGGCGCGGTCGCGCTGCGGCTGGTCCTTGGCCAGCGAAAGCGGCGGCAGCGCCGCCGACGAGACATAGAAGCCGGAGCCCGGCCGCGCCCGGATCAGGCCCTCGGCGGCAAGCCGGTCATAGGCCTCGACCACGGTCGAGGGCGAGACGCCCATGGTCGCGGCGAAGCTGCGGATCGAGGGCAGGCGGTCGTCGGCGGCGAGCGCGCGGCTCGCGATCCTGGCGCGGATCGCGTTCATCACCTCGGTGGTTCGGGTCGCTTTCGGCGCATTGGAGGGGTGTTGCAAGTGTATGCCTACCTTTGCCCATACAGTTTGGCGATATTGTACTGATCCGTAGCTGCCTTGGCCAGCCCGCCGCCGCTATCCTCGCTCGCGAAAGACGAGGTGCGCGATGAGCGATTCGAAGACATTGTCGGGGAAGTCCTGGACCGGCGAGGCGGGCGGCGGCGCGTCGCTGGAGGGCTGGGGCAGCGGCCTGCTCGGCGTGATCATCTTCAGCGGCTCGCTGCCGGCGACGCGCGTCGCGGTGGCGGGGTTCTCGCCATTGTTCCTGACCGCTGCGCGGGCTGCGATCGCGGCGCTGCTCGGCGCCGTGCTGCTCGCGGTGCTGCGCCAGCCCTGGCCGCAGCGCAGGGATCTGGTGTCGCTGACCATTGTCGCACTCGGCGTCGTGATCGGCTTCCCGTTGCTGACTGCGCTCGCGCTCCAGCACATCACCTCGGCGCATTCGATCGTGTTCATCGGGCTGCTGCCGCTGTCGACCGCGGTGTTCGGCGTGCTGCGCGGCGGCGAGCGGCCGAAGCCGCTGTTCTGGCTGTTCTCCAGTATCGGTGGCGCGACGGTGGCCGGGTTCGCGTTGTCGAACGACGGATCGGCCTCGCTGACCGGTGACCTCCTGATGGTCGCGGCCATCGTCGTCTGCGGTCTCGGCTACGCCGAGGGTGCGGCGCTGTCGCGCCGGCTCGGCGGCTGGCAGGTGATCTCCTGGGCGCTGGTGCTCTCGGTGCCGGTGACGCTGCTGATGACCATCATGACGCTGCCGCCGAGCTGGCAGGGCATCGGCGCGCCGGCCTGGCTTGGGCTCGCTTATGTCTCGATCTTCAGCATGCTGGTCGGCTTCGTGTTCTGGTATCGCGGGCTTGCGCTCGGCGGCATCGCCAGCGTCGGCCAGCTGCAGCTGCTGCAGCCGTTCTTCGGGCTAGCGCTCGCCGGGCTGCTGCTGCATGAGCCGGTGGCCTGGTCGATGATCGCTGCGACCATGCTCGTCGTCGTCTGCGTGGTGTTCGCGCGCCGCTTCGCCTGACGACTAGCCCAGCTTGAACAGCGCCTGCAGGAAATCGCTGACCGCCTTGCGGGCCTCGAGCGCGGTGGCCGGGTTGCCGCCGACGTGCGGACCGAGCTCGACGCAGGCATCCTTGTAGCTGAACGGCGCCTGCGTCGATGCGTTCATCAGCACGCCGCCGTCGCCTTCCCTGATGGTGCAGTGGCGTACGGTCTGCGATCCCTTCGCCTCCACCACCGTGTTGTTGCCGATCAGGCCGGCGTCGAAGCCGTGCGCAGAGTCGGGATATTCGGTCAGCACCACGTCGCGCTTGGCCTCCTGCAGGCGCGTGACATAGGCCTTGCAGCTTGCGACCGGGTTATAGTCGTCGGGCGTGCCGTGAAAGATCCGAATCGGCCGCGCCGCGACCTCGGTGTCGGTGAGATAGCTGGTCGAGCAATCCGGATAGAACGGGATATACGCGGCGAACTGCACGCCGGACTTATTCCAGAGCTTGTTGAAGCGATCGAGGCTCGCATAGAGCGTGGCCTGGCCGCCGCGCGAGAATCCCATCAGCGCGATGCGCTCGGGATCGACCCTCGGATGTTTGGCGAGGATCTCCAGCGAATGATAGATGTCGATGATGAAATTGAGCCGGCCGAGCAGCGCCTGGTTCGGCCCGGTCGCGGTCAGGCCGCGGCCGGAGAAGCCGTCGATCACGAAGGTCGAGATGCCCATGCCGTTGAAGTGGCGCACCCAGCCGTCCATGCCGGCGCCGACGCCGCTCGACCCGTGCATCAGCACCACCACCGGCAGCCGGCCGGTTCCTTGCGCGATCCGGAATTCGCCGCCGACGGTGACCGGCTTGCCGTTGCGGTCGCCGGTCAGGAACTGGTGGTCGGAGATCGTCAGCGAGGGGATGCCGTAGATCTCGGTGCGGGATGCGATCTCCTTCGGGATCTGCTGCGCGCTGGTCTCGATGCAGGCGAACAGCAGCGCGCTGAGAAGCACTGCGCCGACGGCGGCCAGGCGACCGTAGCTGAGCATGATTTCCCCCTGTGGTCTGGCCGAAGTGTAAAGCGCGCGCTAACCATGCCAAGTGGTAATTCATGGTGCCGGCCGCATCGCCCCGCATTGTTGCGGGGCGGGTTTCAGTGATCATTAAGCCGAGCCGACCACCTTCCGCGCTGACGCGACATCAGAGGGGCAGATGACCTTCAGGTTCATTGCGCCTGATGCGATCAGGTCAGCAAGCCAGCGGGCACTGTTGGCACAGTGGGATCAACTGGCCGCCGGCCGGCCGTTTCCCGCCTTCGGCGAGCTGAAGCCGGATCCCGCGATCCATGATCCCCGGCAACTCGTCGCATGGGCGGTCGAAGGCGAGGGGCGCCTGCGCAAGTTTCGCGCGATGTATCAGGGCGAGAATGTAGCCGAGGCGTTCAATTCCGCCTGGGCCGGGAAGACCATGGAGCAGGTGGTTCCGATGTCGCTCCGGCGCATCACGCTGACGCCGGCGAAGGAATGCGCCGCAAGCGGCTGCGCGGTCTACATGGTGTTCTCCACCATCGATGCCAACGCTCAGCAGGTCGATTGCGAGCGGCTGCTGCTGCCGTTCGGCAACGGCGCGAAGGTCGAGCATCTGCTCGCATCGCTGCAATTGACGGCGGTCGGAAGCAGGCCCCGCATCGTCAAGCATTTCGACATGCAGGCGGACGTGCGGCTGCAGGGCAGGGTCCGTGCCGGCTTCTCGACCGGCGCGACGAGTCTCGCAGCCGGCGACCAGCGCCGGGCTTCCCGGCGCAATGTCGCGCGGGCGGCGCGGATCAGCTTCGCCCGACGCAGCATGACCTGCATCGTCCGCAACCTCTCCGCGACCGGCGCCGCGGTCGAGGCCACCAATCCGGGTGATATCCCCGACAGTTTCCGTCTCGTGCTGGAAATGGAAGCGACCGAACGGCGCTGCCGCGTGGTCTGGCGCAGGAAAGGCCGGATCGGGGTCGAGTTCAGCTGAGCTTGCCGATCCGCCCGAGATGGGTGTAGCCGAACCCTGTCGAGTATTTCAGCCCGTAGCCGAGCGCGCGGTCGATCCCGATATGGGCAAGCCAGATCATCGCGATCGAGAGCACCAAGGGTCCTTCACCGGCAAAGCCCAGCGTCATCAGCGCCACCGGCGCCAGATAGGTGTGGGCGGCGTTGTAGGCAATGGCGCCGATCCGCGGGCTGATCAGGTAAGCGGCAAAGCTTAAGTCCGGCACCAGGAACAGCAGGACATAGACCAGCCAGGAACCCTCCCACTTGTAGTAGAGCACGGTCATCCCGACGAACAGGACCAACCCCTCCAGCCGGAGCAGGGTGCGCACCCCGCCGGTCGCGGCGCCGGTGGCTTCAGTCGTCATGTCGGTCATTGCAGTCTCCCCAGATGTCGGAAAATCCTACCGTTTTGGCGCTCAATACGACCCACAAGCGCCTTTCCGGTTCCGAAATTGCCGTGCTAAAGCCATTCCGAACGAAGCGGACCCGGCTCGCACCGGGACGCGGACTGTAGCTAACACGGGCGGAAACAAATGAAAGACATCCTCGACACCCTCGAAGAGCGGCGCGCCGGCGCGAAATTGGGCGGCGGCGAAAAGCGCATCGAGGCGCAGCACGCCCGCGGCAAGCTGACCGCACGCGAGCGGATCGAGCTCCTGCTGGACAAGGGCTCGTTCGAGGAATTCGACATGTTCGTCGAGCACCGCTCGATCGAGTTCGGCATGGAGAAGACCAAGATCCCCGGCGACGGCGTCGTCACCGGCTGGGGCACGGTCAATGGCCGCAAGACCTTTGTCTTTGCCAAGGACTTTACGGTGTTCGGCGGCTCGCTGTCCGAGACCCACGCGCTGAAGATCACAAAACTTCAGGACATGGCGATGAAGGCGAGGGCGCCGATCATCGGCCTCTATGACGCCGGCGGTGCGCGCATCCAGGAGGGCGTCGCGGCGCTCGCGGGCTATTCCTATGTGTTCCGCCGCAACGTGCAGGCTTCGGGCGTGATCCCGCAGATCTCCGTCATCATGGGTCCCTGCGCCGGCGGCGACGTCTATTCGCCGGCGATGACCGACTTCATCTTCATGGTGAAGAACACCAGCTACATGTTCGTCACCGGCCCCGACGTGGTGAAGACCGTCACCAACGAGGTGGTGACCGCGGAAGAGCTCGGCGGCGCCTCGGTGCACGCGACGCGCTCCTCGATCGCCGACGGTGCCTTCGAGAACGACGTCGATGCGCTGTTGCAGATGCGCCGGCTGATCGACTTCCTGCCGTCGAACAACACAGACGGCGTGCCGGAATGGCCGAGCTTCGACGACATCGGCCGGGTCGACATGTCCTTGGACACGCTGATCCCCGACAATCCGAACAAGCCCTACGACATGAAGGAGCTGATCCTGAAGGTCGTCGACGAGGGCGACTTCTTCGAGATATCGGAGACCTTCGCCCGGAACATCGTCACCGGCTTCGGCCGTATCGCCGGCCGCACCGTGGGCTTCGTCGCCAACCAGCCGATGGTGCTGGCAGGCGTGCTCGACTCGGACGCCTCACGCAAGGCCGCGCGCTTCGTTCGTTTTTGCGATGCCTTCAACATCCCGATCGTCACCTTCGTCGACGTGCCGGGCTTCCTGCCGGGCACCGCGCAGGAGTATGGCGGCCTGATCAAGCACGGCGCCAAGCTGCTGTTCGCCTATTCGCAGTGCACGGTACCGCTCGTCACCATCATCACCCGCAAGGCCTATGGCGGCGCGTTCGACGTCATGGCGTCGAAGGAGATCGGCGCCGACATGAACTACGCCTGGCCGACCGCCCAGATCGCGGTCATGGGCGCCAAGGGCGCGGTGGAGATCATCTTCCGCAGTGACATCGGCGACCCCGACAAGATCGCCGCGCGCACCAAGGAATACGAAGACCGCTTCCTGTCGCCATTCATCGCCGCCGAGCGCGGCTACATCGACGACGTCATCATGCCGCATTCGACGAGGCGCCGGATCGCGCGGGCGCTCGCGATGCTCAGGGATAAGAAGGTCGAGATCCCGGCGAAGAAGCACGACAATCTGCCGCTGTAATGCTGTCGTAGGGTGGGTTGCCAACGGGTCCGCGCGAAGCGCGGCCCGATAATAAACTCCGCGTAACCCACCACCTTCGTTCCGCACGATCCGCGGAGGGTTACGGCTTCCGCCTAACCCGCCCTACAGGTTCGAATCCGATGACCGAAGACGAGCCGACCGACGAGATTTCCGAGATCGAGGCGCAGATCGAGGAGCTTGCCGAGAGCGCCGAACGATCGCGCAGGATCATTCTCGGCTCGAAGGTCGCAATCGCCGGTGGGTTCGCGTTGTTGCTCGCTGCGCTGCTTGGCCTGTTCAACTCCGGTGAGACTGCGGCGCTCGGATCGATCGCGCTGGTGCTAGGCGGCATCGTGTCGCTCGGATCGAATGTCAGCACGTTGCGGCAGACCGAGGCCGCCATCAGCACCGCCGAGGCGCGCCGGGCGCGGCTGATCGGCAATATCGACCTGCGCCTGGTTCACGATGCGCCGCTGAAGCTGATGTGACCGGCACCGCGCGTTGCCGGATAAGCGCGACTTATGTGTGAGTGATGTCACCATCGTCGCGCGTTGCTCACTGCCGCCAACAACCCGCAGGCCTGCAATGCAAACAATGGAGCAATGCAACCGGGAGGTTTGTCCCCATGGAACCACACTTTCGGGATTGAAAATCCGGGCAACTCCGCTAACTGGGACATTCTGCTTTTTGGAAATGGAGTTGTATCGTGCTGTCTCGTTTTGCTGTTGCTGTGATGTCCGTCACGCTGCTCGCAACGTCGCTTCCGGCGAATGCGGCGCCGTTGCTGCCGAGCGATCTGCAGACTCAGGCGCCGTCGGCCACGCACAAGGTCTGGTGCCATCATGGTTATTGTGACGGCGGTGGAGGCGGCGGCGCTGCGGTCGGCGGATTGATCGGCGGCCTGATCGGCGGCGCCATTGTTGCCGGAGCGGCGAACGCCGCCGCGCAGCAGGAGGCGGCCGCTGCAGCTCAGCAGCATGATGCATACTGCGCGCAGCGTTATCGCTCCTATGATCCTGGCACCGGCACGTTTCAGGGCAAGGACGGCCGCCGCTATCCCTGCCGGTAATTCGTGCCGGTAAGGTGACAGTCGCGAGGGCGTTGCGCGCCCTCGCATCACTGTGGTCCGACGAGCGACGGATGCTTGTCCTCATCGCTGTTCGAGATGTGAACCGGAATCTCACCCCACGTCGTCCCGGGTAAGCGAAGCGCGACCCGGGACCCATGATCACGAATATCAGTTGGTTTGCGAAACTGGAGCCCCAGCTCGCTTCGACAACTCAACCCTGTGGTTATGGGTCCCTGCTCCCGTGCGCAATTGCGCACTAGGCAGGGACGACGAGTTGAGAGTGCTGCGCTCAATATGAGCCGGTCGCCAACGGCACGTAGTCGTACTCGCCGACGCCTTGCAGGATCAGGAAGGTGAGCGAATTCGTGCCGGCGTTGGTGACGAGGTGCGGGCGGTTCGGGCGGACGGCGTAGACTTCGCCGACCTTCAGGTTCACTTGCTCCTTTGGCTCCTGCAGGAACAGCCGCATCTGGCCCTCGAGCACATAGAACGTGTCGGAGATGTTGCTGTGGGTGTGCCACGGCACTTTCTGGGTTGGCGACAGCTGCAGCTCCATGATGCGGAACCCGGGGCGGGCGGCGTGCAGGGCGCGGCGTTCGACCTCGTAGAGGTGGCTGGCATCCTTGAGCGGTTGTCCTGACTTCATGGCGGCCTCCCTGAGATGTTGTTGTGGCGCGATGCTAGTCCTGTTTCATCGCGCGACACATCACCGGAATCGGCATGACGGCCAAGATGCGGCAGCGTGCGCAGAGCGGGTTGCACGGATGTGACCGCACTTGCTGTCGCGTGACGTCGTGATGGTTGTGTGACGTCACAACAGCCGCGGCGCACCGAGTTCCGCGAAACGTGAACGCGCGGTTCAGCGAGCGTTCAGGTCGGGGCGAAAAAACTCGGCGGGTGCGGTTGATCCAACCCAGCAACAAAGGGAAACGCTCATGGAACGCAGGGATTTTCTGAAGATCGCCTTCGGCGTCGCCGCCGGCGCGGCCGCTTTCGCAGCAACCGCCCAGGCGGCGCCGCTCGCGCCGCTTCCCCTCAACCAGGATGCACGTGCGCCGGCGGGCAGCGATGCGCATCCGGCCGTCACCACCGGCGACGAGGTTGATCATTTGAAGCCCGAGCAGGTGCACTGGCACCATGGCCATGGACGCTGGCATCATCGGCACTGGCACCACCGGCATTGGGGCTGGCGCCACCGCCACCGCCATTGGCGCCGTCATCATCACTGGCGCCGCTGGTGATTGAACCGTCTGCCGCCGGGGTGAGACGTATTTTCACGCGCGATCATTTCGGCGGAGAGGACTGTTCATGAAAATCATTGCTGCGTCCGCGCTTGCGTTCGGTCTCACTCTGGCGGCGCTGTCGGCGTCGCACGCCATGCCGATCGCACCGCTCGATCCGGCCCAGGCCGCATCCGACAACACCATTCGTGTTGCCGGCGGCTGCGGGCCGGGCTGGCACCGCGGTCCCTATGGCGGCTGCCGTCCGATGTACAATTGCCCGCGCGGCTGGCACTCGGGCCCCTTCGGCCGCCGCTGCTTCCGCAACTGGTAAGCAGTCGAACGCGGCAGGCAGAAGTGAGCGAGCCTGCCGCGATCACCCAAAAGAAAAACCCCGCGCGAGGCGGGGTTTTGTTTGTGCGAAATGCGCCGCGATCAGATCGGGCGGCAACGGCCATATCGCCAGACGAAGCCATAGGGGCAGGCGCGAACGCGCGGCGCCACCACGACCGGGCCAGGCGCGACGACGACGGGGCGCTCAACCACGACCGCGCCCGGCGCAACCACGACGGGGCCACGATTCCTGACGCAGCCGCCATAGGGACCGCGATGCCAGCCCGGGCCGCAGCCACCGGCCGCATCAGCGGCACTGATGCCGGCGAAAGCGGTCGTCACCAAAACGGCTGCTGCAAAAAGATACTTCATGACTTCTCCTTTTATTTGGGCCGCGCTGCGGCACCGCAACAAACTTTCAGACTACCGATTCGCCCGGCCGGATCATTGCAGAAGCCGTGCCCGATGTCGCCGAACATAATGTTGCGGGCTGAATGCGACATGAATGTTGCAGCTCACAGCTGCGTCAGTGCGCCGCAAGCAAGCTCAGCATTATTTCGAAACATTTCGCAGGCGCGAGCGCAGCGCGCGTCACAACGCGGATGCAAATGGATCGGAGCGCGAGACCAGCGTGACCGAGAGGGCGCGCATGAAATCGCCGACGCTGACTTGAATGTGCGATGTTACTCGCCGGCGCCGAACAGCGCCGCGAACCGCTTCTCGCCGTTGCGCGAGAAATTGACGACGCGGCTGCCCGGCGTGGTGTCCCGCGCGGCCCATTTCAACTCCGTGAAGCGGTCCATCATCGCCGCACCCAGCGTGCCGGCGAGATGGTGCCGCCGCTCGCTCCAGTCGAGGCAGGCCTTGCACACCGGACGGCGTGGATGCGTCAGCGCATCGGCGTCGATCTGCAGCTCCTCCGCCATGAAGCGCTTGCCTTCGCCGGTCAGCTCGATCGCCTGCTTGCTCTGGCGAACCAGCTTCTGCCGCTTCATGCTGTCGAGCATCTGCACGCCGAGATCACCGGCAAGGTGATCGTAGCAGATGCGGGCGCGGCGCAGCGCCGGATCCTTCGGCCCGGTGCGCACGCGCATGTGGCCGGCGCGGGCGGCGATGCCCTGCAGGCCCTCCAGCACGTCGGCGACGTCGGGGTCCGAGAGCCGATAATAGCGGTGGCGGCCCTGCTTCTCGGGCTCGATCAGTCCGCCGGCCTCGAGCTTGGCGAGATGCGAGCTCGCCGTCTGCGGCGTGATGCCGGCCTCCTGCGCCAGCTCGCTCGCGGTCAGCGCGCGGCCGGTCATCAGCGCGGTCAGCATGTTGCAGCGTGCGGGATCGCCGACCAAGGCGGCGATCCGGGAGATGTCGGGTCCTGCTTTCATAGTTCGATGATAGCCGAAGCATCGAGGTCGGGCAAGGCGGTAGTCTGCACCGTGCCGTCATTGCGATGGCACGCAATGACCGGGAAACTCTGGAGTTCGTCAATGACCATCACCGTCTTCATCCGCTACCAGCTCGATCCGTTCAAGCGCGCGATGTTCGAGGAGTATTCGCGGAACTGGCTGTCGATCATCCCGCGCTGCGGTGGCGATCTGCTCGGCTACTGGATGCCGCATGAAGGCACCAACAACATTGGCTTCGCGCTGATCTCGTTCGAGAGCCTTGCCGCCTATGAGGCCTATCGTGCGCGGCTGCGCCAGGACAAGGAAGGCATGACTAATTTCAACTTCGCGGAACAAAACCGTTTCATCCTCGCGGAGGAACGGACATTTTTGCGCAAGGTCGAGCTATAGTCGTTCCGCAACAACAATGAGCGGAGGCGCCCATGATCGCCGTGATCTTCGAAGTCTGGCCGAAGCCGGAGCACCGGAATCTGTATTTCGACCTCGCCGCCGAACTGAAACCGATCCTGCAGGAGATCGAGGGCTTCATCTCGGTCGAGCGGTTCGAGAGCCTCACCGAGAAGGGCAAGTTCGTGTCGCTGTCATTCTTCCGCGACGAGGCTGCGGTAGAGGCCTGGCGCAACACCATCGAGCACCGCCGCACCCAGGCCAAGGGCCGCGCGCGGATTTTCGACAATTATCGCCTGCGCGTTGCGAGTGTGATGCGCGACTACGGATTGAACGAACGCGAGCAGGCGCCGAAAGACAGCCGAGCGGTACATGAGCCGCACTAGCGCCTCTAAGCGCGCGTGCCTATGTGTCCGCGGCCAACGACTTCAGGGAGCGACCAATGCCACTGCCAACTGCTGACAAACGCACAGCCTTCAAGAAGCTGCACGAGAGCGGATGCTTCATCATTCCGAATCCGTTCGATGCCGGCAGCGCCCGCGCCTTGCAGCATCTAGGGTTCAAGGCGCTGGCCTCGACTAGCGCAGGCTTTGCCTGGACCATCGCCAAGGCCGACAACCGCGTCACCATCGACGATGTCTGCGACCACCTGACCGCGATCTGTGCGGCGGTCGATATTCCGGTCAATGCGGATTTCGAGGGCGGCTTCGCCGTCGAGCCCGATAAGGTTGCGGTCAATGTCGCACGCGGCGTCAAGACCGGCGTCGCCGGGCTGTCGATCGAGGACTCCACCGGAGATGCCGCCAATCCGCTGTTCGAGCACAAGCTCGCGGTCGAGCGCATCAGGGCGGCGCGCAAGGCGATCGATGCCGACAACAGCGGCGTGTTGCTCACCGGCCGCTGCGAGGCGTTCCTGTGGGGAAAGAAAGACCTCAACCTGGTGATCGAGCGGCTGCAGGCCTATTCGCAGGCCGGGGCAGACGTCCTCTATGCACCGGGCATCTCGACCAAGGAGGAGATCTCCGCGGTCGTGAAGGCGGTCGCGCCGAAGCCGGTCAATCTCCTGATCGGCGGCGCGTCCGAGCTGACGCTGCAGGCGGTGGCCGATCTCGGCGTGCGGCGGATCAGCGTCGGCGGCGCGCTGGCGCGGATGGCCTGGAGCGGTGTCATGAAGGCGGCGAAGGAAATGGCCGAGAAGGGCACCTTCACCGAATTCGCCAACGGCTATCCCGGCGGCGAACTCAACAAGATGTTCAAGTAGACCTCGAAACAGCGGCGGGCCGCTTGGGCCCGCCGCTCGCGCCTGGTCAGTTGCGTCACGCGTTACTTCGAATTCTCGGCCGGCGGGGCGGCCGGCTTGTTCATGTCGGACTTGTTCATGTCCGACTTGTTCATGTCCGACGGCGCAGCCGGCGGGCTGGCAGGCGCCGCGCCCGTGGTCACGCCGGGCTGGCTGTTCGGCTTCGGCGTCACGTCGCGCATGCCCGGAGGCGCCCCGGCCGGATTGGCCGGCTGTTGCTGCGCGGTCTGCGTCGACGGCGTCGTGCCCGCCTCATGGACCGACGTATTGTTCAACCCGTAGAACAGCGCGCCGAGCACCACGGCCACCGCAACTGCGAACATCGCGACCTTGGTGCCGCTGGCCGGTCCCTCCTGCAGTTCCGGATCGGGCTGCAACTCGTTGTCCAGGCTGTTGAAGCGCGCCTGACGGCGGATTTCGTCATCGGTCAGGTTGGCGCGATACGGATCGTCAGGGTTGTAGGCCATTGCAAAGTTCCTCCGTTAGCACCCCAAAGCTAAACGCAGGGGACAATGGCTGGCGCGTCGGGATGTTCCGCGCCAATGTTGCAACCCGTTCATGCAGGAACCTACGATTCCGAGGGTTCCAGACCTGTTCCGTGAGGCCTTTTCAATGTGGACCATGCCGCCCACCGATTCGGTGCTGCACGTGCTCTCGTTCATCGCCGTTGCGGCGCAATCGATGACGGCGGCGCTGGCGGCCGGCAGGCGCAGCATGGATTGGGCGGGCGTCTGCATGCTGGGGGCGATCACCGCGCTCGGCGGCGGCACCATCCGCGACGTGCTGCTCGGACATTATCCGCTGCTGTGGGTCGCGCAGCCGATCTACCTCGCGATCGCCGCCGCCGGCGCCTTCGCCACCATCCTGCTGGCGCGGTTGGTGGTCAGGCTCAATCTTGCATTCCTGGTGCTCGATGCGATCGGGCTCGTGGTGTTCACCATGGCCGGCTGCGACGTGGCCTGGCAGGTCGACGCCTCGCTGCCGATCGTGATCGTCTCCGGCATGATCACCGGCTGCGCCGGCGGCGTGCTGCGCGACATCCTCTGCAACGAGGTGCCGCTGCTGTTCCGCAGCGAGCTCTACGCCAGCGTCTCGGTGGTGACGGGGCTGTTCTATGCGACCGCGTTCGGGCTGAACCTCAACCCTACGGCCTGGACGCTGCTGACCTTCGCGCTCGGCCTGAGCTTCCGGATGCTCGCGATCCGCTACAAATGGGAGATGCCGAAATTCGTGTTCTCCGGCGAGGAGCGGTGAGGCGCTACTTTCCCGTTCGCGCCTTCATTTCGCCGTCCGTGCCTTGGCGACCTCGTCCGCGGTCACGGCCGGCGCCGCGTTGCCCCAGGAATTGCGGATATAGGTCGCGACATCGGCCACGTCCTGATCACTTAGCTTCGGATAGGCCGGCATCGAGCCTGCGTTGGGCGCGCGCGGCGTGGTGAGTGTCTGCGCGCCGTCGAGGATGATGCGCAGCGTGCTCGCCGGATTGGCTGATTGCAGATTGGCGTTGCCGGGCAGCGGCGGATAGATCCGCGGCGCGCCGGAGCCGTCGAGCTCGTGGCAGGCGACGCAGGCGCCGCGATAGATCCGCTCGCCGTTGCTCATCTGCGCCGGCGCGGCCGCGGTGACCGCAGGCTCCGGCGCGCCGGCGGGCAGGCTCTTCAGATAGGCGGCGATGGCGCGCACGTCGGCGTCGCTCATCCTCGAGGTCGAATTGACCACCACCTCCGACATCAGGGGACCGGCATGGCTGTGGCCGTTGCGGCCGCTCTGCAGGTATTCGACGATGTCAGCGGCGCTCCATGATTTCAGCCCGCTGCGCTCGGCGCCGTCGAGCCTCGGTGCAAACATGCCTTGCACCATGCCGCCTCTGAGCGCCTGGTCGCGCCTGTCAGCGCCGAAGGCATTCTTCGGCGTGTGGCAGGCGCCGCAATGGCCGAGCGCCTCGACCAGATAGCGGCCGCGATTCCATTGCGCAGGCTTGCTCTGGTCCGGCTGGATGATGCCGGGCGTGAAGAACAGCGCATTCCAGGCCCGCATCAGCGCGCGATAGTTCAGCGGCCAGCGCAGCTGCGGCGGCGGCGCCTTGTTGCTCACCGGCGGAAGCGTCGCGAGATAGGCGCGGATCGCCAGGATGTCGTCGCGGATCAGCTTCGTGAAGGAAGGGTAGGGGAAGGCCGGATAATAATGCGTCCCGCTTGGCGAGACCCCCATCCGCAGCGCGCGGAGGAAATCGTCGTCGCTCCAACCGCCGATGCCGGTATCGCGATCGGGGGTGAGATTCGCAGAGAACACCGCGCCGAACGGTGTGTCGATCCGCTTGCCGCCGGCGAAGGGCTTTGCCGGATCGGCGGTGTGGCAGCTTGCGCAGTCGCCGGCGATCGTGAGCGCCTTGCCGCGGGCGATGATGTCGTCGGTTGACGCAGCGGCGCATTCGCGGGCCGCGAACGCACTGCACAACAGCGCCGTGACCAGAATCGCACCCGTCGTTCGAAATCGTCGCCGCATCCATCACCTTCCGGTCCACAAGACGCGTCACGCCATTTCGCCGCGGGCCTGTCCTGCGACAGAAACCGAAACGGCCCTCGGATATTCCCGGCACGATATTGCGATTTTTGAGCGACGGGCTTGGTCGCCCAGAATTGTGCTGCGCGGGCCGGAAAATCCGACATAGACTGGTTCTAACAAGTTCGGATGACTAGCTAAAAAGCAGCCGTCGCGGCCAGCGAAAAGAGGGCTAAATGGGAATCAACCAAGGGCCTATCAGCCTCGACCAGAAATACACCCAGGGCACCGGCCACGTCTTCATGACCGGCATCCAGGCGCTGGTCCGCCTGCCGATGGCGCAGATCAGGCGTGACCGCGCCGCAGGCCTCAACACGGCGGGCTTCATCTCCGGTTATCGTGGTTCCCCCCTCGGCGGCTATGACCAGCAACTGTTCGCCGCCCGCAAGCATCTCGAGCAGTACAACATCAAATTCCAGCCCGGCGTGAACGAGGACCTGGCTGCCACCGCGATCTGGGGCTCGCAGCAGCTCAGCCTGTCGCCCGGCGCCAAATATGATGGCGCGGTCGGCATCTGGTACGGCAAGGGCCCCGGCGTGGACCGCTGCGGCGACGTGTTCCGCCACGGCAACGCGGCAGGCTCCGCCAAGCATGGCGGCGTGCTCTGCCTTGCCGGCGACGACCATGGCGCGAAATCCTCCACCGTCCCGCATCAGTCCGACCACGCCTTCATCTCCGCGCTGATGCCCTACCTCTACCCCTCCAGCATCCATGAAATGATCGAGATGGGCCTCCTGGGTATCGCGATGTCGCGCTACTCGGGCTGCTGGGTCGGCATGAAGGTGATCACCGAGACGGTCGAGACCACGGCCGAGATCGACCTCACCGACGAGATGACGCCGTTCATCATCCCGACCGATTTCGAGTTGCCGCCGGGTGGCCTCAATATCCGCTGGCCCGACGACCGCTTCGAGCAGGACCGGCGCTTGCAGGACTACAAGGGCTTTGCCGCGATTGCCTTTGCCCGCGCCAACAAGGTCAACCGTATCACGATGGATTCGCCAAACGCGCGCTACGGCATCATGGCGTCCGGCAAGAGCTACGAGGACATCCGCCAGGCGCTGCGCGAGCTCGGCATCACGCCGGAGATCGCCGCCAAGATCGGCCTTCGCCTCTACAAGATCGGCATGCCCTGGCCACTGGAGCCGGAAGGCGTGCGCAATTTCGCCGTCGGTCTGGAGGAGATCTTCATCGTCGAGGAGCGCCGCGAGATCGTCGAGAACCAGGTCAAGCAGGAGCTGTTCAACTGGCGCGACGACGTGCGCCCGCGCATCGTCGGCAAGATGGACGATCACGACAAGCGCTTCCTGACGTTTGCCGCCGAGCTCAGCGTGGCCTCGCTGGCGAGCTCGCTGACCGAACGGCTGCTTCGACTCAATCTCAATCCTGAAATCGCCGAGATGCTGCGCGCCAAGGCCGACTGGTTCAACGGCCGCCAGTCGAGCCAGATGCAGGCGACGGCGCCGGTCAGCCGCACGCCGTATTTCTGCTCGGGGTGCCCGCACAACACCTCGACCAAGGTGCCGGAAGGCAGCCGCGCGCTCGGCGGCATCGGCTGCCACTTCATGGCGCTGTGGATGAACCGCTCGACCGAGACATTCACCCATATGGGCGGCGAGGGCGTGCCGTGGGTCGGCATCGCGCCCTTCACCAACGAGAACCACATCTTCGCCAATCTCGGCGACGGCACCTACTTCCACTCCGGCATTCTCGCGATCCGCCAGTCGATCGCCTCCAAGGCCAACATCACCTACAAGATCCTCTACAACGATGCCGTTGCCATGACCGGCGGCCAGCGCCATGACGGCGACCTCTCGCCGCAGCAGATCACCTTCCAGCTCCACGCCGAAGGCATTCGCGAGATCTATCTGGTCTCGGAAAATCCCGACGCCTATCCGGCCGATACCATTGCGCCCGGCGTCAAGCTGTTCCATCGCGACGAGCTCGAGAACGTCCAGAAGATGTGCCGCGACACCAAGGGCACCTCGGCGATCGTGTTCGTGCAGACCTGCGCGGCCGAGAAGCGCCGTCGCCGCAAGCGCGGCCTGATGGAGGACCCGGCGCGCCGCGTGCTGATCAATCCGGCGGTCTGCGAAGGCTGCGGCGACTGCTCGGTGCAGTCGAACTGCATCTCGGTCGAGCCGCTGGAGACGGAACTGGGGCGCAAGCGCACCATCAACCAGTCGACCTGCAACAAGGACTATTCCTGCGTCAAGGGTTTTTGCCCGTCCTTCGTCACGGTCGATGGTGGCACCCTCAAGCGTCGCGCGCCCGCCGAACTCGGCGATATCGGCGCCTTGCCGGAGCCGGCCTCGAAGCCCGCGCTCGACCGGCCCTACAATATCGCGGTCGGCGGCGTCGGCGGCACCGGCGTGCTGACGATCGGCGCGCTGCTCGGCATGGCCGCGCATATCGAGGGCAAGGCCTCCATGATCCTCGACATGTCCGGTCTTGCGCAGAAGGGCGGCGCGGTGCTGAGCCATGTCCGGCTGTCGGAGCACACCGCCGACGTGACCTGCTCGCGCATCGTGACCGGCACGGCCGACCTCGTTCTCGCAGCTGACGAGGTCGTTGCGGTTTCGAAGGACACCATGACGCTGTGCGACGCGAGCCGCACCGTCGGCATCATCAACAGCCACATCATCCCGACCGCGGATTTCATCCTCAACCGCGACTTCAACTTCCAGAGCCGCAAGGTCACCGGCGTGCTGGAGACCGAGCTGCGCAAGGACTCCGCGTTCTTCGACTTCACCAAGCCGGCCGAAGCGCTGCTCGGCGACTCGATCGCCACCAACATCATGATGATGGGCTTTGCCTATCAGCGCGGGCTGCTGCCGCTGTCGGCGGAGGCGATCCAGCAGGCGATCGAGGTCAATGGCGTCTCGATCAAGATGAACACGCAGGCGTTCCAGCTCGGGCGTCTGGCCGCGGCCGATCCGGCGCGGCTCGCTGCGATGATGAAGGGGCAGGACGACGACGCAGCCCCGGTCAAGTCGCTGGATGCGATGTCGCTCGACGAGATCATCACCCATCGCATGGGTCTTCTGACCGATTATCAGAACGGACGGCTCGCCAAGCGTTATCGCAAGCTGGTCGACCAGGTGCGCGATGCCGCCACCAAGGGCGGCTATGGCGAGGCGCTGCCGCGCGCGGTTGCGATCAACTATGCCAAGCTGCTCGCCTACAAGGACGAGTACGAGGTGGCGCGGCTGTTCACCGATGGCCGCTTCGAGAAGCAACTGCGCGATCAGTTCGAGGGCGACTTCAAGTTCAATTTCAATCTGGCACCGCCGATCCTCGGCGGTGGACTCGATGCGCAGGGACGTCCGAAGAAGCGCGCCTTCGGTTCGTGGATGATGTCGGCCTTCAGGGTGATGGCGCGATTCCGCTTCCTGCGCGGCACGCCTCTCGACATCTTCGGTTACAACGCCGACCGCAGGCTCGAGCGCGATCTGATCGCGGGATACGAGAAGGACGTCGCGACGGTACTGAACTTGCTGTCGCCGCTCAATCACGACATCGCGGTCGAATTGCTGTCGCTGCCCGAGCGCATCCGCGGCTACGGCCCGGTGAAGGAGAAGGCGGTTAAGGAGGCGAAGGTTCGCTACGCGCAACTCGCCGCCGACCTTGCCAACCCGCCGCCCGCGCCGCGGCAGATGGCGGCGGAGTAGGGTAGCCAAATATTCAGCGTCGTCCCGGGCAAGCGAAGCGCGACCCGGGACCCATAACCACAGGGTTGTGTTGTTGGATCGAGCTGCGGCCCCAGCGTCGCGCAACGACGAACAGCGGTGGTTATGGGTCCCGGCCTTCGCCGGGACGACACTGGTTTTATCGCGCGCATATTACGCACTCACCGCAGTCTCGCCTGACGGAATATTTCCGCGCTTGCCAACGCCGCTACGTCGGTTCAGAAAAACGCTGGAGCGAAAAACGCCAGCGGAGAGCGATTTGACCATCAAGGGCAAGGCCTACATTGCCGGGATCTACGAACATCCCACCCGGCATGCACCCGATAAATCAACAGCGCAGCTACATGCCGAGGTCGCCAAGGGCGCGATCGAGGACGCCGGACTCACCAAGGACGATATCGACGGCTATTTCTGCGCCGGCGATGCGCCGGGCGGGCTGTGGCCGATGGTCGACTATCTCGGCCTCAACACCAAGAAGCTGCGTCACGTCGACTCCACCGAGACCGGCGGCTGTTCCTATCTGATCCATCTCGGTCACGCCGCCGAGGCGATTGCCGCGGGCAAGTGCTCGGTCGCGCTGGTCACGCTGGCGGGCAAGCCGCGTACCGGCCCGATGCCGCCGCGCGCCTCCGGCGCCGAGGCCGATTTCGAATTGGCTTACGGGGCTACCACGCACAATGCCTATGGCATGTGTGCCATGCGCCATATGCACGACTACGGCACCACCTCTGAGCAGCTCGCCTGGATCAAGGTCGCGGCCTCGCATCACGCGCAATACAATCCGCATGCGATGCTGAAGGAGGTCGTCACCGTCGAGGACGTGCTGAACTCGCCGATGATCTCGGATCCGCTGCATCGGATGGATTGCTGCGTGGTCACCGACGGCGGCGGCGCGATGATCGTCACGACGCCGGAGATCGCCAAGAGCCTGAAGAAGCCGCTGGTGCGCCTGATCGGCCACGGCGAGGCGATGAAGGGGCCGCGCGGCGGCAAGGATCTCGATCTGACCTATTCTGCCGGCGTGTGGTCCGGCCCGCGCGCGTTCGAGGAGGCCGGCGTGACGCCGAAGGACATCAAATACGCCTCGATCTATGACAGCTTCACCATCACGGTGCTGATGCAGCTCGAGGACCTCGGCTTCTGCAAGAAGGGCGAGGGCGGCAAGTTCGTCGCCGACGGCAACCTGATCTCGGGCGTCGGCAAGCTGCCGTTCAACACCGACGGCGGCGGCCTCTGCAGCAACCATCCCGTCAATCGCGGCGGCATGACCAAGATCCTCGAGGCCGTCCGCCAGCTGCGTGGCGAGGCGCATCCGAAGGTGCAGGTGAAGAACTGCGACATCGCAATCGCCCACGGCACCGGTGGTCTGCTCGGCGTTCGCCACGCCGCCTCAACCTGCATTCTGGAGCGTGCGTGATGTCTGAAGCCAAGAAGTACAATGCCCCGGTGACCAATCCGGAGACCGCGCCGTTCTGGGAAGCGGCGAAGGCGGGCAAGTTCATGATCAAGCGCTGCACCACCTGCGGCGAGGCGCATTACTTCCCGCGCGCGATCTGCCCGTTCTGCTTCTCCGACAAGACGGTGTGGGAAGAGTCGAGCGGTGAGGCCACGGTCTACACCTACAGCCTGATGCGCAAGTCGCCGACCGGTCCGTATGCGATCGCCTATGTGACGCTGAACGAAGGTCCGTCGCTGCAGACCAACATCGTCGATTGCGATCTGGAGACGGTGAAGATCGGCCAGAAGGTCAAGGTGGTGTGGAAGCCGACCGACGGCGCCCCGCTGCCGTTCTTCACGCCGGCCTAAGAAGTACCTTCCCCCCTTGCGGGGGAAGGTGGCAGCCGAAGGCTGCCGGAAGAGGGGTGTCTGTCCACGGGAAAGCTGCATCTGCGGAGGCAACCCCTCTCCCAAACGAGTTTGCGTTTGAAGCCGGCGCGACCCTCTCCCGCAGGGGGAGAGGGCGCAGCAACGAGCACCGCGGCGAAGAAAGAACAGTTCGGGGAGAAACAACAATGCCAATCGTGTACGAACAGCTGATGGCTCTGAAGAATCTGGGCCAGAAATACAGCTACGCCGACCGCGACGTGATGCTCTACGCCTACGGCATCGGGCTCGGTGCCGATCCGATGGACGAAAAGGAGCTGGCCTTCGTCAACGAGGGCGTGCTGACGCCGCGGCCGCTCAAGGTGGTGCCGACGTTTGCGTCGGTCGCGGCCTGGGGCGCCGGTCCCGGTGAGATGAACCTCAACCGCGTGATGGTGGTCGACGGCGAGCGCGACATCACCTTCCACAAGCCGCTCGCCACTGCCGCCCACATCACGGCCGACTCGACCGTGCTCGATGTGTTCGACAAGGGCAAGGACAAGGGCGCGGTGATCCGCCACCAGACCGTGCTCAGGGATGAGAAGGGCGACAAGCTTGCAACGCTCGTCGCCTCGCGCTTCGCCCGCGGCGATGGCGGCTTCGGTGGCCCGTCCGACGGCCAGCCCGAGCCGCACAAGGTTCCGGAGCGTGCGCCGGACAAGGTGGTCGACATCACCACGCGGCCCGATCAGGCGCTGATCTATAGGCTCTGCGGCGACCGCAACCCGCTGCATTCCGATCCGGAGTTCGCCAAGAAGGCCGGCTTCCCGCGGCCGATCCTGCACGGCATGTGCACCTACGGCATCACTTGCCGCGGCGTGCTGCAGACCTATGCCGACTATGACCCTGCAGCCTTCAAGCAGCACGCCGCGCGATTCTCCTCGCCGGTGTTTCCCGGCGAGACCGTGACGATGGAGCTGTGGAAGGACGGCAACGTGGTGTCGTTCGAGGCCAAGGTGAAGTCGCGCGGCGTTACCGTGATCAAGAGCGGCAAGACGGTGCTGGGTTAGCGTCCTGCGACGGCCGTCGGCTCCCTCGCCCCGCGCTTGCGGGGAGAGGTGAAGAAGAAACAACAACGGAGAAACAACCATGGGATTACTCGACGGCAAGGTGGCGCTGATCACGGGCGCGGGCGGCGGACTGGGTGAGGCCTACGCAAAGCTGTTTGCGCGCGAGGGCGCGGCTGTCGTGGTCAACGATCTCGGCGGCCCGCGTGACGGCTCGGGCTCCGACAAGTCGATGGCCGACAAGGTGGTCGACGCGATCAAGGCCGAGGGCGGCCGTGCCGTCGCCAACGGCGCCGACATCTCGACGATGGCCGGCGGCCAGTCGGTGTTCGACGATGCCATCAAGCATTTCGGCCGCGCCGACATTCTGGTCAACAACGCCGGCATCCTGCTCGACGAGACCTTCCACAAGGCCAAGGAAGCCAACTGGGACAGGGTGATGAAGGTGCATCTCAAAGGCACCTTCTGCTGCACCCAGCCGGTGTTCAAATGGATGCGCGACAATGGCGGCGGCGTCATCGTCAACACGTCATCGACCTCGGGCCTGATCGGCAATTTCGGCCAGACCAATTACGGCGCGGCCAAGGGCGGCATCTGGGGCCTGTCCAACGTGCTGGCGATCGAGGGCCGCAAGTACAACATCCGGATCTGGACCCTGGCGCCGGGTGCACTGACCCGCATGACCGCGGACCTGCCCCGCTACAAGGAGAACCCGGGTGCGGCGCTGGGGCCTGACGGCATCGCGCCGGCGGTGCTCTACATGGTCAGCGATTTGTCGGGCGACCAGACCGGCAAGGTGCTCGGCGTCTCGGGCCCGCGCGGCGTCCGCGAGATGCGGATGATGGAAATGGAAGGCTGGAAGCCGCCCTTTACCGGCTGGAAGGCCGAGGACATCGCCACCCACGCCAAGGAGATCTTCTTCTCCGAGGAGCAGATCAAGATGGGCGCGCGGCGGTTCTGACACCATGCTATAGGGGCCGGGGCGGCGCCGGATGGCCCGCCCCGATACCCAATGAGGACCCCACTATGAAACTCACCGCCCAGGCCGCCGGAACCTTTGCGATAGCGCCGACCCCGTTCCACGATGACGGCCGCATCGACGAGGCATCGATCGACCGGCTGACCGATTTCTACACCGAGGTCGGCTGCGACGGCGTCACGGTGCTCGGCATCCTGGGCGAGGCGCCGAAGCTCGATGCCGCCGAGGCGGAGCAGGTCGCGCTGCGGTTCGTCAAGCGCGCCAAGAAGCTGCAGGTGATCGTCGGCGTCTCGGCGCCGGGCTTTGCCACGATGCGCTCGCTGGCGAAGAAGTCGATGGATGCGGGCGCCGCCGGCGTCATGATCGCGCCGCCGCCGCATCTGCGCACCGACGACCAGATAACAGGCTATTTCAAGCAGGCTCAGGAAGCGATCGGCGATGATATTCCCTGGGTGCTGCAGGACTATCCGCTGACGCTCACCGTCGTGTTCACGCCCGCCGTAATCCGTAAGATCGTGATGGATTCGCCATCCTGCGTGATGCTCAAGCATGAGGACTGGCCGGGCTTGGAGAAGATTTCGACCTTGCGCAACTTCCAGAAGGACGGTTCGCTGCGGCCGCTGTCGATCCTGGTCGGCAATGGCGGCCTGTTCCTCGATTTCGAGATGGAGCGCGGCGCCGACGGCGCGATGACGGGTTATGCATTCCCTGAACTGCTGATCGACGTCGTCAACCTGTCGAAGGCCGGCAAGCGCGATGCCGCGCACGATCTGTTCGACGCGCATCTGCCGCTGATCCGCTACGAGCAGCAGCCCGGCGTCGGCCTCACCGTGCGCAAATATGTGCTGCAGAAGCGCGGCATCATCTCCTCCAGCGCCCAGCGCAAGCCCGGCGCCGTCATCACGTCGCAGGCGCGGGCGGAAGTCGACTATCTGCTCTCCCGCGTGGCGCGCGTTGACCGTCGCGCCAATCTGCAACCGCAATCCAGTGCAGCAGGCTAATAATGACCGAGATCGTTGCCCCGCGCCTTGCCTCGACAGTGCTGCTGCTCCGTGACGGCGGCAGCAGCGAAATCGAGGTCTTCATGATGGTCCGCCATCACCAGATCGAGTTCAACTCGGGCGCGCTGGTGTTTCCGGGCGGCAGCGTCGACAAGAACGACAAGGAGATCGCCGCCGATCCCGCGCTCTATTCGGGCAGGGAGGGGCTCGACGGCGACGCGCTGGGTTTCCGCATCGCGGCGATCCGCGAGACGTTCGAAGAGAGTGGCATCCTGCTGGCGCGGCCGCAGGGCTCGAAGGATCTGGTCGACGCCAAGCGCGCGAACGAGATCGCGGACGCGCATCGCGCGGCGCTGAACGAAGGCAAGATCAGCTTCCTCCAGGTGCTGTCAGACAACGGCATGGTGCTCGCACTCGACGAGCTCGTGCCCTACGCGCACTGGATCACGCCGGAGGGCATGCCGAAGCGCTTCGACACCTGGTTCTTCCTGGCCGCGGCGCCGCCCGAGCAGCTCGGCGCGCATGACGGCAAGGAATCGACCGACTCGATCTGGGTATCGACGCGCGAGGCACTCGAGGGCGGCGAGACCGGCCGCTTCAAGCTGCCGTTCCCGACCACCCGCAATTTGATCCGGCTCGGCAAGCAGCCGAATGTCGGCGACGCGCTTAGCGACGCCAGAAAAATGTCGATCGTGACCGTGACCCCCGTCATGACCAAGACCGCCACCGGCCGCCAGCTCCGTATCCCCAAGGAAGCGGGCTACGACGGCGAGGTATTCGACGTCGGCGCGATGGGCTGATGCCGCTCGCGTCAGCGCCGCAAAACTTCGGCGAGTATCGAAGTATCACCACCGGAAGCTCGCTATAACCACGTCGGTCACCGCGCCGGGCCAATTGCCCGGCGCAAAAGGAGCCGACGTGCAAGCAACTTTCGAAGCGTCAATATCCTACGAAATCCATCTGACGTTGTCCGGCAGTGACGACAGCTTGCTGCTGCGGCACTGGCCGGGCGAGGGCGATCCCGTGCTCTACGTTCACGGCGCGACGTTTCCCTCGTCGCTGTCGGTCGGCTATCGCTTCGGCGGGCGGTCCTGGGCGGACGATCTCAGGGCCGCTGGTCTCGACGTCTGGGCGTTCGATTTCATCGGCTTCGGCGGCTCGAGCAGGCCGCGGCAGATGTCCTTGTCCGCAAGCGGGATCGCGCCGCTCGGCCGTGCGCCGGAAGCCGCCGCTCAGGTCGGTGCGGTCGTCGATCACATCCGCCGCGCACGCGCCGGCGCGCCGGTCCACATCGTCGCGCATTCATGGGGCACGATCGCTACCGGCCTGTTTGCCGGCCATCGTCCGGACGCGGTCGGCCGCCTCGTGCTGTTCGGGCCGATCGTGCAGCGGGAGCTGCAAGGGCTGCCGCCGCCTGACAGCATCGGCGCATGGCGCGAGGTCACGATCGCGGATCAACTGATGCGATTTGTCGAGGATGTCCCGCCGTCGCATCCGCCGGTTCTGATCGAGCCAGACCTCGCCGCGTGGGGGCCGGCCTATCTCGCCACCGACGCCGGCGCGGCCGGACGCAACCCGCCGGCGGTCCGGATTCCAAACGGACCGCAGGCCGACATCATCGCCGCGCTGTCGGGCAAGCTCCCCTACGACCCGCGCCGCGTCCTCGCCCCGACGCTGATCGTGCGGGGCGAATGGGACAATCTCTGTCAGGATGCCGACGCCGCCTGGCTGACACATGCGTTGGGTGCCACGGAGAAGGCCGACGTGGTCGTGCCGAGGGCAACGCATCTGATGCACCTTGAGCACGGGCGGGAAGGCCTGTTTGCTGCGACCGCCGGTTGGCTTGCAAGGAGCGCGTCGTGAGCGGCCCCGCGACCGGCGATGCGCGCCAGCCCAATATGAGCATCGAGCTGGCTCTGCTGCTGGCGCTCGCCACCCTCTGGGGCGGCTCCTACACATTCATCAAGCTCGGCGTCGCAACCATCCCGCCGATCACGCTGATCGCGGCGCGCACCGCGATCGCGGGCCTGCTGCTCGTCGTCATCATGCGGATGCGCGGGGTGACGATGCCGACCGACGGGGCGACCTGGCGGCGCTTCGTCTTCCAGGCCTGCCTCAACAGCGTGATCCCGTGGACACTGATCGCCTGGGGCGAGCGCTTCGTCGATGCCGGGCTCGCCACCATCCTCAATTCGGCTTCGCCGATCTTCACCTTCCTGTTCACCGCCGCGATTACCCGCCACGAGGCGGCGAGCCCGCGCAAGCTGGTCGGGGTGATATCAGGGATGGCCGGCATCTGCCTGATCGTCGGCGTCGATGCCTTCCGCGATCTCGGGCAGGGCATCGTGTCCGAGGTCGCGATCGTCGCTGCCACCATCTGCTACGCCTGTGCCGCGATCTTCAGCCGCGGCTTCAAGGGGCTCGATCCGATGGCGCCGGCGGCGGGCTCGCTGCTCGCGGGCGCCGCGATCCTGATCCCGCTCAGCCTCGCCGTCGAACGGCCCTGGACGCTGACGCCGTCGACCAGCTCGCTCGCCGCCTTGCTGGCGCTTGCAGTGTTCTCGACCGCGATCGCCTTCGTGATCTACTTCCGCCTGATCCAGACCCTCGGTTCGGTCGGCACCACCGCGCAGGCCTATCTGCGGGTGCCGATCGGGGTTGCGCTCAGCGTCGCATTCCTTGGCGAGCGGTTGAGCCCGACGGCGTGGCTCGGGCTCGCCTGCGTGGTGATCGGCGTTGCCGCGATGACGATCCCGGCACGAAAGACCGCGACGGCGTGAGGTCATCGCCGCGATGACGGCTCCGGATCGCCACGGGTCGGGCGATCTGGCCAGGGTCAGGGTGATGGAGGAGGCCGGTGTCCCGGCGGACCGGGCGCCGGGCTACCTGTATGGGCTGCCTGTGCCGGAATCGGTCAGGGGCGCGGCTGCCGGGGTGATGCCGGTCACACCGGCCGGACCCTTCAGCATGTTTCCCCAAGGCCCGTAATTTCCCGTATATTGGGGTGCATTGGACCCCGGCCTTGATGACATGACCGCTGAATTGCCGCCGAATTCGCAAGCGCCGCGTGCGTTCTCCCTCTCGATTGGCCAACTCACGTTCGGCAGCTTCCTGCTGGTTCTGGCTGTGATCATCATCACGTCGACGGCCAGCGTGATCGCGATTCGGCACATCGACGCGACCTTTGCCGAGCTGCAGCGGCTGCAAAGCGTCGGCGATATCGCCGAGGATATCGACCGTCGCACCAATGAACTGCGGCTGGCGGCGAGGGACTTCGTCACCGAGCCCGGCAACCAGTCGGCCCAGGTGGCGCAGGCTGCCCAGTCACTGAGCGAGATCCTGAAAAAGACCCGGATCGAGCTGGCGCCCGAGCAGCAGGACATGATCGACGGCGTCACCCAGCGGCTGGCGACCTATCGCAGCGGGATCGAGCGCATCTCGGCGCTGCTCAGCCGGCGCGCCGAGATCGTCGCCGGACTGCCGCCGCTGCGCGACGCGTTCGACAAAGCGGTCGCCGAGAGCAACGACGCCACGCTTGCGAACACGCTGTCACAGATCCAGAGCCGAATCGCCACCGCGCTCTTGGCGCACAACACGTCGGCCGCCGAGCAGGCCGCGCAAAGCATGCAGGCGATGACGATCGCCGATCCGAGCCTGCGCAGCGCGGTCGACAATTATGCCGAGGCGATCAGCGCGATCTCGGTGCGCGAGGGCCAGATCGCCGACATCGACCGGGAGGTGCTCGGCGCCGAGGGCCGCCTGATTCAGAAGGTCACCGAACTGTTGCGCGAGCTCAGCTCCCGCCGCGGCCACGTGCTGTCGCGCGATTTTGCGCGGACGTTGGCTGAGGCGAAATGGCAGAGCATCGTGCTCGGCACCGCGGGCGTGCTGATCGGCCTGTTCGCGTCGGTGCTGGTGGTGCGCCGCACCGTCCGTCCGCTGGCCAGGATCGCGGGATCGATCCGCAAGGTCGCGGGCGGCGAGAAGAGCGCGTTCATCCCCGGCGCCGACCTCGACAACGAGATCGGCGACATCGCGCGCGCCGCCGAGGTGTTCCGCCAGACCCTGGTCGACGCGGACAGCGCGCGCGAGGCCGCGCTGCGCGCGCTCGCCGAGCAGCGGCTGGCCGAGGAGAGCTACCACAAGCTGTTCGAGGCATCCGTCGACGGCATCTACGTCACGACGCCGGGCGGCACGCTGCTCAACGCCAATCCGGCGCTGGCGCGCATGATGGGCTATGCCACGCCGCAGGATCTGATCAATGGCATCGGCGACATCGCCTCCACCGTCTATGTCGATCCGGCGGCGCGGGAGCAGTACCAGCAGTTGATGCTGCGCGACGGCACAGTGCGTGACTACGAGTACCAGGTGCGCTCGCGGGACGGCACCGTACTGTGGCTGTCGGATTCCGCGACCGTTGTGCGCAACGACGAAGGTGAGGTGGTCCGCTACGAGGGCACGGTGCGCGATATCACCGACCAGAAGCGCGCCGAAGATGCCGTTGCCGAAGGCCGTCGCATGTTGCAGATGGTGATCGACACGGTGCCCGCCGTCATCAACGTCAAGGAGCGCAATCTGCGCTATGTGCTGATGAACCGCTACATGGCGGGCATCTTCGGCGTCGAGCCGCAGGACGCGATCGGCCGGACCACCGCCGAGCTGATGCAGCGCTATGGCGCCGCCAAGACCGACGAGAACGACAAGCGCGTGCTGTCGGTGCGGCGCGAGCTCGGCTTCTATGAGGAAGAGTACAAGGACGCAGCCGGCAACATGCGGCAATGGCTGGTCAACAAGCTGCCGATCCTCGATGCGCAGGGCGACATCGAGAACATCGTGACAGTGGCGCTCGACATCGGCGATCGCAAACGGTCGGAGCAGGAGATGCGCAAGGCGAGGGATTCCGCCGAGGCCGCGCTGCGCAATCTGCGGGAAACCCAGAACTCGCTGATCGAGGCAGAGAAGCTCGCCGCACTCGGCCGCCTGGTGGCCGGCGTCGCCCACGAGGTCAACAATCCCGTCGGCATCAGCCTCACCGTCGCTTCCGCGCTGGAGCGCAAGACCGCGAATTTCGGCGCCCAGGTCGAGCGCGGCGATCTGCGCCGCTCCAGCCTGAACGATTTCCTGAACACGGCGCGGGACGCCTCCTCGCAGCTCGTCGCCAATCTGAACCGCGCCGCGGAGCTGATCCAGTCGTTCAAGCAGGTCGCCGCCGACCGCAACTATTCCGACCAGCGCACCTTCGATCTCGGCGATCTCACCGAGCAGGTGGTGATGAGCCTGCGGCCCGGCCTGCGCAAGCACAATCTGATGCTCAACGTCGATTGCGAGCCGAACCTCATCATGAATTCCTATCCGGGACCGTACGGCCAGGTGCTGACCAATTTGTTCCTCAATGCGGTCGCGCATGCGTTCCCGGACGGCAAGGCCGGCGAGGTCGAGATCCAGGTCCACGCCTCCGGCAACGACTATGTCGAGGTGATCTTCGCCGACAATGGCTGCGGCATGAGCCTCGACGTTCGCCGCCGCGCCTTCGATCCGTTCTTCACGACGCGGCGCGACCAGGGCGGCACCGGGCTCGGGCTGCACATCGTCTACAGCATCGTCACCACGCGCCTCGGCGGCCGGCTCTCGCTGGATTCCGCACCGGGCAACGGCACGCGCATCCAGATGATCCTGCCGCGCGTCGCGCCGCTGGAGCAGGCCGCGGAGTAGTGAAGTCACGCTGCCCAACCCGTCATCCTTCGAGGCTCGCCGGAGAGGCTCGCGCCTCAGGATGACGGGTTGGGCAGTGGATGCGGGACCGTGGAGGCGCGCGCGACAATCCATATTCGATTGGCATCGATCAATGCCCGAACGGCATTGGACCGTGTGCGACAACGCACCTACGGCTCGCTCAGCCGACCCTGGGATCAACGGGCGGTCTGAGCAGGGGAGGAAGACATGATTTCACGGCGCAATCTGGTAGCCGGCATTGGCGCAGGCGTGGCGAGTGCTGCGGCCGGCCGTGCCATGGCGCAGTCGTTCCCGTTCAAGCCCAATCAGCGCTATCCGGATCCGGCCGTTGAAATCCTCGACCCGAGCTTTGCCAAGTATCGGCTCTACAGCTCTACGCTGGAGCAGGTCGCGACCGGCCTGCGCTGGGCGGAAGGGCCCGCCTATTTCCCCGATGGCGGCTATCTCCTGTTCAGCGACATCCCCAACAACCGCATCATGAAGTACAGCGAGAAGGACGGCAGTCTCACCGTCTTCCGCAGCCCCGCCAATTTCGCCAACGGCAACACCCGCGACCGCCAGGGCCGGCTCGTGACCTGCGAGCACTCGGTGACGCGGCGGATCACGCGGACCGAGGAGAACGGCAAGATCACAGTGCTGGCCGACAGTTTCGAGGGCAAGCGCCTCAATGCGCCGAACGACATCGTGGTGAAGTCCGACGACACGATCTGGTTCACCGATCCGGTGTTCGGCATCGCCGGCGAGTGGGAGGGCTTCAAGGCCAAGCGCGAGCAGGACAACACCAACGTGTTCCGGATCGGCACCAACGGCAAGCTGACGGCCGTCATCACCGATCTGGTCAATCCGAACGGGCTCGCGTTCTCGCCGGACGAGAAGAAGCTCTACGTGGTCGAGTGGAAGGGCACGCCGAACCGCAGCATCTGGAGTTACGACGTCAACGCCGACGGCACTGTCGGCAACAAGAGCAAGCTGATCGACGCCGCCGACCAGGGATCGCTCGACGGCTTCCGCGTCGATCGCGACGGCAATCTGTGGTGCGGCTGGGGCAGCAACGGCGCCCTGCAGTCGGAGCCGACGGATGTCAACGGCCGCAAGGTCTATCAGCTCAAGGGCAGGCCCGAGGATCTCGACGGCGTGATGGTGTTCAGCCCGCAGGGCAAGCCGCTCGGCTTCATCCGCCTGCCGGAGCGCTGCGAGAACCTGACTTTCGGCGGGCCGAAGAACAACCGCCTGTACATGGCGTCATGCCATTCGATCTACGCGCTCTACGTCGACGCGCACGGCGCGACGTGAGGGATAGGGAAAGCAGCTACAGTCGCGCACGATCCCCGTCATCCCCGCGCAAAGGCTTTGCCTTTGTCGCTGGGATGACAGGTCAGAAAACTCCCAAACCGCTAATTGATATCCGCGAGCTTGTGCAGGGTGGCGCTGAAGATCAGGCTCGCCTTGCCGACCAGCGCGGTTCCGCTCATGGTGCCGCGGGTGTCGGTGAAGGTGCCGGAGACGCCGATACCGACCGGCGCGGGCCCGCCGAACAGCGGGTTGTCGGTGTCGCGTGGCGTGGTGTGGCGTTGCACCAGGACCTCGCCCTTGAACGCGTCACCCTTCACCGTGTAGCTGCCGGTGTAATAGAGATAGGCATCGCCGCCGAGAATTTGCCCGTCGCGGAAGAGAATCACTCCGCTGCCCTTGCCGACGCGTCCGTCAAGCAGGGTGACGTGGATTGAATACAGCCCGTTCTTCATAACGTCCCATGGTCCGGCTGCCGCGCCCGCAGCAATCCGGATTGGTTTTTTATGCCAAAGCGAGCAACCTCGTGCAATGCGGCAGGTTGATTCCGGGGGGTGTCCGGAGTGACCGTGAACCCTCGGTTCCTGCCAGTCGGTGTGACGGCGCGATGACAGCGGACCGTGCGCGCGAATCGAACTGGCCCGCGAAATGCATAGCTCTGGTTGCACTGGCCGGTGAGTGCTGGAGCAACATACATGACAGACAGGTTGGAAGCTGGCGGCCGCTTGGCAGGCCGGAATGACGATCCCGGAACCTTGGTTGGCCGTCGCCGCGGCCGGATGAAAGTGTTTCTGCCGCTTGGTCTGGTCGCGCTTGTATCGGTCACCGCTGCGCAGCTTGCGCTGGCGCGCGATCCAGACGGCCGCTACGCCAATTCGCCGCTGAAGGAATGGTTCGACGGTCTGCGCAGCGGCAAGGGGCCGTGCTGCTCGGATGCCGACGGCAGTGCGGTCAGCGATGTCGATTGGGAATCGAAAGACGGGCACTATCGCGTGCGCCTCGACGGGACGTGGATCGACGTGCCCGACGAGGCGGTGGTCACCGAACCCAACCGGGCCGGCCGCGCGATGGTCTGGCCGATCAAGAGCTACATGGGCGTGACGATCCGCTGCTTCATGCCTGGCAGCATGACGTAGCGCGGCAGTCGTCGCTCACGCGTACTTCTTGTCGCGCTCGAGCAGCTCGATCGAGATGCCCTGCGGGCCGCGGATGAAGCAGATCCGCACGCCCGGGCGGATCGTGGTCGGCTCCTTGGTGAACTCGACCCCCTTGGCTCTGATCTCGGCTGCTGCCGCGTCGATGTCCTTCACGGTCAGCCCGAAATGATCGAGCCCCTGATAGGGCGTCACCGGCGGAGCGTGGACGCCGTCGCCTTGTGTCACTTCCGCGATGAAGACCTTGGCGCCGCCGAGCTGGACGTCGATGCGGCCGGGACCGCGGATGATCTCGCCGCCGAGAATGTCGCGCAGCCAGGTCGCGGTGGCCTCGGGATCGGGACTGCGCAGATGGACGTGGTCCCAGGTGACGACGACGGGCATTGCGATCTCCTTGTTGTTCTCGCGCGCCGCGGTGCGCGGCACCCGCGTTCGGGCGGCGCAATCTAGCGATCGGCCGGCTTCGATGCCATCCCGTGCTGCGCGTCGCAAGATTGTCGTCCCGGAATGAAACCATTTCGGCCGACTGCGATTGTTCTTGCGTGGCCGCTCGACCTGCGGCCGTCCTGCATGCCGTATGCGGCGATGGGGCGGCACGGTCGGGCGTCGAGGGTGAGGGCACGACGATGCGGATCGGCTTGGCGTCGTTTCGAAAGGTTGCCGCCGGACGTCTCGGAGACGGCGGCTTCTACGCCAGCCTGCTGCTGTCGTTGATCGCAATCGCCGGGATCGCCGCCTGGTTCATGCTCCCCGAGCCGAGCGACGCCGGAGATCAGGATACCTGGCCGGTCCCATCGGCCGCCATCCGCACCGCGCAGGATGTGCCGACCGGGGCGCAGCCCGCCCAGGCCGCAAGGGAAGCGCTTGCCGCACCGGCCGATGAGCCGGCCACGGTCGGCGTCGCCACCGCCCAGCAGCCGGCCGAGGAGGCCAGACAGGCCGGCTCGGGCGCCGAACGATCGCCGCTGGACCGGGTGCGGATCGCCTCGCAATCGTGGCGCCGCGGCGGGCTGGGATCCAAGGTGCTGGTCACCCTGACGCTGCGCAACGCCAATGATTTTGCGGTCAAGGACATCGAGATCGCCTGCGCCTTCATCCGCCGCGACGGCAGCCCGATGACCGAGCGCAAGCGCCTGATTCCGGACACCATCGCCATGAAGAGCCGCAAGACCTATTCGCAGATGCTCATCGGCTTCGTAAACGTTAACGCAAACAAGGCGAAATGCTCTGTCGTGACCGCCAGCCGCGCCTGAAACCTGCATCTCGAAAAAGTGAGCGGGAATTGACTTGCCGGGTGAACCGTAACGGCCAGGCAGGAACTAACTAATAAGCCGACCGTTAGAGAACGACCCGGAAGCGCGGGATGGCGTCTGTCCGGGTGATCGTGCGCAGACGATGAATTCGCCCGCGCGATGACTGTTGTCGTCGCGCAGAGATGAACCGCGCCGGTGGCGCGGGGGGAGCTACCAAGATGCCTGTGGCGCGTTATTTCCTGTTCGTTGGTGGCGTGCTGCTCGCGCTGCTCTTCGTCGTCAACGCTATCGTGCCGCAGGAGGCGGTGGTTCCTGGCCAAAGCCAGACCATCTCATCGCCGGGCGTCGACAAGACCATGGTCCGGATCAGGTCGACCCAGAAACTGCCGGAGCGGGTGGTCTATGATACCAACCTGCCGACCATCGTTCCGGCGCAGGTCAACGCGGTTGCCGCGGCGACCCCGGCGGCCGCCAGCGATGCCTCGGCGCAGGCCCGCGTTCGTGACACCTTCGCCCAGTTCATTCCGCCGGAGAAGGCTGACGCGCGCAAGGGCGCGATCGTGGCCGACGCCAAGCCGGCCGACCAGCCGCTGCAGGCCCAGCCGCAGGCACCGAAAAAGCACAAGGTTGCGCGTTACCATGCGCATCCCCAGCAGCCGATGCGGCTGGCCCAGCCCGGCATGTATCAGCCCTACCGGGTCGCACAGCAGCAGCCGCGCATGGGCTTCTTCGGCGGTTTCGGCACCTGGTAGGCAGGGTCGCGCCGTAGCCGGCAACCGATACGCCGCCGCAGATGCTTGCGGCGGCATTTTCATGTCCGCGAGATCGGGCGGCAACCGGACGCAGACGGCCGTCCGGGCCGTTCACGCCGGTTAGCGCGGCAGGCGCGGAATCTTGTCGGCGAAGCCGTTGTAGCAGGTCAGCCGTTCGTCCTCTTCCTTCACGAACCGGCATTCGTTGACGCCCTTGGCGGGGGCGGCCTTCGGCTTGGGCTGCGGCTTGAAGATCTCGTCGTAGCACATCAGCCGCTCCTTGGTGGCGTCGTCGATGTCCTGACAGGCCTGGAGCTTCTGCGCGACCGATTGCGGCTTGCCGGGCGCTGCGGCCTTTTCGCCCTTCTTGGCCGCCGACTTCTTGCCGACCTGGACCAGCGGCTTGTCGCCGACCATCGGCTGCGAGGTCGCCGCCGGCTTGTCGGCGGGGGCCGGGGCCGGAGTGGTGCCTTGGGCAAGCGCGGCAGCCGGGCAGAGGAGCGCCAGCGCGAGGATGATATGTCTCATGTTGAAAATGTCCGAAATGGCGTGATGACCGGAAGGATGGCGCCGGGGATCGGAAAAGCCCGGCAAGTGCCGAGGCTTATCGCAAGTTCTGCCCGAATCCTACCCCCAGAGATGACCCGCCCGGCACCGATCCACCGGCAAAAGAAGGTCAGTTCGTCGCCGGTCCGACTGCAAACGAAGCGTGATTTGCCTTTGCCAGGCCGGGCGGCTATCACGGCGCCATCTGCGCGACTGGCGCTTGGATGGACCACCATCGGGGAGCGCAGAGACTGAACGCCGCGCGCCTGGGCACCGCTTCGAACGGAGGTGCCATGACGGCGAACATTCTTGATGGGCATGCACATGCCCAAATTGTCATCGACAAGGTTGCGAGTGAACTCCACCGGCTGCCTCGCGCGCCGGGACTTGCGGTCGTGCTGGTTGGCTGTGACCCGGCGAGCCAGATCTATGTGCAGAGCAAGGTCAGGATGGCCGAGCGGCTCGGCCTGCGCGGCGAGGTCGAACGCCTGCCGGACGATGCCGGTGAGGCCGACCTGCTTGCCAGGATCGCGGCGCTCAATGCCCGCAACGATGTCGACGGCATCCTGATCCAGTTGCCGTTGCCGGCGCATATCGACGCCCTGCGGGTGATGGCCGCGGTCGATCCAGCCAAGGATGTCGACGGCCTGCATGCCCTCAACGCCGGCCGGCTGTTTCACGGCGACGATGCGCTGGTGCCGTGCACGCCGCTCGGTTGTCTCAGGCTGATCAAGTCGATCCGGCCGGATCTCACCGGTGCGCATGCCGTGGTGATCGGCAGCTCCAACATCGTCGGCAAGCCGATGGCCGCGCTGCTGCTGCAGGAGCACGCGACGGTGACGCAGACCCACATCCACACCCGCGGCATCAGCAGCATCTGCCGGCAGGCCGACATCCTGGTCAGCGCGGTGGGCAAGGCTGGCCTCGTGCGCGGCGACTGGATCAAGCCGCAGGCGATCGTGATCGACGTCGGCACCACGCGCGTCGCGAAGCCGGACGGCGGCTACGCGGTATGCGGCGACGTCTCGTTCGACGAGGCGGTGCAGGTCGCGGGCGCGATCACGCCGGTGCCGCGCGGCGTCGGGCCGATGACGATCGCCTGCCTGATGGAGAACACCGTGAAAGCCGCCAAGGCGAGGACGGCCCGGCTGCAATAGCGCAGAACGCTGAGGGCTAGGCGCGAGCGGCGGAGGTCGCTCGCGCCCGTGCGCGAAGATCATGACCTCGGAGGTAATGGAAAGCCCGCAGCGTTCGGCTATCGTCATGCGACAGACGGAGGCGCGCGATGCTCTATGCAGAAGATCTCACCGAGGGCCAGACATTCAAGCTCGGGACCTACACAATCGGCGAGGCGGAGATTCTGGAGTTCGCCGGGAAGTATGATCCGGTGCCGATCCATACCGATCCCGTGGCCGCTGCGGTGGGCCCGTTCGGCGGCCTGATCGCAAGCGGTTTCAACACCATCGCGATCTATCAGCGGCTCGTCGTGGAGGCGATCTGGAGCAAGGTAGCGGGCATCGTGGGGCGGAGCTTCGAGATCCGCCTGCCGGCTCCGGTCCGCCCGGGCGCCACGCTGACGGGCCAATCCCAGATCCAGAGGATCACGATCAGGCCGGAGCGGCGCGACGCGGTCGTGATCTTCAAGACCGAGCTCGTCAATGACGAGCAGCGTCCCGTGCTCGTCCTCGTGCTCGATGCGCTGATCCACATGCGCCCCGTGGAGCAGGCGCGGACATAGGCTCAGCGCGGACCGTTGGTCGTCGATCTGGTCCTAGCGCAATGCCGCGGCTAGTATGGCGGGCCTGCGGCGGAACTGCAGCGCATCAATGACGTCGTCCTTGATAAGGCCGCGCAGCAAGTTCGCCGATGTGGTGCAGGGCGGATGGTGCCGACGTGAAACGCAGCAAGCAGACGCGTGGCGGGATCGAGGCCAAGCAGCGCAAGGCCGATGAGTGGCGTCACACGCTGGCGCAACGCGCGGCCGAGCGCCAGCGCCTGCGTGACTACAAGATTGCGCTGGCGCGAGACGAGGTTCCGGTGGTGACCAGCCAGCTCGCGCCCTCGAACAGCTATTCGATTCCGGATTTCGTCGAACGCGGAACCTATCGGCCGGAGCCTTTCGTCTGCAAGGATTGCGGCGTTGCCGAGGTCTGGACGCCGCTACAGCAGAAATGGTGGTACGAGACCGCGAAGGGCGACGTGTTCACCAAGGCCGTGCGCTGTCGCGCCTGTCGCACCAGGCAGCGCGTGCGCAAGTCCGCTGCGCGCCGCGTGCATCTGGAAGGGCTCGCCAGGAAGAAGCCTTCCGCCTCATCATGAGCGGGCGCGCGTGGCGTCACGCCGCTACTTCACACAGCGATGGATGTGGAACCCCGCGCGCGGGCGGTCAATGCGTCGCGCGTGCGGAACGTTTCGTTGCCTGATCGGTTCGAGACCTTGAAGCCCCCGGCGAGGGGTGCGGGCGGGGAGGAACCAGCCAAGGAAAACCTGTCAAGGACGACGGCCGGAACCAACGACAAGGAGCAGCGGATGAAGCTTAATTCCACGCAAGTCAAACAGACCATGACGCAACTGAACGCCCAGGTGCTTCCGGACGATCATCCGGCGGTGGCGCAACTGAACAGCGTGTTTGGCGAGCACACATTCTTCGTCGACACCAGCGGACTGAAGGTCCTCGAACCCGCGCAGAGCTCCGACATGCCGGGACAGACCGGCGAGGTGGTGAGCCTTGCCGAATGGAGCGATCCGGAGCTGACCTCGCTGCGGCCGCACGAGCCCGAGCCGACCGGCGTGCTCATCACACTTGAACCCAGCAAACACTAAGTGAGACAACGATCGACGATCGGCCCTCTTGATGGCGACAGTCTCCAACGTCACCTCAAGAGGTGCCGAAAGTCACATGGCAAATCAGCTCCGCCTGCGTATGCATCGTTCGAGATGGGTATCCAGGCGGTGAGGGGCAGATGGGAATCGTGCGGCGCTGGAGCTCTGACGAGGACGAGAAGCTCAGAGAACTCGCCAGGGCCGGCAAGAACGCTCTCGAGATCAGCAACGAACTGACCCGCAGCGCTTCGGCGGTGCGGCGGCGCGCCGAGGTCCTGTCGGTCCTCATCATGGCCAAGGCATTTCGCGCGCGCCCGTCGCATGTCGCCACCCATCTCGAAAGAGTAGCGATCGACGCGATTCGAAACCGCCGCTCGTTTCCTGCGGGCGTCGGCCCGAGCACCATTGCCGGAATGATCGACAAGGGCTGGATCGTCCCGGAGCTGGGGCGGCGCTATCGCGTCACCGATGCCGGCGTGGAGGCGGTGCGGGCCAAGATCCCGAGTGGGTGAAGGCAGCGCGGCAACGGTTCGTGACAGCGGAACTATTTGAGGCCAATTGCAAGATTTTGCGCCCGAGACGGATGTCCTATCCGTTCAATCATCGGAGGCGCGACGACCTGGGTCTCCGCGTCTCACTCCAGCCGTACGTGTGATTGCGCCGATGCTCACCGCCCAGTTTGCTCCAGCCGACCGGTACCAGCGTTTCGCCGATCTTGCGCCGTTTGTCCGCGAGGCGATCGGCATCATCGCAGCACTGACCCCGGCTCAACGT
Organism: Bradyrhizobium sp. UFLA03-84; assembly: GCF_002289535.1. NCBI lineage: Bacteria > Pseudomonadati > Pseudomonadota > Alphaproteobacteria > Hyphomicrobiales > Nitrobacteraceae > Bradyrhizobium > Bradyrhizobium sp. UFLA03-84. Next base: position 314,216 of record NZ_NSJY01000016.1, on the reverse strand, counting down.
CTGGACGTGGAATTCCTCGAACGGGAGTTCATCCCTACGCTGGGCCTTAACGACGAGCTGTTGCGTGAGCAGCCGCCGGAGCTTGCGCCGTATTTCGGCAGAGGTCTTCACCTCTGGCAGTATCCGAACCAGCTCGCGCCGTATCTGGCCTGGCTTGCGCGCAACGCGTCCGGCATTGCCTCCTACATGGAAATCGGCTGCCGTTGGGGCGGCATGTTCATTCTGGTGACGGAGTGGCTCAGGACCAGCGGTGCCGACCTCAAGACCGTGATCGCGCTCGATCCGATCGCGCCAACGCCGTTCATCTCGACCTATTTCGATCTGCTGCAGCAGCAGGGTGGCATCGAGCCGATCTACGTGCAGGACTTTTCAACCTCACCGCTGGTCGCGGCGCATGTCGAGCAGCTGAAGCCCGATTTCGTCTTCATCGACGGGGATCACAGCCTGCGCGGCGCGATGCTGGATCATTTGCTGGTGCGCTCGCACGCCAGGATCATCGTGCATCATGACATCCATTCCCAGGCTTGCCCGGATACGACGCTGCTCTGGACGGCGCTGAAGCAATTCGAAGCGCCAGGCTTCGACACGTTCGAGTTCACCAGCCAGTATCCGTCCGTCAACGGAGCATTCCTCGGCATCGGCGCGATGAAGCGGCGGTCCGCGTAAGGACCGCCGCCGCCTGCCCGGAAGCCGGGCGATGCCAGCTACGACGTTGCAATGCCGGGCTCGGTGTGCGGCCGCTCGCCCAGGTTCAGCCTGCTCTTGTCGCCGCCAGCCCAGGCCAGTGTCTTCGGGTCCATCACGCGGAACCAGAGTGGCGGGATCGCGGCAAGGCCGAACATGCCGGTGTAGCCGTTCGGCAGCCGCGGGATGTCGTCGAAATCACGTAGCGACTGGTAGGGGCGCATCGGGTTGGCGTGGTGATCCGAGTGACGCTGCAGATGGAACGTCATCAGGTTCGAGACGATGTGGTTGGTGTTCCAGGAGTGGCGCGGCTCGACCGCTTGGTAGCGGCCGTTCGGCAGCTTTTCGCGCAACAGGCCGTAGTGCTCGACATAGTTGGCCTGGGTCAGCGCGTACCAACCGAGGAAATGGTGCGCGACGATGAACGGCGCGACCTTCCAGCCGAACAGCGCAATCAGGATGGCGGCGACGACGAGCGTCAGCGCAAAGCCCTGCAGGATCTCGTTGTTGACCGACCAGACCGGCTCGCCGCGACGGGTCAGCCGCTCGGCCTCGTTGCGCCAGCCGCGCTTGAAGGCGCCCGGCAGTTCGCGCGTTGCGAACGCATAGATCGATTCACCGAAGCGGGCGGAGGCGGGATCCTCCGGCGTTGCGACCCAGGTGTGGTGGCCGCGATTGTGCTCGACACGGAAATGGGCGTAACCCACCGCGCAATTGGCGAGCATGCCGAAGAAGATGTTGAGCCGATCAGGCTTGTGGCCGAGCTCGTGCCCGATCAGCAGCGCGCCGCCATTGATGGTGCCGACGCCGAGCAGCAGGGCGAGGTAGGACCACCATGGCAGCTCTTGCGTGCCGAAGAAGGCGATCAGCGCGACGTAGTTGATCCAGGGAAACACCACGGTGATGCGCGCTAGTCGCAGGTAATACGGATCGGCCTCCATCGCCGCGACCACCTCCGCCGGCGGATTGTGGGTGTCTTCGCCGATCAGGACGTCGAGCAGCGGGATCAGGATGAAGATGAAGACGAAGGGGATCAGCGTCACCAGCGGATTATGCGTCCGCAGGAACAGCCAATAGGACAGCAGCGGGATCAGCGGCGGGATGAACGAGAGCATCCACAGATAGCGCTTGCCGTCCTTGTAGGTGACGGTTTCGCCAGCGGCATTGGTGCCCGTGAAGATCATCGCATTCCCTCCAGCTGCTCTTTCGAGGCGGCATTCGCCGTTGTTGTGCTGAGGATGCCGCGAGGCGGGCCTGCGCCGCCAGTTCCCAATAGGCCAATTTTGTGGCATTTTGCGCCAAACCATTCGGCTGGACGCACGCGCGGGAGGGCGCCAACGCCATGCAGGGATCGGAGGCGGACACGCTTCGTGTGCCGGTGTCCGCGAGCTATGCGCGGGCGCTGGTGCGGGCGTTCGGCAAGACGCGGGGCGAGCGCGACGAGCTGCTCGAGGGCACCGGCGTCGACCAGGACCTGCTCGAGCAACCGGGCGCCCAGATGCCGGTCTCTGCGCTGGTGATGTTGGCCGCCAACATCACCCGTGCCCATGGCGAGCTGTGGCCGTTGTCGGCCGCGGCGGTCTGGTCGACATCACTGCAAGGAGCGCTCGATGTCGCGACCAGGACGGCGCCGACCATCGCGGATGCGATGAATATCGGCGCGCGCTTCGGATCGACCCGCGCGCCCTTCATCCGCAACCGGTTGCGCAAGGTCGCGCGCTCGGCCCAGATTGAGATCGCACCCGCGGTGCCCATGGAAGGCGCGTTGTGGCGCGCTGTGGCGCTGGCCGTCAGTCTCAATATCCACGCAACCTATGTGCAGCTGCTCGAGGATGCGATCGGACAGGCGACGTTGCAATTTCCCTGGCCGCCGCCCGAAGGCGCAGAGCGGCTGGCACAGCACTATTCCTGCGCCGTGAAGTTCAACGCGGCCGCCTTCGTCTTCGATGTACCGAACGCTCTGTGCGCGCGGCCGTCGCCGTTTGCCGATCCGGAATTGCACGCCAAGGCGATCGAAGCCCTCGAGGCGGTCGAGAAGCCGCGTTCAGATACTGCGGCGCTGGCGCGGATGGTCGAAAGCCTGATCGCGGCACGGCTGCCGCATCGCCTCGGCGAAGAGGAAGCCGCGCGCCTGGTCGGCACCTCGCGGCGGACGCTGGTGCGGCGGCTGGCCGAGGCGGGCTGCGCATTCCGGCCGCTGCTCGACGGCGTGCTGCGCGAGCGCGCGCGGACCATGCTCGCGGATGGCACGCGCTCGCGCGACGAGATGGCGGCCGCGCTCGGCTATACCGATGCGACGAGCTTCAGCCGCGCCTGCCGGCGCTGGTTTGGCGAGAGGGGAATGCGGGGCTAGCTCAGCGGTGCGCTTTGGCGCGGCTGCGCGGGCGCGCCGTTATTTGACAGCTGATGTTGCACGGCCGAGGAATTGTTGCTCCGCCGCTTCGAGGCCCACGCAATGAACGGGTAGGCGAGCAGCGCCAGATATCTGGTGGGCATTGGATGATCGATGCCGAACGTCGTCGCCTTCTTCGCCTTCGGCAGGTAGACGCTCCCGAACAGCACATCATAGAACGAGATGAACCCGGCGAAGTTCTTGTCCCTGGCTTCGGCCTCGCTGCTGTGGTGCCAGTGGTGAAATTCCGGCGACACCAGGATGTAGCGCAGCGGTCCGTAGTTCAGGCGCACATTGGCATGAACCAGCCATGTCTGCCAGAAGTAGACGGCCAGGTAAGTCGCGATCGCTTCGGTGGAGAAGCCGAGCGCGTAAAGCGGAAACAGCGCGCCGACCTTCATGAAGAGCACGTCGAGCGGGTGCTGGTGAATCGCAGCGAGCCAGTCCAGGTCCTCGACCGCATGATGAACCGAATGGATCTGCCACATGGCGGGTACGATGTGCAGGATGCGGTGTGTCCAGTAGATGCCGAGGTCCGCGATCAGGATCACGATGGGCACCTGGACGAGGTAAGGAAGATCGCCGACCGCCTGCGTCAAAGCCGCAGGCAGCACCGACCGGTTGACCAGAATGGCCACCGTCACGATGGCGATCACGCCGGCCATCACCAGCCACGTGTTGATGAGCAGGAAGGCCATATCAGTCAGCAGGCCACGCCTGAAAATCTTCTGAGGCCTCGCAGCGAACAGTCGCTCGAAAGGCACGAAGATCAAAAACGCCAGCAAAAGCTGGTTCAATCCCAACAAATCGCGCATTCAAAATGGCCGCCTTGAAATGCCGGTAGCCTATCACCTTGGCTCCCGACTGCGTCAATAGGAAGGAAAGCCCAAACCGACGGATCGTTAAGAACGCACGTCGAGCGGGCGCACCAATTGGTCTGGTTCCAACTCGCCGGTCGAGGTCGGAAACCAGGCAACTCCAATCGGTCTGGCTGATGCGCGAAGATGCTGCGGACAAGTCGGTGGCTCGGCGCATCAGACGAGCTTGGCGACATCGATCGCGCCGCGGACGCTGGAGTGCCGCAACTGCGGAGAATTCGCGTCCGGCTCCCGCGGCCAACCTGGGTGGTCGTTCTTGAAGCGCTACGTCCCACGGTGCTTACCTCCCATGAAGGTCACACCTACCGTCCGAACCTTGAAGGTCCGGATAGCGTTATCGCCGCAACTCCAATTTCGGACGCGACGTGCGGCTCGCGTCGATCGGTCTTGCAGAATGATCGGCAACGCACGGCTATTGCGCCGGTGTTCTCAGGGAACTGGGCTTCAGGAGCGCGACATCATCATGAACGGGGATCTGAACGAGGCCTAGTCCTGGCACCGACGGTTCTTCTGTGACGTCCGTCTACCCCGGTTTACGGGCTTTCGAGAACCCACGCCTTTTTTGGAGACCTCAAGATTCCCTGACGGATGTGGAAGCATGTCTCTCCGCCTGCAATCCACAGCGTCGGGTTTCAAGCTAGAGCCCGATGTGTGCATGATCGTTGCGGTCACGGGGCGGACGGCCGCCGGTGTCTCTGCGCCCCGTCGCGGCGACGCGATCGAGTTGCGGCAGAACGAAGCCGAAATCGACGTCGACCTCGGGCGCTGTAACCGGTTCAACTGAACCGGTGCGATAGTCCTGGCACCTGCGGCACCCGTGCGGGGCAGGGATAGTGGCGCGCTCGGAGAGATTCGAACTCCCGACCCTCGGAATCGAAATCCGATGCTCTATCCAGCTGAGCTACGAGCGCCGCGGGGGTCGATTATCAGACTTGGGCGGACAGGGCCAGCAGCCTCGCGCGGCACCGGGCGGTGTCCGCGCCGAGCGCCGGCCATTGCCCGCAAGCCTTCAGAAGCAGGGATGCCGGCGGTGATCCTGGCCGATATAGGCCGCTGAGCTCTGGTAGCACTTGTTGGTCGACGGGCCGTCGTAATAGGCGAAGCTGCCGGCCGCCGGGCCCGGGCCGTAATTGTGCAGATAGCTGATATGGTAGGGCAGGCCCCAATAGGCGTGGCGGTGGTGATGCCGGTGGTGGCGCGGAGTAGCCGATAGGTCGGCCGCGGCAGCCGGGCTAAGGGCCGGGACGGCCAAGGCAACGGTCAGGGCGAGGGCGGCGAAAAGCTTGGTCTTGGTCATTGGCGGCCTCCGGGCATTCACGCTGGAATCGGCTTCCCCAGCCGGTCCAAGGTCCTCTAACGACTCATTTAACCCGGAATCCGGCCAAAGGCTGCGGGAAATCAGCCACAGCGCGCCAAATTTTGCCTTTTTGCGGATGCTTAACGGATTGCCAACACAGTCCGGCCAGAGTCTTGCGGTCAGGTCCGTCCGGGCCGCCTTTCCCTCGGTTTAGAACATTTCATGCGCATCACGCCCCTTGTCGCCCTGCTGCTCTCGGTCCTGGCGGTCACGCCGGCGCGGGCCGTGCTGCACATCACGCGCGACCATGGCGGCTATGTCGAGGAGTACAAGGCCAAGTACAAGCTGATCCGCGACCGCCGCGAGCGCGTCGTGATCGACGGCATCTGCAACTCGGCCTGCACGCTGGTATTCGGCATCGTGCCTTTGAACAAGATCTGCGTGACGCCGAAGGCCAGCATAGGCTTCCACCAGGCCTATTACGACAAGGCCTTCACCTTCGGCATCAAGGTCACCAGCCTCGAGGGCACCTCGGATCTGATGTCCTACTATCCTGATACGGTGAAGGACTGGATCCGCCGCAATGGCGGGCTCACCACCGAGATGAAGAAGATCAAGAACGGGGTCGATCTCTGGAAGATCGTCGATCCCTGCCCGGAAGAGTGGTAGGGCGCGCCGTCGCGGCGCCAGCGGCGCCGCAGGTCGGGTTTCCGGCCTGACGTTGGCGTCCGTTCCGTTCCGAGCGCGGTCCTTGCTGTCAGATTTTGGAACCGGATGCGCCGGCCGTTCGTTTCACTCATGATGCGTTCATCCGCATCATGCGATTGTCTCCATACGCGAGCCCGACCGCTCGAGCGGCTGGTGCGCATGGGAGGCTGTGATGGCAACCAGGTCAAATCTTTCGAAGGCTGAGCTCGCTCGCGGCGTCGCCGGCGCCGCATCCGCGCTGGTGCTGAGCGCGGTCGTGCTGTTCGTCGCTGCGCATCACCTGAGCGGCGGGTAGGGCAGGCGGCAGGTCCAACCGGATTTCAGCAAGCCGAAATTTCATCGAGCCAATTTTAGGCCACGGGGCCGATCATCAAAACAGGAAGGTCCCGATCAGGAGGCCGGCCGCGAATGCCCAAAGCCCGAGGGTGCAGGCCGAGATGACCCGGACGAGATTACGCAGATCCACGTCCTGCCAGCTGCTGTGGGTTCGATAGGTCAATTGCAGGCACCCCCTGCGGCGGCCGCCTTTGCTTCTCGCCCGGCGAGCCTGTTCCCGATCGGTGCCCAAATGAAGGCAACCGGGGCCGGCGCCCGATCACGCGTTCGCGAGGCGCCGCCTCAGACGCCCGGCAATGCCTTCCGGCTGGTGTGACGATGCTCGGCACAGACTTCCCAGGCTATCTCGATCCTGACTTCCTGCAGGTCTCGGCAGGGGTTGGCGGCTCCAGAACCTCGAATCTGGACCGGCTGAAGCGACCCAGTCCGCTGAGCTCGTAATAGCCGTCACGTTCGTTATCCTGCGTCACGTCATAGACTTGGCCGAACGAGAGCGTGTCCCGCTGCAAGGTGTTGTCGACGCAGCGAACACGAAAGATCTTGCCGGTTTCGACCATGCGCTCGTCCTGAATTGTTAATCTGGTTCAGTCACGTGCCGGCCCGCTGTGTGACGTCGCGATCGCTGACCCGCATTGGGTTCGCCTGCGGTGCGCCTCCGAGAGTTTGGAAACGCCTGCGTCGAACGGTTCCTGTCGTCGTGGCTGCGCCGGTGCGCATCACGCCGCGGCGCGGGGCCGCCACCCGAGTGGCGCGCCGCCCGTCGGTTGTATGCAATGAAGACGCGCGCTACACAGGCGCCGCGCAAGCAAGAGCCTGGGACAGACGTCGTTGGGGATATCAGCCTATAGCCGCATCGTGATCGGATCGACGCTTTTTGCCTTGGCGTCGAGTGCGTTCCTTTATCTGCTTCCGCCAAGTCCGATCGACAGGAACCTGCTCCGCGGCACCTTCTATTTCCTGAAGGGGCATGCGTACCAAATTCCTGTCAAATATCTGGACGGCGAGCTCGGTGCTGCCCGACTGTATGAAGATGACAAGCTGCTCGGCCCGGCAAACAGCGAGTTGGAGGAGATCGCCGCCAAGGGCGACGGTCGGTTCCAGCTGTTCCGGGACAATAAGAGCTTTTTCGGCCCCGTTCTGCTGCTCTCCACAAGCGACAATACTGACCCGAACACGAACGGCAGGAAGTATCACCTCAGGTGACGATCCAACCTGATCTCGTCGCGATTTAGACCCGCGCGGGTCACATGAAGCCCGGGTTGCGCGGCAGGTACTTGGCCCAATTGCCGAATTCTCGCGACGACATCAGCAGCATCGGACACTTGATCCGCATGCCCAGTGCCAGCGCAGTATCGAGCGCCGCCTTGCTCGCACCAGGCAGGAATGCCGATATCCGTGATGCGCCGCTCTCGGCCGCCAGGTGCAGCGCTGTATTCAAGGCGGGGGCCATCGCGTGCGGCTCCATCACTGCGAGCGGTCCGATATGACCACCGGCGTCGACATAGACGTAGCCGATCCAGTCTTTTCCATCGTGGAGACTGAACCCGGTCGCGGCGCCGCCACTGACGAGATAGCGATGATGCTTTTCGCGCGAGATGCCGAGGGTCCGCTCGTCCGCTTGTGCGAGGCGGCGCAAGGTGGCGGCCTCCAGCGTGAGCGGTGTGACATCATATCGCGGACCGCGCAGGTGAGAGATCAGCTGTTCGCGCGATGCGCTGACGCTGTAGATCGGAAATCGCGGAAGCAGTCCGTGACGGATGTAGAGCCCCTGTGATACCGTGTTGAAGCTGAAGGTGATCAGCGCCCGGTTGGACGCGCCCGATGTCTCGGCGTGCGCGATGGTGCGCTCGATTAGTTCGTTACCGATGTTTCGCCCCTGCTGGTCGGGCGACACGAACAGCTGCGCCAGAAACCACATGTCGCCGCACACCCAGCTCCACGCAAAGCCGAGGATCCGTTCGTTCTCCTCCGCGACCCAAAGGCCGTCGGGGTCGTCCCGCATCGAAAACAGCTGGAACTTGGGCGGAGACGAAGCGGCCATCGGGCCGAAGCCGTGCCGTTCGGTCAGATCGTTGATGCTGGAGACGACGAGGGCATCGGCGAATTCCAGATCCTCTGCGCGGGCGGGCCGGCAAACCACTGACATGGGCAACTCCGTTGCTGGCGGGGTCATTCTCAAAATCGCGCGGTGCCGGCATCGAGCCCGAGCGCCAGCCGGCCGGCGGTGATGTAATTGTTCGGACTCATTGCGATATGCTTCGCCGCGGCACGCACATCGCCGACCGCGCGCTCCAGGGCGCAGGTCTCGAAGATGGCGGCGGCGCCCGCGCTGACGGCCAGCATCTCGGTGATGGACGTCGCAGTTTCCGCCGCATGTGCATTGGCGAGTCGGACGTCCGCGCGTGCCTGCACCAGCCGTTGGCCGCCAGTGTCGGTGGCGGCCATCAGTTCGGTCATGGCATCGATCAGAAGGGCGCGGGCGGCGCGAAGCATTGCGCGCGTCCGCCCAACCGTCGCCTGAACGATCTCGCGCTCGCGGAGCGCGGTTCGGTCGCCGGGGGGGCCATTGGCGAGTTCTGTGAACGAGGTGATGGCGCCGGACGCGATGCCGAGCGGCGCCCCGCAAATGCTCCATGCGAACACCGATGATGGCGGCATGCGATAGAGCTGCCCGGGCTGGGTCGGTCGCAGCCCGAGAAAGGGATGGACGTGCGCGGCCGGCACGAAAACGTCCCGCACCTCGAAATCGCAACTGCCGGTGCCGCGCAGTCCGGACACGTGCCAATTGTCGAGGATGGTCACGTCCTGCCGCCCGGGATAGCAGCAGAGCAGCGGTGACGTCGGATCGCCGGGCCTGAGGCTGGCCAGCACCATGAAACGCGTCGCGTGATGCGCGCCGCTGCCGAATGGCCAGCGTCCGGACAGGCGATAGCCGCCTGCGACGGCGGTCGCCGTACCGACCGCTCCGGTCGCGCTTGCGACAAAGGCGCGCGGGTCGGCATACCACTCGCGTGCAATGGCCTCATCGAGGTAACCTCCGATGCGGCTCATGCCGGCGCCGTTGCCGACCAGCCAGCCGACCGAGCCATCGATCGCCGAGGCGGCTTCGACGACGCGCGCGAACGCGAAAGGAGATAGCTCGGGTCCGCCGAGCGCTTGCGGCAACCACAGGCGGAACAGGCCGGCATCGGCCAGCGCGGCGAAAACCGCGTCCGGCAACCGCCGTTCGCGGTCGAACGCGTTGCGTTGCGCGGCGATCAGCGGGGCCAGCGCCTCGACGGCTTCGAGCTCGCGGCAAGCTCGGTCCGAAGCACCGGCCATCGCGCTCGAACCGGGGCGAGCCGTCGTCTCGTCCGCCTCCACCGTACGGGATGAATCGCGCATCGCGCAGTCCTCGATATTGTTCGGACCGCAGCATGATCGTCCGTTTTCCAGCGGTCCTGAATCCATTCCGAAAAAGTTGCAAAAAATGTAGTGTCCGGAGCCATGGCGACGATCCACCAGTTCGGTCCCTTCCGCCTCGACGCTGGGGCCGAGACGCTGTTCCGGGAGGCCGAGCCGGTCGCGCTCGGACGGCGCGCCGTGGTGCTGCTTCGGCTGCTCGTCGAGCATGCCGGATCGCCGGTTACCAAGGATGCGCTGATGGAGGCGGCCTGGCCGGGGCTTGCGATCGAGGAGAGTAACCTGACGGTGCAGATCGCCGCCTTGCGGCGGGTATTCGCCGACCTCGACGGAGGCGCGGCCTGGATCGAGACGTTGCCACGCCGCGGCTATCGCTATGTCGGGCCCCCGGTTGTGAGTGCCTCCGAACCAAGCTCAACCGTATCGTCAGCGCCGGCATTGCCCGACAAGCCGTCGCTTGCGGTGCTGCCGTTGTCCAATCTCAGCGGCGATCCCGCGCAGGATTACTTTTCCGACGGGATCACGGGAGACATCATCGCCGAACTGTCGCGGTTCAGGTCGCTGTTCGTCGTCGCCCGTCACTCCAGCTTCGCCTACAAGGACAGGGCACCCGAGATCAAGCGGGTTGGCCGCGAGCTCGGCGTCCGCTACGTGGCGGAAGGCAGCGTGCGCACGATCGGCAGCCGGATGCGGGTGATCATCCAGCTGCTCGATGCCGCGAGCGGCTACAGTCTCTGGACCGAACGCTACGACCGCGAGCTCGAGGACATCTTCGCTTTGCAGGACGAGATTGTCCGGGCGATCGTCGCGGCCCTGCCGGGCCGGATGGAGGACGCCGGTCGCGAGATCGCAAGACGCAAGCCGACCTCCAGCATTACCGCCTACGATCTGGTCCTGCTCGGTAACGAGCGATGGCGTCAGTTGACCGTGACGGCGATGGCGCAGGCCAGGGACTATTTTCGACGCGCCGTCGCGCTCGATCCGCAATATGCGCGCGCCCACGTCAACATCGCCTGGACCATCATCTGTGACGTGTTTCTCGAATCGCCCGCCACCGCGACGATCGAGGAGGCGCGGAGCGAGATCGAGACCGCGCTCGATATCGAGGATGGCGATGCCTGGTCTCACGGCGTATTCGCGCAGCTGTTGTTCCTGCTGAAGGACGACGCCAAGGCCGAAATCCATTTCAGCCGCGCGCTTGCGCTCAATCCAAACGATGCCGACGTCGCTGCGGTCTTCGCCAACATCCTGGTCTACTGGGGACGCTGGCGCGAGGCGCTGACGTGGATCGGGACAGCCAAGCGGCTCAATCCCTTTCCGCCCAATTTGTATCATTGGTATCACGCGCTCGCCCTGTATTCGGGACGCGACTACGAGCAGGCGGTCAAGGCGGTGATGGAGGCACGGTCTTTCGACCGGTGGTCGCACGGGCTCCTTGCCGCCTGCTATGCGCAGATGGGACGGCTCGGCGAGGCGCAGGCCGAGGCTGAGACGTTCGTCAGCCAGCGATGCCGCGAACTGCATGCGAATGGCCACGCTGCACCTGCGAGAACTCTCGACCTCGCGCGGGCCAGGGCCGACAGATACCGCAATCCCTGCGACCGCGAACATTTCCTCGACGGATTGCGCAAAGCGGGTCTCACCGGTTGACGGCTTGCGGCCGCTCGCGTCTCGAATCCGCAACTCGACGTGCGCGTTTCTAGGCGCGCGGATGTCGCGCGTATCACACAGTTCCTTCGATTGTTGGAGAAGCATCGGCCGGTAGGGCGGAAGGGGCCGGCCACAGCGCTGGTTTGATCCGCATCAAGTTCTAGGCGGGCGGAACGGCCTAGGCTCACTTCTGAAGGGTGAGTCGTGATGCGAGCGCGTGACGAATACGGTCCGGTAGCCAAGACTCTGCACTGGGTAACCGTGCTCCTGGTCGTCATCACTTGGACCTTGGGCATTTTCAACGACGATGCAACCCGGCCACTGGGCCTGCTAACTCATATCTGCGTCGGACTGAGCATTCTGGTGCTGGCAGTGGTGCGAATTCCGTGGCGAATTGCCAATCCACCGCCCAAGATCGTTCCTACCGAGTTTGGCAGGTGGCTGATCGAGTGGACCGACCCGGTGTCCCGGGTGATGCACTACGCGCTCTACAGTTTACTGCTGGCCGTGCCGGCCTTCGGCATCGCGTTGCAGTTTGCAAAAGGCCACCCGCTGCCGCTGTTTGGTCTCGGAGAAATAGCTTCACCATGGCATGCCGACAAAGCACTCGCTCACAACATCAAGGAAATTCACGAAGTTCTGGCTAATCTCCTGGTGATCCTCGCAACGATCCACATGACTGCTGCGCTTTTGCATCACTTGGTGTTCGGCGACGACACCCTGAAGCGAATTCTGCCGGGCGCCGGCAAGCGGACGGAACGCGGGGCGCAATGAGTATCATCCTTCGCATCCTCTTCGTCATTGCGGGAGCGATCGTCGCCCTGTTCGTCGCGCGCGACAGCCTCCACTTCGACTTGATCCAGACGTGGGTGTCCATTGTGCTCGTCGTCGTGGTGGCAGGCATTGCAAGCTTCTGGGCACGACGGCGCAAGGCGTGAGCACACAGGCTTCGCGAACCGGGCTGAGCCAGGCCGAGGCCGAGGCCAGGTTGATCGGGGAAGGCTACAACGAGCTGCCCCGGGCCCAACGCCGCACGCCGCTTCGAATTCTGGTGGAAGTATTGCGCGAACCAATGCTCGCACTTCTGGCTTGCGGCGGGCTGATCTACCTCTTGCTTGGCGATCTCCAGGAAGCGGTCCTGCTCCTGGTATTCGGCGCCATGTCCATTCTCATCACGGTGGTGCAGGAAACGCGAACCGAGCGCGTGTTGGAGGCATTGCGTGACTTGACCAGTCCGCGCGCGCTCGTCATTCGCGACGGCGAACGTCGGCGTATCGCGGGCCGGGAGGTGACGCGGGGTGACCTCGTGGTGCTGGTCGAGGGGGATCGAGTCCCGGCCGACGCCATGCTCGCCGATTGCAGGGATCTGCAGGTGGATGAGTCGCTGCTCACTGGCGAGTCGGTGCCGGTACGCAAGCAGGTGGCTGGAGCACCGGCAGAGGATCGCCGGCCGGGTGGTGATGATCAGCCTTTCGTCTATTCGGGCTCGCTCGTGGTGCGAGGTGAAGGCATCGCGGTGGTTACTGCGACCGGACCTCGCAGCGAGATTGGCAAGATCGGACAAACGCTACAGGCCTTGCAGGCGGAGCAGCCGCGCCTGAAGCAGCAGATGGCACGCTTGGTGCGACTTTGCGCCATTGGCGGTGCGGCGGTCAGCCTGGCCGCGATCGTGCTTTACGGGACGTTGCGCGGCGAATGGTTGCAGGCCGTCCTGGCCGGTATCGCGATCGGCATGTCGATGCTTCCGGAAGAATTTCCCGTCGTACTGACCGTGTTCATGGCGATGGGTGCGTGGCGAATTTCAAAAGCTCGCGTGCTGACCCGGCGTGCGGCTGCAATTGAAACGTTGGGCGCGGCCACCGTATTGTGCACGGACAAGACCGGTACTCTCACCCAAAATCAGATGTCGGTCGCGGAACTTCGGCTTGCCGACGGAACTTGTCTGCGGACCTCGTCGATTGAGCCGGCCCACATCGAACCGAATGTCGTCGAGTTGGTACGATGTGCTGCCATGGCGAGCTCGCCCGAGCCATTCGACCCGATGGAAAAGGCCTTTCATGACCTTGTCCGCGCGTGGCCGACCAATGATAGGGCGTCCTCCGGATGGAGGCTGACCCGCAGCTATGGACTGCGGCCGGAATTGCTCGCCATGACGCAGGTCTGGGATAACGTCGATGCGCCCGGATATCTTGCTGCAGCCAAGGGAGCACCAGAGGCGATCGCCCGCCTGTGCAAATTGTCCGAGTCGGATCAGGCATCCATGCGGGAGAACGTCGACGTCATGGCCGGGAAAGGATTGCGTGTGCTGGCGATCGCCATTGCCGACCATGACGGGGAAGCGCTTCCTTCATCCCAGGAAGGCTTTGCCTTTCGATTCCTCGGTTTGATCGGCATTGCCGACCCCATCCGCAAGAGTGTGGCAGCCGCCGTACGCGAGTGCCGTTCGGCCGGAATTCGCATTACTATGGTCACGGGGGACTATCCCGCCACCGCGCGGGCCATCGCGAGCGAAGCGGGGCTGGAGGCTTCCAGCGTGTTGACGGGTGCACAGATCGCAGCCATGGACGATGTGGAGTTGGGGAAGTTTACGAAGAGCGTGAATGTGTTTGCGCGGATCACACCTGATCAGAAGCTACGCATTGTCCAGGCAATGAAGGCCGATGGCGAGACCGTCGCGATGACGGGTGATGGCGTGAACGATGCGCCATCCCTGAAGGCCGCCCACATCGGAATCGCGATGGGCGCGCGCGGGACGGATGTGGCGCGCGAGGCATCGTCAATCGTTCTGCTCGACGACGACTTTGGATCGATTGTCTCGGCCATTCGCCTTGGCCGACGCATCTATGACAATCTGCGCAAGGCGATGACGTTCATCTTTGCGGTGCACGTGCCTATCGCCGGGCTGGCGCTGTTTCCGCTCGCGTTCGGGCTGCCTCTGATCCTCAGTCCGGTGCACATCGCTTTTCTGGAGCTGATCATCGATCCTGTTTGCTCGCTTGTCTTCGAGGCGGAGCGTGAGGAGCGTGATGTGATGAGCCGTCCGCCGCGGCGCGCGGATGCTCCGCTGTTCACGTGGGCTCTGATCTGCTGGAGCGTTCTGCAAGGCTTGGTGGCATTCGCCCTGGTGGCGTTGACATTCGCAATTGCGCTTCGCGGCGGTATGCCACCGGACGAGGCTCGCACACTTGCGTTCTTTTCCCTGGTCTTGTGTATCGTTGGTCTCGTCCTCGTCAACCGATCCTTCAGCGCTTCGTTTGCCTCAGCACTCTTTCGTCCGAATGCTGCGCTGGTCTGGATCTTGTCGGCCGTCGCCGCCATTCTCGCCACTTCGCTGCTATGGGGACCGGCATCTGCGCTGTTCCGTTTCGGGCCTTTGCACATGGATGACCTGACCGTGACGCTCGGCGCGGGATTGGTGCTGCTGGTTCTGCTCGAACTGCTAAAGCCGATCTGGGCCGCACGTCTCCGTTCCTAGCGCCCCGACGGCAACGCAGCACTTGCTGCGGCGTATGGTCCCTGTGTTCGCGGGGACGACATTGTGGATGGGGCACCAGCGCAGCAACCCCACCGAAATTCGCGATTGCCGGCTGCCTCATCTTCAGGCAATGACGGCCCGCAATGAACAAGAGCTTCGAGGAAACTGCCGCTCGTCTGGCGCCGGCGATCTTTGTCGGGCTGTGGAGCACGGGATTCATCGGCACCAAATACGTCATCAACAATGCGGAGCCGCTGACCTATCTCGCGATCCGGATGGCGTTCGTGGTGGTGGTGATGGCGGTCATCGCCGCGGTCGTGCGGCCGAAATGGCCGGACCGGACCGGCGTTTTCCACAGCGCGGTGGCCGGCATCCTGGTGCACGGCTTCTATCTCGGGGGCACCGCGATTGCGATCGCACATTCGATTCCCGCAGGGCTATCGGCACTGATCCCGGGGCTGCAACCGATCCTGACCTCGACCATCGCCAACCGCTGGTTAGGGGAGCGCGTCACGCCGCTGCAATGGGGCGGGCTGGTGCTCGGCCTCGCCGGCGTCGTCCTGATCCTGCACGAGCGGCCGATGACCGGCGACGCGGGCTGGGGCTGGCTGGCCTCCGGCGTCTCGCTGATCAGCATCACCCTTGGCACGCTCTATCAGCGCCGCTACTGCAACCAGATCGACTGGCGCGCCGGCAACCTCGTGCAGTACGTCGCGGTGACCATCTTCTTCGGCATCGGCGCCTATCTGTTCGAGACCAACGTGGTGCACTGGACCACCGAGTTCGTGCTCGCGGTCGCCTGGCTGGTGTTCGCGCTATCGGTCGGCTCGATCGGGCTGCTGTACTGGCTGATCCGTCACCATGCCGCGACCTCGGTGGCGAGCCTGTTCTATCTGGTGCCGGCAACGACCGCGCTGATGGCCTATGTGCTGTTCGGCGAGAAGCTCGACACTGTCGCGATTGCCGGCATGGCGGCCTGCGCCGGGGCGGTGCTGCTGGTCAACCGCCGCTAATCCTTGCCGCGGATTTTCGCGTAGGCCGCAAGCGCGCGTTCGCGGCCCTGCTTGTGATCGACGATCGGCTGCGGATAGCTCGTGCCGAGCGCGATACCGGCGCTGGCGAGCTCGAGCGGTGTCGCCGTCCAGGGCTGATGGATCAGCTCGTCGGGCAGTTGTGCGAGCTCCGGCACCCAGCGCCTGACATAGGCGCCGTCCGGATCGAACTTCTCGCCCTGCAGGATCGGATTGAACACGCGGAAATAGGGCGCAGCATCGGCGCCGGAGCCGGCGACCCATTGCCAGTTGGCAGGGTTGGAGCCGGCGTCGGCATCGACCAGCGTGTCCCAGAACCATTGTTCGCCGGCGCGCCAGTCGATCAGCAGATGCTTGACCAGGAACGAGGCGACCACCATGCGCACCCGGTTGTGCATCACGCCGGTGTGCCAGAGCTCGCGCATGCCGGCATCGACGATCGGATAGCCGGTCAGGCCGCGCTGCCAGGCTTTTAGCGCCCGCGCATCGCGCTTCCACGGAAAGGCATCGAAGTGCTCCTGCAGATTTCGCATCGCGAGGTCGGGAACGTCGAACAGCAGGTGGCGGCAGAACTCGCGCCAGCCGAGCTCGCTCAGGAACTTGTCGACGTCGCCGGCAAGGCGCGGATGCTCGGCGGCGGCGAAGCGGGCTGCGTACCAGACCTGCCGCGGGCTGATCTCGCCGAAGCGCAGATGCGGCGACAGGCGCGAGGTGCCGTCGCGGTCCGGCCGGTCGCGGTCGTCGGTGTAGCCGCGGATGGTCTCGTCGAGGAACGCCTTCAGCCGGGCCTGGGCCGCGGCTTCGCCCGGCGTCCAGCTCTCGCGCAGCCCGCCGGCCCAATCCGGCCGGGTCGGCTCGAGCTTCCACTCGTCGAGGTCTTCGCTCGCGATACCGCGGACAGAGGTGAGCTGCTTCGGTGTGGGTAATGGCTTCGGCGGATCGCCGAGACCTTGCACGCGTCGCCAGAATGGCGTGAACACACGCAGGCCGCGGTTCTCCTTGTTGCGAATCGCCTTCGGCTCGACCAGCAGGTCGCCTGGGAAAATTGCCGAGGCCACGCCGTCCTTTGCGAGCGCGGCTTCAACATCGGCGGCAACCGCCTGATGCGGTGCTTGCGCGATGTCGTTCCAGAACACCGTGCCTGCATTGGTTTCGCGCGCCACGGCTGCGATCACGGAGGCGGTCGGTCCGGTGCGCAGCACCAGCGTTCCGCCGATCGCCTCAAGACTCTTGCGGAGCGAGCGCAGCGATTGCGCCAGCCACCAGCGCGTCGCGCCCCCCAGGGGGCGCGCGGCTGGAGGTTTCAGGGCGCGGCTGTGTTCGTCGCGGACATAGAGGCCAACCACGGGCGCGCCGCGGCTGGCTGCTTCGTGCAGAGCCGGGTGGTCCGACAGCCGCAGATCGTCGCGGAACCAGACGATGACAGGCTGTGCGCTTGCCACTCGACCTCGTCGTTCCGGCCGTTACTTCGGCTGCGGCACGATACGGATATAGGGCTTCGGTTCCTTCCAGCCCTGCGGGTAGATCGTCTTGGCCTCGTCGTTGTTGACCGAGCCGGCGATGATCACATCCTCGCCCTGCTTCCAGTCGGCGGGGGTGGCGACGCGATGCTTGGCGGTGAGCTGTAGCGAGTCGATGACGCGCAGGATCTCCTGGAAGTTCCGGCCCGTGGTCATCGGGTAGACCAGCACCAGCTTGATCTTCTTGTCGGGGCCGATGATGAAAACGTTGCGGACGGTCTGATTGTCCGCCGGCGTACGGGTGAGGGGATCGCCCGAGGTCGAGGCCGGCAGCATGTCGTACAGCTTCGAGACGTTGTAGTCGGTGTCGCCGATCATCGGATAGTTCGGCGCCGCGCCCTGGGTCTCCTTGATGTCCTCGGACCATTTGGCGTGGCGGTCGACCGGATCGACCGACAGGCCCATAAGCTTCACGCCGCGCTTGTCGAATTCCGGCTTCAGCCGGGCGAGGGTGCCGAGCTCGGTGGTGCAGACCGGGGTGAAGTCCTTGGGATGAGAGAACAAAAGCGCCCAGCTGCTGCCGATCCAGTCGTGGAACTTGACCTTGCCTTCGGTGGTCTCGGCTTCGAAGTCGGGAGCGACGGCGCCAATCTGAAGTGCCATGATTTTACCTCATCTCTTTGAAGTTTCAGTAGAATTTGTAATTGAGGTGGTCTGTTCCAGTATAGGACCGGAAAGGGCTTAAGTGAACGGGTTCTGAAAAAAGTGAAACATTTCTCCTCGAGCGTGGAATTCCAAGCAACTTGTTTTGATGCAAGCCCCTGCGGCGAAATATCAGATGCGGCACAAAAGCTTGGAAATGCCCAGATAAAGCCGCTTATCGCCGTCATCACGCCGGCCCCGGCTGCTACAGGACTGAACCGTGACAACTTCCAAAGCGACCAAATAGCAACCATCTAAAAATCTCGGAACCCAAGTTCCGAATCATTAACCACTCGTTTACGCCCGCATGGAAAAGCTGGCCAGAGATAGGAATTGAAAGCCCCCACAATGTCTACCCCAAGTACCAAGACCGCTGAGGCTCTCAGCGGTGCGTTGCATCCGTCCTGCCGCAAGACCGCCGCCCACGCGCTGACCATCGTCCGCGACGGCGTCATCACCGGCGAAGGCCCGACCACCAAGGGCCGTATCCATTTCTCCCGGTCACTCGATGCCGATGACGCTGCCTGGTGTGCGCGCATCCTGATGGCGGCCGCGGTCGAGCATCAGCCGGTCAGCCGAGCCGAGATCGAGGCGCTGCTTTCGATCAACGAGGCGGCTGCCGAGCGCAGCGATGGCGGCCGGTTCGACGACCTGCTCGCCAAGGCGATCGCCCATCATGCCGCGTCCGAGTCCGGCCTGCCGGTGCCTCCGCGCACGGTGGCGCTGTCGCCCGAGACCGACATCGGTCGCTGGGCGCCGACGCAGGGCACCAAGATGGACACCAAGGTTCTGGAGTGGATCGCCGGCCGCATGCGCGGTCAGCGCCGCACCGGCCGTGCGCTGGCGGCGATGGTTGCGACGCTGGTCGGCGCGACCGCGCTGCCGCTCGCAGCGCAGCTGCCCAACGTGTTCGACATCGGGATGATGTGAACATCCGGGGCGATGCCCTGCATCGTCCCGAACGAAAAGCTTCAAGCGAGAGCGGCGGGGATCACTTCCCCGCCGTTTTCTGTTTGCCACTGGTCTCCTCGAGCCCCAGCGTCCGCCCCGGGAACCCGGCGACGTCGAAATAGCGGGTCGAGAGCACGCGCTGGAATTTCAGCACCGTGCGCAGCCCGTTGGCCGACGCCTTCTTCGACATCAGGGTGCCCTCGGCCATCTTCGGCACGATGCCGTTCGGCAGCGCTTCCGACATCACCCGGCCGATCAGCCCGCCATTGTTCGGCGCGCGCAGGCCGAGCAGTTGCGCCGCGGTCATGCCGACATCAGCGTTGCTGACCGGCAGCGGGTCGACATAGCCGGCCTTGAAGTCGGGGCCGATCGCCGCGGTGAAGTTGTAGGTGTCGCCGCGGCTGAAGCTGCCATGCATGCCCTGGCCCTGACGCAGCACGGTGTCGGCAATCTGCACCGAGCAGTTGGTCGGGATCTCGCAGCCGCTCGACCAGGAGCGGAAGTTGACCACGATCGACGGGTTCGGCGTCACCGCTTTGCCCTTCAGATTGAGGTTCGACATCGGCAGCGTGCCGGGGAAGTTGCCGAGCTTGTCGTCGACGAAAAGGCCGCTGACATAGTCCTGCTCGAGCAACGCCTTGATGACGCGGTCGGCGAGCTTCTTGTCGCGGTTCGGCAGATAGATCAGGTCCGAGCCGCCATTGGTCGCGACCACGACATCAGGCTTCGCCGGGTCCTGGCCGAGCACGCCGTTGCCGGCCTTCGGATGGGCGTTGTCGGCGACCTTGGCGTTCTTGTCGTTGGGGTCGAACAGCGGCAGGTTCAACGCCTTGGCGAGATCGATCGCCAGGAAACCCATCGGCAGGAAATCCTTCGGCGTGTCGTCATAGGCGATCTTGGCCGAGGGGCTGGTCTTGCTCTCCTTCGAGATCGTCGAGAAGCCGTGGTCGGAGGAGACCATGATGTTGGTGGTGGCGGACAGGCCGAGCTCGTCGAGCGCCTTGCGCAGCTGGGCGAGGTTGTTGTCGGCATTCTTGATCCCGGCCATCGAGGTCGGGCCGTTGATGCCGGGGGTGATAGTGTTGAGGCTGTCGCCGGTGTTGTGCTGGCTGCCGTCCGGGTCGCGCGACCAGAACACCAGCATGAACGGCTTGTTGCGCGCCTTGAACATCGGCAGCACGACCTTGGTCGCGACATCGGCCATGTAGGCCTGTTGCGCGACGTTGGCGACCGTGGTGCCCGGCGTCTTGGCGTCGCCCGCCTTGGCATTGTCGCCGCGGCTCGGGGTTGCGAGCGGCAGGCCGGCCTTGGTCAGTGCCTCCTTCATCTCGTCGGAGAGCGGCACACCGGTCTTGCCGCCGGTGGAATCGTCGACAACGATCGTGTTCTTGCCACGATCGGTGTGGTCGAACAGCAGGGTCGGACCGACCTTGCCGATGGCGGCGGTGCTGAAGCCCTGGCCGCGCGCCATCTTCAGCAGCGTCTCCTCATTGAGGTAGTCGCCACTGAAGTGATCGTCGATGTCGGCGAGCACCGCGTCGTTCTCGATGAAGGGGACAACGGTGTCGCCGGCCGGCACCGAGGTGTAGCCGGTGTAGATGGTGTTGGAGAAGGTGCCGGTGTCGCCGAGATAATGGCCGGTCGAGAGCGCCGAGCTGTTCGCCATCGTGAAGGTCGGAAACAGCGAATGCGAATTCTTGAAGTGGACGCCCTTGTCGCGGATCTCGGCCATCGCAGGCGCCGTCTCCGGCGTCACGATGCCGCCGCGCAGGCCGTCGGGGACGAACAGGATCAAGTTACGGGGTTTTGCATTTTGCGCGGAAGCGGCGCCGGCTGTAAGCGCGATCATGCTCGCGGACAACAATGTAATGGCACGACGCATTTCGTTATTCCCCCTGGTGAAGCCTCGCGGCAGCCCGCCGCCGCCTTCGTTTAGTTTTGCCATATGACAGAAATGTTACAGCGCCGGTTCGGCGCTGCAACTGTCTGGTTTATCCTGCGAACTATCGGTCAACACACCGTCATTCCGCTGGCTGAATCGCGGTTTTCTCACTGCGCGCAGCACTGCCGGCATGCCCGTACCGTGCATAGAACGCGGGCAGCACGGCGAGCGTGAGCAGGGTCGCGCTGATCAGGCCGCCGATCACGACGGTGGCGAGCGGTTTCTGTACCTCGGCGCCGGTGCCGGTGGCGAAGGCCATCGGCACGAAACCGAGCGAGGCCACCAGCGCGGTCATCACCACGGGCCGGAAGCGGGTGAGGGCGCCTTGCTCGATCGCCTCCCGCATCGGCACGCCTTGCTCGCGCAACTGCCTGACGAAGCTCAGCATCACGAGCCCGTTCAGCACCGCAACGCCCGACAGTGCGATGAAGCCGACCGCCGCCGAGATCGAGAACGGCATGCCGCGCAGCCACAGCGCCGCGATGCCGCCGGTCAGCGCCAGCGGCACCGCGCTGAACACCAGCAGCGCATCGCGGGCCGATCCCATCGCGGCCAGCAGCAGTAGGAAGATCATCGCAAAACAGGCGGGAACCACGACCGCTAGGCGCTGGCGCGCCGCGGCGAGGTTCTCGGACTGGCCGCCCCAGGTCATCCAGTAACCCGGCGGCAGCTGCACCGATTGCCCGACCTTGGCCTGTGCTTCCTCGACCACCGAGCCGAGATCGCGGCCGCGGACATTGGCGGTCACCACGATGCGGCGCTTGCCGTTCTCGCGGCTGATCTGGTTCGGCCCTTCGGTGAAGGAGAATTGCGCGACGCGGTTGAGCGGCAGGCTTTGTACTGGAGAACTCGGCGTCGCCTTCGGCAGTGCGACCGGCAGATTGCTCAGGGCTTCGAGATCGGAGCGCACGCTTTCCGGCAATCGCACCACGATGTCGAAGCTGCGGTCACCCTCATACACGACGCCGGCATCCTGACCGCCGACCGCGGCACCGATCACGTCCTGGACCTCGGAGACGCTGAGGCCTCGCCGGGCGATCGCCGCCTTGTCGACTTTGATCTCGAGCACGGGCAGGCCGCCGGCCTGTTCGACCTTGACGTCGGTCGCGCCCGGTACGCCGCGCAGCACTGCGGCGATCTGGTTGGCGGCCTTCTGCATCGGTTCGAACTCGTCGCCGAACACCTTGACCGCGATGTCGCCGCGAACGCCGGCGAGCAGTTCGTTGAAGCGCATCTGGATCGGCTGGGTGAACTCATAGACGTTGCCGGGCAGCCGGCCGACCGCCTTCGAGATGTCCTCGATCAGCTGCTCCTTGGTCAATGATGGATCCGGCCATTGATCGCGCGGCTTCAGGATGATGAAGGTGTCGGACGCGTTCGGCGGCATCGGGTCGCTCGCCACCTCCGCAGTGCCGGTCTTGGAGAACACGAACGACACCTGCGGAAAGCGGCTGACAGCCTTCTCGACCGACAGCTGCATCGCCTGCGACTGCGACAGCGCCGTGCTCGGAATTCTGAGCGCGTGCATGGCTATGTTCTTCTCGTCGAGCGAGGGGATGAACTCCTGGCCGAGGCGGAAGAACCCGAACAGGGCAGTGGCGAACAGCACGACCGCCGCCGCGATGACCGGTACGGGCGTTGCAACCGCGCGCCGCAGCAGCGGGCTGTACCAGCGCTTCAGGGCGGCCACGAGCCAGTTTTCCTTCTCCTGCACGCGGCCGTTGATGCCGATCGCGATCAACGCCGGGACCAGCGTCAGCGACAGCACGAAGGCGGCCGCGAGCGCGAGGATCACGGTCAGCGCCATCGGCTCGAACATCTTGCCTTCGACGCCGGTGAAGGTGAGAAGCGGCACATAGACCAGCAGGATGATGGCCTGGCCGTAAAGGCTCGGCTGAACCATTTCCACGGCCGATGCCCGCACCGTCGCCAGCCGTTCGTCGCGCGTCAGCACGCGGCCGAGCGCGTGCTGCTTCTCGGCGAGGTGACGCAGACTGTTCTCGGTGATGATGACCGCGCCGTCGACGATCAGACCGAAATCCAGCGCGCCGAGGCTCATCAGATTGGCGCTGATGCGGCCTTGCCACATGCCGATGGCGGTCATCAGCATCGCGACCGGGATCACCAGCGCAGTGATCAACGCTGCCCGGAAATTGCCGAGCAGCACGAACAGCACCGCGATCACGAGCAGCGCGCCCTCAGAGAGATTACGCGCCACGGTGCCGATGGTCGCATCGACCAACTGAGTGCGATCCAGCACCGTCTCGACCTTGACGCCCGCCGGCAGGGACGGCGTGATCGCCTGCAGCTTGGCATCGACCGCGGCCGACACGGTGCGGCTGTTGGCGCCGATCAGCATCAGCGCGGTACCGACCACGACCTCACGGCCGTTCTCACTGGCGCTGCCGGTGCGGGTCTCGCCGCCGATCGAGAGCGTCGCGAGGTCGCGGATCCGGACCGGGACGCCGCCGCGGGTGGTGACGACGACGGCGCCGAGTTCATCCATGGTTTCGAGGCGGCCGCCGGACCGCACCACGAAGCCTTCGCCGTTGCGTTCGATGTAGCGCGCGCCGCGGCTGACATTGTTGGCTTCGATCGCCTTGGCGACGTCGGCAAAGGTGAGGCCGAGCGCGATCAGCTTCGCCGCATCGGGATGGACCTGGTATTGCTTGAGGTAACCGCCGATCGAGTCGACGCCGGCGACACCCGGCACCATCTTGATCTGCGGCTTGATGATCCAGTCCTGCACCGTGCGCAGATAGGCGTCCTTCTCGACCTCGCTTTGCAGCACCTGGCCATCCGCCGTCAGGAAGCGGCCGTCGCTTTGCAGGCCCGGTTCGCCGTCGGTCCGTACCTTCTCGCCGGAGTAATGGACGGTCCACATGTAGATTTCGCCAAGGCCGGTCGAGGTCGGGCCGATCCGCGGCTCGATGCCCTGCGGCAGGCGCGCCCGAACTTCGGTCAGGCGTTCGCCGACCTGCTGGCGGGCGAAATAGATGTCGGTGGCTTCGCTGAATACCGCCGTGATCTGCGAGAAGCCGTTGCGCGAGAGAGAACGCGTGCTCTCCAGCCCCGGCGCACCCGCCAATGCCGTTTCGATCGGGAAGGTGATCTGCTTCTCGATCTCCGCCGGCGACAGCGCCGGGGCTACGGTGTTGATCTGGACCTGCTTGTTGGTGATGTCGGGCACCGCGTCGATCGGCAGTTTCGTCAATGCGAAGCCGCCGATGAACATCAGGATCGCCGCCAGGGAGACGACGACCCAGCGCCGCTGGATTGCCAGACCGATGATGCGCTCAATCATGGCCGTGCTCCGCCTCGTCCTTCTCGACCTCGGCCTTCAGCGTAAAAGTATTCTGCACTGCGATGGTCTCGCCGGCGGCGAGACCCGAAACGATCTCGACATCGTCGTCGTCCTCGCGGCCGGTCCGCACCGACCGCGCCTCGAAGCCGTCGGCATCGCGCACGAACACGGTCGGCGTCCCCTTGATGGTTTGAATGGCCTTCTTCGAGACGATCACGGTCGACGGCGCGCCCGACAGCGGGACCTCAGCGGTCACGAACGTACCCGGCTTCCAGCGGTGATTCTTGTTGGGCATGGTCGCGATCACCCGGGCGTTGCGGGTCTCGCGGTCGAGCAGGGGGCTGACGAAGATCACGTCGGCATTGGCTTCATCCCCGGTACCGATGGCGCGGATTTTCACCGCAACGCCTTCGCGGACCGCGCCGATGTCCTCCGGCGAAACCGCGAGATCAACCCAGATGTCGTCGAGGTTGACGATGACATAGAGCTCGCTTTCTTGACCTTCGCGCCCGATCAATCCGCCGAGATCGACGCGGCGTTCGGAGACCCGGCCGCTGATCGGCGCACGCAGGAACTGGGTGCGCAGGCTTTCGGGCGGCTGGTTGGGCAGATCGGCGATCTCGCTTTCCGACAGGCCCAGCGCAAACAGTTTCTGTCGCGCGCCGTCGAGCTTGATCTGCGCGTCGTTCGCGGTCAGCCGCGTGCGCAGGAACTCGTTTTCCGACACGATCCGGGTCTCGACCAGCGTCTTCTGCCGTGCGTAGAGGGTCTGCTGCAGATCGTTGGTCAGCCTGGCTGCGAGGTATTCGCTCTTGGCGTCGGCGACCTCGCGGCTTTCGATGGCCGCGACGATCTCGCCCTTTTCGACGACGTCGCCGAGACGCTTGCGCAGTTCCGTCACCGTCGCGAGCACGCGCACCGAGACGCGGCCGATATGGTCGGCATCGGGGATCAGCGATCCCGGCGCGAGGAAGTGCCGCTTCAGCATGCCGCCGCCGGACTGCGTGAGCGTGATGCCGGCCTCACGAATCTGGTCTTCGCTCAGCTCGACATGGCCGGGGGCCTCATGCTTGGCCTCGGCTTTCTCTGGACCTGCGATCGCAGTCTCCCGCGCGGTGGCCGGGAACTTGACCGGCCAACCGATCCATCCGGCAGCCAGAAAGATCAGCGTAATGCCGGCGGCGACGCCGGCGAAAAATAGAGCAACCCGTTTCATATGCGCCTCTCCGCAGCGCATGCCGATGGCCCTGCGCTGTCGCGACATTGGTCTGTGCGGAAGCGTGCGCGCGGCCCCATGGCAGCGGCGCACGGCCGGTCATGCCGACCGGGTCAGGCGCGGGGTGGTTTGAACGGAGACAGTCGCTCGGCCGACGCCGGCAACTCGAGGCTGCTGTCGCCATAGCTGTGCGGCGCATAGGCGATCGGGAACGCGGTTTCCTGCGGAGCTACCGACACGACGTGGGTCAGGCAATGATCGCCGTGCAGCGAGGCCGGATGCGACGGAGCCTTGCCGCCGGTGTCGTTGATCGACTGTGCGATCGGGGCGACGGGAGCTGCGTCGTCATCGCGGTCGAAGGTCCAGCCGTGGAAGAACGACAGCACCAGCGCAAGCGAGATCAGTCCCGCAAGTAGGCTGCGCCAGCGGCGCGGTCTCGTTGCGTGAGCGCAAGACTGAATCATGGTGCGCGAAGCGGCCATCGGGCCTACTTAGCGCCGCGACCGCGCGCATTCAAGTTCGGCGCCGCGACAGATTGGCCGTGGATACTATAACGTTACACGCTCTCAGCGGCTCGGCGCATCAGCCAGCGGCGCGCGGCGACGACGGCCCAGATCGCCTCAACCAGGCCGAACGGCCAGGCGCCCTGCAGGAAGCCATAGGCGGAGCCGAGCGCGCAAGAAACCGCGAAGGCCAGGATGAACCAGGGACTGCGATCTTCGGCCGCGTAGCAGACGAGCATCATGGTCACGGCGAACAGTCCGAACAGCGTCAGCGCATCCATTCCGCAGCAGAACTCCCCTTGTAAGGCTGTTGATATCTGAGCACGCTTGGGATGGAATATCCATCCAGCGTCGCCGCCCGAAAGGACTGCACCATGAAGCGCATGCATGTTCACGTCGCCGTCAAGGACATCCCGCAATCGGTCGGCTTCTACTCGGCGCTGTTCGGTGCCGAGCCGACGGTCGTGAAATCCGATTATGCCAAGTGGATGCTCGACGATCCCCGGGTCAACTTCGCGATCTCGACCCGCGGCCGCGAGCCGGGCCTCGATCATCTCGGCATTCAGGTCGAGAGCTCCGAAGAACTCGGTGAGGTCTACGGACGGCTGCGCAAGGCCGGCGGCCAGGTCATCGAGCAGGGCCAGACGGTGTGCTGCTATGCCAAGTCCGAGAAGTCGTGGATCGACGATCCCGCAGGCATCGCATGGGAGACCTTTCATACGACGGGCGAGAGCATCGTCTACGGCGACGGCACCGGCGAGCGGACCGCGCGCGTCGCGCACGAGAAACCGGAGGGTAAGCCGAGCGCCTGTCGCGCGCCGCAGCCGCAGGCGGCAGCGCCTGAGGCTTCGGCTTGCTGCAGATCGTAACCGATCGCGCATCTTGTAGCCCGGATGAAGCGCGGCGAAATTCGGGACGTCGCCGGCCGCTGAACTGCGCTGGGGTTCGTCCGCATTACGCATCGCCGGTGGAGCCGTTACGTCGACGCAACCGGTTACCGCTGTAAGCAAAGGCTTAATGCCTGCGACATAGTATCGCTCCGATCAAAGCCTTCCCGCTAACCGCCCGGTAACTATGCGGCTCCTGCCAATCAAGGATCCAGAGCGATCCTGGCGTCATATCAAGGCACAATGGAAGAAGGACGCTGAAGGCGTCGGAGAGGATTTGGCCGCTTTCGGCGGCATCGCCGCCTTCGAAACGCTGACCGCCAGGGAGGGTGACAACCAGGGTCTGTATCACCTGACCGACGGAGAGCGGGTCCACGCGGTTTGCCAGGTCCGGCGTCTGTTGATGAGCCGATATACCGCGCCCGCCCTCAGTGCGCGCTTCGTCAACGTGTCTCCGATCTACGATCTCGGCCTCGCCGATACCGCCGATTACGCGCAAATGCTCGTCGCGTTGTTCTCCGGCGTCGTCTGGCTGTCGCGCGACGCATTGTCGGCCAACCACATCCGGTTTCTCCTGAAGAGCCCCGGTGACTCGCAGTTCTTCGCCGCGCTGAAGGCCGTGACGCCATTCTCGCCATTCTCGAGATTCACCATCGAAGGCGCGTTGATCGAGTGCAGCCTGAAGGAGGCGACGGCGTCGTCGCCCGCAGCGGCCGTCTCCTGACGATCTTCGCGCCGATCGCGTTCTCTGCGTTCCCCTTAACCGTCCGATAACTGATTTTCCTAACGGCCCCTTGGGTTGTGTTCCCGTAGAAGGGCACGCGCAGGGGCAGGAAAATGTCGGTTGTCTCAACGAACAGCGTGAAGCCGGAGGATCGGCGGCTGTCGATCAAGGACGTGTTGCGCGCGATCAGGATGGGCGCCATTCAGTGGCTCGTCCTGAGTGCCGCGCTGCTGGTGCTCGCGATCACCCTTGGCACCGGCTATCTCGCGCTGCAGTTTCGCGAACGCACGCTGGAGACGTCAGAACGCGAGCTCAACAACACCGCGCTGCTGCTGTCGCGGCATTTCGACCAGCAACTCAGCGATCTCCAGCACGTCCACGACGACATCGTGAATTATCTGCGCTCGGAGCAGGTCGATACCGCCGACCAGTTCGAGAAGAACATGTCGCTCTTGAGCGCGCACGAGATGCTGCGCACCCGGCTCGCGGCGCTGCCGCATGTCGGCGGACTCAATCTGTTCAACGCCAAGGGATGGCTGATCAACTCGTCCGAGATGTGGCCGGTGCCCGATATCAGCATTGCGGACCGGCGCTATTTCCAGGAGTTCACCTCGGGGCGGCCGACATCGCCCGTGATCGTCGAGCCCGCGATGAGCAAGGTGACCGGAAACTGGACTACGATCTTTGCGCGCAAGATCACCGGGCGCAACGGCGAGATCATCGGCTTTGCGAGCCGCGGCGTCGAGCCCAGCCATTTCGAGGATTTCGTGGCCTCGCTGGCGCTGAACGGCGACACCGTGATCTCGATGATCCATCGCGACGGCACCATCATCGCGCGTTATCCGCAGGATTCCGGTTTGGTCGGCCGCAACATCAGCGACCAGCCGCTGTTCCGGAAGGTCATCGGCCTGGGCGGCAACACGTCGGGCCGGTTCGTCGGTGCCGCCGGCGAGGAGAATGTCGGCGCGGTCAGATCGCTGTCGCACTTTCCGATCATGATACTTGCCACCACCAGAACCTCCAGCGCGCTGGAAGACTGGCGCGCCCAGACCAAGCTGCAGTTCTGCGCCGCGGTGCTCGCGGTGCTGATTGTCGTCATGACCATCTTCCTGATCGTCCGTCAGTTGCAGCGGCAGCACGACGCAGCGCAGCGGCGGCTGTCCGAGAAGAGCCAGCACCTCGACACCGCGATCAACACCATGACGCAGGGGCTGCTGCTGTTCGATGCCTCGGCGCGGCTCGTGATCTGCAACCAGCGATACATCGACATGTTCGGCCTGTCGGCCGATGTCGCCAAGCCCGGGTGTCATCTGCGTGATCTGATCCTGCATCGCCGGGCGATCGGCTCGTTCGTCGGCGATGTCGATCAATACTGCGCCCGCTTCACCGATCCCAGGGGTGACGAGGTGCGGGACTCCGTGATCATGACGCCCGACGGCCGCAGCATCCGCCTGATCTACAAGCGCGCGCCTGACGGCGGCTGGGCCACGACGCTCGAGGACGTCACCGACGGGAGGCGGGCACAGGCCCGGATCGAATATCTCGCGCATTACGATGCCCTGACCAATCTGCCGAACCGGACGCTGTTCCAGCGTCACGCCGAGGAATTGTTGCGCGAGACCACCGGACGTGAGTTCGCGATCCACTATATCGACATCGACGAGTTCAAGCGGATCAACGACACGTTGGGTCACCCGATCGGCGATGAATTCCTCCGCCGCGTGGCCGAGAAGCTGCGCCAGTCGGTCGGATTGAACGACTTCATTGCCCGCCTCGGCGGCGACGAATTCGCGATCGTCCAGCATGACATCACCTCGGACGATGACGTCAGCGATTTGGTCGCGCGCATCTATCAGTCGTTGAGAACGCCGTTCGACTGCCTCGGCCATTGGCTGTCGAGCGACGCCAGCATCGGTATCGCGATCGCGCCGCGTCACGGCTCCGACCTGTTCGGCCTGCTCAAATGCGCCGATCTTGCGATGTACGCGGCAAAGGCCGCCGGCCGCAGGACCTATCGTTTCTTCGATCCGGCGATGGAGAAGCAGGCCAATCTGCGCCGCGCGCTGGAGGCCGATCTGCGAAGCGCGTTGTCCGAGGGCGGCTTCGAGTTGCACTACCAGCCGCTGGTCGACCTGCGCAGCGACGAGGTGACCGGCTGTGAGGCGCTGCTGCGCTGGCGGCATCCGGTGCGCGGCATGATCTCGCCGGCGGAGTTCATACCGGTCGCCGAGGAGACCGGGCTGATCGAGGAGATCGGGCAGTGGGTGTTGCGCACCGCCTGCATCGAGGCGGCGGCGTGGCCGGCGCATGTGCGGCTTGCCGTCAATGTGTCGCCGGTCCAGTTCAAGTCGGAGACGCTGGCGCTCAAGGTAGCGAACGCGCTCGCCGAGAGCGGGCTCGATCCGCGCCGGCTCGAGCTCGAGATCACCGAGGCGGTGCTGATCGCCGATGACGATGCGGCGCTGGTCACGCTCGGCCAGCTCCGTGCGCTCGGCGTCCACATCGCGCTGGACGATTTCGGCACCGGCTACTCGTCGCTGCAGTATCTGCAGCGCTTCCCGTTCGACAAGATCAAGATCGACCGCAGCTTCGTCAAGGAAGTCACCCGCAACTCAGGCTCGGCCTCGATCATCCGTGCGGTGGTGTCGATCGCCGCCGACCGCAACATGATCACGACAGCCGAGGGCGTCGAGACCGATCAGCAGCGCGACACCGTGCAGATGCTCGGCTGCACGCAGATGCAGGGCTATCTGTTCAGCAGGCCGGTTCCCGCACAGGACGTCCGGACGCTGCTCGCGGCCGAGGGGGTCGAGGACGCCGCCTGAGGGCTGCCCTGACGCCGGTCTCCGCAGAAAATTCCCTGAAATCGACCGGCCGACGCGACCGACCCGGAACCGAAACCGTGGAACCGCGTTCCCTTGCGGGGCTCGACCGGCAGGCGACCAATGAAGACCGCAATAACGTCCGCGGCCATGCTGCTGTTTACCTCGTGCATGGCGAACGCAGAAAGTGGCCTTGCGTCCTACTATCACGGCATCGGCAAGAGCGGCGAGATGACCTGCGCGCACCGCAGGCGGCCGTTCGGCAGCATGATCACTGTGTCCTATCACGGCAAATCGATCCGCTGCCGGGTCAACGACCGCGGCCCGTTCATTCGCGGGCGGATCATCGATGTCTCGACGACTGCGGCCCGCGCGCTTGGCATCCTGCAGCTCGGCGTCGCGCATGTGGAGATCGAGTAGCGCGCGGCCGGCAGCGGAGGTCAGGGTTTTGAGGCGGTCGCCCGCTGTTCGGCGATCGCCTTGCGGAGCGTGCGTGACAGCGCCTCGACCGAATAGGGCTTCTGGATCAGTTCGAAGCCGCTATGCGCGTTCTCGGCGAGCACGTTGCTGTAGCCGCTGGTCAGCACCACCGGCAGGCCGGGAAAGCGGTCGCGGATCACGCCGGCGAGTTCGACGCCGTTCATGCCGGGCATGATCACGTCGGAGAACACGAGGTCGGCGGCGAACTCGTTCTCGGTGAGGATCGACAGCGCAGCGTTGGCGTTTGCCGCGCGCTTGACCGAATAGCCGAGATCCTCGAGCAGCTCGGTGGAGAACTGGCCGACGTCGTCGTTGTCCTCCACCACGAGGACGCGATAGCCGCGGCCGATCGAGGCCTGCTCGGTGCCCGTGCTGGTCGCGACCTTGGCGTCGACCGGGCGCATCGCCTGCGGCAGATAGATTGTGAAGGTCGCGCCTTGCCCCGGCGTTGAGGTGACCTCGATGTCGCCGTCGGATTGCTTGACGAAGCCGAACGCCTGGCTCAGTCCGAGACCCGTTCCCTTGCCGACCTCCTTGGTCGTGAAGAACGGTTCGAAGATCGCGTCGAGATTTTCCGGCGAGATTCCGGTGCCGGTATCCTGAATCGAGACCGTGACGAAATCGCCGCTGCGCGAGGCCTGCGCGCGCAGGGCAGGGATGTGCTTGACCTTCCGCACGCCGATCGTCAGCTGGCCTTCGCCGTTCATGGCATCGCGGCCGTTGACCGCAAGGTTGATCATCGCGGTCTCGAACTGGCCGATATCGGCGATCGCAAAACAGTCGGGATCCTCGATCCGGACCTCGATATGGATCCGCGCGCCGACCAGCGGCCGGATCAGCTGCACCACGCTGTCGACCTGGGTCCCGACATTGAACACTTCGGGATTGAGCGGCTGCCGGCGCGCGAATGCCAGCAGTTGCGCGGTCAGCTTGGAGGCGCGCTCGACGGTCTCGGCGATCGCATCGATATAGCGGCGGCGACGTTCATCGGGCAGCTCGCGGCGGCGCAGGAAGTCGGTCGCGGAGCGGATGATGGTAAGCAGATTGTTGAAGTCGTGCGCGACGCCGCCGGTGAGCTGGCCGACCGCTTCCATTTTCTGCGATTGCCGCAGGGCTTCCTCGCCGCGGCGCCGCTCGGTGATATCGACGGCCTCCGGCACCGCGCCGACGATCGTGCCGTGCTGATCGCGCAGCGGCCGCATCTCGAAGTCGAAATGGCGCTCGCCGATCGGCAGTCGCAGCGGCAGTTCGGATTTGACGTCCTCGCCGCGCATTGCCGTGGCGAAGGCATTCTTGATCGTTTCCGCCGCGCCTTCGGTCGCGCTGAACCAGGGAGTTTCCCAGAAAAGCTTTCCAACGACATCGGCGGCGCGGGCGCGAATGCCGGCCAGTGCGGTCCGGTTGGCGTAAAGCAACTCGCCGTCCTGGTTGAGCAGCCCCTGATGTTGATGGCTGGTCTCCAGGATCGCGCGCATCTGCGCCTCGCTCGACTCGAGCTGCGCGGTCCGTTCGATGATGCGCCGCTCCAGCGACTCGTTGAGCTTGCGCAGCTCGATCTCGGCTTCCTTGGCGGCCGTGATGTCGTGGGCGACGCCGATGAAGCCGATATGCCTGCCGTTCGGGTCCCAGCGCGGCTGCGACTCCGAACGTAGCCAGCGCCAGTCGCCTGCGGCGTTCCGGTAGCGAGCCTCGAGCACGAACGGCTTGAGCGATAATTCGCCGGTGATCTGCTCCTGCAGGATCTTCGGCAGGTCGTCGGGATGCAGCGCCTTGCGCCAATCGAACACGATCGCTTCCTCGAACGGCAGCCCGAGGAAGTCGAGATAGGCCTGGTTGGCGAAGGAGCGGGTGCGGTCGAGCTTGGTCACCCAGATCGGCACCGGCGCGCTGTCGGCGATCAGGCGGAAGCGTTCCTCGCTCTCGCGCAGGGTTTCCTGCGCCAGCATCTGATCGGTGACGTCGAGATCGGCGCCGACCAGCCGCAGCGCGCGGCCGCTGCGGTCGCGGTCGATCTTGGCGACAACACGAATCCAGCGGCTCTCGCCGTCGTTCGGCCGGATGATGCGGTATTCGGCCGTGTAGTCTTCGCCGCCGGCCTTGAGCACATCAAACAGGTGCTTGATGGTTCGCTCGCGATCGTCGGGGTGGATGCGCGCGACCCAGTTCTCATAGGTCTCGTTGATCTCTTCGGGCGGCAGCCCGTGCACCAGCAGATATTCGGGGGAGCGGCGGTTGTGCACGCCGTCGCGGAAATCGATCTCGAGCCCGCCGACCCGCGCAATGCGCTGGATCCGCGCCAGCTCGGCCTCGCGCTCCTGAAGCTCGCGATGGGCGCGATCACGTTCGCGCGCGATCTCCTCGAGGTGCTGCCGCAGCCTTTCGGCTGCCGCAGCTTCGGGTAGCACATCAGAGGGATCGGGAGGGGTCATTCGCGCCGGCAACCTCTTGGCGCAGTCTCACACAGGACGTGGCGGCTTTGCCAGCGTGATTTGTCGCATCGCCGCTCCTTCGCTTGCCCGTCACTTGCTCTTGGGCGGGCGGCAATTATAGGCCCTGCGGAACCCGGCGGCCTGTGCATCCTCCTCGGAGCAGAACCAACGATCCGGATTGCCGAGGCCCGGGTAACTGCGGCAGGCCTGCAAATGATAGATGCCGATATTGCCGGTGACCCGGGCGCGCACGGCGTACTTGCCCTTGATGTTGCAGCTTGCCGGCATCGGCAGGTCCGCGGGGAAGAGCGCGTCGCGGATCTGGGTGTCGCGATCGGCCGGGCAGGCGTTTCCGAGCAGGGCGCCATCCTTCCTGGCGGTGCGGAAATCGCGCGGTGCCACGAAGCAGCCTTTCCACAGCCCGGCGCGATTGTCCCTGGCGGTGGCTTCGTCCGGCTTGAATCGGCCAGTGGCCGACGTCTCGACGTTGAGGGCATATCCCTTCTGCACCAGCACCTGGCTGAGGCTGGTGGGGTCACCCTCGATCTTGCAGACGCCGAGGCGGCGCTTCTTGAAGGTCGGATCGACGCCGATATCGTCGCAATGAACAGGCTTGCCGCCGATCAGCTTGGTCAGCTGGTCACGCGCTTCCATGCCGCATGTCCAGACGTCGGCGTGCTCGTCGATGCAGAGTTGGTCGACCGCCGGCGCGTCGATGCCGTCGAGCCGGTAGGTCGTGTTGCCGAGCTGAACGGTGCCGGCGTCCTTGATGACCGCAGTGGTCGCGGGGCCCGCCGTCGCTGACGGGACGGGGCTCGCGGACAGGCATGTCAGGAGAAGCGTCGTGATGACCGGATGTCGAAACCGCATTTTTTCTCTTCAGATATCTGGCGGGCAACCGGACTTCTAGCACAGCCCGGTACGATCCAACCAAGGACTGTTCGCGAAAGCTGCGTGCGCGCCGTCACATCGCGATCAGTGTTCCGCGGCGTAGAACTGCCGGACATTGCGATGGGAGAGATGCAGGCATGGCCGAATTTATCGTCAACGTCCTCGTCGAGATCGTCACCGACATCTGGACCCTGCAATATCTCGCGCGCCGGCGCCGGAAGAAAGCGGCGGCGCATGAGGCCACGTCCGATCAAAGATCCAATTGACTTGATGAGAACAAAATAGGAACATGACGCGTCACCTAAATCCCGGATACCTGATGATGTCTGCACGGCCCGAATTTGACGACGATGACGGGCTGGAAGCGGCTGTCGATCAGGCCATTTCCGCCTGCGGAGGGAATCTGCGCGCGACTATCCGGGCGCTGATCGTGGCCAATGAATTCCTGGAGAACGAGGTCAGCGAGCTGATGAAGGCCGTTGCCAAGGCTCACTCCCGCGGCCGCTTCAAGACCTATACGGGCTGAACTCCCCCTCGGGCTACCGTCAGAGACCGGCCAAGGGCCGGGCAGGGATCGCATTCAACCGTTGCCTCCGGGGCAATTTGCTGTACCAACGGAGTGGCCCGTGCCGGATTGCGCGGGGAGGAATCCTGCCAAAAGCCCAAATCCGAAGAAGCCAGTTTTAAGAAGCCCAAGAAGAGCATGTTCAAACGAATCCTGATCGCCAACCGCGGCGAGATCGCCTGCCGAGTCATCAAGACTGCGCGCCGTATGGGGATTGAGACGGTCGCCGTCTACTCCGAGGCCGACCGCGACGCGCTGCATGTCGAGATGGCCGATGACGCCGTGCTGATCGGGCCGCCTGCCGCGGCCGAGAGCTATCTCCTGATCGACAAGATCGTCGAGGCCTGTCGCAAGACCGGCGCGCAGGCCGTGCATCCCGGCTACGGCTTCCTGTCCGAGCGCGAGGCGTTTCCGCGTGCGCTGGAAGCCGCCGGTATCGTCTTCATCGGCCCGAATCCCGGCGCCATCGCCGCGATGGGCGACAAGATCGAATCCAAGAAGGCGGCTGCGAAGGCCAAGGTCTCGACCGTGCCGGGCCATCTCGGCGTCATCGAGGACGACAAGCACGCCGTCCAGATCGCCGACGAGATCGGCTACCCCGTGATGATCAAGGCTTCCGCCGGCGGCGGCGGCAAGGGCATGCGTATCGCGCATTCCAAGTCGGAGGTCGCCGAGGGCTTCAACCTCGCCAAGGCCGAGGCGAAGTCGTCGTTCGGCGACGACCGCGTCTTCATCGAGAAGTTCATCGTCGATCCCCGGCACATCGAGATCCAGGTGCTCGGCGACAAGCATGGCAACGTGATCTATCTCGGCGAGCGCGAGTGCTCGATCCAGCGCCGCAACCAGAAGGTCATCGAGGAGGCGCCGTCGCCGCTGCTCGACGAGCAGACCCGCCGCAAGATGGGCGAGCAGGCCGTCGCGCTGGCCAAGGCGGTCAACTACGATTCCGCCGGCACGGTGGAATTCGTCGCCGGCCAGGACAAGAGCTTCTACTTCCTGGAGATGAACACCCGCCTGCAGGTCGAGCATCCCGTCACCGAGCTGATCACCGGCGTCGACCTCGTCGAGCAGATGATCCGCGTCGCCGCCGGCGAGAAGCTTGCGCTGGCGCAGAAGGACGTCACGCTGACCGGCTGGGCGGTGGAATCCCGCGTCTATGCCGAGGATCCGTTCCGCAACTTCCTGCCGTCGATCGGCCGCCTGGTGAAATACCGTCCGCCGGCCGAAGCCAGCCATGACGGCATTACCATCCGCAACGACACCGGCGTGCAGGAAGGCGGCGAGATCTCGATCCACTACGATCCGATGATCGCCAAGCTCGTCACCCACGCGCCGTCGCGCGCCGCTGCGATTGAGGCACAGGCGACCGCGCTCGACGCCTTCTATGTCGACGGCATCAGGCACAACATCCCGTTCCTGTCGGCGCTGATGAACCATCCGCGCTGGCGCGAGGGCCGGCTCTCGACCGGCTTCATCGCGGAGGAATTCCCGAAAGGATTTTCCGCGCGTGTGCCCGAGGGCGAGATCGCGCGGCGGCTGGCCGCTGTCGGCGCCGCCATCGATCATGTGCTGGGCGAACGCAAGCGGCAGATCTCCGGCCAGATGGGCGGCCGCGTGGTGCAGCGCGAGCGCCGCCGCGCGGTGTGGCTCGATCGCGCCGAGATTGCGCTCGACGTCGCGCGTGAGGATGACGCCATCGCGGTGCGCTTCATCGGCACTGACGGGCTGCCCGGCAATCCGCACAATCTGGTGTCGAGCTGGGCGCCGGGCGAGCCGGTCTGGCAGGGCACCATCGACGGCAATTTCGTCGCCGTGCAGGTGCGGGCGATCAACAACGGCTTCCGCCTCGCGCATCAGGGCTTTGAGGTGCCGGTCTATGTCTTCACCGAGACCGAGGCGACCTCGGCGCGGCTGATGCCGGTGGTCTCGGCCGCCGACACCGGCAAGAAGCTGCTGTGCCCGATGCCCGGGCTCGTGGTGTCGATCGCGGTGACCGAGGGCCAGGAGGTCAAGGCCGGCGAGACGCTCGCGGTGGTCGAAGCCATGAAGATGCAGAACGTGCTGCGCGCCGAGCGCGACGGCACGGTGAAGAAGATCCACGCCGCCGCCGGCGCCACGCTCGCGGTCGATGCGCTGATCCTGGAGTTCGCGTAGCACCGTCATTCCGGGGCGCGCGGCACGCGCGAACCCGGAATCTCGAGATTCCGCGTTCGATGCTTTGCATCGCCCCGGAATGACGTTGAGAAAGGGTGTCCTTATGGCCTTCCGCAAACGCCGCGAAGCACTGCGATCCATCCTCAACGGATCGGGCTGTATTCGTCCGGGCTCGGTCTATGACGCGACCTCGATCCGGATTGCGGAGGACCTCGGCTTCGAGCTCGGCATGTTCGGAGGCTCGGTGGCCTCGCTCGCCGTGCTCGGCGATCCCGACATCGCGCTGATCACGCTCACCGAATTCGCCGAGCAGATACGCCGCATGTCGCGCGCGTCGACCCTGCCGGTGCTGGTCGATGCCGACCACGGCTACGGCAACGCGCTCAATGTCCGCCGCACGGTCCAGGAGGTGGAAGCCGCCGGTGCCGCCGGCCTCACCATCGAGGATACGCTGCTGCCGCAGGCGTTCGGCCAGGCCAAGACGCAGCTGATCTCGCTCGAGGAAGGCGTCGGCAAGATGAAGGCCGCGCTCGACGGGCGCAGCGATCCGTCGCTCGTCATTCTGGGCCGGACCGGCGCGGTCTCGATCACTGATCTCGATGATGCGGTCGCGCGCGCCAAGGCCTACGAGGCGGTCGGCGTCGATGGACTGTTCTTCACCGGCATCAAATCGCGTGGCGAGCTGGAGGCATTGTCGGCCGCGACCTCGCTGCCGATCGTGCTCGGCGGCGCGCCTGAGGAGATGACCGCGCTGGACTATCTGGCTGGTCAGCGCGTCAGGATCGCGTTGCAGGGCCATGCGCCGTTCGCAGCCGCAACCCAGGCGGTCTATGAGACCCTGAAGGCACTGCGCGAAGGCACCTCGCCGAAGAACCTCAAGGGCATCGCGTCGTCCGATCTGACCAGCCGCGTGATGCGCGAAGCGGAGATCAAGACGCGCAGCGGCGAGTTTCTCGGCCTGAAGAAATGAGCGGCGTGATCCGCCACGTCACGATCACCGGACGCGTCCAGGGTGTCGGCTATCGCGCCTGGGTTCACGAACATGCGAACGCGCGCAGCCTCGAAGGCTGGGTCCGCAACCGCCGTGATGGCAGCGTCGAGGCCGTGTTCGCCGGCTCCGAAGACATTGTTGCCGACATGATCAAAGCGTGCGGGCGCGGCCCAATCTCGGCGCGCGTCGACCGCGTGCAGACCGATGACGGCACATCAGACCTTTTGAACCTGCGCGGGGCAGGCGAGCGGTTCGTATTCCTGCCGACGGTCTAGGCGGCCGAGATCACCAGCGCCTGAATCTTGCCGTCCAGAGGACCGTTGCCGAAGCGGTGCGCCAAGGCCTCCGCCACGCGCTGCGTTGCGGCCTCGAGCGCAGATTGACCCTGCGCCTCGATCTCGCCGCGCATCGGCGTGCCCTGGCAATAGGCGATGGCGACATCCTCCGGTGAAGCGGCGGGGCTGCGAAGGGTGACCACCTCGATGGCGATGTCGCGAAAGCCTGCGGCGACCAGGTCGGCGCGAATGCGTGCCGGATCATGGTAACCGTGCGGTGTCCGCGCCATGAATTGCGGCGTGTTGCTTGGGAACACCTGGAACATCGTTTGCTGCATCACGTCGGCGAAATCATTCGCCTCGATCTTGTCCCAGACGTTGAAGAAGTACCGTCCGCCGGGCCTGGCCACACGCCGCGCTTCGGCGAAACCCTTGACGCGGTCGGGGAAGAACATCGCGCCGAACTGGCAGGCGACGATGTCGAAACTCGCGTCGGCAAACGGCAGCGACAGCGCGTCGGCTTGCTGCCATCGGATGTTCGGCTGGTCCGCGAGGCGCGTCTTCGCCTGCGCCAGCATCGGCTCGTTGAGGTCGGTCGCGGTAATATTTGTCTCGGGCAATTCCGTAGCCAGCACGGTGGTGACGGCCCCGGTGCCGGCCGCGATCTCCAGCAGGTCGCGCGGCCGATGGCCTTTGATGCGCTGCGCGAGGTCACTGGCGTACGGCGCAAAGATCATTGGCACCATCAGACGGTCGTAGAGCTGCGGGACCGATCCCGCGAATACCTTGTCGGAAAGGGGCGCCGTCATCATGCATTCCTTTGCAAAAAAGCAGATGGCCGTCCTGGCCGTCACGGACAGTAGCTGCCTCCGAAGTATGGACCAGCGGTTCGTCCGCGCCAACGCCTCGAATGGCGCCGTAACCCAATTCCGCGGCAGCGGTCGCGGCTCTTGACTTCTGCTCCGAATAATCTGATATTTCTGTCATGACAGAAATAACTGCCAAGAGAAAGCTTCCCGCCGTCGTCGAGCGCTTCATCCTGCATTGGGGTGACATGGGCGACGAGTGGGGCGTCAACCGCTCGGTCAGCCAGATCCACGGGCTCCTCTATCTCGCCGAGGCGCCGATGACGGCGGAGGACATTGCCGACACACTCGGCATGGCGCGCTCCAACGTCTCCAACTCGATCAAGGAGCTGTTGTCCTGGGGCTTGATCCGGCGGGTGCCGATCCTCGGCGACCGTCGCGATCATTTCGAGGCCGAGACCGACATCTGGGAGGTCGCCGCCAAGATCGCGGCCGGGCGCAAGGAGCGCGAGATCGATCCCGCGCTTGCAGCGCTGCGCGCCTGCGTCTCCGACGCGGCCGACGATCCCGCGATCAGTCCGCTCGCCAGCAAGCGGCTGAAGGAGATGCTGACATTCACCGAGCTTGTCGACCGCTGGTACACGCAGATGCTGAACGTGCCGCGGCCGCGTTTGGTCGCGCTGATCAAGCTCGGCGAGAAGATCGTGAGTTTCCTGCCAACGGGCAGAGCCAAATAGGGGCATCGGCGTAACGGGAGTGTGCGATGACGTCAGCAAGGATATCCACCTTAAAGACAGCGCCGGCTTCCGATACCAAACTGCTCGACGATCATCGCTTCCGTGCGCTGCTGCCGGACGAGGATTGGGGCCGACTGCCGGTCGCGATCTGGCGCCGCTTCTCGAAGCGGTTCGAGGACGGCAACACCGTCGTCTATGTCGGTGAGGTCGAGGAAGCCGCGAGCAGCCGCGCCGGCTGGTGGCTGGCGCAGGTTGCGCGGCTGATCGGCGGGCCGCTCCCGACCGGCAGCGAGACGCGCGTGCCGATGATCGTCACGGTCACCGAGGACGCCGCCAGCGGCGGCCAGATCTGGACCCGCATCTGCGCGCGGCGCGACGGCTTCCCGCAGGTGATTCATTCCGCCAAGCGTTTTGCCGGCCCGACCGGACTTGAGGAGTATGTCGGCTTCGGCCTCAGCATGGCGCTGACGATCGCGGTCGAGCACGAGGCGCTGGTGTTTCGTAGCGTCGGCTATTCGCTGCAGCTCGGTCCATTCCGGCTGTTGCTGCCCGAATGGCTCACCCCCGGCGATCTCACCGTGACCCATTCCGATCTCGGCTGCGGCGACTTCCGCTTCACCTTGGAGATCATCCACCCGCGTTTCGGCCGGCTGATCCGTCAGTCCGCCGTGTTCAGGGAGGCTTCGTTATGACGCCGTTACTGTGGATCCTGGTCGCCATCCAGATCGCGATGGGCGCGTTCGATACCTTCTATCACCACGAATTCACCGAGCGGCTCGCATGGCGTCCCTCGCAGCGCCATGAGCTGCAGCTGCACAGCGTGCGCAACATGCTTTATGCGCTGCTGTTCCTGGTGCTCGGCTGGCTCGAGGTCCACGGCATTCTTGCGATCGCCATCATGGCCGTGCTGGTCGTCGAGGTCGTGATCACGCTGATGGACTTCGTCGAGGAGGATTTGAGCCGGAAGCTGCCGCCGAGCGAGCGGATCAATCACACGCTGCTGGCGATCAATTACGGCGCGATCCT
Organism: Bradyrhizobium sp. UFLA03-84; assembly: GCF_002289535.1. Taxonomy (NCBI): domain Bacteria; kingdom Pseudomonadati; phylum Pseudomonadota; class Alphaproteobacteria; order Hyphomicrobiales; family Nitrobacteraceae; genus Bradyrhizobium; species Bradyrhizobium sp. UFLA03-84. The sequence continues at coordinate 273,498 of NZ_NSJY01000016.1, read as the reverse complement.
CGTGCTGCTGGTGCCCGTGCTGATCGGCTGGGCGATGCTGCCGGCTGCCGTCGCGCCGGCCTTTGCAGGGCTCCTGAGCCTGTTCGCGACGGCCGCGGCCTTTGGAGCTGCGCTGTTCGGCGCACGAGACTTTGCTGCGGCCACGCGCCTCGCACGGATGGCGAGCCGGCCGGCCGCGACGCTGGTCGAGAAATTGCCAGCGGGGCAGACCGTGCTGGTGACCGGCGCGACCGGCTTCATCGGCAGCCGCCTAGTCGCAAGCCTCACCGCGTCGGGCCATCAGGTAATCGCGCTGATCCGCAATCCGGCGAAGGCCGAGATGCTGCCGCCACCGGTGGCGTTGATCACGAGCCTCGATCAGTTGCCAGCCGAGACCAGGATCGACGCCATCGTCAATCTCGCGGGCGAGCCGATTGGCAACGGGCTTTGGACCGAGGCCAAGCGCCGCAGGATCATCGCCTCGCGGATCGACATGACGGCCGATGTCGTCAAGCTGATCGCGCGGCTCGAGCGCAAGCCGCAGATCTTGGTGAGCGGCTCCGCGATCGGCTGGTACGGGCTTTGGCAGGACCAGGTGCTCACGGAGTCGGCGAAGTCCCATGCCTGCTTCAGTCACGAGCTGTGCGAGGCCTGGGAGAATGCGGCGAAGCCCGCCGCCGACCACGGCGTGCGCGTGGCGTATTTGCGGATCGGCCTCGTGGTCGGTACCGATGGCGGCTTCATCACGCGGATGCTGACGCCGTTCGAATTCGGTCTCGGCGGGCCGCTCGGCTCCGGCAGGCAGTGGATGTCGTGGATCGAGCGCGACGATCTGGTGCGCCTGATCGCCCATGTGATCGCGAAGCCTGAGTTTTCGGGACCGGTCAACGCAACCGCGCCGATCCCGGTGACCAACACGAAATTCACCGAGGAGCTGGGACGTCGCCTGCACCGGCCCACGATCTTTCGCGTGCCGGCCGCGCTGCTCCGTGCCGTCGGCGGCGATTTCGCCAATGAGCTCTTGCTCGGCGGCCAGCGCGTGTTGCCAAACAAGGCGCTGAGCAACGGTTTCGTGTTCCGGCACGAGACGCTACGCAGCGCGTTCGACGCGATCTTGTAGAGGAGGGGCGTATGTCCAGCACGTGTTGTCGTTCAATCGGCGGCTGGCTCGCGGGCTGCGGCGCCGCGACCGCGGTTCTTTCCGGTGTCGTCCAGACCATTCTGATGATCACGTCGGGTGGCAACATAACGAGATTGCTGGGCGGCATCGTCGTGCTGCTGCTTCCGTCGGTCGTGGTCTTCGTCATCACCTGTCTGCTCACCGCAATTCCCGCGGCGTTGGTCGTCTGGCTCGCCGAGGAATTCCGAATCCGGGCTGCCGGCTTCTTCGCTTGCGCCGGCGCTGCGATCGGCGCGTTGAGCATCAGCGTGCTCGTTCGCTCGCCGGCCGTCTGGACTTCAGGGCTTGTTTGTCTGTTCATCGCGGCCGGATGTATCGCGGGCCTGACCTACTGGTTCGTCATGGGCGAACTGGCGGCCCGCGAGGACTCGATGTGACCCATGGTGTTGCTTGCACTATGTCGCGGCCGCCACGCTCCGAAACGTCGCAGCCAACGTCGGTAACGCCGCGAGCTTGGCGGGGGCGCTGACCTTCGAATGCAGCATTACCTTTGACGCACCGAGCCGCGGGAGCTTGTGGGTTGGTCCGATATCGATCAAACCCGGCGGCGCGATGCGGCGGACGAGGGGCGCGACGGCGAGACCCGCGAGCGCGGCTGATACCACCGCGGTGACGCCGCCGCCGACGAAGCTTTCGGTCCAGGCGATGCCGGCCTTGTCGAGTGCGCGGACGGCCAATGCGCGCACGCCGCACGGTGGCGCGAGCGTTGCCAGCGGCAAGGCATCGCCGCGCGGCCAGACGAAGCGCCTGGCGGCGAACCAGCCGAATTCATCCTCGGTCAGTTTCTCGCCGCCGCGCCGGCTGCCTTCCTGGCGCACGATGACGGCGTCGAGTTCGCCGGCATCATAGGCATCGAGCATCTTGCGCGAGAATCCGATGGTCACGGAGAGTGCAAGCTGCGAGGCCATCGCGTGCAACCGCTCCAGCAGCGGCACCAGCTCCGGGCCGGCGGCGTGATCGCTGATCCCGAGTGTGAGCTGCTGCCGCGCCGGCTTCTCGCCGGACAGTGCGCGATCATGCACCTCGATCAGCGCGCGGGCGTGCTGCAGGAAGGCGGCACCGTCGGCGGTCAGCCGCACCGCGCGCGGCGACCGCTCGACCAGCCGCTTGCCGAGCACGGTTTCGAGCCGCTGCAATTTCATGCTGATCGCCGCCTGCGTGGTGCCGAGCGCCTCGGCGGCGCGGGTGAAGCCCTGCAGCTCGGCGACGAGGAGGAAGGCCTGCACGGTATCGATGTCGAGCGTGACGGTCATGATCAATGATCGTTATCATTGCTATCCATATAGATAAGATACCAAGATGATACGCAAAGGTCTAGCTAGAGGAGGCGCGATTGACCCGCGCCAACCGAACTCAAGGAGACCGATCATGCCCCTCATCACAGTCACTTATGCAACCTCCCGCGAGAGGCCGTCGCTGAAGTCCGACATCGCGGGCGCCGTGTCGGAGCTGACCGCCGGGATTCTGCACAAGGACCCCAAGGTCACCGCAATTATCGTGAAGTCCGCAGATGCCGCCGACTGGTTCGCCGGCGGCAAGTCGCTCGCCGAGCAGGGGCTGGCAAGCTACTGGCTCGACGTCCATGTCAGCGAAGGCACCAACACCAAGGACGAGAAGGCGGCCTATCTCGCCGCGCTGTTCAAGCGGATGGGCGAGCTGCTCGGGCCGCTCCACACCGAGAGCTACGCGCATGTCGACGAAGTGAGGGGCGATGCCTACGGTTTCGGCGGCCTGACCCAGGAACGCCGCTACATCGCCGGCAAGCTCGAAGTCGCGCCGCAGAAGGCGGCGTGAACGTTACAGCGTCGCTTCCGGCAGGCGCGCCGCGGTGTCGCCGAACACCTCGATAAATGCCTGCCGGAGCGCGACATCGACATCGGCCATCGTGACCGGCAGCCCGAGATCGATCAGGGAGGTGACGCCATAGCGCGGATCGACCACGCCGCAGGGGACGATCGCCTGGAAGTGGGAGAGGTCGGGCTCGACATTAATCGCGATGCCGTGGAACGAGACCCAGCGGCGCAGCCGCACCCCGATCGCGGCGATCTTGTCCTCATGGCCCGGCCCCTTGTCCGGGCGCTTCACCCAGACGCCGACGCGGTCTTCGCGGCGCTCACCGCGGACGTTGAAGGCGGCGAGGGTGCGGATGATCCATTCTTCCAGTGAGGCGACATAGGCACGCACATCCGGCCGCCGCCGCTTGAGGTCGAGCATCACGTAAGCCACGCGCTGGCCCGGGCCGTGATAGGTGACCTGGCCGCCGCGGCCGCTCTGGAAGGTCGGAAAGCGTGGATCGAGCAGGTCGTCCGCCTTGCCGCTGGTGCCGGAAGTGTAGAGCGGCGGGTGCTCCAGCAGCCACACCAGCTCCGCTGCCTCGCCTGTGGCGATCGCGGCAACCCGTGCGTCCATCGCAGCGAGAGAATCGGGGTAGGGCACCGGACGATCCGAGATCCGCCATTCGACGGCTTCGCCGCCCGCAGGGCGCGCAAAGGTCGTCAAATCGAGGCTTTGGCGGTCGTTAACCATTAGCTAACCCTAACGTGGTCAGTTGAACCAACAATTTAGTTCCCGTTCGGCGGTTCAGAAGTGCCCACCCTCGATAAAGTCAGCGTTGATCTCATGGTGGTCCTTGGCACCACCACGATGCCGATTCACCAGGTGATGCGGCTCTCCCGCGGCGCCATCATCGAACTGGATGCCACCGAGGCCGACGAGGTCAAGATCCTCGCCAACAACCTGCCGGTGGCCAGCGGCGTGGTCCTGGTCGACCGCAACCGGATTGCGGTCGAGGTCAAGCAAATGCTGCCGAAATCTCCCGGGGTTCGCAGTTAATTCAAGCATCAAGCGGCTTGTCCCTGCATCCGTGATTTGTTACATGGCCCCGTCGATGCGGCGGCGCCTTAGGGTTCCATCCGACATCCTTAGCGCTCGTGGCGGAATTGGTAGACGCGCTGCCTTGAGGTGGCAGTGGGTAACACCGTGGGGGTTCGAGTCCCTCCGAGCGCACCACCCTCAGCTGATCCTTGAAATCGCTGGATTTTTCGATGCAGGGCCGGTCGCCGGCGGTGCCGGTCCTATACTCGCCGGGCAGCTCCCGGCGAGGGCCGGCTGCGGCGCTGAGGTGCCGCTCGATGCGCTCCTGTAACACCGGTCAGATAGATTCGCGGTTGCGTGGCCTGCCGGTTCGGCGCCGCCGATCGGAGGGGCAGCCGCTTTTCCTCAGCGCGCCGCCGCAAGCCTGCCCCACCCGGAGCTCCCGATGATCTTTGCTAGCTACGCCTACCGTGCCGTCTCCAATTTCGTGTTCCTGGGGCTGGTCTATTTCACGCTGAACCTGCTGGAAAAATACGAGCAGCGCGCGACGGTCGCGATCCTGGTCCTGGTCTATGCGGTGATGCATGCGCTTTCCGGTCTGCGCTCGTTCTATTTCTTTCAGCGCATCGAGCGCCTCGAAGGCGAGACGCGGCGGCTGGCCGCAGCGGCCGGCGAGGGGCCCAATGCGAGCGCCTCGCGCAAGCAAATCGTCGCCGATGTCACCGAGCTCAGGCATGCCGGCGAGATCAAGTCCTACATCGACATCTTCTTCCTGGCGCTGGTGATTCTGCTCTGCGTCGCCAAGATCGTCGCCAGCTAGGATCGCGCGCTAGTCCTGCACGCGCTTGCCGGCCGCCGAGGCTTCGGCGCGCGGGGTGCGCTTGGCGACGTGAACCGATGCGTTGCTTGCAGCCGGCGGCGCGACGTGCATGAGCCCGCCGCGGCCTTTGCCATGAGCTGCCGCAGGGATCTGATGCGCGGCTTGCTTCGGATGCCTCGCCTGCCGCGCCGAGATCGCCTGTGCGCGCGGTGTGCCGGCGGCTGGAGCAGCCGCGCGCTGCGCGAGGCGTCGATTCGTCGCCGAGCGCGCCGCGAGCAGGGTCAGGTCCAGCGCTTCGGGAACGCGAAACACGTCGGCAGCCGGGATCGGCAATGTCGAGACCGGCGCGAGCTGCGCGACCTGCGGCTGCGGCCATGCCGTGCGGACCGGCACGCCGATCCGGGCGCGCTGGGCATGGTCGAGGATGTCGGCGTCACGCCAATCCAGATCGGCAAAGACAGGTGCCGGCAGCATCCGCGTCGCGGTGAAGACGAAGTTGGGGATTCTCGGCCAGCGCGTGGTCGCCACCGTCTCGGTCGGCGGATGCATGAACCATTGCTGTGGCTCAGTTGGCGTCGCCGGACGGTCAGGTGTCGCCGGCACGACGTGGACGATGCGGTAGCCGCGCTCTTTCAGCGTGTTGAGGATGCGCGGCAGCGCCGCCACCGTGCGCGGCTGGATGTCGTGCAGCAGCAGGATGCCCTTGTGCTTGGCTTCGATGCGCTGGATCGCGAGGTCGTAGACCCGCTGCGGCGAGATGTGGCGCCAGTCGTCGGCCGGGAAGTCGGCGCTCCAGACCTGGATGCCCTGCGACGCCAGATAGGCTTCCGGGATCTCGGCGCGCATCAGGCCGGGAATCCGGAAGAACGGCGCGAGCTTGCTCTTGTCACCGTTGAGCGCGGCGAGCGTCGAGGCGATGCCGTCGTCGACCTCCTGCTTCACCCGCTCGAGCGGCATCTTGTTCATCGTCAGCGGATGGTTCTGGCTGTGCGTGCCGACGGTATGGCCAGCCGCGATCAGCTTGCGCACGCCCTCCGGATTGAACCGGGCCTGGGAGCCGATCGTGAAGAAGGTCGCCTTGACGCACTGGCTGGCGAGGATCGCCAGCACCTGGTTGCTGTATTTCGGCAGCGGCCCGTCGTCGAAGGTCAGCACCACCTCGTGATCGGCGAGCGGCAGCGTCTCCGGATACTGCATGGTGCCGATCCGCGGATGCTCCTTGGGATCGACGACGATGGTCCGCGATGTGCCGAGCGCGTTGGGGTTACCTGGGCAGTCCACAGCAAGGGCGGCCTGCGGCGTCATGAAGCAGCAGCCCAGCAGTGCCGCGCCGATCACGGTCCGCGACCGCTTCCGGATCATCACCAGGACGTTTGCAATCATCGAATCTCGGCCGCATTCCAAACGCACTGACGAATCCTTAAGGGCGGCCCCATGAATGCCGCCTTAACGGTCTGTAATCCAGCTTGGGTGCCGGGTTCAACGTGTCCGGTCAGACACGGTCTTCATCGCCGTCGGGACGATGTGGACGATGTGATAATTATGCTCCTGCAGGTACCTTAGAAAGGCCGGAAGCATCTCGGCGGTCCGCATTTGCGGGTCATGCAGCAGGATAATTCCCTTGCGGTGGCCTTCGAGCCGCCCGGTGAGCAGCTTGAGTTCCTCCTCGGGGGTCATCTTGTTCCAATCGCTGGCCCAGAAATCGGCTCCGAACACCGCGATACCGCGCTTTTCCAGGCGCCCGAGCAGCGCAGGTGTCGACTCGAAATAGGGGAACCGGAAGAACGGCGTGCTCGGGACCGTGCTGGCGGTGCCGCGCAGGGCCATCTGGACCGCTTCGATCCCTCGGTTGATGTTCGCCTCGGCCTGATCGAGAGGCATCTTGTTGAGATGCGGATGGTCCCAGGTGTGGTAGCCGATGGTGTGGCCGAGGCGGGCGATCTTGCGCACCATGTCGGGGTGATCAGCCGCGTTGCGGCCGACCATGAAGAAGGTGGCCTGCACGCATTCGGCGGCCAGCGCCGTCAGCACCTTGTCGGTCACACCGGGCGTCGGTCCGTCGTCGAAGGTCAGCACGACCTCGCCATCCCTGAGCGGCAGGGTCTGCGGGAAGCTCTTCAGCCCGACGCGCGGATAGGTCGCAGGATCGACCTCGAGCACACGCGAGGTGCCGAGCGCATCCTTACGAAGGCATTCGGCGGCGTGCGCCGTGCCGAGCAGCGCACAAGGCGCGAGTGCGAGCAACGTCGCGATGACGTTCAGGATCGGTCGTGGTGCGCTCGACATATTTCTCATTGCACTGGCCCCCGCCGATTAGGTAATCCGGTCCGCATCAATCAAGCAGTTTTTCACCTCCTGTCAAACCGGCGAAACACGGCATGGCCGAGAATATCGACGTTGCCGAACCCGCCGAGGCCGACCCGCTCGCCCGGATGCCGATGCGGGACGAGGAGGGCCAGCTCCGCCCGGAATTCGTCGAGGAGATCACCCGGGCGATCCATGCCGCCGACCGACCGCTGCTGTGCGAGGTCGTGGCGGAACTGCACGAGGCGGACCTCGGCGACCTGATCGCGGCGCTGGAGCCGGACGACCGCGTCACCCTGGTCGAGATCACGGGCACCGATTTCGACTTCTCGGCGCTCAACGAGGTCGACGAGACGGTCCGCGAGGAAATCCTTGAGGAACTCGAGCCGGAGACGGTCGCGGAGGGCGTCCGCGAGCTCGAATCCGACGACGCCGTCGAGCTCCTGGAAAGCCTCGACGAGGAGGACCAGGAAGAGATCCTGGAAAAGCTGCCGGCGGCCGAGCGCGAGGACATCGAGCGCAGCCTGCTGTATCCGGAGAATTCCGCCGGCCGGCGGATGCAGACCGAGTTCATCGCAGTGCCGCCGGACTGGAAGGTCGGGCAGGCGATCGACTACATGCGCGATACGCCCGATCTGCCCGATCGATTTTACGAGATCTATGTGGTCGATGCCGACAAGCATCTGCTGGGCGCGGTGCCGCTCGACGTGCTGCTGCGCACGCGGCGCCCGGTTCCGATTGCGGACCTGATCGACGAGGACCGTCGCCGGGTCTCCGCGCTGGAGGACCAGGAAGAAGTCGCGCGGATCTTCGGCAAGTACAATCTGGTCGCAGCGCCCGTGGTCGACACCATTGACCGGCTGGTCGGCGTGATCACCATCGACGACGTCGTCGACGTGATCGAGGAGGAGGCCGACGAGGACCTCAAGGCGCTTGGCGGCGTCACCCATCCCGAAGAGCTGTCCGACACGGTCTGGACCATCGCCCGCGGCCGCTTCAACTGGCTGCTGGTCAATCTCGCCACCGCGTTTCTGGCCTCGTCGGTGCTCGGCCTGTTCGAAGGCCAGCTCGAGAAGATGGTGGCGCTCGCGGTGCTGGCGCCGATCGTGGCGAGCCAGGGCGGCAATGCCGCGACCCAGACCATGACGGTCGCGGTGCGCGCGCTCGCCACCCGCGAGCTCGGTGCGTTCAACGCCATGCGCGTGGTGCTGCGCGAGACCATGGTCGGTCTCGTCAACGGCATCGCCTTTGCGGTGATCACCGGCATCGCCGCGGTGGCCTGGTTCAAGATCCCGGGCCTTGGCGTCGTGATCGGGCTTGCGATCATCTGCAACCTGGTTGCCGGCGCGCTCGGCGGCATCCTGATTCCGATGGTGCTGGAACGGGTGCGCGCCGATCCTGCGGTCGCCTCCGGCACCTTCGTCACGACCGTCACCGACGTGGTCGGCTTCTTCTCGTTTCTCGGCATCGCCACGTTGTGGTTCGGGCTGAAATAGGCCGGCGCCCGAGGGCCGGTTTATCGTTAATCGCGCCTTAACGGGGTTGGCGGATGATGCTCCTATCTCCAAAGGGGCCATCACGGGGGCCATCATGCAGCGGTTGCGGCTCAAGGCGGACGGACGGATCGTCGAATTGCGCGACGGGCAGGAAATCCCGCTCGTGCCCGCACACCCGGCCGAGGTGGCGATGCACCCTGCGGTCGCGCGACCCGCGGTGCGGGATCTGCGCCGCCGCGCCCAGCTCACCCAGCTCGAATTCGCCGCCAAGCTCGGCGTACCCGTGGAAACCATCCGCAACTGGGAGCAGGGCAAGCGCGCGCCGCGGGGACCCGCTCGCGCGCTGCTCGCCGTGATCGCGCATTCGCCGGAAACCGTGTTCGCCGCTCTGTCGAGCGAGCCGACCGCCGCTTGAGCGGGTAGGGCGTTCTTCGCCATCATTGTCAGCGAATAGATCGCGCCAACGCGCCACATTCGCCGCCGTCGTCCTGGCGAAAGCCAGGATCGATAACCATGCAGGGGACAGCGGCCCCAGTGATCGGCGTTCAGCCGCAGCAAGGCTGCTTGGCCTTTGGAGCGCAGCAGGATTGCTGTTCCTGCAGCCACCGGTCGCGGGGCTTGCAGCTCGACGGACGCGCCGAGAGATAGACGCGGATCGCGGTGTCGCCGACGTCCATGCGCTCCGCGCGATAGATTTGCATCGGCCGCACGCCGTCGCTCACCTCAAAGGTCAGCTTGGCCTGCGGATCGAAGCCGACCGCTTCGTCGACCTTGCGGATGATTGCGAGGAACTTGCCGGCCGGCATGTGGCCGCGGTTTTCCTCCTCGATGTCCCAGAGTTGAATGAAGGTCTCGCTCCAGCTCTCGGGGTTCGCGCCGCAATCGAGTCCTCTGAACGAACCGGTCTTGACCTCGGTCACGTGGTAGCTGGGGCGGACGTCCCGGCCGTCGTAGGTGAAGATCAGCGGCTTTTCCTTGTGCGCCTCGAGGCCGGAAAGCAGCGCTTCGGATGAGAGCTCTTCCACCGGAAGCAGGGCGCCGACGATCGATCGGGTATTGGCAAGCGTGTTCACGGCTGCTATCCTCATTTCAATGATTATTGAATTGTAGGATTATCGAAAGATGGACGAGCGTCAAGCCCGAACCGCCTTCGCCGCGCTGTCGCAGGAAACGCGGCTGCGGATCGTGCGGTTGCTGGTGCAGGCGGGTCCCGACGGAATGGCGGCAGGGGCGATCGCCGAGGCGGTCGCAGCGTCGCCGTCCAACGTGTCCTTTCATCTGAAGGACCTCGAGCATGCCGGCTTGATCGCGCCGCGCCGCGAGGCGCGTTCGATCATCTATTCGGCGGATTTCACCGGCTTGAGCGATCTCATCGCCTTCCTGATGAAGGATTGCTGCGCCGGCCACCCGGAAATCTGCGCTCCGGCGCTCGCCGATGCCCAGTGCCGGCCCTCCACGGCCAAGAAGAAGGCGCGGGCCTGATGAGGGAGTTCGACCTGCCACGACGCCTTGCGGCCGAGGGCCTTGGTACGTTGCTGCTGGTCGCGACCGTCGTCGGTTCCGGCATCATGGCCGAGACCCTGACCAAGGACGTCGCATTGGCGCTGCTCGGCAACACGCTTCCGACCGGCGCCATTCTGGTGGTGCTGATCACGATCCTTGGGCCGGTATCCGGTGCGCACTTCAATCCGGCGGTCACGCTGGTGTTCACGCTCAAGGGCGAGCTTCGTCCGCCGCACGCCGCGCAGTACATCGCGGCACAAGTGCTCGGGGGAATCCTGGGCGCAATCATCGCACATGCCATGTTCGGCCTGCCCCTCCTGGAGTTCTCCGCAAAGGCAAGGACGGGATTTCCGCAGTGGTTTGCGGAATTCGTTGCAGCGTTCGGACTGGTCGCAACGATCATCGGTGGCCTCCGGTTTCGCGAGGCCGCGATTCCATGGCTGGTCGGGCTCTATATCACTGCCGCATACTGGTTCACCGCATCAACATCCTTCGCCAATCCGGCGGTCGCGATCGCGCGATCATTCACCGACACGTTTTCCGGCATCCGCGCGCAGGACCTGCCGGGCTTCATCGTCGCCGAAGTTTTGGGAGCGATCGTCGCGCTCGCATTCATGACGTGGCTCCTGCGGGGCGCGGAACCGACAAAGGAAGCAATCCGATGACGATCACGATCTATCACAATCCCAATTGCGGGACCTCGCGTAACACCCTGGCGATGATCCGACAGAGCGGGGAGGAGCCCGAGATCGTCGAATATCTCAAGAATCCTCCCTCGCGCGACAAGCTTGTCTCGCTGATCGCTGCCATGGGCATGACACCGCGTGCGCTGCTCCGCGAGAAGGGCACGCCCTTTGCGGCGCTCGATCTCGGCGATCCGAAATGGAGCGACGACGAGCTGATCGATTTCATGATGGCGCATCCGATCCTGATCAACCGGCCGATCGTGGTCTCGCCGAAGGGCGCGAAACTGTGCCGGCCGTCCGAAGCTGTCCTTGACCTTCTCGCCACCGATATCGGCCAATTCGCCAAGGAAGACGGCGAAGTGGTGTCGCCCAAGACGCCGGGTGCTCGCGCCGGATGAGCCGCCGCGCCGATAACCTGCTGATCGTCGCGCTCGGCACCACGCAAACCCTTGCCTGGGCGTCGAGCTACTATCTGCCCGCCATTCTCGCGGACCCGATCGCGCGAGATCTCGGCATATCGACGAACTGGCTGTTCGCCGCGTTTTCGATGGCGCTGGTGATTTCCGGATTGCTCGGTCCGCGCGTCGGCCGCCAGATCGACCGCATGGGCGGGCGCGAAGTGCTCTGCGCGTCCAACCTTATTCTGGCGTCCGGGCTGATCCTGCTTGGGCTCGCGCAGGGCGGTGTGCTGATGGCAGTGAGCTGGCTACTGCTCGGCGTCGGCATGGGCCTTGGTCTGTACGATGCGGCCTTCGCTGCGCTCGGGCGCATCTATGGCGACACCGCGCGCCGCTCCATCACCGGCATCACCTTGATCGCAGGGTTTGCCAGCACGATCGGCTGGCCGCTCAGCGCGTGGGGCCTCTCAACCATCGGCTGGCGCTGGACCTGCTTCGGCTGGGCGGCTGCACATATTCTGATTTGCTTGCCGCTCAATGGCCTCCTGATCCCCAGGCTGAAGCGAGAACACCGGATCACGGCCGATGCAGCCAACCCGAATATCCCGATCGACCGTGCGATGGTGTTGCTTGCCTTTGCATTCGCGGCGGCCTGGAGCGTCACGTCGGCGATGGCCGTGCATTTGCCCCGCATTCTGGAATCACTCGGCGCGACGCAGGCGCAGGCGATCGCGGCGGGCGCATTGATCGGCCCGGCGCAGGTGGCGGCGCGGATTGTCGAAGCGAGCCTGCTCAAGCGCTTCCACCCGCTGTGGTCGGCGAGATTGGCCTGCATCACGCATCCGCTGGGTGCGTGCGTCATCGGCCTGTTTGGCGGTGGCTTCGCGGGAGTCTTCGCTCTGTTGCACGGTGCCGGAAATGGAATCCTGACGATTGCGCGCGGCACGCTGCCGCTGGCGATCTTCGGTCCGAAGGACTACGGCTACCGCCTGGGGCTGCTCGGCGCACCGTCGCGGCTGTCCCAGGCCATCGCACCGCTGGTTTTCGGCTTCCTGATCTCGCCGCTCGGCGGCTACACGCTGGCAGTCACATCGGCACTCAGCGTGGCCGCGCTTCTGGCGCTGTTCGCACTCAAGGCCGAGCCGAAGACCCCATCATAGATCTCCACCATGCGACCGCGGCGGCGCGAGCGAGCTTCCGGCACAGCGTCATGGGGCTTGCCAGGATAGCCATTTAGCCGTTTTAATCGAGGGATTGCAGCACGTTATTTTTTGAACCGTGGATTTCCAATGAACGCCATCGAGCAGATCATTGCCGGCTATGTATCGTTGAAGAACCGTCAAGCGCTGCAGGACCTCAGGGACCACCGCCAACGGCTGTTGGACGGTGTTCAAGCACACAGCGTCCCAGGCTTCAGGCCATCGGTCGTGAATGACACGCTCCGCGAGGAGATCGAGCTCATCGAGGCCGCCTTGGCTCGCTTCGACGAGGACGCATAGTTTGCGACCGCGGCGCAAGCCCGGCCGATCATCGCTATTCTGGGATTGCGACAGACGACTCCTTGGGAGGTGCTCATGATCGATCAGAGAACTGCCCCTTATGCTGCCTTGCTGTTGCGCGTGACGATTGCGGGGCTGTTCATCGCGCATCTCTACGGCAAGTGCGTGCTCAAGCCGATCAGCCTGTGGTGGAACGGCCTTGCCAAGCTCGGTTATCCCGAATGGGTTCTTGGCTATGCCTTGAGCGCCGAATTCGGGGCGGCGGTTCTGCTGCTGCTTGGCATCTATACGCGCTGGATCAGCATCTACGCGATCCCGATGATGCTTGGCGCAACCCAGTTCTGGATGCAGCGGAAGGGCTATTGGTTCACGGAAGCGGGTTGGGAGCTGCCGTTCGTCTGGGCGATCATGCTGGCCGTCCAGGCGTTGCTCGGCGATGGCGCGTTTGCAGTGAAGGTTCCAAGGCTGCCTTGGCAGCGCCGGCTTCAAGCAACCGCGGCCTGACGGTCGCAATTGGATTGGCGCATGCGTGCGGCGCGCGAGCGCTTCACCTGCTGCGGCCGCTGCCCTTCATCCGCCGAACCGTATCGATGAACGCCTTGATGATCGGGGAGTGGCTGCGCCCGCTGTGATGGGCGATGCTGTACTGGGTCTTGATGGTGCGGTCGCTGATTTCGAGCGCGCGCAGGTTCGGATGCGGCACGAATTCGAAGTCGGCGACGACGCTGATGCCGAGCCCGCGCTCAACCGCCTTCCAGACGCCTTCGCGGCTTTCGATCTCGAATACCGGCTCGATGCTGATGCCCTCGGCCTGAATCGTCGCCTCGAAGGCGCGCCGGGTGGTCGAGCCGCGTTCGCGCAACACGATCGGCTGGTCGGCAAGTTCGCGCAGCCTGACCGACTTGCGCTTGAACCAGGGGTGATCGCGATTGACGAACACGATCACGCGGTGGGTGCGGTACGGGATCATGGTGACGCGCGGGTCTTCGGGCACCTCGGCCAGGATCGCGACGTCGGCCTCGAAGTCGACGATGTGGCGGAAGGTGCGCTCGGAATTGCCGAGCAGGGTCGAGATCTGCACCTCCGGGTGATCGCGCTTGAAGGCGGCGATGATCTCGGTGGCATGGAACGGCCCGACGGTCGCGACCCTGAGATGGCCCTTGGTCGCCTTGCCGTGCGCGGCCAACAGGTCGTGGGCCTCATCGCAGAACGTCATGATGCCGCGGGTGATCTCGAACAGCGCGGCTCCGGCCTCGGTGAGCTCGGTATGCCTGGGCTTCCGGATCAGAAGCTCGACGCCGTAGGTCTCCTCCAACTCCTTGACCTGGATGGTCAGCGTCGGCTGCCCGACATGGAGCACACGCGAGGCCGCGGTGAAGCCGCCATGGGCCGCGACCGCATGGAAGGCGCGCAGCTGGCTGAACACTATTGACATAATCAATAGAACGCATCCGTAGAATGAATTTGTCAATAGCAGCCGGTGCCGTAGCTTCGCGCCAAATGGAGGACGCGCGGATGGACTGGACTTATTCCAACCCGGTAAGGATCGAATTCGGGGCCGGCAGCTTCGACAAGCTGCCGGCGCTGATCGGCAAGCGCGCCTACGCACTCGTCACCTATGGCGAGCCGTTCTTCGACGAACTCGAGCGCCGACTGCGCGCCGCGGCGGGGCCTTCGATCCTGACCATCCGCGACGTCGCGCCCAATCCGGACTACCGGCTGCTCACGGCACAGACCGCGCGCTTTGCCGGGCTTGCGAAACAGCCGGAAGTGATCGTCGCGCTCGGCGGCGGCTCGGTGATCGACTCCGCAAAAGTGTTCGCTGCCGCCGGCGGCGACTTCGCGACCGTGAAGACCTATCTGGAGACGCAACAGGGCGCCGAACGGCTTGCGGCGATCCCGATCATCGCGGTGCCGACCACCGCGGGCACCGGCAGCGAGGTGACGTGCTGGGGCACGGTGTGGGACGAGGCCAACGGCAAGAAATACTCGCTGGCGCGTCCCTCGCTCTATCCGACCCATGCGGTGATCGATCCGCGCCTGATGCTCGGCAAGCCGCAGCTTCTCACCATCAGCACCGGGCTCGACGCGCTGTCGCATGCGCTGGAGAGCATCTGGAACGTCAACAACAATCCGGTGTCGGCCAACCACGCTGTGGCGGCGGCGCGCGGTGTCCTCGACGTGCTGCCGAAGCTCGCCAACGATCTCGGCAATCTCGAGCTGCGCAGCCGCATGGCGCAGGCGGCACTGTTTGCAGGGCTGGCGTTCTCCAACACCAAGACCGCGATTGCGCATTCGCTGTCCTATCCCATCACGCTGCGCCACGGCGTGCAGCACGGCATCGCCTGCTCGTTCTCGCTGCCGATGGTGCTGCGCAGCGTGAAGGGGGCGGGCGGCCTTTGCGAGGACAGCCTCAGGCAGATCTTCGGCACCGACCTGGCGCGCGCCGCGGACGATCTCGAGGACTTCATGGCGCGGCTCGGCATCTCCTGCAATCCGGCCGCCTACAGGATCGAGCGTGCGGAATGGCACGCGCTGATCGCGGACTCGCTCGAAGGAGAGCGCGGCCGCAACTTCCTGGGATCGAAGGAGCGGTTGATCGAGGCAGCGCACACCCAGCGCATGCCGAGCGCCGTGAGCGCGTGACGACGGCGCAGCGATAAGGAGACATCTCATGCAAGACAATCGCAAGACCATCACCGTCAACGGGCGTGATTACGACGCACCGACCCGGCCGACAGTCGTGATCTGCCTCGACGGTTCGGAGCCTGGCTACATCGAGCGAGCGATCGAGGCCGGCGTCGCGCCGACCTTCGCGCGCTTCATGAAGGAGGGCGCGCATGTCCATGCCGCCAGCGTGATCCCGAGCTTCACCAATCCGAACAACCTCTCGATCATCACCGGACGACCGCCTGCGGTGCACGGCATCGCCGGCAACTATTTCTACGACACGGCGAGCAACGCCGAGGTCATGATGAACGATCCGAAATTCCTGCGCGCACCGACCATCCTCGCCGGGGTCCATGACGCGGGCTACAAGGTGGCCGCCGTTACCGCCAAGGACAAGCTGCGCACCTTGCTGGCCTACGGGCTCGACTATGCGAGCGGCCGCGCCATCGCGTTCTCGTCGGAGAAAGCCGACCAGGCCACCAAGGCCAATAACGGCATCGATAACGTGCTCGATTTCGTCGGCCTTCCGCTGCCGGAAGTCTACTCGGCCGATCTGTCGCGTTTCGTGTTCGCCGCCGGCGTCAAGCTGGTCGAGCGTCATCGTCCGGATTTGATGTACCTGTCGACCACCGACTACATCCAGCACAAGGTCGGGCTCGGCACCAAGATCGCCAATGACTTCTACGCGATGATCGACGGCTATCTTGCCAGGCTGGATGCACTCGGCTGCAACATCGTGGCGACCGCCGACCATGGCATGAACGACAAGTTCTTGCCGGACGGCAAGCCCGACGTGATCTACCTCCAGGACGTCATGGACGACTGGACGGGGGCGGGCGCCGCGCGCGTGATCCTGCCGATCACCGATCCCTATGTTGCCCATCACGGCTCGCTCGGCTCGTTCGCCACGATCTACACGCCCGAGGGCGCCGACGTCGGCACGCTGCTGATGCGGCTGCGCGACACCAAGGGCATCGAGGTCGCGCTGACCCGCAAGGACGCCTGCGCCAGGTTCGAGCTGCCGCCGGACCGGATCGGCGACATCGTGGTGATCTCGACCAGGCACAAGGTGCTCGGCACCAGCGAGTCTCGCCACGATCTCTCAGGCCTCACCGAGCCGCTGCGCTCGCATGGCGGGCTGACCGAGGAGCGGGTGCCGCTGATCGCCAACCGCAAGATTGCGCTGCCGGCCGGTCACGCCCTGCGCAATTTCGACGCCTTCGACGTCGCGCTCAACCGCATCCAGTGACATCCGGACTTGAGGACACCAACATGAACATCCAGAGCGCTGCCGCTCGCCATGAGCAGATGCGGATCGCGGGCAGCCTCGTCGACACCGACGAGCATGTCGAGGTTTTCAATCCCTACACCAACAAGGTGGTGGGCACGGTTCCGGCGGCGCGGCCGGAGCATGTGCGCAGCGCCTTCGCCAAGGCGGCGGCGTTCAAGCCGAAGCTGACCCGCTACGAGCGCCAGCGCATCCTGCTGCGCACCGCCGAGATACTCGCAAGCCGCAAGGAGGAGTTCGCGCGGCTGATCACCGCCGAATCCGGCCTGTGCTGGAAGGATTCGCTCTACGAGGCAGGCCGCGCCTACGACGTCTACTCCTTTGCCGGCCAGCTCGCGATCCAGGACGACGGCGAGACCTTCTCCTGCGACATCAGCCCGCAGGGCAAGGCGCGCAAGATCTTCACGACGCGCACGCCGCTGCTCGGCGCGATCTCGGCGATCACACCGTTCAACCATCCGCTCAACATGGTGAGCCACAAGATCGCACCGGCGATCGCCACCAACAACCGCGTGGTGCTGAAGCCGACCGAGCTGACGCCGCTGACCGCGCTCGCCCTCGCCGACGTGCTGTACGAGGCCGGGCTGCCGCCGGAGATGCTGTCGGTGGTCACAGGCAATCCGCATTCGATGGGCGATGCGATGATCACCGATCCGGACGCGGATCTCGTGACATTCACCGGCTCGGTCAGGGTCGGCAAGCACATCGCCACCAGGGCAGGCTACAAGCGCCTGGTGCTCGAGCTCGGCGGCAACGATCCACTGATCGTGATGGAGGACGCCGACCTCGAAAAGGCGGCGGAGCTTGCGGTCACCGGCGCGACCAAGAACTCCGGCCAGCGCTGCACCGCCGTCAAACGCATCCTCTGTGTCGAGGCGGTGGCCGACGATTTCGCTGCCCTCGTTTTGAAGAAGGCGCGCAAGCTGAAGTGCGGCGATCCGATGGACCCGACGGTCGATGTCGGCACCGTCATCCATGAGGGCGCGGCCAAGGAATTCGAGCGGCGCGTCAACGCGGCGGTCGCCGACGGTGCCGAACTGTTGCACGGCAACGGCCGCGACGGCGCGCTGTATCCGCCGACGGTGGTCGACCGGATTCCTCACACCAGTGAGCTGGTGATGCAGGAAACCTTCGGTCCGGTGATCCCGATCATCCGGGTGCCCAACGACATCGACAGCGTGATCCGGATCTCGAATTCGACCGCGTTCGGCCTGTCGTCCGGCGTCTGCACCAACCGGCTCGACTACATCACGCGGTTCGTCAACGAGCTCGATGTCGGCACCGTCAACATCTGGGAAGTGCCGGGCTACCGGATCGAGATGTCGCCGTTCGGCGGGATCAAGGACTCCGGCCTTGGCTACAAGGAAGGCGTGCAGGAGGCGATCAAGAGCTTCACCAACGTCAAGACCTACTCACTGCCCTGGCCGGTCTAGAGCAGCGCCGACGAGGGGCCGCACGCACAGAACAACAACATCGCGGCGGCCGACAGAATCAACCAAAACAAAGGGGAGGCCTCAATGTCGATTACGTTCAGTCCGTCGAGCGTCGGCTCGGTCGGGGTGCAGAATCCGGAGCTTGCGACGTCGTTCCGCCGCGCGCAGTGGCGGATGCTGTTCGCGGCGATGTTCTGCTATCTGTTCTTCTACACCGGGCGGCAAACCTTCGGCTTCGCCATTCCCGGCATCCAGGCCGAGTTCGGCGTCACCAAGGAGGCGCTGGGCTGGGCCAGCGCGGCGCTGCTCTGGTGCTACGCCGTCGGGCAGGCGATCAACGGCAACCTCGGTGACAAGTTCGGCGGCCGCCGCGTGATGAGCGCAGGCGCGATCCTCTCCTTCATCATGAACTGGGCGACCAGCCTGTCGACGGGCATCGTCAGCCTGACCGCGTTCTGGGGCATCAATGGCTATTTCCAGTCGATGGGATGGGCGCCCGGCAGCCGGCTGCTGTCGAACTGGTGGGGTCGGCACGAGCGCGGCACGGTCTACGGGCTCTACACATTCGCGGCCGGTCTCGCCTCGGTGCTGTCGTTCGTCACCTCGCTGGTCGTAGTCGGCTATTTCCAGCTCGACTGGCGCTGGATCTTCCGCATCCCCGTCGTGTTGCTGCTGCTCGGCGGCATCGCGTTCTATCTGATCGCGCGCGAGAAGCCGGAGGACATGAGCTTTGCCTCGCCGCATGACGAGGCCGACGATGTCACAGCAACGGAAGCCGCGGTCGACGCCAATGAGGGCTCGCTGGCGCGGTACAAGGCCGTGCTGTCGAACTGGCGCCTGCTGGTGGCGGGCGTCTCGATCGGCTTCCAGAACGCGGCGCGCTATGGGCTGCTGGTGTGGGTGCCGGTGCACTTCCTCGGCAGCAACTGGGCCAAGGCCGGCGCCACTTCGGCGGTCGATCCGCGCTGGATCAGCATCGCGCTGCCGGTCGGCATGGCGGTGGGTGCGTTCAGCAATGGCTGGATTTCGGACAAGGTGTTCGGCTCGCGGCGTTACCTTGCCATCGTGCTTTACATGGTTCTGGCCGCTGTCACCGCGCTCTGCATGTATGCGATCCCGACGTCCGACATCTATCTCGGCATGACGGTGCTGTTCCTGTGCGGCTTCTTCACCTATGGCCCGCAATCCTCGTTCTGGGCGCTGTGCCCGGACCTGGTCGGCCACAAGCGGGCAGGGACCGCAACCGGGGTGATGAACTCCTTCGCCTACCTGTTCGCGGGTCTCGGCGAGCCCATCATCGGTCATGTCATGGACAAGCATAACCAGACCTCGCTGGTGTTCCTCGTCGTCGCGATCTGTGCGACGTCGAGCGCGGTCGTGGCGGCCTTCATCCGCCGCTGACGAGCGGCCCGCAGCAGCGGCTCCAAGACAGGTCCGCGCTTCCACGGGAAGCGCGGACCGCTGTTTTTTGGAAAGCGCAGACCACCGATCTGCGCGATCGCCGGAGCCGCAACGCCGGGCCAAGGCCCTGAAAAAGCCCGCGCGGGCAAGCGAACCGGCGCCCAATTCCTCGCCATTACCTGATTAATGTCAGGGCTGGATGGATATAATATCGCGCAATATCAGTATGATATAAAAAAGTGTATGCAGAATACAAAATGTGCTTGTCGCCTCGACCGCCTTGAAGCAGACTTCTCGCGGGGCAGGAGAGGCCAACGACCTTCGATGACGAGGGTCACGCCAGGGCAAGAAACAATCTGCCGGCAGAGGAGCGAACAATGAGCGATCAGGTGTCCACCATCGCAATGGCAGATGCGGCGAAGCCTTCCGGCGTGCGCTGGAAGATCTTCCTGCTGATGCTGTTCCTGATCTCGATCAATTATATCGATCGCGCTTCGCTGTCGGTCGCGATGCCCGTCATCGCCAAGGAGTTCGACATCGATCCGGCGATGCAGGGCCTGATCCTGAGCTCGTTCTTCTGGACCTACGCGCTGATGCAGGTGCCGGGCGGCATGCTAGCCGATCGCTTCAAGCCGCGCATCGTGATCGCGCTCGCGACATTGTTCTGGGGCTTCTTCCAGGCGCTGGCGGCGCTGTCCACCAGCTGGACGCTGCTGCTCATGACCCGGCTCGGGCTCGGCGCGTCGGAAGCGCCGATCTATCCGGCCGGCGGCAAGCTCAATGCGATCTGGATGACGCAGACCGAACGCGGCCGCGGCGCCACGCTGCTCGACGGCGGTGCGCCGCTCGGCGCAGCGCTCGGCTCGATCGTGATCGCCTGGCTGATGGCGGCGTTCAGCTCCTGGCGCGTTGCCTTCGTCGTCGCCGGCATCGGCACCATGCTGTGCGGGCTGTGGGCCTGGTACTACATCCGCAACGTGCCGCGCGAGCATCCGTCGGTCAACGAAGCCGAGGCGCGCTATCTCGAGGAGGCCCATGCGATCGAGGACGCCGCGACGCCGCCGTCATCCGGCGCAAGCTGGATGGCCTATTTCCGCTTCCGCTCGGTGTGGTGCATGTGCCTCGGCTGGATGTTCTTCAACACCACCTTCTACGGGCTGCTGACCTGGATGCCGACCTATCTGTTCAAGGTGCACGGCTTCGACATCAAGGCGCTCGGCGGCGCGTCCTTCATCATCTTCTTCGCGGGCTTCGTCGGCGAATTGGTCGGCGGCTGGATCGGCGATACCTGGCGCGAGCGGGGCGGGGCGCCCAACACCGTGTTCCGCACCCTGTTCGGTATCGCCGCGATCATGGCGACGGTGTCGATCTTCCTCGTCGCCTACGTCACCAATGCGGTTGCGGTGGTGGTGCTGCTGTCGACGACGCTGTTCTTCCTGCGCTGGTGCGGCATGTACTGGGCGATCCCCTCGGCGCTGGCAGGCCGCGGCAAGTCCGGCTTCCTCGGCGGCTGCATGAATCTCGGCGGCAACATCGCCGGCGTCACGACGCCGCTGATCGTCGGCTTCATCGTGCAGGCCACCGGTTCCTACTTCCTGGCCCTGATGTATTTCGCCGCCGCTGGCATTGCGCTGTTGATCTGCTCGACTCTGATCGATTACAGCCGCAAGCTCCCGGTCTAGAATCGAAGCGCGGCCGAGCGTGTCAAGGGTTCGGCCGGTTGATGAGGCCTCGCGAATGATACGTCCCATCCGGCTCGGCATGCTGACGCCGTCGTCAAATACCGCACTCGAGCCGATCACCTGCGCGATGCTGGCCGGGATCGACGACGTCTCGGCGCATTTCTCGCGCTTCAAGGTGACGGAGATCGCGCTGTCGGAGCAGGCGCTGCGCCAGTTCGATGCCAGCGAGATTCTGCGCGCAGCGGAATTGCTCGCCCATGCCAAGGTCGACGTGATCGCCTGGAACGGCACCTCGGCAAGCTGGCTGGGCTTCGATCGCGACGAGAGCCTGTGCGAGCAGATCACGGCGGCAACCGGGATCAAGGCCTGCACCACGGTGCTGGCCTATCGCGACCTGCTGCGGAGGATCGGCGCCAAACGCATCGGATTGGTGACGCCGTATCGCCGGGACGTGCAGGACAAGATCATCGCCAACTGGAATTCGGAAGGGCTGCACTGCTTCGCCGAGCGGCATTTGTCGTTGCAGGATAATTTCTCCTTTGCCGAGGTCAGCGAGGCTGAGATTGCGGGTATGATCGAGCAGGTGGTGCACGAGGGCTGCGATGCCGCCGTCGTGCTATGCACCAACATGCGCGGCGCCGGCGCCGCCGAACGGCTGGAGCGCCGATCTGGCGTGCCTGTGCTAGACTCGATTGCGGTGACGCTGTGGGCGTGCCTCGCGGCTGTAGGCTGCGATCCGTCGCGCGTGCATGGCTGGGGCAGCCTGTTCACGAACCCCGATCTGCGGGCGGCTGCCGCGATCTCCAATCATGAAATGAAGGCTAGCGGTGACTGAAGCCAAGCCGACCAGACGCAACAAGGAACCCAAGCGGGCGATGACGGCGCTGCAACGGCGTCGTCTGCGCGTGCCGCGGGTCGGGCTGCACGAGCAGGCGGCGGCGCGGCTGCGCACCATGATCGTGCGCGGCGAGCTGGCGCCGGGACAATCGCTGGGCGAGGCGGATCTGTCCGACGCGCTCGGCATTTCGCGCACCCCGCTGCGCGAAGCGCTGAAGCAACTGGCGAACGAGGGCCTGGTCGAGCTTAGGCTCAACCACAGCGCCGTGATCACGCCGTTCCGCCGCGCCGAGCTGACCGAGTTGTTCGAGGCCGTCAGCGGCATCGAGCGTTGCGCTGCCGAGCTCGCCGCACTCCGCATGGAGGAGGCCGATTTCGAGCGGCTCGAGGCGCTGCAAGACAAGATCGAGTGGCATCACGGCCGCGGCGAGCTGCGCGACTATTTCCAGGCCAACCAGCAGATCCATTCGGCGATCGTCGGCTTCGCGCGCAACGCGGTGCTGAGGGCGACGCACGAGGCGCTGCTGGCGCGGGCCGAGCGCGCGCGCTTCTTCGCGCTCACGGTGCTCGGGCGCTGGGATGAATCGGTGCGCGAGCACCAGGAAATCTTGGCCGCGCTTCGGGCCCGCGATGCGGCCCGCGCCGGGCAGATCCTGGCCCACCATGTGCGCCGCACCGGCGAGATCGTCGCCGAGACGCTGGATGGAAAGGCGCTGGATGGCAAGGCGGACGCCGCCGCAGCAGCGCACCTGACCGCCACGCCGCGCGGCCGCAAGACGAAGAAAGTTGCGCCATGAAGATCCTGCTGCTCAATCCCAACACGACGGCTGATGTGACCGATCTGCTCCATGCTGCCGGCAGCAAGGCGGCCTCGGCCGGCACCGAGCTGGTGCCGATGACCGCCGCGCGCGGCGTGCCCTATATCGCGACCCGCGCCGAGGCACAGATCGGCGGTGCGATCGCGCTTGAGATGCTGGCCGAGGCCGGCCCCGGCATCGATGCTGCCATCATCGCCGCGTTCGGCGATCCCGGCCTGTTCGGCGCGCGCGAGCTGTTCTCCTATCCCGTGGTGGGATTGGCCGAGGCCGCGATGCTGACCGCCTGCATGCTCGGCCGGCGGTTTGCGATTGTGACCTTTGCCGGCGCGCTGGCGCCCTGGTACGAGGAATGCGTCGCGATGCATGGGCTGAGCGGACGCTGCGCCGGCATCCGCACGCTCGACGGCAGCTTCCGGTCGATCTCCGAGGTGCAGGCCGAGAAGGAAGAGCTGCTGGTCGCGCTCGCCAACCGGGCGGTCGAACAGGACGGCGCCGACGTCGTCATCCTGTCGGGCGCGCCGCTTGCCGGGCTTGCGGCGAAAGTGCGCGACCGCATTCCGGTGCCCGTGGTCGATCCGGTTGCTGCGGCTGTGCGCCAGGCGGAGACGCTCGCCGTGCTCAAGCCGCGCAAGGCGGTCGCCGGCACCTTCCGCCGCCCCGATCCGAAACCGACGCGCGGGCTGGCCGAGCCGCTCGCCGCCATCATCGAACATCGCGCACCGAAGGAGGGGACAAGCTGATGTCCTTCGACACCATCATCCGCGGCGGCACCGTCGTCACCGCCGCCGACACCTTTGCCTGCGACGTCGGCATCCGCGACGGCAAGATCACCGCGCTCGGCCATGATCTCGGCCCGGCAACCGCCATCATCGATGCGACCGACCGGCTGGTGCTGCCCGGCGGCATCGATAGCCACGTCCATTTCGCCCAGCCGTCCGGCGACGGCATCGTGATGGCCGATGGCTTCGCCTCCGGCACCCGCTCGGCGGCGTTCGGCGGCAACACCACGGTGCTGCCGTTCTGCCTGCAGGAGAAAGGCCAGACACTGCGCGAGGCGCTGAAGCACTATCATTCGCTGGCGGATGGCGAATGCCATGTCGACGTCGCCTTCCATCTCATCGTCACCGATCCGACCGAGCATGTGCTGGGCCAGGAGCTGCCGGCGCTGGTCGAGGACGGCTACACCTCGCTCAAGGTCTTCATGACCTATGAGGGGCTGGCGCTGTCGGATCGCGAGTTGCTCGAGACCATGTCGGTGGCGCGCGAGACCGGCGCGATGCTGATGGTGCATGCGGAAAACTTCGACGCGATCCGCTTCCTGACCGATCGGCTCGAACGCGCCGGCAACACTGCGCCGCGCTTCCACGCGACCTCGCGGCCGATCCCGGTCGAACGCGAGGCGACCCACCGCGCCATTTCGCTGTCGGAGCTCGTCGACGTGCCGATCATGATCGTGCATGTCTCGAACCGTGAGGCGATGGAGGAGATCCGGCGGGCGCAGCAGCGCGGCCTGCGCGTGATGGGAGAGACCTGTCCGCAATACCTGATGCTGACCGAGAAGGACCTCGACCAGCTCAACATGGAAGGCGCAAAATATGTCTGCTCGCCGCCGCCGCGCGACGTCGCGAGCCAGCAGGCGTGCTGGGAAGGCCTGCAGCAGAAGGTGTTCTCGGTGTTTTCGTCGGACCATTGTCCGTTCCGTTACGACGACCCGCAAGGCAAGCTCGCGCCCAAGGGACGCACCAGCTTCCGCTGGGTGCCGAACGGAATCCCCGGCGTCGCGACGCGGCTGCCGATCCTGTTCTCCGAGGGCGTGGTGAAGGGCCGTATCGACCTCAACAGTTTTGTCGCCTTCAGTGCCACCAACCACGCCAAGATCTACGGCCTCTATCCGCGCAAGGGCACCATCGCGGTCGGCTCGGATGCCGACATCGCGCTGTGGGACCCCAAGCGCAAGGTGACGATCCGCCACGAGCTGATCCATGACGGCGCGGACTACACGCCCTATGAAGGGCTCGAGGTCACCGGCTGGCCGGTGCTGACCATGGTGCGCGGCAAGGTGGTCGTCGATGACGGCACCCTTGTCGGCAGCAAGGAGCACGGCACATATTTGCCGCGTGCCAAGCCTCCGACGGGAGCGACCATCCCGTAATACGCCAAGGAAGTAACCCGCAAAACAAGAAGGCAGGAGACCACCATGCCCTATGCGACAACCGATGACGGCGTACGGCTCTATTTCGAGGAGACAGGATCCGGTCATCCGGTGATCCTGGTGCACGAGTTCGCCGGTGACCTGCGCAGCTACGAGCCGCAGATGCGGCATTTCGGCAAGCGCTTCCGCACCATCGCCTACAATGCCCGCGGCTTTCCGCCGTCGGATGTGCCGGAGCAGGTCTCGTCCTACTCGCAGGCGCGTGCCGCCGACGATATCCTCGCGGTGCTCGATCACATCGGCGCGCCGAAGGCGCATATCGTGGGCCTGTCGATGGGCGGCTTCGCGACCTTGCATTTCGGCATCCGTCACCCGGCGCGGGCGCTGTCGCTCTGCATCGGCGGCTGCGGCTACGGCGCTGAGCTCGACAAGCGCGAGACCTTCCGCGCCGAGGCCGATGTGATCGCCGCCACGATCCGCAAGGAGGGCATGCCCGCCTTCGCCGAGCGTTACGCCTACGGGCCGACGCGTGTGCAATACGAGAACAAGGACCCGCGCGGCCACGCCGAGTTCAAGCGCATGCTGGCCGAGCACTCGGCGGTCGGATCGGCCAACACCCAGCAGGGCGTGCAGAAGGAGCGTCCGTCGCTCTATACGCTGGTCGACGAGATGAAGCGGATCAATGTGCCGACCCTGATCATCACCGGCGACGAGGACTGGCCGTGCCTGCAGCCGGGCATCCTGATGAAGCAGAGCATCCCTTCGGCCGCGCTCGCGGTGATGCCGAATTGCGGCCATGCCATCAACATCGAGGAGCCCGACGAATACAACCGCATTGTCGGCGAATTCCTGTCACAGGTTGAGAGCGGCCGCTGGCCGCAGCGCGATCCCCGGGCGCTGAGCGCCTCGATCACGGGAATGAAAGACTAGCTCCGCGGGACGCTGACTTATCAAGACGCCGCGATCGCCTGTGGCCACCTCGAAAATGAACCGAAGCGGACGTGTTTGAGGCGCCGGAAGTTGTGTTGCCACCAGAACCCGCGTATGCACCAGGTGTAGGGAACGCAGTGTGAGAAACTCAAATGGCGATGGAATTGAGGGGCGCGAGCGGGGAGGGATTTGCGACGATCGCCGCTGATGGTCGCGTGCTGGATTCCTGGTTTCTCCGGGTCAGCCTGGTTGCAGAGGCCGGCAAAGCAGAAACGCTGCGGCTGGCGAGCGAGGAGATCAGCCGATCGTTGGGTGAGTCAGCAGGCGGATATGCGCGGCACGATGACATCCGCAATGTCGACATCGTTCCCGTCCATACCAAAATTGGCTCCCTTGCGTCTGCGCCGGCCGATGTGCACGACGCATATCTTCGGCTCCATCTGTTGAGCCACCGGCTCGTTCAGCCGAATTGCCTGAACCTTGACGGAATTTTCGGTCTGCTGCCCAACGTCGCCTGGACGACGCTCGGTCCCTGCGAATGCTCGCGTGTCGCGGATGCGCGAATCCTGGCGCGGAAGCGCGGTGTCGCGTTCGAGGTGACAGGCGTCGATAAGTTTCCGCGCATGACTGACTATGTGACGCCTGAAGACGTGAGAATTGCAGATGCGGATCGCGTCAGGCTCGGAGCCTACCTGGCGCCGGGCACAACCGTCATGCATGAAGGATTCTGCAATTTTAACGCGGGTACGCTCGGTCCCTGCATGGTCGAAGGCCGGATCAGCGCCGGTGTGGTTGTGGGAAGCGGCAGCGACGTCGGTGGCGGAGCGTCGATCATGGGCACCCTGTCCGGAGGGGGCAAAGAGCGAAATTCGGTTGGGGAACGCTGCCTGATCGGAGCCAACGCCGGTATCGGCATTTCACTGGGTGACGACTGCATCGTCGAAGCAGGCTGTTATGTCACGGCAGGCGCGCGCATCCTTTTGGAAGATGGCCGGGTCCTGAAAGCCAAGGAGCTCTCGGGCCAGAACGGCCTGCTCTTTCGCCGGAATTCTCAGAGCGGCGCTCTCGAGGCAACCAGACGCACACCAAATTGGGGCGGCCTCAACGCACAGCTTCACGGCTAGGCGGTTCGCTCGAAGGCGTGGGCGGCGACAATTGTGGAGCGTATCATGGCGCTCCACCATGTTATGCATCACCGCGCATCCAGGTCGGTGATCTCGTCGGGAATCGCACCGGTAGAACGAAAGCGGCAGTGCCGAGATCGCCGAGCGCGTCGGGTACGGCTCCGCAAGCGCATTCAGCGTCGCATTCACCCGTCATGCCGGACTGTCGCCGACGCAATATGCGCTTGAGCGATTGTCGCGTGACGCACATGCCGGCGTCATCCCGATAGAAATCAATCCAGCATCTTTCGCAAGCGCTGCAACCAACGCGTGAAAACGAACGCGTGATGATGAATCGCGGTGATGATGCGTCGCGCGCACAAAACTTACACAGCGCTGTCATCCGCGATGGCTAACTTGTCGCACGTCGACGTCACAAATCCTTTAAAAAAATGGGGCATCAGGTGAAGGCGAAATTCCTTTCAACGGTCGGATTCTGTGTGATCGCCGCGGCGATCGCGAGCAGCGCGCCCGCCGCGCAGGACGATCACGACCGCGATCATCGTCATCCGCACGACATCCACACCGCAACGCCAATCAAGCATCTCGTCGTCATCTTCAACGAGAACCGCTCGTTCGATCATTACTTCGCGACCTATCCGAACGCAGCCAACCCGACCGGCTCCATTCCGTTCAAGGCGAAGCCGCATACGCCGAAGGTCAACAACCTCGCCAGCGCCAATCTGCTGACCAACAACCCGAACCTCAACCCGGCCAACGGCACCGGCGCGACCAATCCGTTCCGTCTCGACCGCACCCAGGCCAACACGCGCTCGCAGAACCACGCCTACACGCCCGAGCAGCAGGCGGTCGACAACAGCAACGAAGACCTGTTTCCGAAGTTTACCGGCCGGGGCACCGCCGGCGGCGTCGGCGCGTTCGGCACCAACGGGCAGGTGATGGGTTATTTCGACGGCAACACCGTCACCGCGTTCTGGAATTACGCCCAGAACTTCGCCATGAGCGATAACACCTGGACCGACACCTTTGGTCCGTCGACGCCCGGCGCGCTCGAGGTGGTCGCCGGCCAGACCAACGGTGCGCAGAACATCGTCGGCACGACGTCGTCGATCGCCGACGGGCAGGGCGGCCTGACTTTGATCGGCGATACCGACCCTGCCTATGACTCCTGCTCGAGCACGACCAGCCAGGTCCTGATGACCAGCAAGAACATCGGCGATCTGCTCAACGCCGAGCACATCAGCTGGGGCAGCTTCATGGGCGGCTTCGACCTGACGCTCAAGAACAGCAACGGCACCACCAACTGCCTCCGCAGCACCTTCTCGAGCAACGTCAACGGCAGCATCGCTGACTACATCCCGCACCACGCCTGGTTCCAGTACTACAAGTCGACCGCTAACCCGACCCATGCGCGGCCGAGCTCGGTGAACGCGATCGGCCACACCTACGTTCCCGGCAGCAAGACGGTCGATCCGGCCAATCATGCCTACGATCTCGAGGATTTCTATGCCTCGGTGAAGGCCGGCAACTTCCCGGCCGTCTCCTACATCAAGATGCCGGCCTATCAGGACGGCCATCCCGGCAACTCCGATCCGCTCGACGAGCAGGCGGGCAATGTCGAGTTGATCAACTTCCTGCAGACGCAGAAGGAGTGGCGCGAGACCGCGGTCATCATCACCTATGACGACTCCGACGGCTGGTATGACCACCAGTACATCGCACCGACCAGCGCCTCGTATGATCCGACCGCCGACCAGGTCAACGGTCCCGGTCAGTGCGGCCGTGGTATCGGCAAGCAGACGCAGCCGAACGGCCTCAACGGCCAGCCGGTGAACGGCCGCTGCGGTCCCGGCACGCGCATCCCGTTCATCGTGGTCTCGCCCTTCGCCAAGAAGAACTTCGTGAGTCATACCCGCATCTCGCAGGCGTCGGTCGTTCGCTTCATCGAAGACAACTGGCTGCACGGCCAGCGTCTCGGCGGCGGCTCGTTCGATGCCAGCGTCGAATCGATCGGTGACCTGTTCGACTTCGACCATGGTCGCGATCACGACCATGACGGCGACGATCGGCAGACCAAGCTGTTCCTCGATCCGACCGCCGGCACGGTGATCGTCGGCCCGTCTGACGATCATCATCATCACTGACGCATCGGGCGCCCTTGGGATCATTGGACGTCATATGAACGGCCGCATGTTGTGGCTTCTCGGCGCCGGCCTGCTTTGCATGGCCGGCGCCGTTGCGGCAGTCGAGACGCAGGGACTTCCCGGTACAAACCCGAACCCGGTGCAGCTCAGGCGTCCGCCGGTGGCCCCGCTTTCCGCAATGGCGCAGCTCGGCCAGAAGATCTTCTTCGACGCCTCGCTGTCGTCGTCAGGCGCGTTGTCATGCGCGTCGTGTCACAGTCCGGACCACGCCTACGGCCCGCCCAATGATGCGGCGGTCATGTTCGGCGGGCCCGCGCAATCCCGGCAGGGGACGCGCGCCGTTCCGGGCCTGACCTATCTCGAGCGTCAACCCAACTTCAGCATCGGGCCCGAGAAGGACGAAGACGACAACGTCGTCGACCTCGCGCAACTGGCGGCGGTGGGCCAACAGGCCGTGCGCGCCAAGAAGGTCGCGACTGGCACCGCCGCATCGGCGGTCAACATCGTGCCGCAGGGCGGACTGTTCTGGGACGGCCGCGCCGATACGCTGCAGGACCAGGCGATCTTCCCGCTGCTCGATCCCAACGAGATGGACGGCGGCAGCATCGAGGTGGTGGCGCAGAAGCTGCGCCGCGCGAGCTACGCGCCGCGCTTCGCCGAGCTGTTCGGTGCCGGCGTGTTCGACAATACACGGCTGCTGGTCGCCGAAGCGATGTTTGCGGTCGCGCGCTATCAGGTCGAGGAGCCGAGCTTCCATCCCTACACCAGCAAGTTCGACTTCTGGCTGGAAGGCAAGGCACGGCTCAGCGAGAGTGAGCTGCGCGGCCTGCAATTGTTCAACGATCCGGACAAGGCCAATTGCGCAGGCTGCCACACGTCGGCGCCGACCCGCGACGGCCTGCCGCCGCTGTTCACCGACCATCAGTATGAAGCGCTCGGCGCGCCGCGCAACGCCGCGCTCGGCAGCAACCGCGATCCCAACCACTTCGACCTCGGGCTCTGCGGCCCGTATCGCACCGACATTGCCGAGCAGACGCAATATTGCGGAATGTTTCTGACGCCGACCTTGCGCAACACCGCAACGCGCCGGGTGTTCTTCCACAATGGCGTCTTCACCAGCCTCGAGCAGGTGCTCGATTTCTATAATTTCCGCGATACCAATCCGGAGAAAGTCTATCCGCGCGCCGCCGACGGAACGGTGCGGAAATACGACGATCTGCCGGCGAAGTATCACGGCAATGTCGACGTCGCCGATCCGCCGTTCGAGCGCCATCTTGGCGACACGCCCGCGATGACGACGCAGGACGAAGCCGACATCATCGCCTTCCTGAAGACGCTGACGGACGGTTACCGGCAGGAGCCGGAGGCCGTCGCAACCGTCCCGTCGCGGAACTGATCGGTGAGTTGGCAGCTCCTCGTCATGCGCGCATAATGGGCGCATGCATGTCGTCGAAGGCAACGGCGCAAAAATCCCCGCAATCGGGCTCGGCACATGGGAGCTGCGCGGGCGGACCTGCGCCCGCATCGTGGAGCAGGCGCTGCGCCTGGGCTATCGGCACATCGACACCGCGCAGATCTATGACAATGAGCGTGAGGTCGGCGAGGGGCTGCGCGCCTCCGGCATCAAGCGCAACGATGTGTTCGTGACCACCAAGGTCTGGACCACGCATTTCCAGGCGAAGGATCTCGAACGCTCCGCAAAGGAGAGCCTCGCGCGGCTACGCTTGACCGAGGTCGACCTGCTGCTGTTGCACTGGCCCAATCCGCACGTGCCGCTTGCCGAGACGCTCGGCGCGCTGGCGCGGGTCAGGCAGGCCGGACTGGCGCGGCATATCGGGCTCTCGAACTTCAGCGCGGCGCAGATCGAGGAGGCGGTTGCGGCATGCCCCGAGCCGCTCGGCTGCGATCAGGTCGAGTATCATCCCTATCTCGGCCAGGCCGATGTGATCGAAGCCTGTGCACGCCATGGCATGGCGTTCGTCGCCTACAGCCCGATCGCGAAAGGGCGCGTCAAGGGCGACCGGGCTCTGGCGCGGATCGGCGACCGCTATCGCAAGACGGCTGCCCAAATCTGCCTGCGCTGGCTGGTGCAACAGAATGTCTCGGCGATCCCGCGCACCTCAAAGCTCGAGCGGCTCCAGGAAAATATCGACATCTTCGATTTCGAGCTGTCGGATGAGGACATGCGCGAGATTTCGGCGATGGGGAGCGCGGCCGCGCAGTGAAGGCCCGATGGCACATTGCGACCAGCTTCCGCGCCGCTTCGCGGAAAATGGCTGGGCGCCGGTCCGGATCGTGCTATTGCCCGCTGGCTGATCGCGGTCTTGGATCGCGAATGGGGGATTGAGGCAGGCGGGTTCCAGCCGGTATTGTGGCCGGCGGGGAGACGATACTGATGTGATCGAGTGGGATGAAGTTCCGGCCAAACGCGGATATGATGGCATCGGTGTTCGTGCACCTGATGCTGCTCGCGCTGATTTTCCTGTATTCGGAAGTGCATCAGTTCGATCCGGTCGCCGCTGACACGGTGCCGGTCGAGATCGTGACGCCGCAGGAGATTGCCAAGGCGGAGATTAAGCCCGAGCCCGATCCGGTGCCGAGCCCGTCGCCGACGCCCGAGCTGCGATTGCCCTCGCTCGACAAGCCGATCGACACCGCCAAGCCCGAACCAGCGACTCAGGCACAACCACCGCAGCAGCAGCCGTCCGCGCCGCAGCCGGCGCAGAAGCAGGCGACGCCACCGGCGCCCAAGCCCAGCCCGGCGCCGCAACCTGCCGCGGCCGAGCAGCCGCCCGCGCCGCCGGCGCCCCAGACGCCACCGATGCCGCAGCCGGCGCCGCAGCAACAGGCGGCGGCGTCACCGCCTGCCTATACGCAGCCGGAGCCTGACCTGTCCGTCAAATACAACGTCATGCTTGGCCTGCCGCCCGACATCTCGGTGAAGCCGCCTGCCGGAGCGCCGTCGGGTCCTGGTCCCGGCAAGGATAATTTCGACGCCGCGGCCACCGAGCAGGCCGAAATCGGCTCCAGCGTGGTCGCCGAATTCCGCCGCCACCTGAAGACCTGCCTTAAGCTCCCGGCGACGCTGAGCACGGGCGATGACGTCAGGATCAAGCTGCGGGTGTTCATGAAGCCCGACGGCAAGCTTGCCGCATCGCCTTTGCTGATCGAAGCCACCGCGTCGGAGAAGGGGCCGCTGTTGCTCAAGAGCGCGACCGAGGCGCTGCAGGCCTGCCAGCCCTATGCGATGCTGCCGCGCGATCGCTACGGCGAATGGAAGGTGCTCGACCTCGATTTTACGCCGCGCGATTTCGCGTCGTAGGGCGCCAACAACGACCGCTGTCGTCCCGGCCAAGCGAAGCGCGAGCCGGGACCCATAACCACAAATATTCGTGTTACGCAGCGCTAGGGCCACAGCATCGTGCCGTAGCTGACGGCTGTGGTTATCGGTCCCTGCTTTCGCCGGGACGACGTGAGATCAATTTCGGAAACGCCGTGCGTCGGTACACCGTGGCATCACAAGGCCCAGCGTTCAGCTGCCCATCGCCTGCCAGGCGTTCGAGGCGAACTGCCGGCGCCAGATCACGATCACGACCGCGGCTGTCGTGACGAACAGCACCCAGGGGCTGACGAACCAGCCGAGATAGCCGAGCGCGAAGAAGAACGCGCGCTGGCCGCGGTTGAAGTGCCGGCCGGCGGTCTCGAACAGGCGGGTGGTGCGGATCACATGGGCCTCCGCCTCGGGCGTGTCGCGCTGGCCGGCTGGCGGCATCGCGCCGAACAGGATCGCGACATAGTTGAACAGGCGATAGGCCCAGGCGAATTTGAAGAACGTGTAGATGAAGATCAGGATCAAGCCGATGCACTTGACCTCCCACAAAGCGGGCGAGGGCGTCAGGTTGACCGGCAGCGCACCGAGCACTGCGAGCGCGTCATTAGTCGCGCGCAGCAGCGCCAGCGCGCCGCCGATCGCGATCAGGCTGGTGGATGCGAAGAACGCGGTGCCGTTCTGCAAGGAGGCCATGATCTGCATGTCGACCATCCGCGCCTCGCGGTGGAGCAGATTCCGCACCCAGATCTCGCGATAGACATGCATGCGCGCCGACAGGCTGTCGCGCCCATAGGCGGTGTGCTCAAGCGTGATGGCGTAGACCAGCCATTCAAGTGCAAAGAAGCCGACGGCCAGGATGTCGACCCAATAGCCGGTCATGGTGCCTTCCTTCATGAACGCGCGGCTGCCCGTCCGCGCCGCGCTGCATCTCGCGTCATGTACAGGTTGAACGCGTGCGATGCACTATGGCAAACTGCGCCGGCAACAGGATTCCCCCGACATGCTCAAGCTCGTCATCGGCAACAAGAACTACTCATCATGGTCGATGCGGCCCTGGCTGGCGCTGCGCGCCAACGACATCCCGTTCGAGGAGGTCTTCATTCCGCTCTACACTGACCAGGCCGACAAGGACCGCATCCTCGCTTTCAGCAAGGCCGGCAAGGTGCCGACGCTGATCGACGGCGAGGTCACGGTGTGGGATTCGTTGGCTATCATCGAATATCTCGCCGAGAAATTTCCCGAGGCGAAGCTGTGGCCGGCGGATCGTGCCGCGCGCGCGCATGCCCGCGCGATCTCGGCGGAGATGCATTCCGGCTTCGTGCCGTTGCGCAGCGAATGCGGCATGAACCTGCACCGGCCGATCAAGGCCGTCGCGCTATCGAACGACGCGCGCGGCAACGTGGCGCGGATCGAGGAGATCTGGGCCGATTGCCACGCGCGCTATGGCAGGCAGGGGCCGTTCCTGTTCGGGGCATTCTCGGCAGCGGATGCGATGTACGCCCCCGTGGTGCATCGGTTCCGCACCTACGCGATCCCGGTGAAGGCGGCGGCGCAGCATTATGTTGACGCCATGATGGCGCTGCCGGCGTTCCAGGAATGGACCCGCGACGGTCTGGCTGAGACGCTGCGGATCGACCGATTCGAGGACGCCTGACTGGTCCAGCGCTTCCGAATTGTGACGGCGGCTGCAAAGATCGCGGCTTGACGCCGCGCGGCCGAAGGCGTCGAATCCGACAGGCTGGTTTCGCAAGTCGTGAAAGGACTTAGACCATGGGCATTCTGGATTCCCTGGAGAATTCGCCGGAGCTCAAAGGCATGCTCGGCCAGCTCGGCGCGGCCGTGATTCCCGTCGTGCTCGGCGAGGTGATGGGCAATGGCGGGCAGGGCGGCTTGTCCGCGATCGTCGCCAAGCTCGAGCAGGCCGGCCTCGGCGAGCAGGTCAAATCCTGGATCGGCACCGGCCAAAACCTGCCGATCACGGCCGACCAGCTCCAGCAGGTGCTGGGCAGCGACACGGTCAAGCAGCTCGCAGCCAGGTTCAACATCCCCGTCG
The DNA here is from genome assembly GCF_002289535.1 of Bradyrhizobium sp. UFLA03-84. Classification (NCBI taxonomy): domain Bacteria; kingdom Pseudomonadati; phylum Pseudomonadota; class Alphaproteobacteria; order Hyphomicrobiales; family Nitrobacteraceae; genus Bradyrhizobium; species Bradyrhizobium sp. UFLA03-84. The sequence goes on along the minus strand of NZ_NSJY01000016.1, from coordinate 238,956 downwards.
ACCAGCTGTCCAAGGTGCTGGCCCAGCAGCTTCCGGGTGCGGTCGATAGCGCGAGCCCGAACGGCAAGCTGCCGCATACCGCCTGAGCCGGTGGAACCGGGTTCCTGCGGAGGCCCGGCGGGCAATTTCGGGCTGGCACGTAAATTGCTGCCTATCACCCTGAAAAACCTGCAAAAATCGTAGCTTTGCCATGCCCCAATCTTGCTGGATTTGGGGCAGGGCGATGTGCTAGCTTGCCGCAGGGTTCTCAAAATGCCGGCCAGAGCTATCGGGACTGTCAGCCCGGCCAGCAATCTCTAAGAAAATGGAGAGGGCGTTGAAGCATAAGTACTCGATTGGCGAGATCGTCTATTTCACGGCCAGCAACGTGGCGCGCCCCGCTGCGAGCGGCACCTATGAGGTGATCCGCCTGCTGCCGACCGAGGGAGACGACTGCCAGTATCGCATCAAGAGCTCGACTGAAGCTTTCGAACGGGTGGCCAAGGAGAGCCAGCTCGCGCTGTCCTGAACGAGTTGTGCGCAAGCCGGCGGCTGGAGCGGGTTTCGCGCCGCCGCCGTCAAAAGGCCCTGTTCGCAGACCCATTGTGCTGAAGGTTGGACGTCGAGGTGGCGACGTTGGCCGTCGCCGATTGTGCTTACGCTGCGTTGAGGGACATCGCGCATGAATTGGGCTTCCTCGCTGGATCAGATCTGGCGCTCACCGACCTTCCCGATGTGGCTGACGCTGGCCGCAGCGGGCTTCTTTGGGATCGTTGTTCTGGTCACGCTGCTGCGCGCGGAGAAGTCCGTCGCCAATGGTGCGCTGACCGTCATCACGCTGCTATCGATCGCGGTCGCGGTCGCCGCGACGATCCGCGGCTTCGGGCCGGGCGGGCAGGCGGCGTCGCCGAGCGAGACACGAACCGCGCAATTGACCGGCCAGACGCTGCCGGCGCTGGCCTGCGTCGACGACCTCGCCGGAGACGCCGTGCTCAATGCCTGCGAGAAGGTGCTGTTCGGTTCGTCCGATACGGCCGCGGCGGCGGTCAGCTACGCGGCGGCGCAGATCTCACGCCTGACAGCGCTCGGCGACATCGCAACCGCGGAGCGCAATTCGACCACCGAGTTGCAGGCGCTGCGCCGCGCCATCGAGCATGACCGGTACGGCCTGGTGGCCTATGCGCTGATGGCGCGCGACCACTGCACCCCGACGGCGTGCGCCGCTTTCCGCTCGCTCGGCGACAACCATCAGATCGTCGCCAACATGAACGATCGGACCTACGAGAACCTGATCACCCGCTACGCCGCGTCATGGAACGCGCCGGCCATGGCCGCCCAGGCGTCGGCCGCCGGGCTGGTTGCCGCACTGCCGCCATCGATGCCCACCGGCCGGCCGACCAATGCGGAGTTTCCGAGCTCGGCGGACACCCCGCCGGTCAGCATCATGACGCCGGTACCGGCGAAGCCGGCCGCTGCGGCGCCGCCACCGGCCGCGCGCGCTGCCGCCGCGCCGCCCGCTGCCTCGAAGCGGCCGCTTGCCGCGAAGCGTCCGGTCCAGATCGCGCCGGCTGCTGCTCCTGCGGCGGCGGCGCCGCCACCTGCCGCGGCGAGTGCGCCAGCGGCCGCGAGCCAAGACTAAGCGTCGACTAAGCGCGGGCTTGAGCGTGATGACGGCGGCCTGAACCGCCGTCATTGCATTGTTCCCTGCGCTAATCCCGATATCCACTGCCGCTTTGATCACTCCCTTTCCAAAGCGCGCGCCGGCCGCTACATCCGCCGTATGCCGCTTCATCTCATCAAACTCGCCGTCGGTTGCGACTCGGTCAAGGAACTCAAGGGCTGGGTTGCCGAGCGGATGGCGACCGCCAAGAAAAGGGGCTTGCCGCTCCGTCACGTCCACATCACGAGGATGACGCCGAAGCGCGAGGAGGAGATCCTCGCCGGCGGCTCGCTGTACTGGGTGATCCGCGGCGAGATCGCGGCGCGCGAGAAGATCGTGGCGATCGAGCCGTTCCGCGACAAGGACGGCATCGGACGCTGCCGGCTGGTGATGCAGCCCAAGGTGATCGCGGTCTCGCCGCGGCCGATGCGGCCGTTCCAGGGCTGGCGCTATCTGACCGCGGACTCCGCGCCCGCAGACCTCACCAAATCGAGCGCGGCCAGCGTGGCGTCGATGCCGGAGCCAATGCGCCGCGAGCTGCGCGACCTCGGATTGCTCTGAGCGATCGGATTGCTGTGAGCAGCAAGCGGCGGTTGGCGCGGATCACTGCGTGACGAGATGCAGCCGGCCCCATTCCGATGCCGGGATCTCGACATAGCGGCCGCCCCCGGCATTGCTGACCGCGACGTCGAGCAGCTGGTGATCGATCCCCATCTCGCCGAGGTAGCGGCGAAACTGGTCGGTGAAGATCGAGGTCAGGTTCTCGCGATGCTCGGCCGAGACGTTGGGTGCCAGGCGGTTGTGGATTTCCATGCCGCTCAGCACCACGTGGCTGCCCGCCGGCAGACTGCGATGCACGCCGCCCGACAGCATCAGCACGCAGGCGAGATCGCAGGCAATGGCGGACGGCTTCTCCTTCGCATCCAGCGGGCCGCCGGGCCGCTTCAGTGCAAAGCATTCCTCCTCGGATTTCCCGTTGCAGGCCTCGACCTCGGTCGCCGCGACCACGGCATCGATGCCGCGATCGCGCAGGATGCGGCCGAGGCTCGTGGCGACGTTGAGGTTGGAGTTCCCCTTGATGTTGATCACCACCGGAAGCTTGCGGCCGTTTTGTCGGTCGAGGATCGCCAACAGGCGCTTGTAGGTGTCCCATTGCACGGAGCCTTCGGCGGCGATCCAGTCCGAGCAGCCCGGACCGCAGGCGTCAGGTGCGCCATGCGCGACGTAGAAGATCATCGCGCCGGGTGCCGAATTGACGCCGCCGACCGGTGGCCGGGTCTGCGCCTGCGCCATCCCGGCGGCCAATAGTGCGATGCTGAGAAGAATGCCCTGCCTGAAATACCTGCTCATTCCGACCGCCTGTGAAAGGCGCGATCATCCCCGCGTCGCGCGCGTGGCGCAAGCACGACCCGGCCGCGCGGATGAGGCCGGGGCCCTCATTACAGGTTCGCAGCCTGCTTGCGCGTGAACCGCATCACACTTTCGGATCCGGCTCTAGACCGCGATGTTGTCGATCAGGCGCGTGCTGCCGAGCCTTGCCGCGACCAGCATCCGCATCGGGCCGTCCTCCAGCGATCCGATCGGCGCCAGGGTGGCGGCGTGGCGAACCTCGAGATAGTCGAGCACGAAGCCGGCCTTGGTGATCTCAGCGGCACCGGCGGCCATTGCGGTTGCGGTGTCCTCGCCGGCGCGCAGGCGGCCTGCCGCTTGCTTCATCACTCGGTTGAGTTCGGGCGCCGCGCGCCGTTCCTCCGGCGAGAGGTAGACGTTGCGCGAGGACATCGCGAGGCCATCGCGTTCGCGCACCGTCTTGGATCCGATCACCTTGACGCCGAGGTCGAGGTCCGCGGCCATCTGGGTCACGACCCGGAGCTGCTGAAAGTCCTTTTCGCCGAAGATCGCAATGTCGGGCCGGACCTGGGTGAACAGCTTGCCGACCACGGTGGCGACGCCGCCGAAGAAATGCGGCCGGAAGCGATCCTCGAGCCCGGCGATCGCCGGTCCCTCCGGCACGATCCTGGTGGCGAAGCCGTCCGGATACATCGCCTTCACCTCGGGGTGCCAGATCAGGTCGACGCCCTCGGCGGCGAGCTTGGCGACGTCTTCCTTCCAGGTGCGCGGATACGAGCCGAAGTCTTCGGTGGGAGCAAATTGCGTCGGGTTGACGAAGATCGACACCACGACCCGCTTGGCGCGGCGCTTGGCGAGCCGCACCAGCGACACGTGGCCGTCATGGAGCGCACCCATGGTCGGGACCAGCGCGACGGTCGCCTTCTTGGCGCGCAGGGCGTCGACGGCGCGACGAAGGGCGGGGACGGTACGGACAACGGTGGGATTTCTCGGCATCTGGTCTCGACTCGTGGGGCAATCCGGGTGGGATGTCTGGTGTTCGGCAGGTAGCGCAGCTTACCAAGTCCGGGCCGCTATCGGCAAACCGCCGTGCACGCATTACCCGATCTCGAGCACGCACGGATCGCGGGCCTCGTGCCGCCGATCGACGCAGCCGGCCTGCTCGTTCGATTCATCATTAAGGACGGCTGCAATTGATTTCCTCTCGCGGTGATGCATTTCACTTGACCGCAGCCGTGCTCGATTTGAAGATCATCGCGGGGATTGAATCATGTTGGTGCAGGCTAGTCAGGGTCAATCCGGCTCCGCACATGTCGTGGTGCTCGGCAACGAGAAGGGTGGTTCGGGCAAATCGACCACCGCCCTGCATATCGCCGTTGCGCTCCTGAAGGCCGGACAGCGCGTCGCCACCATCGATCTCGATTGCCGCCAGCAGAGCTTCACCCGCTACATCGGCAATCGCCAGGCCTGGGCGCGGCGCTCCGGGCTCGATCTCGAACTCCCCGCGCACCACTGCATCAAGTACGGCGAGACGATGCAGATCGAGGAGAACGAGAACGCCGAATTCCAGCAGTTCATGGCCGCGGTGAGCGCGGTCGAACGTGCCTATGATTTCATCGTGATCGATACCCCCGGCTCGGACAGCTACCTGATGCGGCTCGCGCATTCGATGGCCGACACGCTGGTGACGCCGATCAACGACAGCTTCCTCGATTTCGACGTGCTGGGCACCGTCGATCCGGCGACCTATGCGGTGATCGGCGAGAGCCATTACGCTGAGATGGTGCGCGACGTCAGACGCAAGCGCCGCCAGCTCGACGGCGCCTCGACCGACTGGATCGTGGTGCGCAACCGGCTGTCGATGCTCGGCTCGCGCAACAAGCAGCTGGTCGCCGACGGCTTGAAGCAGCTGTCGCTGCGGATCGGGTTCCGGGCGGTGGACGGCTTTGCCGAGCGGGTGGTCTACCGCGAATTCTTCCCGCGCGGGCTGACGGCGCTCGACGACATCGACGAGGCGACGCTCGGCACCCGCCCGAACCTCGGCCACGTCACCGCCCGCGAGGAGGTGATGAGCCTGCTCCGCCAGCTCAAGCTGCCGCTCGACGAGCGCGGCCGCCGCCGCGCCGCCAACCGGGCCGAATGGTTCAGCCAGGTCGACAAGCCGCTCGAAGTCGACGACATCATCGGCAGCTAGCGATCGTGAATTGATCGGGTCCGCTTCCAAATCGCTCGCGCGGGAGGCGGGTGGCCAAAATATCGAAAACAACCCCATACAAAGCAGCCGAGGCGGCCAGCGTTCGACCAGGTCCGGGCCTTGGGAGTTGAAAGCCGCGATGATCGCGGCAGGGCCGAAATAGCGTATTCGCTTCAGGATCCGGCGCCGCTGATCCTCCCGGCTGCCGGGCTGAATCGGCAGCTCCGCTATCGGTTCGGCGTCAGTACCGTCATCTTGAACGGCCCGCCATTGGCGGCGGCATGCGCCACGGCATCGTTGGCGTGGTCGAGATCGAAGGTCGTGACCTCGAACTGATCGAGCCGCAACAGCCCGGCGCGGGCGAGGTTGACGAGGCCGAAGGTTGCCTCCGGCGGATACATCCAGACGCCGTGAATGCTGATGCATTCGCGCATGATCCAGGGGTAGGGCAGCTCGAGCCCCGGTCCACCCTGCATTCCGACGCCGCCCATCAGGAGGACCCGGCCATAGGGACGCACCGTCATGATCGCGGCGCGGACGGTCGGCGTCGTCACCGATGGCGGCATCAGGTCGAGCACGCAGTCGATGGGACCGGGCGCGGCGCGCCGCATGCGTTCCCGATCGTCGTCCTCGTTGCCACCGAGCTTCACGGTACGCACGCGCGGTCCGAACCTGCGGACCAGATCGGCCAGCACCTGCTCGTTGCGGCCGGGCGCCACGACGCAGGCTGCGCCCATTGCGAGCGCGACGGCGACGGCGGCGCTGCCGAAATTGCCGGTCGCGCCGCTCACCAGCACGGTCTCGCCCGGTTGCAGGCGCGCCGCCAGGAATCCGCCATAGGGCACAAGGCAGGTGCCGAGCGCGCACCATGCCGGCGCATCGGCCGGATCGATCGCGCCGATCCGCTTGACGTTCTCGGTCGGCACCAGGGTCTGCTCGGCGAACGAACCGTGGCGGAAGTGCCGTTGCAGGCGGAGCCCGCCTTCGCCGCGCGCGCTCCAGCCCTGCAGCGTAATGTCCGGCGAGATGCTGTCGTCGCGCGAGCGGAAGGTCGGATCGCAATACACCCAATCGCCTGCGGTGAGGTGGGTCGCGTCCGGACCGACGGCGCGAACCCGTCCGATCGCGCCCGGACCCGGAACGGCCGGCAGCTCCAGCAGGTAGCTGCGCTCGCCGCTAAAGACCTCGTTGGCGTAGGACAGCACGCGCGTCGCGATGACGTCGACGAGGACTTCACCGGTGCCCATCGGGGGTGCGGGGATTTCGTCGATCACGAGCGGTGAGCCGAACGATTTCAGGATTGCTGCTTTCATCTGGGCTTGTCCCCGGTTGAGAGCGGCATCATGCCGCGCGCCGTTGCACCAATGAAGACCTGGTATTATCCTAGGACTACCAAACCCACTCAGGAGCTCCCTGATGGCCACCGCACGGCAAAGCGAACTCGGTGATTTCCTGCGATCGCGGCGGCAGAAGCTGACGCCCAAGCTGACCGGCGCCCAGGCCGGGCGGCGGCGCCGAACGCCCGGCCTGCGCCGCGAGGAGGTGGCCGAGCTCGCCGGCATCGGGGTCGACTGGTACATCCGCCTCGAGCAGGGGCGCTCCGTCAGCCCGTCCGCCACCACGATCGACGCGCTGGCGCGGGCGCTGCGCCTCAGCAAGGCCGAGCACGCGCATCTGCGGGCGCTTGCGAAGGATGGCGACCGCCGACCATTTGCCGCCGAGACCGTGCCGCCCGCGATCCGGCGGGTCGTCGAAAGCCTCAACCAGCCGGCCTATGTCACGGGGCGGCGATGGGACGTGCTGACCTGGAACGCGGCCGCAGAGGAGGTCTTCGCGTTCGGCCGCGTACCCGAGGACGAGCGCAATACGCTGCTCTTCGTGCTGACCAACCCCAAGAGCCGGCAGCTGTTCGGCGCAGGCTGGCCCGAGGAGGCGCGGCGCATCGTGACCCAGTTCCGCCGGACCCACGACCTCTGGGCCGGCGATCCGGCCTTCCTCGATCTGCAGGGGCGGCTTCGCGCAGGCTGTCCGGAGTTCGACGGCTGGTGGGGGACCCACGACGTCAGCGTCAGCGTGGCCGGAAGGAAGGTGCTCAATCACCCCAAGCGCGGTCGCCTGACCTTTGAATACGCCACGTTCCAGGCCAATGACGATCCGGGCCTAAAACTGATCATTTATACCGAAATCGGTTGAAATCCGGGGTTTTCCGGTGATTTTTGTCACAGAGCGGCCAAAAAGCCGGAACAAAGGTGCCGGAATCCGGTTTTCCCCTCAACGTCGATCCAGAGGTCGAACGCAACCTTGGGAACTCACGTCAAAGGGTAAGAGGAGGGCGCAAGCCACCGCGTTGGTGGTGTGCAGCTGCACAAACTATAGGTGCAACGCACAACGTTATGCCACCGAAGCCACAATATTTGGACTTCCTGTCACGGCGCTGTGACATATATTCTTAAAAGGGGGCCGAAGAGCCTCCCGCCAAAATAGCCCCGTAAAGGCGGGCACCTCGAGGACGTCATGAAGCGTGGAATTCTCGTTCTGCTTTCGCTCTCCGTGGTGATCACGGGTGCTTATTTCACCGCGAGCAAGTGGGCGATCCGTCACGAAACCATCATGTTCAAGGATCCGACGCGCGACGAGCGGCCGGTCGCGGTCGATGTTGCGGTGCGCTTCGACAAGGAGATGCAGGCCGACGCGGGCATGATCAAGCTTCCGGTTGCGATCCTCAATCATGGTAATACCGTCAAATTCACCGAATATTCCTTCCTCGCGAACGTGTTCGCGGCGCGCGGCTATCTGACCATCAGCATTCAGAACGACCTGCCGTCGGATGGACCGATGGTGACCAAGGTCGGCGAGCTCTATGTCGGCCGTCTGCCGCAGTATCAGCGCGGCATCACCAACATCAAATTCGCCATCGAGGAGATGAAGAAGCGCCAGCCGAACGCGGACTACAGCAAGCTGACGATGGTCGGCCATTCCAATGGCGGCGACATCGCGATGTATTTCGCCAAGCAGTATCCCGACGAGATCAAGAAGGTCGTCACGCTGGACAATCTGCGTGTGCCGTTCATGACCGACGGCAAGTTCAAGATTCTGTCGTTCCGTTCGCATGATCAGCAGTTCAAGCCCGATCCTGGCGTGGTGCCGGATGAGGAGCAGTGCGAGAAGGCCGGCATCACCGTCGTGAACACCAACTTCCAGCACAACGACATGCGCGACACCGGACCCGAGAAGGCCAAGGACTCGATCCAGGCCATGCTCGATAAATTCCTGGCTGACACCGATAGCGCCGTTGCGCCGGTCGACACGCGCAATGCACCGCCGAAGATCCTGGAGCCGGGCCCGGTCTCGCTCTACGTGCCGGTCGAGAAGCCGCCCCAGACCTTCGGCGAGAAGCTCAAGAAGTCGCTCTCGCTGACCAAGACCGAGACCAAGAAGGATCCGTCGGTCACGAATTGACGGTGCCGCTCGCGATCAAGGCGGGCCGCTCACGTTGACCAATCCGATGCCGCGGCCCACATAGTGTTTGCTGTACGAGGCAAGCGCTGATGGCTGGCAAGACGATCAAACCGACATCCGGAAGCGACGTGCGCCCGGCCGATACGCCTGGTGTGCCGACATCGAGCGCGAACGACATCGCCGCCTTCGTTGCGAAGGCGCGGGCGATGTCGCCGCATCGCGCCGGTGCACGCGGCCGCCTGGTGTTCGCGCTCGACGCCACGATGAGCCGGCAGCCGACATGGGACATGGCGTGCGCACTGCAAGCCGACATGTTCCGCGAGGCCGGCGCGCTCGGCAGCCTCGACATCCGCCTCGTTTATTATCGCGGGTTCAATGAGTGCCGGGCCACCGGCTGGATCTCGGACAGTGCGCAGCTTGCGCGGCTGATGAGCAAGATCGATTGCCAGGGCGGCAATACCCAGATCGGCAAGGTGCTGTCGGAGACACGCCGCGAAGCGGTCGCCTCAGGCGTGCGCGCGTTGGTGTTCGTGGGCGACGCTATGGAGGAGAACGCCGACGCGCTGTGCGCAAGCGCCGGCGAGCTCGGCCTGCTCAAGGTGCCGGTGTTCATGTTCCAGGAGGGCGCGGACGCCACCGCCGAGCAGACGTTTCGCGAGATCGCGCGGCTGACCGGCGGCGCGTGGTGCAGGTTCGATCCCGGCGCGGCGGCGCAACTGCGCGAATTGCTGCGTGCCGCTGCGGCCTATGCCGCCGGCGGCCGCGAGGCGCTGCTGCGACTGGCGAAGACGACGAGCGGCGCGGCCAAGCTGATCGGCCAGATGAAATAGGCTTGCCGGGTCAGGCTTTGCCTGACGTTGCGGCCTTTGCAATCGTGCCGAGCAGCGTCGACATGTTGGCCGTGACCTGTCTGGCCGTTTCGGCGACGCCGTGCCGTTCTGCGAGCCAGGCCGGATCGTTGTAGGAGAGCCAGCAGTCGCCTGCGTCGTCCTGCCAGACCAGCGCCTTGAGCGGCAGATCGATCCCGATCGTCTGGGTAACCTGCATCAACGGTGTGCCGCCCTTCGCATTGCCAAACACGAACAGTTCGGTTGGACGGAGCGCGAGGCCGGCGCTCGCGGCGCCCGCAGCATGATCGATTTGCGCAAACAAGGTCAGCCCACTGGCCTGAAGTTCGGCCTTGAGCCGGTCGGCAGTCTCCTTCGGCCCGGCATTGCTGCGAAGGCTGATCAGTCCGTCAATCGCCATCGGGCGTCCTCCAGCGCGGTCGGTGCAGGCTACTCAAGCGCAGCGGGCGACGCCACGCGTGGCGCTTCACGCTCCGGTGAGACGAAGCTTCGCATGCTTTTTGCGGCCGGGCCGCTTATATTCCGCGCATGCCAACTCTGATCGCCGGCGTCGTCGCCGTTGTCGTCCTTTATTCCGCGCTGCAGATGTTTCGTGCGGCCAATCCCGCCGTGCTTGCGCGTGCGATCAAGATCGGCGGCGGGGTGCTCGCGCTGGCGGTGGCGGCCTTTACCGGCGTGCGGGGCGAACTGGCGGTGGCGATCCCGCTCGGCATCTTCGGCGCCGGACTGCTCGGCTGGTCGCCGTTCGGCAACACCGGGCTTCCCAATTTCGGCGGCATGTTCGGCGGTTCGCGCAGCCCCGGGCAAAGCTCGCGGGTGCGCTCGCAATATCTCGACATGAGCCTCGATCACGGCAGCGGCGTGCTCTCCGGGCAGATCGTGGCCGGACCGCAGGCCGGCCGCATGCTCGACGAGTTCGACCTGTCGCAGCTCTTGGCGATGGTCCCTAGCTTCGACGCCGAGAGCGTCGCGCTACTTGAAAGCTATCTGGACCGCCGCTTTCCCGCCTGGCGTCAGGACGCACAGGGCGACCGGACAGGGGGGCAGGGCCGTGCGGCGACGAGCGGCAAAATGACGAACGAGGAGGCCTATCAGATCCTTGGCCTGCAACCGGGGGCGTCGCGTGACGACATCAGCCGGGCTCACCGCACCCTGATGAAGAAACTGCATCCCGACCAGGGGGGCTCGACGTATCTCGCTGCCCGTGTGAACGAGGCCAAGGATACTCTGCTTCGCACGCATCTCTAACTCCGACGCTACCAACGCCACAGCCGAGAGCCGCCTTCCGCTTCTGATTGATGCCCCGTCTGGCCCGCCGCTGTCCGGCGTGGCCGATCGTTGTTTCGGGAAAACTTAACCGTAAAATCTTGACGAGAAGTTTTCATGGCGGCGCCATGCGCGGAAGGACCGCTCGTTCCCGTGCGCCGCCCGCAAAGCAAAAGGGCCGGCGCTTGCGGCGCTGGCCCTTTGCGATCGGTCGATCGAGTCGATCAGTTGCGAACGGTGATGCAGGAGATCTCGGCGCGCTTCAGCGTCTTGCACGCCGCCTCGGCCTGATCGCGCTCGAGACCGGCAAAGCGGGCGCGGTAGAGCTTGCGGTTGTCCTTCGCCACGACCTCGGTGAACGGGTCCGCCTTGCTGAGCAGGCCGCGGGCCGAGCTGCGCGCGAGGTCGATGCGCTTGTTGGCCTCGCCCTCGGATTCCAGCGCGCCGACCTGGATGATCCAGCCGGAATGCGCGGCACCGGGCTTGACGGTGTTGCTCTGCGGGGCGGCCTGGAGGCTGCGGGTCGGCTCGATCGAGGCCACGGCCTGCGGTGCCGGGGCGGCGGCGGGGGCATGCACGGACGACGCCGGCAGCACGCCGAGGATGCCGTTGCCGGTGCCGAAATTGGCCGGCTGCGGCGGCATCTCGGGCCTCGAGGTCTCGGCGGCCCGCGCCATCATCGCGTTTGAGGTTTCGGGAATCTCACCGCGCGACGGGATCGTGCTGGTGATCGGCGGTGCGGATTGTGCCGGACCGGCCGCGGCGAGCTTGATCTGGCCGGCCTTGACCTGAACGGTCTTCACCTTGACCGGCTTCATCGGCTCAGCCGAACCCGGAATCGCCGCGAGCTGCTGGGTCTGGATCACGCCTGAGGTCAGCGGCGCCGGTTCGGGCTTGGCCTGCGGCTCCGGCTTTGCCGGGGGCGGCGGCAGCGCGGCGGCGGCTGCGGCGATCAGCGAAGGCTTGCTGGCCGGGCGTGGTGCTGGCAACGGGGCGGGAGCGGGCTCCGACGCGGCAACCGGCGAGCTATCCGCTTCGCGCGCATCGTCGGCATCGGCGACCTGGACGTTGGCGTCGGCCGGGTTGCGCTCGGTGATCGCGGCGACGGTGCGATTGGTGGCGCCCTTGCCGATATTCTCGGCCAGCAGGTTGCGCATGATGGCGTCGCGGGAGCCGCCGCTGCGGCCGCCGAGCACGACGCCGACCAGGAAGCGATTGCCGCGGTGGATCGAGGTCACGAGGTTGAAGCCGGAGGCGCGGGTGTAGCCGGTCTTGATGCCGTCGACGCCCTCGACGCTGCCGAGCAGGCGATTGTGGCCGGTGATGGTGTGGCCGCGGAAATTGAACGCCGTCGTCGAGAAATAGCGATAATAGCGCGGGAAGCGATCCTGGATGGCGCGGCCGAGCGTCGACTGATCGCGCGCCGTGGTAATTTGCTCGTCGTTGGGCAGGCCCGAGGCGTTGCGATAGGTGGTCCGGCTCATACCGAGCGCGCGGGCCTTGCGGGTCATCATGCGGGCGAAGTCGTCTTCGCTGCCGCCGATCGCCTCGGCGATCACGACTGCCGCGTCATTGGCGGAGCGGGTGACCAGACCCTTGATGGCGTCTTCGACCTTGATGGTCTGGCCGGGCCGCAGGCCGAGCTTGGTCGGGTCCTGCTCGGAGGCGTGCTCGGAAACCGGCATCTCGGTGTCGAGCTTCATCTTTCCGGAATCGAGGCGCTCGAACAGCAGATAGAGCGTCATGATCTTGGTGAGCGAGGCGGGGTGCCGCAGTCCGTCGGGGCTGGTTGAGGTCAGCACCGAGCCGCTATTGCCGTCGACGATGATCGTCGCGAATTGCGGGCTGTAGCTTTCGCGCGCGGCCTCGCTGTGGTGATGACGGGCGGTGTGGCGCCGATGACGGCGCGCCTCCGCGCTATCACTGGTGATCAGGATCGCCGTCGTGACGGTAACGAGCCCAAGAACGCCAACTCGCAGCGCCCGCGAGGAGGCCAAGGTTGTTCGAAGCATCTACTTCCCCGTCCCAATTTCTATCTAGATCACTGGCTCGTGAGGCGAAATTGTGCCCGGCGGCCGTCGATCCTTGCCTGCGCAACAGACCATTTCGGGCAGAACCATCGGCCCTCGTGGCGGCTCAGGTCGCTCTTCTAGCTAAGGTGTTGTTCACAAACAGCTTTCAAGGCTGCCCGTCGGAAGGCGAACAAAGTCCGGGAATCAGGTTAGGCGGACCGAGTTTCCAAAAGATTAAGCAACCGTTGCGTAGTCCCCCGGGGTTTAGCGCAAATGCCCGGGAATCGCGCAGTGTGATTGTGCGCTGCACAATATTTGTTGACTTTATTGTGCGATGCGGTATTCTAATCAAGTCAGGGGGCCGGGAGCTTCCCGGCAATGGGAATTTGCGCCTTCAAGTCTGGGAAAAGGAATTCCAATCCATGGTCAAGATCGAAGACATTCAGAACTACGGCAAAGAGCATTTCGAGTCGGTCACTGCGTCTGCGAACAACCTGCAGAGCGGCGTCCAGGCGATCGCCACCGCCTACGGCGACTACGCCAAGAAGTCGTTTGAGGACACCAAGTCGTTCGTCGAGAAGCTGTCGGGCGTGAAGTCGCTGGACAAGGCGCTCGAGGCGCAGACCGAATACCTGCGCTCGTCCTACGAGACCTTTGTTGCGGAATCGCAGAAGATCGCCGGCCTGTACAGCGACTGCGCCAAGCAGACCTTCAAGCCCTATGAGGGCCTGGTCTCCAAGTTCGCGCCCGCTCAGTAAGCGCTGCCGATCAAGACAAACGAAAAGCCCGGCCGTTTCGGCCGGGCTTTTTTGTTGGGCGGGAGGCGGGCGGTTATTTCGCCAGCCGCAGCTTGCTGAGGGCCGTGCCGATCGTGTTGAACGTGGTCAGGATCTGGGTCGAGCTGGTCAGCATGAAGAATTTGTCGGGGCTGCTGGCGCAGTTCTTCAGGACGGTTGAGGTCGGATCGGCTGGCGAGCTCGTGTTCACCTGGATGGTGTAGATCGTGTACGCCGGGTTTCCACCGGAATCCCTCGCGGCCTGCAGGTTCTGACATTGCAGGGCCTGCCTTGCGTCGATCGGATTGCCCGAGGCCTGCGAGCTGCCGTCGCCGTAGACGGGCCAGCGGTCCTCGGTGTTCAAACCGTCGGACAGCAGGATAATCACCCGATTGTAGGTCGTGTTGGAGTCCTCTGCCGGCGCGTTCAGCGGGCCGTTCGCCAGCAGCGACTGCCACGCCCAGGCGAGGCCGACCGACTGGTCGGTGCCGCCGGTCGGCTGCATGGCGTTGACCGCGTTCTTCAGCGCGGTCCAGTCGTAGCTCAGCGGGATCAGCGGTTCGAGCTGCGGCGAGGCGCTGCTGCTGCAATAATACGAGCTGTTCTCGTAATACTCGTTGGCCGGAAACAGCGTGGTGACGTCGGATGTATTCGGCAGCACGCCGGTCGCATCGTTCGGCTGGGTGCGGTCCGTGACGCAGCCGGTCCAGTTGCTGATCGGATTGGTGGATGCTTGCAGCCAGTTGTTCGCGACCGTCGGGAGCTGATTGGTCGACGTCCACTTGTTGTTGGTCCAGCCCACCACGGCGCTGACGCGCGGCTGCGCCAGATTGTGAACGAGGTCCAACGGGCCCGGCTGGGTCCAGTCGTGGGTGTAGAGATTGCCGGAGCAGGACGTGACGCCGCCCGTGGTCGTGCAACTGCAACCAGTGACATTGTTGCCGGACGAATTCTTCGGACAGGAACAGGACGACGACCCCGTGCAGAATACGCCGGTGCCCGCCGGCGTGCTCACCCAGCAGCCGTTGTAGCGGGTGTGAGAGTTATAATCGACGCTCGGGCAGATGTAGCCTGAATAGGTCCCGCTCGACGGGATGTAGTTCGCGTTGGACGTGCTGGTCGGGCTGGTGTTGCAGGTGAAGCCGCCATTGCTGTTGGTCCAGGGGCATTTCGCGCCGGGGCCAACCGCGTGCCAGTTCATCGGGAGGCTCGCCTGCAGGCTCTGGCTGCCGGTCCCCATGCTGCCGTTGTTGGGCTGGGTGGTCGGTGGATTGAGCCAGTCGGTCCAGTCGATCCAGTTCTGGCCGGAATTGTTGGTGCCGACATTGACGACCTTGGCGAACGGAATGACGGAGACATAGACGTCACCATTGTTCTTGCTCAGCGCGCTGAGCTGGTCGATCAGGCCGCCGGATCCGGCCACCGCGTTTCGCAGCGCGGTAATCTTGCCGTCCTGGGCCATCGATCCCGTGTTGTCGAGGGCGAGGGCGACGCGCATCTTGACGTTGCCCCAGGTGGTGGTGGTCGAACTGCTGAAATTCAGCTTTGGAAAACCGGCAAGCTGCATGAAGTCGGTTTTGACGAAGCCGGACCCGCTCAGCAGGATGGTCGCCGCCGCGCTCGAGGTCGGGGTCGTATAAGTGGCCGAGACCGCAAGGCCCTGGCCGTCCTTGTTGGTGTAGAGGCCATTGAAGTAGGACTGGGCCTTGCTCGGGATCTGCGCGGCCGTGATGTTGCCCATGGTGAGGTCCTTGGACAGCATCAGCGCGGTAGAATCGAGCGCCGCCTGCATCGAGGACCGGGCGCTGTTGGCGCGGGTATAGTCGATCGCGGCTCCCACGAAGGCGATAATCGGCAGAATCGCGAGCGTGAAGATAACAGCGACATTGCCGTCCTTTGCCCTGGAAAACCGGCGGGCAGCGGCGCGGCCGCGATTGAAAATGGCTGAGCCCAGCATGACACTCTCATCGAAATTATTGATGGCGCCATCATCTCTACGCGTGCGGCTAAACAGTTGGTGAATCGGGCCAGGGAAACCTGGCAACTGGTACCGGTGGGGCGCAAAAGCAGGGCAAAAGCGCGCGCTATCCTCAATGCCGTCTAAATCGGCTGCCCCGATCCTTTGTCAAATCAGGCAGAAATGATTAACCTTCCAAGGGTTGCCGCGCCGGGAATCGGACCGGTGGGCTGCGGCGGGTCTGCGCTTGCGGCAGGGCGTCGCGAGGCCCATATTCGGGAGGTTGATCCGGCCGCCGGATCGGACCGGGAGCGGCAATCTGGAAAGGTTGCTGGGGGTTCCGCGATCAGTCTTGCGGCAATCGCGACCACCTTCCAATCGCCATCCGGTTTCCTGCCGGCATCCCTTGGGGAATTCGAACGCCTGAACCATGTTGCGACCCACGTTGACAGTCCCGATCTCCGAGCCGGTTTCGGCCAAGCCGGCGGTGCCCGCCGCGCCGGTGCCGACAACGCCGGTGCCGACAATGAGCAATGACGACAACCGCAGTGGCGCGGGCAGCGGCCCGTCGACCTCGGTCATCACCAAGGTCAAGCCGAAGACCAAGCGCCCGAACCTGTATCGCGTCCTGATCCTGAACGACGATTACACGCCGATGGAGTTCGTCGTTCACGTGCTGGAGCGATTCTTCAACAAGGACGCCGAGGCCGCGACCACGATCATGTTGCACGTTCATCATCACGGGATCGGTGAGTGCGGCGTGTTCACCTACGAGATCGCCGAGACCAAAGTGACACAAGTCATGGACTTCGCGCGCAAGCATCAGCATCCACTGCAATGTGTGATGGAAAAGAAGTAGTTCGCGGGAACGATTGACCCGGCGCGACGAGCGGAACGGGTCTTGCAACGCGTTTTCTGACGGTTGTGAGGGGCGTTCCCGTACGATCACGGGGCGCGGTCGCACGGCGTCCCGGTGCCCCGAATTTAGAAGAAAACCATCACCGCGGGACCGGTCTTTCGCCACGATCCGTCGTAACTATATCAATGGCGATCACGAAGGTTGTTATTGCCTGACCCGGTAATGGCGATCATGATGGCCGGGGGCCATAGAGGACGCGAATGCCAACTTTTTCTCAAAGCCTTGAACAATCGTTGCACCGTGCATTGGCGATCGCGAACGAGCGTCACCATCAGTACGCGACGCTGGAACATCTGCTGTTGTCGCTGATCGACGACTCGGATGCGGCGGCGGTGATGCGGGCCTGCAGCGTTGATCTCGACAAGCTCAGGACCAGCCTCGTCAACTATCTCGAGACCGAATTCGAAAACCTGGTGACGGACGGCGCCGATGATGCGAAGCCGACCGCCGGGTTCCAGCGCGTGATCCAGCGCGCGGTGATTCACGTCCAGTCGTCCGGTCGCGAGGAAGTGACCGGCGCCAATGTCCTGATCGCGATCTTCGCCGAGCGCGAGAGCCACGCCGCGTATTTCCTGCAGGAGCAGGACATGACGCGCTACGACGCCGTGAACTACATCAGCCACGGCATCGCCAAGCGGCCCGGCGTCTCCGAGGCGCGGCCGGTGCGCGGCGTAGACGAGGAGACCGAGACCAAGGGCAACGAGGACTCCAAGAAGAAGGGCGAGGCGCTCGAGACCTATTGCGTCAACCTCAACAAGAAGGCGCGCGACGGCAAGATCGATCCGGTGATCGGGCGCAATGCCGAGATCAACCGTGCGATCCAGGTGCTGTGCCGCCGCCAGAAGAACAACCCGCTGTTCGTCGGTGAAGCCGGCGTCGGCAAGACCGCGATCGCCGAAGGCCTCGCCAAGCGCATCGTCGACAGCGACGTGCCGGAGGTGCTGGCGGCCGCGACCGTGTTCTCGCTCGACATGGGCACGCTGCTCGCGGGCACCCGCTACCGCGGCGATTTCGAGGAGCGGTTGAAGCAGGTCCTGAAGGAACTGGAGGCGCATCCGAACGCCATCCTGTTCATCGACGAGATTCACACTGTGATCGGCGCCGGCGCCACTTCCGGCGGCGCGATGGATGCGTCCAATCTGCTGAAGCCGGCATTGGCTTCGGGCACGATCCGCTGCATGGGCTCGACCACCTACAAGGAATACCGTCAGCACTTCGAGAAGGACCGCGCGCTGGTGCGGCGCTTCCAGAAGATCGACGTCAACGAGCCGACGGTGGAAGACGCCATTGCGATCCTTAAGGGCCTGAAGCCCTATTTCGAGGATTACCATCGGCTGAAATACACCAATGAGGCGATCGAGGCGGCGGTGCAGCTGTCGTCGCGCTACATCCACGACCGCAAGCTGCCCGACAAGGCGATCGACGTGATCGACGAGTCCGGCGCGGCGCAGATGCTGGTCGCCGAGAGCAAGCGCAAGAAGACGATCGGCATCAAGGAGATCGAGACCACGATCGCGACCATGGCGCGGATTCCGCCGAAGAGCGTGTCGAAGGACGATGCCGAGGTGTTGAAGCATCTCGAGCAGACCCTGAAGCGCACGGTGTTCGGCCAGGACAAGGCGATCGAGTCGCTGGCAGCGTCGATCAAGCTGGCGCGAGCCGGCTTGCGCGAGCCGGAGAAGCCGATCGGCAGCTATCTGTTCTCGGGTCCGACCGGCGTCGGCAAGACCGAGGTGGCCAAGCAACTCGCCGCGTCGCTTGGTGTCGAGCTGCTGCGCTTCGACATGTCCGAATACATGGAGCGGCACACCGTGTCGCGCCTGATCGGCGCGCCTCCCGGCTATGTCGGCTTCGACCAGGGCGGCCTGCTCACCGATGGCGTGGACCAGCATCCGCATTGCGTCGTGCTGCTCGACGAGATCGAGAAGGCGCATCCGGATCTGTACAACGTGTTGCTGCAGATCATGGACCACGGCCGGCTCACCGACCACAACGGCAAGCAGGTCAACTTCCGCAACGTGATCCTGATCATGACCACGAATGCGGGCGCGGCCGATCTTGCGCGGCAGGCCTTCGGCTTCACCCGCTCGAAGCGGGAAGGCGACGACCACGAGGCGATCAACCGGCAGTTCGCGCCGGAGTTCCGCAACCGGCTGGACGCGATCGTGTCCTTCGCTCACCTCAATGCCGAGGTGATCGGCATGGTGGTCGAGAAGTTCGTGCTGCAGCTCGAGGCGCAACTCGCCGACCGCGACGTTACGATCGAGCTGTCCGAGCCCGCCAAGGCCTGGCTGATCGAGCACGGCTATGACGAGCAGATGGGCGCGCGTCCGATGGCGCGCATCATCCAGGAGCACATCAAGAAGCCACTCGCGGATGAAGTGCTGTTCGGCCACCTCAAGGGCGGCGGACATGTCCGCGTCGTGCTGGTCAAGGACGAGGCTGCTGCCAAGGACAAGATCGGCTTCGAATATGTCGAGGGCCCGGTCACGCCGAAGCCCGAGAACCTGCCGCCGCGCAAGCGCAAGCCGCCGAAGGGTGGTCCGAACAACGGTGGCGGAGGCGGCACCAAGGGGCCGGCCTCCAAGGGGCCGATGGTCAAGGCCTGAGGCGAAAGCAGGTGATCAAATGAAAAAGGGCCGGCTGAACAGCCGGCCTTTTTGTTTGCGCCGTCGAGTCTTACGTCACGTGCAGCCTCACTCCCCCTTCAATCGCTGCCCCTCCTGGACCCGTACTCGCTCGGCGCCGCGGCTGCCGGCGGAGGACAGCCTGAGCGTGCTGAGCACGGCGCCGACGACGGCAAAGCCGACGCCGACCATCAGCGAGATCCTTGTGCCGTCGGCCGGATAGCGCGCCAGCAGCATCGCCACCAGCGCGGCACCGATGGTCTGTCCGAGCAGGCGCGCGGTGCCCAGCATGCCGCTGGCGCCGCCGGAGCGCTCGCGCGGCGCGGCGGCGATCATGGTGCGGTTGTTCGGGGTCTGGAACAGGCCGAAGCCGACGCCGGCGAGCGCCATGCGCCAGATCACGTCGATCGGCGCTGCGTTGGCCGGCATCAGCGCCAGCGAGCCCAGTCCGGTCGCGAAGATCAGCAGGCCGATGCCGCCGAGCAGGCCGGCCGGGTAGCGCTCGACCAGCCATCCCGCGAGCGGGGCGGCGAACGCGACCGCGATCGGCCACGGCGTGATCAACAGGCCGATCTGCACCGCCGAATATCCGAAATGGTTTTCGAGGTAGAACGGCATCGCGACGAAGGCCAGCATCTGGCCGCAGAACGAGGCGATCGAGGTGCCGATCGACAGCGCGAAGATCGGAATCCGCAGCAGGTCGACCGGCAGCAGCGGCGAGGGCAGATGCTGCTGGCGCCGGTACAGCAGATGCGAGGCGACCGCGGCGACCGCGAACTCCAAGGCGCAGACATACAGCGCCTCGCCATGGCCGGCGCTGTCGATTGCGCTGATGCCGAACCCGAATGCAATGGCGCTCATCGCTGCGCTCAGCCAGTCGAAGGCGTGAACCGCGGGCCTGGTGTGCGGCAGGAAGCGCCAGCCCAGCGCCAGCGTCACGACGCCGAGCGGGACGTTGATGGCGAACAGATAGGGCCAGGTCCCGACCGCCAGGATGAACGAGGCGATGGTCGGGCCGACCGCGGCCGAGATCGCGACGACCAGCGCATTGACGCCGATGCCGCGGCCGAGCTGCGAATGCGGATAGATGAAGCGGACGAGAGCGGTGTTGACGCTAAGGATGCCGGCGGCGCCGAACCCCTGCAGGATGCGGGCGATCGTCAGCAGCGGCAGCGTATGCGACAGCGCGCAGAACAGCGACGCCAGCGTGAACAGCAGCAGCCCCGCCAGATAGACGCGGCGATAGCCGATGATCTCGCCGAGCGAGGCCAGCGGCAGCAGCGAGATCGTGATCGCCAGCTGATAGCCGTTGACGATCCAGATCGAGAATGCCGGGCTGGCGTTGAGATCCCGGGCAATGGTCGGCAGCGCGACATTGGCGATCGAGCCGTCGACGACGGCCATCACGAGGCCCAGCGCGATCGTGAGAATGGCCCAATTGCGCTGCGGCTGCGGCAGCCCGTCGGGATGCTCAATAATCGCGGACGACATGTCGTGAGGTTGCTCTCGGTTCCAGCTTGGCGGGCTTACCGGATGCTGGATTAACCTGACCTTTGCAACCCCCGAAATGTCCGCCCCGGGTGCACCGAAACGAGGCTGGGGAACGCCAAGAAGCTCAGCCTCGATGTTAGCCTTGATTGTTAGTCTCTATTTGTTAGCCTTGGCCGAGCAGTTCCTTGATGCGCCGCTGCAGCTGCCGCTTCTTGATCTCGCTGCGGCGGACCCGCTCGTCGAGATCGCTTACCGGGTTGTCCGAGGTCATGATCCGGAAGGCGAGGCCGACCTTGTTGGCCTGGCGCCAGATCAGGCGCGCCAGGAACGAGCGGCCCTTGCGCGCGACGTTCAGATTCATCTCCTCGGGCAGGCGTGCGGCATCGCCAAATTCGACGCAGGCGCCACGTTCGCTGATGTTGCGGACGACGCAATCCATCGTCGAGCCGCGTTCATTGATCTCCGCAACCGCACCGTAAAACACCTTGTCGCGTGGGCTCTGGCGCCGGTCCTGCATGGGAAATCCTCCTCAAATGAACGGCACAACTGTACCGGTCCGGACCTGCGAAAAGAAGGGTACGAACGGAACCCGTTGCAGTTAGTGTAAATTGTTTGCATCCGTGAAGGCTTGGATTCCCGGCTATTTTGCGCCGCAAAGCGCCGCCGGAGCCTTGTCCTGACGGGTTCTCTTAACGCGAACCGGTACCCATCCCGCGTCAGGTGCGGCACAGGCTTCGCTCGACAACACTTCAGTTCGGCAGCCGGCTGTGCCGCCACTCGCGCGGCGACAGGCCGTAATGGTCGCGGAACACGCGGCCGAAATGCGAGAGGTCGTTAAAGCCCCAGGCGAACGCGATCTCGCTGATGTGGCGATGCGCGTGTGCCGGCGAGGCGAGGTCGCGCTTGCAGCGCTCCAGCCGCTCTGCCAGCACGAAGCGCTGGAACGAGGTGTCCTCGTCGGCGAGCAGGCTGTTGACGTAGCGCGGCGAGATGCCGAGCGCCGCGGCGGTTTCGGTGAGGCCGAGCTCGGGGTTCGGCAGATGCGCGAGCACATGCGCCTTCAGCCGATAGAGCAGGGCGGAGCGGTGGGTCGAGGCCGGCAGCGCGGCGCCGCCGACGCGCTCGCTGATCGCCATCGCGAGCAGGTCCGCGGCCTGATCGGCGAGGCGGATCGCGCTGTCCGGATCAAGCCTGTCGGCGATATCGGCGAGCCCCGAGATGAACTGCCAGGCGAGCCGCTGCACCGGGCGATCGGACGTGAATGTCGTCGCCGTCAGACCCTGGGTGCCGGCAAAGCGCCGGTGCAGCATTGCGCGGGGCACCTGGAAGATGCTCTGCGTGAAGTCGTCGTTGAAGCGCAGCTCATAGGGCCGCGTGGTGTCGTAGAATGCGAACTCGCCGGGCTGGATCACGGTCTCGCGGCCGTCCTGCACCACGCCGCCCGAGCCGCTGCGGCCGAGCGCGAACAGAACGAAGTCCTCGCTGGCGCGCGCGATCCGCGACGGTGTGCGCAGCACCCGCTGCCGGCTCGACGAAACGACCGAACACTTCGCCGGCCCCAGTTGCGTGCTGGTGATGGCGCCATGGAAGGCGGTGCCGAGGTCGGACTTGCAGTCGAGCTGCACGAACACGTCGCAGACGATGTCTTGCCAGAGCGCCAGGCGCCGATGCGTGGGCGCGGTGTCCGTGGTGAACAGGGCCGGCATGATTTCCTCCCTTCACGAGTGCAAACGCTGGCCACGCAAACAAAGCAAGCTTCGTACCGGTGACGGCCGGGGGAATCTCCTCCGCAGTCGAATTTTCCTTCCGTTCTGGTCGAACGGCAGGCCCGGTCCCGAGGCAGCATGATGTCAGAGCCCGCTAGGGCCGATCAAGACCGAACCGGCCGGAGCGGCCGGCTGCGAGGAGGACATCATGGGTATCGAACATCCGAAATATCGCGTTGCGGTGGTGCAGGCCGCGCCGGCCTGGCTCGACCTCGACGCCTCCATCGCCAAGAGCATCGCGCTGATCGAGGAGGCAGCCGCCAAGGGGGCCAAACTGATCGCGTTCCCCGAGGCGTTCATCCCCGGCTATCCCTGGTACATCTGGCTGGACTCGCCGGCCTGGGCGATCGGGCGCGGTTTCGTGCAGCGCTATTTCGACAACTCCCTGTCCTACGATAGTCCGCAGGCGGAGAAGTTGCGCCTTGCGGTGAAGAAGGCCGGCATGACCGCGGTGCTCGGCCTGTCCGAGCGCGAGGGCGGCAGCCTCTACCTCGCGCAATGGCTGATCGGACCTGACGGCGAGACCATCGCGAAGCGGCGCAAGCTGCGGCCGACCCACGCCGAGCGCACCGTCTACGGCGAGGGCGACGGCAGCGACCTTGCGGTGCACGACCGCCCCGGCATCGGCCGCCTCGGCGCGCTGTGCTGCTGGGAGCATCTGCAGCCGCTGTCGAAATACGCGATGTATGCCCAGAACGAGCAGGTGCATGTGGCGGCCTGGCCGAGCTTCTCGCTGTACGATCCGTTCGCGCCGGCGCTCGGCTGGGAGGTCAACAACGCGGCCTCACGCGTCTATGCCGTCGAGGGCTCGTGCTTCGTGCTGGCGCCCTGTGCCACGGTCTCGCAGTCCATGATCGACGAGATGTGCGACCGCGAGGACAAGCACGCGCTGCTGCATGTCGGCGGCGGACACGCCGCGATCTATGGGCCCGACGGCAGCTCGATCGCCGAGAAGCTGCCGCCCGATCAGGAGGGGCTGCTGTTCGCCGATATCGATCTCGGCGCGATCGGGATTGCCAAGAATGCCGCCGATCCGGCCGGGCATTATTCGCGGCCCGACGTCACGCGCCTGCTGCTGAACAAGAAGCCCTCAAAGCGCGTCGAGCATTTCGCGCTGCCGCTCGACAGCTTCGAGGAGATCGACGCGGCCGCGAGCTGAACGCGTCAGGGCAACATCCAACCGGAGGTGACTGTCATGGAATCCGCGATTCCTCCTCATTTGCAGACGGCGCGCTCCCGCCATCGCCGTGTGCCTGACGACTATGCGCCGCCATATCCGTCCTTCGTCGCGCGCCACAAGCCCGCGGTCGCAAGCGTGATCATGGCCTATTTCGGCGTGCAGTTTCGCGGCGAGCCGACGGCCGCCGCGACCGGGGCGCTGGCGCAAATCGCAAGGCGCTTTGCCGCGGAGAATGGCCCGACCCATTGGGATCGCGCGCAATATGTCGACCAGGCCGGATTCACCAATGTCGTCTCGGTCGCCTATTGGGACGATGCCGGGCGTTTCGACGCCTGGTTCGGCGGTGCGCGCGAGGCCTGGACCGGCAGCGGCGCCAGCGATGGCGTCGGCCGTTTCATCGAGGTGCTGCGGCCGCAAGTTGCGCGCTACGAGACGCTGTTCTCGTCGCTCGGCCGCCCGGAGGGCGTCGCGGTTCTTGCCGATGGCATGAGCGGCGAGGTGCAGGAGCACGCCTATTGGGGCGGCATGCGCGACCGCATCCCGCTGTCGCAGACCGACGCGATGACGCCCGGTGGCGAGCCGCGCGTCATCCGCGACGGCGCGCGGATCCGCGTGGTCGCGCATGACAATCTCTGCCTGATCCGCTCCGGACAGGACTGGAGCGACACCGAGGCCTCCGAACGCAAGATGTATCTCGACGACGTCGAGCCGGTGCTGCGCGAGGGCATGGATTTCCTGCGCGACGACGGCGTGCCGATCGGCTGCTACGCCAACCGCTACATGCGTGTCGTCGATGCGGATGGAAGAGTGATGGAAAAGTCCTACGGCCAGAGCTGGTGGAAGAGCCTCGCTGCGTTGGAGCGCTGGGCGGAATCGCATCCGACCCATGTCCGGATCTTCGGCGCGGCGATGAAGTATCTGTCCACGTTGGGGCCGTCAGCGAAGCTCAGGCTGTATCACGAGGTCACGGTCGCCGCTGCCGACGAGCAGTTCTTCGAATATCTCGGCTGCCACGACCGCACGGGCATGCTCGGCGCGGTGCAGGTCACGGAAGCGCAGCCCGCCTGACGTTCGACTTGCTCGGATCGCCCGAGCGCTGGCCGCGTTGGAAGTGCATTCCCTCCCCCGCAAGCGGGAGAGGTGCAGCGAGTTTGCCGCGGGACCGATCCACACTGCCGTGACTACGGCCGTAGCCGGCCGCCATGCGCGGTGATGGCCTGCGCCAATTCGACGGCCGGGCCGCGCCTGGTCCGGCGCGCGGTGCGGACCACGAACTCGACGCTGCCGAGCGGCGGCAGGCCTGCCGCCGGCATCGCCTCCAACCCGTCTGGGATCAAGCCTTGCGCCTGCGGCGTGATGCCGAGGCCGGCAAGAGCCGCGGCGCGCAGGCCGCTGAGGCTGCCGCTGGAGCAGACGATGCGCCATGGCCGCCCGAACCGCTCCATCGCCTCCAGCACCACGCTGCGGCTGACGCTCGGCGGCGCGTAGAGGATCAGCGGCAATGGCTGCTCGGGATCGAGCCGCATGCCCGGCGCGCCAGTCCACACCAGGCGGTCCTGCCACACCAGCTGTCCCAGCGCGTCGCCGGGCCGCCGCTTGCCGAGCACGAGGTCGAGCTCGCCGGCGTCGAGCTGCTGGTACAGCACGGCGCTGAGACCGATCGTCAGCTCGAGATCAACCTGCGGATGGCGGCGGACGAAATCGCGCAAAAGATCTGGCAGGCGGGAGCTGGCAAAATCCTCGGCGGCGCCGAACCGAACCTTTCCGCGTACCTGCGACCCCGCGAAGTAGTCGCGGGCGCGCGCATTGGCCTCGAGGATCGGGCGCGCGAAGCCGGTCATCGCCTCGCCGTCGGCGGTGAGCGCCACCGAATGGGTGTCGCGCACGAACAGCCGACGGCCGGCGGCGGCTTCCAGCTTGCGGATGTGCTGGCTGACCGTCGACTGCTTCAGGCCGAGGCGGCGACCGGCCTCGGTGAAGTTCTGGGTCTGCACCACGGTGAGGAAGGTCTCTAACTGGGCGGGGTCGAGCATGGCGGGTCCGTCATTACGTAATGTAATGACAATAACAGCGGTAAGTGCGGTTCACAATTGGCCTGAGAGGCGCCACCTTCCGATCAAGGAAAGGAACCTGCCATGACCATCAGCCGCCTGCGATCACTCGTACCCGTCGACCCCTATATCGCTGCCATCGTCGGCATGGTCGGGCTTGCCACGCTGCTGGCGCTGCACGGGCAGGGCACCGTGATCGGCGGCTACGCCACCGACGCTGCGATCGCGCTGCTGTTCTTCCTGCACGGCGCCCGGCTGTCGACCACGGAGGCGCTGGTCGGCGCCCGGCACTGGAAGCTGCATCTCGTGATCTTCCTCTCGACCTTCGGTTTGTTCCCGCTGCTTGGGCTCGCTGCCCATGCGCTGGCGCCGCATCTGCTGACGCCGGCGCTGTGGGCGGGCGTGATCCTGATCTGCATCCTGCCGTCGACCGTGCAGTCCTCGGTCGCCTTCACCTCGATCGCGCATGGCAATGTGTCGGCGGCGCTGTGCTCGGCGACCGCCTCCAATCTGCTCGGCATCGTCGCGACGCCGCTGCTGGCGGGCGTGCTGCTCTCCAGCCATGGCGGGTTCTCCGGCAATGCCGCGCTCGACATCGTCGTGCAGTTGCTGCTGCCGTTCGTGGCGGGGCAATTGTCGCGGCCGCTGATCGGAAGCTGGGTCGCGCGGCACCATGCGATGCTCGGCCTGGTCGATCGAGGCTCGATCCTCCTGATTGTCTACACCGCGTTCAGCGACGGCGTCAGCCACGGCATCTGGCACCAGGTCAATGCGACGCAGATGGCCATCGTGCTCGGCCTCGATGCACTGCTGCTCGCGGTCGTGCTGCTGATCACCAATTTCGGCAGCCAGCTGCTCGGGTTCTCGCGCGCCGACCGCATCGCCATCATGTTCTGCGGCTCGAAGAAGAGCCTGGCGAGCGGATTGCCGATGGCGAGCGTGCTGCTTGCAGGGCAGTCGGTCGGGCTGATCGTGCTGCCGCTGATGCTGTTTCACCAGATCCAGCTGATGACATGTGCGGCGCTGGCGCGGCGTTATGCGGGGGCTGAGGAAGGGACGTCACGTGATGCCGTCCCTGTGCACGCGTAGGCGTTTCACCACCAGTGTCGTCCCCCGGCTTGACCGGGGGACCCAGTACGCCGCGGCTTCTCCGTCTTCACAAACGTCTCTGGAGTACTGGATCGCCCGGTCGAGCCGGGCGATGACACCGTTAGCTTAGTGAGCGTGGACGCAACGCCCGGCGCTACGCGACGCGCAGGCCCTTGGCGATTTCCTTCTGCGCGTCGAACTCACGACGCAGCCGTGCCAGCTCCTCGGCGCTCAGCGCCTCGGCATTGCTGTAGTCGCGCTTCCAGGACGCATCCGCGTTCCAGCGCAGCGGCGATTGCACGGTGGTCTGCGGGCCGGGCGCAGACTCCAGCACGCGCAGCGCGAGCTCCAGCGTTAAGGCCTGTGAGGCCTCGTCATGTGGCTTGCCGGCCGAATTGCCGAGCGGGAAATCGGAGAACAGGAAGCGCGGCACCGCAGCGTGCTCGACGATGTCCTTGGCGCAGCCCATCACGACGGTCGGGATGCCGTTGGCTTCGAGATGCCGCGCCACCAGGCTGACGGTCTGGTGGCAGACCGGGCAGTTCGGCACCAGCACCGCGGCGTCGACCTTGTCGTCGCGGCAGCGCTTGAGGATTTCGGGCGCGTCGGTCTCGATGGTGACGCGGTGGCTGCGGTTGGTCGGAGCGCCGAAGAAGCGCGGGGCGACTTCGCCGATCGTGCCTGCCGCGGCGAGGCGCTTGAGCTGCGCCAGCGGGAACCAGGTGCCGCTGTCGGTCGCCGTGGTGTGGGTGCGGTCATAGGCGATGTGCGAAATTCGCAGATCGTGCTGCTGCGACGTATCGCCGTCGTAGACAGAATAGAATTTTGCCCCGCCGTTGTATTTCGCGCCCGGACCCTGGTCGCCGCGGGCAGGATCGAACGGCGCCGCCGTCGTGATGATGGCGACGCGGGACTGGCTCAGCGGCTTCGTCAACGGCTGGAACGGGGCCGAAGTGTAGTGCGCCCAGCGGTAGGGGGTGGTGTAGCCGATCGCCGCATAATAATCGCGGGTCCGCTTCATGTAGCCGATCGGGGCGTCGTCGTCGGGGGCAAAGCCGAGTTGATCGTCCGTAGCTGCGGCCATTTTGCGCTCCCTTTTGCGCGCCATCATTTCAGTCCATAGCTAGACCACGAGCTTGCGGTGTCAAGCCGCGCTGCGCGGGAACAGATTTGCGATGCGAACAGGTCGTTGCGCCGCATTGGTTCTGCTTTTGACGCTGGTGCCGCCGATCGGCGCCGGCGCGGAGGACGCGCCTGCCGCAGCCCCGGCGCCCGGCGCCGAGCAGCCCGCAGCGCCGCCTGCGGACAAGCCGGCTGCGCCCGCCGAAAAGCCCGCTGAGGTGCCGGCCGAGGCGCCTGCGCCGCCGCCGGCAGGGCAGGTCGCTCCATCGGCGGAGAAACCTGCGACGCCTCCGGTGGAGCCGCCCGCGACGTCCGCCGAGAAACCTGCGGCCACAGCCGACAAGCCGGCGGATGACGCGCGCGAGAGCGACACCCGCGAGGCGATGTGCCTGATGATCGAATCGGCGGCGCGGGCCAACGATCTACCGCTCGAATTCTTCGCGCGCGTGATCTGGCAGGAGAGCCGCTTCCAGGCCGATGCGATCGGTCCGATCACCCGCAACGGCCAGCGTGCGCAGGGCATCGCGCAGTTCATGCCGGGCACCGCAAACGAGCGCGGGGTGCTCGATCCGTTCAATCCCGTCCAGGCGCTGCCGAAGTCGGCCGAATTTTTGAGCGAGCTGCGCAACCAGTTCGGCAATCTCGGCCTTGCAGCGGCCGCCTATAACGCCGGTCCGCGCCGGATCCAGGACTGGCTCGCCGGCACCGGCTATATGCCGCAGGAGACGCGCAACTATGTCTCGGCGATCACCGGCTCCAGCGTCGACGACTGGGCTGCCGCCGCTCGTAACAACGGCAAGATGCGGGCGCGTCCGCCGACCAAGAGTTGCCGCGAGCTGATGGCGCTGTTGAAGCGTGCGCCCAACCCGTTCGTGGCCGGGCTCGAGCAGCACATCACGCTGTCGGCGGCCAAGGTGTGGGGCGTACAGCTCGCCGCCGGCTTCAGCCGCGACAAGGCGCTTGCGATGTATGCCCGCGCCATGAAGCGGCTGTCCGCGGTGATCGGCGATCAGGATCCGAGCCTGCTCGGCTCGCGGCTGCGCAGCCGCGGCAGCGCGACGTTCTACCAGGTGCGCATCGGCGCCGACACTCGCCCCGAGGCCGACGGCCTGTGCAACCGCATCCGCAAGGCGGGCGGAGCATGCTTCGTGCTGAAGAACCGGGCGTGAGGCACGGACCTCTCCACGTCATTGCGAGGAGCGAAGCGACGAAGCAATCCATCTGTCCGTGCAAGCAGAGCAATGGATTGCTTCGCTCCGCTCGCAATAACGAGTGGGGTTATCGCCGCTGCATACCCGCCCTGTGCAGCCGCTTGCTTGACCCGTTGAGCACCGCGCCCTAAGCCGCCGCCATTGCAAAACCATCCGGTTCACCGTGGCGCTTCCTCCGCTCGATTCCCCGCAATGGCAGACCTCGTTCCGCGCCTTCCTGTGGGGCGCGCGGTCGATCGGCGCGACCGTGCTGACGCTGGTGCTGTTTGCCACCTATCTCGGGATCGGCGCGCTGGCGCATGATAGCGGCTTCTCGTTGGGCTGGACCCTGGCGAGCACGGCGTTCGTCTGGGCGGGGCCCGCGCAGATCATCGTGATCACGACGCTCGGCTCCGGCGCCACCGTGCTGCAATCGGCGATCGCGGTCACCGTGAGTGCGATCAGGCTGTTTCCGATGGTGGTCTCGGTGTTGCCGCTGATGCGCACCGAACAGACCAAGCGGCGGCATCTGATCCTGGTGGCGCATCTTACCGCCGTGACGTTGTGGGTCGAATGCTACCGCTTCCTGCCGCAGGTGCCGCGCAACCGCCGGATCGCCTTCATCCATGGGCTCGGCTTGGGGCTGGTCTCGGTTTGCCTGATCGCGAACACGATCGGCTATATGCTCGCCGCCAACCTCACGCCGCTGCTCGCCGCCGGCATGCTGATGCTGACACCGCTCGCCTTCCTGTTCTCGACCGCGCGCAACTGCCGCGAGTTCGCCGACGTCATCGCGCTGGTGCTTGGGCTATTGCTGTTCCCGCTGGCCGCGCTGCTCAACAGCGGCGTCGACATCCTGGTCAGCGGCGTCGTCGCGGGAACCATCGCCTATGGCGTGCATCGCGCGCGGGCCGGCACGGTGAGGGCGCGGGCATGAGCACCTTCATCGGCGACTGGCACGCGCTTGCGATCCTGTTCGTGGCGGGCGTCATCCCCAATCAGATCTGGCGTATGCTCGGCCTCTGGTTCGGCGGCGGCATCGACGAGAACTCTGAACTGCTGGTCTGGGTGAGGGCGGTCGCCACCGCGATCCTCGCCGGGATCATCGCGCAGATCGTGGTGCAGCCGCCGGGCGCGCTCGCCGGCGTGCCGGACTGGCTGCGTTACGGCGCCGTCGCCGCCGGCTTCGTCGCGTTCATGCTGGCGCGAAAATCGATCTTCGCCGGCGTGATCGTCGGCGAAGTCGTGATGATCGCGGGCAAATACTGGCTCGGCTGATTGCGGCCACCGCATTATCCGCTAGTCTCGTTTCCCAAGAACAAGACAACGGGGAAACGGCATGCAGCGGCGCGTATCATCGCACTTCATTGTTGCTCTGACGGTGTTGCTGGTGGCGGCGCTGCCGGCGCGCGCCGCAGACTATCCGATGCGTCCGATCAAGCTGGTGGTGCCCTATGCCGCAGGCGGACCGACCGACGTGCTCGGCCGCCTCGTCGGCGAATATCTCGGGCGCGATCTCAAGCAGGTGGTCGTGGTCGAGAACAAGGCCGGCGCGCAGGGCGCGATCGGCGCCGAGGCGGTGGCGCGCTCCGATCCCGACGGCTACACGCTGTTCGTGACGGCCGCCTCGATCTTCGTGCTCAATCCGCTGCTCTACAAGAAGCTGCCCTACGATCCCGCCAGGGATTTCCGCCTGCTGTCGGTCATCACCGATGCGCCGATGATCATGGAGGTGAATCCTTCGGTGCCTGCGAAGACGGTGGCGGAGTTCGTCGCCTACGCCAAGAAGAATCCCGGCAAGCTCAATTTCGGATCGGCCGGCACCGGCGGCACGGTTCATCTCGCCGGCGAGATGTTCAAGCAGATGGCCGGCGTCGAGATGACCCACGTGCCCTACAAGGGCGCCGGACCCGCGCTGCAGGATTTGCTGTCCGGCAACATCCAGTTGATGTTCGATACGCTCGGCACCGCGCTGCCGCCGGTCAAGTCCGGCATGTTGCGTGCACTCGGCGTCAGCTCCACCGCGCGCATCCCGGATTTACCTGACCTTCCGACGATCGCCGAGAGCGGCTATCCCGATTATGCGGTCAGCGTCTGGTATGGTATTGCAGCGCCGTCGAAGGTGCCTGACGAGATCGCCGGCAAGATCAAGGCGAGCCTCGACCGGGCCTTGAACGACGAGGCGTTCCGCGCTTCGCTGGTCAAGATCGGTTTCCCGCCGCTGCGTGCGAAGAGCCAGGCCGAGATCGACAAGTTCGTGGATGCCGATCGCGCGCGATGGGCTGATGTAGTCAAGGCGCTGAACATATCGCTGGATTGAGACATGGTACGTGAAATGGAATTGCGCCAGGGCGAGGTCGCCGTCGACATGCCGGCGGCGCGCGATGCCTGGCTGGTCTTCATCGGCCGCATCCGTACGCCCTGGACCTCGCGGCTGGCGACGCCGCGGCAAGGGCGGCATGACGGCCCGGTGTGCCGGCTCGAGATCTTCGAGCCCTGGGTCGCCGCCATCAAGGGCGTCGATTTCTACAGCAATCTCGAAGTGCTGTACTGGCTGCACCAGTCCCGCCGCGACATCGTGCTGCAAAGCCCGAAGAACAACGGCAGCACCCGCGGTACCTTCTCGTTGCGCTCGCCGGTGCGGCCCAATCCGATCGGGACCTCGATCGTCAAACTGGTCGGCGTCGAGGGCAACGTCATCCTGGTGCGCGGCCTCGACTGCCTCGACGAGACGCCGCTGATCGACGTCAAGCCCGATCGCTGCGAGTTCACCCCGCTGGCTCCGCCGCAGGCCGGGGATTTCGAGACGGAGTGAAGTCTCACCGCGGTCATTCCGGGCTCGCGCTACGCGCGCCCGGGAATAACGGGCAGTGAAGGTTACTTCAACGCTGCGATCAGCTTCGCCGCGTGCGCCTCCAGCACCTTGCCGTCTTCCTTGTGGCTCGCGGGCGGCAGCAGCGCGACGCCGTTCTTGCGCGGCATCACATGCATGTGGAGGTGGAACACGACCTGGCCGCCGGCGGGCTCGTTGAATTGCTGCACCGTGATGCCGTCGGCTTCAAAGGCCTTCATTCCGGCGGCCGCGATCTTGTGGGCGGCACGCGCGACATGGGCGAAATCATCAGGCGTGATGTCGAGGATGTTGCGGGCAGCGGCCTTCGGGATCACAAGCGTGTGTCCGGGCGAGCGCGGCATGATGTCGAGGAACGCCAGCACGTGCTCGTTCTCATAGACCTTGTAGGACGGAAACTCGCCGCGCAGGATTTTTGCGAAGGGGTTGTTGTTGTCGTAGGCGGGCATGGCGGCGGCTCCTCAATTTTATTGCGCTAATGTCTAGGTCGCGGCCGAAACGTCAAGCGTCGTCGTCGACCGTCTTGCGGAACGGGCCGGCCTCGGCGAGCTCGCGGCCGACCTCGGCGACATAGTCGCGCTCGCGCTTGAGGTAGTCGGCGATCGCGCGGCGCAGCCCGGGATCGGCGATGAAGTGCGCCGAGTGGGTGGTCTGCGGCAGGTAGCCGCGCGCCAGCTTGTGTTCGCCCTGTGCGCCGGCCTCCACCACCTTGAGCCCGCGCTGAACCGCGAAATCGATCGCCTGGTAGTAGCAGACCTCGAAATGCAGGAACGGGTGGTGTTCGATCGCACCCCAGTTGCGGCCGAACAGCGTGTCCGAGCCGATGAAGTTGATTGCGCCGGCGATCCAGCGGCCGTTGCGCTTGGCCATCACAAGCAACACGTCGCGGGCCATGCTCTCGCCGATCAGCGAGAAGAATTCGCGGGTCAGATACTGCCGGCCCCATTTGCGCGAGCCGGTCTCCATGTAGAACTCGAAGAACGCGTCCCAGGCGTCCTCGGTGATGTCGGGGCCGGTCAGCCAGTGGATCGTGATTCCGGCGGCAAGCGCCTCGCGACGTTCGCGCTTGATGCCCTTGCGGTGACGGGAGTTCAGCGATCCCAGGAAATCGTCGAAGGTCTTGTAGCCTTCATTGTGCCAGTGGAACTGCTGGTCGGTCCGCAGCAGGAAGCCGTGTGCGCCGAGGAATTTTGCTTCGTCCTCGCGGGCGAACGTCACGTGGACGGAAGAGGCCTCGGTGGCATCGCAGAGCGCCCGCAGGCCCCGCGCCAAGGCGGAGCCGATCACCTCGCGGTCGACGCCGTCACGGATCAGGAGCCGCGGCCCGGTCGCGGGCGTAAAGGGGACGGAGACCTGCAGCTTCGGATAGTAGCTGCCGCCGGCACGGTGATAGGCCTCGGCCCAACCACGATCGAATACGTATTCGCCCTGCGAGTGCGATTTCAGATAGCAGGGCACGACACCGACGATCCGGCCATCGAGTTTCGCCACCAGATGCCGCGGTCCCCAGCCGGTCCGCGGGCAGGCCGATTTGGAGGCTTCGGCAGCGGCGAAAAACGCGTGGGAAACGAACGGGTTATAGCTCGAACTTGCGGCGGTCTGGCAATCGCTTGCGGCGGCGGGCGAGGCCAGCGTGTCGAGGTTATGGATGCTGTCGGCGTCCGCCTTGGGATTGGCACAGGCGTCCCACTCGGCGGCCGGAATGCCGCCGATGTCAGCCACAGCCTCTAGGGTGATTTCAGACGACGCCATCGAGAGTGAAGACCGGTGCCTCGTTTGAGCATGATCTTTCCGGAACAGCTGGCTCCACTTCCGGATCATGCTCCGCATTCCGCCATCGCCGATGACGACCAACTCCCGACAACATCGTGCGTCGCAGCGACGAGTTCAAGACTGCCGGTGGCATGTCAGGTTCCCGGCACAAACCCCTCGAAGATCATCTGGTCGGCATAGCGGGCCGCACGCGCGCGCTGTTCCGCCGTCCGCACGGTCCACGCCAGCAGCGGGCAGCCGAACACATTGCGGGCGATCCAGGGCGCCGGCGCCGGGAGCTGGTTGACCCAGAAGGCGACGAAATGCGGCTCGGTCCTGAAGCCGTGGCGCAGATACAGCATGCCGTCGCGCTGCGCCGGCGTCAGCTTGGTCCAGGAACTGTCGTCATAGGTGCGCTGGGCGGTGATGCCGCGCGGCAGGTTCGGCATGATCTCGCGCAATCCCAGCACCTGGTCGGGATCGAAGGACATGCCGACAACAGGGCCGGAATAGGACGACAGCACCTCGGCCATCCGCCGCAGCAGCCTGCGGTCGCCGTCGAAATGGCTCTTCACCTCGACCACCAGCGGCACGCGGCCGGCGACCAGCGCGCAGAGCTCCCCGAGCGTCATCATCTGCTCGGGGGTGCCTTTGAACTTCACAGCCTTCAGCTCGGCCGCGGTCTTGTTTGCCAGCAGGCCCGTCCCCTCGGTGAGGCGGCCGAGCGCATCGTCGTGATGCACCATGGCCTCGCCGTCGGCGGTGAGCTGGATATCGCACTCGATCGCGAAGTTGCCGGCGACCGCGGCGGTGGCCGCGGCCGGCATGTTCTCGATGATACCGCGTGCGGCATCGTGCAGGCCGCGATGGGCGACCGGCCGTTTCGTCAGCCAATCAGGCGCGCGCATCGATCAGGCGACTTCGAACACGCCTTCGACCTCGACCGCGGCATCTGCGGGCAGCGAGGCGACACCGACGGTGGTGCGGGCGTGGCGGCCCTTGTCGCCGAACGCCGCGACCATCAGATCGGAGGCGCCGTTCAGCACCTTCGGGCCGTCGAAGAAGTCGGGCGCGGAGTTGATGAAGCCGCCCAATCGCACCACGCGCACGACCTTGTCGAGATCGCCGAGCGCGGCCTTGATCTGCGCCAGCAGGTTGATCGCGCAGCCCCGCGCCGCGGCGACGCCTTGCTCGAGCGTGACGCCGGCCCCCAGCTTGCCCTTGGCGATCAGCTTGCCTTCGGCGTTGAAACAGACCTGGCCGGAGATGAACAGCAGGTTTCCG
The DNA here is from genome assembly GCF_002289535.1 of Bradyrhizobium sp. UFLA03-84. Lineage (NCBI taxonomy): Bacteria > Pseudomonadati > Pseudomonadota > Alphaproteobacteria > Hyphomicrobiales > Nitrobacteraceae > Bradyrhizobium > Bradyrhizobium sp. UFLA03-84. The sequence continues at coordinate 204,133 of NZ_NSJY01000016.1, read as the reverse complement.
CTGCGGACGAAGGGGACATAGTTCGCGACCGGGGAGGTCGGCTCGGGAAGTGTGATGCCCTGTGACGCCAGTTTCTGTTCGACGGTACCCGCCATTTTTTGTCCCCCAATTGGATTGCACGAAGCCTGAAACGCGGTCAGGGCCAAGTTTGTTTCGATTGTTTCGCGCATCGTGCCGCCGGTTGCAAGCGACGGTCACGTGAGGGCGTGGTGTCCGTGACGTGCGGAATTGCAGGGAAAACTGCCGAAAACGACGGCAAATTCGCCGCCGACATTGCAATTTTGTCAGACTTGCCCCAGTTGCGGCGCAATACCACCGTCACTATTGTGCCGAATCCCTGCCTCCTCGAGGACAAACCATGATCTTGCCGTTCCGGAATCCGTCGCGTGCCCTGGTGCTCACGATCGCCGTTGCCGCAGGATCCGCTCTGGTTCATGGGGCCGCCGCCGCGGCAAGCGGGCCGTTTCTCGCGCACCAGGCGCTGTACGATCTGAGTCTCGTGAAATCACGCGGCTCCAATTCGGTCAGCGATGCACGCGGGCGCATCCTGTACAATTTCTCCGGCAACTCCTGCGAAGGCTACACCTCGGAATTCCGCCAGGTGTCCGAGCTCGACAGCGGCGAGGGCAAGGTGACGCTGTCCGACCTGCGCTCCTCGTCCTGGGAGGACGCGTCGGGCAAGAGCTACCGCTTCAAGATCGACACGCGGATGAACGACAGTGCATCCTCGCCGGTCGACGGCATCGCCGAGCGGATCGGCGATCATATCACCGTGAAGCTGACCCAGCCGGTGAAGAAGACATTCAATATCGACGGCAAGATCGTGTTCCCGACCGAACAGATCCAGCACATCATCGCCGCGGCCCGTGACGGCAAATCGGTGCTCGAACAGACCGTCTATGACGGCTCCGACAATGGCGAGAAGATCTACAACACGCTGACCGTGATCGGCCGGCCGATCGCGGGCGACCGCGCGCCGTCGTCGCCCGATCCGTCGACCGCGAGCGATGCGATGAAGACCATGACGCGCTGGCCGGTGACGGTGAGCTATTATGACAGCGACGCGCGGGCCAAGGATGGCGAGCAGACGCCGGTCTACGCGATGTCGTTCGAGCTCTACGAGAACGGTGTCTCCCGCGCGCTGGTGCTGGACTACAACGATTTCGTGATCTCCGGCGCGCTGGACAAGTTCGACGTCAGGGATTCCAAGCCCTGCAAGTGAGCGGCTGGCTGTAGCCACACATTCAGTGTCGTCCCGGGCAAGCGGAGCGCGACCCGGGACCCATAACCACCGCGTTGAGTTATTAAGGGGGCTGTGGCTCCAGCGTCGCGCAATAATCACCTTCGGTGGTTATGGGTCCCTGCTTTCGCAGGGACGACAGGCGGAGCAAAAAATCCCCCGCGAGACTGCTCTGGCCGGAACCATCCGACACGAGTACGCTTCCCGATACATTCGTGTCAGGGAGGCACATCATGAGCAAGCGCGACCACCTTCGTCCCAGCGGCCTGCATCACAATCCGGCTTACTCCCACGTCGTCGTCGCCTCTGGCGCGCGCACGATCTACATTTCGGGTCAGGTGTCCACGGACGAGGAGGGGCGGGTGGTCGGTGCCGGCGATCTCGCCGCGCAGACCACGCAGGTGATGCAGAACCTCGGCATGGCGCTGAAGGCCGCCGGTGCGAGCTATTCCAACATCGTCAAGATCACGACCTTCGTGGTCGGCTACAAGCCGGAGCTCCGCCCGATCATCGGCAAGGCGCGCTCGGCGTTCTTCGAGGGCATGGAGCCGCCGGCCTCTACGCTCGTCGGCGTCACCGCGCTCGCAGCGCCGGAATGGCTGATCGAGATCGAGGCTGTTGCGGTTACGGATTGAGGGAAGACGCTCTCCGTCATTGCGAGCGCAGCGAAGCAATCCATACCTCCGCGCGTGCGGAGCGATGGATCGCTTCGTCGCTGCGCTCCTCGCGATGACGGAGTTCGCGTCGCGGTCGAGCCCCGGACTATTCCGGCTTTCCCGGCCCCTCATAGGCGATGCCCCGGATCACGGCGGCATTGCCGAACTTCTTGCGCAGATTGTCCATCGCGCGTTCGGCGTGCGCCGAGCGGCGGTCAAGCATGTCGGAATCATTGGCCTGCGCGCCCGGGCGCAGCGCGCTGACGCCGGCGCCCATCAGGCGGAACGCGGTGCCATCGATCTCCCTGGCCAGCATCTCGCGCGTCACCGCAAAGATCTTTGCGGCCAATTGGGTCGGGGTCTGGATCGATTGCGATCGGGTGCGCTGGCGGAAGTCCGCGGTCTTCAGCTTCAGCGTGATGGTGCAGCCTGAGAGGTCGCTGCTCTTCAGCCGCGCCGAGGTCTTCTCCGACAGCTTCCAGAGCAGTTTTTCCAGCGTTGCGAAATCGCGGATATCGGTCTCGAAAGTGGTTTCGCTCGAGATCGTCTTGGCGCCGCGATCGGGCACCACGCTGCGGTCGTCGATGCCGCGCGCCAGCCGCCACAGCCTGCGGCCCTCGCTCGCGAACTGCTTCATCAACTCGTTCTCGTCGGCGCGCTGCAAATCGGCGATGACGCGGAAACCGCGCTGCACGAGCTTCTCCTGGGTCGCCGGGCCAACGCCATAAATGAAGCCGACCGGTTTGCTGGCCAGCATCTCGCGTGCCTCGTCCTGGTCGAGCGCGGCAAAGCCCCTCGGCTTGTCGAGATCGGAGGCGATCTTGGCGAGGAACTTGTTGCAGGACAGCCCGACCGACACCGTGATGCCGATGTCGCGCTCGACCTCGCAGGCGAATTTGGCGAGCACCTTGGCAGGGATCATGCCGTGGACGCGCTGCGTGCCGGAGAGATCGAGGAACGCCTCGTCGATCGACAGCGGCTCGACCAGCGGCGTCAGCGCCTGCATCGCCTGGCGCACCTCGCGGCCGACCCGGACATATTTCGCCATGTCGGGCGAAATCACGGTTGCGTCGGGGCAGAGTTCCAGCGCCTTGAACATCGGCATCGCCGAGCGGACACCGTAGGTGCGGGCGATGTAGCAGGCGGCCGACACGACGCCGCGTTTGCCGCCGCCGATGATGACGGGGCGGTCGGCGATCTCAGGATTGTCGCGCTTCTCGACGGTGGCGTAGAACGCGTCGCAATCGATATGCGCCAGCGCCAGCGCGGGCAGGGTGCGGTGACGTACCAGCCGCGGCGACCCGCAATGGCTGCATCGCTTCACCTTGATATCGAGATCGCCGAGGCAGTCTCGGCAGAAACTGAGGGGGCCGTCGGGAGCTGCCGCCGCCGTCGTCACGGCACGTCGCGCTCCCATCTCGGGTCGCCCAGCGCCTGGTGGGCGGCAGCGATGTTGGTCGGGTGCAGTTCGGAGGCGGCGGCGAACGCCTTCACGGTGGCGTCGTCGCGCATCACGAAATCGAGCACGCTCGCAAGAAATTGAGGATTGGACGCAGCGTTCCGCAGCGTCTCCGGACCGATTCCGGACTCAGCCAGGAACAAGCCCAGCCGTTCGGGATCGCCGGCAATGAAGCCGAGCGCCTGAATCGCAACGATTTCAGCAACTTCCCGGGGGTTGTGAACAGGCTTTTTCAACGCGCCGGTTTGCCTTTCCGTTAACTTATGGTCTCTATTGAGAAGCCCATCATGCCCGAGTCTTCCGCGTGTGTTCAAGCAACGGAAACCACGCTGCGGAAGTTGGATGTCGGGTTAACGGGTTAGAGCGATTCTGGCGCTAGTTTGAATTCACATTTTCGACGCGTCCCGAGCGCGGTGCGTGAGGTGCCGCAGCCGGGCCCGTCTCCTGGGTTTGGGAGGGACGGGATGGCCAAAACCGTCCTGATCGTGGAGGACAATGAGCTCAACATGAAGCTCTTTCGCGATCTGTTGGAAGCGCATGGCTATCAGACTTCGGGCACCAGCAATGGCTTCGAAGCGCTTGATCTCGTCCGCAAGCTGCGCCCCGATCTCATTTTGATGGATATTCAGCTGCCCCAGGTTTCCGGCCTCGAGGTCACGCGCTGGATCAAGGACGATCCCGATCTGCGTGCGATTCCGGTGGTCGCGGTCACCGCCTTCGCCATGAAGGGCGACGAAGAACGCATCCGCGAGGGCGGCTGCGAAGCCTATTTGTCCAAGCCGATCTCGGTCGGCAAATTTATTGAGACTGTCCGACGCTTTATCGGATAGGGGAGTTGTGGTGCAATGTCCGCGCGTATCCTCGTCGTCGATGACGTTCCGGCGAACGTCAAGCTGTTGGAAGCCCGCCTGTCGGCCGAATACTTCGATGTGCTGACCGCCTCCAACGGGACCGAGGCGCTGGAACTCTGCGCGCGCGCCGAATGCGACATCATCCTGCTCGACGTCATGATGCCTGATATGGATGGCTTCGAGGTCTGCCGCCGGCTGAAGTCGAATCCGGCGACCCATTTCATTCCGGTGGTCATCGTCACCGCGCTCGACAGTCCCGCCGACCGCGTGCGTGGGCTTGAAGCCGGCGCCGACGACTTTCTGACCAAGCCGGTGTCCGACGTCGTGCTGATCGCGCGCGTGCGCTCGCTGACGCGGCTGAAGATGATGACTGATGAGCTGCGCATGCGCGCCATCACCTCGCTCGAGATCGGCATGCAGGCGCCCGAGCGCAGCGCGATTGCGGATCGTGGCACCGGCGGCCGCATCCTCTTGGTGGACGACCGGCCATCGTCCTACGAGAAGCTGGCGCCGATCCTCGCCGCCGAGCATACCGTCGATGTCGAGGTTAATCCGTCGGAAGCCTTGTTCCACGCCGCGGAGGGCAATTACGACCTCCTGATCGTGTCGCTCAGCCTCGACAATTACGACGGCCTGCGGCTGTGCAGTCAGGCCCGCTCGCTGGAGCGCACGCGGCAGGTGCCGATTCTCGCCGTCTCCGATGCCGACAACAACACGCGGCTGATGCGCGGGCTCGAGATCGGCGTCAACGACTATCTGCTGCGTCCTGTCGACAAGAATGAATTGCTGGCACGGGCGCGCACCCAGATCCGCCGCCGCCGCTACACCGATCATCTGCGCGACAACGTGCAGAACTCGATCGAGATGGCGATCACGGATGCGCTGACCGGCCTCAACAACCGGCGCTACATGGAGAGCCACCTCGCGACGCTGGCGGAGCAGGCCTCGGTCCGCGGCAAGCCGCTGGCGCTGATGATCCTCGACATCGACTACTTCAAGGCGATCAACGACACCTACGGCCACGATGCCGGCGACGACGTGCTGCGCGAATTCGCCGTTCGCATCCGCAAGTCGATCCGCGGCATCGATCTGGCCTGCCGCTATGGCGGCGAGGAGTTCGTGATCGTGATGCCCGAGACCGATCTGCATGTCGCCGGCATGGTTGCCGAGCGGTTGCGCCGCTCGATCGCGGGCGAACCCTTCGCCGTCGACAAGGGCGGCAAGCGGATCACGGTGACGATCTCGATCGGCCTCACCACGCTGGAGCGCAAGGGCGAGCCGGTCTCGGACGTGCTCAAGCGCGCCGACACCGCGCTCTATCGCGCCAAGCACGACGGCCGAAACCGCGTGGTTTCCGCGGCGGCCTAACGGCCGCGCTTCACACCATCCGCAACACTCGTCGTCATACCCCGCGAATGCGGGGTATCCAGTACGCCGCGGCCTCTCGATTCAAGCTGAGCCGTCTCTGGAATACAGGGTCACCCGCTTTCGCGGGTGACGACAGCATTGTCGTAAACGCAGTCTGCTAACGTCCGCGCTTCACCGCGTCATACGCCATCCGCTTGAACTCGAACGAGAACGGATGGACGAACGCCATCTGGCGCTGCGCCATCATTACACCGGCAATGCCCTTTCTGGGCGAAATCCACCACTGCGTGCCGGCGACGCCGCCCCAGTAGAATTCGCCGGCCGCATCCGGATGATCGATCGGCGAGGGATTGAGGATCAGGCCGCCGGCCAGTCCATGCGCCTTGCCGGGCTGCTCGCCCATCATCGCAAAGCGGATCCATTGGCCGTCGGGCAACTGGTTGGACATCATCGCTGCAATGGTGTCCGGCTTCAGCAGCGTCGGACCGCCGGGCAGCAGGCTGCGGATCAATGCGACCATGTCGGGCAGCGTCGACACCAGGCCGCCGCCGCCGTTGAGGCGTGCGACCGGGCGCAGATAGGCGCTGGGGAAGGGCGCATTGTCGGTGCGGGTGAGGCCCGGCTTCATCGGCTCCATCAGATCCGCGCCAGCGTAATACGCGACGAGGCGACCCTGGTCCTGCTCGGGAACGACAAAGCCGGTATCGACCATGCCGAGCGGATCGAGGATGCGCGCCTTGATGAATTTGTCGAAGCGCTGGCCGCTGACCACTTCGACCAAGCGCGCGACCACGTCGATCGCGAGCGAGTATTCCCACGATGTGCCCGGCTGGTAGATCAGCGGCAGACCGGCCAGCACATCGACCATCTCGGCCAGGGTCGCGTTGGGATTGTGCACGCCGCGCTCGTTCAGCGCCTGGAAGATCACGGTGCCCGGATCGAAGAAGCCGTAGCTCAAGCCGGCGCTGTGGCTCAGCAATTGGCGGATGGTGATCGAGCTCCGCGCCGGCTCGGTGTCGTCGATCGACGTTGCACTCTGCCGCAGCACCTTTCGGTTTCCAAGCTGCGGGATGTAGGTCTCGATCGGATCGTCGAGCCGGAATCGGCCTTCCTCGAACAGCAGCAGCGCGGCGCAGGAGGTGATCAGCTTGGTGTTGGAGAACACCCGGAAGATGTGGTCGGTGCGCAGCGGGATCTGCGCTTCCTTGTCGGCCCAGCCGACGCAGGAGACATCGACGAGATCGCGACCGACCATGACCGCGGACGAGATGCCGGACAGCAGATTGTTGTCGATATAGCGCTGCATGGCGGCGCGCGCCGGCGCGAAATCGTAGCCGGTGGCCGTCACCTTCAGATCTTCCATGGTCGTTCCCCAGTTGTGCCGCAGGTTGTCGCGCGGTCGCTGTCAATCTCGCCGGACGGAATATCCAAACTGGGAACGCCGTCGCATGCCGTCGCCGCTAACAACCAAACCGGACCTGTCTACGCAACCGGATTTATCCAGTGCGTTTCTTGTCCGCGGGCGCGGAGCCGCCGACCTTGACGCCGGCGTTGGCCAGCAGCACGCGCGCCGCTTCCCTGGCCGCGCGCGCCATGGCCGGATCGTCGCGCACCAGGTCCTGGGCGATCGATCCGTCGACCAGCAGCGTGAGCTGGGTTGCAAGTCCCTCCGCATCGGCGACGCCGAGCTGCCGCAGCAGATCGCGAAACCAGACCCGGCGGCTTTCCTTGAAGGCGACGGCGATGTTGCGAACGCTGCGGTCCTCGTCCTCCGGGCCGAGCTCGGCCACCGCATTCACGAACGGGCAGCCGCGAAAATCCTTTGCCGCGAAGCGCCGCTCCAGCGAATCGAAGGTTGCGAGAATCTGCTCGGCCGGCGGCTTGTCGGACGGGCGGGGCTGGACGAAGCGGCGCTGCAGATAGGCTTCGATCAGCGCGTCCTTCGACGGGAAGTGATTGTAGAGCGTGCGCTTGCTGATGCCGATCTCGGCCGCGATGGTGTCGACACCGATCGCACGAATGCCCTGCAGGTAGAACAATTTGTCGGCGGTCTCGAGGATCCGCTCTTTCATGGTCTGTTTGGGAGGCGGGGAAGCCATGCGCCGGCGGTGATCCTGTTCGCTTGACAACAGCGGCTCTGTATAGCCTAGTTACACAGATCTGTGTACCTAAAATAAGCGGGAATCGCAGGCTGCGGCTATCGTGCCGCGCCCCTTTGGGAGAACAAGAACAATGCCCCTGTTGCAGGTCCTGCGTCCCACACTTCCCATTCTGATCGGCGCCTCCATCATGCTCACGCTGAGCATGGGCCTGCGGCAGAGCCTCGGCATCTTCATGCAGCCGCTGACGCACGACATCGGAATTACGGTGTCGCATTTCACGCTCGCGCTCGCGGTGCAGAACCTTGCCTGGGGCTTCCTGCAGCCGCTCGCGGGCGCGATGACCGTGCGTTACGGTTTCCGCCCGATCATGGTGGTCGGCGCGCTGGCCTACATCGCGGGCCTCGTGCTGATGACGACGGCGCATGGCCTCGTCAGCATCATGATCGGCGCCGGCGTGCTGATCGGCATTTCGCTCGCCTGTACCGCGAATGCGATCGCGATGTCGGTCGCCGCGCGCGCCGTGCCGGAGATGGTGCGCTCGACCGTGCTCGGCATGGTTTCTGCCGCGGGCTCGCTCGGCGCGCTGCTGTCGGCGCCGATCGGCCAGATCCTCAATGAGGGTTTCGGCTGGCGCGTCGGGCTCGCCGGCTTTGTCATCCTGTCGATCGGCATGATCCCAGCGGCGTTGTATGCCGGTCGTGTCGACAACATCCCGCTGCCGAAGCCCGCGGGTGACGACATCGGCAACGCGACGGCGGCGACCGCGGCGAAGACCGCGTTCGGCAACGCGTCCTTCGTGGTGATGACCTGCGCCTACATGGTCTGCGGCATGCAGCTCGTCTTCCTCACCACGCATCTGCCGTCGTATCTCGCGATCTGCGGGCTCGATCCGATGCTGAGCGCGCAGACGCTCGGCATGATCGGCGGCTTCAACGTGCTGGGTTCGCTGTTCTTCGGCTGGGCCGGCCAGCGCTGGAACAAGCTCGCGCTGCTCGGCGGCATCTACATCCTGCGCTCGCTGGCGCTCGCCTGGTACTTCATGCTGCCGGCAACGCCCGGTTCGACGCTGTTGTTCGGCGCGATCATGGGATTCCTCTGGATGGGTGTCGGGCCGCTGGTCGCGGGCGCGGTGGCCGAGATGTTCGGGCTGCGCTGGCAGGCGATGATCCAGGGCCTTGCGTTCATGAGCCACCAGGTTGGCAGCTTCCTCGGTGCTTACGGAGGAGGGGTGATCTATGACGCGCTCGGCTCCTACACCATGGCCTGGCGTATCGGCGTCGCGCTCGGTCTTGCCGGCGGCATCATCCAGCTCGCCTTCGCGCTGATCCGGCCGGCGCAGCCGCCGCTGCTCAAGGCCGTGTGAGCTTCCGATCTCGCCAAACCGGCGACTGCCCCATACGAGGGCAGTCGTCGATTGCTGCCTATTTTTCCATCGATCGCTTGCTGCGAGAACGTGCAGTGGTGCGCGATGCCGTTCCGCGCGCGGATTGAATTTACTGCGTATTCAATCCGTTGCTCGGTACGCGCCGGTGGCACGAATCTTGATTGAATATGGCTAGAAATCATGCCGGACCGTCGTTGAGGTTCCGGCCTGGGGACCCATGGGAAGGGCTGGCCGCGATGAGGCTAGTCGCCGTCATTCTCCAGCCATCCGCGCACCACGGCCTTTGCCGCGCCGCCGAGCAGGAGGCGCTTGTGCCTTGCGCCCGGCCTGATGCCGCTGCGCCTTCGCCGCATCCAGCCAGCCGTACCGCGGCGCTTCGAGCGATCCCGATAACCGAAAGCGCGCTGTCTTCGGCGTTCGCGCTCCGAACGCGCCGCGCCCATTCCGAACGCCAGCATTTCTTGTGATGGGAGGACGATGATGGAGTCTGCGACATACACGCGCCCGAAGCTCGTGAGAATCGTGATTGCTCTGCTGGGAGTGGCGTTTCTATGCCTGCTGTTCAGTGACATTGCGCTGGCTGAAGATGCGGCGGCGCCGCCTGCCTGCGGCGGCAAGATTCTCGAGAAGTGCACGCCGAATTCCGGCGACACCGCCTGGATGCTCACATCGGTCGCGCTGGTCCTGATGATGACGGTGCCGGGGCTCGGCCTGTTCTATGGCGGCATGGTGCGCAAGAAGAACGTCGGCGACACCGTGATGACCAGCTTCGCCGTCACCTGCCTGGTCACGATCCTGTTTGCCGTCCTCACCTACAGCCTGGCGTTCCGTGCCGGCACGCCGTTTATCGGCGGCCTGGATCGCATGTTCCTCAAGGACATCCTGAGCGACATCGGCAAGGGCGGCATCGGCAATCCCAATCCGCTCGCCGCGACCATTCCTGAGTCCGTCTACATCTGCTTCCAGATGACGTTCGCCATCATCACGCCGGCCTTGATTGCCGGCGCGTTTGCCGAGCGGATGAAGTTCTCGGCGATGCTCTGGTTCATCGGGCTGTGGGCGATCCTCGTCTATGCGCCGATCGCGCACTGGGTCTGGGGGCCGGACGGCATATTCTCCGCGGGCAACGACGCCGCCTATGTCAAGGTTCTCGATTTCGCCGGCGGCACCGTGGTGCACATCAATGCCGGCGTCGCCGGCCTGATGTGTGCGATCATGCTCGGCAAGCGCGTCGAGACGGGGCCGGCGCACAACATGGTGCTGACCTTCATCGGCGCCTCGCTGCTGTGGGTCGGCTGGTTCGGCTTCAATGCCGGCTCCGCCGTCACGGCCGGAATGCAGGCCGGCATGGCCATGCTGGTGACCCAGATCGCCACCGCGGTCGCGGGCTTCACCTGGATGCTGGTGGAATGGGCATTGAAGGGCAAGCCGACCGTCGTCGGCATCTGCTCGGGCGCCGTCGCGGGCCTCGTCGCGATCACGCCGGCCTCGGGTTTCGTCGGGCCGGTCGGTGCCTTCGCCATCGGCATCGCCGCCGGCGTCTGCTGCTACTGGGGATGCACCGGCTTGAAGCGCATGTTCAGCTATGATGACGCGCTGGACTGCTTCGGTGTCCATGCTCTCGGCGGCATCGTCGGGGCGCTGCTGACCGGCGTGTTCGCGGTCGAGCAGTATGGCGGAACGGCAGGCGTTCTGGAGGGAAATCCCGGGCAGTTCCTCAATCAATGCATCGGCGTCGCGACGGTTTTCGTGTATGATGCCGTCGTGAGCCTGATCATCCTGTTCGTGATCAATCTCTTCGTCGGGCTTCGCGTGACGCGGGATATCGAGCGCGAAGGGTTGGATCTGGCGCTGCACGGCGAGGTCGTGCAGTAGACTTGGCGGCATTCCTCGCCGGCCGGCGATCGTTGCCGGCTGGCACGGATCAAAGCTGTTCGAGGTGATCCGATGAACTGGTTCTATTGGAACACAGCGTGGTCGCTGTTCTTCAGCCTCATTTGGTTCATGACCATCACGCACAATCCCGATGCACGCATCGCGGATGCGCATCTGCCTGATGAGGCGTTTGGCGGCCGCTAGAGCGTGATCCGGAAAAGCGCGAAGCGGTTTTCCGAAGAGATCATGCCCCGACAATGAGCCAGAGCGCGATGACGATTCAACCAGATCTCATCGCGCTCTAGCTGCGATAGTAGCGCCACATCCTGAGGAACGTCCGGTGGATCTCGTCGGGCGTCCGGTCGAACGGCTCGAGATTGATGCGCACCACGCCGCGATGGTCCATGCGCCATGGCAGGCGCATCAGCAGCCGATAGGCTGGCCGCTTGCGCCAGTCGGCCACCAGTGCGCTGCCGAGTGGCACATTGAGCGCGATCTGCAATTCGTGGACGCTCATCGCCCGCTCCGCGATCTCGACGAGGTCGATCTGCGCGATGGCGCGCCAGCGGATCAGCCCGAAGGCCTGGATAAAGATGCCGTACTGGTTGGCCCCGATGGTGGGACGACCCGCCTCCAGCAGGGGGATGTTGTAATAGGTGAAGCCGGTAGCGGCCGCCGCCAGCGCCAGCCACCAGATCGCGCCCGTGATCCACGTCGCGGTCAGGAAGACCGCGGCGAGGGCGGCCGTGACATAGACGGGAAAGTAGGTGTCCTCGCGGCCGTAGGCGACCGAGTAGCCGCCGACATTGCCCTCGTCCAAGCCTGCGACCATGTGAGCCCTGCGCCCGGGACCTGCCCGAAAGACATGAGGGATGACGCTAGGCCACAAAGCAAAAACGGGGCCGCGAGGGCCCCGTTTGAAACGTCTGAAGCAGGCGATCTTACTTGATCTTGGCTTCCTTGAACTCGACGTGCTTGCGCGCGACCGGGTCGTACTTCTTCTTGACCAGCTTGTCGGTCATGGTGCGCGAATTCTTCTTGGCGACGTAATAGAAGCCGGTATCGGCCGTCGACACGAGCTTGACCTTGATGGTGACCGCTTTGGCCATGTGCAAATCCTCGAAAATGAAGGGGTATCGGGAGCCGGCCAAATCGGCCCGCGTTTGGCCCGGAAACTAGCCACAAACCGTGAGAAGTCAAGGATTTCCCGGCCGAAACGGGCCCGATTTCGGGGTGTTTCGCCGCAAAAGGGGGCGATTCTCGTCGAACCTCGCGCCCCGGACTGCCGACTACCGCCTGTTCCAGTTTCAACTGATGGCAGAGGACAGGATGTCGGTAGCGATCACCCATGACGAACAGGGGCTGCGAGTCGAGTGGCTGAAGGAGTGGTACTTCCGCCTCGCTTCGCTGCCGTTCCTCGCGGGCGGCCTCTACTTCGCCTACTACGTCGGCCTCATCCTCAAGGCCGATCTGACGGGGGCCGGCTACTGGAGCGAGGACTGGGTCGGGCTGCTGTTCCTGACCGGCTTTGCGCTGGTGATTGGCCTGCCCGGGCTGATCCTGGCGACGCTGCGCTACTTCATCGAGGTCGATCCGATCACGCGCCGGCTGGTCGTCACCAAGCAGTTCGGTCCGCTCAGGTTTCGCAGCCTGCGACAACTCACCGAATTCAAGTTCATCAGCATCACCGACGATAGCGATCCCGATTGCAGCCTCGTGATGTACGACGTGAATCTCTGCGGCGGTCGCGGCGTGACGCCGATCCAGGTGTCCTCATTCACCAAGCGCGACGAAGCGAACGCGTTCGCGCGCACGCTCGGCGCCGAGCTGAAGCTGCCGGCCAAGGATTATGTCGGCACCGAGCCGGACGCGGACTAGTTTGAACCCGCCGCCTCATCATCAGCCTTCGAAGAACTGGTTCTTCGGCCGCGGCAGGCCCAGATTTTCGCGCAGGGTCTTGCCCTCGTACTCTGTCCGGAAGATCCCGCGCTTCTGCAACTCCGGGACGACCTTGTCGACGAACTCGAACAGCCCCTGCGGCAGATAGGGGAACATGATGTTGAAGCCGTCGCTGCCGCGACCGGTCAGCCATTCCTCCATCTGGTCGGCGATGGTCTGCGCCGTGCCGACGAAAGCGAGCCCGCCATAGCCGCCGACGCGCTGGGCGAGCTGGCGTACCGTGAGCTTGTCGCGCGCGGCGACGTCGACGAGGCGCTGCCGCCCGCTCTTGCTGGCGTTGGTCTCAGGGATCGGCGGCAATTGCCCGTCGGGATCGAAGCCTGAGGCATCGGTGCCGAGGATCACCGACAGCGAGGCGATCGCGCTGTCGTAATGCACGCGGCTGTCGAGCAGTGCGCGCTTCTCCTTGGCTTCCTCGACACTGTCGCCGACCACCACGAAGGCGCCGGGCAGGATTTTCAGGTGGTCGGGATCGCGCCCGATCTTCTCCATGCGGCCCTTGATGTCGGCGTAGAGCTTCTGCCCGTCGGCAAGGCTGCCGCCGCCGGTGAACACGGCTTCCGCCGTCTCGGCCGCAAGCTGCCTGCCGTCGTCGGAGGCGCCGGCCTGCACGATGACCGGCCAGCCCTGCACCGGGCGCGCGATGTTCAGCGGTCCGCGCACCGAGAGATATTTGCCCTTGTGATTGAGCACATGCATCTTGTCGGGATCGACGAACAGCCCGGACTCGACGTCGCGCACGAAGGCGTCGTCGGCAAAGGAATCCCAGAGGCCGGTGACGACGTCGTAGAATTCGCGGGCGCGCTTGTAGCGCTCGGCGTGCTCCATGTGATCGTCGAGGCCGAAATTCAGCGCCGCGTCCGGGTTGGACGTGGTGACGATATTCCAGCCGGCGCGGCCGCCGGAGATGTGATCGAGCGAGGCAAAGCGCCGGGCGACGTGGTAGGGCTCGTCGAACGTGGTCGAGCCGGTCGCGATCAGGCCGATATTCTCGGTCACTGCCGCGAGCGCCGAGAGCAGGGTGAACGGCTCGAACGATGTGACCGTGTGGCTGCGCTTCAGCGCATTGGTCGGCATGTTCAGCACGGCCAGATGGTCGGCCATGAAGAAGGCGTCGAACTTGCCGGCCTCGAGCTTGCGGATCAGCGTCTTGATATGGTCGAAGTTGAAATTGGCGTCGGGCCACGCCCCCGGATAGCGCCAGGCGCCGGTGTGGATGCTGATCGGCCGCATGAACGCGCCGAGCTTGAGTTGACGCTTCGCCATTGCCCCGTTCCGTTCTTGATGTCGTTAACGGAACAGATAGGGAGGCCGGCGGGTAACGCCATGAGGGCGGCCAAGAAGAATCTTGCAATCTGGGCGACGAGCGGAGGATATTTTCAACCCGGTGTCGTCGTTATTGGGGAGCGGGACATGAATTATCCGGCGAGGCCTTTGCCGATCTTTGCCGTCCTGCTCGCGCTGGTGTTCTGTTTTGGCAGCCAAGCACGGGCCCAGATCGTTGCGATCGGCGCGAGCAATGTCGCGGGCAGGGGTGTGAGCAGTTCGGACGCCTGGCCGGCGCAGCTGGAGGTCATGCTCGCCGCCAAGGGCCGCAATGTCCACGTGACCAACGCCGGAATCAACGGCGATACCCAATGCCGGCATGCTCGCCCGGCTCGATTCCGCGGTCCCCGAAGGGACCAGGATCGTGCTGCTCGACCGCTTCGGTGGCGGCTGGAACGCCAGGCGATTGGGCCGAGGGGATCAGAACGCCGAGCTTGCTGCGATCGAAGCCAAGCTGCGCAGCCGGCACATTCGCGTAATCCCGATGTGGTGGAATGCGGTCCTGCGCAATTACCCGCAGCCGGATCACATTCACTTCACGCCGGAGGGACACAGGGTGGTCGCCGCCCACATGCTGCCCGCAGTGGTGGGCGCGGTGCGCTGACTGACACTCTATCGCGGCGCTCGGAGCTTACGCCCCCAGCACGTCCTTCTGCATCTTGCCGCCGTAGAAATGGAAGAACGGCACCGGCGCGTCGTGGCGGAGCGGGCCGGTGGCGAGACGGCGGTCGAGCTCGGCGAGCACGTTCTTGGTCATGGCGTGCGCGTCGGCGAGCGGCTCGGAGCCGATCTCGACCCAGACCAGCTCGACCAGTTCGGCATCAGCATGCACCACGCCCTCGACGCGATGCGCGATGGTCGACGCATCGGCGGTGAAGAAGCGGGTGTCGAAGCGGCGGACGCGGCCGGGCGGAGTGATCGCACGCGCGATCAGGAACAGGCCGGACGGATCCGGCAGCAGGCCTGCGTCGGCGAATGGCGCCCAGGGGCCGTCGAGCTTCGCTGTCTTCTCGACCTTGCGGCCGAGGCAGAGCCCGGTTTCTTCGCAGGCTTCGCGGATCGCGGCATTGGCGAGCGCGCGCGCGCGGCCGGGCGTGATCTTCGGGCTGCCCTTCAACAGATTGGCTTCGAGCTCGGGCGTGATCGGGGCCGCGACCGGCACGCGGTTGTCGGCCTTGTCGACACGGCCGCCGGGGAAGACGAACTTGCCTGGCATGAACACCACCTTGTCGTGGCGCTTGCCGACCAGCACCTTCGGCTTGGCGCCGGAGCGATCGATCAGGATCAGCGTCGCGGCGTCCTTCGGCCGGAAATACGCGTGATGATCGGCTTCTTTTTCGCCCTGGTGGACGACGGCGGCGGGTGCGGCAGCTTCAGTCATTTCATCCCTTCCATTTCTTCTTTGCGGCCCGGTTTAGCTAGACCGGCGGGATGTCGCTAGGGGGATTCTCGTCAAAGCCATGCATGCGCAGAGCCCATTGCAAGCCGATCACGGCTCCTTTCACCGGCTGCAACAGCGCCAGCGACGCGAACAGCGTGAACGGCAGATAGATCGCAAGTTGCAGCCACACCGGCGGTGAATAGTTGGTCTCGATCCACAGCGCGGTCGGTACCACGATATGGCCGACAATGACGATGACGAGATAGGCGGGCAGATCGTCGGCGCGATGCGGTGAGAAGTCGAGATCGCAGACCGGGCAGTGGCCGTCGCATTTGAGAAACTTGCGGAACAGCCTGCCATTTCCGCAGCGCGGACAACGGCCGCGGAACCCGCGCTTCATCGCGCTCCACACGTCGCGCTTTTCAGGCTCGGCCGCATCGCGAGTCCAGACCACCGTCGGCGGTGTCACGTCCATGACTTCACGTCCATGACTTGCCTCGCTTCGATTTGCCGGGCTTCGACTTTGCCGGCTTGCGGTCCTTCTTGCTGCGCTTCTTCCCTTCCTTGTGCGCCTTCTTGCCGGACCCTTTACCAGGCCCCTTGCCAAATCCCGCGGCGCGGCGATCGGCTCTCTTGCCGTCGCGTTTTCTGTCACGCGGAATTGCCTGGCCCTCGGATAATAGCTCAAAGCGCAGCGCGCCCGCCACTGGTGCCGCCTCGACCAGCCGCACGTCGACGACGTCGCCGAGCCGATACATGGCGCCGCTGCGCGTGCCGATCAGCGCGTGGCGCGTCTCATCGTAGTTGAAATACTCGCTGCCGATGGTGCGGATCGGGATCAGGCCGTCGGCGCCGGTGTCGTCGAGCTTGACGAACAGGCCGGCGCGCGTCACGCCGGAGATGCGGCCCTGGAACGAGGCGCCGACCTTGTCGGCAAGGAAATGCGCGATCAGCCGGTCGGTGGTCTCGCGCTCCGCCTTCATCGCCCGGCGTTCGGTGACCGAGATCTGCGCGGCGATCTCGGCCAGCGTCTCCACGCTCTCGTCGGTCGGCAAGGCGCCTTCGCCGAGACCGAGCGCGCGGATCAGCGCGCGGTGCACGATCAGATCGGCGTAGCGGCGGATCGGCGAGGTGAAGTGCGCGTAGCGGCGCAGGTTCAAGCCGAAATGGCCGTAGTTCTCGGCGGAGTATTCGGCCTGCGCCTGCGAGCGCAGTACCACCTCGTTGACCAGCGGCTCGTAATCCTCGCCGGCGACCTGCGCCAGCACACGGTTGAACTGCGACGGACGCAGCGCGCCCTGTTTGGTGAAGGGCAGGTCGAGCGTCTTCAGGAATTCCTGGAGATTATGCACCTTCTCCTGGCTCGGCTCGTCATGCACGCGATAGATCAGCGGCAGCGCCTTCTTCTCCAGCATCTCGGCCGCGGCGACGTTGGCGAGGATCATGAATTCCTCGATCAGCCGGTGCGCGTCGAGCCGCTGCGGCACGATCACCCGATCGACGGTGCCGTCCGGCTTCAGCAGGATCTTGCGCTCGGGCAGATCGAGATCGAGCGGGTCGCGCTCGTTGCGCGCGAGCTTGACCAGTTCATAGGCCGCCCACAGCGGCTTGAGGATCGGATCGAGCAGGGGACCCGTCGTGTCGTCGGGCCTGCCGTCGATCGCGGCCTGCGCCTGGGCGTAAGCGAGTTTTGCGGCCGAGCGCATCAGCACGCGGTGGAACGTATGCGAGCGCTTGCGGCCGTCGGCGCCGATCACCATCCGCACCGCGAGCGCGCCGCGCGGCTCGCCCGGCACCAGCGAGCAGAGATTGTTGGAGATCCGCTCGGGCAGCATCGGCACCACGCGATCGGGAAAATACACCGAGTTGCCACGTTGCAGCGCGTCGCGGTCGAGCGCCGAGCCGGGCCGCACATAGTAGGCAACGTCGGCGATCGCGACATGGACGATGAAGCCGCCCTTGTTGTTGAGATCGGGGTCGACCTCGGCATGCACGGCGTCGTCGTGATCCTTGGCATCGGGCGGATCGATGGTGACGAGCGGCACGTCGCGCCAGTCTTCGCGGCCCTGCAAGGTCGCGGGTCTTGCCTCTTCGGCCTCGCGGAGCGCGGAAGACGAGAACACCTGCGGGATGTCGTGAGTGTTGATCGCGATCAGGCTGATCGCCTTCTCGCTGGCAATGGAGCCGAGCCGCTCCTTGACGCGGGCGGAGGCGAGCCCATAGCCGCGGGTGCGGATCAGGTCGACGCTGATCAGGTCGCCGTCCTCGGCGCCGCCGGTATCTGGCTTGGCGATATTGAGCTCGCGGCCGGCCTGCTTCTTGTCGACCGGGATCAGCCGCCCGCCGCCATCCGGATTGCGGCGGAAGATGCCGAGGATGCGGGTGCGTCCGTGATCGATCACCTTGATGACGCGGCCGCGATAGGGCGTACCGTCTTGCTCGTCGGTCACCTCGACCCGCAGCAGCGCGCGGTCGCCGACGCCGGCGGTGGTGCCGGGCTTCGGCCGCCGCGGCGTCTCGATACGGATTTTCGGCGCGGTGCCGTTTTCCTCGGAGTCCCACTCGGCGGGGGTGGCGATCAATTCGCCGTCGCTGTCACGGCCGGTGATGTCGGCGAGCACGGTCGGCGGCAGTGCCGCCGGCTCGTGGATCTTGCGGCCGCGCTTGGCGACCGTGCCGTCGTCGGCGAGCTCGCGGAGGATCCGCTTCAGCTCGATGCGGTCGGCGTTCTTCAGGCCGAACTCGCGTGCAATCTCGCGGGTGCCGACCTTGCCTGGATTGGCGCGGATGAAGGCGACGATGGCATCCCGGCCCGGAAAGCCATGGTCGGGTTTTCGTTTCACTTATCCTCGTGCCTTGCCGGCGCTTTTCTTCGCGGGCGCTTTCGCTGGTGCCGATGATTTTGAAGGCGACGTCTTGGCACCGGAAGCGACCGGCGCGCGCGCCTTGCTGGTCGCATCCGCTTTCGCCGCGGCCTTCTTCGACCCAGCCTGCTTCGCGGGCTTGGCCTCGGCGTCGCCGTCAGCCGCTTCGGCCTTGGCTTTCTCAGGCTTGGCCTTGGCCACCTTGGCAGGCTTCGCCGCCTTCTTGGCCTTCTTGCCGCCGGCCTTGGCCGCGCGCTCGTCGATCAGCGCGATCGCCTCCGCAAGCGTGACCTCGTCGGGCGTGCGATCGCTCGGGATCGTCGCGTTGACGCCGCCGGCCGCGACATAGGCGCCGTAGCGGCCGTTCTTTAGCGCGACCGCGCCGAGCGTCGGGTGATCGCCGAGCGGCTTGCCGGGATCGGCGCCGAAGCGGCGGCCGCTCGGGCCCTTGGCGATCTTCTCCGCGATCAGCGTGACGGCGCGGTTCAAGCCGATGTCGAACACCTCGTCGCCGGCCTCGAGGCTGGCATAGGTCTTCTCGTGCTTCACGAACGGCCCGAACCGGCCGAGGCCGGCGGTGATCGGCTGTCCGGTTTCCGGATGCTTGCCGATCTCGCGCGGCAGCGACAGCAGCTTCAGCGCCAGTTCGAGATCGACATCGGCAGGCGAGGTGCCCTTCGGAATGCCTGCGCGCTTCGGCTTCTCGCCTTCGGCATAATCCTTTTGCTCGCCGAGCTGGATGTAGGGGCCGAAGCGGCCGGCCTTCACGGTGACGTCGAACCCGGTGTCGGGATCGGTGCCGAGCACGCGGTCGGCGCTCTCGGCGCTGTCGGCCGCGAGCGGACGGGTATAGCGGCATTCCGGATAGTTCGAGCAGCCGACGAAGGCGCCGAACTTGCCGGCCTTGAGGTTGAGCCGGCCGGTGCCGCAGGTCGGGCACTGCCGGACGTCGCCGCCATCCGCGCGCGGCGGATAGATGTGCGGGCCGAGCATCTCGTCGAGCGCGTCGAGCACTTCGGCGACGCGGAGGTCCTTGATGTCGTTGACCGCGCCGATGAAGCCGCGCCAGAAATCCTGCAGCACCTGCTGCCAGGCGATCTCGTTGTTGGAGATGCGGTCGAGCTGCTCCTCGAGATCGGCGGTGAAGTCGTATTCGACGTAGCGCGAGAAGAAGTTCTCCAGGAACGCGACCACGACGCGGCCCTTGTCCTCGCCGTGCAGCCGCTTCTTCTCGAGCTTGACGTAGCCGCGGTCCTTCAGCACCTGCAGGATCGAGGCGTAGGTCGAGGGGCGGCCGATGCCGAGCTCTTCCATCCGCTTCACCAGCGATGCTTCCGAGAAGCGCGGCGGCGGCTCGGTGAAATGCTGGGTGACGGCGAGGCTCTGGCGCTTCACGGCCTCGCCCTCGCTCATCGCGGGCAGGCGGCGCGAATCCTCGTCCTCCTCGTCGTCGCGGCTTTCCTGGTAGAGCGCGAGGAAGCCGTCGAACTTGATGACCTGGCCGGAGGCGCGCAGCTCCAGCACGCGGGAGCCGGCCTTGGCCTCGATGTCGACCGTGGTGCGTTCGAGCTCGGCCGACTCCATCTGGCTCGCGATGGTGCGCTTCCAGATCAGTTCATAGAGCCGCGCCTGATCGGCATCGAGCCGGCGGCCAATGGTGGCGGGGCGACGTGAGAGATCGGTCGGGCGGATCGCTTCGTGGGCTTCCTGGGCGTTCTTGGCCTTGGCCTGGTACTGGCGCGGCGCATCCGGCACGTAGGCATTGCCGTAGTCCTCGCCGATCACCTTGCGGGCCTGCGTGATTGCCTCGGGCGCAATCTGCACGCCGTCGGTTCGCATATAGGTAATGAGGCCGGTGGTCTCGCCGCCGATGTCGATGCCCTCATAGAGCCGCTGTGCGATGCGCATGGTGTGCGCCGGCGCGAAGCCGAGCTTGCGGCTGGCTTCCTGCTGCAGGGTCGAGGTGGTGAAGGGCGCCTGCGGATTGCGCCGTGCCGGCTTGGCCTCGACGGTCGCAACCTTGAACAGCGCGGCCTCGATCGCCTTCTTGAGGTCCTCGGCTTCCGCGCCGGACCCGATGTCGAGTCGCGCGATCTTCTTGCCGTCGGCGCCGACGAGGCGCGCCTCGAAGGCTTCGCCGCGCGGCGTCAGCAGCGTCGCGACCAGCGACCAGTACTCCCGCGGCACGAACTTCTCGATCTCGAGCTCGCGGTCGCAGACTAGCCGCAGTGCGACCGATTGCACGCGGCCGGCCGAGCGGGCGCCGGGCAGCTTGCGCCACAGCACCGGGGAGAGGGTGAAGCCGACCAGATAATCCAGCGCGCGGCGCGCCATGTAGGCGTCGACCAGCGCGCCGTCGATCTGGCGCGGCGCCTTCATGGCCTCGGAGACGGCCTGCTTGGTGATGGCGTTGAACACCACGCGCTCGACCTTCTGGTCCTTCAGCGCGCGCTTCTCCTTCATCACCTCCAGCACGTGCCAGGAGATCGCCTCGCCCTCGCGATCAGGGTCGGTTGCGAGGATCAGGCGGTCGGCGCCTTTCAGTGCCTTCGCGATGTCGTTGAGCCGGCTCGCGGCCTTGGCATCGACCTCCCAGATCATCTGGAAATTGGCGTCCGGATCGACGGAACCGTTCTTGGCCGGGAGGTCGCGAACATGGCCGAACGACGCCAGGACCTCGTAGGAGGACCCCAGATATTTGTTGATCGTCTTGGCCTTGGCCGGCGACTCCACAATGACGATATTCATGTCATTCCAATAGCTTACGGGAAAACTTGAAGGCGGGTTCTGCTAGACTCGCGGCCCGCCGTGTCGGGGCGAACATGGGTGCTGGGGCGGTCGGTGTCAAATCGCCAGATATTGAAAGCAGGGCTCAAACTGTGGAGTTCCTATCTCAAAGGTTGAAAAATGCGTCCTAGAGTTGCGGTCGGAAAGGGCGTATCTCTTTATATATAGGGTGGGAATCGGATTAGGCCTTTTGAGCAGCATAGGGGGCGGCCGGAAGCGCAAGCCGCCCAGCCGGCGACGACCGGCGAGCGAGGACATGGCTGGGGAGGGCGGATCCGACGACGCCCTGGTCCTGATCGCAGCCGCCGCGACCGAACTCGCCAAACTCGCCCAGCGCCACAAATTCGAAGTCCTGGATCATCTGCTCGCCATGACGCGCCTCGAGGCTGACGAGCAGTTGCGGGCGCGCAGCCGGCGGAAGCTGTCGTGAAGGATGAGGGAGCCGGCCTTTTGCGCAAGGCTCCCTCCATTCGTCGTCCTGGCTCTCGCCAGGACGACGGCAGTGGAGCGCCTGCGCTTCACCCAACTCACGCAGTCGCGAGGCGCCGCGCGCGCTTTGGTGCAGGCCGCGGCTTCAGTGTCGTGTCCGCGGCACCCAGCACGCGGCCGTCCTGCGACAACAGCGCAAGCTTCTTCACCGGTTTGCCGTTGGCGCGGTCCACCATGATGGTCGCGATCTCGTCCGGATGCTCGTCGAACTCCTCGGTCCATTGCCGGAGCGCGACCAGGATCGGGAAGATGCCGTGGCCCTTCGGCGTCAGGACATATTCCTGATAGGCGCTGCCGTCGGAGGCGGGGACCGTCTTCAGGATGCCGCGCTCGACCAGCGTGCGCAGCCGCGTGGCGAGGATGTTCTTTGCAAGACCGAGGCTCGCCTGGAATTCGCCGAAACGGCGCCGGCCGAGGCTGGCGTCACGGATGATCAAAAGCGACCACCAGTCGCCGAACACGTCGAGCGCGCGCGCCACCGGGCAGCTGTCGCCTGCAAGGCTGGTTCTCTTCACCACGCATCTCCGGAATCTTGTGTTGACGCGTTTTCTTCACGCGAACCGGTATCCACGCTCGAAAACGCTTTGATGGGTCATCACGACCTTGTGTGGTTGCAATATTAAACCTGATGCCCTACGTAGGCAACGAAGTTTAATAATGCAACCAACTGGAGGCGGACATGAGACTGGCAAACAAGACGGCACTGATCACCGGCGGCAACAGCGGCATCGGGCTTGCGACAGCAAAGCTGTTCATCGCCGAAGGCGCCAAGGTCGTTATCACCGGGCGCAACAAGGAGACGCTCGCGGCGGCGGCCAGGGAGCTTGGGCCGAACGCGCTCGCTGTCGTGGCCGATGCCACCGATGTCGCGGCGCTGGAAGCCGCGGTGAAGCAGGGCGCGGAGAAATTCGGCAAATACGACGTGCTGTTCGCCAATGCCGGCATTCCCGGCCAGACGCCGATCGGCGGCACCACGCTAGCGGCATTCGAGAACGTGATCCGCACCAATCTCACCGGCGTGTTCTTCACCGTGCAGGCGGTCGCGCCCTATCTCAATGACGGCGCGTCGATCATTCTCAACGGCTCGGTGATTTCGGTGCTCGGCAATCCCGGCTACTCGGCCTATGCCGCGAGCAAGGCCGGCGTGCGCGCGATGGCGCGGGTGATGGCGTCAGAACTGTCGCCCCGCAACATCCGCGTCAACGTGGTGGCGCCGGGCGCGGTGCGAACGCCGATCTGGGGTGCGGCGATCGCAACGCCCGAAGCCGAGAAGGCATTCGAGCAGCGGATCGGCAAGTCCACGCCGCTCGGCCGAATCGGTGAACCTGATCACATCTCGAAGACCGTGCTGTTCCTTGCATCCGACGACGCAGCGCATGTGCAGGGCCAGGAACTCTTTATCGATGGCGGCGCAACGGCGTCGCCCGCCGGCGCGCCGATCTATCGCGGATAAAGTTTGTTTCTCATTGTAAGCAACGGCCGGTGTGAAACCGATCACACCGGCCGAGTTCGTCTGCGACTATCATCGCGCGCATTGAACCTTTGTCGTACTCCCGGGACTCCTGAAGAGGGCGGGGAATTTTTTCACCACGGAATCATTTTGGAGTGCCGTCATGCCGAAAGCAGCAGCTCGCATTTCGACGTCGATCCCCGTTTCGTCAGCGTCCCAGAGTTCAGACAATTCAGACACGGCACAGTTGGTGACCGTCGCGCTGTTTTCCGGCATCGGCTTGTTGATTTCGCTCGTCGCCGTCATCTGCGGCATTCAAGGCGTCTGGTTCTGAGTTCCATCAACTGAAGGCCTGCCGCCGCCAGGGGTGACGGCAGGTGTTCGATCACATCAGGCCGCGTTCAAACTACCAGCGGCTTGCAGCGCGCCCGCAACCGCCTTCTCGCGATGCTCGGGGCCGACCTGGATGCCGTCGGCCGGGATGAATTCGAGATTCCTGACACCGATGAAGCCGAAAACCCCGCGCAGATAGGTCTCGAGGTGCTCGAGCGCGGCCATCGGTGTGTCGGCGCCGTAATAGCCGCCGCGCGAGATCGCGATGATGACGCGCTTGTTGCCGGCCAGTCCCTCGACGCCGCCGGCGCCATATTTGAAGGTCTTTCCCGCGACCACGATGCGATCGATCCAGGCCTTCAGCTGGCTCGGGATGGTGAAATTGTACATGGGAGCACCGATCACGACGATGTCGGCGGCGAGGAACTCGTCCAGCACCGCCTGGCCGGTCGCGATGTCGTCGCGCACCGACGGGTCGGGCGCCGCGCCCTGGCTGGCCGCAAGGTGCAGGCCGGAGAGGTGGGCGAGCGGGGTCTGGCTGAGGTCGCGGTAGCTCACGACCAGGCCGGGATTGGCCTGGCGCAGCCGCTCGACGGCAGCGGCGGAGACCTGGCGGCTGACGGAGTGGGGGCCGAGGACCGAGGAGTCGATGTGCAGAAGTTTCATGGCTGAAGTCACCTTTGGTATAGGTTTGTAACTGGCGCTATATGAGTGACCGCCCTAAATCTCCGCAAGAACGCACATTTTTGAAACCCGAGCACACCGATGAGACCTGAGCACATCCATGTAACCGGCCCGCCGCCCAATCCGGCGGAGCATCAGGACTGCCGCGGCGTGGCCTCGGTGCTGTCGCGCGTCGGCGACAAATGGAGCGTGCTGGTCATCATGCTGTTGCGTGACGGACCGCGCCGCTTCAACGAACTGAAGCGCATGATCAACGGCATCTCGCAGCGCATGCTGACCCTGACTCTGCGCGGGCTGGAGCGCGACGGGCTGGTGACGCGCACGGTGTTTCCAACCATTCCGCCGCGGGTCGATTACGAGTTGACCGATCTCGGGCGCGGGCTCGCGGTGCCGGTAATGGCGCTCGGCGAATGGGCGTTCGCGCATCTACCGGAGATCGAGGGCGCACGGAACGATTTTGACGCGCGCAATGCAGGGTGATCCGTCACCCTGGGGAGCGCGCCCTTGCGCGCGTCTCGAAGGGTCGACGGCCAGCGGCGGGGCCGTACATTCTTCGAGGCTCGCTCTGCTCGCACCTCAGGATGACGGTGCGGGTTTAGAGCAAACCGTCTAGTCGTCGCTAGATCATCGACACCAGCCCGCCGCCATGACGCTCGAGCTTGCCCGCCAATTCAAGCTCGAGCAGCACGGCACGGACAATGGCCGGTGACACGTCCGCCATGCGGATCAGATCGTCGAGGCTGATCGGGCTCGGCCCGAGCAGGTTGACGATGCGGCCGCGATCACCGCCATCAGTGGCAAAATCCAGCGGCTCGTCGTCTTCGCGCGCGCCGAGCATGATGGGCCGCTCCATGATCGGCGTGACCGCGTTGATGACGTCGGCGGCTTCGGTGACCAGCGTGGCGCCTTGCTTGATCAGATCGTTGGCGCCGGCGGCGCGCGGATCGATCGGCGAGCCCGGCACCGCGAACACCTCGCGGCCCTGTTCGGCAGCCATCCGCGCCGTGATCAGCGAGCCAGAGCGATGCGCGGCCTCCACGATCACGACGCCGAGCGAGGCGCCCGAGATCAGCCGGTTGCGGCGGGGGAAGTCGCGCGCCCGCGGCACGTGGCCGAGTGACATCTCCGAGATCGCCGCTCCCCGTTCGAGCAAGGCGGCCAGCAGATCCTCATGCTCCGGCGGGTAGATGCGGTCGTGGCCGCCGGCGAGCACCGCGACCGTGCCGCTTGCGAGCGTTGCGCGATGCGCCGCCTGGTCGATGCCGCGGGCAAGGCCCGAGATCACGACAAAACCGGCGTCGCCGAGATCGCGCGCCAGCGCGCCTGCAAATTTCAGCCCGGCGCCGGAGGCGTTGCGCGAGCCGACGATCGCGATCATCGGGCGCATCAGGCTGTCGCGGTCACCGCGCACGCCGAGCAGCGGCGGCGCATCGTCGATGGTGGCGAGCCGCGCCGGATAATGCGCTTCTTCGGGCGCGACGAGATCGATCCCGAACCTGCGACAGGCCGCAAGCTCCGCGGCTGCGTCGGCCTCGCTGCAGATCCGCGAGGAGCCCGAAGTGCCGCCGCGCCGCGCAAGATCGGGCAGGCGCTCCAGCGCATGCGCCGCATCGCCAAAATGGCGGAGCAGCGATGCAAAGGTGCGCGGGCCGACATTGTCGGAACGGATGAGCCGCAGCCGGTTGAGCCGTTCGGCCTCGGTGAGTTCTGCGGAGTTGGGGGATCGGTCATGCATGAGGGGTGCAGCTTCGCCCAACCTGAGATTGTGATCAACTGCGACATTGGCGCAGCTCGGTACAACGCGCTAAAAGCAGCCGCCAATTTCAGGGAAGCCGCCCATGATCTCACTTGCCGACCTCACAACGCGTATCGAGCAGGGCGCGCTGTCGCCTGAAACGGCCGTGCGCCAATCGCTGCAGGCGATTGCTGCGCAGGACAAGGCGATCGGCGCCTTTGTCTGCCATGACGCGTCGGCGCGCACGCAAGCTGCCGGGCCGTTGCGCGGGATCGCGGTCGGCATCAAGGACATCATCGATACCGCTGACTTCCCGACCGAGATGGGCGCTGTGATCTACCGCGGCCATCGGCCGCGCGCCGATGCGCCTGTGGTGATGGCGCTGAAGCAGGCCGGTGCGACCATCATCGGCAAGACCACGACGACCGCATTCGCGGCGAACGATCCGACCGCGACGGTCAATCCGCACAATCATGGGCACACGCCCGGCGGCTCGTCGTCTGGCTCGGCGGCCGCGGTCGCCGCCGGAATGATCCCGCTGGCGCTGGGCACGCAGACCGGCGGCTCGGTGATCCGGCCGGCCTCGTTCTGCGGTGTCGCCGCAATCAAGCCGAGCTACCGGTTGCTGCCGACCGTCGGCGTGAAGTGTTTTTCATGGACGCTCGATACTGTCGGGCTGTTCGGCGCCGGCGTGCGCGATGTCGCGCTGGGGTTGGCTGCGATGACGAGGCGGCCCGACCTGGTGGTGCCATCGGGGGTCGCAGCGCCGCGCATCGGCGTGGTGACACAGGCTTTCGCCGGCGCGCCTGAACCGTCCGGCGCGGAGGCGCTGCAGCGGGCCGCGCGCGCGGCGGAGCGGGCGGGCGCCAAGGTCCGCGAGATTGCGGTGCCTGACGTCATCGCGGAGGCGTGGCGGATCCATCCTGACGTGCAGGAGTTCGAGGCGCATCAGTCGCTCGCCTGGGAATACCGGCAGAATTACAATGCGATGCCGCCGCTGCTGCGCGGCCGGCTCGATGAGAGCAAGGGCGGCACACCGGCGGAATACGACGCGGCGATGGGCGTCACGCTGCGCGCGCGGCAGGCGCTCGCCGCTGCTCTCACCGAGGTCGACGTACTGCTGACGCTGTCCGCGCCGGGCGCCGCGCCGAAGGGCCTGACCTCGACCGGCGATCCCCGTTACAACCGGCTCTGGACCTTGATGGGCGTGCCCTGCGTCAACGTGCCGACGCTGACCGCCGAGGGCGGATTGCCTGTCGGCGTGACAGTGATCGCGGGCTTCGGCGACGACGCCAAGGCGCTGGCGGCGGCGAGCTTTGTCGAGGACGCATTGAAAGTCTAAGTGCCGTCATTCCGGGGAGCGACGCAGTCGCGAGCCCGGAATCCATTTCACGGCAATACGCGCGGCCCAATGGATTCCGGGATCTCGCTTCGCGAGCCCCGGAATGACAAAGAGCTACCTCTTCTCGCCGATCTTGCCTTCGGTGCCGGCCTGCAGGCGCTTGATGTTCTCGCGGTGCATGTAGAACAAGAACAGCGTCAGCACGGCGAACAGCGAGGCGAGCGCGTTGTGGCCGAAGAACCACAGGAACAGCGGCGTCACGAAGGCGGCGATCAGCGCCGACAGCGACGAGTAGCGTGTGGTGTAGGCGGTGCCGAGCCAGATCACGGCAAAGATCAGCGCGGCCGGCCAGAACAGGCCGAGCAGCACGCCGAGATAAGTCGCGACACCCTTGCCGCCGCGGAATTTCAGCCAGACCGGGAAGAGGTGGCCGAGGAATGCACCGAGCGCCGCCAGCATGGCCGCATTCGGGCCGTCGATCGTCCCTGCGATGATGACGGCAACTGTGCCCTTCAGCATGTCGCCGATCAGCGTCGCCGCGGCGAGGCCTTTGCGGCCGGTGCGCAGCACGTTGGTGGCGCCGATATTGCCGGAGCCGACGGTGCGCAGATCCTGGGTGCCGGCGAGCCTCGTCAGGATCATGCCGAACGGGATCGAGCCCAGGAGATAGCCGATCAGCAAGGCGGCCGGCAGGAACGCGTCAGCAGACATCGCGGTGGCTCCCCGGACGGTCGGTCCGGTCCAATTTGGACGAATCCGTCAACGAAATATTAACCATCAATCCGCACCATGGCCGTGAAAATGAGGGAGCTTATCATGGCTTCTGTTCGCAGGCGGCTGGAGCAGGTTTTCTTTGTCGTTTACGTTGCGGCCATCGTCGTTGGAACGACGATGGAGGCGATGTCGCAACTCGCGGCGCGCTAGGTTCCACTCCGAAAACGCTTCAGACGTGTTCGTAAACCGTCCGACCACCGACGATCGTCCGCGTCACGCGGCCCGAGAAGCGGGCGTCGTCGAACGGCGTGTTCTTGCACAGTGATTTGAGGTCGTCGCGGTCGAGCACCCAGGGGGTGTCGGCGTCGATCACGATCACGTCGGCCGGGGCGCCGGCGCGCAGCGTGCCGCCGGGCAGGCCAAGCAGTTCCGCCGGCCGGGTCGACATCGCCCGGATCAGCGTCTTGAACTCCATCTCGCCATTGTGGATCAGCCGGAGCGCCGCCGGCAGCATGGTCTGCAGGCCGACCGCGCCGCTGGCCGCTTCCGCGAACGGCAGCCGCTTGACCTCGACGTCCTGCGGATTGTGATCGCTCATCACGACGTCGATCAGCTCGGAGGCCAGCGCCGCGACCAGCGCCCGGCGGTCGTCCTCGGTGCGCAGCGGCGGCGCCAGCTTGAGGAAGGTGCGGTAGGGGCCGATGTCGTTCTCGTTCAGCGTCACATGGTTGATCGAGACCGAGGCCGAGACGTTGTGGCCGGCGTCGCGGGCGCGCTTGAGGATCTCCAGCGACTCGGTCGAGGTCAGCGACGCCGCGTGATAGCGCCCGCCGGTCAGGCCTGCGAGCCGCATGTCGCGCTCGAGCATGATCGACTCGGCGGCGGTCGGGATGCCGGCGAGGCCGAGCCGGGTGGCGAACTCGCCTTCGTTCATGACGCCTTCGCCGACCAGATGCGGGTCTTCGGTGTGATGCACGATCAGCGCATCGAAATCGCGGGCATAGGTCAGCGCGCGCCGCATCACCTGGGCGTTGGTGACGCTGCGGTCGCCGTCGGTGAAGGCCACGGCACCAGCGGCCTTGAGCAGGCCGATCTCGGTCATCTCGTGGCCCTGCATGCCCTTGGTCAGCGCCGCCATCGGATGGATGTTGACGATCGCGGTGTCGCGGGCGCGGCGCAGCACGAAGTCGACGGTCGCCGAATTGTCGATCACCGGCGAGGTGTCGGGCTGGCAGATGATGGTGGTGATGCCGCCGGCGGCCGCGGCCTGGCTGGCGGAGGCGAAGGTCTCGCGATGACTGGCGCCGGGTTCGCCGACGAAGGCGCGCATGTCGATCAGGCCCGGGGCCACGATCTTGCCGGCGCAGTTGACGATGTCGGTGCCTTCGGGGACACCGGCGGCACCGATGCCGCGCTTGGCGTCACGGATCACGCCGTCGGCGATCAGGACGTCGCCCGGACCGTCGAAGTCGCGCGACGGATCGATGACACGGGCGTTGGCGAGCAGGATGGGGCGGCGATCGGTCAGCATCGGTCTCACGCGTTCGGCAGGTTGCGGGCGAGCGCTTCCAGCACCGCCATGCGCACTGCCACACCCATTTCAACTTGTTCACGGATCAGCGACTGCGCGCCGTCGGCGACGAAGGTGTCGATCTCGACACCGCGGTTCATCGGGCCCGGATGCATCACCAGCGCGTCCGGCTTGGCATAGCCGAGCTTCTTCTGGTCGAGGCCGAAATAGTGGAAATATTCGCCCGACGACGGCACGAAGGAGCCGTTCATGCGCTCGCGCTGCAGCCGCAGCATCATCACGATGTCGGCGCCGTTCAGCCCCTCGCGCATGTCGCGAGCGACCTCGACGCCCATCCGCTCGATGCCGGGCGGCAGCAATGTGGAAGGCGCCACCACGCGGACGCGGGCGCCCATCGTGTTGAGTAGGAAGATGTTGGAGCGCGCCACGCGCGAATGCAGCACGTCGCCGCAGATCGCGATCGTGAGCCCCTCGAGCCGGCCCTTGTTGCGGCGGATGGTCAGTGCATCGAGCAGGGCCTGGGTCGGGTGCTCGTGGCTGCCGTCGCCGGCATTGATCACGGAACCGTCAACCTTGCGCGCCAAGAGCTCGACCGCGCCGGAGGCATGGTGGCGCACCACCAGGATGTCGGGATGCATCGCGTTCAAGGTCACCGCGGTGTCCATCAAGGTCTCGCCCTTGCGGGTCGACATCGATGACACCGACATGTTCATGACGTCGGCGCCCAGGCGTTTTCCGGCGATCTCGAACGAGGACTGGGTCCGGGTCGAGGCCTCGAAGAACAGATTGACCTGGGTGCGGCCGCGCAGACTGGCGCGTTTCTTGTCGACCTGGCGGTTGAGCTCGACGTACTCCTCGGAGAGGTCGAGCAGGCCCGTGATGTCGTCGGCGGAAAGGCCCTCGATACCCAGCAGATGCCGGTGACCAAGGACAAAAGTCGATTTCAATGATGGGGTCATTAAAGCCAGAGCTATAGGCGCGGATGGCCGGTGGGGCAAGCGCGAAGAGGGCCCTCAGGAGTTTTCCCCGAGTAAGATGCGGCAGGGTTTCCCGGCCGCCACGACCGGGCTTCCGCGGGGCATCCGCGCCTTGCTTTTGCAGGTGTTTCCGGAACAAGAACTGGAGGGCCGGGGATCAACCCGGCGATGACGCCGGAGCGTGCGCTCGTGAAAATTGTCGTGATCGCCGTCGCTGTTGCGGGCCTGATCTGGCCGGCGCTCGCTCAGGGCCTGCCGGGCGACTTCGTATTTCTCCGCGACATCGACCCGACCATCATCCAGGACATCCGCTACGCCGGTGCGAACAACTTCATGGGGCGGCCGATCGCGGGCTACGGCGCCGCGCAATGCGTGGTGAAGCGGGAGGTGGGGTTGCGCCTCAAGGCCGTGCAGCAGGAGTTGGCGCGGCAACGACTGTCGCTGAAGATGTTCGACTGCTACCGGCCCGCCCGCGCGGTCGCCGACATGGTGGCGTGGTCGCGGAACGGCAAGGAGACCGCCGCCGAACGGCGCTACAACCCGGCATTCTCGAAGGTGGATTTGTTCCGCCTCGGCTATATCGCCACCCATTCCGGTCATTCGACCGGGTCTGCCGTCGATCTCACGCTGGTCGATCTTGGCGCCGACAATTCGCACAAGTTCGATCCGGTCAAGGACTATGCCGACTGCACTGCGCCGGCCACAGCTCGTGCCCCGGAGGGCAGCGTCGACATGGGCACCGGCTATGACTGTTCCGATATCAAGGCCCATACCGCCACCGGCTCGATCACGCCGGCGCAGAAGCGCTGGCGGGCGAGGCTGGTCGCGGCGATGGCCGGGCAGGGATTTGTGAATTATTCAAAGGAGTGGTGGCACTTTTCGCTGCCGGGGGCCGGTGGCTCGGCCTACGATTTCCCGATCACACGCGGGCACTAGCGCCGGTTTTCCTCAAATCCGAGGCATTCCGGCAAGACAAAGCTTGCCATCGCATAAGTGGCTGAATGCCGTTTCAACACTCTTTAATTGTGGCCGTGTGAGGTGCGGGCATTGCGGGAGCACGAAGCATGCGTTTAGCAGCCTTTGCACTTATTGCCGTCGGCGCCGCCGGCATCGCGATCTACGATCAATACGACAAGGGCGCGAATTATCAGCGTGTCGATGCACGCATCAGTGCCGTCAACGAGCAATGCTATCTGGAAAAGGTCGAGCGCGGCGTCATCACCAAGACGACGTGGACCTCTGACCTGACCCGTTGTGAGGTTGCCGAGTTGCTCCGCAAGGAGCATCCGAAGTGGCAGGGCTACGACCTGAGGCACAAGATCGAGGTTCGCGTGGTCTACGTCTCGCCGGTCGACGGCGTCTCGCATCAGTCGAGCCTGCAGATGTCCTACTTCCCGAACGGCAAGCCGCTGCGCGCCGGCGACATGTTTCCGGTGCTGGCCTCCAAGACCAAGGCGGACAAGACGCGCATGATCTGATCATCGCGGCGGTTTGGGAGCTCGTCATGCGTATCGGCGTCTACGGGATGATCGTGATCGGCCTTGCGGGCTTCTACGCCTATCGCGAGTTCGACAAGCGGGTGAACTTCCGCCCGATCGATGCGCGCGTCAGCAGCGTCAAGGAGCAGTGCTATCTGGACAAGACCGAGGGCAATCGGAGCTCGAGCTCCGATCTGCTGCCGTGCGAGCTCGCCGAACTTCTGGCGCGCAACCATCCGAAATGGCAGGGCTACGACATCAAGCACAAGATCGAGATCCGGTTTGCCTATATCTCCCCGGCGGACGGGGCGACGCATGAGTCGAATCTGCAGACGGCGGCCTATCCCGACGACCGCCCGCTGCACGCCGGCGACATCTTCCCCGTCCAGGCGTCCCGCAACGATGCCAACAAGACCCGCGCCAACGACTGGCTGGATCTTAAGCTCGGCCGCCACGCGCCGAGCCACGGAAGCATCTAGCCGAGTGCGCATTTTTCGCTGCCCCGCGCCGGCGCGCGGGCTTATTATCCCACGATTCCAGCTGCCGCGATCCCCGACCGGAGCAGGCCAGTTGTCCGGGTACTATGCCGCAGAAAGACCATCCCGAGGAGACCATGACGCAGGCTCCGTTCGCCACCCACGACGTGCTGAACCAATCGCCGCCGTTTGAGAACATCGACCTGTTCTCGACCGATGCGCCGCTCGTGGCCGCGGTGGCCGCCAATGGCGGGGCGTCGGCGTCAGCTGAGCTCTCCGATTTCGGCAAGCATTGGGGCTCCGCTGTTATGGCCGAGCGCGGCCGCGTCGCCAACGAGAACACGCCGAAGCTGCGCGCCTTCGATGCCAGGGGTAATCGCCGCGACGAGGTCGAGTTTCATCCGGCCTATCACGAGCTGATGGCGCATTCCGCCCATGCCGGGGTGCACAATTCGACCTGGGCTGCGGACGGCAAGCCGGCCGGCGGCGCGGCCGAGGTAGTGCGCGCGGCGAGATTCTACATCGCTTCCCAGGTCGAGACTGGCCACCTTTGTCCGATCACGATGACGCGCGCTTCGGTCGCGGCGCTGGTTTCGCAGCCGGACATTCTCGCGAAGACGATGCCGGTGATCGGCACGCGCGCGTATGACCCGAGCTTCGCGCCGTGGTGGACCAAGCGCGGCATGACGCTCGGCATGGGCATGACGGAGAAGCAGGGCGGCACCGATGTGCGCGCCAACATGACGCGCGCCGAGCGCGATGGCGACGCCTGGCGCATCACCGGGCACAAATGGTTCATGTCGGCGCCGATGTGCGACGCGTTCCTGGTGCTGGCGCAAGCGAAGGACGGTCTGAGCTGTTTCTTCATGCCGCGCTTTGCGCCCGACGGCACCGTCAACGCGATCCACTTCCAGCGCCTGAAGGACAAGCTCGGCAACCGCTCCAACGCCTCGTCCGAGGTCGAATTCCACGGCGCTCATGCCGAGTTGATCGGCGAGGAGGGCAAGGGCATCCGCACCATCATCCAGATGGTACAGCTGACGCGGCAGGATTGCGCGATCGCATCCGCAGGCCTGATGCGCTCGGGGCTGGCGCATGCGCTCAATCATGCGCGGCACCGCAGCGTGTTCCAGAAGCATCTCGCCGACCAGCCGTTGATGCAGGCGGTGCTGTCCGACATGGCGCTGCATGTCGAGGCGTCGGTCGCGCTGGTGATGCGGCTCTGCCGCGCCTTCGACCGCGCAGGAGCCGATGCGGGCGAGGCCGCCTACATGCGGCTGCTGACGCCGGCGATCAAATACTGGACCTGCAAGAGCGCGCCCGGCTTCCTCTATGAGGCGATGGAGTGCCTCGGCGGCAATGGCTATGTCGAGGAGGGCATTCTGGCGCGACACTATCGGGAATCGCCGGTCAACGCGATCTGGGAAGGCTCGGGGAATGTGATGTGCCTCGACGTGCTGCGCGCACTCGGCCGCGAGGCCGATGCCGCGCTCGCCGTGCTGCGTGCGCTCGCCGATGAGACCAAGGGTCTGCCGGGCGCCACAGAGGCCGTTGCGTCGATCGGTCAAGCGTTCCGCCGCCCGGACAGCGAACGCATCGCGCGGCTTGCGGTCGAGCAGCTGGCGCTGCTGGCGGCGTCAGCGGCGCTCAACCAGGTTTCGCCTGACAATGCCGAATTGTTTGCGGCGACAAGGCTTGCCGAACGCCACGCCGGCATGTACGGCGCGGTGGACCTATCCGATGCCGATCAGCGCGCGCTGCTGGCGCGGGCGTTGCCATGAACCATGAAGGTTTGCCGATGGACGCTCTCAATCCCGATAACCCGCCGGCCTCCCTCGAGCCACCGCCGCGCCCCCCGCGGGTCTGGAAGTTCTGGGGCACCGCGGTGTGGGGCTTTTTGATCTTCGCCGCGATGTTCGTCGGCCAGGTCGCCGTTATCGTCTGGCGCATCATCGCGCAGGGCGGCGAATTGTCGGCGGCCGGCATCACCCATGTGGTCGCGGACGGCCTGACGATCTCGCTCTCGGTCCTCGCCGGCCTGCCGATGGTGCTGCTGGTGCTGTGGTTCGCGATCCGCCGGACCCGGATTTCGTTCGCCGATTATCTCGGGCTGCGCGGCACGTCGTGGAGGAACGTGATCATCGGCATCGTCGCGCTCGTCGTGCTGGTCGGCGCCTGGGACATGGTGTCCCGCGCCGCGGGCCGCGAGGTGACGCCTGGCTTCATGGGCGACGTGTTGAAATCGGCACAGGAGCACAGCGCGCTGTGGCTCCTGGTGATCGCTTTCGCCGTGGCCGCGCCGCTATGGGAGGAACTGTTCGCGCGCGGCTGGCTCTATCGCGGCTGGTCGGAATCCAGGCTCGGCCCGTATGGCGCGATCCTGTTGTCGTCGCTCGTGTGGACGGTGATGCACCTTCAGTACGACTGGTTCTTCCTCTGCCAGGTGCTGACGATCGGGCTCCTGTTCGGCTATCTGCGCTTCCGCACCGGCTCGACCTGGCTGACCATCCTGCTGCACGGGCTGAACAATTTTGCCGCAACGATCCAGACCTGGTGGCTGGCGGGCTGATCGGCTCAGGACAGCAGTGAGGGTTTGCCGGGGCGCTCGGCATACATCTCGGCCGTCCATTCCATCAGACATTGCTCTGCATAGCGCAGGCCTTTGGTAGTCCGCTCGAGGCAGTCCTGGCCAACATCGCTGTCGGGACCACGCGAAATGGCCTCGGCGATGTACAGTCCAGCCATTGAAACACCCTTACGGATCTCTTCCAGTGCCAGGATGCAGTCGCGCTGCCGAGCCTGGGCTTCACCGGTCCTGGGCTTCGCTTCCTGCGCAAGCGTTAGTTGGGAAATTGTTCTCAGGCCCAGCCAACTGAAGACACCGCACAGCTGCCTCACGCGTTCCGGAGCGCTAGCGTCGAAGCCCTTGACGTTCCTCATGAGCTGCACTTTTCGGCTGACAAGCTCGGCAAGTGCGGTCCGCACGGCGCGCGCGCCCGCCTCAGTGAAGGTGTAACTGCTTGCCAGGTGCGCCATGGGCACGTCGTCGACTGCGATCCGTTGTGTCCAGTCTGCGCGCTCCATCTGCGACCACAGCACATCATTGTGGCTCCCCACCGATGTGATCATCGCGCTACCGGGGCGTGCCGCCGCGCCTTCATTTACGGACAGATCGCCGGGCGAAAGGGTCGCGAGCCAGAGGCAGAGCTGACGGGAGTCAAAGGCCGACGAATTGGAATTGTTGTTCACGCATGCGGCCCGCTGGTTGCATCAAAAGGCACGCATGGGTCTAGCAACGTAGACTTGAAATGACGGTAAAGGCAAAAAGTCGATTTGTGTGCATTTTCCGCGAACGAAGGCTTTTGGCCCAGGGCCGACGCATAGACGCGTGCGCCTTGACGTCGCCATGCGAGGCAGAGCGGACGTGATGATTCTGCAAGTGCGCCTCCAATGCCCCACCGCGCCGATCACGACCTGTACCGATCGGCGCCAAAATCGTCCGCAGCGAGGTGGGCCGGACGAGCAGCAGCGCGTCGGGAACCTGACGAAGAGGATGCAAGCGCCTCCGTCATAGTGCTATGATCTAAATCTACGAATGAGCGCGGGCCGGATCGAAAACAGGCAGCGGCGGCTGCCGTCGTGCGAGCTCTTGCCATGGCTACGTTGTTCCGAACTGTTCTGGCCGGCGTCGTCGCGCTGGTGTCTCTCGGCGCCATCACGCAGCAGGTGCGCGACCAGGGTGCGACCGATACCGAAATCCGGATCGGCAATCTGATGCCGTATAGCGGCACGCTGGAAATCTTCGGCCAGATCGGCAAGGCCGAAGCCGCCTATTTCGACATGATCAACGAACGCGGCGGGATCAACGGCCGCAAGGTCCGCTTCATGTCCTACGACGATCTGTCCGACGCCTCCAATGCGATGGACCTCACGCGCATTCTCGTCGAGACCGACAATGTGCTCCTGATGTTCGGTTCGTTCGGGACGCCGGACAATCTCGCCGTGCGGAAGTATCTCAACGAACGGCAAGTCCCCCAGCTTTTCGTTGCCTCCGGCGATCAGGACTTCGGCGAGCCGTCGGCCTTTCCGTGGACCATGGGCTGGCAGCCATCATACCGCGAGGAGGGGCGGATCTACGCCAACTATATCCAGGCTTTCTATCCTGGAAAGAAGATCGTGGCGCTCTGGGAGAACGACCAGTTCGGCCGTGAATTGTTCAAGGGGCTGGTGCAAGGGCTGGGCGACGTCGCCCACAACATCAGGGTCGACATCGCCTATGATGTCGACGATCAGCATCTGGACGGCCACATCTCGATCCTGAAGCAATCGGGCGCCGAGGTCTTCGTGTTTGCTGGCGTGCCAGAAAATGCCGCCAAGGTGATCCGGGCGGCGGCCGACCATGGCTGGCGGCCGGTATTTGTCGTGAACCAGATGGCGTCATCGATTGAGACGGTGCTCAAGCCGGCCGGCACGGAGAACGCGACCGGCGTCATCACCGCCGCCTTCCTGAAGGATGCGAGCGATCCGGCCTGGAGGGAAGATCAGGGCGCCTGGCACAGCTTCCTGGACAAATATACCAAAGCCGGCGGCAAGGACGACGCTGCCGCCGTCTATGGCTATGCGGCCGCCGAAACGATGGTCCAGGTGCTCAGGCAATGCGGCAACGATCTGTCGCGCGAAAACGTCATGAAGCAGGCCGCCGCGCTCAGGGACTATCAGGCATCGGCCTTGCTCCCGGGCATCAAGATCAACACCGATCACTTCCGACCGGTCGAGCAATTGCGGTTGCTTCAATTTGATGGCCGCAGCTGGCAGCCGATCGGCGATGTGCTCGATACGGCGTTCACTGGTTCGTCCGGAAAGTAGCGACGACGCTTCGCCCGCTCGGTCACAACATCAAGCGCCTACGGCCCGACCGCGGCGATCACGATCGGCATGGTGATCGCAGCCAGGATCGTCTGCAGCGTGATGATCTGGGCGAGCAGGGGGCCGTCGCCGCCCATCTGGCGCGCCAGCACATAGGCTGACGGCGAGGTCGGCACCGCGGCGCAGGCGGCGACGATGGCGAGATTGGCGCCGGTGACGCCGAACCAAACCGCGAGCGCGACCGTGAGCACCGGCATCAGGACCAGCTTCAGCACCAGTGCGATGCTGGCGGCGAGGCTGGGGCGGAAGATGCCTTCCAGATGCAGCCCGGCGCCGGTCACCAGCAGGCCGATCGCCAGCGACGAGCCGCCGAGCGCGTCGGCGACATCGTGCCAGATCTGCGGCAGCGGGATGTGCGCGACGTTGATGACGAGCCCGATCACGCAGGCCCAGATCAGCGGGTTCTTCAGCACGGTCATCACGATGGCGCTCACGGACCGCTTCTCCGAGGAGGCATATTTGGCCAGCACGGCGACGCTGAAGACATTGACCAGCGGGATGATGGCGACCATCGCGACCGAGGCGAGCGCGAGCCCCGTGCTGCCATAGAGATTGCGCGACACCGACAGCGCGACATAGGTCTGCCAGCGTGTCGCGCCCTGGAAGATCGAGCTGAAGGCGGGGCCGTCGACGCCGGCGCGGGCCAGCGGGGCCCGCAGGGCAAGACAGAGCAGGCACATCACAAGCGCCGCCAGCAGCAGCGCGCCGCCGACGCCGGCGACCGGCACCTTGGTCAAATCGGCCTTGACCAGCGTCTGCACCAGCAGCACCGGGAACAGCACGTAATAAGTGAGCTGCTCCAGCCCATGCCATTGGCTGTCGAGCCGCATCAGCGTGCGCTTCAGGATGAAGCCGAGCACGATCAGCAAGAACACCGGCAACAGCGCCGCGATCACCACGGCCATCGTCAGCGCTCTCCGCGCAGCTTTGCGAGCCGGTCGAGTGCGCCTTGCAGGATGAAGATCGCGGCGTGCTCGTCGATCACCTCAGCGCGCCGGGCGCGGCTGACGTCCATCCCGATCAACTCGCGCTCGACCGCCGCAGTCGAGAGCCGCTCGTCCCACAGCCCGATCGCTAGCGCTGTGAGGTTTGAGAGGTTGCGGGCAAAGGCCCGGGTCGATTGCGCGCGCGGGCCTTCGCTGCCGTCCATGTTGATCGGCAGGCCCAGCACGAAACCGACCGCGTTGCGCTCGGCCGCGATCGCGAGCAGCCGCGCCGCGTCGGCCTTGAACTGCTTGCGCTGGATGGTCTCGACGCCGGTCGCGAGCCGCCGGTCCGGATCGGAGACGGCGACGCCGATGGTCTTGGTGCCGAGGTCGAGGCCGACCAGCGCGCCGCGGTCGGGCCAATGCGGCGCGGCTTCGATCAGGGGAAGGATAGGGGCGGGCATGACCCTGCGCTTAGCACGCAGCCGCGCGCCGAGGCAAAGCCTGCCGGCGGGCGGGCCTCCATGCGAAAATGCCGATCAGGCGGCGATCACCCGATCGTCGCCGCCGAGGCACGCGACAAGGCCCTGCAACGGACTGTATTGGTGCGCGGAGCGGCGCTGGATGAACAGCGTCTGGACCTGCGCATGCTTCGGATTGAGCTTGTGGATATTGATGTCGCGCTGGACGTGGTCGCGTTCGACGACCGCGCGCGGCAACAGCGTCACGCCCATGTCGGCGGCGACGCAGCCGACCATGCCGTCGAGCGTGCCGAGTTCGAAACGCGCGGCCGACGGCCAGCCGAACTCGGTGAATACCTGTTCGAGGCGCTGCCGGTAGGTGCAGCCGGTGCGGAACACCAGTGCGGTCGGGCCCGATTCCGATGTGCCGGCGCGCAACGCGGCAAGCGATTTCCAGCGCTGCGCGGTGACGAGCACCAGTTCCTCGGTGAAGGCCGATGTTGCGGACAGCTCGGCATGCTCGATCGGACCGGCGACGAAGGCGCCATCGAGCGAGCCGTCAAGCACGGCGGCCACGAGATCGGCGGTCGGCGCGGTGCGCAAGGTCAGGCGCACCGCCGGATAGCGGCGGTGA
Source organism: Bradyrhizobium sp. UFLA03-84 (assembly GCF_002289535.1). Lineage (NCBI taxonomy): Bacteria > Pseudomonadati > Pseudomonadota > Alphaproteobacteria > Hyphomicrobiales > Nitrobacteraceae > Bradyrhizobium > Bradyrhizobium sp. UFLA03-84. The sequence goes on along the minus strand of NZ_NSJY01000016.1, from coordinate 164,725 downwards.
AACTCGGCAAGCAGCGTCGGCAACCGCACCGCTGCGGTGGTCTCCATCGACCCGATCGACAGCGGGCCCTTCGGCTCGCCGTCGTCGCGCGCGGCGAGCACGGCTTCGCGCGACAGCGCTGCCATGCGCTGCGCATACGGCAACAGCCGGCGGCCGGCGCCGGTCAGCGACATGCCGCGGCTGTGACGCTCGAACAGCGCTGTACCGATCTCGGCCTCCAGCGCCTTGATGCGCTGGGTGACGTTGGACTGCACGGTATTCAGCTCTTCGGCGGCCCGGGTGATGCCGCCGAGCCGGGCGACCGTGGAAAAGGTGAGCAGGTCGGTCAATTCCATCAGGGACCACCGTTTCAATTTAGAGATGGCAGCGTTCTCTAGTATTCATTTTGACAGAATGTTAGGCCCGCTTAGGCTTGGAGTCCAGAACAGCAAGTCCAGAACAGGGAGCAAGCGCATGCCGATCAGCACCGAATTGACGGCGCGTCTGGGCACAGAACATCCGATCCTGGCGGCGCCGATGGCGATGATCACGGGGAGCCGGCTGGTGAAGGCGGTGAGCGAGGCCGGCGGCTTCGGCATTCTGGGCGGCGGCTACGGAGACAAGGCCTGGCTCGCGGCGGAGACCGCGGCGCTCAGGGGATTTCGCCGTCCGTTCGGCATCGGCTTCATCACCTGGAGTCTCGCCAAGCAACCCGAGCTGATGGACATCGCGCTGGAGGCGCGGCCGCGCGCGGTGATGCTGTCGTTCGGCGATCCCGCGCCGTTCGCGCCTGGTATCAAAGCCGCCGGCGCGCTGCTGATCTGCCAGGTGCAGAATGAGGAGATGGCGCAAGCGGCGCTCGATTGCGGCGCCGATATCCTGATCGCGCAGGGAACGGAGGCGGGTGGTCACGGCGCGTCGCGCACCACGCTCGACATTGTGCCTGCGATCATCGATTTCGCGGCAGGACGTGTGCCTGTGGTCGCGGCCGGCGGCATCGCTGATGGCCGCGGCTTGGCTGCGATGATGATGCTCGGCGCCTCCGGCGTGCTGATGGGCACGCGCTTCTATGCCAGCGTCGAGGCCGACGCGCCCGAGCAGGCGAAGCAGTTGATCCGCGCGGCCAAGAGCGGCGAGACGGTGCGCGGCGTGGTGATGGACTGGTCGCGCAAGCTGATGTGGCCGGCGCCGTTCACCGCGCGTTCACTTGCCAACGATCATTTGCGGCGCTGGTCCGGTCGCGAGATCGAGCTGATGCAGCGCGCGGACGAGATCGCGGTGGAGTATGCCGCCGCGAGGGAAGCAGGCAATTTCGACACTGCCGCGGTGTTTGCCGGCGAGTCCGTCGGCCTGATCCATGATATCGTTCCCGCGGCCGAGATCGTCGGCCGCATCGTCGCCGAAGCCGAGCAGTCGCTGCAGGGGCGGCGCAACTTTCTCTCCTCTTTGACCTGAACAAACGCGAGACACACCATGTGGCCGGACCGTCGATTGATCGATCGCTTCAAGACCGAATTCCCGATCGTGCTGGCACCGATGGCCGGCGTGATGGACGCGGAGCTGGTGATCGCGGTGGCGCAGGGCGGCGGGCTCGGCTCGCTGCCATGCGCGATGCTGTCGGCCGAGAAGGCGCGCGAGCAGGTCAACATCATCCGCCAGCGCGTGTCTGCGCCGGTCAACCTCAATTTCTTCTGCCACAAGGCGGTCGATGCCGATCCGGCGCGCGAGGCACAATGGCGGCAGCGGCTCGCGCCTTACTACCGCGAGCACGGCCTCGATCCTAACGCACCGATCAACGGGGCGAACCGTGCGCCGTTCGATGCGGCATTCTGCGCGGTGGTCGAGGAGCTGAAGCCCGAGGTCGTCAGCTTCCACTTCGGCCTGCCGGAGCCAACACTGTTGCAACGGGTGAAGGGGACGGGCGCCATCGTGATGTCGTCGGCGACGACCGTGAAGGAGGCGATCTGGCTCGAGGAGAACGGCGCCGACGTCATCATTGCGCAGGGCGCCGACGCCGGCGGCCATCGCGCCATGTTCCTGACCGATGATATTGCCGAGCAGCCGGGGACATTCTCGCTGCTGCCGCAGGTGGTGGATGCGGTGAAGGTGCCGGTCGTCGCGGCCGGCGGCATCGCCGATGGGCGTGGGATCGCGGCGGCCTTCGCGCTTGGCGCCTCGGCCGTGCAGGTCGGCACAGCCTATCTACGCTGCCCGGAATCCAAGGTGAGCGCGCAGGGCCGTGTTGCGCTGGCGCAGGCCAGCGATGAATCGACCGTCATCACCAATGTGATGACCGGCCGTCCTGCACGCGGCGTCGCCAATCGTGTGATGCGCGAAGTCGGCCCGATCTCGCCTGACGCGCCGGCGTTCCCGCACGCGGCCACTGCGCTCGGGCCGCTCAAGGCGGCTGCCGAAAAACAGGGCAAGGTCGATTTCACCAATCTGTGGGCCGGGCAGGCGGTTCGGATGGGCAAGGAGATGCCGGCCGCCGAGCTGACCCGCGCACTGGCGGGCGCGGCGCTGGCGCGGATGGGGGCGCTGTCTCAGGCCTGACGCGCGGCCTCGTCCCGGCTGATGTCCAGGTGCTCGGTCGCGAGCCTGCGATAATGCGCGGCCATTTCCTTGTAATGCTGCCGGGAAATCGGATCCGCGGCGCTTTCGGCGCGGCGTTCGAACATCTCGGCCTTTTCCTGCAGAGCCTTTGCCTGGGACATGGCTATTGCTCGCCCCGCTCAGACCAGGCAGGCCACGTATACGATTGCGATCCCGAGCACTGTGCCGATCGACCACAGAGCGGGGTCCCAGCCCTCCGACCGGGGGCGGCTTTCGAGCATTGACATGACGCGCTCCGAACTTTTCTGTTTGGAGGGAGTAGGCGCCGGCAATGTTTCCGGACAACTTCGTGGCGAGCACGAAGTGGTTTCGTCGCGGGGTTTTGCAGCCCCAATGCCCGCCCGGAAACGTCTCGACGGGGACAGCCGGGGGGCGGAAGCCCAGAAGGCGCGGAATTGGCGCGGTTGCGGCGCAAAACCGGCCTCTGCTATACGGCAGGCTGACCTTTCAGCCTGACCACCCGAGGCCCTATATAATGTCCGTAGATGCCACGACCGTCCGCCGCATCGCGCATCTGGCGCGGATCGCGGTCAGCGACGCCGAAGTTCCCCATCTCCAGGGCGAGCTGAACGCGATGCTGGCCTTTGTCGAGCAGCTGTCGGAGGTGAATATCGAGGGCGTCGAGCCGATGACCTCGGTGACGCCGATGGAGATGAAGAAGCGCGCCGACGTGGTCAATGACGGCGAGATCGCCGATGTCATCGTCCGCAATGCGCCCGATGCCGTGAACGACTTCTTCCTGGTGCCGAAGGTGGTCGAGTAAACAGCCCGATCGGATAAGTCCAATGTGTCTGCTCTGCGACGATGAGAAGGCCTACAAGGCCTATATGGACTTCCTCGATGCGATGGAGCGCAAGGGTAAGGTCGCCGATCCCAATGCGGCGATGGACGCCGTGCTCGACCATCTCGAGGCGCTCGATGCCGCCCGCGCCAAGGAAAATGCCAACAACCGGGCGCGCCAAGACGACCCCGCCAACGACAAAACCCTGTCTCCGTTCTTCTGCAGCCCGATCAATAAATGACCGATTTGACATCGCTGACGATCGCCGAGGCCCGCGAGGGCCTGGCGAGCAAGTCCTTCACCGCCGCTGAGCTGGCCGATGCGCATCTCGCCGCTATCGAGGCCGCGCGGGTGCTCAATGCCTATGTGCTCGAAACGCCTGACCGTGCCCGCGAGATGGCGAGGGCCGCCGACGAGAAGATAGCCAAGGGCGAGGGCGGACCGCTGGCCGGCATCCCGCTCGGCATCAAGGACCTGTTCGCGACCCGCGATATCAGGACCACGGCGTGCTCGAAGATCCTCGGCAACTTCATCCCGCCCTACGAGTCGACGGTGACCTCGCAGCTCTGGCGCGACGGCGCGGTGCTGCTCGGCAAGCTCAACAATGACGAGTTCGCGATGGGCTCGTCGAACGAAACCTCGTGCTTCGGACCGGTCACCAATCCGTGGCGCCGTGAAGGCAGCAACACCACGCTGGTGCCGGGCGGCTCGTCCGGCGGTTCGGCCTCGGCGGTGGCGGCGCTGCTCTGCATGGGCGCGACGGCGACCGACACCGGCGGCTCGATCCGCCAACCGGCCGCGTTTACCGCGACCGTCGGCATCAAGCCGACCTACGGCCGCTGCTCGCGCTGGGGCATCGTGGCGTTCGCGTCTTCGCTCGACCAGGCCGGCCCGATCGCGCGCACCACGCGCGACGCCGCGATCCTGATGCGCTCGATGGCCGGGCACGATCCGAAGGACACCACGTCGGTCGACATCGCGGTGCCGGACTACGAGGCCGCGATCGGCAAGTCCGTGAAGGGCATGAAGATCGGCATCCCCAGGGAGTATCGGCTCGACGGCATGCCTGCCGAGATCGAAAAGCTCTGGAGCGAGGGCGCGCGATGGCTGAAGGCGGCCGGCGCCGAGCTCGTCGAGGTGTCGCTGCCGCACACCAAATACGCGCTGCCGGCCTACTACATCGTGGCGCCGGCGGAGGCCTCGTCGAACCTCGCGCGCTATGACGGCGTGCGCTACGGACTGCGCGATCCCGGCAAGAACATCATCGAGATGTACGAGAACACTCGCGCCGACGGCTTTGGCGACGAGGTCCGCCGCCGCGTGCTGATCGGCACCTATGTGCTCTCGGCCGGCTATTACGATGCCTATTATCTGCGTGCGCAGAAGGTGCGGACGCTGATCAAGAAGGATTTCGAGGACTGCTTCGCCAAGGGCGTGAATGCGATCCTGACGCCGGCGACGCCGTCGGCGGCGTTCGGCATCGGCGAGAAGGGCGGGGCCGATCCGGTCGAGATGTATCTCAACGACATCTTCACGGTGACCGTGAACATGGCAGGCCTGCCCGGCATCGCTGTGCCCGCCGGCAAGGACAGCCAGGGCTTGCCGCTCGGCCTGCAACTGATCGGCCGTCCGTTCGACGAGGAGACGCTGTTCTCGCTCGGCGAGGTGATCGAGCAGGCGGCCGGCCGGTTCACCGCGCCAAAATGGTGGTGAACGATGGCGGATTTCCGCACCAGTCTCGCTGACGCTGCGCCTGACGACGCGTTGCCGCCACCGCTCGCGGCGCTGTGGTGGGCGAAGAAGGGCGATTGGGACCAGGCGCACCGCATCGTGATGAATGAGAGCGACGCCAATTCGGCCTGGGTGCATGCCTATCTGCATCGCGTCGAGGGCGACCTCGGCAATGCCGGCTATTGGTATCGCCAGGCCGGCCAGCCGGTCGCAAAGGACACGCTCGAGGCCGAGTGGGAGCGGATTGTTTCCGCGCTTTCGGCCTCGTGAGCGCGAGGCGCGGTGCTGAGGCACCGCGAGCATTAACCGTGTTTCGGCCGCCATGCCGCCGCCCAGATTGGCCGTGATAGGCTGGTGGAACCGGGCGGGGGCCAGTGGCAAAAGAGAGTATTCGTGCGTGGGTCGGGCATAGGGGGATGGCTGTCAGCACTGCTGGTGGCCGTGGTGGCAGCGGGCCTTGCCGGCTGCGCCTCCGTCTACAATCTGCCCGGCAATGTGCCGCTCGGTGCCGCGCTCGCTGACAACAGCAGCGCCCGCGAAATTCCACCTTACGAAGATGATCTGCTGCTCGCGCTGTCGTTCTCCGGCGGCGGCACGCGCGCCGCGGCGTTCTCGTTCGGCGTGCTGGAAGAACTCGACCGGGTGCGCTCCAGCGCCGCCGGCACCAAGACGCTGCTCGATCGCGTCGACTTCGTCTCCGGCGTCTCCGGCGGCTCGGTCACCGCCGCCTATTTCGGATTGAAGCGGCGCGCGGCGCTCGCCGATTTCCGCGAACGCTTCCTGCTGCGCAATGCCGAGGAGGGACTGAAGACCAAGATCTCGCTCGGCAATATCGGGCGCGCGCTGGGCGGCGGCGTCAACGACAGCCAGTTCACCGACTGGCTCGACCAGAACCTGTTCGACGGCGCGCGGTTCGAGGCATTGCCCGACGACCGCCGGCCGCGGGTGTGGATCAACGCCTCCGACATCTACAACCGCACGCCGTTCGTGTTCGGCAAGACCTCGTTCGACGCGTTGTGCAGCGACATCCGCTCCTATCGTGTCGCCGAAGCGGTGGCGGCATCCGCCGCGGTGCCGCTGGCATTCGCCCCGATCGTGCTGCAAACCTATCCCGGCGGCTGCGCCGCGCCGCTGCCGCCCTGGTACGATCGGGTGCGCAACGATCCGAACGCGCAACCGTTGCTGCGATCCTATGCCGAGGCCCAGGCCCGCTACCGCGACGGCTCGATGCGCTACGTCAAGCTGCTCGATGGCGGACTGGTCGACAATTACGGGCTGTCCGCGCTCAGCATCGGCTTGCTCGCCGCGCAGCGTCCTTACGAGCCGCTCGACGAGCGACAGGCGGCCAAGCTGAAGCGCATCCTGTTCCTGGTGGTCGATGCCGGCCGCGGCGTCTCCGGCGATTTCGTGCAGACGCTCGAAGGACCGAACGGCGTCGAGCTGGTGTCCGCGGCCGCCGACACCGCGATCGATTCCAGCGTGCGTTCGAGCTACGCCGCCTTCACGTCACTCGCCGGCGACTGGTCGGGCAAGCTGAAGCGCTGGCGCTGCGGCCTGTCGGCGGCGGATCGGAGCCGGCTCGGCGTCGGCCCCGGCTGGAAGTGCGGCGACGTCGCGATCTATGTCGAGCGGCTCGGCTTCGACCGGCTGGGACCGGAACGCGCCGGGATCCTGAACGCCATCCCGACCCGGCTGTCGCTGCCGCCGGAGCAGGTCGACCAGTTGATCGCGGGCGGCGCGGACGCGCTTCGCTCGAGCAAGGCCTACCAGCAGTTCCGGCGCGGGCTCTGATCCGCGTTCATGCGCTGGCGCCGGGCCCCAAGGGACTGCAAGGGGATAGGAAGCCGGCTTGACTGGCGCGGTTGGTTGCGCGAAGCCCAATCCATCCCAGATATCACCTATCCGGAAACCGAGATCCATGACCGCAGCTGCCGCCCCGCATAGACTGATCAAGAGCGCCACCGGCGATTGGGAGGTCGTGATCGGCATGGAAGTCCATGCCCAGGTCACCTCGAACTCAAAGCTGTTCTCCGGCGCGTCGACCGCGTTCGGCGGCGAGCCCAATTCCCATGTCTCGCTGGTCGATGCCGCGATGCCGGGCATGCTGCCTGTGATCAACGAGGAGTGCGTCCGCCAGGCGGTGCTCACCGGTCTCGGGCTGAATGCGAAGATCAACCTGCGCTCGGTGTTCGACCGCAAGAACTATTTCTATCCGGACTCGCCACAGGGCTACCAGATCAGCCAGTACAAGTCGCCGATCGTGGGCGAGGGCGAGGTATCGCTCGAGCTCGACGGCGGCCGCAGCGTCACCATCGGGATCGAGCGGCTGCACCTGGAACAGGACGCCGGCAAGTTGCTGCACGATCAGTCGCCGACGATGTCCTATGTCGACCTCAACCGGTGCGGCGTCGCGCTGATGGAGATCGTCTCCAAGCCCGACATCCGCGATGCCGAGCAGGCCAAGGCCTATGTCACCAAGCTGCGCTCGATCCTGCGCTACCTCGGCACCTGCGACGGCGACATGGAGAAGGGCAATCTGCGCGCCGACGTCAACGTCTCGGTGCGCCGCTACGGCGAGACCGCGTTCGGTACCCGCTGCGAAATCAAGAACATGAACTCGGTCAACTTCATCGGCCAGGCGATCGAGTACGAGGCGCGGCGTCAGATCGAGATCATCGAGGACGGCGGCACCATCGACCAGGAAACCCGGCTGTTCGATCCGAACAAGGGCGAGACGCGCTCGATGCGCTCCAAGGAAGAGGCGCACGACTACCGTTACTTCCCGGATCCCGATCTCCTGCCGCTTGAGTTCACCCAGTCCTTCGTCGACGGCCTCAAGGCGCAGCTGCCGGAACTGCCTGATCAGAAGCGGTCCCGTTTTATTACGGGCTTTGGCCTGTCGCCCTATGATGCGAGCGTGCTGGTCGCCGAGCGCGAGAGCGCAGAGTTCTACGAGACGGTGCTGTCGGGTCTTGCCGACAAGGCGCGCGACGGCAAGCTCGCCGCCAACTGGGTGATCAACGAGCTGTTCGGCCGGCTGAACAAGGAGAGCGTTGCGATCGCGGCCTCGCCGGTATCGGCACAACAGCTCGCCGCGATCGTCGATCTGATCGGCGAGGGAACGATTTCCGGCAAGATCGCCAAGGACTTGTTCGAGATCGTCTGGCAGGAAGGCGGCGATCCGCGCGCGCTCGTCGAGACGCGCGGCATGAAGCAGGTCACCGACCTCGGCGCGATCGAGAAGGTGGTCGACGACATCATCGCGGCCAATCCCGACAAGGTCGAGCAGGCCAAGGCGAAGCCGCAACTGGTCGGCTGGTTCGTCGGCCAGGTGATGAAGTCGTCGGGCGGCAAGGCGAACCCGCAGGCGGTCAACGACCTCTTGAAGTCGAAGCTCGGCATCTGACCGAACAGGACAATGATGTTGTCCTTGGCGCATGATCCAACCGGATCATGCTCTCGCGCGATCGCCTTTCGCCTCGTCGCGCGCGCGTGAACGCGGCGTGATCCCAGCTCACAGCCTCCCTCGACGGTCGCACTGACGCCCTCGGCGCCGAATCGGCGAAGCTGCGATTCGTTCGCGAAACCGGCTCGGATGACCGCAAACGAGGCAAAAGCCGTCTTTCCCACGAAAATTTTTTCGTTGCCAAAAATTACGACTCGGCGTCGGCGACGCGCCGCTTTTCGTCGCCGCCCGCGACTCAGCGCAACGACGATCGCGCATCGATCGCTTCAATGCGAATTCAATGAAAGCCTACAATACAAGGCATTTCCCGCAACGTTGACAAATGCCGATGTCGACAGCTGTTGCACTTCTTGCATCGTCGCGCGAATGCGTCGTCGATTTGAACGGCGGCGCGCGCTGTGCGCACTGCCACCGCTGCGTCAACACTTCCTTAAGCGGGACACTGTTTTTTTCGATCTGTTGGTGTATTCGGGAAGTAGTGCATATCGATTCCCGAGTGCACGCAGCGAAGTAGAGCCATCTCACATACTGGAGGGCAACATGGCTAAGAAGGCAAAGAAGGCGAAGAAGGTTAAGAAGGCGAAGAGCGCAGTGAAGAAGACTGCGAAGAAGACCCGCAAGGTCGCCAAGAAGAAGTAAGCCTCTCGCCTTGAGAGGATTGCCGGCGGCTTGACGCCGGCACGTCGCGAGAGCCAGCGGACGGACTGCTGAGAGGCACATCCCACCCAAGGCTCTGGCTGACGAAAGAGGGTGTCGGCGAGACATCAGGTCAAACGGCTGGATCGAATTTCGGAGAGGGCAACCTTCCCAAAACCGGTCCGGCAGAAGAAACAGAGATTTCTTCGTTCGGTGCGGGACCGGCTTGGTTCCGCAATTTCACCGGCGAGAATGCCGACTGAAATCTGGTCCTGACGTGTTCGCCGACCCCCTCGTTCCGGCGGCCTGCGCAGTCCGCGCCCCGCCAACCATTTTCCCATTTCCAGTTCTGGACCGACGTCAGGCTTTACGGCCTCGCGTTGCATGCGCGCGTGCACCCGGCTGCGCGCCGTTCGGTGGATCGCTCGCGGTCGTGCCACCCGTCCGTCAATCTCGAGACTGAGTGCGCGCCAGGGCCGTCGCGCGCCCGCGGGCCATTGTCCGCCATGGTTATCGTTGTCCGAAGCACCAGGGTAAACCGGCGTTTACGAATACGCAGAAGTGCCTGCGGCACAGGCACTTCTGCGATTCCGCCGGGCGCCCCCGGCGGCGCCGGTTTACATCCCGTTCATCGCGATACTTAAACCGCTCTTCAAATTTGATGGGCCATGATCATCCCAACAAGCCGGCAACCGGCGAGCGGTGATCCCTCGGGATCAACGCGGGGCATGATCAAGAGATCAGCCCGGGGATATCAGGGTAGTTGAACAGTGGACGGGGGCCGCGCTCGGGGGAGGGCGGCCAACAAGAAAAGGGGAATGACGACAATGTTTCAGGGGGTCATCGATCAGGATAGCGCTGTCCCGGTTGCCGCGACTGCAATCCAGGATGTGCTGTTCGAGCGCGGCATGTATTGGGCGAGCGGCCGCTCCGGCGTGGTCAACCTCGTCGCGGCGCACAAATGGTTCAACCTGGCGGCGCTCAAGGGACGTACCGACGCGATCGCGCACCGCCGCGAAGTCGCCGAGCAGATGTCCGATGTCGAGATCGCGGCTGCCCAGCGCGAAGCCCGCGCCTGGATGACGACGCATTAGGTTTCGTTTGGCGCGTTTTCTCCCCGCGAACCGGTAACCGCTCGCGCGAGAACGCTCAAGCTCAACAGCCATCGAGCCGGGAGCCTCGGCTCCCTTCGCTCCATCTAGAACCAGTATCGCGCAGCGTAGATCACGGTCATCACCGCTCCGGCCACGATCACGAACTGCCGGACGATATTGGCGGGAAGAACCCGGATCAGGTGACCTCCCGCGTAGCCGCCGGCCATGGCGCCGAGCAGCATCGCCAACGTCTCCGGCCATCGCACCGCTCCCTGCACGATGAAGATCAATGTGGCGGCGAGCGACACGCAGGTCGCGAGCAGGTTCTTCAACGCCTTGATCGCCCTGATGTCGTTGGGCTCCGTGACCGACAGCACCGCGGTCAGGATGACGCCGAGCCCGGCGCCGAAGAACCCTCCATAGACACATGCCAGTCCCAGCACGGCCGCGCTCGCGCGGGTCGAGGGCAGGGTCGCGGTCTTCTGCTGCCCGATGGTCCGGCTCTGGATCTGCGGCGCGAAGGCAAACAACAGCGTCGCGAAGCCGATCAGGGCCGGCACCGGCAGCACGAATAGCCGCTCGGGAAGCAGCAGCAGGACGCCGGCGCCGATCGCGCCGCTGAGCGTCGAGACGAGGACGAAGCTGATCGTGCGCGGTGTCGGCGGCGGCAGCTTGCCGCGATCGGCGAGCGCTGCGATCAGATGCCCCGGCGAGATCGCCACCGCATTCGATGCGTTGGCGATGACGGCCGGCAAGCCCGCCGCGAGCATCGCCGGAAACGTGATCAGCGTCGCGCCGCCCGCCAGGGCGTTGATGATGCCTCCGGCGATACCGGCGGCGAGCAGCAGAAGACTTGTCTGGATATCCATGCGTCACCCAATTCGAGGGTGAGCAGGCTAGCGGGCGGAGCCGCGGTCCGTCTGGAACGTCTGTGACGCCGCTTCAGTCGCGCCAATAGACGCCCGGTGTCGTGCCAAAGGTGCGGCGGAACAGCCGGGTGAGGTGGCTCTGGTCGGAGAAGCCCGCATCGGCCGCAACCGCAGCGATCGGCTCGCCCGCGCGCAGCAACTGCCGGGCAAGATTGAGCCGGGCGAGCAGGCGGAACGCATGCGGCGCGACGCCGAGTTCGCGCCTCACCATGCGGCTGAACCCTTCGCGGCTTCGCCCGAAGCCTGCGGCAACCGCGCCGATCGGCTCGAGGCTCTGCGTCAGGGCGGCGCCGAGCCTGGACCGGTTGACGAGCCCGGCTGATGGAGACGGCGTGCGCGAAAGCATGTCGTCGGCGATCTCGAGGATGTGCTCGGGCGATATCTCGCCGACGCGCTGCCAGCGCGCTCCGATGCCGATGACCCGGAGTGACGAGCAGGCGCGGCTCGCCGGAACATAGGCGTTCAGGCAAACCGTCTCCTCGTCCGGCATCGGCAGCGGTGCGTGCAACAGGCCCGCCGGGATGAGCGCCGCATGGCCGGCCGGTACCGTCACCGTTGCGCCATCGATGCGAAAGGCGCGTGAGCCCGACAGCACCAGCACGATTTGGCTTTCATCATGGAAGTGCGGCCTGAGGCCGAGCGAGCCGGCGCCGCGCCACGAAGCCAGCTCGACGATGTCGTCACGGTCTGCTCGCCGATAGTTCCAGGCATTGGTCATGGCGAAGCGGGGGGCACGGAGGTCTCGAACCGAGGAGGCGGTGATCCCCAAGCCTAGCACTGATGTCACCGACCGTCATGAGGCGTCACGGCCGTGCGATCGAGGCGATCGGCGAGGCCGTTCGCATCGTCGCGGCAGCGATCAGGGCCGCGACGAGGTTGGCGGCGGCGCTGATCACCACCGGAATGAAATAGCTGTGGCTGATGTCGAACGCGAAGCCCGCGGCGCTCGGACCGAGCAGCGTCCCGAACGCGACGCTGGTGTAGAGGATGCCGATGATGCCGCCGACATTGCGGCCGCCGAAATGGTCGGTGACCACGGCGGGCAGGATCGCCACCCAGCCGCCATAGAACACGCCGAACAGCAGCGCGAACACCGTGAGCGACCAGAAGCTGCCGGCCATCGCCCAGATCGCCAGCGAGACCGCCATGCCGAGATACATCGCGATCAGGAACGCATCGCGGCCGACCCGGTCGGCGATGCCGCCGAGGAAGAAGCGGCCGGCGGTGCTGCCGACGCCGATCATCCCAAGCAGCAGCACGGCGAGTGCCGGCGCCACCCGATGATCAACCGCAAACGGCACCAGGTGCACGAACGGCACGAACACCCCGAACGCGCTGATCAGGCAGGCTGCATAGAGCCCGGCGAAGCGCGCGGTCTTGACCGCGCCGCGGATCGAGACGCCGTGACGAAGCGGCGCGCCGGAGATTGCCTCAAGCGGATCGCCGTCCGGTCCGGTGCCGTAGCGGCGCGGGTCGTCGGCGATCAGCAGCGATGCGCCGATCCCGGCGACGGCGGCGACCACGCCCAGCACCACGTAGGCATCGCGCCAGCCGAGGCTCGTGATCAGCCAGGTCGCGAGCGGCGGCATCACCAGCGTCCCGACCCCGATCCCGCTGACCGCGAGGCCCGACGCAAAACCGCGCCGCTTGACGAACCAGCGCTGCACGGCGCCGAGCGTCGGGACATAGGCGCAGCCGACCCCGGCGCCGATCCCGATGCTATAGGCGGCATAGACCTGAAGGTTGGTCTGCGCCTGTCCCGCCAGCACCATGCCGAGACCGACGAGGGCCATTCCGAGGACGGCGAGCCTGCGTGCGCCCCAGCGATCCGCAAGCGGACCGGAGACGATGCCGAGACCGAAATACAGGAAGCCCGCGAAGGAGAACACCAGCGACACCGAGCCGCGCGAGGCGCCGAACTCCCGCTGCAGGGACTCGACAAAGGACGAGAACGTGTAGGCGCTGCCGAAGCCGATGAACGTCAGGACGAAAGCCGCTGCGACGACGACCCAGCCGTAGAACGGCTTTGCTCTTTGATAACCGGCGTGCATGACGGCGTTCCTCACGATCGTTCTCCCTTTGGTGTGCGACCGCCTGCCTTGGCGGGCGGATAGAGCAGCATCTGCGTGCAGCGAAACAGCGCGATGGTCTTGCCCGTCGCCTCGCTGCGGATCTCGGCATCCCAGACCTGGGTGGTGCGGCCGGCGTGAACGAGGTGCGCATCGCAGCTCACGACGCCTTCGCGCGCGGCGCCGATGAAGTTCGTCTTCAACTCTCCGGTGGCGAAGCCGATCGCGCCATCCGGCAAGGAGGCGAGGCAGCCGAAGCCGCATGCGGTGTCCGCCAACGCGACGATGCTTGCGCCATGCAGCAGGCCGTGCGGCGAGAAGTGCTTCGCGGCAATCTCGAAGCGGCCGCTGATGTGGCCGCGTCCGGCTTCGAGCCACCGGAAGTCGAGCAGTCCGGGCAGGCTGCCGACTTGCGATGCATTGATGCGATCGACGAGTTGGTTGGGATGGCCGTCTGCACCGGTCTCATGCAGAGCGAGTGTGTTTGGGGCCTCAATCATGTCCTGGTTCCATCAGTCCTGGCTTCATCAAGGAACCGAAAGCCGCTGGCGGGTGCCGGAACGAAAGATTAGATAATCTAATCTTCTTGGTTCGACTTTCTCTGCGTTGACGCGGCTTTCAGCATTAAGTTAGGCTGATTGAGCGCCTAGGCCCTCGGATTGGCAAACCAGATTTACTGCGCGATCGAGATTAGAAAATCTAAATCATGGAAAACCGGCTTCCGCCCCTGAACGCACTCAAGGCGTTCGAATCCGCGGCCCGCCATCTCTCGGTGAAGCTCGCGGCCGAGGAGCTGTACGTGACGCCGGGCGCGGTCAGCCAGATGCTCAAGACGCTGGAGGCCCATCTCGGCGTCAAGCTGTTCGAGCGGGTGCCACGCGGCATCTATCTCACCGACGCCGGACGCGACTATCTGCCGTCGATCCGCAACGCGTTTCGCCAGATCGCGGAGGCATCGCGCCGCGTCGCTGCATCCGTTGATGTCGGCACGCTGACGGTCAGCGTCACGCCGTTCTTTGCGTCGGCCTGGCTGGTGCCGCGCATGGCGTCGTTTCAGAGCACGCATCCGGAGATCGACCTGCAGATCGTCACCAGCAACACGCTGGTCGATTTCTCGCGCAGCGGCATCGACGTCGCGGTGCGCCATGGCCTCGGCCGTTATCCGGGACTGCGCAGCGACCGCGTCGTCACCGTCGAGATGGTGGCCGTCGCATCGCCCTCGCTGGTCGCGCGTCTCGGGCGGCCGCCGTCTCCCGGCGATCTTGCGACCTGGCCGCAGGTGCATGACGCCGATCGCAAGGGCTGGAGCCTGTGGTTTCAGGCCAACGGGATTGCCGAGGTGCGCACGCCGCGCGGACCCTCGTTCGACGACAGCGGTCTGCTGCTGAAGGCCGTGCTGACCGGGCAGGGCGCTGGGCTGCTGCCGGCGGCGATGGTCGCCAACGAGATCGAGAGCGGCGAGCTGGTCCAGCTGCTGGCGACCGCACATCTGGAGGAGTTCGCCTACTATCTCGTGTGCCCCGACAACCGCCAGGGGCTGCCGAAGATCGCAGCATTCCGGGAGTGGATCCTGGGGCCGATGGCGCAGTCGGCGCTTGCGGAGCGCTAGCTCTTCGCCCCGATGCCCTACCGATAGAACGCGTTGGGCGGTACGCCAAAATGCCTGCGGAACATCGCAGTGAAGGCGCTCTGGCTGGCATAGCCGGCATCGAGCGCGACATCGACCACCCGCGCGCCGCGTGCGAGCCGTTCAAGCGCGAACAGCAGGCGCGCCTGCTGACGCCATTCGCCGAACGTCATGCCGGTTTCCCTGGCGAACAGACGGTGGATCGTCTTCGACGTCAACCTCAAGCGGCGTGCCCACTGCTCGGCGGTCGAGGCATCGTCCGGACGAGCCAGCAGCGCCGCGCAGATCCGTGCGAGCCTTTGGTCGCGCGGCATCGGCAGGTGCAGCGGCAGCACGTCGACTTCGCGCAGCTGATCGAGCAGCACCCGCATCAGGCGCTCGTCTGAAGTCCCGGGCGCATAGTCCAGCGGCACTCGCATCGCGGCGACGAACAATTCGCGCAGCAGCGGCGAGACCGTGAACACGCAGCTGGTCTGCGGCAGGTTGGGCGCCACGGCGGCGTCGACGAACACGGTGCGGATCTTGACCGCGCCGCACATGCGGACCTCGTGCTCGAGATCGGCCACCAGCCACACCGCGCGATTGGGCGGCACCACCCAGGTGCCCTCGGCGCAGCGGACGATCATCACGCCTTCGATCGCGTAGAGCAGCTGGCCGCGCGGGTGCGCATGCAGGCCGGTCGACGCGCCGCTCGGGTAGTCGATCTCCATCGCCGCCATCGGCCGGGCCGTGGCGTGATAGTCGAGGTGCCGTGTGATGAGCTCGTCCAACACGTCTTAATCTCGCATGTCCCAATCTCGCTAGGTGCGGTCATTCTAGCGTGAGACGGACCACGGCGCGACGGGTAGTTGCTGGAGTCTCCTTCACCAACGCTCCGTCAGGTCATGCTCAAGAAGAATGCCGCACTTCTCTATCCCTTCGTTGCCATCGTGCTGTGGGCGGGCAACGTCATCGTCTCCCGTCTGTCGGCGCACACCATCGGTCCGCAGGCGATCACCTTCTATCGTCTGTTGGTCGCGGTCCTCCTGATGTCTCCGTTCGTGGCGCGCGCCGCCTGGCGCGATCGCGGCGCGATCTGGCCCCATCTCGGGCCGCTCGCGATCCTCGGCTTCCTGGCGATGTGCCTGTTCCAGAGCCTGTCGTATCTGGCGGCGGAGACCACGACTGCGACCAACATGGCTGTCTTCACCGCGCTGACGCCGCTCCTGACCGTCGGCCTCAGTGCAGCGCTGCTCGGCGAGCGGCCGACGCTCGGCATGATTTGCGGCGCTCCCCTGTCGTTTGCGGGCCTCGTCTATCTCGTCAGCGGCGGCGACTTGTCGTCGTTGCTGCAAAACGGCGTGCATGCGGGCGACGCCCTGATGCTGCTGGCCGCGATCGTCTACGCGCTGTACGGCGTGCTGCTGAAGCGCTGGAATCTGCCGATCACCGGCTGGCAGTCCACCTACATGCAGGCGCTGTGCGCGCTGGCCGTGATGTTTCCCGCCTTCCTTGCGACGCCGGCGCCGCTACGTCAGATCAACGCCGAGACGTGGCCGCTGATCGTCTATGCCGGTGGGCTGGCGTCGGTGGTGCTGCCGTTCCTGTGGATTCGCGGTGTCGCCCAGCTCGGTCCGAACCGCTGCGCGATTTTCATGAACCTGCTGCCAGTGCTGACCGCCGCGGCCGCGATCGTGATGCTGGGCGAGCCGGTGAGGTCATTCCATGTCATCGGCGGCGGCCTAGCGTTGCTCGGTGTCGCCTGCGCACAGGCGTTTCCCCGACCGCTGTTGCGAGCGGAGCGTGCTTGAGCGCGATGGAACGATTCTCCCGTCGATGTGACCGATCGTCACAGCAATGACTGATCGTGCCGGCCCAACTCACCGGTTCCAGACGCGGGAATGTTTCTAATCATTGCTGATTGATGTTCGATCACCGACGAATCGGCGTGCCCATAGCTCGCTTGGATGATGAGCTCTGCGTCGAGCGCGATCAAACTAAAGGATATCTAGCTTCTCACTTCGAGTCGTGAGGGTTTCCTGGTTTCATCGGTGGTCGTCTCGAGCGAGGCATGAACAAGAAGATCGCATATGGCACGCTTCTGGTTGGCGCGATCGTCCTGGTTTTGTTCGCGCACAAGATCAGAACCGCCGCGAATCTCCTGACGGAGACGCTGCTGTTCAGCGGTCAACGCACGGCTATGATCATCAACCGCCTGGACGCGCAGGAGCAGACCGCGAGCAAGCAAGAGCAGATTGCAAGCAAGCAGGAGCAGGCTGCAGGCAGGCAAGAGCAAGCTGTGGGCAGACAGGAGCAAGCTGCAAGCAGGCAAGAGCAGGCTGTGGGCAGGCAGGAGCAGGCCGCGGGCAGGCTTGAGCAGACTGCAAGTCGGCAAGAACAGATTGCTAGCAAGCAGGAGCAGACCGCAGGCAAGCAGGGGGAGGCTGCAAACAGGCTGGAGCAGACTGCAAGTCAGCTCGAGGAGACCGCAAAGAGGCTACGGGCGGACCTTGGTGTGGCGATCGATCGGCAGAAGCGCGGTCGGCCCGCGCCCGATCTGCAGGGCAACTCAATTCGCGTTTCGCTGCTCAAGAGCGAAGATGGACCGATGACGCCGGTCTCCATGACGAAAATCTCAGCGCGAGAGTTTCTCATCGCCAATTATCGGGACGTTTATCTGTTTGACCAGGATCAGCGCACCGCGGTCCCGCTCGAGATCGACCTCGAGCTCCCCGTCTGGAATCCGACGGCCGTGTTCTACTCGGCCTTCTATGATCGGATCTTCATCGCGAACTACGCCGGAGGCGACATCATCGTCGCGCAGCTTGAGCATACCGCGACCGGTGCGAGGCTTCGGGTCACCGAGCGCATTGCGGATATCGGAATCAAGGGCGCGGAGGGAGTGGCGATTTCGCGAGGAGGTCGATTTATGGGCGTGGCGGACTACGACGGCAACGTGGTCTCCATGTTCGAACGAGTGGATGATAAATGGGTTCCGCGCTGGAAGCGGGATCTGCTGGCCTCTCACGGCATCACGATCATCGGAGAAGAGGTCTTCGCCTCGGGCCAGGGGAGCATCGTCAAGCTGTCAATTGAAACCGGGCAAGAGCTCGCCAGGATTGCGAATATCGGCACTGAATCGATTCAATTCGCCACTTGCATCAACGAAGACGAGAGCTCGGGCGATCTGATAGGTTCGGATCCAATGGCCGGCGTCGTTTTCACGATGACGAAGGGCCTTCAGTTGAAGGACATATACGGCGCGAACGGTCCGACGTTTGCCAATCTGTCGGCGCCGTTCTGCGCCTATCGGGACAAAGACGCAGCTTATGTCTTGTCAACTTACCAGGACAGGATCGTCGCCATCGGCAACGCGGCTACGACGTCTTTCGAGTTCGGGTTGCCGCGATGGAAATACATCGCTGATCAATCGAGGTTTCGATATCCCTTCGTTGCCTCGCACGGATCCGTCCGGTTCGATGCGCCGAGCTACCAGATGTTCGATAAGACGGTGCGTGCTGCCTATGGTGCGTTGGCGGCGAGCGATGGCACGCTGCTGATGATGCCTGGCCGCGGAGACCTGTTCGGCGGCGAGTGGCCGTTCTACGCGACCGGCATAGCCAGCGATCCAAATTGGCTTGTCATCGTCTCCAATTCATCACCTAATGCAATTCTCTATAACCGCAAGACGGGTGCGCTCGGAGGCGTCACGATTGGCGAGTGGGACTGCTGGGCGCAAGCGAGTGAAATCCTGTGTCCATCGCGGCGCTATTCGATCGGCGAACTCTCTGCTGCCGGCGGCATGCTGGATCAGGAGGAAGAGGCTAAGATGGCGGGAGGTTGGGTTGGAAGTGCGATCCCGCTCCTGAAGTACTGGGCGGAATGGACACCGGCTCGCCCGGCTAAGGCAAATCATTAGACATCGCTCGCACTGCCGGCTCGCAGGAGCTGCGCGTGATCACTCGCAGGCGATACCTTGCTGATCTCGTGGTTTTGATCCCGTGTGAAAGGTCGGACGAGAATAGGGTGCCGCGGTCCGCGATCACTTGTTCGCGGAAACGGAGTGATCGCCATGCGTGTTGCCTTCCGAATTTCGTTACCTATTTCCCTGGCCTTGATGCTGCCCCTCGTGACCCTGTGCAGTGCGGCTGACGCCGCAACCGGGCATCACCGGCGCGTGCGACAGCACCTCATCTTCCATCCAAGCGAACAGGTCGTGCCGCCGGAGCGTTACGTCTATCCAGGCTTCGGGCCGATCCCGCCGGGCGAGAACAGGAATCTCGATCCATCGACCCGCGGCAGCGGCTGACGTCGGTCAGCGCTGCACCGACGCATCCAGCTGAAGGCCTGAGTGACCCGCCTCACATCGGTTGAGGAACAGTTCGACGAGAGTTCCGGCTAGGGCGATGCAATGGTGTGTCGGCCCAATGTGGAGGAGGGTAAATCATGCGTTCAATTACACTGAGCTTCGCCGTTGCAACTGCGATTGCTCTGTTCATGTTCGGTCAGTCCGCGTCTGCCGCCCCGATCGGAGCAGTCGTGAAGGCGTGCGACAGAACCGCAGGGTGCAACTACACCCTGAACAAGGCTGGAGACTTGTCGGGTTGCTCTTCGAAGGCCTGCTTCTACTGCCCCAATGACGGTAAGCGGCAGTGCATCGGGATCCAGTAAGGAAACAGGGGCCTGCTTGCAGCGGGCCCCTTCGTTTCCAAGACTCGGTGCCGCCCGGCCGGCGGAGATGGTGGGATACCTTCTCCGTCGAGCAGGACGCAGTCAAATGATCGGCTATGCTGCGTCGGTGACCGGCATGTGCTGAGAACTCCCGGTGACACGCTGCTCGAGCGTGGCGATGGTCCCCTTGAGATTGGCGTACCGCTCATTGAGCGACCTTGCCAAAATCGGGTACCTGGCGTCCGAGCGGTCATGAATTCCCGCGCGCGCCTCTTCGGTCGCGATGTCGGTTTCGATCTGCCGGCAAGCGAGGACAAGATCGGACAGCATCTTGCTGATCGTCGACTCCCGTCCGGCGCGTCCGCGAACTGTCTCATAACGATGGTGCATGTTCATGTGCGTGCTCCGAATGTCTGAGTTCGGCACACCGGGAACAGCCGGCGTCGAACCATTGACGGATGCATCGCAAATAGCCTGCCAATCGCGGCCCCGTAACAATACGGTTGGGTCTGGCACGGGAGTCGCTGCCGGGTGGCGTCGGTCTGACGGGCCGTAGACTAGTCTTTCCGCCACGCCGGAATGCAGGCGCCGAGCCTGGCGCGCTTGTAGTCGCGGGCCGCATCCTGATCTCCGGTCTGCTCGGCAAACCTGACCGCGGCGTCCATGTCTTGCGCGGCGGATGCGCTGTCGCAGAACAGGCTGTGAATTTCAGCCCGGTATCGATAGGCCCTGTAGTTCATCGGGTTGTACGAGAGCGCCAGATTGTAGTTGTTCTGCTCCTCACTGGCCACCCGGCGGGCCTCATCCGACTGGCTGTTGAAGTTGGCGAGGCGATTGAGCGACTGGAGTGATCCGAGCTCCATGTAACGCAGAGACATCGCGCCAAAACTTGCAGGCAGTGCTTCGTCCGACGATGAAGGTTGCTTCGCCGCGCTGTTCGCGCGCTCGATCTCGATCTTTTTGTACTTGATGGCGTTGTCGTAGTCCCGCAAGCTCTGGAACGTGCTCGATATCTCGCCGTTGATCGGCGCAAGGTAGGCGGTCGAGAGCCGTTGATCGCTCAGCAGGTTGAGGCACGCACGTATCTTTGCCTGCGCAGGCAAGACATCGCGACATTCCTTGTCAACGACGCGCCACTCGTCCCGTGAATGCAGCTTTGGCGGCGTCTGCGCAGCAGGCAGGACGATCGCCAGCGCGCAGCAGACCGCCAACCTGAGACTGCAAGTTCGGCCATCCATCTTGTTTCTTCGCCTTCAGCCCGATCTCGCTAGCCGGTGGCTTCTTCGTACAGGCTCCGTGACGATTTGATGCCAAATAATCGACCCGAGGGGAAGCCTGCTGCTTTCCACCTGGGCGTTACTCAAAGATGAGGCCGTCCGAGACTGGGAAAGACCGAACGGCCCCAGCCGGCCCGTAGGACCAAAATGGAAGAAATGGGCCGGCGCTCCAGCTACGGAGCTGCAGGGCTCGTGGTTTCACGGGCGACGTTCCCTGAAGGAAGCGGCCGCTTGCTACGAGCGCGCAGAGCCGTATTGACGACAGGTCGTCAATACAAACGCCGCCTTGCTGCATTGCCACTCGCTGCCAAGCGCAGCGCTGGAGACTTGCCGTGGAGCAGCAATGATCGCCAGCACAACAACCATGCAAGCCAGCGAAGTTGCGATGAGGAACCTGCCTGCCTTGGATGCGAAGCGCTGTCCCAGCAGCGGGCTCAAGTCGGCGGAGCGCCGAAGCTGGGCGTTACGCAAAACCTGGTCGAGATCCTGGAATTGAATGCCATCGTCGTGCTGCATGGCTTTACCCCGGAAATGTTCAGGTGAAAAACAGTGCGGCGATGCTGGGCGCGATTTGTTGCGTGCTCGCTTCGCGGCGCCGGGAATGATGTTTCATTCACGCGGAGGTGACTGCCGGCTCACACCCGGCGGGCCGAAGCCCGCATTTCTCCACGGAGATACTTGGACACCGTCGTTGGGCAGCCGGTTGTGTGGCTGGCGGAGAGGGAGGGATTCGAACCCTCGATACAGCTTGAGACCGTATGACGCTTTAGCAAAGCGTTGCCTTCAGCCACTCGGCCACCTCTCCGGTCGCGCCGATATGCCCGACTGGGCGCTGAGCCGCAAGCGGCAGATTCAGATTGCGACAAGGTGATTTAGGGGCAACTCGGCCGCCAGTCAGCCCGGAGCGGGCGCAGAGCCTCTATATAGAGCCGCGATTTGGCGGTGTAGGTCCGCCTGAGTGGAATAAATCGAAGACATAACAATGGGTTAGGTTGAATTTAGCGGAGCCTGCATGCTGCCGGTCGCAAGGCTGTTGAAAACCGGCCGCGCTGGCTCACTCCGCGCTGGTGCCGCGGTGCAGGTCGGCCTCGATCTGCAACCTGGTGCCGCCGCCGAAGCGGGCGCGGTAGACCTGCAGGTTCTCCATGATCCGCTGGACGTAGTTCCGCGTCTCCGAGAACGGAATCAGCTCGACCCAGTCGACCGCGTCGACCTTGGGGTCGCGCGGGTCGCCGTAGCGCTCGATCCACTTCTTCACGCTGCCGCGGCCGGCATTGTAGGCGGCGAAGGTCAGGATGTAGGAGCCGCGATAGTCCTCGAGCAGGCCGCCGAGCTCGGCCGCGCCGAGCATCGCATTGTAGACCGGGTCGGTCTTCATCCGGTTGAGGTCGAAGCCGATGCCGGCGCGCTTGCATACATAGCGCCCGGCGTCCGGCGTCACCTGCATCAGGCCGTAGGCCTGCGCCGGCGACACCACGGCCGGATTGAACGCGCTTTCCTGGCGCGCGATCGCGTAGACGACGCTCTGTTCGACTTCCGGCCCGACCTGGCGGAACGACGGAATGCCGTTCACCGGATAAGCATAGTGGTCGAACGGCAGCCCGCGGTTGAGCGCCGACTTGCCCATCAGCAGCATGCCGCGCGCATCGCCATGGCGTGCGGTGAGCTCGCCGAGACCGGCCAGCGCTTCCGGATCGCCATTATCGCCCATGTCGCCGAAGATCGGGATCGCGAGCTCGCGCGCGTCGATTTCATAGAGCAGTCCGACCGCACGCACGATTTCCAGCCGGTCGGCGCCGCGGCCGCGCGGCGCGCTGTTCAGCTCGATCTGCGGCAGGCCGAGTTTTGCGCGGGCGAGCTGGCCGTAATAGCTGGTGGATTGCTCGGCCGCGCGTGCATAGGCCGCGCGCGCCTCCTGGCCGCGGCCGGCGGCTTCCGCGGCGCGGCCCTGCCAATAGCCGGCACGCGCGAGCGCCGTCGGGTTGGTGCTGCCGACGCCGATCCGCGCGAAATGCTGGGAGGCGAGGGCGGGATCGTTGAGGAAGCGCAGCGCGATCCAGCCCGAGGTGAACTCCTGCTCGGTTTTGTAGATGTCGCGGGCCGGCAGCGCCGCGTCGCGCGCGATCAGATAGGCGGTACGAAACTCGTTGACGTCGATCATCTTGCGCGCCAGCAGGCGGCGCTCGACCCACCATTCGTCGGCATTGTAGAGCCGCGCGGGGTCCTTCGGCGCGCTCAGCATCAGCCGCGCGGCGTCCGTGAACTTCTCCTCGCGGCGGAGCAGCTGGATCTTGGCGAACAGATAGCCGGTGTCGCCGGACAGTTCGCTCGGCACCGCTTCGAGCAGCGCGCGCAGGTTCGAGCCCTTGCGGTTGGCGGCGATGCGCGCCCTGGCGAGCGCCAGATAGCCGGAGCCGAGGCGCTTGGCCTCGCGGATGCCGGCTGCCTCGTTGTCGGTGCCGTAGAGCATCGTATCCATGCGCGCCTTGTGGTCGGCGGCGGTCAGGAACGAGCCAAACATTTCGAGCGCGGTGGTTTCAGTCTCCTCGCTCATCCCGTCATTGCGCCAGGCTTCGCGGACCAGGCGCTCGGCGTTGCCGCGGTCGCCGCGTCCGAGCATGACCTTGGCGAGTGCAAGCCGGCCCTTGGCCGAGACCGGCGATTCATTCTGGAACCAGGCCCAGACCGTCGAGTCGTCGCGATGGTCGTCCCATAGCGAGGCCTCGATGCGGCGGCGCAGGAAGGTCTGCGAGGGCCAACTCGGATTGGCATCGAGGAAGGCGCGGTAGCGCTCGACCGAGGCGCCATTGTCCTCGCTGCGCAGGATCAGCCATTCGGCAAGCTTGCGCGCCACCGGATCGGAGATCGAAGCCTCGGCCTCGGTCGCGTCGGAGGGCCTGCGCTTGCGCAACAGCTCGACGACGCTGGCGAGCGCTTCCTTGTCCGACTGCGACGTCGACGATGTCGCGGCCACCGCCGCAGGCAGCACCGGCTTGCGCGCGATCGGCGCGGCATGCTGGCGGGTTGCCGGAACCAGCGCGGGGGCTGCAGTGCGGGCGGGGGCCGGCTTGTTGGTCGGCAGACTTCCTGTTGCAGCAGGAGTGGCCGGCTTGGATGCTGTGGTCTTGGATGCTGTGGTCTTGGGCGCCGTGCTCTTGGACTCGGTGGTCTTCGGAGCCGCTGCCTTGTGAGTGTCGCTCTTGGAAGCCGTGGCCTTGGAAGCCGCGGCCTTGCCGCCGGTCTTGGCACCGTCGCTCTTGGCCGCGCCGGACTTGGAAGAAGTCGTCTTAGTGGTGTCCGTCTTGGCTGCGCCGTGCTTGGTTTCGCCCTTCTTGGCGTCGCCGGTCTTGGGTGCAGCCGCCTTGGAAGCCGTGGTCTTCGGCGCTGTGGTCTTTGAAGCTGTGTCTTGCGCAGCCGGCTTTGCGGCTGGAGCATCCTCGGCGGCCCGGGCATCGGGCGTGATGGAGGCAAGGCCGATCATGAGCGCCAGGCTCGTCGCCAGCGCCGTCGACCGCAATGTGCCTGCGCGAACGGAACGGATCACAGAAGTCCTCTGCGGCCCCGAATCATCTGGTCGTTTGGGCCATGGGTTCTTATTTGATTGAAAACGTAGACAAAATACTAAGAAGCCTGCCGGTGCGGCTGTTTGCGCCAGCACAACGGCAAAATCGCGGCTGGAAGCGGTTTCGCGCGCCGCGGATTACCGTTGGGAATAGGTACGGTACGGCCCTTTCGCCTGTCGGCCAGACCCGATATGAATTGCCTTTCATGGCGTTTCGCATCAACCGGGTGCCGGTTGCACGGACGTAAAGCACGACAACAACAAGGGTCCGTCGACCTAGCCTTTAGCCTGAAGCGTTTGGAGGAAGTCCATGGCAGCCAAGACAAAATTCCGGGGATCATTCACTGCCTTGGTGACGCCCTTCAAAAACGGCTCGGTCGATGAGGCGGCGTTCCGCGGCCTTGTGAACTGGCAGATCGCCGAGGGCACGCACGGCCTGGTGCCGGTCGGCACCACGGGTGAGAGCCCGACGCTGAGCCACGACGAGCACAAGCGCGTGGTCGAGTGGTGCATCGAGGAGGCCAAGGGCCGGGTGCCGGTGATCGCCGGCGCCGGGTCGAATTCGACCAAGGAGGCGATCGAGCTCGCCGAGCATGCCGAGAAGGCCGGCGCCAACGCGGTGCTGGTGGTGACGCCCTACTACAATAAGCCGACCCAGGAAGGCATGTACCAGCACTTCAAGGCGATCAACGATGCGATCGGCATTCCGATCATCATCTACAACATCCCGCCGCGCTCGGTGATCGACATGTCGGTCGACACCATGAAGCGGCTGTTCGAGCTGAAGAACATCGCCGGCGTCAAGGACGCGACCGCCAGCATGGTGCGGGTCTCGCAGCAGCGCGCCGCGATGGGCGAGGACTTCAACCAGCTGTCCGGCGAGGACGCGACCATCATCGGCTACATGGCGCATGGCGGCCATGGCTGCATCTCGGTCACCTCGAACGTCGCGCCGCGGCTGTGCTCCGAGTTCCAGACCGCCTGGCAGAAGGGCGACGTCGCCACCGCGTTGAAGATCCACGACAAGCTGATGCCGCTGCATACCAACCTGTTCATCGAGAGCAATCCGGCGCCGGTGAAGTATGCGATGTCGCTGCTCGGCAAGCTCGAGGAGAAGCTGCGCCTGCCGATGGTGCCGGTCACCGAATCCACCCGCCAGGCCGTCCGCAGCGCCATGGTGCATGCCGGACTGATCAACTGAGCCGGGACGGTGCTGCCGTAAACAATGCCGTGCGCAATGTCGAACAGAAGGGAATGGGGATGCTGAAGGAATTCCGCGATTTCGCCATGAAAGGCAATGTCGTCGACCTCGCCGTCGGCGTGATCATCGGTGCGGCCTTCGGCGGCATCGTCACGTCATTGGTCAACGACATCATCATGCCGATCGTCGGCATGCTGGGCGGTCTCGACTTCTCCAACTATTTCATCCCGCTCTCCAAGAACGTGGTCGCCACCAACCTCGCCGATGCCAAGAAGCAGGGCGCGGTGCTGGCTTACGGCAGCTTCATCACACTGATCGTGAATTTCATCATCGTCGCGTTCGTGCTGTTCATGGTCATTCGCTCCATGAACCAGTTCAAGCGCAAGGAGGCGGCTGCGCCCGCCGAGCCGCCGAAGCCGTCCGCCGAGGTCGTGCTGCTGACGGAAATCCGCGACCTCCTCAAGAAGAGCTAAAGTGGCCGACAAGAACGAACGCCCAATCAAGGTTGTCGCCGAAAACCGAAAGGCCCGCTTCAACTACGCCATCGAGGACACCATCGAGGCCGGCATTTCGCTGACCGGCACCGAGGTGAAGTCGATCCGCAGCGGCAAGAGCACGATTGCGGAATCCTATGCGGATTCCAAGAACGGTGAGATCTGGCTGATCAACGCCAACATCCCGGAATATCTCCAGGCCAACCGCTTCAACCACGAGCCGAAGCGGCCGCGAAAGCTGCTGCTGCATCGCAAGCAGATCAACAAGCTGCTCGGGGCGGTCGACCGCGAGGGCATGACGCTCATTCCGCTAAAACTGTACTTCAACGAGCGCGGCCGTGCCAAACTGCTGCTCGCGGTCGCCAAGGGCAAGAAGCTGCACGACAAGCGCGAGAGCGAGAAGAAGCGTGACTGGTCCCGCGAAAAGGGCCGCCTGATGCGGGCGCGGGGGTAGCGTTCAAGTCGTCATTGCGATGACGACGGATGGAGATGGGCCGATGAGCCAAGGCAGCCTCACCGACGTCGACTGGAGCAAGATCCCGGCGCCGAAGGACGATGGTGGCGCGGCGCACCTTTCCGGCATGACGATTCCGCCTGTGACGTTGCGAGCGACCAACGACACGTCCGTGACGCTGTCGGCGCTTGCGGGCCGCACCGTGGTGTTCGCCTATCCGCGAACCGGCGAGCCCGGCAAGATCGGGCTGGTCGACGATTGGGACATGATCCCCGGCGCCCGTGGCTGTACGCCGCAGACCTGCGCCTTCCGCGACCTGTTCGCCGACCTGAAGGCGGCCGGTGCCGCCCAGGTGTTCGGACTGTCGACCCAAAGCAATGACTATCAGATCGAGATGGCGTCGCGCCTGCATTTGCCGTTCCCGGTGCTGTCGGACGAAGCGCTCGAACTCACGCACGCGCTGAAGTTGCCGACGATGTCGGTGGCGGGCCTGACCCTGATCAAGCGGCTCGCGCTTGTGATCGACGATGCGCGCATCACGCACGTGTTCTATCCGGTGTTTCCGCCCGACCGGAACGCGAGCGACGTGCTGGAATGGCTGAAGGACAATCCGCGGTAAGGACTAGCTGGAGCGGCCGTCGCAGGGAGCGCTGCTAAAATCTCGAAAACAACCCCATGCAAAGCAGCCGGCGGCGGCCGGCGTTCGGCCAGGCAACTTGACACGTCGGGCAACTCAGGGGTAGTTTTCTATTATTCCGAAAGTCGTGCGCGTCTGTCCCGCTGCATTTGCGGGCTTCGGATAGCGGTTTCGCGAAGCGGATGCCGGAGCAGGCGCTAGCCGAGTTCCTTGCGCACGGTCGCGAACACCTTGCGGAACATGTCGGTTGTCAGCACGCCGGTGTTCGTGTTGTAGCGCGAGCAGTGGTAGCTGTCGTAGAGCTTGTACTTGCCGATGCTATGCACGGCACCATGCACAAACGGCGCCGCGGCCAAGCGAACCCCCAGTGCCTTCAGGGTCGATTCGTGGGCGATGCGCCCCAGCAGCACGATGGCGCGAACGTTCGGCATCGCAGCGATGGTGGCGCTGAGGAACTGCCGGCAGGTGTTGATCTCGGCCGGCAGCGGCTTGTTCTGCGGCGGCACGCAGCGCACCGCGTTGCTGATCCGGGCGTCAACCAGCTTCATGCCGTCGTCCGGGCGCGCCTGATAGACGCCGCTGGCGAAGCCGTATTCGAGCAGGGTGGCGTAGAGCAGGTCGCCGGCATAGTCGCCGGTGAAGGGGCGGCCGGTCCGGTTGGCGCCCTGCATCCCCGGCGCGAGCCCGACGATCAGGAGCCGCGCATTCGGATCACCGAACGATTCCACCGGCGAGTTGAACCAGTCCGGTTGGCGCGCTCGGGTCTCTGCGCGGAAGCCCGCCAACCTTGGGCAGAGCTGACAGTTGCTGTCGGGACGCTGCGGTGCGGCGACGAGGTTACTCGTCGAAATCGTCATCGGCTCCCCGTGGGGCCATGGTGGTCGCGCGCTGCAGGAATTGCGGGGAGTGGTGACGTGGTTCGCGCGGGGCCGGGCGTTCGGACGGATCGCGGCCAAGCTTGGATTGCAGCTCGACGAGGTCGGTGAAGACGTCGGCCTGGCGGCGCAGCTCGTCGGCGATCATCGGCGGCTGGCTGGCAATGGTGGAGATCACGGTGACACGAACGCCGCGGCGCTGCACGGCCTCGACCAGCGAGCGGAAGTCGCCATCGCCGGAAAACAGGATCATCTGGTCGATGTGCTCGGCAAGTTCCATGGCATCGACGGCGAGCTCGATGTCCATATTGCCCTTCACCTTGCGGCGGCCGCTGGCGTCGATGAATTCCTTGGTCGCCTTGGTGACGACGGTGTAGCCGTTGTAGTCGAGCCAGTCGATCAACGGACGGATCGACGAATACTCCTGATCCTCGATGATCGCCGTGTAGTAGAATGCCCGCAGCAGTGTGCCACGACTCTGGAATTCCTTGAGGAGGCGCTTGTAGTCGATGTCGAAGCCGAGCGTCTTTGCGGTTGCGTAAAGATTGGCTCCATCGATGAAGAGCGCGATCTTGTTGGAAACAGGTGACGACATCAAAGTGTTCTCGCGTAGTTGTTAGTGTTCTTAGCGCAACGGCGATCAACCGCGCGCAATTTCCAGCGTTGCTGTCTAAAGTTCAGTGAATCTTTCCCCACGACAATCACCACCGCAATTATGGTGAGGCGAGGGCAAAAAGCCTAGACTTTTGACATTGCAATGAAGAGATTTACTTGTCCGGGACAGCAACCTAGCCATGTCGTCAGACGCTCCGGCCCTTCTGGCCCCGGCAGACCGGGTTATCAGAGCCTGTTGGGAAGGCAAATCACAAATTTTACCTTGCGAAACTGGGGCTAGCCCTATAACTAACCCTCATAACCTACATGTTCGGTCCCTTTTACCACGGAGCGCCTCGAGATGGCTCGCGTCACCGTCGAAGATTGCATTGATAAGGTCGACAATCGTTTCGACCTCGTCCTGTTGGCCGCACATCGCGCCCGGATGATCTCGTCGGGGTCGCAACTCACGGTTGATCGCGACAACGACAAAAACCCGGTCGTCTCGTTGCGCGAGATCGCCGATTCGACGATCTCGCCGGAAGACCTGAAGGAGGAACTGGTACACTCCCTCCAGAAGTTCGTCGAGGTGGACGAGCCCGAGCCGGACACTGTGCCGCTGATCGGTTCCGCCGGCGCCAGCGTCGATGCCGACGACACCGAGGTCGCGGTCGAGCGCATGACCGAGGAAGAACTGCTGAAGGGCCTCGAGGGCCTCGCGCCCCCGGAAGAGCAGCCCGAGGAAGACGAGTAAGCTCGTCGTTCAGCTCCCGGTTTCGTACCGATTTGAAAAAGGCCCGGACATCGCTCCGGGCCTTTGCTTTTGTTGACAATTTTGCTGTTACGGTGCGTCCTATGCGGGCGCGGGAAATTGAATGGTTCCAGGGCCCGCGCGGGGTGCAGCTTCACTCGAAAGCGCACTAGATTGAGCAAGAAGGGACGATCGGGTCCCGCGAGAGGCAGCGAGTTCATGGCGTATCGACGCCGCAGTTCCATCCAGATGCAGGCTGCAACCGAAACGGTCGCGGTGGCGCCGGCGTCGTCCACGGCGGAGAGGCCGGCCAAGCCGCGGACGCGCATGATGCGACAATATGACCTCGTCGAACGCGTCCGTTCTTATAACCCCGACACCAACGAGGACCTGCTCAACCGCGCCTATGTCTACGCCATGAAGGCGCACGGGACGCAGACGCGTGCCTCCGGCGATCCCTATTTCTCGCACCCGCTCGAGGTCGCGGCGATCCTCACCAATCTCAAGCTCGACGATGCCACGATCGTGGCGGCGCTGCTGCACGACACGATCGAGGACACCGAGGCGACGCGGGCCGAGATCGACCACGTGTTCGGCCACGAGATCGGCGCGCTGGTCGAGGGCCTGACCAAACTGAAGCGGCTGGAACTGGTGTCGCGCGAGGCCAAGCAGGCCGAGAATCTGCGCAAGCTGCTGCTGGCGATCGCCGACGACGTTCGCGTGCTGCTGATCAAGCTCGCCGACCGCCTCCACAACATGCGGACCATGGAGTTCATGCCGCCGGCCTCGCGCCGCCGCATCGCCGAGGAGACGCTGGACATCTATGCGCCGCTGGCCGGCCGCATGGGTATGCAGGAGATGCGCGAGGAGCTGGAGGACCTGTCGTTCTTCGTGCTCGATCCCGAGGCTTATGCGGTGGTGAAGCAGCGGCTCGATTCACTGGCCGAGCGCAACCGCAACCTGATCGGCGAGATCGAAACCCAGCTCTCCAAGAACCTGCAGAAGAACGGCATCACGGCGCGGGTGTTCGGCCGCCGCAAGCAGCCGTTTTCGATCTGGACCAAGATGGAGCGCAAGTCGGTCGGCTTCGAGCAGCTGTCCGACATCTACGGCTTCCGCGTCATCCTCGACGATGTCGGCGCCTGCTACCGCGCGCTCGGCATCGTCCACACCACCTGGCCGGTCGTGCCGGGCCGTTTCAAGGACTACATCTCGACCCCGAAGCAGAACGACTATCGGTCGATCCACACCACCGTGATCGGGCCGGGCAAGCAGCGCGTCGAATTGCAGATCCGCACCGAGGAGATGAACCAGATCGCCGAGTTCGGCATTGCCGCGCATGCCTTCTACAAGGAAGGCGCGGGCTCGCCGCATGAGCGGCTGAAGCACGAGTCCAACGCCTTCGCCTGGCTGCGACACACCATCGGCATCCTTTCCGAAAGCAGCAATCCGGAGGAATTCCTCGAGCACACCAAGCTCGAGCTGTTCCACGACCAGGTGTTCTGCTTCACGCCAAAGGGCAAGCTGATCGCGCTGCCGCGCAACGCCAACGTGATCGATTTCGCCTATGCCGTGCACACCGGCGTCGGCAACAGCGCGGTCGGCTGCAAGATCAACGGCAAGTTCGCGCCGCTGTCGTCCGAGTTGCAGAACGGCGACGAGGTCGAGGTCTTGACCTCGAAGGCGCAGTCGGCGCCGCCGTCGGCCTGGGAGGCGCTCGCCCGCACCGGCAAGGCGCGCGCCGCGATCCGGCGTGCCACCCGCGACGCCGTGCGCGACCAGTATGCCGGCCTCGGCCGCCGCATCGTCGACCGCCTGTTTGCCCGCGCCAAGATCGAATATGCCGACGACAAGCTGAAGGGTGCATTGCCCCGGCTCGCGCGCACCTCGATCGAGGAGGTGATGGCCTCGGTCGGACGCGGCGAGATCAAGGCTTCCGACGTCGCGCGCGCGATGTATCCCGACTACAAGGAAGAGCGGCTGGTGCGCTACGGTGCCAAGAAGGGGCTCGCCGCCAAGCTGAAGACGCAGACCCCGCCGCACCCGGCGCGCGCCGCTTCGGTGATCCCGGTGCGCGGCATCAATTCCGATCTGCCGGTGAAGTTCGCGCCGAACGGCGGCGCCGTGCCGGGTGACCGGATCGTCGGCATCGTGACGCCGGGCGAGGGGATCACGATCTACCCGATCCAGTCGCCGGCGCTGAAGGATTTCGAGGAGGAGCCGGAGCGCTGGCTCGACGTGCGCTGGGACATCGACGAGACCATGCCGCAGCGCTTCCCGGCGCGCATCCTGATCCACAATGTCAACGAACCCGGCAGCCTCGCCCAGATCGCGACCGTGATCGCCGAGCACGACGGCAATATCGACAACATCCACATGTCGCGCCAGTCGCCTGACTTCACGGAGCTGACCATCGATCTTGAGGTCTATGACCTCAAGCATCTCCTCGCTATCATCGCGCAGTTGCGCGCCAAGGCCGTTGTCGCAAAGGTCGAGCGCGTCAATGGGTAGGATGGATGCGCCGGCGAGCGGACGCGACGGCGTCCTTTGAACGGTTGCGCCCGCGCATGACAGGCTAGAATTGCAGGTTAGTGAAATGTCAAAGGCTGCTCCGCTCCGTCTTGGTATCAATGTCGATCACGTCGCGACGCTGCGCAATGCACGAGGCGGGGCGCGGCCCGATCCGGTGCGGCTGGCGCTTGCCGCGATCGCGGCCGGCGCCGACGGCATCACCGCGCATCTGCGCGAGGACCGCCGTCATATCCGCGACGAGGACATGGCGCGGCTCAAGGCCGAGATTTCCAAGCCGCTGAATTTCGAGATGGCGGCGACCGACGACATGCTGCGTATCTCGCTCGCGACCAAGCCGCACGCGGTCTGCCTGGTGCCGGAACGGCGCCAGGAACTCACCACCGAAGGCGGCCTCGACGTGGTCGGCCAGCACAATGCGCTGGCGCCGTTCATCGCGCGGCTCAATGACGCGGGCATCCGGGTCTCGCTGTTCATCGCCGCCGATCCCAGGCAGATCGAGATGGCGGCCAAGCTGAAGGCGCCCGTGATCGAGATCCACACCGGCGGCTGGTGCGATGCCGTGGTCGACGGCCACAAGGACAAGGCGGAGGCCGAATGGACGCGCATCGTCGCCGGCGCAAGGCTCGCGCAGGCGGCGGGGCTCGAGGTCCATGCCGGCCACGGGCTCGATTATGAGACCGCGGAGACGATCTCCGCGCTGCCGGAAATCCGCGAGCTCAACATCGGCTATTTCATGATGGGCGAGGCGCTGTTCGTCGGTATTGCGGAGACGGTGCGCGAGATGCGTGCGGCGATGGACCGCGGCCGCGGCAAGGCCGGCGCATGATCATCGGCATCGGCTCCGACCTGATCGACATCACCCGGATCGCGAAGGTGATCGAGCGCCATGGCGAGCGATTCCTCGACCGCATCTTCACCGACGCCGAACGTGCCAAGGCGCTGCGCCGCGCCAACAGCGAGAAGATGGTGGTCGCAACCTACGCCAAGCGCTTCGCCGCCAAGGAGGCCTGCTCCAAGGCGCTCGGCACCGGTATCCGGCGCGGGGTGTGGTGGAAGGACATGGGGGTGGTGAACCTGCCGGGAGGGCGGCCGTCCATGCACCTGACCGGCGGCGCGCTGGCCCGGCTCCAGGAACTGACGCCCGAGGGCATGCAGGCGCAGATCGACCTTTCGATCACCGACGACTGGCCGCTGGCGCAGGCCTTCGTCATAATTTCGGCGGTTGCCCCGGCCAGATGAGCGCGCGGCGCCGGAATCTGCCAGAAAACTTCAGCAAACTAAAAAATCATTGACATTTCAATGAATTGCGAAGTTTTGAGGCGGCGATTGATTGCGCCCCTGCGAACAACCGTCTAAAACGCCGCAGGGTATATCGAGCGAGACGCGGATTTCGGGTTTACGCCGGAATTTGCCCTCAAGATCAGAATCAAGGCCATTTTCCTCACGCGGGGGGCGAACGCCTCGCGTGGAGAGAACGTTCTGCCACCGCGTGGGCATCAGGGCCTGCGGGAATTGGGAAAGCAATGAGCGCGACCACCGGGACCAAATCTGAGAGCGGCTTGGGCGAAACCATCCGCGTCGTCATCCATGCCCTTCTGATCGCGCTTGTCATCCGCACGTTCCTGTTCCAGCCGTTCAACATCCCCTCCGGGTCGATGAAGGCGACGCTGCTGGTCGGCGACTATCTGTTCGTCTCGAAATATTCGTATGGCTACAGCCACTATTCGATCCCGTTCTCGCCGAACATTTTCTCGGGCCGCATCTTCGGCTCGGAGCCGAACCGCGGCGACATCGTGGTGTTTCGCCTGCCGCGCGATGACTCCACCGACTACATCAAGCGCGTCATCGGCCTGCCGGGCGACCGCATCGAGGTGAGGGGCGGGCTGCTCTACATCAACGATGAGCCGATCAAGCGCGAGCGGCTGAGCGATTTCGTCGGCGAGGACCCCTGTGGCTCGGCGGATGCCACCGCCCGGGTCAAGCGCTGGAAGGAAACGCTGCCGAACGGCGTCAGCTACGAGACGCTGGACTGCACCGACAACAGCTACATGGACAACACCATCGTCTACACCGTTCCGCCCGGGCATTTCTTCATGATGGGCGACAACCGCGACAACTCCACCGACAGCCGCTTCCTGTCGCAGGTCGGCTACGTGCCGTTCGAGAACATCATCGGGCGGGCCCAGATGATCTTCTTCTCGATCGCCGAGGGTGAGCAGGCCTGGATGGTCTGGCGCTGGCCGTTCGCGGTGCGGTGGAATCGCCTATTCTCCATCGTGCGATGAACGACGATACCGCAGCCATCAACGATCAAGCGCCGACCGGCGAGCCGAGCCCGACGCCTGCCGCCGAAAGCACAGCCGCGCCGAAGAAGCGGCGCAGCAAGGCTGCGAAGGCGGCTGAAGAGAAGGCGGCGATCGCCGGCACCGAGGCGCGTATCGGCTATACGTTCTCGGACGCCGCGCTGCTGACCACCGCGTTCACCCACGTCTCCGCGCTGAAGCCCGCCACTCGCAACCGCGCCGACAGCTACCAGCGGCTGGAATTCCTCGGCGACCACGTGCTCGGGCTGATCGTGTCGGACATGCTGTTCCGGGCGTTCCCGAAGGCCGACGAGGGTGAATTGTCGAAGCGGCTCGCGGACCTCGTGCGCAAGGAGAGCTGCGCCGACGTCGCCAAGTCGCTCGGGCTGCTCGAGGACATCAAGCTCGGCATGGTGAAGGCGGTCGAGGGCGCGCGGCTGCGCAAGTCCGTGCTCGGCGACATCTGCGAGGCGGTGATCGGGGCGATCTTCCTCGACGGTGGCTACGAAGCCGCGCGCCAGTTCGTCGAGCGCAACTGGACCGAGCGCATGCACAAGCTGCGCCGGCCGCTGCGCGATCCCAAGACCGTGTTGCAGGAATGGGCGCAGGGCAAGGGATTGCCTACACCGGTTTATCGCGAGGTCGAACGCACCGGCCCGCACCACGATCCGCAATTCCGCGTTGCAGTCGACTTGCCGGGCCTCGCCTCCGCCGAGGGCCTTGGCGGCAACAAGCGCGCGGCAGAGAAGGCAGCAGCATCCGCGATGATCGAGCGTGAAGGCGTCGGTACCAATGACTGACGAAGCCAAAGGGCAGGGGGACGCGACGCGCTGTGGCTTCGTCGCGCTGATCGGCGCCCCCAATGTCGGCAAGTCGACGCTGGTCAACGCGCTGGTGGGCTCCAAGGTCACCATCGTGTCGCGCAAGGTGCAGACCACGCGCGCGCTGATCCGCGGCATCGTGATCGAGGGCAACGCGCAGATCATCCTGGTCGACACCCCCGGCATCTTCGCCCCGCGGCGCCGGCTCGACCGCGCCATGGTGTCGACCGCCTGGAGCGGCGCCCATGACGCCGATCTGGTCTGCGTGCTGCTCGACGCCAAGTCGGGCATCGACGAGGAGGCCAACGCGATCCTGGCCAAGCTCGAGACCGTCGCGCATCCGAAGATCCTGGTGCTGAACAAGGTCGACCTCGTGCAGCGCGAGAAGCTGCTGGCGCTGGCGCAGGCCGCCAACGAGCGGATGCGCTTCGAGCACACCTTCATGATCTCGGCGCTGTCGGGCGATGGCGTCGACGATCTGCGCCAGACGCTGGCCAAGATGGTGCCCGCCGGGCCATTCCACTATCCCGAGGACCAGATGTCGGATGCGCCGATGCGGCATCTGGCGGCCGAGATCACCCGCGAGAAGATCTACAGCCACCTGCATCAGGAATTGCCGTATCAGTCGACGGTCGAGACCGACAGCTGGACCGACCGCAAGGACAAGTCGATCCGGATCGAGCAGACGATCTTCGTCGAGCGCGAGAGTCAGCGCAAGATCGTGCTCGGCAAGGGCGGCGCCACCATCAAGTCGATCGGCGCGCAGGCCCGCGCCGAGATTGCCGAGATCATGGGCGTGCCGGTGCATTTGTTCCTGTTCGTCAAGGTGCGCGAGAACTGGGGCGACGATCCCGACCGTTACAAGGAAATGGGACTGGACTTCCCCAAGGAATAAGAACCGGTCGCAATGAACGTGCCCAGGAACGTGCTGTGGTTTGAGGTGCTGCTCTATCTGTCGCTGACGCTCGACGCGTTGTCGGTCGCGTTCCAGGACCGCACGCCGACCCTCGAGAGAACCGAGCAGATGATCACGGGCGAGACCCTGACGGCCGGCTGCATGATCCTGCTGCTGGTGTATTTCGTCCGGCTCGCCGCGCAGCACCGCAAGAACTGGCCGCGCTGGGTGCTGGCCGCGATGCTGGTGATATCGGTGCTGTCATTGGCCCAGGTGATCGGCGACAGAGGCCTGGAGCTGGACAGCGCCATCGAGGTGGTGTCGTGCATCCTGACCACGGCCGGGCTGTATTATTCCTTCACCGGCGACGCCCAGGGCTGGTTCAACGCGTAGGGGCTCGTCGTTATCCCGGGCTTGCGCTTCGCTTCGCTCTGGATGTCGCGTCTGGCCGCTGCGCGCATCTTCGGAATCCTGCTAGACTTCACACATGGAGTGGACCGACGAAGGCATCGTGCTGGGCGTGCGGCGGCATGGCGAATCCTCCGCCATCGTCGAGCTCCTGACGCGCGAGCATGGCCGCCATCTCGGCCTCGTGCGCGGCGGTGCCAGTTCGCGGATGCGGCCGCTGCTGCAGCCCGGCAACAGCGTCACCGCGGTCTGGCGGGCGCGGCTCGACGAGCATCTCGGCATGTACACGCTGGAGGGGACGCGGCTGCGGGCGGCGACGCTGCTTGCCTCGTCGCATGCCGTCTACGGCGTCACGCATCTGGCTGCGCTGGCCCGGCTGCTGCCGGAGCGCGATCCGCATGAAGACATCTACGCGATGCTGGAGGGGACGCTCGACGATTTCGACGACGCGGGCGTTGCCGCCGTGCACCTGATCCGGTTCGAGCTCGCGATGCTGACCGAGCTCGGCTTCGGGCTCGATCTGGAGAACTGCGCGGCCACCGGGGAGACCACCGACCTGATCTATGTGTCGCCGAAGTCCGGCGGCGCGGTGTCGCGGGCCGCGGGCGAGCCGTGGCGCGACCGGCTGTTGCCGTTGCCGGCGTTCCTGCGCGAAGGCGAGGGAGGCGCCAACAGCTGGTCGGAGCAGGATCTGCGCGACGGCTTTGCGATCACGGGCCTGTTCCTGCTCCGCCACGTGCTGGAGCCCCGCGGCCAGGGCCATTCCGACGCCCGCGACGGGTTCATCAACGCCGTGGCCAGACGGCGAAGCCGACTGGCCGGGACATGAAGCGCTGACATTCCCGCGCCCCTGTCATGCAGCAGGGAACGAAATCGCCTCCTGGCGCGTTCCGCACCGTGGTTCCATCGAAGGGCGACCGATGTTTCTGCGGGGAATTGTCATTTCGGCGGCGTTGCTGACGCTGGCGCCGGACGCCAATGCCGGCGAGCAGGGGAGCGTCCTGCGACGCGTCTCCTGCACCGTGGTTCGCTATTACGTCGCGCGATATTCGGCCGCCGCGGCCGAAAGCTGGGCGAGAGCCCATGGCGCAACCGACGCCGAGATCGATACCGCCCGCCATTGCCTCAAGGAAGCGCCGGTGAGGACCGTGCGGACGGCCAACCAGACCGCGCAATAATTGCGCGAATCAGGTGAATCCGTGCGCGTTTGGCGTGATTCGCGGCTTGCCCGATTCAGCGCAAAAGTTTAACGCCTCCCCATGGGAAAGCGACAGACCCCGCCGGAAAAGCCGGCCGAAATTCACGAGGTGCCGCTGCGTGATGCGCTCGAGGAGCGCTATCTCGCCTATGCGCTCTCGACCATCATGCATCGTGCGCTGCCGGATGCCCGCGACGGGCTGAAGCCGGTGCACCGGCGCATCCTCTACGGCATGGACCTGCTCGGGCTCGACCCGCGCGCGGCATTCAAGAAATCGGCGAAGATCGTCGGCGACGTGATGGGCTCGTTCCATCCGCACGGCGACCAGGCGATCTATGACGCCATGGTGCGCCTGGCGCAGGATTTCTCCTCGCGCTACCCGCTGGTCGACGGCCAGGGCAATTTCGGCAATATCGACGGCGATAATCCGGCCGCCTACCGCTACACCGAAGCGCGCATGACCGAAGTCGCGCGGCTGTTGCTCGACGGCATCGACGAGGACGGCGTCGAGTTTCGCCTCAACTACGATGGCCAGTCGAAAGAGCCGGTGGTGCTGCCGGGCGGCTTCCCGAACCTGCTCGCCAACGGCGCGCAGGGCATCGCGGTCGGCATGGCGACCTCGATCCCGCCGCACAACGCCGCCGAGCTCTGCGACGCCGCGCTGCATCTGATCGAGAAGCCCGACGCCAAGTCGAAGGCGCTGCTGAAATGGGTCAAGGGGCCGGACTTCCCGACCGGCGGCATCGTCGTCGATTCCAAGGAATCGATCATCGAGGCCTACACCACGGGACGCGGCTCGTTTCGCACCCGCTCGCGCTGGACCCAGGAGGAGGGCGCGCGCGGCACCTGGGTGGTGGTCGTCACCGAGATCCCGTGGCTGGTGCAGAAGTCGCGGATCGTCGAGAAGATCGCCGAGCTGATCAACGAGAAGAAGCTGCCGCTGGTCGCCGACGTCCGCGACGAGTCGGCCGAGGATGTGCGGCTCGTGATCGAGCCGAAATCGCGCACCGTCGATCCGGCGCTGATGATGGAGTCGCTGTTCCGGCTGACCGAGCTGGAAAGCAAGATCTCGCTGAACCTCAACGTGCTGATCAAGGGCCGCATCCCGAAGGTGGTCGGCCTTGCCGAGTGCCTGCGCGAATGGCTCGACCATCTGCGCGACGTGCTGGTCCGCCGCTCCAACTTCCGCAAGACCCAGATCGAGCACCGGCTCGAAGTGCTGGGCGGCCATCTCGTCGCCTATCTGAACCTCGACAAGGTGATCAAGATCATCCGCACCGAGGACGAGCCGAAGCCGGTCCTGATCAAGACCTTCAAGCTCACCGAGATCCAGGCCGAAGCCATTCTCAACATGCGCCTGCGCAACTTGCGCCGCCTGGAGGAGATGGAGATCCGCACCGAGGATAAGGATCTGCGCAAGGAGCTGAAGGGCATCGAGGGGCTGCTCGGCTCCGAGACCGAGCAGTGGGCCAAGGTCGGCGAGCAGGTCCGCAAGGTCCGCGACATCTTCGGACCGAAGACGCCGCTCGGCAAGCGCCGCACCACTTTCGCCGATGCGCCCGAGCATGACCTCGCCGCGATCGAGGAAGCGCTGGTCGAGCGCGAGCCGTGCACCGTCGTGATCTCCGAGAAGGGCTGGGTGCGGACGCTGAAGGGCCATGTCGAGGATCTCTCGGGGCTTGCCTTCAAGACCGACGACAAGCTCGAGCACTCGTTCTTCGCCGAGACCACCTCGAAGCTGCTGCTGTTCGCGACCAACGGCAAGTTCTACTCGCTCGACGTGGCAAAGCTGCCGGGCGGCCGCGGCCATGGCGAGCCGATCCGCATGTTCATCGACCTCGAGCAGGACGCCGCGATCATTTCGCTGTTCGTCAACAAGGGCGAGCGCAAGTTTCTGATCGCGAGCAGCGAGGGGCAGGGCTTCGTCGTCAAGGAAGAGGACTGCGTCGGCAACACCCGCAAGGGCAAGCAGGTGCTCAATGTCGAGATGCCGAACGAGGCCCGCGCGATCACCACGGTGAACGGCGACACCGTGGCGGTGATCGGCACCAACCACAAGATGGTGCTGTTCGGTCTCGACCAGGTCCCGGAGATGGCGCGCGGCCGCGGCGTGCGGCTGCAGAAATACACCAGCTCGGAGCTCTCCGACGTTGCAGTGTTCGACTCCAAGGCCGGTCTGACCTGGAAGGACTCCGCCGGCCGCGAGCACAGCATGACCATGAAGGAACTGGCCGACTGGCGCGGCAACCGCGCCGACGCCGGCCGGCTCGCCCATGGCCTGCCGAAGTCGAACAAGTTCAATCGCGGCGTGGATTAACGCTGCGTAGGGCGGGTTGGGCGCAAGCCGTAACCCGCCGTTCTTGTCGCCGCGCGGTGTGATAGTATCCAGATTTCGCCGCGCTATAACCGTCGCCGACGAATTCGGGCGACGGTTGCCATGGCGCATAATCACGATCATGACCACGACCACGGTGGTCATTCCCACAGCGGGCACTCCCACGGCGGACACTCCCACGCGGGACATTCGCACGCGGGACATACCCATGCCGGGCACAGCCACGCGCCCGCCAGCTTCGGCACGGCCTTCGCGATCGGTGCCTCGCTCAACACCGCCTTCGTCATCGCGGAACTGATCTTCGGCTATTCCGCCAACTCGCTCGCCCTTGTCTCCGACGCCGTTCACAATCTCTCCGACGTCATCGCGCTGCTGCTGGCCTGGGCCGGCGCGTGGCTCGCCGGCCGCCGCCCGACCGACACCCACACCTATGGTTACCGTCGTGCCTCGATCCTGGCGGCGCTGTTCAATGCCGGGCTGTTGCTGATCGCGGTCGGCGGCATCGCGGTCGAGGCGATCAACCGCTTCCGCGAACCTGCGGAGGTCGCAAGCTGGACCGTGGTCTGGGTCGCGGCGCTCGGCATCCTGATCAATGGCGGCACCGCGCTGTTGTTCATGCGCGGCCGCGACAGCGACCTCAACGTCCGCGGCGCCTATCTGCACATGGCGGCCGATGCCGGCGTCTCGTTCGGCGTCGTGATCGCCGCGCTCTTGATCATGGCGACCGGCTGGCAGTGGCTCGATCCGGCGATCAGCCTCGCCATCGCGGTGGTCGTGCTGCTGAGCGGCTGGGAGCTTGCCCGCGACAGCGTCAACCTCGCGCTCGATGCGGTGCCCAAGGGTATCGACCTCAAGCGGGTGAGGGACTATCTCGCCGCGCTCGAGGGCGTCACCGAGGTGCACGACCTGCACATCTGGGCGATGAGCACCAGCGAGACCGCGTTGACCGCGCATCTGGTGCGGCCCGGCGGCCACGACGACGTGTTCCTGCATCACGTCTGCGCCGAGCTTTCGGAGCGGTTCAGCATTCATCACGCGACGCTGCAGGTCGAGATCAGCAGCGAGACCTGCCGCCTGGCGCCCGCGGAAACGGTCTAGGCTGCGGCACGCGCTCGCATTCAATTGATCGATTGCCTCATGCCGGCCTCTTCCGCGGTTGCGGACGAGACGGCACATTGCGGCTGCGCGCGCTGCAATAGCCGGCTCGATCAATGGAGGGCAACGTGAAGAAGGCAATCGGTCTTGCATTGTCGCTCTGGGTCGCGGGCGCGGTGCTGCCCGCGGACGCCCAGCCGGCGAAACCGGGCGTCGAGCGGCTCTATATCCTCAACTGCGGCGAGGGCGTTGCGGGCGATATTTCGCGCTGGTCGCCCGGCGTCAATGAAGGCAAGTCGATGGACTTCGTCGACAATTGCTACCTGATCAAGCATGCGCAGGGCTGGTTCCTGTGGGACACCGGCATTCCCGACGCGGTGGCTGCGATGCCGAACGGCCTTGCGCCGGCCGATCCCAAGGCGATCACGTGGCGACGGCCGAAGACGCTCGCCGCGCAGCTCGACCAGCTCGGGGTCAAGCCGTCGGACATCAAGGCGATCGCCGTCTCGCACACCCATCCCGATCATATCGGCAATGTCGAGCTGTTTCCGGCCGCGATGCTGTATGTGCAGAAGGCGGAGTATGAATGGCCGGGCGTCAACAACGCGCCACGCTTCAAGCCCGAGCATCCCGTCACCAAGCTCGAGGGTGATCGCGACGTGTTCGGCGACGGCAGCGTCACGATTTTGTCGACACCGGGCCACACGCCCGGCCACCAGTCGCTGCTGGTGAAGCTGCCGAAGACCGGCGCGCTCGTGCTGACCGGCGACGCCGTTCACTTCAAGGACAATTGGGACAATCGACGCGTACCGAGCCTGAACGCCAGCAAGGAGCAGACGCTGGCCTCGATGCAGAAGATCGCCGACACGCTGACGAAGGAGAAGGCGCAGCTCTGGATCAACCACGACAAGGTGCAGCGTGACGGACTGAAGATGTCGCCGGAGTTCTACGACTGAGCGGCCTTGGCGGCACTCGCCTTCGACCAGCCTCGAAAAATCTGTGCGGTCTCCTCGTCCATCGGAAAGAGGCTCTCGATCCGCAGTTCCTGCAACGTGACGTCCTGCGGCGTCCCCAGCGTCGCGATCGTGGTGAACAGCTGCAGGCGCGTGTCGCCCTTGCGGAACAGCATCGGCAGCACCGGTCCGGATGTTGAGGGTGGCGCAGTCAACGCGGCCTCGACGCCGTCATAGGCGAGCAGGCGCCTGAGCAATTCGGCCGTCGCCGACGTGCCGTCGGCGGCCGCATCGGCCTCGACGCTGCGGATGAAGTAGCCGGCGACCTCGGTCCAGTTGGTGAGGTGGGGCCGCAGCACGCCGGGCGCGACCAGCGCGTCGGCGAGATTGACCGGTGTGCCGGGCGCCAGCGGCCCGACCAGGAATTCCACCAGCCGCACCGCGCCCGCATTGGCGAGCAGCAGATTCCAGTGCCGGTCGACCACGACCGCAGGGAACGGCTCCTGCTGCGCCAGGATGAAATCCAGCGCGTGGCGGATCTGGACGAGCTCGGGCGCGGCAAGGTCGGTTTGCCGCCATACCGGCGCGAAGCCGGCCGCGACCAGCAGCGCGTTCTGCTGCCGCAGCGGCACATCGAGCGCCGCGGCAAGCCGGATCACCATGTCCCGGCTCGGCGCGGCGCGGCCGAGCTCGAGGAAGCTCAGATGGCGCTGCGAGATATCGGCGCGCCCGGCGAGCTCCAGTTGCGAGTGGCCCTTGCGTTGGCGCCACCAGCGCAGGCTGGCTGCAAAATCGCGCTGCGACATGAGTACCTGTCAGGTAGTTGCCGAAACGGTCTCGCCGGGCAAGATGCCACAAGCGGGCGCGAAACGCATCGGGTGCTGGATGGACGAGTGGATCGGCGTTGCGATTGCACTGGCCTCGAGCTGCCTCGGCGGCACGGCGGCGGCGATCACGCGGTATCTGGCCGGTAACGCCGACCCGATCACGCTTGCGATCCTGCGCTGGGCGATCGGTTTCCTCTGCGTGCTTCCCGTTGCAGTCCTG
This sequence comes from Bradyrhizobium sp. UFLA03-84, assembly GCF_002289535.1. NCBI lineage: Bacteria > Pseudomonadati > Pseudomonadota > Alphaproteobacteria > Hyphomicrobiales > Nitrobacteraceae > Bradyrhizobium > Bradyrhizobium sp. UFLA03-84. The sequence goes on along the minus strand of NZ_NSJY01000016.1, from coordinate 121,718 downwards.
CTCGGGGCGAAATGGCCGCCGCGCGAAGATTGGCCGGCGGTCGCCGTGCTCGGCATCGCCTTCTTCGGCGTGTTCTTCGTGCTCTACAACATCGCGATGTCCTACACGACGGCGGCACGCGCGAGCCTCGCATTGGCGACGTTGCCGCTCTCCACCATGGTGGTCGGCGCCGTGCTCGGCATCGAGCCGCTGACGATGCGCAAATCGGCCGGGGTCTCGATTGCGGTGCTCGGCGTCGCCGCGGCGCTGGCATCGGGGCTGTCGGCGGCACCACCGGGGGCATGGCGCGGCGAGCTGATCATGGCGGCCGCGGTGCTCTGCATGGCGTTCTACAACGTGCTGTCGCGACCGTTCATCAGCCGCTCCAGCGCGCTCGGCTTCCTTGCCGTGGGCATGGGCGCGGGTACGGCTGCACTGGTGGCGGTCGGGGCGTTCACCGGCAGCCTGTCGACGCTGCGCGAATTCGGCGCATCGCAGTGGATCGCCGGGCTCTATCTCGGAATTGCCGGCGGCGCGCTGGCCTTCATCCTGTGGGTGCTGGCGCTCGAGCGGGCTTCACCGACCCGTGTCGCCAACACCATGACGGTCAATCCGATCGCGGCCGGGCTGCTGGCGAAGCAATTGATCGGCGAGCCGATCACGGCCAGTCTGGTCGTCGGCCTGATCGCGGTCTGCGCCGGAATCTGGATCGCGACGTCGGAGGCCAAACCGGCCTGATCAGCTGTGCGGAGCGGACGGCGTGGTCACCGGCGGGGCGGCCGGAACGTGTTTCGGCTTCAGCGTGCCGGCGTAGAACGACAGGGCGTAGACCAGGATGATGCCGCCAAGATAGACCCCATAGGATTGCGGCGGAGTGATCGCCCATCGCATGAGGCGTCGAATCGGATTTTGCGGGCCGGCATCGTTGTCCATGCGCTCCTTGTGCGCGAAGGCCGGGGCAAAGGGAAGCGGAATCGCCGGCTCAGGCCACGCTGTTCCCTGCGAAATGGTGAGGCGGGCGGCCTTGCAATACCACATGGGCATCCGCATCTGTCACGCGACGACCAGCCCTTCCTCCCGCACCGATTGCCCGGCATAATCAGCTGATGGAACTGACGCCCCGTTTGCGCCTCATGAATTGGCTGGTCCGCCAGGGTCTGACGGGCCTGCCTGAGAACGATCTGCTGCGCGGCTTCTGCGAGCGCTGCCGGGCCGCCGGCATGCCGTTGTCGCGGGCGATCGTCTTCATCGACACCTTGCATCCGATCTTCGAGGGGCGCGGCTTCCGCTGGAACGACGGCGAGAGCAACGAGGCCGACATCTTCGAATACGGCTCGACCAGCACCGGCGAGGCCAATCAGACCTGGCGGCGGTCGGCGTTCCACCACATGCTCGAAAACGGCCATGACGAGATGGTGATCGATCTCGCCGAGAGCCATGATTTCTCGATGATCGGTGAGCTTGCCGAGAAGGGCCACAAGCATTTCGCCGCCTTCGTGCACCGCTTCGGCGAGGCCGGCACGATCGGCGAGATGGACTGTTTCTATTCCTACTACACCACGCGCCATTCGGACGGGTTCGGCGACCTTCACATGTCGGCGCTGCGCGACCTGGTGCCGGTGCTCGGGCTTGCGATCAAATCCGCGGCGCAGGTCGAGATCGCCCGCACGCTCGGCCGGGTCTATCTCGGCCGCGAGACGGCGGAGCAGGTGCTGCGCGGGCGCATGCAGCGCGGCATCACAGAGAAGATCAAGGCCGTGCTGTGGTACTCCGACGTGCGCGGCTCGACCGCGATCAGCGAGCGCATTGGCCCCGACGAGATCATTCCGTTCCTCAACGATTACGCGCAGGCCTCGATCGACGCGATCCACGACGCGGGCGGCGAGGTGCTGAAGCTGATCGGCGACGGCGTTTTGGCGATGTTCACCAGCGAGAACATGGCAAGCGCCAGACGCGCGGCACTGCGTGCCGAGCACAGATTCCGCCATAACATCCGCGTGCTGAACGATCGCCGCGAGAACGAGAACCGGCCGACCACCACGGCCTATGTCGGCCTCCATGTCGGCGAAGTCTTCTACGGCAACATCGGCAGCGAGGACCGGCTCGACTTCACGGTGGTCGGGCCCGCCGTCAACGAGGTCAGCCGGATCGCCTCGATGTGCGCTTCCGTTGACCGCGAATTGCTGACTTCGACCGATTTCCGCACCGGGCTGGATGCCGCCGGCCGCAACTACCTGGTTTCCACCGGCCGTTTCGTGTTGCGCGGCATCGGCCATGCGCAGGATCTCTATACACTGGATCCGGCCGTGCCTGCCGACGAGGTCGTCGGCGGCAAGTATGAGCGGTATCTGGCGAGCTAGGCAGCCCCTTCCTCCGTCATTGCAAGCGAAGCGAAGCAATCCACGTCTCCCCGCGTGGAAGAATGGATTGCTTCGTCGCTTCGCTCCTCGCAATGACGGCTGAGAAAGCCCGGCCTAGCAGCGCGCCGGCTCGCCGACCATGTCGGGCTGCCGCGTCAGCGACACCGCGGGCGACAGCAGGATCACCAGCGCCTGGGCGGCGAAGATCGCGGCCGCGAGATAGAGGCAGGCCTCGGCGCCGTAGAACCCACCGACGATGGCGCCGAGCGCGGAGCCAAGCGGACGGGCGCCGTAGCTCATGATGTTGATCGCCGAGACGCGGCCGAGCAGCGAGGGCGGCGTCACCGACTGCCTGAGTGTGGTGGTCGAGATCACCCAGAGGATCGGACCGACACCGAGCAGGAAGAAGCCGAGGCCGGCGAGCAGCGGCGTTGCGATCCAGGTCGTCAGTGCCATCACCAGCGAGGCGACGAGGCCAGTCACCGGGCCGAGCCCGATCACGGTGCCGAACGCCAGCCGCTTCATCACCCGCGTTGCGAACAGCGCGCCGACCACCATGCCGACACCATACATCGCAAGCGTCGTGCCGACGCCGGTGGCACTGAGCCCGAGGTGGCGCACCGCATAAGGCACGAACACGGCGAGCAGCAGGAACGATGCGGTATTGAAGATGAACTGGGTGATGAACACAGGCCGCAGCAAGGCGTGATGCATCACGAACGCCGCGCCTTCCTTGATGTCCTGCAATGGATGGCGCCGCGGTGCGGGTGCACGCGCCGGCTCGTAGAGGCCGGCGAGCAGCACGACCGCGATCGCCGACAGCGCCGCGGCAAAGCCGAATGCGGGCGCGGCGCCGACCCAGCCGACCAGCACGCCGCCGAGCGCGGGACCGCTCGCGAACGCGACCGTGCGCGCGAGCTCGATGCGGGCATTCGCTGCCGGGAGTTGCTGCGATGTCACCAGCGACGGGACCAGGGCGGGCGCAGCGACGCTGTAGGCAACCGTGCCGCAGACCGCGATGAAGCCGAGCAAGGCGAGCAGCGGCAGGGTCATTGCGCCGAGCCATAGCAGCAGCAGGATCGCGGCTAGCGCCGCCGCGCGCAGCGCCTCGGAGCCGGCCATGACCCAGCGCCGCGACACGCGGTCGGCGAGCAGGCCGGCCGGAATCGCAAACAGGATGAAGGGCAGCGTCAGCGCGGTCTGCAGCAGGCCGGTCTGGCCTTCGCCGACACCGAGCACCAGCACGGCGACGATGGGCGCGGCCGCAAGCGCGATCTGCTCGGCCGACTGCGCGGCGAGGTTGGACCAGGCGAGGCGATTGAAGGTGGCCGGCAGGCGAGGCGTATCGGCGGACATGGCAGAATCCTTGGGGAAAATCGATCTGGCCATAGTGTGTGGTTGGAAGACGTCCGATCCCACCCGTTTCCCGACAACGTAAAAACAAAGGCCCGCCGGAAACGGCGGGCCTTATCGATGATGTCAAACACGATCGCGTTATTGCGGCGAGGGCGCGAGCTGGCCGGTGATGGTGCCGACCAATGTGGCAGGCCGGCTATCCTCGCCGTTCGCAGACGCCGGAGCCGCCTCGGCCTTGCGCTGCGCCAGCGCGCTGGTCAGGCTGGTCAGCGCGTCGGATCCGGCCGGGAAGCCCGCCTCCGAGAGGATCTTGTCGATCATCGGTTTGAACGCCGAGACCGACAGCAATTGCGCGGCGAGCCCGTCGCCGAGCCCGAGACCGCCATTGCCATGGCCGTTGGCGCCGCCGCGGCCGAGCATGCTGCCGGTATCGAAGATCCGGATGTCGGAGATCTTCTCGATCGGCTTCACCGCCTCGGCGAGTGCGCTCGGGATCACGTTGATGCGGGCGAGGTTGAGGTCGTAGTCGATCATCTCGGCGCTCAGCTTGTTGCGCGCCTCCGCCTTCAATGTCGCAACTTCTGCCTCGGCCTGACCGAGTGCCTTGACGCCGGCGGCGCGGGTGGTGGCTGCGTTGGCGTCGGCTTTCGCCAGCACGTTGGTGGCCTCGGCCTTGTTGGCCGCAGCCTGCTTCTCAGCTTCCGCCATCACCGTGATCGGCATTGCATTGGTCTCGGCAACCTTGCGCGCGGCGATCACGTTGATGATCTTGTCGCGTTCGGCGACCTCGGTGGCGCGGGCGGTGGTCACCTTTTCCTCGGCCGCGATCGCGAGTGCGCGCGCGGTCTCCGCGATGGTCTGGGCTTCCGACTGCTCCTTGCTCTTGGTCGCAACCGCGATTGCGGCTTCCTGCGCCACGATCTGCAGCTCGCGGTCGGTCTCAGTGGTGCGGCGCTTGACCGCGAGATCGGCCTCGATCTTGCGGGTGTCGCGGGCCTGGTTGGCCTCAGTCTGCTTGTTGGCGACCGCGAGCTCCTGCTGGATGCGGTATTCGGCCTCGTTCTGCAACGCGGTCTGCTCGACCTGCGCGGTCTGCGCGCGCATCGCGGCGGTCTTGTTGGCGATGTCGCGCTGCTGGGCGAGCTCGGCCTCGCGCTTGGTGCTTTCGATCGTCAGCGTGGTCTGCCGCGCAACCAGGTCCTGCTGGGCGATGTTGACCTCGGTGGTGCGCACGATCTGGTTGCGCTCCTGCTCGCGCTCCTTGGTGATCTTGGTCAGCGTGGTGAGACCGTGCGCGTCGAAGAAATTGCTCGGGTTGAAATGCTTGATGTCGCTCTGGTCGAGCCGGGTTAGCGACACCGATTCAAGCTCGAGGCCGTTGTTCTGGATGTCGGCGCCGACCGCGTCCTGCACCGCCTTGACGAACGTCGCGCGCCGCTCCTGCAATTCCTCGAGGTTCATGGTCGCGGCGACCGAGCGCAGGCCGTCGACGAATTTTGCTTCCACCAGCTCGCGCAGCTCGGCGGCGTCGTTGGTGCGGTTGCCGAGCGTCTGCGCGGCCAGGGCGATCGAGGAGCTATCGGGTTTGACGCGCAGATAGAACTCGGCGCCGATGTCGACGCGCATGCGGTCCTTGGTGATCAACGAGTCCGGACCGCCGCGCGCCACCTCGAGCCGTAGCGTCTTCAGGTTCACCGCGGCGGTGGAGTGGAAGATCGGCAGCACCAGCGAGCCGCCGTCGAGCACCACCTTCTGGCCGCCGAGGCCGGTGCGGACATAGGCCTCATCGCGCGTCGAGCGCTTGTAGAGTTTTGCGAACAGCAGACCGATGACGAGAATGGCAAGGACGCCGATGACGACGGGTATAGCAAGTTCCCACATGTGTTATGCCCTGTTGGAAGATTGTTGTTCGACGAGGTCGGAGGGAGCGGCAATCGCGATGAAGCCTTTGGCATCACGATCGACCAGCAGCACGCTGGCGCCGACCGGCAAGGCCTCGGACTCTGCGCTGGCACGCGCCGACACGGTGTGCCAGTTGCCGAAGACATCCTTGAGACGGACTCGGCCGGGCAGACCCTGATCGAGCGGGCCGACCGACACGGTCGCGACCTTGCCGACAAAGTCGCTGTCATTGACCGCATAGCTCTCGTCGCGGGGAATGATGCGGGCGAGGCCGCGGCTGCTGTTTCTGATCACGGGGAGGCTGCCGGCAGCAGCCACCAGCGCGGCAATGGAAACCGGGATGGCGGTGCCTACGGCATGCGCCAGTCCCTGAAGCAGAAAGCCTCCGATCGAGAATATGCCAAGTATCAGGATGATCAGGATCAGGAGGGGAAGCCGCCCGGCGTTGATCCAGAGAAACAGGCCACTGAGAGCATTGTGGCTCTCGGCTTCGACCGCGAACTCCTTGCCGATGAGTTCGCTGATCGAAAGTCCGACCATGGTGGTGAGCAACTCGATACCGCCAAGTGCCACCATGATCGCAGCCGCGACCGCAAAGGGCCGTACGTCGGGGGCGAGCAGGATGTCGCCAACTGCACTCATTTTTCTGACTTGATCCTTTCAAGCCGCGCCGCGATTTCCTTTTCGCGATGCAGGCGATCGAGTTCGTCAAGCTCCTTGTCGCCGAGCACGCTGGAAGCGGGAACACCGGTGACCCGGGCGATCGCCGCCATGGCGCGTTCAGCACTCAATGTATTGGTCGTCGATGGGCCCCGGCTGGTTTCGTCCTTGGCCTCGCGGATCAGACTTTGTTCGAGATCGGCCAATCGCGCTTCGGCCTCGCGGCGCGCACCGAGCATGGCCTGCAGCGCCTTGGTCTGCTCGTCGATTTCGAGCTCGATGAAATCCATCGCGCGTTCCAGCGCGATCACCTGCGACTCCAGGTCAATTTGCCGAGCGACCCCGGCGCGCGCGAGGTCCTCGCGACTTTCCGCAAGTGCGAGACGGATCTTCTCGTTCAGGCCAGCGGTTTCGGTATCCAGTTCTTCACGCCGCTTCTTCAGTCGGAATTCTTCGGCGCGCGACTTGCCGAGCGCATAGCGCGCTTCGTCGGCGCCGGCGTCGATCTCGCGGATCGCCTGTTTGACCAGCGCGACCTTGTTGTTGCTCTCGACATTGTCGATGGTCTGGCTCGCGATGGCGGCAAGAAGCCGGCCCATGCGTGCAAGGATGCCTTCGTGAAGCATGGTCTTCTCCTCCGGTTGTGCTGATTTCGATTTGACGGCGATGTGGATTTCGTAGCCGCGACCATCCGAGATCAAATGCGCCGGGAAGGGGCTTTCCCAGCCCGAGACATATCCCGGCACGTCGAACGGCACCAAGACACGTCCGCTGACAGTGCTAATGGTCAGTGAAGTTGGGCCCTTGATCGCGAACAACTTGTCGTCGAGCGGTATCCGGCGGACGGCGGCACCCGCGACGTAGTTGGCGCGGTCGCGCAGTCCGAGCGTCACGAGGCGCGCGGGCAGGCCGGTCTCCTTGCGGATTCGCTCATAGGCCTGGGCGTGCAGCGAGACGAGGTTGGCACCGACGGGAGCGACCTCGGCGAGGATTGCCATCATCCGGTCATAGGCCGCAAAGGTCGCCTCGATCGCCTCGATGCCTGAGGGGTCAGGGGTGAGGGCGTAGCGCAGCGTGGCGGTCGGCGTCTCGACGGGAAGCTTGATCATGGCTCTAACGTAAAGCACTTCCTCAGTGCTTTACAAGGCTGGCAGCCGGTATCATTTCCGTGATCCCAGATGCAGTTGCAAATGAGTTGCAATAACGGGAGAGATCGGCCATCCTGCGGGCATGGACGCTCGGACTCCTGACATGTCTTCCGTTTCCGTTCCCAACGCCGTGCCCGGCGGTTGGCGCGATGATGCCGGCCATGCGCGCAGCCTTCCCGAGGTGAACGCGACCGTTCAGGTGCCGAGCGCAGGCGTCTGGTGGCGCCGGCTGCTGGCCTTCGCCGGGCCGGGCTATTTGGTCTCGGTCGGCTACATGGACCCCGGCAACTGGGCCACCGATCTCGCGGGCGGCTCGAAGTTTGGCTACACGCTGCTGTCGGTCATCCTGCTCTCCAACCTGATGGCGATCCTGCTGCAGGCGCTTGCCGCGCGGCTTGGCATCGCCACCGATCGCGATCTGGCGCAGGCCTGCCGCGCGACCTATTCGCGGCCGGTGAACCTGCTGCTGTGGCTCGCCTGCGAGGCCGCGATCATCGCCTGCGACCTCGCCGAGGTGATCGGCACCGCGATCGCGCTGAAGCTGCTGTTCGGCATCCCCCTGATCGGCGGTGCGCTGCTGGCCGCGCTCGATGCGTTCCTTTTGCTGCTGCTGATGAACCGCGGCTTCCGCTTCCTCGAAGCCTTCGTGATCGCGCTCCTGATCGTCATTGCGGTCTGCTTCGTGGTGCAGATCGCCGCGGCCGCGCCGCCGATCGCCGGCGTGCTCGGCGGCTTCATGCCCTCGCGCGAGATCGTCACCAATCCGGAGATGCTCTACATCGCGATCGGCATCATCGGCGCTACCGTGATGCCGCATAACCTCTATCTGCACTCATCGATCGTGCAGACCCGCGCCTATCCGCGCACCGAGGAGGGGCGGCGCGACGCGATCAAATGGGCGACGACGGATTCCACCATCGCGCTGATGCTGGCGCTGTTCGTCAACGCCGCGATCCTGGTGCTGGCGGCCGCGACCTTCCACAAGAGCGGCCATTCCGACGTCGCCGAGATCGATCAGGCGTTCGAGCTGCTGTCGCCGCTGCTCGGCCTCGGCATCGCCTCGACGCTGTTTGCCGTGGCGCTATTGGCCTCCGGCCTCAACTCGACGGTGACGGCGACGCTGGCCGGCCAGATCGTGATGCAGGGCTTCCTCGACCTCAAGCTGCCCGACTGGCTGCAGCGGCTGGTGACCCGCGGCATCGCGATCGTCCCGGTCATCGTGGTCGCGGCGCTCTATGGCGAGAGCGGCACCGCGCGGCTCCTGGTGTTCAGCCAGGTCGTGCTGTCGATGCAGCTGCCGTTCGCGGTGATCCCTCTGGTGCGCTTCGTGTCCGATAAGCGCAAGATGGGCGCGTTCGCGATCTCGATGCCGGTTGCGGTGGCGGCGTGGATCGTCGCCGGGCTGATCGTGATCCTGAACGTGAAGCTGTTGTTCGATACGCTGTTCGGGACCTAGCGCGAACGCTAGTCCTGCGGCTCAGCCAGCCCTTCGCCTGACGCGTCGACGCGCAGCCAGCCCGACGGGGCGAGCCGCTGCTGCGGCAGGAAGCGGCCCTTGTAGTCCATCTTCTTGGAGCCCTCGATCCAGTAACCGAGATAGACGTAAGGCAGGCCCTGGCGGCGGGCGCGGGCGATGTGATCGAGGATCATGAAGGTGCCGAGCGAGCGGGCCTCAAGCCCCGGCTCGAAGAACGAATAGACCATCGACAGCCCGTCGCTGAGCACGTCGGTCAGCGCCACCGCCATCAACTCGTCGCCGCGGCCGGTGATGGCGCTGTCGGCATTGCGCTTGCGGTATTCGATGATCCGGGTCTCGACATGGCTGTCCTCGACCATCATCGCATAGTCCAGCACGGTCATGTCGGCCATGCCGCCGTTGCGGTGGCGGCGGTCGAGATAGGCCCGGAACACCGAATATTGCTCTGATGTCGGCACCGCGGTGCGTTGCTCGCCGATGATGTCGGCGTTGCGGGCGAGAACCTTGCGGAAATTGCGGGACGGGCGGAATTCGTTGGCGACGACCCGGACCGAGACGCAGGCCCGGCACTGGTCGCAGGCCGGGCGGTAGGCGATCGACTGGCTGCGCCGGAAGCCGCCATGGGTCAGCAAGTCGTTGAGATCGCCCGCTTTGTCTCCGACCAGGTGCGTGAAAACCTTCCGCTCGTGGCGGCCCGGAAGATACGGGCAGGGCGAGGGCGCCGTCAGATAAAACTGCGGGGTATCACGCGAGTGCTGGGTCACGTCTGATCGTCGGGCTCCACAAACAATACAGGCAGCCGAGTTAGCATCGCCCCCCGGAGGCTAACGGTCAATTGGTTTAGGCGGGCCTAATAGGAGGCCCGCGCGGCCGGGGATATCTGGGTCCGGACCGAGCTGTTGATAACGACGGTTCCGAGGATGATGTCGTGCAGCAGCCGGCGGCGGCCGTTGAACAGCCCGACCAGCAGCACCAGCGGCGACAGGAACGAGATCGTGACCCAGAACAGCACCGCGTGGGTGGCGCCGAGCACGAAATAGCCGCGGGCGCCGTACCAGGTACGCAGTTCCAGATCCATCATGCGCATGCCGATGGTGGCCGAGTGCTGGCCGCCGATCGAGGCGCCGTAATAGACGATGGCCCAGACGATCGACGCCGGCGACACCAGCCAGAACAGCGCCCAGCCGAGGCCGAGCGTGACCAGGCCAAACACGGCAATGAAGATCACGGCGAGAATCACCGGCACCGACAGCACCACGAGGTCGATCAGGAATGCAAAGACACGTCGGGTCAGCACGCCGCGGAACAGATCCGGCTCTATCGATGGATCGAACGCATGCGGGGGAACGCCGCCGTCATTGCGCCAGGCATCGTTGCGCCAGGTGCCGCCGTCATTGCCGTAGGACATGACCAACCTCCGATGAAAGTCCCGCGCAGGACATGGGAACAGCGGGCTCGCCTGCCAAGTCCGGGCGAACATTAACTAGCCGAAATATTCCGGCGATTCGGCGGCCGGTCTGTGCCGGGTTTGCGGGCAGGGCTTTGGTGCAGCAAACCAATGTTGCTGCGCCGGGGAGCCTGCTTCGCTCAGCGCTCCGCCTTGATCTTCTCGGCGGCCTTCGGCGCGAAATAGGTCAGGATGCCGTCGGCGCCGGCGCGCTTGAAGCCGACCAGGCTCTCCATCATCGCACGCTCGCCGTCGATCCAGCCATTGGCGGCGGCGCCTGCGATCATCGCGTATTCGCCGGACACCTGGTACACGAAGGTCGGCATCGCGAAATGGTCCTTCACGCGGCGGACGATGTCGAGATAGGGCATGCCGGGCTTCACCATCACCATGTCGGCGCCCTCGGCGATGTCGAGTTCGACCTCGCGCAATGCCTCGTCGGAATTGGCGCTGTCCATCTGATAGGTCCGCTTGTCGCCGGTTAGCGTCTTGGCCGAGCCGATCGCGTCACGGAACGGGCCATAGAAGGCCGAAGCGTATTTCGCCGCATAGGACATGATCTGCACGTCGCCGAAGCCGTTGTCGTCGAGCGCCTCGCGGATCGCGCCGATGCGGCCGTCCATCATGTCGGACGGCGCGATCACGTCGCAGCCGGCCTCGGCCTGGGTCAGCGCCTGCTTCACCAGCACCGCGACGGTCTCGTCGTTGAGGATCTTGCCATCCTCGATCAGCCCGTCATGGCCGTGGCTGGTGAAGGGGTCGAGCGCGACGTCGCAGAGCACGCCGATATCGGGAAACTCCTTCTTGATGGCGCGCACCGCCTGGCAGACCAGATTATCGGGATTGAGCGCCTCCGAGCCTTGCTCGTCGCGCAGCGCTGGCTCGGTGAAGGGAAACAGCGCGATGCAGGGGATGTTGAGCTTTGCGGCGCGCTCGGCATCGCGCACAATCTGGTCGACGGTGAGCCGATCGACGCCGGGCATCGATGCCACCGGCGTGCGGGTGTTGTGGCCATCGACCACGAACATCGGCCAGATCAGGTCGTCGGTGGTCAGCACGTTCTCGCGCACCAGCCGGCGGGCCCATTCCGACTTGCGATTGCGGCGCATCCGGATCGTCAGGTCGAGCGAGGGGGAGGCGAGGGCATCGGTCTGGCGCCGCGGTGTGTCGCGCAATTCGATCGGACGCCCGAATTTGATCGCCATGTCTTGTTCTCCCCGGGGACGGCTGGCCTGGACCTGATATAAGTCTATTTCTAGCACCTGACAGCGGCGCCGTCATTGCGCCCCAAGCGCCCTTGATTTGCCGCAACGGCAATTGATTTTGGGCTCCCGGCGGGCCAAGACTGCGCCATGAACCCCATTTTGCAGCTGCCATGCGGCGATTCGGATGTCTGACACCTCTGCACGCGATCAGGCCCGGGACAACGCCATCTCGGTGAGCGCGATCTCGTCGGACCGGATCGAGCCGGACGACAATGCGTGGACGCGGCGTCTCGTCATCTTCCTGCGCATCATGGCCGTCGTCTCGGTCGCCAAGGGCCTCTATCACTGGGCCCAGGTGACCGGCTTCGTCGGCGGCGAGGAGGAGGCCTTCGAGAACCAGTCGATGGCCTGGCAGACCGCCACGATCTATTTTGCCGTCATCGAGCTCGTCGCCGCCGTCGGGCTCTGGCTCGCGACGCCCTGGGGCGCCGTGGTGTGGCTGACCACCGTGGTGTCGATGGCGGTCATCGAGCTGATGTTTCCCGCCATCTATGGCGGCAGTCTCACCGTGGTCGGGCTCGAGGCCGTGATGCTCGCGGCCTATCTCGCTCTGGCCTGGATGTCGGCACGCGAACGCCCGCCATAGGCTCGCCCGCTGCGCCGGCCTGATGCTGTTGCCCGGCTGCGACAGGGCGACGAATTGCGGCCGGCGGCCGCCGATTCAAGACAGTCGTGCGCGCAACGAGAAGACAGCCTCGGTGGTTCTGCTAGGTGGATGCGACAGATCGCATCCTTTCGAGGCGCCCCGTTTCCGGAGCATCTCCACGGGACCTGCCGTCGGGATCCATTGCTCCGGATCTTGGTGCGTGTGCCGGCCGGCTTTGCGCGGGCCGACGGCGGAACCGGTCTCACCCACACCTGACGCTGACGGCTTGCGCGTATCGCGCGTGTCCCGCCGCGATGCACTCCGATAAAATTTTCAAAGAATTTTCCGGTAACCGATCGGTCACCGTAAAGGGTTCCCTCACACTCGTTACGCCGTCGTTTCGAATTCAGACGATGCTGTTTCCGAATGTGACAGGAGGGGCAGACGAAGCGTGAACAAAGGGTCTGCCACCGTCAATGAAAAGTTGCGAAAAGTCCTTGATCCATGGGCTTAATCCACGATTCACTGTCTTAAATTCATGATCTCTTTATTCTCTTATTTAAGCGGATATTCAAACGGCCCCCTTACGTTGGACCTATCAGGCGGGACACAAGTTTCGTCGAATAAAGTCGATAAAAACGACAAACAGGGGAAGTGTCATGATGAAAGCCGTTGCGACAACGGCGGCGGATGCCGCTGATCGCGCTGCCGGTCAAGCTCCGGTGCAGCCGCTCTATCTCGAAGCCCTGACTTTGGTGGAGCGGCTGCATCGCCGGCTCCTCGACGTCATCAAGGACGAATTCGATCGTCGCGGCCGCGCCGACATCAACTCGGTGCAGGCACTGCTCCTGTACAACATCGGCGACAAGGAACTGACCGCCGGCGAGCTGCGCACCCGCGGTTACTATCTCGGCTCCAACGTCTCCTACAATCTGAAGAAGCTCGTCGAGCTCGGCTTCCTCGATCATCAGCGCTCGCGCGTCGATCGCCGCTCGGTCCGCATCCGTCTGACTCCGCAGGGCCAGGAAGTCCGCAAGATCGTCGATGCGCTCTATCAGAAGCACGTCAAGACGGTGGAGCAGGTCGGCGGCATCTCGAACGAGGAGTTCGCGAGCCTCAACAAGTCGCTGCATCGCCTCGAGCGGTTCTGGACCGACCAGATCCTGTATCGCCTCTGAGCCTTCCTCTTTTCGCCTGATGGCCAAGCCGGCCGCTTGAGAAGACCGGCAGCCTTCCTCCAGTTAACGCATCGGTCATGCCCGGCCGATGCGTTTTTCATGTTGCACCTGCGAAAATAAATGGGCTCCGACGAGGAACCAACGTGTTCCCTGCGCTTTATCTGTTGCCCAACAGAGAGACAGGACATGCTGGTCGAGCGCGGGATCGAGGTACTGAATGTCGAGGTGGTCGGTGACGCCTACGCGATCGCCTCGAATTATCTGCGCAAATCCGGCGCGATTCCTGACACTTTCGCCACCAATGAGCGCCTGCTCGGTATCATCGTGAAGCTGTTCCAGCGCGGTGAGCTGAACCGGCTCCGCCTCGCCAACAAGGCGATCGCGAAGTTCGAGGCCGAGACGCTGGTGGTCGCCTGAGCGTCAACCCGGAGACTTCAATGGAAGCCGCTATCGATCGCATCATGCAGACGTACGATCTGCTGCTCAATCGCACGTCCGCTGCAAGCGACGAAGCGCGGGCGAAGGTGACGGAGTACGTGCAAACGCTGTTCGAGGCGGGCGAACGCGACACGCACCGGTTGACCGTGTGCGGCCTGACCTATCTGCGCCAGCTCGACGGCAGCACCGACCACGTGAAGGCCGGGTATACCGGGCTGTAGAACGTTGCTCGGCACCTCATTTGCTTCGCGCGCAATGAGACGGGCAGGGCCTCCGATTCAACCGTCAAACAGCCGCCCGGTGTCATCACCCGCGAAGGCGGGTGATCCAGTATTCCAGAGACAGTCGTTATTGAGCGGAGAGGCCGCGGCGTACTGGATCGCCCGGTCGAGCCGGGCGATGACAGTCGAGAATGGGGACACAGCTTCGCTACGCCCGTCACGTTGTGCCTAACTCGCCTCGGGGAGGGACGTCGTTGAGACGGCAACGGCGCGAGGTCAAAACTGGCGAGGTCAAAACTGGAACGGCGCCACCGAGACGGCCAGCTTTCCATCCGCTGATTTTTGCACCGTGAATTCCACCTCTTTCGATGCTTTGACGTCGCCCACGGAAACCGAAATTCCGCCGCTACACTGCAAAGTCCGCTTGTCCTTGCTCGTCGACGTCGTGACGATCCGCTCACCGAGAAGATATTGCGGCTTCGAATTCTCCTGGGGCGGTTTTGCCGTCGACTCCTTGGCCGCATAGTTGACCAGTGGATTGCGGTGATCGTCGGCAACGGCCTGTAGCACGGCCTTTCGGGTTTCGATTGAATCGCACTCGAGCTGATTGCCGCAACCGCTCAAGGCGATCAGAAGCGGAAAGCTCAGAACAGATCGCAATCGTAATGACATGCCAGACATCGCGAAGCTCGCATCCTTACTGCCTGGATCGATCAAGGACGAAGACGGCATGAAACAGCAGCCCGTCGTTAGTGCGGACTTCGATGGCAACGTCATGTTCGCCGCCGAAACGGCCGGCGTCTCGGGCGATGCCGGCCAGCGTGTTCGCGGCTTCGACTTTTGCCGCTCTCAGGTCGGCAAGATCCAACCCCTCTTCATCGGGGTATACATCGCCGTCGTCTCTGATGTCGAAGAAGTAGCGGGGCATTTCCATTGCTCCTCGCAATGGTGAGCAACAACCGTCCGATGGATTGTGTTCCTATTCGGGTGGCGGGAGTTCCGCCGACGACAGCCATTCGCTCATGTGAGCGGCCGTATCGGCCTGCAGGGTTTTCGGGAGTCCGGCAGGAAGAGCCCTTGCTCCCCGCGCTAGCTCTTGGCCTCTGCGAGAAGGCGATCTTCCAAGCGTTACGCCATCTGCCTTCAGCGCCGCCAGCGTTGCAGGCGTGTGCCAATGAACCGTCACTGCGTCCCGTCTGCGCATCGGTGAGCAGACGGGACTTCAGTGCTTACTTGCTCTCCGGCTTCCAGGTCGTGCTGGCCCGATCGTACTTGAAGCCTGGTGCAGCCTTCAGGCTGTCCTTGGTCTCGTCGAGTGTGAGCCACCACTTGTCGTCTTTCTTCTGAGACTTGACCGCCGTGTATGGCACGATCACGTCCTTTTCGCCGGCGCCGAGAAAGCCACCGACGCCGACGACGAGGCCGGTCACCTTGCCCGCCTTGTCGACAAGCACGTCGTCGATTGTCCCGATCTTGGATTCCTTCGGGTCGTAGACATTCTGCTTGTAATAGTTGGCGATGGTCCAACTCTCCGCTGGGGCGGAGGACATGGTTGTCGCCGCATGCGCAGCGGTAGCGAACGCCGCGGCTGTGATGCAGCCGATAGCAAAATTCCTCATCAGAGAACTCCTTGCCTGAAGACCATTTAGTTGGTGCTGCAGACCTTGACGGTCTTCATGCCGGTTTCGGCCTCGGAGCGGGTCTTGTAGATGGTGCCCGATGGGCTGACGACGGTGGTCGTCGTGTCGACCGGCTTCTGGTCGACGATCGTGCACTTCTTCGTCTTCACGTCCTGCACAACGTAGTATTCATCCGCCGCAAATGCCGGCGTGACAAAGGCGGCAAGCAACGATGCCGCGACAATTGCTCTAACGTTCATGTTCGACTCCTCCAATAGCCGTATCAATCGGCGGAGGTGGAACGGGAGGGAATGGCAATGGTTCCTAAGGCTGAACCGCGACCGCGCGCCATCACCCAAGAGCATCTTTAGGCGCGGCTCCGCCGTTTGCTTCACGCCGAAGGTGCATGGATGCGTTGTGCTGTTCGTTGCTGTCAGTGCGGCCCTGACCATGTCGCGCGTACGATGAGAGCGAGATGAGAGGACCAAGTGCACCCTGACATTCGGTCGCTGCGGGAGCTCGGTCTGAAACGCGAACGGAGTGAGGGAACAGCCGGATGGGTTGTGAATTTAACCTCCACTACTGGAGGAGGACACCATGGACTTCGGAAAAGGCGCTATCCTTTGGCTGCTCGGCGTTCCGCTGCCGATCATCCTGCTGATCGCATTGTTCTGGCACCACTAGGCGCGACATACTCCGGATGTGTTGCGAGGCTCTCGGCATCTGTCGGGAGCCTTTCGCATTTGGGTGGCGTTACGCGGTACACGAGATTCTTCGCAGGTCGAACGCGGGCTCAACGCAAGCGAAATGCGATCGGCCGGGTGCGGCGATTTGCTGCACGGCTTAGTTGGGCCGTGCGGCTTGCCGACGGCTGAGGCGAATGGTCGCTAGGGATACGCAGAAGTAATGTCGGCGAGCGATTCCCTGATCCGACGGGACCCGCGCTTTTCGACTGGCGCTGCGGCCACATGACCGGATGCAGCCAGCAATCGCCCGGCTGCCTCTGAAATCCAGGAGGAAGCCCTATGATCTCGTCCCGCATGCGCCTGTTCGGCGCGGTCGTCGCGCTGCTTGTCGGGGCGAGCGGTCCGGCTGTCGCTCAGCAACTCGAGCTCAAGCTGATGGCACCGGCGGCGCCCGGCGGTGGCTGGGATCAGACTGCGCGCTCGATGCAGCAGGCGCTGGTCGCCGCGGGCGTCGCACGCAGCGTCCAGGTCACTAACGTGCCCGGCGCCGGCGGCAGCGTCGGCATCGCGCAGTTCGTCAACGGCGCCAAGGGCGACGGCAACCAGATGATGGTGAACGGCTTCGTCATGGTCGGCGCGCTCGCCATGAACAAGTCGCCGGTGACGCTGGAGCAGGTGACGCCGATCGCGCGCCTCACCGAGGAGATCCAGGTCATCGTGGTGCCGGCGAATTCGCCGCTGAAGACGGCGCAGGATCTTGCTGCCGCGGTGAAAGCCGACATCGCCAAGGTGACTTTTGCGGGCGGTTCGGCCGGCGGCGTCGACCATGTGATGGCAGCGCTGTTCGCGGGCATGGTCGGGGCCGACGCCAAGAAGATCAACTACATTCCGTTCTCGGGCGGCGGCGAGTCGCTCGCTGCCATTCTCGGCGGCAAGGTCACGGCGGGGATTTCCGGCCTCAGCGAGTATGAAAGCCAGATCAAGGCCGGCAAGCTGCGCGCGCTCGGCGTGACTTCGGCGCAGCGTCGGCCCGGCGTCGACATTCCGACCTTCAAGGAGCAGGGCATCGATCTCGTGCTGGCGAATTGGCGCTCGGTGGTCGCGCCGCCCGGCATCACGCCGGAACAGCGCAAGACGCTGAGCGATGCCGTCGAGAAGATGGTGAAGTCCGACGCCTGGAAGGAGATCCTGAAGCAGAAGGGCTGGGATGATGCCTATCTCGGCGGCGATGCCTTCGCCGATTTCCTGAAGCAGGAGATCGCGCGGGTGACCGAGGTGCTGAAATCGGTCGGCCTCGTGAAATCATGACGCCGGACAGCAGTCTCGAACAAGCCGGCCGGCGGGTCGATCGCGCCGGTGTCGTGATCGCGGCCGCGCTGGCCGTGCTCGCTGCGGTGCTGGTGTGGGACGCGAGCAAGCTGCCGTCCACCACGATGTACGGCATGGGGCCGGAGGCGATGCCGATCGTCATTGCGATCGGCATCGTCATTCTGGCCGTCGGCAATCTGATCGATGCGCTGCGCGGCAAATTGCCGGCGCGGGAGCGCATGGATCCGAAGCCGGTATGGCTGATCGTCTGCGGCCTGGCGCTGCTGATCGCCATCATCGGCTGCGGTGGCGGCTTCATCCTCGCCACCTCGGCGCTGTTCGTCACCACATCGGCCGCCTTCGGCCGCCGCGCAGTCGCGGTCGACACCGCCATCGCGCTGGTGATCACGACGCTGATCTATCTGGCGTTCGACAAGCTGTTGACGCTGAGCCTTCCCGCCGGCCCGCTGGAGCGACTGCTGTGATGGATACCTTCGCCGCGCTGGCGCATGGCATGGCGGTCGCCATACAGCCGATGAATCTGCTCTACGCCCTGATCGGCGTGTTCCTCGGCACCGCGGTCGGCGTGTTGCCGGGCATCGGTCCGGCGCTGACGGTCGCGCTGCTGCTTCCGGTGACCTACAAGCTCGATCCCGGCGGCTCGCTGATCATGTTCGCCGGCATCTATTATGGCGGCATGTATGGCGGATCGACCACTGCGATCCTGATCAACACGCCGGGCGAGAGCGCGTCGATGGCGACCGCGCTCGAGGGCAACAAGATGGCCAGGGCCGGCCGCGGCGGCCCGGCGCTGGCGACCTCGGCGATCGGCTCGTTCGTGGCCGGCACCATCGCCACCATCGGCCTCGCGTTCCTCGCGCCATGGCTGGTCGACTTCGCTGTCAGGTTCGGACCGGAGGATTATTTCGCGCTGATGTGCGTCGCCTTCGTCACGGTCTCGGCAACGTTCGGCGACTCGCCGGTCCGTGGCCTCACCAGCCTGTTCATCGGCCTGACGCTCGGCCTCGTCGGCATCGACAAGCTCACCGGGCAGGCGCGGCTTGCCTTCGGCATTCCGGAGCTGCTCGACGGCGTCGAGGTGACGACGCTCGCGGTCGGCCTGTTCGCGGTGGGGGAGGCGCTCTATGTCGCCTCGCGCCGCCATCACGCCGAGGAGAAGCTCGAGCCGGTGCGCGGCTCGCTGTGGATGACGCGCGTGGACTGGCGGCGGTCGTGGAAGCCGTGGCTGCGCGGCACGCTGTTCGGCTTTCCGATCGGCGCGCTGCCGGCCGGCGGCGCCGAGATCCCGACCTTCCTGTCCTATTCCACCGAGCGGCGGCTGACCAAGCATCCGGAAGAGTTCGGCAAGGGCGCGATCGAGGGCGTCGCCGGGCCTGAGGCTGCCAACAATGCGTCGGCCGCGGGCACGTTGGTGCCGCTGTTGACGCTCGGGCTGCCGACCTCGGCCACCGCGGCGATGATGCTGGCGGGCTTCCAGCAATACGGCCTCAACCCGGGGCCGCTGCTGTTCGCCGAGCGGCCGGACCTTGTGTGGGGCCTGATCGCGAGCCTGTTCATCGCCAACGGCATGCTGCTGGTGCTCAACCTGCCGCTGGTCGGGCTGTGGGTGCGGCTGCTCGCGATCCCGCAGCCATGGCTCTATGCCGGCATCCTGGTGTTCGCGACCATGGGCACGATCGCAGCCAAGCCTTCCGTCGTCGAATTGTCGATGCTGGCGGCATTCGGTGTGATGGGCTTTTTGATGCGGCGGTTCGATTTCCCGATCGCGCCGGTCGTGATCGGATTGATCCTCGGACCGATCGCCGAGAGCCAGCTGCGCCGCGCGCTCGCGATCAGCCTCGGCGATCCCATGGTGCTGCTGCAAAGCCCGATCTCGGCAACGCTGCTCGGCGTCGCGGTGATCGCGTTGCTCGCGCCGTTCGTCCTCAAGGGACTCGGGCGGTTCAAGGCCAACGAGGATTAGGCCGCGGCTCGACGCTGCCAAACATTCGCGTGATCCGGAAATATCCGGACCGCAGTCCCGGTCTTCCGTTCAGCAACGTAGATGCCTCGCCCGCGCGGGGCTCAATCAAGGCGGCTGAACAATGAAGACCACGTACCTTCTGGCGGCGCTCCTGCTGGTGCCGTCGCTCACGACCCAGGCCATTGCTCACGAACGAACCGGTAAGGGCAGCGATCGCGCGCAGGTCGGCACCGGGCTGACAATTGGCGGCGGACTGCACGGCGACGGAATCGTCGGCCGCCAGATCGCGGCTCCGCCATGGAGTGCGGCCTGCACGAACGATCTGGGATCGCGTCAATGCGACGAGCCGATGTGGGTCTATGGCAGCCCCGACTATGTCGCGCAGTTCAGGAGTGCATTCTGACGCCGATCCGCGGCTGGGCAGCCGTGGCAAAACCTTCCATTTAAAAGGCCCGCTCCGGGGCTCGCATTTCGGAGCGGGCCAGTCTGGGCGCGGCAAAGCGTTGCCGCGGCGCGAACCTAGCGCGAGAAGCTGACACCACCCTGACGGCGGTGGAAAAGAAGAGGCGGCCGAACGCCGCCTCTCGATTAAAGTTTGTGAACGAAATGTTTCGCGGCGTGCTCACCATTTGTAGGCGAGGCTTGCCGTGATGCGCCGGCGGTCGCCGTAATAGCAGGAGCTGATGGTGGCGCAGCTCGCGACGTAAATCTTGTCCGTGATGTTCACGATATTGAGCGCCGCGCGCCAGTTGTTGCCCCATTCATAGTGCACGGCGAGGTCGCCGAGCACGACGCCCGGGACGCGCGCGGTGTTCGCGGTGTCGGCAAAGGACGAGCCGACATAGCGCACGCCGCCGCCGAGGCCGAAGCCCGTGAGCGGGCCGTCGCGGAAAGTATAGTCGGTCCAGACCGAGGCGAGCTCGCGGGGCGTGTTGGTCGGCACGGTGCCGATCAGCGCGGGATTGAGGTCCTTGCTGACGAACAGCTCGTAGTTGGTGTAGCTCGCCACCAGCTTGAAATCCCGCGTGATGTTCGCGACCGCCTCGAGCTCGACGCCGCGCGAGGTGACCTCGCCGTTCTGGGTCTGGAACAAGGTGTTGTTCGGATCGGTGGTCAGCGCGTTCTTGCGCTTGAGATCGAAATACGCGACGCCGAACCGTGCGTTCAGCCCAGCCGGCTCGTACTTGACGCCAACCTCGGATTGCTCGGAGGTTTCGGGCAGCAGCATTTGGCCGGCGGCATTGGTGCCGATCACCGGATTATAGCCGGTCATGTAGGACACGTAGGGCGCAACGCCGCTGTCGAAATTGTAGATCGCGCCGACGCGGCCGGAGAACTTGCTGTCGTCGCGGCCCTGGGAGGCGCCGATCCGGTTGTTGTTGGTAAGGTCAACCCAGTCCTGCCGACCCGACAGCACCACCGTCAGGCGGTCGAGCTTGACCTGGTCCTGGAGATAAAGCCCGGCCATGCCCTGGGTCAGATAGGCGTTCTGATACAGCGCGCCGCTGAACGGCAGGTTGTTGCCGTAGACCGGATTGAGCACGTTGAGGTTGGTGCCCGCGCCAAAGCCCTGGCGGTCGTCGATCCCGTAATATTTAAAATCGAGGCCGACCAGCGCGGTGTGTTGCAGCGCGCCGGTGGCGAAGCGGTACTCGAGCTGATTGTCGAGGTTGAGCTGGGTGGCGATGCCGCGGGTGTAGAAATTGCCGCGCGTGATGTCGGCCGCGGCCGGCGTCGTCGCGTAGCCGAGCCCGTAGAGGCCGGCATAATAGACGTCGGCGTGGGCGATGCGCGCGTTCTGGCGGAAGTCGACGTTGTCGGTCACACTCTTCTGGAACTGGTAGCCGACCATCTGCTGGTCGCGGCGGAACTGGTCGACGCCGGGATCGCCGGCGAACAGGCTGGTCGGAATCCGGCCGAACGGCGCGTTGGTGACGGTGCCGACATAGGGCAGGAAGTTGAGCGCGCGGGTGTTGCTGTGCGAGGCCATGCCGAACACGGTGAGGCTGGTGTCGGCATCGGGTCGCCACGTCACCGACGGCGCGAAGAAGAAGTTGTTGTCGTAGACATAGTCGGTCTGGGTGCCGCCGCCCTGGGCCTGGCCGACCAGGCGATACTGCACCTGGCCGCCAGCGGGCTGCGCCATCGCGCCGCCGATGTCGAACTGGGTGTAGGCGTTGCCGAAATTGTTGACGCCGGTCTCGATGTAGCGAATGGGCTCCGCTTGCGGCAGTTTGCTCACCGCATTGACGAGGCCGCCCGGCGCCGAGCCGCCATACAGGATGCCGGACGGACCGCGCAGCACCTCGACGCGCTCGAGGTTGAAGGGCTGCAGCTTCCAGCTCGCATAGGAAGTGTAGAACAGTTGCAGGCCGTCCAGGAACAGCGACTCGTTCTGCGCGGGGAAGCCGCGGATCATGAACCAGTCGTTGCGGAAATCGGCGCCATAGGTGCCGCCGATGACGCCCGGCGTGTAGCGCAACACCTCGTCGAACTTGCTGACGATCTTCTGGTCTCGGATCTGCTCGGCGCTGATGACAGTCACCGATTGCGGCGTCTGGATGATCGGTGTGCTGGTCTTGGTTCCGCTTGCGCTCTGCCGCGCCAGATAGCCGGTGACCGGACCGTTGGCGCGTTCGTGCCCGCCGGCTCCGCCGGCTGCTTGCTGTGCGGCTTGCGGCTGTGCTGCGACCGGAGCAGCGGAGGCGCGGCGCGCGGCGCTGCGCGCGCGCGTGGTCCGTTGCGAAGGCTGCTGCGATCGCGCCGCTTGCCGGTGCGACGGCGCATCGACCGTCACCGACGGCAATTGCGTCTGCGCGAACGCCTCGTCCGCCGCAGCAACCGAAAGCACCACCAACGCCGACGCAGCAAACCGCTGCGGCCGAATCCATCCGTCCGTCATTCAACGCCCCCGAAGAGAATTTTCTCCGGCGTCGTTATCACGATGATTTTCGTAAACAGCCCGCGCGCGCTTAGAAGCTATCGAAGCCGTGCGCAAAGCGTGCGGCTGTGGCTGTGAGACAACGGAGTACGACGCGCAATTGCACGCCTCGCGTGAGACGTTTGAATCGATCCAGTGTTGAACGATTCAAAGAACGATTCAAAATTCGTCTCGCGAGATCGTCTCGTGACACGATGTATGACGATAGACGCGTGAGGATCGAGAGCGGGGCAGGTGACGCAGTTCTGTTCTCAGGAAGTACGGGAGGGGACGAACGCCTCGGACCATGCCCGCGCGCGCAATCGGGAAGGATCCGTCACCCGCGGCTTGCCGTGTGCCGGGCCGGCCGGGCCGGAATCGGAGCCAGCGGCGGCGGGCCGGAACCGGCCCCGCGGGGCTGGCTCGTCCGGCTGGCAATCCCCGCCATCCCCACCATATCTGGCATAATTGACCGCTAGGGACCGCAAGCGCTTGGCCATTTTGGGGCGATGTGATAACGCTCTGAAACCAGCTTCGACCGCCACTCGTGACCGTCCGCATCCCGTGTAAAGGCTTGCGGCGGTGGAGATATTTCGCCGATGACCTCGTCCACCAACACCGCTTCCGCGCCCGATTCCTTCTTCTCGGCGACCCTTGCCGAGGCCGATCCCGAGATCGCCGCCGCGATCAAGGGCGAGCTCGGCCGGCAGCGCCATGAGATCGAGCTGATCGCCTCCGAGAACATCGTCAGCCGCGCCGTGCTGGAGGCGCAGGGCTCGGTGATGACCAACAAATACGCGGAAGGTTATCCGGGCGCGCGCTACTACGGCGGTTGCGAGTGGGTCGACGTCGCCGAGAACCTGGCGATCGAGCGCGCCAAGAAGCTGTTCGGTGCCGGCTTCGCCAACGTCCAGCCGAACTCCGGCAGCCAGATGAACCAGGCGGTGTTCCTGGCGCTGCTGCAGCCCGGCGATACCTTCATGGGTCTCGACCTCGCCGCCGGCGGCCATCTCACCCACGGCTCGCCGGTCAACATGTCCGGCAAGTGGTTCAAGGCCGCGCACTACACCGTGCGCCGCGAGGACCAGATCATCGACATGGACGAAGTCCAGAAGCAGGCCGAGCAGGTCAAGCCGAAGCTGATCATCGCCGGCGGCTCGGCCTATTCGCGCGCCTGGGACTTCAAGCGCTTCCGCGAGATCGCCGACTCGGTCGGTGCGTATCTGCTGGTCGACATGGCGCATTTCGCAGGCCTCGTCGCCGGCGGCGTGCACGCTTCGCCGGTGCCGCATGCCCACGTCACCACCACCACGACGCACAAGTCGCTGCGCGGTCCGCGCGGCGGCCTGATCCTGACCAATGACGAGACGCTGGCCAAGAAGTTGAACTCGGCGATCTTCCCCGGCCTGCAGGGCGGCCCGCTGATGCACGTCATCGCCGCCAAGGCGGTCGCGTTCGCCGAAGCGCTGCGTCCGGACTTCAAGGTCTACGCCAAGAACGTGGTCGAGAACGCCAAGGCACTGGCGGAGACGCTGCGCGGGCACGGCCTCGACATCGTGTCCGGCGGCACCGACAATCATCTGATGCTGGTCGACCTCAGGCCGAAGGGCCTGAAGGGCAACATCTCCGAGAAGGCGCTGGTGCGCGCCGCCATCACCTGCAACAAGAACGGCATCCCGTTCGATCCCGAGAAGCCGTTCGTGACCTCGGGCCTGCGGCTCGGTACGCCGGCCGCGACCACGCGCGGCTTCGGCGTCGCCGAGTTCAAGCAGGTCGGCGGCATGATCGCCGAGGTGCTGAACGCGCTGGCGCAGTCGCCGGACGGCAAGGCGCCGCTGGTCGAGGCCGCGATCAAGGAGCGCGTCAAGGCGCTGACCGATCGCTTCCCGATCTACCAGTAAGTTAAAGGGTCGCTGTTAGAGGTCCCGTCGGATGCGCTGCCCGAGCTGCAATTCTCTCGATACGCAGGTCAAGGACTCGCGTCCGACCGAGGACTCGGCCGTGATCCGCAGGCGGCGCGTGTGCATGGCCTGCAACTTCCGCTTCACGACCTTCGAGCGGGTACAGCTGCGCGAGCTGACCGTGATCAAGCGCAACGGCCGCCGCGTGCCGTTCGACCGCGACAAGCTGGTGCGCTCGCTGCAGATCTCGCTGCGCAAGCGCCCGGTGGAGTCGGAGCGGGTGGAGAAGATGGTCTCCACCATCGTTCGCGAGCTCGAAAGCGGCGGCGAGGCGGAGGTCTCCTCGGAGGCGATCGGCGAGATCGTGATGGAGCATCTGCGCCAGCTCGACGACGTCGCCTATGTGCGCTTCGCCTCGGTCTATCGCAATTTCCGCGAGGCCAAGGACTTTGAAGCAGTGCTCGACGAGTTGACCGGCGAAGAGGACCCGCGGCTCGCCACGTTGCGAAAATGATCTTTCGCATTCTCGAAGACCAGTTCGCGCAGAAATCCAAAGAGGCCAAAGCCGCCGATCTGCGCTTCATGCAGCTTGCGCTGGCGCTCGGCCGCCGCGGACTCGGGCGCACCTGGCCCAATCCGGCGGTCGGCGCCGTGATCGTCAAGGACGGCGTCATCGTCGGTCGCGGCTGGACCCAGCCCGGTGGTCGGCCGCATGCCGAGGTCGAGGCGCTGCGGCGCGCCGGCGACGCTGCCCGCGGCGCCACGCTCTATGTCACGCTCGAACCCTGCTCGCATTTCGGCCGTTCGCCGCCCTGCGCCGACGCCGTCGTCGCGGCCGGGCTTGCGCGTGTGGTCTCGGCGATCGAGGACCCCAATCCGGAGGTCGGCGGGAAGGGGCATGCGAAACTGCGCGCCGCCGGCATCGCCGTCGATGTCGGGCTGTGCGCGGCGGAGGCTGCGCGCGACCATGCCGGACATTTCCGCCGGATCACGGACAAGCGTCCGCATGTGATCCTCAAGCTCGCGGTGTCCGCCGATGACAAGATCGCAGCGCACGGCCACAAGCCGGTTGCGATATCAGGCGAGGCCGCGCGGACCCGCGTGCATCTGTTGCGCGCGCAGTGCGACGCGATCCTGGTCGGCATCGGTACGGTGAAGGCCGACGATCCGCTCTTGACCTGCCGGTTGCCCGGCATGGCTGCGCGCTCGCCGGTGCGCGTGGTGCTGGATCGCGCGCTGCGGATCTCGGGCGATAGCCGCCTGGTGCATTCCGCGCGCGAGACGCCGCTCTGGGTGATGACGTCCGATCTGGCTGAGGCGCCCGCCGCTGTGAAGCTCGGCGCCGCCGGCGCACAGGTGATCCGCGTTGCCGCCGGCGCGCCCGCGGGGCTCGATCTGCCTGCCGTCCTGCATGCGCTGGCCGAGAAGGGAATCACCCGACTGCTGGTTGAGGGCGGGTCTCGCGTGGCAAATTCTTTCGTGGCGGCCGGCCTTGCCGATGAAATCTGGCTGTTGCGCGGACCGGATGCGATCGGTGCCGACGGCGTTCCCGCGCTGGACGCATTGCCGCTCGACGCAATCACGCAGTCGCCCACCATCCGGCTTCGTGCTAGCGAAACCCTCGGCAAAGACAGTCTCAATATTTACGAGCGTGCGTGATGTTTACCGGAATTGTCACCGATATCGGTGAGATCGTTAGCCTGAAGCCCGTGGCGCAGGGGCAACTGCATCGGCTGCGGATCGCCTGCGACTACGACCAGACCACGATCGCCGACGGCGCCTCGATCGCCTGCAACGGCGTCTGCCTCACGGTTGTCGCTTCCGGCACCGCCGACGGAAAGACCTGGTTCGACGTCGATGCCGCGGCCGAAACGCTCGGCATGACCACCGCCAGGCACTGGGCGCAGGGCGGCCGGCTCAACCTCGAGCGCGCGCTCAAGATCGGGGACGAACTCGGCGGTCACATCGTGGCCGGGCATGCCGACGGCATCGCCACCATCGTCAAGCGCGACGATCTGCCCGACATGGCGCGCTTCGAGCTCAGAACCACCCGCGAACTGGCGCGCTTCATCGCGGCGAAGGGATCGATCACGCTGGACGGCGTCTCGCTGACCGTGAACACGGTCGACGACGTGACCTTTTCGGTGCTGATCATCCCGCACACGCTCAGTGTTACGACCCTGAGCGGCTGGAAGGCCGGCAGCGAGGTCAATATCGAGGTCGATCTGATGGCCCGCTACGCAGCGCGGCTGTCGGAGATGAAATAGCCTCGATCCGGCATTGCGGCCGAGACGGACGTCCCTATGTGCCAATTCGGCTCGGGCGACTGCCGGCCGGATGTCCCATGCATTGCTGACGAAGCCGACCTGAAAAATCAGGCGGATCGCGGTGACATCCGGGCCAGTATTGCCCTTGGCTTTACCGCCTGCTGCGCCTAAAACGCTGCACAAATCCTCCCCAAGTTCCGATTGGTTATTGCAATGGCTGACGCGCGGCGCGCACCCCTGAAGGACCAGACCGACATATCAGGCGCACGCGTCCTGATCGTCGAGGCCCGGTTTTACGACGACATCCAGGATGCGCTGCTGGAAGGCGCGCTGGCGGAGCTGAAGATCGCCGGTGCCAGCCACGACGTCATCACGGTGCCCGGCGCATTGGAGATCCCGGCCGCGATCGCCATTGCGATCGATGCCGCTGAAGCGAACGGCAAGCCCTATGACGCGGCGATCGCGCTCGGCTGCGTGGTGCGCGGCGACACCATCCATTTCGAAATCGTCTCGATGGAGTCCTCGCGCGGGTTGATGGATCTGGCTGTCAGCCGGAAATTCCCGCTCGGCAACGGCATCATCACCGTCAACACCGAGGCGCAGGCCTGGGCGCGGGCGCGCGCCAGCGAGTTGAACAAGGGCGGCGACGCTGCCCGCGCCGCGATCGCGATGCTGCGGATCAAACGCCGTCTGGCAAAGGCCTGACCATGGCTGAGAGCAACAAACCCGGCAAAGCCCCTGAAAGAAAGGCCAACCGGCGCGGCGCGGCTCGGCTCGCCGCCGTGCAGGCGCTTTACCAGATGGACATCGGCGGTGCCGGCATCAACGACATCTTCGCCGAGTTCGAGAGCCACTGGCTCGGCAACGAGGTCGAGGGCGAGAAATATCTGCCGGCGGAAGCGGCGTTCTTCCGCGACGTCGTCTCTGGCGTGGTGCGCGACCAGGCCAAGCTCGATCCCCTGATCGACGAGGCGCTGTCGAAGGGCTGGCCGCTGAAGCGGATCGACGCGATCCTGCGCGCGGTGCTGCGGGCAGGCTCCTACGAGCTCGAGCACCGCCGGGACGTGCCGGGCCGCGTGGTGGTGTCCGAATATGTCGACGTCGCCCATGCCTTTGTCGAGAAGGACGAGACCGGCATGGTCAATGCCGTGCTCGACCAGATCGCACGCCAGTTCCGCGGCGACGAGTTTGTGCGGAGCTGAACCGCATATTCCGCCGTCATCACCCGCGTATGCGGGTGATCCAGTACGCCGCGGCGGCTATTTTCAACAACAGCTTCCGCGGCGTACTGGATCGCCCGGTCAAGCCGGGCGATGACAGCTGAGGGGTAGGCGCACGATATGGCAGAGCGTCACGATAATCCCTCCGGCGAAGACTCCCTGATCGCGCGCTATTTCAAGCCGCTTGCGACCGATCCGGGCGCGTTCGGTCTCGACGACGACGCCGCCGCGTTGCGGGCGGCCGGCGAGGACATCGTGGTCACCACGGATGCCATCGTCGAGGGTGTGCACTTCCTCAGCAACGACCCGCCCGACACGCTGGCGCGCAAGGTGCTGCGGGTGAACCTCTCCGATATTGCGGCCAAGGGGGCTGTGCCCGCCGGCTTCGTGCTGACGCTGGCCGTGCGCAAGGCCGATGAGAGCTGGCTGAAGCCGTTCGCCCGGGCGCTTGGCGAGGACGCAGCCGATTTTGGCTGTCCGCTGCTCGGCGGCGATACCGTCGCCACGCCGGGGCCGCTGATGATCTCGATCACCGCATTCGGCCGGCTGCCGCAGGGCAAGATGGTGCATCGCGCGGGCGCGCGGGCGGGCGACCGCGTGTTCGTCACCGGTACGATCGGCGATGCCGCGCTCGGTCTCGACGTGCTCCAGGGAGGTCCGGTCGCGGCGGCGCTGGCGGACGATGCCGCCGGGCGGGATTTTCTTGCCGCCCGCTACCGTGTTCCGCAGCCGCGCAACGCGCTTGCCCACGCTGTCCGCGCCCACGCCAGCGCTGCGATGGATGTGTCCGACGGTCTCGCCGGCGATCTGGCAAAGCTTTGCGCAGCCAGCGGTGTGACGGCCGTGATCAACGTGCCGAGCGTCCCGTTATCATCCGCGGCCGCGGGGCTGCTCGCACGCAAGGCGATCGGGATCGAGACGCTGGTCGCCGGCGGCGACGACTACGAACTTCTGTGCGCCGTCCCGGGCGATCGCGCAGACGCGTTCCTGCGAGAGGCACGCCAGGCCAAGGTCACTGTGACCGCCATCGGCGGCCTCATTGCCGGTTCGTCACCACCGAGCTTCCTCGACGGGCAGGGCAGGGAACTGAAGTTGAAGCGCCTGTCCTACAGCCATTTCTAGCATTCCCGGCTGATAGCGCCGATTTTCCTTCTAAATTGCTGCCCATATCGGCTTTTTCGGCCACAGGTGGCGTTGCACAGCGGTAACGATTTTGGCAAGGTCGCGCCCGATTTGAGGCAATCCGTTTTGGGGAGGGTTGTCCTCGCAAAATAAGCGCCTGCCGCGCCCTAGCGGCACAAATAGGCGCGGGGGTTACATCAAGGATCTGAGGCAACATTCAATGACAGCTTTATGGTTGATTGTGCTCTGCGGGGCGCTTTCCATCGTCTACGCGATCTGGGCGACCCAGTCGGTTCTCAGTGCGGATGCGGGCAATGCGCGCATGCAAGAGATTGCAGGTGCCGTGGCCGAAGGTGCGCAGGCCTATCTGCGGCGGCAATACACCACGATCGGCATAGTCGGTATCGTGATCTTCGTGCTGCTGGCCTACTTCCTCGGCCTGCTGGTGGCCCTCGGATTTGCGATCGGTGCGATCCTGTCGGGCGCGGCCGGCTTCATCGGCATGAACGTCTCGGTGCGCGCCAACGTCCGCACCGCACAGGCGGCGACCACCTCGCTGGCCGGCGGCCTCGAGCTCGCTTTCAAGGCGGGCGCGATCACCGGCCTCCTGGTGGCCGGTCTCGCGCTGCTCGGCGTCACCATCTACTTCATGATCCTGGTCAAATTCATGGGTCTGGAAGCGGGCAGCCGCACCGTGGTCGACGCCATGGTGGCGCTCGGCTTCGGCGCTTCGCTGATCTCGATCTTCGCCCGTCTCGGCGGCGGCATCTTCACCAAGGGTGCTGATGTCGGCGGCGACCTCGTCGGCAAGGTCGAGGCCGGCATCCCGGAGGATGATCCGCGCAACCCGGCTACGATTGCCGACAACGTCGGCGACAATGTCGGCGACTGCGCCGGCATGGCGGCCGACCTGTTCGAGACCTATGCGGTGACCGCGGTTGCCACCATGGTGCTCGCGGCGATCTTCTTCGCCAAGACCTCGATTCTGGTGAACATGATGACGCTGCCGCTCGCGATCGGCGGCGTCTGCATCATCACCTCGATCATCGGCACCTTCTTCGTCAAGCTCGGCGCCAGCCAGTCGATCATGGGCGCCTTGTACAAGGGCCTGATCGCCACCGGCATCCTGTCGCTGGTCGGCGTCGCGGCCGTGATCAACTGGTTGATCGGCTTCGGTAAGCTCGAGGGCGTCGACTACACCGGCATGGCGCTGTTCGAGTGCGGCGTGGTCGGTCTGGTCGTCACCGGCCTGATCATCTGGATCACCGAATACTACACCGGCACCGACTATCGCCCGGTGAAGTCGATCGCGGCGGCCTCGGTCACCGGTCACGGCACCAACGTGATCCAGGGCCTCGCGGTCTCGATGGAGGCGACCGCGCTGCCCGCGATCGTCATCATCGCCGGCATCCTGGTCACCTACAGCCTGGCCGGCCTGTTCGGCATCGCGATCGCGACCGCCACCATGCTGGCGCTGGCCGGCATGATCGTCGCGCTCGACGCCTTCGGCCCGGTCACCGACAACGCCGGCGGCATCGCCGAGATGGCGGGACTCCCGAAGGAGGTGCGCAAGTCGACCGACGCGCTCGATGCGGTCGGCAACACCACCAAGGCGGTGACCAAGGGCTACGCGATCGGCTCCGCCGGTCTCGGTGCGCTGGTGCTGTTTGCGGCCTACAATCAGGACCTCAAGTTCTTCATCAGCGACCCCAGCGCCCACGCCTACTTCAAGGGCGTCAATCCGGACTTCTCCCTGAACAATCCCTACGTCGTGGTCGGCCTGCTGTTCGGCGGCCTGCTACCGTATTTGTTCGGCGCAATGGGCATGACCGCGGTCGGCCGTGCCGCCGGTGCGATTGTCGAGGAGGTCCGCCGTCAGTTCCGCGAGAAGCCCGGCATCATGCAGGGCACCGACAAGCCGGACTACGGCAAGGCGGTCGACCTGCTGACCCGGGCGGCGATCAAGGAAATGATCATCCCTTCGCTGCTCCCGGTGCTGTCGCCGATCGTCGTCTATTTCGTGATCTATGCGATCGCGGGCGGCGGCGCGGCCGGCAAGTCGGCGGCATTCTCCGCGGTCGGCGCCATGCTTCTCGGCGTCATCGTCACCGGTCTCTTTGTGGCGATCTCGATGACCTCGGGCGGCGGCGCCTGGGACAACGCCAAGAAGTACATCGAGGACGGCCACTACGGCGGCAAGGGCAGTGATGCCCACAAGTCCGCGGTGACCGGCGACACGGTCGGCGATCCATACAAGGACACGGCGGGCCCGGCGGTGAACCCGATGATCAAGATCACCAACATCGTGGCGCTGCTGCTGCTGGCGATCCTGGCGCACTGAGCCGCGACATCAAAGAATGCAAAGCCCCGCGGCGAAAGCCGCGGGGTTTTTGTTGGAAGAACCAGACGCGAACAACACGGAGA
This sequence comes from Bradyrhizobium sp. UFLA03-84, assembly GCF_002289535.1. Taxonomy (NCBI): domain Bacteria; kingdom Pseudomonadati; phylum Pseudomonadota; class Alphaproteobacteria; order Hyphomicrobiales; family Nitrobacteraceae; genus Bradyrhizobium; species Bradyrhizobium sp. UFLA03-84. The sequence goes on along the minus strand of NZ_NSJY01000016.1, from coordinate 90,250 downwards.
ACAATCGATGTCGCTCTCATCCGCCCGCAACTACGCGCTGCGCGCTGCCAAGTCGCAGGATCAGAAGGAGGCCATCGAGCTGCTGTCGCAGGCGATCATGGAGCTTGCGATGTCGATCGAAGCCACCGACGCCAAGGTCAAGAAGATCAACAAGTCGTCGTAGCGCTGGCCGCACCGTGATCCCAAATGACGGCGGCGCCGTCACTTGACCTCCATCTGCAAGCCTTCCTTCTCGATGATGGCAGCGAATTTCTTCGTCTCGGCATCGACGAAATCGGAGAATTGCTGCGGCGTGCCGTAGTCGGCGCGGGCGCCCATGCCGGCGATGTTCTTCCTGACGTCGTCGCGCGTCAGCATCGCCTTGATCTGGCGGTTCAGCTCGTCGACGACGGGCGCGGGCGCAGTCTTCGGCAGGAACACGCCGAACCAGGACGCGACGTCGAATTTCGCCAGCTCCGGCGCGCCCTCGCGCATGGTCGGCAGGTTCGGAGCGGACTCGCTGCGCTCGGGGGTGGTGACACAGAGCCCGTTCAGCTTGCCGTCCAGCACCTGCGGCAGCGATGGATAGAGATTGTCGAACAGGATCTGGATGTCGCCGGCGAGCCCGGCCTGCAATGCCGGGCCGGCGCCGCGGAACGGGACGTGCGTCATCTTCAGCCCGGTCAGTTGCAGGAACCAGGCGCCGGTGAGGTGAGGGCTCTGCCCGGTGCCGGACGAGCCGTAGGTCAGCTTGTCGGGGTTCTTCTTCAGATAGGCGATCAGTTCGGGGATCGACTTGATGCCGGTCGATGGATGCGCCGAAACGATGTTCGGGATCCGGATCATGTTGGAAACCGCCTGCAACTGGTCGGCTTTGTAGGTCAGATTGCGGAAGATGCTGAAGGCGATCGCGTTCGGGCCGGGATTGCCGATCAGGATGGTGTGGCCGTCGCCCTTGCTCCGCGCGACCTCCGATGTGCCGATGGTGCCGCCGGCGCCCGAGCGATTCTCCACCACGACCGACTGGCCCCAAAGTGGCTGCAAATGGGCGGCGAGCAGCCGCCCCATCACGTCGGTCGATCCACCGGCAGCGGCCGGCACGACGATGCGAACCGTCTCGGTCGGCCGCCAGTCGCCGGCACCCAAGCTGGCGCGCGGCAGGATCGATGCGGCCGCCAACGCGGCCGTGCCGGACAATACCGTACGACGGGAAAAACTCTTGGCTCTCACGCGCTTACCCCCTGTTCAGGCTCTTGTTTGTGAGCAAGCCTAGGGGAGCGCTTGCCGGTCGGGCAAGCGCGACAACTTGGCGCAGCAAGTATCGCTCTGGTTCAGGCCAAGCGGAGAGCGCTTCGCTCGAAGCGCCCTAGTTGAAGCTCAGCAGCTTGAACAGCGGTGTCAGGTAGGACATTTCCTGGCCAGACGTCGGCGTGGACCGGCTGACGAAGTCGAAGATCTTGCCGTCCTTCAGGCCGTAATTGGCGAGCCGGCGCACCTGGCGGTTCTTGTCGAAATAGACCGCGATCACGCGCTGGTCGACCACCCGTTGATTCATGAAGGCAACCGGGCGCGAGGTCCGCTGCGAGATGTAATAGAACACCTCGCCGTCCAGCGTTGCGACCGTCGAGGGCGTACCAAGCACGATCAGCACCTGATCCTGGCTCGCACCGATCGGAATCTGCTCGAGCGCGCCATCGGGCAGGATGTAGCCCTTCTGGAATTGCTCACCGGCGCAGCCGCCGAGCGCGGCGCCGCAGACGAGGCCAACGACCGCGAGGGCGCGGAAGCGCATGAAGAACCCGCGCGCGGAAGCCACGCGAGACTGTCTTGGAAGAGTGTGGTTCATCGGCGGAACTGATCCGTCCCCTTGCATCGGCCGGAGCATTGACGTACCGGGCAGCTCAATGGATTGCAATCATGCCGAGCTCCAATGGACGAGCCCTCAACAGGCGTCCTTTGGGGGGCCGGCAGCCGGAACCCGCTATGCTTTGGCCGTTCAATCACTTCAAAAGACCCCGAGTGCCCGCGCGCAGCACCATTGAGACCATCTATGGCATGATCGTGACGCAGGCGCGAGAACCGTTGTTTTACCGTGACTTGGGTGTCCCGGACACGGTTAATGGCCGTTTTGACCTGCTTCTGATGCATCTGTGGATGGTGTTGCGGCGACTTAAATCCGTCGATGGCGGTGTGGAGCTGGCGCAGGCCCTGTTCGATCATTTCTGCATCGATATGGACGACAATCTCAGGGAAATGGGCGTCGGCGACCTCACGGTGCCGAAGCGCATGCAGGCGTTCGGTGAGGCGTTTTACGGCCGCACCGCGGCCTATGATCTGGCGTTGGCCGACAGCGGCGAGGCTCTGGCCGAGTCGTTCTGCAAGAACATCCTCAATGGTCAGAACATCGACAAGGCCCGCGAGCTGGCCGTCTATGCCCGGGAGGCACTGGCCGAACTGGCACGCGCCGACCGCGCGGCACTGACAGAGGGTAAATGGCGCTTTCCGACGCCACAGAAAGCGGGGAGTGCGGCATGAGCGGCGGCAGCACGGGACGGCCCGAGCGCGAGCGCGACCCCTGGCGGGTTCTCGTCAATGTCGCGCAGATCCCCGAGACCGGCTTGCATCGTGAGATCACAGCTGACGAGGCGGCACGCAAGGCGATGGCCGACGTCGCGGAGCTCCGGGACGTCATTTCCGCGCAGGCGCAGTTCGATCTGCAGCCCAAGCGCGACGGCAGCTGCCACGTCACCGGCCGGGTTCGGGCCCGGATCGGACAAACCTGCGTGGTGACGCTCGATCCGATCGAGAGCGAGATCGACGAGCCGATCGACGTGGTTTTCGCGCCGCCCGAGCAGATCCCGCAAATGGCCGATCTGGTCGACGACGCCGAGGAGAGCGACGAGGAGACGCCGGATCCGCCGGAGCCGATCGTCGGTGGCTTCATCGATATCGGCCGGCTTGCCACCGATGCGCTGTTCCTCGGCATCGACCCATATCCACGCAAGGTGGATGCGGTCTTTGAACAAGAGGTTGAAGCGCCTGACCCGGAAAATCATCCGTTCGCGGCGCTGAAGGCACTGAAGGGGCAGGCGGACGGCAAGAAGCCCAAGGGCAGCTAAGGGCGGCCGAGCGGCAGCCGATGTCACATTTACGGGGATGGCTCGCTGCGGAGCTGCGCGAATGGTGTTCGCGATCACTTCAAATAAGCGTCATAATACATTGAAATACAATGCATTTCTGATATATCTTAATGCACTTCGTGACGGTTCGGCCACTGCCTCGTTTGTGGTCAAGAGGTTGTGTCGGACCGCGGACACGCTATTGTCGCGGCCCGGCCGGGACGCGAGTTGGTGTTTCGTCGGGCGCCGTTGACGGCGGTGACTTCAAGCTCGCGGTCTTCGTCTGAAGGGCTGTGGGAGAGCAGGCTTCCGGGACGTTCATGCCTCATAAGGTTCGAATCGCGCTTGACGCCATGGGGGGCGATGTCGGCGCTTCCGTCGTCATTCCGGGCGCCGCGATTTCGTTGAGCCGTCATCCCGACAGCGAATTCCTGCTGGTTGGAGACCGTGCCCAGATCGAGCCGGAGCTCGCCAGGCATCCGGCGCTGAAGGCGGTATCGAAGGTGATCCATACCGACGTCGCCGTGAAAGGGGACGAGAAGCCGAGCCAGGCGCTGCGGCGGACCCGACGCGCCTCGTCGATGTGGCTCGCGATCGATGCCGTGAAGCATGGCGAGGCCGACGTCGCGATCTCCGCCGGCAACACCGGTGCGCTGATGGCGATGGGCAATATCAACCTGCGGACGCTGCCCGGGGTCGACCGTCCGGCGCTCGCCGCGGTGTGGCCGACGTTGCGCGGCGATTCCGTCGTGCTGGACCTCGGCGCCACGATCGGCGGCGATGCCCGCCATTTGACGACGTTGGCCGTGATGGGCAGCGCCATGGCGAGTGTGCTGTTCAACCTCGAGCGGCCGACCGTCGGCCTGCTCAACATCGGGTCCGAGGAGATCAAGGGCCACGAGGAAATCCGCGAGGCAGCCGGCATGCTGCGGGCGATGAACGGGTCCCAGTTCAATTATGTCGGCTTCATTGAGGGGGACGGGATCGGCAAGGGCGCTGCCGACGTGATCGTGTCGGAGGGGTTCTGCGGCAACATCGCGCTCAAGACCGCCGAGGGAACCGCACGCCAGATGTTCACCCTACTGCGCGAATCCATGTCGTCGAGCTGGCTGGCGCGGATCGGCTATCTGTTTGCCCGCGGCGCGTTCCAGAAGCTGCGCGACAAGCTCGATCCCAACAAGTCGAACGGCAGCATCCTGCTCGGCCTGAAGGGCGTCGTGGTCAAGAGCCACGGCGGGGTCAACGCGGAAGGCTTTGCCTATGCGGTCGATGTTGGCTATGAGATGGCCCACTTCGATCTCCTCACCAAGATCAATCAGATGCTTAATCGCGACGGCAGTGCGCTGGTGCAGGCGCAGACCGCGCAGGAGGCTGTCTCGTGACTGCGATACGTTCGGTAGTGCTCGGCTGCGGCTCCTATCTGCCGGAGCGGGTTTTGACCAATGCCGAACTGGCCAGCCGGATCGACACATCTGACGACTGGATCGTTCAGCGCACCGGCATCAGCGAGCGCCACATCGCGGCCGACGACGAGTTCACGTCGCATCTCGCGATCAAGGCGGCGCAGGCCGCGCTGGCCGATGCCAAGATCGACGCGCAGTCGATCGACCTGATCGTGCTCGCGACCTCGACGCCGGACAACACCTTTCCGGCGACCGCGGTCGCGGTCCAGCACGGGCTCGGCATCAACCATGGCGTCGCCTTCGACCTACAGGCGGTGTGCTCCGGCTTCGTGTTTGCGCTGACCACCGCCGACAATTTCCTGCGCGCCGGCCATCACAAGCGGGCGCTGGTGATCGGTGCCGAGACCTTCTCGCGCATCCTCGACTGGAACGACCGCGGCACCTGCGTGCTGTTCGGCGATGGCGCCGGTGCAGTCGTGCTCGAGGCGCAGCAGCATTCCGGCACGATCAATGATCCCGGCGTGCTGACCACGCATCTGCGCTCCGACGGACGCCACAAGTCGAAGCTGTTCGTCGATGGCGGTCCCGGCTCGACCAGGACGGTCGGCCACCTCCGGATGGAGGGCCGCGAGGTGTTCAAACACGCCGTCGGCATGATTACCGACGTGATCGTCGACGCGTTCAATGCCACCGGCTTCACCGCCGACGACATCACCTGGTTCATTCCGCACCAGGCCAACAAGCGAATCATCGACGCGTCGGCCCACAAGCTACATATTGCGCCGCAGAAGGTGGTCTTGACAGTCGACAAGCACGGCAACACCTCGGCCGCCTCGATCCCGCTCGCGCTGTCGGTCGCCGTGAAGGACGGGCGCGTCAAGAAGGGCGATCTGGTGCTGTTCGAGGCGATGGGCGGCGGCTTTACCTGGGGCTCGGCGCTTGTACGCTGGTGAGCGCTTCGCCTAAAGGTACGGATATTTCGTAAGGGTCTTTTCCAGCGTGCATGCTGGTCGCTGTTGACCATTGCGCGCTAAGCTTTTAATTTCAGTCAAGAAATTGTTCGCCGAGAGTGCGGGGCAGGCGATGACGACGGGAACCGGAAAAACAGTGACGCGTGTCGATTTGTGCGAGGCGGTCTACCAAAAGGTGGGTCTGTCGCGCACGGAATCGTCGGCGTTTGTCGAGTTGGTGCTGAAGGAGATCACCGATTGCCTGGAAAAGGGCGAGACGGTGAAGCTGTCCTCGTTCGGCTCCTTCATGGTGCGCAAGAAGGGCCAGCGTATCGGCCGCAATCCAAAGACCGGCACCGAGGTGCCGATCTCGCCGCGGCGCGTGATGGTGTTCAAGCCGTCGGCGATCCTGAAGCAGCGGATCAACGGCCATGTCGTCACCAATGGCGACGGCAGCAAGGCCGACTAGAGCGTTTTCAAGCGAAGTGGATACCCGGTTCGCGTGAAGAAGACGCGCCAGAACCAGAGTCTGGAGTCCCGTTCCGATTCAACCCGAACGGCGAGGCTACAGGCATTGAAGCCAGAGGAGCGGGCATTTGGACAAGGCGCCGGATGCGTTCCGTACCATCAGTGAAGTCGCAGATGAGCTCGATATTCCCCAGCATGTGCTGAGGTTCTGGGAAACGCGCTTCGCGCAGATCAAGCCGATGAAGCGCAGCGGCGGCCGCCGCTACTATCGCCCCGACGACGTCGACCTGCTCAAGGGCATCCGCCGGCTGCTCTACGGCGAGGGCTACACCATCCGCGGCGTGCAGCGGATCCTGAAAGAGCATGGCATCAAGTCGGTGCAGGGCATCGCCGACCAGACCGCCGCGGTCTCGTTCGGTGCGGTCGAGGAGGCGGTCGGCAACAGCATGGCCGAGCCCGACGACCTCGGGAGCAATGACGGCCTCGATTTCGACGGCGAGGAGGGCGACGGCGACGAGAAGGGCATCGACTACCGATTCGTCGATCCCGACGAGGATCCGATCCTTTCGACCTACAAGGCGCATGCCCAGCCGGGCAAGGCGTCCGCCGCGCCACCGGTGCGGCCGTCCGTTCCTTCAGCGGATCGGGAGCGGCTCGAACGCGCCCTGCAGGAGCTGGTCGCCTGCCGGCAAATGATCGATACGGCGATGAAAGACGGCTGATCCGGGAACCGGTGCCCGGATTGCAGCCTTCAAGGGCCTGCTCCGCCTTGCGCGAACGCAGGATCGCAGCTAATGGAACGGCATCGGAGCGTGGCGCAGCCCGGTTAGCGCACTAGTCTGGGAGACTAGGGGTCGGAGGTTCAAATCCTCTCGCTCCGACCAACAAAGACTTTGACCGGTAAGCCTTCCCGGAATTCGGGCTGGGAAGACAAGACGGAATGTCGCTGGGGCCCGCGCGCGGAACCGGCGGCGACCCCGCCAGGGCCGGCGGGATGGCGAAGTTCGAAGGCCTAGAATGCGCAACTCGTATCGGCCGCTTTTCCTATCAGCACACATTACCTGCAAGAAGCGCTGCGACGTCTCCTGAAGAATTCGCGATGGTTGCGCTCCGCGCCTCCAGCCACTTGCCTAATATATTGCATTGGCTTAATTCGGTTCGAACATTTGCGGGGGAGCCCATCGTGGGAACGGGGTTAGCAAAACGCTTGGCGGACGCGCTCGGTCCTCAAAATGGGCCGCAAGCCCTCGCTTTCCTGAATCAGGCCAAGCGGCATTTCAAGCAAGCTTGGCGTATTGGCCAGAAGGCCGCCGCCGAAGACCTCGCGCCATCGACAGCGCCCAAAGTACTTCAGCCCGAGCCATTTCGACACGGCGTCTACAACGATCTCCTTCTGCGTTCGCAGCTCGTGACGCAGTCAGAGCTTCTCGAGCCGAGGCTCCGCCGATGGGAGAATGAAAATCTCCTGCTTGATCGATATAGCGCGCTGAAGCGTCTCGTAGACGAGATGCCGCAGCCGCATCTCGCGAACTACGAGCTTTCCGTCCACGAGACCAAGGCGAGGATGGATCAGGTATACGCGCTTCCGCCCGACATCTGCATGGATCTGACTTCGGTCTGTAACATTCAATGCCGGTTCTGCAAGTATACGCACAATCACGTGCCCAAAGCATTTCTTCCCCTCGAACACATCAAGCAAATCGAGTGGTTTAAGTATGCCTGGTGGCTGAACTTCTCGGCCGGCACGGCTGAATCGATCATCCACCCCAAATTTTCTGAGATATTCAGCTACGTCCGGGACAACAACCCGCACCTCCATCTTTCAATACTCACCAATGGCCGTTCGCTTGTTAAGAAGCGCTTGGACGAGTTCTACGATCGACTGGACTATCTCTACGTGTCGATGAACGCGTCAAATCGCGAGGACTATGATCGGGTTATTCACCAGGGGGACTGGGAGAAGTTCTCCACGAATATGCGCGCGATGAAGCAGGCCCTGAACGGATCCAAAAGACCATTCGTCCAGGCCAATTTTGTCATGATGAAGTGGAACCTCGGCAGCGCCCTTCAGAATCTTGAATTTGCCGCCGAGAACGGCGCCCATATGGTGACGTTCATCCACTTCTATCCACACTACATTCCCGACATTCATGCCGGGCACGAGGAAGTCATCAACTCGAAATTCGGCTTCAGCGATTCGCTTTATTTTGACAAAGAGCGATCCGACGAGATGTTCGCGCGCGTCGTCGACCGGGCCAAGGAACTTGGTGTGCAAGTGCGCGTCCCGCCGCCTTTCTCGAAACAGACGCAGATCTATTTCGGCAATCGATGGGAAGACGAGGTTCCTGAGGAATGCGGTGAACCGTGGCGACATCTATTCCTGCTATGGGGTTGGAAGAGCCGCCGCGAGGAGGCGACCATTTGCTGCGGTCTCGCCGCGGATATTGGCGCTTACTTTGATCGCGAAGCCATTCGGACCACCTCGGGGCTGCGCGAGTTCTGGAATTCGCCGATCCTGCAGGCCTATCGACGTACCGCCAATGGCGACAACATGAATCCTGTTTGTGCGCAGTGCAGGAAGATCGACCGCTTTGATCCAGAAACCACCTACTGGAATCAGCGAGATTTCTTCAAATTCGTCGATTTGCCGGTCCCAGCTCATTTTGAGGAAAATTACGAAGGCTGAGCCTTCTGCCTGATTTCAGTTGAAGCCGAACTCAGGCGGGATGACAGCCTTGAGAGCTGTTGGCGGTTGATGAACCGCTGGTGCAACCGTCGCAGTCGCGGCCGAACTCCGGACCAACGCAAGCCAAGCCCCACCGCGACGCGCCAGGTCGAGGCCTTGGTCGGGTCAAGCGATGATCAGGAGCGCTATCCGCTCCGAAGCCGCATTGCCCAACACCAGCCGATCCATCACACCCAAGACGGCCTAAATGGGATTTGATTTCCGGCGGCTCGGGCCTCGCTTGCGCCCGGCCGTCAGGTCTCGAAATCCATCGCGGCGATCAGGCAGGCCTTTTCCAGGCGGTTGTTGAGCATCGCAAGCTTGCCGGTGAACTCGGCCAGCTCATGCTCGCTGAACTCCTCGAACACGGTCTTCTTGAACGCCTTGTGCTGCTCGGCGAGGCCCGCCAGGTGCTTTCGGGTCTTGTCGGTCAGCGACAGCCGGACCACGCGCGCGTCGGCCGGGGAGGGTGAGCGATGCAGCAGTTCCTTCTGCTCGAGCAGCTTCGACTGCGTGGTCACGAACGACGGATCGACGTGCAGCAGCTTCGACACCACGTTGATCGGCACGCCGTCATTCTTGTCGAGATCCGAGATCGCGATGAGAATCATCCATTGCGGGCCGCTGACGCCGAGCGCCTTGCCCCAGAGCTGGCGGACCCGTTCGAGATGCGAGTTGATGGACGAGATCTCGAGCGTAAAGCGCTTGATGATGTCGAGATGCTCGATGGCGCGCTGGCGCGCCTGATCCTTCCTGGTCACTGACACAGCTTCCCCTTCCCTAGGTGCCGACTCAGCTTTGTGCTGATTTATTTCTTGTTTCCCGCGTCGGCCGCGATGTTTTTTCCCGTAAGTCGCTCAGGAAGGCAAGTGAACGTAAAGCAATTATGATGCGTATGTGACGATTCGGTTTTTTGGGGTGCGACAAAATTACCTATGCAGGTAAGGGGCTTACGTCGAGCGTTGCTGGCGGGACACAGTGTGGCCTCATTCGTATTCCTGACTTTATAAACTATTTTGTTTGGCGAACTCGCCCATGCATATTGAACCCGGCGGTAGGGGAATCTCGATCGTCCCGTTGCGGTGATCGTTCAAGTCCGCCGCACTCCAGAGATTGATCTGCGGGTGCGGGGTTTGGGGAAAACGGTCTTGGACAATGCGGGAGGATCACGGGCCGCTCGCGACCCGGACTCTACGCATATGAGCAACTTGGAGGTTTAATATGACATTGGCGAAGAGCCTTATTCTGGGCTCGGCCGCCGCGCTGGTCGCGGTCGGCGGGGCACAGGCGGCTGATCTTCCCGTTAAGGCCAAAGCGGTCGAGTACGTGAAGGTTTGCTCGCTCTATGGTCCGGGCTTCTACTACATCCCCGGCACCGACACCTGTATCAAGCTGGGCGGCTTCGTCCGCGCTGACGTTGTCGTCAACGGCAACAGCGTCTACGGCCCGAACGTCAACGGCGCCAGCGGTGCCAACAACCGCTTCACCAACGGCTACACCTGGCGTTCGCGTGAAGACTTGAACATCGATACGCGCACCGCGACCGAGTACGGCGTGGTCCGCACCTATTTCGATGCAGTGTTCACCTGGACTTCCGACAGCTACACCGGTCAGGGCAACGGCTCGTCGATCTACTCGGCAATCGGCACCGCTGCGGCGCCGAACAACGCTGGCTCTGGTGGCGTTGCTGCCGGTTCGGTCGGCGTCTACTACGCCTTCATCCAGTTCGCCGGCTTCACCATGGGTAAGTCGGTCTCGCAGTTCGCTGCTCCCTGGAACGGTTATCCGGGCAACAACTACGACGGTCTCGTCGGTGGCGTGAGCACCACCAACGGCATCAACCAGTTCACCTACACCGCGCAGTTCGGCAACGGCGTCTCGCTGGCTCTGTCGGCGCAGGACCAGGTTGCCTACATGCAGGCTGGCGTGAACAACCTCGGCGTCGGCGGTGCTTACGGTTCGAGCGACTACGCCGGCACGATCGCGCCGGACTTCGTCGCCGCGCTCAAGGTCGATCAGGCCTGGGGTATCTTCCAGGCGTCGGTCGCCGCGCATGACAACCATGCTGCGTACTACGGCGGCACGGAGCTGACCGGTCATCCCGACGACAAGTGGGGTTGGGCGGGTGCACTGGCCCTGTCGATCAAGAACATCCCGACCGGACCCGGCGACACCATCAACGTCCAGGGCGTCTACACCGACGGTGCGACCCGTTACAACATCCAGGAACTGGCCAGCCAGTTCAGCTCGATCGCCATCTTTGGCAGCACGAACCTGGCGGGCGCCTATCAAAGCGTCGGCTTCGGCACGGCGCCCGATACGGTGTTCGGCCCTGGCGGCCAGCAGCAGTCGATCAAGACCTGGGGCTTCCGCGGCGCGTACACTCACAACTGGGATCCCTACTGGAACACCAGCTTGTACGGTGCCTACGCTGCGGTCATGTACAACGACACGGCGAAGTCGCTCATCTGCGGCGTTGGCGGCGTCGGTGGCACGTTCCGCACGGCCTTCGGTGGCGGCGCTGGCGTGACCAACTGCAACCCCGACTACAACATCGGACAGATCGGCGTGATCACCCGTTGGACCCCGGTCAAGAACCTGACCTTCTCGGCCGACGTGACCTACGTCCATCTCGATCAGAAGTACGCCGGCACGATCACCACCTCGTCGGCTGGTATCGGCAAGCCGACCGCGACCTACGAGCTGAAGGATCAGGACACTGTCCAGATGCTCTTCCGCGCTCAGCGCAACTGGTAATACCGGTTGATCTGATCTCGATCCAACAGAACCCCGGCAGGCAACTGCCGGGGTTTTTTCTTCGACCGGAACAGGTGGTGGCGGAAGACTGGCTGCGACATTTCGGTCCACGCGAAGAGCGAAGACGAGCCATGCGATTCATTGGCGGCAAACTTATTTACTTAGCTGATCTACTAAACTATATACGCCACGGCCAACACATTGAATGATGGCTCTTAGCGTCATGCTAAGCCTCCCAAACCTCCGGCAATGCCCTGCCGGAGGTTTTTGATTCATGGCCCGAGCCGGCGCCGGAGACGGAGACGTCCGCGGCCATCGCAAGCCGTCGTCTGCACAGCAGGCCGACAGCGCCGCGTCGATTCGACGCCGTCAAGATTTGACGGAATCGGTCCGCAGTGCATTCTCGTCATTCATGGGACGCTTCAAGAACAGCCGCCTGGCTCGGATGAGCAGCGGCCATTACTGCTTGATACGGGATCTCGGGCTGGTGAAGGGCGGCAAGGGATTGCGGCACCATGAGGTGGTCATCGACTTCTCGTGGCGGGGCCTGTTCAAGTTTGTCATGAGCGTCGGCGCCGCCGCGTTGCGGCGGCGCGCACCGGTTCGGATCGAGACAGCCGAATAGCGCAGAAGCGATCCCCGGAGTTGCCCGATCAATGGTGGTGTCACGCGCTACGCGCCAGTTCTCCAGGCGACTGCTGCGATTGCCGTCAGTCTTGTCGCGCCCAATCTGTTCACGATCTGCGCGGTCATCGTCTCCGGTTGTCGATGTCAGATTGTTCGCAACGCGGAATGATTTCGCGGCGGCATCCTCTGCTTCAATCTACCCGACGCGGCCCGACCGCACGTGAGGAGCGGGCACCGTTGCTGGGCGATAATTCGGTGATGTACAGTGCCTCAGTCAAACGGCCGGGAGTGCGATCCGCGCTCCAGCCGAAACCAAGAAAAAACGCAGGGAAGGAACGGATCTCACATGAAGGATTTCGCCGGAAAGATTGCCGTCATCACGGGCGGCGGCACGGGCATGGGGCGCGAGCTCGCACGCCAGCTCGTTGCCGAGGGCTGCAATGTCGCGATGTGCGACGTCTCGATGGAGGCGATGGCCGAGACCAAGCGGCTCTGCGAGGTCGAGAAGCTGCCGCAGGGCCTCCGCATCACCACCCACGTCGCCGACGTCTCGATCGAGGATCACTACAAGCGCTTCCGCGACGAGCTGATCGAGCAGCAGGCGACCGACAAGATCCACCTGCTGTTCAACAATGCCGGCATCGGTGGCGGCGGCAGCCTGTTCACCAACACCCGCGAGCAGTGGGAGCGCACCTTCAACATCTGCTGGGGCGGCGTCTATCTCGGCGTCCGCACCTTCCTGCCGCTGCTGGTGAAGGCCGACGAGGCGCATATCGTCAACACGTCGAGCGTCAACGGCTTCTGGGCCTCGGTCGGCCTCGGCGTGTCGCACACCGCCTACAGCGCGGCGAAATTCGCCGTGAAGGGATTCACCGAGGCGATGATCAACGATCTCCGCCTCAACGCACCGCATGTCAAATGCTCGGTCGTGATGCCCGGTCACATCGGCACCTCGATCGTGTCGAACTCGCGCAAGGTGCAGAACGGCTCCGATCAGCTCAATCCCGACGAGCTCAAGCAGGCGCGCCAGCGGCTGCAGGGGCAGGGCATCGACGTCGCCAAGATGTCGGACGCCGACATCCAGCAGCTCGCGCTCGATCGCGCCCGCATCTTCCACGACGAGGCGCCGACCACGGCGGCCGCCGCCGCCAAGATCATCCTCGACGGCGTCAAGGCCGATCGCTGGCGCATCCTGGTCGGCGACGATGCGCATATGCTCGACGAGCGCGTGCGCAAGACGCCGGAGCAGGCCTACACGCCGGAGTTCTATCAGGACCTGGTGGCGGCGACCGGCTGGAAGGTCGGCTGATCAACGCATCGGTTCTGACAGAGGTCGGAACCGATGCTCGCCGTGCCCGAAGCCCTAGCCGCGCATTGCACGCTGGCGCGATCCGGACTGATAGGCGAGACGGTAATGCCCTGAGCAATAGGGCATGCCGCCGAGCGGCGTGTTGCCGCAAAAGCAGAAATCGTCGGCGCCCGGGCTGCTGATCGGCCAGCGGCAGCGCTGTTCGCTCAGTTCGAACAGCGAGCAGTTGTTGGTGCTGACAATCGGCGTGTCCTCGGCGGGCGGTTCGTAGACTGCCTGCAGCAATTGCAACTGCTGCTTCGCGGTCGCCCGTTGCGCGGCGTGTGCGGCGGATTTCTTGCGCCGTGCCCGGCGTTCGTCCGGCGTCGTGCGCGTCAGGTTCAGCCGCGACAGCTTGCCGATGACCGCGTTGCGGCTGACGCCGATATTGACGGCGATGTCACGGCAGGAGAGGCCGGCTTCAAAGTAGATCTTGAGTTGGTCGACGCGCTCCGGCGTCCAGGTCTCTTGGTTGACAATCATCTGACGGTTCCACGTTCTGTGTTGAACCGCCGCGCGGACGCGTGCGCCGTCAGGGCGTGCGGCCGTTATCGCGGATTGCAAGCAACCCGTCCTTGATGGCGAGCCGAATGCCTTCCTCGATCAATGTCCGTGCAACGCCCGGGACGCTCGTGCCGTGGGTGCCCTGTCTCACCAGCTTCTCAAGATAACCAATGGTCGAGAGTGCCAGTGTGACCGGGACGCGGTCGGTTTCGGCCTTTTCCGTAGCCATGAGAAAATGCTTAACCTTGAACGCCTGTACTGAAAAGTATCTATTTAGAGTCTATTTAGGAATGCGGCGGTTCGTCAAGTCGCTGGCCGCAAAATGCGAACCGCCGCGTCGGAAGTCGCTTCCGGCGCGGCGTCGTGATCAGAATTTGTAGCGATATGAATGGGTTAAGCGCGTAACTCGACCTTGACCGGGAACTTCTTGAGAAGCCGCTCAGCGGTTTCGGCCTTGTCCGGAGGCGCGCTCACGCTCAGGTACAGCCCGCGGGACGGGTCGGTGATGGCCTCGACGCTGACTTCTGCGGATAGACCCTCCAGCGCCAACAGCTCGCGCGCGGCCTCGCCGGCGGCGATCTCGCGCAGCTTGGGCTTGAAGATCTTACCGACCGGCGTGACCGGCATTTCCGGAATCACCGACACCACGCGAGGCCGCGCGGGCGGCTCCAGGATGTTGTCCTGCACGAAAGCGGCGAGCGCGTTCGGATCGATCTCGGTGCCGGGCTGCGCCGAGACGAACAGCATCGGCACTTCGCCCGCATAGCTGTCGGGACGTCCGACCGCCGCGGCCAGTGCCACGCCCGGAAACGCCAGCGCGGCATCCTCGATCGCACGCGGGTCGATATTGTGGCCGCCGCGGATGATGACGTCCTTGGCTCGGCCCATGATGTAGACGAAGCCGTCGGCATCGATCCGGCAGATGTCGCCGGTGCGCAGCCAGCCGTCGCGGAACGCCTCTTCGGTCTGCTTCTTGTCGACATAGCCGGCGAACACCTGCGGACCTCTGGTCAGGAGTTCGCCGACCGGCGAGGGCCACGGCCCGGTGTGGAGTTTGCCGCCCTCGAGGATCGCGAGCTCGACCAGCGGATTGCGGGTGCCGACGCTTTCGGCGCGCGGCTTCACGCCGTGCACGTCATGGGTGATCGCGCCGGCGAGCTCGGTCATGCCGTAGAGCTGCTGGATGCAGGGACCTCCCCAGGTCGCGAGGTAGCGCCGCTCGATCTCCGGCGGGCAGATCGAGGCACCGGTGGCGGTGACGCGCAGGGTCGAGATATCGCTGTCTCCGACCGGAATATCAGCCAGCGCCCCGAGGATGGTCGGCACGTTGCCGGCGATGTTGATGCGGTATTGCTCGACGATCTGCCAGAAGTTCCGGACCAGCGCCGGATCGCGCGCGCCGGCAGGACCGGGGATCACCATCGTCGTGCCGGCGGATAGGCAATTGGCCGAGGTGCAGAACAAGCCGCCGACATGGAATAGCGGCATCGTGATCATCGCGCGCTCGCCGCGATGGAAGTCGAGCGCCATCCGCGAGGACACGGTGGAGGCGACCATCGCGCGGTTGGTCAGTCGCGCCACCTTGGGATGGCCTGTCGTGCCGCCGGTCGGCAGCATCACCGCGACGCGGTCGGCCTCGCTCATATCCCTGGACTTGCCGTAGTCGTCACGCCACGCCGGATCGGGCCGCAGCACCTCGCCGTCGAACGAGATCGTGCCGTCGAGCGGCACGGTCACGATGCGCTTGAGCGACGGCACCTCGCGCTGCAAGCCCTCGATCCGCTCATAGAGCCCACCCGGTGTGCCCGGTGGTGGTGCCAGCAGCAGTTTCGCGTTGATGGCATTGAGCTGGGCGACAATCGCTTCGCGCGTGAACAGCAGATTGAGCGGCTCGGCGACGCCGCAGGCTGCCGCGCCGAAGATCGCAACGATGCTTGCAGGACAGGCCGGCACCAGGATCGCCACCGCATCGTCCTTGCCGATGCCCTGGCCGCGGAAGTAGTTTTCGGCCGCCTTGACGTAGCCCATCAGTTGATCGTTCGAGATCACGACCGGGTTGGGATCGAGCGGCGAGCGCAGATAGATCGCGGCTTCTGCGTCCGGCGCGCCCTGCGGACCGCGGGCGATGAGATCGAGGATCCGCGGGCAGGCTGCGAGCGTCTCCCGCATCTCCTTGTCGCGCGCGGCCTCATCGGCCGGTGAAAGCCTGTCCTTCAGCATATCCGTCCCCGTCCATTTTTGTTCGTTGGGACCGGGATTGTATCGAGCCGCGCGCGCGGAGCACAAGTGCGGCTTATCGACCGTCCGTCAGCCGTGAACGACCGATTTGGCGATCATGCAGTGAATGCCCTTGGAGCCGTTGACCGTCTGGGTCACCCGCAGGTCGGCGGCCAGGCTGCACAACGTGTAGGCGTCCTCGCGGGACAGGTTGCGCTTCTCGCCGAGCAGCACGATCATGTCGCGCAGCGCCCGCACCACGCACTGGTCGAGATCGGGATCCATCGCCATGGTCATGTAGTGGTCGGCGGTCTCGGCGCGCGGATAAGCAAGCTTGAAGTCCTTGCGCAGAGTGAGGCGGAAGCGGCCGGTGAGCGCGGTCTCGATTGCGGTGACGCAGACCTCGCCGTCGCCCTGCACGCCATGGCCGTCACCGCAGGAGAACAGCGCGCCCGGCACGAACACCGGCAGATACAGCTTGGCTCCGGCCCCGAGCTCCTTGTTGTCGAGATTGCCGCCCATCGCGCGCGGGATCAGCGAGGAGATGCGGCCCCAGGCCGGCGGCGGCGAGACGCCCATCACGCCGAAGAACGGCTTCAGCGGCAGGTCGAGGCCCCAGGGCATGCGGCCGACCATCCGCGCGCGATCGAGCGGGATGTTGAGGATGCGGGTCTCGTGGAAGTCATCGGGCAGGGTGCCGGACAGCGGCTTGATCAGATTGTAGCCCCAGTCCTGACGCAGCTGGACGTCGAGGATATCGACCTCGAGCACGTCGCCGGGCTCGGCGCCGGCCACTGCGATCGGGCCGGTCAGGATGTGCCCGGGCACCATCCGCTCGTTCTTCGCATGGATATCGTCGAGCTCCGGCGGGACGTGGAATTTGCTTCGGTCGGGCACCACGTCGGCACCACCGCTGACGGTCTCGATCGTGACCTCGTCGCCGCTCGTGACGTTAAGGACCGGCTTCAGCTTGGCTTCAAAGAAGCCCCAATGGCAGGTTTCGGGACTGGACTTCAGGTGATGATGGGTCATGTGACGGCTTTTGATTAGTTTCCCAGCAGCGTATGACGCTGTAGCAGAACTTCGCAGAGGCTTCCCTTGTTTTTTGTGCTCTCCAAGACGCTCGGCATCATGCTGCTGCCGATCAATTTCCTGATCGGGATCGGCTTGATCGGCACCGTGCTGCTGCTGACGCGGTTTGCCCGTCTCGGCCGCAGGTTGACGGTGGCCTCGCTGCTGCTGCTCGCGATCTGCGGCTTCTCGCCGCTCGGCAATGTCCTGATATCGACGCTGGAGCAGCGCTTCCCGCCATGGGACGCCTCGCGCGGCGCGCCCGATGGCATCATCGTGCTCGGCGGCTCGATCGATGCCGATCTGTCGGTCGCGCATGGCACGCCTGTCGTGCGCAGTGCAGCCGATCGCGTCATCGCGGCGGCGGCGCTGGCGCGCAGGTATCCGAACGCGCGCCTCGTGTTCACCGGCGGCAGCGCGAACCTGATCTCGAATGATGCGCGCGAGGCTGACTATGCCGCCGAGATGTTCGAGAGCCTCGGCATTGCCAGGTCGCGATTGACCATCGAGCGCCGTTCGCGAAATACGGTGGAGAACGCCGAGTTCTCCAAGGCGCTGGTCGATCCCAAGCCGGGCGAGCGCTGGCTGCTCGTCACCTCGGCCTATCACATGCCGCGCTCGGTGGGTCTGTTCCGCAAGGCGGGATTCAACGTCGAGGCCTATCCGGTCGACTGGCGCGTCGGCAATGTGTTCAGCTTCGCGACGCTTGCGATCGAGGGCCTGTCGCGCACCGATCTCGGCACGCGGGAATGGATCGGGCTGGTGGCCTATCATCTGGCCGGCAAGACCGACGATTTGCTGCCGGGACCGGCGGCTCACTGACCTGCGACACGAGCTTGTCGCTTCCGCCGCTCAATCCGGCTAAAATCGACACAACAGGCGGCGCCAAGCCGCCGATCACGGGAGTTCACGCCATGCAACAGCAGACACCGCCGGAACAGTTCGATCTCGCCGCGATCGTCGCCGATCTGAACAATCTGCTGCGGCTGAAGACCACCGTCATCGGCATCAAGATGTTTGCGCGCGTCGAGGAGATGGAGGCGATCCCGAAGATCCGCCGTCCGTCGGCAGTTCACACCACGGACCAGATCGTCAGCATGGCCTCGCGGCTCGGCTGGACCGTCGGCATCACCGGGGACGACCTGGTCGGCGCGCAATGCCGCGCGGTGATAGGGCTCGCGCCGCAGGACGAGAAGTGGCTTGCCGGCGAGAACTACGTCGGCGTCTGGCACGGCACCGCCGAAGACGCGCGCAAGCGCCAGGAGGCGCTCGACGTGGTGCCGTACGGCCAGTACCAGGCGATGGTGGTGAGCCCGCTGACCAGCGGCCGTCTCAATCCGCCGGACATCTGCCTCGTCTACGCGACGCCGGGCCAGATGATCATCCTGATCAACGGGCTTCAGTATACGGGATACAAGAAATTCGAGTGGGGTGTGGTCGGCGAGACCGCTTGCGCTGACTCGTGGGGGCGGGCGCTGAAGACCGGCGAGCCGAGCCTGTCGCTGCCGTGCTTTGCCGAGCGCCGCTACGGTGGCGTGCCCGACGAGGAGATGCTGATGGCGCTGCCGCCGGCCCATCTAGTGAAGGCGATCGCGGGGATGAAGCAGCTCGCCAAGAACGGCCTGCGCTATCCGATCGCGCCCTATGGCATCCAGGCCGACGTCCGCGCCGGCATGGGGGTGTCCTACAAGAAATAGCGGCTAGCGTCATTGCGAGGAGCGATAGCGACGAAGCAATCCATCGCTCCGCTTACGCGGTGAAATGGATTGCTTCGCTTTGCTCGCGATGACAAAACGGGGCAATTTCGTTGTGTGGGAGCCTGATCCATGTCCTCGTCGAAACTCGACATCGTCGTCTACGGTGCGACCGGCTTCACCGGCCAGCTCGTTGCCGAGTATCTCGCGGCGCATTATCGCGACGGCAGCCTGAAATGGGCGATGGCCGGGCGCAGCAAGGACAAGCTCGCCTCGGTTCGTGACGCGATCGGCGCGCCGGCCGACACGCCGCTGATCGTCGCCGATGCCAGCGATGCCGCATCGCTGAAGGCGATGCTGGCGCAGACCAAATCTGTCATTTCGACGGTCGGTCCGTACCAGCTTTACGGCAACGAGCTGATCGCGGCCTGCGTGGAAAGCGGCACCGATTATTTCGATCTCTGCGGCGAGCCGGTCTGGATGCGGCAGATGATCGACAAATATGAGGCCGCCGCCAAGGCCAGTGGCGCGCGCATCGTGTTCTCCTGCGGCTTCGACTCGGTGCCGTTCGAGCTCGGCGCATTCTTCGTGCAGGAGGAAGCCAAGCGCGTGTTCGGTGCGCCGGCGCAGCGCGTCAAGGGCCGCGTGCGCGACATGCGCGGCACGCTGTCGGGTGGCACGGCCGCGAGCGCCAAGGCAACCTTCGATGCGGTCGCCAAGGATTTGAGCCTGGTCGCGATCCTCAACAATCCGTTCGCGCTGACGCCGGGCTTCGAGGGGGCGAAGCAGCCGCGCGGCAGCAAGCCGGCCTATGAGGAAGATCTGCACTCATGGACCGCGCCGTTCATGATGGCTCTGATCAACACGCGCAACGTCCACCGCTCCAACATGCTGATGGGCTTCCCGTACGGGAAGGACTTCGTCTACGACGAGATGGTCCTGACCGGCCCCGGCGAGAAGGGCGAGGCCAATGCAAAGAAGGTGATGGCGCTGAATTCCGAGAAGACGGGTCCCAGCGCGCCGAAGCCGGGCGAGGGGCCGTCCAAGGAAGAGCGCGAGAACGGCCGCTACGATCTGCTCTATCTCGCGGTCGCGCCCGACGGCCGTATGGTCCGCGCCGGCATCAAGGGCGATCGCGATCCCGGCTACGGCTCGACCTCGAAGATGATCTCGGAATGCGCGATCTGTCTGCTGCGCGACACGCCCGACGTCGCGCCGGGCTTCTGGACGCCGGGCGCTGCGATGAAGGGCAAACTGATCAAGCGCCTGGTCGATCACGCCGGGCTGACGTTTGAGGTGGAGAAGTAAGCTCTCGCCGCTTGTCCCAGCGTTATCGCCCGGCTCGCCCGGGCGATCCAGTACGCCGCGGCCCATCGGCTCAATAATGATTGCCTCTGGAATACTGGATGCCCCGCTTTCGCGGGGCATGACAGTGAGAGGCTACGCCGCCGCCCGCGGGTTGTACGCGTACATGAAGTCCATACCCTTGGATGACACCGGCAGCAGCAGCTTCAGGATGTGATCGCGCAGCCAGGCGCCGGTCGGGCTGAACTCGCGCTTGCTGTTGCCGTTGCGGCGGGCGATCGCCACGATCTTCTCGGCGCGCGGGCGCCGCTCGTGCTCGAAGGCCTGGAACGTCAGGCCGAGCTCCTGGCCGTCGCGCATCAGCATGCCGAGCCGCAGCGCGTCTTCCAGCGCGAGCGATGCGCCCTGGCCGGCATGCGGGCTGGTGGCGTGCGCGGCATCGCCGATCAGCAGCGTGCGCTTGCGCGACCAGGTCGGCAGCGTCGCGACGTCGAGCGTGTCGGTCACCACGATGTTCTCGGCGGTCGTGATGATCTCGGGGATCGGCGCATGCCAGCCGGCGTGGAAATCGCGCAGATGCTGCCTGATCGCATCCTGACCCTGCCGCCGCCAGGCCGTCGCGGTCATGCCGTGCGACGGCTGCGTGCTCCACCACATCGCACCGGTGTCCGGATCGGGGCTGCACAGGCCGTAGCCGAAGAAGCCGCTCTGGCCGAACGTGGTCTCCACCCTCTGGCCGATCGGGAGACGCTCGAACATGGCGCGCGGCACGAATCCGCCGAAGCCGATCAGCCCGGTGTCGAACGGCGTCGGTCCGTCCGGGATCACGTGCCGCCGCGCCGCCGAGTGCACGCCGTCGGCGCCGATCACGAAATCGCCTTCGGCGGTGCTGCCGTCGTTGAAATAGGCGATGACCGGCTGGTCGCCGCGGTCCTCGATCTTCACCAGCTTCTTCTCGAAGAACACCGAGACGTTGGAGCCCCAGGCCTTGTCGATCAGCGTCTCGTTCAACATCGCGCGGCACATGTTCACTGCGGGCTGGCCGAAGCGCTGCTGCATGTTCTGGTTGAGCGAGCCGAGCTTCTTGCCGCCCTGCGAATAGAAGTCGAAGGATTCCGCGATCGAGCCGTTGCGGATCAGTTCGTCGGCGAGGCCGAGCTCCGCCAGCACATGCATGCCGTTGGGCGCGATCTGCAAGCCGCCGCCGATGCCGGTGGAGTAGGGCCAGGCTTCATAGAGCTCGGCCTCGATGCCGGCGCGGGTCAGGAACATCGCGGTCACCGGACCTGCGATGCCGGCGCCGATGATCAGAGCTTTACGGGGACGTCTCGTCATGCCTTGCTCCATGCATCCGTGTGGGCTACGAAAGGTTAGTTGCTAATTATCTTAGTATATAAGATATTAGGCGAGTAAGATATAGGAGCAGCTTTGTCAAGTGCGAAGTCGCGCGAAGCGTTGATGCAGGAGCTCGAGGAGGCGATGCGCCGGTCGTCCGCGCAGGGTGTGATGTATGGCCAAGCCGTTGCAAACATGGCCGGAATTTCCAATTCCGACATGGAATGCATGGACATTCTGCACCTTGAGGGGCGGGTGACCGCAGGCCGGCTCGCCGAGGTCACCGGGCTGACGACCGGCGCGATCACCGGCGTGGTCGATCGTCTGGAGAAGGCCGGCTACGTGCGCCGCGAGCGCGACGAGAGCGACCGCCGCAAGGTCTTCATCTCGGTGGTGGAGGAAAGGGCGGCCGAGATCGGCAAGTTCTACGTGCCGATGCAGGAGGCGATGCTCAAGCTGTGGGGCAGCTACAGCGACGACGAGTTGCGGTTGCTGCTGCGCTTCGCCAATGACGGCTACAAGGGCGTGCTGGCGGCGACCGAGGCATTGAAGGCGGTGATCGACACGCCGCCGGAGCAGCGCGCCAGTCTCAAGCTTCCGCCGAAGTCTCGTCGCTGACCTCGAGCGATGTCGCGCGGGTGCGCTCGGCCGCCGCGTACATCCCCCACATCGTGCCGAGCATCATCCAGAAGTGCCGCCAGTGGTCGGTATCGATGATGAAGCTCTCGCCGGCGATGCCGAGGAACGCCGAGAAAATCGCCAGATAATCGCGCTGCCAGGACACCCGCCAGTAGATGTAGCGGAAGCCGATGACCGCGCTGACGAACACCAGCGCCGGATAGCAGATGCCCGAGATCCAGCCGCCCGACATGAAGGCGTTGAGGAAGGAGTTGTGGGTGTCCTCGGGGAAGTAGGTGTGGAACTGCAGGGGGCCGATGCCGAATGGCAATTCCAGTGCCATCTGGGCGCCGAGGATGTGGCGGCCGAACCGGCCGAAGCGGCCTTCGTCGTAGCTCTGGTCGAAGCTCGCGCGCTGCTTGAACATGTCGGCGACCGTGCCGATCGACAGCAGCACCGCGATCAGCGCAACGGCAAGGATCACGGCGATCAGCGTCATCACGATGATGCGCGAGCGCTGCGCCTGCGAGCGGCTGGTGAACACCATCAGCGCCAGCATGAAGGCCGCGGTGACAATCAGGCCACCCCAGGCGGCGCGGGAGAACGACAGCAGGATCGCGAGCGAGATGATGCCGAAGGCGATGGCGTTGCGGAGCGCCTTGCCGAAGCGGTCGGAAACCACGCTTTGCAGCGTGAACAGCGCCGGCAGGATCAGGAATGCGCCGAGCACGTTGGGATCCTTGAAGGTCCCGCGGGCGCGGTCATACAGCGTCAGCAGATCATAGCCGCCGGGCACCAGATGGAAGTAGCCGGCAATACCGGCGAGCGAGGCGATCATCGCACCGACGATCAGCCCGCGACGCAGCATGTCGAGCCGCGCCTCGGTGTCCTCCGACATCACCATCGCGAAGAAGATAACGGTGACGGCCATGTACCAAGACGTGAGGATCCAGTTCACCACCTCCGGCTTGTCGAGGAACGGCACCGCGCCGATGCTGTAGCCGACATTGACCACGATCAGCGCGAACAACAGCGGCATGAACACGAGCTGCATGCGCAGGCCGGTGGCGAAGAACAGCACGCAAGCGGTCAGCGTGACCAGTTCATACGGGCTCGGCTCGATGAACACGATGGCGATCGACGCGCCGGCGAGCCATATAAGCGCCCGCTGCAGCGCGAGCACGCCCGGCGGCGCCGATGTCAGCGATTGGGACGTCCCGGCTGTTGCCGCATAGGCCATCGGATACTCACGCAACGCAACAGACACAACATGACGCTCGCCTTGGTGACGGCGTCAGTGACGGCAATCGAACTCAGTACGCGTTCTCGTTCTTCGTAATCAGCGAGAACGGGGTCTTGAGCAGGATGTAGAGGTCGAACAGCACCGACCAGTTCTCGATGTAATAGAGGTCGTATTCGACGCGCTTCTGGATCTTCTCGTCGGTGTCGACCTCGCCGCGCCAGCCGTTGATCTGGGCCCAGCCGGTGATGCCGGGCTTGACGCGGTGGCGGGCGAAGTAGCCGTCGACGGCCTCGTCGAACAGGCGGTTCTCCAGCTTGCTCTGCACGGCGTGCGGACGCGGGCCGACCAGCGAGAGATTGCCCTTCAGCACGACGTTGAACAGCTGCGGCAACTCGTCGAGCGAGGTCTTGCGGATGAAGCGGCCGACGCGGGTGACGCGCGGGTCGTTCTTGGTCACGACCTTGGAGGCGGTCGGATCGGCCTGGTGGTGGTAGAGCGACCGGAACTTGTAGACGTCGATCCGCTCATTGTTGAAGCCGAACCGCTTCTGGCGGAACAGCACCGGGCCGGGGCTGTCGAGCTTCACCGCGAGCGCCACCAGCCCCAGCACCGGCAGCGCCGCAAGCAGAGCGAGGCCACCGACCACGCGGTCGAACAGCCATTTCAGCACCAGGTCCCAGTCCGTGATCGGCGCCTCGAACACATCGAGCGTCGGCACCTTGCCGACATAGGAGTAGGAGCGGGGGCGGAAGCGCAGCTTGTTGGTATGGGCCGACAGACGGATGTCGACCGGCAGCACCCACAGCTTCTTCAGCATTTCCAGGATGCGGGTTTCGGCCGAGATCGGCAGCGCGAACAGCACGAGGTCGACGCGGGTGCGGCGGGCGAATTCGACGATGTCGTCGACCTTGCCGAGCTTCGGGGAACCGGCGCAGGTCTCCATCGCGCGTGCGTCATTGCGATCGTCGAACACGCCGAGCAAGTGGATGTCGGTGTCGTCGTCGGCGTTGAGCGCCTCGATCAGCTGCTCGCCGTTCTGATCGGCGCCGACGATGATGGTGCGGCGGTCGAGCCGGCCGTCATGCGCCCAGGCCCGCACCATCGAGCGCAGCAGCAGCCGTTCGGCGATCAGGACCGCGAGGCCGACGCAGAAGAACGACGACAGCCAGACCCGCGACACCTCGCCGCCGAGCTTGACCAGGAAGGAGACGCCGATGAACAGCAGGAACACGAAAGCCCATGACGAGATCATCCGCGTCATCTGGCGGAGCTGGCCGCGGAAGATCTGCACCTGGTAGATGTCGGCCGCCTGGAAGCAGACCACAGCTGCCGCCGACATGCCGAGGATCGATGCGATGTATCCCCAGTGGATATCGCCGCCGGCGAGCGGCCTGACATAGGCGAGATAGAGCCCGACGCCGACCAGGCTGAGCAGCACGAAATCGGCGAGGCGAACCACGCCTGCGATCACGACCGGCGAGTAGGCGCCGCGAACTTTTTGATTGGTGACGGCGAGCGCGGCCGGCGACAGGCGGCGGCGGCGTTCGACCTGCGGCTGAGCGGCCGTCGCAGACGCAGCGGCATCCAGCATCGAGCGTGCGTTAAACGGTTCCACGAGTCCACGTCCATTCCTGCGCATGCAGATGGGCATCCGCGCGCAGCAGCGAAATTCCCCTTGACGTGACTTAAGGGGACAAATCGGAAGAAACGGTTACGTGTGCAAGAAGTGGTTAACGTTTGGCAAATGCGTCGCGATAGCCGGCCAGCACGCCTTCGACCATGGCGCTCTGCGAGAAATGTTCGGAAATCCGTTCGCGCAGCTTTTGCGCGCGCGCAGCGGTCGCGGCGGGATTATCGAGCGCGGCCTTGATGGCATCGGCCATCGCGGCGGCATTGCTGGGCGCGAACAGGGCGTCGGCGTGGGTGTCGAAGATCTCCGGGATGCCGCCGACATTGGCGGCGATCATCGGAATTCCCGCAGCGCCGGCCTCGATCACCACGTAAGGCATCGAGTCGCCGCGCGAGGGAACGACCAGCAGGCTGCCTTTCGAGAAGCCGAAGCGCGCCTTGACGTGGCCGATGAAGCGAACGGCATCGCCGAGCGACAGCCGCTTCACCTGCTCCTTGAGCCGTTCGAACTCCTCGCCGTCGCCGCCGAGCGTCAGTGTCACCGGCTTGCCGTCGGCGCGCAGTTTGGCGACGGCGTCGATCAGCAGATCGGCGCCCTTGATGCGCCGGAACTCGCCGACATAGGCGACGTCGGTGGCGTCGTCGGCCCTGGCAACCGGTTCGAATTCCTCCGAGGTGACGCCGTTGAAGACGCAGCGGACGAGCCCTGCGGGCTTGCCGACGGTGCGCTGATAGGTGTCGCGCGCGAATGCGCTCTCGAACAGGAACAGGTCGGTGCTGTTCATCAGCGTTCGCTCGAGCTGGCTGTAGAAGCGGCCCTTCCAGGTGTCGAGCGGGTAGTGCAGCGAGCCGCCATGCGGCGTGTAGACCCGGATCACCTTGTTCGACCGCCGCCGCAGCCGGACATAGGCGCCGGCCTTGGCGCCATGGCCGTGCACGACATCCGGCTTCAGCTTTCGGATCAGGCCGGCGATATGCGCCCAGACCATGAAGTCGGCGAAGCGCGGCTCGCGGCGGATCGCGACCCGGTGGACGCCGAGCTTGAGGCGGGGCTCGATCTCGGCGAGGACCGCGTCGGCACGCGTGCCGCCGGTCAGGCTGTCGGCGACGATGCCGACATGGTGGCCGCGCTCGATCTGGCCGTTGGCGACGTCGAGGATGTGACGGATGATGCCGCCGACCGGCGCACGGACGACGTGCAGGATGCGGAGCGGCTGGTCTTGATTGTGATCCTGCACCATCGATCAGAACCAGCGTTCGCCGACGAACACGGTGTCACCGGGGCCGATCGGCGTCCCGAGGGGAGCTGTGAAGCGGCCGGCGCCCGATGCATCGGTGTGGGTGAGGGTGACCTCGTCGCGCCTCGCGCGCGGCGAGAAGCCGCCGGCGATCGCCACCGCGCTCTCGACCGTCATGTTGGGCACGTAGGGATATTGGCCCGGGGCCTGGACTTCGCCGAGGATGAAGAACGGCCGGTAGGATTCGATCTCAACCGCCACCGACGGCTCGCGGATGAAGCCGTTGCGCAGCCTTGCGGTGATCTCGGCGGCGAGCCTGGCAGGGGTGCGGCCACGCGCCGGTACCGAGCCGATCAGCGGCATCGTGATCGCGCCGGCGGCGTCGATCGCATAGGAATTGGTCAAGCCTTCCTGGCCATAGACCACGACGCGGAGCTTGTCGCCGGGGCCGAGATTATAGGCCTCGCGCGACGGGGCAGGCTCGGCATAGGCAACCGGCCCGGCGAAGGAGGGCTGCCCGTACGCCATCGAATCGAGGGCCGGGTCGCCGGCAAACGGCGAGGTCCGTCCCATGCAGCCCGACAGCGCGAGCGCAGCAATCAGACAAACAAGGGGAGCGCGCAAATCGCGCATTTGAGGAATCCCACGAAATTACCGGCCCCGATTAACGGCACGCATGGTTAACAAAGCATGACGGAACGGTGGTGGCGGTCGCATCCGTCAACCGCGCCGATTAACCCAGCAGCAACCTTAATGGACTGTAATCGCCCGCATTGAGGTGGAATCGCGGCGTCCGCGGGAGTTCGTTATGCGTTTTGCATTCTGGCGTAGAGGCAAGGAAAAGGCCGTCGTGCAGCGGGCGCTGCCGAAGTCTGCGCCCGTCGCCGACGAGGTCGTTGCGAGGCCGGCTTCGCCGATGTCCGCTCCTGACGAGCCGGCGCGTACGGCTCCGGCAACCGATCTCGATCTGCATGTGCTCGGACGCGCGCTGGCGCGCAAGCGAGGCTGGATCGTCGTGCCGACGGTGCTGGTATTTGCGCTGTCGCTCGCTGCCGTCAACGTCGTGACACCGCGCTACAAGTCGGAAGCGCGAATCCTGATCGACAATCGCGAGAATGCCTTCCTGCGCCCGAATGGCGAGCGCGACCTCGAACGCACCTCGCTTGATGCCGAGGCCGTGACGAGCCAGGTGCAGCTCGTGATGTCGCGCGATCTCGCGCGCGACATCATCAAGAAGAACAAGCTCGCCGAGCGTCCGGAGTTCGATCCGGTGCTGCGCGGCTTCTCCCCGCTGAAGTCGCTGCTTGCGCTGTTCGGCATCGGCCGCGATCCGTTCAGTCTGACGCCGGAAGAGCGGGTGCTCGACGCCTTCTACGAGCGCTTCCAGGCCTATGCGGTCGACAAGTCACGCGTCATCGTGGTCGAATTCCAGTCGGAGGATCCTGATCTCGCCGCCCGTGTCGCCAACTCGATTGCGGACGGTTATCTCGTGCTGCAGCAGGCCGCTCGGCAAGACCAGGCCAAATCCGCCAGCACGTGGTTGCTCGGCGAGATCGACAAGCTGCGCACCAAGGTCGCCGACGCGGATTCGCGGGTCGAGGAATTCCGCTCCAAGTCGAGCCTGTTCGTCGGCACCAACAACATCCCGCTGTCGAACCAGCAGATGGGCGAGCTGAACACGCAGCTCAACAATGCCCGTGCGCTGAAGGCGGATGCCGAAACCAAGGCGCGGCTGATCCGCGAGATGCTTCAGAGCGGCAAGCCGATCGAGGCTTCGGAAGTGCTCAATTCCGAGCTGATCCGCAGGCTCGCCGAACAGCGTGGCACGCTGCGCGCCCAGCTCGCCGAGCAGTCGTCGACGCTGCTCGACAACCATCCGCGCATCAAGGAATTGAAGGCGCAGATCGCCGACCTCGACCGGCAATTGCGCGAGGAAGCCGGCAAGGTCTCCCGCTCGCTCGACAACGACGCGCGCGTCGCCGACGGCCGCGTCCAGGCGTTGCAGGCGAGCCTCGACCAGTCGAAGAAGCAGGCCGCATCGAGCAATGGTCAGGACGTGCAGCTGCGCGGGCTGGAGCGTGAAGCCAAGGCGCAGCGCGATCTGCTCGAAGCCTATCTCGCCAAGTATCGCGAGGCGACCGCCCGCGAGAACATCGAGGCGGCGCCGACCGACGGCCGCATCATCTCGCGCGCCACGGTCTCCAATACGCCGGCCTATCCGAAGAAGCTGCCGATCGTGCTGATCGCAACGCTGGCGACGCTGTTGCTGTCGTCAGGCATCATCATCACCGGCGAATTGCTGCGCATCTCCGCGCCAGGCGCGGTGGGCCGCGCCTTCGCGCCGGCCGCCGCAGTGATCCGGCGCCGCGAACCGGTCATGGAGACCGTAGCCGCGGACGAGCCGGCGCCGAGGCTGCCGCCTGAGCCCGAGCTCGCATCGCCGCTCGCACCCAGCCTTTCGCCGGAGCCTGACTTGGCGCCGGAGCTCGCAATGGCCTACGAGCCCGTCATCAGCGAGCCGCAGCCTGCGCCCGCCGTGACGGTCGACGAGATCGATGCGCTGGCCGAGCGTCTCGTTGCGGCCGGTCCCGCCGCCCACAAGGTCACGGTGCTCGGCCCGGCCACTGGCGAGAGCGTCACGTTGACCGCGCT
Source organism: Bradyrhizobium sp. UFLA03-84 (assembly GCF_002289535.1). Classification (NCBI taxonomy): domain Bacteria; kingdom Pseudomonadati; phylum Pseudomonadota; class Alphaproteobacteria; order Hyphomicrobiales; family Nitrobacteraceae; genus Bradyrhizobium; species Bradyrhizobium sp. UFLA03-84. The sequence continues at coordinate 61,368 of NZ_NSJY01000016.1, read as the reverse complement.
GACGCTGGCCCGCCTGATGGCACGCCAGGCCAAGGTCGTGGTGGTCGATCTCGTCGCATCCTCGCCGGTGCTGACGGTGGCGACCGTCGATTCCACCGCGCCCGGCCTGGCCGAGCTGATGCAGGGTGAGGCGACGTTCGCGCAGATCATCACCAAGGATCGGCAGTCGCGGGTTCAGATCGTCAGCGCCGGGCGTCCGGGGTTCGATCGCGCGCACCTGCAATCGCCGCGGCTCGCGCTTGCGATCGATGCGCTGCTCCGGGTCTACGACCACGTGCTGCTCGACGCCGGCTCGGCCGTCGACCTGCCGGCCGAGTTGCTGACCGCGAAGGCGCAAGCCGTCGTCGTGCCCGACGCCGCAATGGCGCAGGATGCCCGCCATCAGATGGTCGATCAGCTCAGGGCCGTCGGCTTCTCCGAAGTGACGATGCTGAGCAAGCCCTGCGCGCCGTCGGAAACGGTCGCGAGGGGCCCGCGGGTGGTGGCAGCCTGACCGCCACCCTCAGTGCGCCAGCATCGGCTCGCGTGCGGCTCGCTCCAGCACCGGATCGATCCGCAGCCGGAGCGTGACCAGCGCGCCGATCAAGCCGACGACCGCGAGCAGCAGCAGGCCTGCCGTGAAGCCGCCGGTCAGGTCCTTCAGATAGCCCATGGCGAACGGGCCGGCGAAGCCTGAGAGATTGCCGAGCGAGTTGATTGCGGCGATGCCTGCTGCGGCCGAGGCGCCGTTCAGGATGCTGGCCGGCATCGGCCAGAACATCGGCGGCACCGCCGACACGCCGATCTGCGCGATACAGAGCAGGCCGACGATCAGAACGGGACTGGAGACCAGCCCGGCAAGGCCGATGCCGACGGCGGCGAGCACCAGCGCGCCCGCGACATGGTAGCGCCGCTCGCCGGTCTTGTCGGAATGGCGGCCGAGCAGCACCATGCCGACCGCACCGAACACGAAGGGCAGCGCGGCGATGAAGCCGGTCTGGGTGTCGGTGACGCCGAACGCCTTGATGATGGTGGGCAGGAAGAACGCGACGCCGTAGCTGGCGGCGTTCAGGCAGAAATAGACGAGGGCGCAGGCGAGGACACGCGAGTCGGTGAGCGACTGCATCACCGAAATGTGCTCCACGGCTTCCTTCTTCTGCCGCTCGATCTCGAGGGTGTTCTGCACCCACTTGATCTCGTCGGGCTGCAGCCAGTTTGCCTGGCGCGGGAAGTCGGGCAGCATCGCCAGCACCGCGAAGCCGACCAGGACCGACGGCAGCGCTTCGCAGATGAACAGCCACTGCCACCCGGTGAGGCCGGCGCCCGACAGGTTGAGCAGCAGGCCGGAGATCGGCGCCCCGATGATGCTGGAGATCGGGATCGCCAGCATGAACAGGCTGATGACGCGGGCGCGATAGATCGTCGGGAACCAGAGTGTCAGGTAGAAAATGATGCCGGGGAAGAAACCGGCCTCGCAGGCGCCGAGCAAGAGGCGCAGGAAGTAGAAGATCCACTCGTTCGAGAGGCCGCTCGCCGCTGACATCTGCGGGATGAACGCGAATGCCGCCGAGACGATTCCCCAGCTGATCATGATGCGGGCGATCCAGCGCCGCGCGCCGAATCGTTCGAGCAGGATGTTGGAGGGGACCTCGAAGAAGAAGTAGCCGACGAAGAACAGACCGGCGCCGAGCCCGTAGGCGGCTTCGCTGAGGCCAAGCGCGGTATTCATGTGCAGCTTGGCGAAGCCGACATTGACGCGATCGAGATAGGCCACGAAATAGCACAGGATGAGGAACGGGATCAGCCGTCGCATCATCTTTCCGATCGCGCGCTTCTCGACATCGTCGCTCATCGTTCCCATCCCTTTCTGTTTTCGATTCGGCGTACGCTGACTGCGCTGCCCAGGGTAGCATCTGGTGCACCCGCAGCGGTCCGTTGCCTTGCCCTAGCAAGTTGCCTTGCAATCCTTGCATTCATTCTTGTGTAATGAACGGCCGCGTGACTAATGGCATTTGGGAATGGAGCCACGGCGAAACTGTCATGATGCACCGCGGTATGATCGCGGGAACCCGAGTGTTTTCAGGGAAGTGGACACCGGATCGTGAAGACGCGTCGAGACAAGAAGCTGGAGCTCTGTTCGTTCCGATTGAATCGGACCGGACGGCACTTGCCGGGCAGGATGGTGACTGGCCGTGATCAATAATCTGAAATTGCGCCAGTTGCGCCTGCTGGTCGCGCTCGACAGCGAGCGCAAGCTTCAGCTGGCTGCCGAGCGCCTCAACATCACCCAGTCGGCGGCATCCAAGATGCTGGCCGAGATCGAGGCGGTGGCGCGGGTTCCGCTGTTCGAACGCACCGCGCGCGGCGTCGAGCCGACGGCCTATGGCTCGATCCTGATCCGGGGCGGCAGGAGCGTGCTGGCCGACCTCGACCGGGTCACCAATGAATTCGCCGGTTACCGGTCCGGCGAGCTCGGCACCGTGTCGGTCGGAACGGTCGCCAAGCCCAGCATCGACCTTGTCGTCGACGTCATGCAGTACCTCGGCGAGAAACTGCACCGGGTGAATATTTCGCTCGACGTCAGCACCAGTCCGCCGCTCGTTGCGCGTCTTCTTGCGCTTGAGCTCGATTTCGTCGTTGCGCGAATTCCGGCCGGCGTCGATCCCGGACAGTTCGACTATCACGAGATCGGCGCCGAGCAGGCCGGCTTGCTGGTTCGCGCCGAGCATCCGCTGGCCGCTCTCGACAGCGTCAATCTCGAAGACACGGTCGACCTGCAATGGATCATCCAGCCGCGGGAATCTTTCATGCGCCAAGGATTGGAGCGGCTGTTCTACAGCCGGGGCATCGCGCCGCCCCAGCGCATCATCAACACCGAGTCGTTCTTCGCGTCGATCGGAATTGCGGCGGGCATCGATGCGATCGTGCCGGTGCCGCTCCTGATCTTCGATCTGCTGGATCCGCAGCGCTTCAAGATGCTTCGCATCCGCGACCAGCTGATGCTCGAGAGCTACGGGTTGATCAAGCTGCGCAAGCGGGCGTTGTCGCCGGCCGCGATGCTGGTGTTCGATGCGATGATGCGGCTTGGCGTCGCGAGCGGCCGTGCGGCGCCGGATGGCTCGTCCGCGTAGCGTCACCCGAAGTCGTGTTCAGCGGAACATGCTGCGCAGGTTCTGCGCGATCTCGAACAGCGCCGGATTTTGCTTCACGGCGCGCTTGGCGCGGCTGATCGCCGAAAGCGCGGTGGCCGCCGGCTTGCCGCGCAGGCTGAGCGGAACGAAGCTGTCGACGATCGCTTCGTCGTCCTTGCAGAACAGCCGCTTGTACTCGTCCGAGCCGATGCCGAGATCGAAGGCGCGATAGTTCAGGCCGGCATGGCGATCGATGATGTCGCGCATCAGGATCAGGCCGGGGCTGAACTTCGAATTGGCCGACATCGTGTAGGTGTTGAACATCATCGAGAAGCGATGACCGTCGGAGACGCCGGCGAAGATCGCGATCACTTCCTCGTCGCACTCCAGCGCGTGGATGTCGATTGCATAGCCCTTGCCGTCGGCGCGCGGCGCGAGGCAGGCGGCGCGGATGAACTGCTCGATGCCCGGCTCGGCGAACACGTCGGGTAGTTTCTGCTCGGCCATGCGCTGCGGCTTGACGCGGAAGAACCAGTCGAGCAGCCGGCAGACGTCGGCGCTGTTGTCAGCGACATGGTAGCGATAGCCCGGCAGCGCCTGCAGCTTGCGCTCCTTGCCCTTGAGGCGGCGGCGGAATGAATTGCTGATCAGCGCGGCGGGTGCCACGCCGGGCTCGATGACCAGCAGCGGGCAGTCGTTCACCGAAGCCTGATGCGGCAGCAACACCATCGGATTGGGCTGGTCCTGCCAGCGCAGCGGCTGCTGGCACAGCATGAGCGCGTCGACGCGGGACCGCTCGGCGATCGATCCGATCAGGGCCGTGATGTCGGCTTCGGTCGCGTTGGCGGCGAAGTCGCGGTCGTACAGCGCCATGTTGAAGGTGGCATGCTTGCCGCCCATGAAGCTTGCGCAATTGGCGCCCAGGCGCTGCTCGACCGCGAGCGGCAACAGCAGCAGCGGACGGCGTTCGCTGTCATGGGCCACGACGATGAAGGGCCGCAGGCCTTCGCGCTCGCCGACCTGGCGTTGCCATGAGGCAAGAAAGTCGAAGCGCTGATAGGGCGTGTAGCTGTGTTGCGATGTCTCGAGGCTGCGCCAGGTCGCTTCGGCTGCAGTGAGATCGTGAAAGATGTCGACGCCGGCGACGCGGATTGCGTTCGGCCATGTTCGCGTGCCCGCCGTCTGGCCTTCAATTGCCGCAGCCATGGTCATCTCGGAACCCAAATTTTTTTAAGGTATTAATATACAGGTCTCGGCTGGGGCCGACCTTCGCAGGGAAATGTCAACAAAGAGTAATAACAATGCCTCGGGATGTGCCTGGCGGCGTGTGGGAACCGCCGGAACGGCAAGGACGGGTGGCGGGATCTTGGCGCCGGACAACGGGATTTTGCGGCGGGCTCGGGCCGAGCTCGCCTATTTCAGTGGCGCCTTCAGGTTGCGCGAACGCGAAGCCGGCGGCGCCGGGGTGATCCTCCGCTTCGCGCGTGTCCGTCCTGCCCATCGAGCCCGGTTCCAGCCGCTGAAATCCCAGGAGATCACGCCGGCATTCCTCGATCGCACGATCCGCGCGCTAAAGCGCTGGAGGTACGACATCGTCGGGATCGACGAGGCCTGCCGCCGCGCGGTGACCATGCCGGAGCGGCGCCGCTTTGCCTGCTTGAGCTTCGACGGCGCCAGCAAGGACATCGTCACGCATGCCTATCCCGTGCTTGCCTGGCATCGCGTCCCGTTCACGCTCTATCTGCCGACGGCTTTTCCGGACGGCGTGGGCGCGGCGTGGTGGCTGGTGCTCGAGGACATCATCGCCCGCGAGGGCCGCATCAGCCTTGTCATCGACGGCCGGGAACGTCATTTCGTGATCTCGGCCCGGTCGGACAAATACGAGCTGTTCGACTTCCTGTCCGGCTGGCTGCGCAAGCTGTCGCCATCTGATCTGTCCTATGCGGTGAACGATCTCGCACGGCGCTATTCGGCCGACGCCGCACAATTGTCACGCGGCGCATCACTCGACTGGCAGGATCTGGCGAAGCTCGCCGCGGATCCGAACGTGACGTTCGGCAGCGCCACGGTGAATTATCCGGCGTTGACCAGCCTGAAGGATAGCGACGCACAGCGCGAGATGGCGATGGGAAAGGCGGTCGCCGAGAGTGCGCTGCGGCGGCCGGTCAAGCATTTCGCCTACCCCTTCGGGGACCGCGAGGCATTCGCCCGTCCGCATGTCGTGATGGCGGAGGAGGCCGGCTTTACCAGCGCAGTGTCGACCATCTCCGGGGTGGTGCAGGCACAGGGACGCACCAACCTCCACGCACTGCCGCGCATCGCATGGGACGGCCGCGTGCGCTCATTGCGGATCATGCGGGTGCTGCTGTCGGGCGTGATGTTCGCGCCGGTGCGGCCGACGCGGAGCGCGCGGGAGCAGGGTGCGCTCTAAGCGCGATCGGGGCGCGACATCCAGGACACGATCGGCATCGCGGGCAGAACCCAGCCGAGCCCCGCGACGACGTAGAAGATCGCCTGCAGCAGGCCGGAATTGGCGAGCCACGGCGTCTGGGCCACCGTCATGCCGAGCAGCGACCACACCACGACCAGGATGAGCAGGAAGATGGTTCCAAGCAGTTTGCGGGTGCGTATGGCCATGACTTGATGTGTAACTCGTGATCCAGAGCGTCTTCAGCGGCGCTTGCGCCGCGGGCGCGCCGGACTATAAGGGGCTCGAAAATCCAATCAAGTCAGGGCGAAATGGCCGGTATTTCCGCAAAGACATCGCAGCTCCGCGCCGTCAGGGTATGGCTGCTCGCAGTTGCCGGACTGATCGCACTGATGGTGCTGGTCGGCGGCGCGACGCGGCTCACCGAGTCCGGCCTGTCGATCGTCGAATGGAAGCCGGTGACCGGCGCGCTCCCGCCGCTGACCGAGGCGCAGTGGACCCAGGCCTTCGAGGGTTACCGGAAGATCCCGCAATATCGCGAGCTCAACGCCGGGATGACGCTTGAGCAGTTCAAGACCATTTTCTGGTGGGAGTGGAGCCACCGGCTGCTCGGCCGGGTGATCGGCGCCGCCTATCTGCTGCCGTTCCTGTATTTCCTGTGGCGCGGCACGGTGAGCGGTGAGCTCGGCCGCCGGCTGTGGGTGATCTTCGGCCTCGGCGCGCTACAGGGCGGCGTCGGCTGGTGGATGGTGGCCTCCGGCCTCTCGGAGCGTGTCGAGGTGTCGCAGTATCGGCTGGCGACGCATCTGGTGCTGGCGCTGCTGATCTTCGCGGCTATCGTCTGGACGTTGCGCCGCCTGACCGACCGTCCGCCCGTGATCGCGCCCGCCAGACTGAAGCTCACGAGCGCGGTGCTGCTCGTGCTCACTTTCGTGCAGCTCTATTTCGGCGCGCTGGTTGCGGGCCTGCGCGCGGGCAGGGTCTACAACACCTGGCCCGAGATCGACGGCGGCTTGATCCCGTCCGCCGATCGGCTGTGGTTCGAGACGCCGTGGTGGCGCAATCTGTTCGACAACACGCTGACGGTGCAGTTCGAACATCGCATGACCGCGTATCTCTTGTTCGCGCTGGCGATCGCGCATGCGATCGATGCCGTGCGGTCGCGCGCCGCCGGTGGCGTGATCGCAGGCGCCTGGTGGCTGGTTGCGGCGATCACGCTGCAGGCGACGCTCGGCATCCTCACGCTGCTGCATCAGGTCCCGATCGATCTGGCGCTGACCCACCAGGCGGTCGCGATCGTCGTACTGACGCTCGCGGTGCTGCAGGCCGAGCGGTTTGCCGCGCGCCGAACGGAACAAGGCCAGCCGAACCTCGTTCCGGCAGGCCAGTCCCTTTGATCGATCAGGACAGGTAGTCGAGCCCGATATCGAGCGCGGCCGAGCTGTGGGTGATCCAGCCGACCGAGATCAGGTCGACGCCGGTGGCGGCAATCGCTGCGGCAGTCGCAGCCGTGATGCGGCCGGAGGCTTCGGTGATCGCCTTGCCGCGCGCCATCTGAACCGCCTGGCCGAGCTGCTCGGTCGTCATGTTGTCGAGCAGAACAGCGTCGACGCCGAGCGCCAGCGCTTCCTCGAGCTGCGACAGCGTGTCGACCTCGACCTCGATCTTGACCATATGGCCGGCATTGGCCTTGGCGCGTTCGATCGCGGTGCGGATGCCGCCGGCGAGCGCGATATGGTTGTCCTTGATCAGCATCGCATCGTCGAGCCCGAAACGGTGATTGCCGCCACCCCCGGCGCGCACCGCATATTTCTCCAGCGCCCGCAGTCCCGGCGTGGTCTTGCGGATGTCGACGATTTGTGCGCGCGTGCCCGCGACCGCTTTCACCAGCGTGGCGGTTGCGGTCGCGACGCCGCTGAGATGGCAGAGGAAGTTGAGCGCGGTGCGCTCCGCGGTGAGCAGGCCGCGGGCCGGACCGTCGATGATCGCGATCACCTGGTCGGGCTCGACCGCGCTGCCGTCGGGTCGCTCGGTGCGCAGCTCGATTGCTGGTGACACCATCTGGAACGCTGACCGCGCCACGTCGAGGCCTGCGATCACGCCGGGCTGCCGTGCCCGCATCACCAGCCGCGCCTGCTGGCCGGCCGGCACGATCGCGTCCGCGGTGATATCGCCGGCGCGGCCTAGATCCTCGCGCAGCGCGGTCTGCACGATCGGCTCATAGAGCAGGGGCAAGAGGGGATTGAGGGTCATGATAGAGCACTCCTGGCTGATAGCTTGGATTCAACGATGTCGCGGGCGGCGGTGAGCGCATCGGCGCGGGTGAGGGTGGACGGCGCTGCCGACACAGCGGTGTGCGGGAAGTCGGTGCGGAAATGACCGCCGCGGCTTTCCTCGCGCCGGATTGCGGCGACGGCGATCATCAAGCCGACCAGCGCCGGGTCGGACGCTGCACCGTGGCTGCGCGCGAGCGGATAGAGGCTGCCGATTGCGCGTGCGATGCCGTCGCGGTCGCGCAGGACGCCGAGCCCTTGGGTGAGGATCGGGCGCACGGCGGATGGATCGGAGGCCGGCGGCGTCGCGTCGTCGCGCAGCATGGCGCGCGGACCTGCGCCCACGCCCTCGATGCTCTCGGCGACCCAGCGTGCGCAGACGATTGCCTCCATCAGCGAGTTGCTGGCGAGCCGGTTGGCGCCGTGCAATCCGGTGCGTGCGGCCTCGCCGCAGGCCCACAGGCCCTGCACGGTGCTGCGGCCAAAGCCGTCAACCGCAATGCCTCCCATGTGGTAGTGAACCGCCGGCCGGATCGGGATCGGGTCCGTGGCGGGATCGATGCCCGCCATCTTGCAGAACGCGCTGATCACGGGATAACGTTTGGCGAAATCCGCGCCTGGATGCTGGCGCGCATCGAGGAAGGTGCGATGCCCCGCGGCGCGGTGGCGCCAGACCGCGCGCGCGACGATGTCACGTGCCGCAAGCTCGGCGCCGGGTTGATCGGCCATGAAGCGCTGTCCGGTCTCGTCGATCAGAACGGCGCCATCGCCGCGGATCGCCTCGGTCAATAGCGGCATCGGCCGCGACGGCCCGTCGAAGGCGGTCGGATGGAACTGGACGAATTCGATGTCCGACAGTGTTGCGCCGGCATGTGCCGCAAGCGCGAGCCCCTGGCCGAAGCATCCCCCCGGGTTGGTGCTGTCGGCGAACAGCCCGCCGATGCCGCCGGTCGCGATCACCACGCGGTTGGTTGTGATGGTCAGCGCGCCGCGGTCGCTCGCCGCAAGCACGCCTCTGACCGCATTGTCCTCGACCAGCAGACGGCGCGCCTCGACGCCTTCCAGCAATGTGATCGACGGTGTCCGACGGACAGCGGCGATCAGCGCGCGCATGATCTCGCGGCCGGTGCCATCGCCGGTGGCGTGCACGATGCGATTGCAGCGATGCGCGGCCTCGAGGCCGAGGCGCCAGCTGCCGTCGGCATTCCGGTCGAAGGCGACGCCGAGCTCGGCGAGATGCTCCACGGCGGCGGGCGCCGCACGGACGATCCGGGATGCCGCTGCCGCGTCGCAGAGGCCGGCACCGGCCGCGAGCGTGTCGGCGAGATGCAAGGCAGGGCTGTCATCCGCACCGACCGGCGCGGCCAATCCACCTTGCGCCCACATGCTGGAGGCTTCCGCGCCGAGCGGGGATTTCGAGATCAGCACGATGGGCTCGGGCGCGAGCTGCAGCGCGGTCATCAGCCCCGCCGCGCCGCCGCCGATGATGACCGGGCGGCCGTTCAGATCGGAAAGATCGGTACTCATATGGCCAACATCCTTTCGACGCTCTTGCGCGCGCGATCGGCGATTTCAGGGTCGATCGTGACTTCATGCTGATTGGTCTCCAGCGCGTGGCGGATGTTCTTCAGCGTGATCCGCTTCATGTGCGGGCAGAGATTGCAGGGGCGGACGAAGTCGACGTCGGGATTGCGCGCCGCGATATTGTCGCTCATCGAGCACTCCGTCAGCAGCACGACGCGCGGCGGACGCTTGGTCTCGACGAATGTCTGCATCGCAGCCGTCGAGCCTGAGAAATCCGCTTCGGCGACGACGTCGGGCGGGCATTCCGGATGTGCCAGGACCGTGACGTCAGGATAATTCTCGCGCAGCTGGCGCACGTCTTCGGCGGTGAACAGCTCATGGACCTCGCAATGGCCCTTCCAGGCGATGATCTTCTTGCTGCTCTGCTTGGCGATGTTCTGCGCCAGATATTCGTCCGGCAGCATGATGACGCGCTCGGCATCGAGCGATTCCACGATCTTGAGCGCGTTGCCCGAGGTGCAGCAGATGTCGGACTCCGCCTTCACCGCGGTCGAGGTGTTGACATAGGCAACGACGGGCGCGTCCGGATAGCGCGCGCGCATCAGCCGCACGTCCGCGGCCGTGATGGAATCCGCGAGCGAGCAGCCGGCTTTGAGATCGGGGATCAGCACGGTCTTGGCTGGGTTCAGCAGCTTTGCCGTCTCGGCCATGAAGTGCACGCCCGCGAGCACGATGACGTCGGCGTCGACCTTGGTCGCTTCGCGCGCGAGCAGGAGACTGTCGCCGACGATGTCGGCAACGCCATGGAAGATCTCCGGCGTCTGGTAGTTGTGCGCGAGCACCACCGCGTTGCGGCGGCGCTTCAGCTCCAGGATCGCGTCGACGTCCTCGGCGAAAGTCGCCCATTCGAACGGCGGGATGACGCGTTTGACGCGCTCATAGAGCGGCGCGGTGCGGGTGAGAAGATCGGTATCGAGCAGGGCCATTTATACTCTCCGTGAGCATAAGATGGCTTATACTTATCCTGAGCATAAGGCGTGTCAAGTGCGCGAAAGCGGAAGCTTGGTGCCGGCGACGGCCCGTTCGGCCAATACGCCATGGCGGAAGCGGAACAGCTTGGCCGGCCGACCGACGGTATCGGCGGCCATTGCGCCAGTCTCTTCAACGAGTTCCTGCTGCTCGATCAGCCGGCGGAAGTTCTGCTTGTGGACCAGCCGGCCTGCGAGCGCCTCAACACTGCGTTGCAGTTGCAGCAGGGTGAACTCGGCCGGCATCAGCTCGAATACCACCGGACGGTATTTGATCTTGGCGCGCAGCCGCGCGATCCCGGTCGCGAGGATGCGGCGATGATCCGCCGTCATCGGCTTGCCCGGCACGACCGATACTTCACGACTTCGCGTGCGGTCGGCTTCCGGAATCAGCGACGCCTCCCAGAGGAGTTCGTAGCGCTGCAACACCAGCTCTTCGTTCCAGTCGCGGTCCTCGAGGCCGAAGGTGATGGCGCAGCGTTGCCAGCGCTCGCGCTGCAAGGTTGGTGAGGGGGCTGCCTTCGCCCACGCCTTCAGTTTCGGCGCGATCATCTTGGCGATAAACGCCGGTGCGCCATCGCGATGATCTTCCCAGGGAAAGTAGTCGTACCAGCCGGACCAGTGCGCCTCGAAGCCTTCGCCGACCCGGTCCTCGCGGGTCAGGCCGAGATAGCTGATCGAGACGCTGTGCGGCGACTTGGCGTCGCCGGACCGGCCGCGGTCGGCAAAGGTGTAGAGCTGTTCGACATAGCCGAGCGGGTGGCCGGTCTGCGCCTCGACCCAGGCCCGCAACGCGGTTTGCAGGGAGCGGTGGGTGAACTCGAACGGTCCGCTCGGCAGCGCGGCGCCGCCGGCGATGGTCATGATCTTGGGGGTGCCGTCGGTGACGGCGACCAGCACCGCGACGAGGTCGGCGGTGACCGCGTTGCCCGAAGCGTGTGCGCTGGTTTTCTGCGGCGATCTGGCCACGCGATCGTCCCGGGCTAGCAGTAGCCGTAGACGCCGCAGGCGTAGGGCAGGCGGTCCCAATAAGTCACATAGGCGCCGCCGTAATACGGGCCGAGATAGCTGTAGGAGCGGTGGTCGCCGTAATAGCCCGGCAGCGCCGCCGATCCAGGGAGCAGCGGTTCGCCGGGCGGGAACACGATGTACGGCTCTGAATTGAGCGGGATCACCTTGGGCTCGACGACCACGAGCTGGCGTCCCCGCCGCACATAGGTCGGTCCTGTGATGGTGGTGCGGTAGGCGTAGTGCCGGCGCGGCAGTCCCGCCGGCAGCTGGCGCGCAGCTTTCACGGCGGCACTCTTCGGGGGGACGGGGCCGTCGGCGGCGTCAGCAGGCGACATCGCAGACAGTGCAATCGCGAGCGGCAATATCCAGCGCAGCATCAATGGTCTCCCGAATCATCCGGAGCCTATCACTGCCACTTTAAGCCGGATTGAACGTTAACGAGAGACTCGTCGGAATTAAGCGTTAACGCGACCGTGGTTTGGGGAAATTGCCGGAGCGATGCGGGCGCACCGCTCCGGAACCAATGTGCATGATCCGGAAAAGTGCGGAGCGGTTTTCCGAAAAGATCATGCGTAAACAAGAATCTAAAGCGCGATCTCATCGCGCTTTAGATGGGGTCAGGCGCGCAGCGCCTGGTCGAGGTCGGCGATCAGGTCTTCCTTGTCCTCGATGCCGATCGAGAGCCGCACCACCTCGGGCGCCGCGCCCGACTTCACCTTGGCGGCGTCGTCGAGCTGGCTGTGGGTGGTGGAGGCCGGGTGGATCACGAGCGAGCGGGTGTCGCCGACATTGGCAAGATGCGAGAACAGCTTCAGGTTCGACACCAGATTGACGCCGGCGTCATAGCCGCCCTTGAGGCTGAAGGTGAACACCGCACCGGCACCCTTCGGCGCATATTTGCGCTGCAGGGCGTTGTATTTGTCGCCGGGCAGGCCGGCGTAGTTGACCGCGGACACGGCCGGGTGGGTGGAGAGGAATTCCGCCACCGCCTTGGCGTTGTCGCAGTGCTTCTGCATGCGCAGCGGAAGCGTCTCGATGCCGGTCAGGATCATGAAGGCGTTGAACGGCGACAGCGCCGGGCCGAGGTCGCGCAGGCCGAGCACGCGGCAGGCGATCGCGAAGGCGAAATTGCCGAAGGTCTCCTGGATCCGGATGCCGTGATATTCCGGGCGCGGCTCGCTCAGCATCGGATATTTGTTGTCCTTCGACCAGTCGAAGGTGCCGGCGTCGACGATGATGCCGCCGAGCGAGTTGCCGTGGCCACCGAGGAACTTGGTTAGCGAGTGCACGACGATGTCGGCGCCGTGGTCGATCGGCTTGATCAGGTAGGGTGAGGCCAGCGTGTTGTCGACGATCAGCGGCACGCCGGCCTTGCGCGCAACGGCGGCGATCGCCTCGATGTCGGTGATGCTGCCGGCGGGGTTGGCGATCGACTCGATGAAGATCGCCTTGGTGTGCGGTGTCACCGCGCGTTCGAAGCTTTCGATCTCGTCGGGATCGGCCCAGGCCACGTTCCAGCCGAATGCCTTGAAGGCGTGGGTGAACTGGTTGATCGAGCCGCCATAGAGCTTGCGCGCGGCGATGATCTCGTCGCCGGGCTTCAACAGCTGTTGCAGCACGACGAGCTGCGCGGCGTGGCCGGAGGCAACCGCGAGCGCCGCGGTGCCGCCCTCGAGCGCTGCGACGCGCTCCTCGAGCACGGCGTTGGTCGGGTTGCCGATCCGGGTATAGATGTTGCCGAACGCCTGCAAGCCGAACAGCGAAGCCGCATGGTCGGCGTCGTTGAAGACGAATGACGTGGTCTGGTAGATCGGCGTCGCCCGCGCGCCGGTGGTGGGATCAGGCTGTGCGCCGGCGTGCACGGCGAGGGTGGAAAATCCCGGGAGGCGATCGGTCATTCTTTGTGTCCTGTTGTGGCCTGGTCGAAATGCGCGGCATGCTGATGGTGGCGGCGCCCGCCGTCAAGCCGCGTTGGCGCGCGCGCCGTGGTTTGAAACGGGCATGCTGCGCTTGATCGGATGATCGCGACGATTATTCCGCCGAAACGTCAGGTCGTCTCGGTCTTGTTCTTCGCGGCGCGGTCGGATGCCGCAGTCTGGCCGCCGCCGAAGCTGGTGCGGTTGAGCGACAGCCGCATGCCCTGGGTCGGGATCGGCGCGCGCTTGGAGCTCAGCGTGCGCGAGTTGACGCCCATCCAGGAGATCTCCGACGACAGCCGGCCATACTCGATCTTGGGGCAGCGGTTCATCACCACCTTGAGGCCCGCGGACTCCGCCTTCTCGGCCGCGGCATCGTCGCGCGCGCCGAGCTGCATCCAGATCACCTTCGGCAGCGGTGATAATTTCAGCGCCTCCTCGACGACGGGCATGATGTGGCTCGAATTGCGGAAGATGTCGATCATGTCGATCGGACGATCGATGTCCGCAAGCGAGGCGACGAACGGCTTACCCATCAGCGCCTTGCCGACGTGGCCGGGATTGACCGGGATCATGTCGTAGCCGCGCTGCGCCAGGTATTTGAAGGCAAAATAGCTCGGCCGCACGTTGACCGGCGAGGCGCCGACCATCGCGATCGATTTGACGTTGTTCAGGATGCTGCGGATGTAGTTGTCGTCGTACGCGTCGTGATTCATTTTCTTACTTGTCTTGCCACTTCGGATCGCGCTTCTCGATGAAGGCGCCGATGCCTTCCTCTGCATCGCGTGCCATCATGTTTTCGGTCATCACCTCTGCCGCGAAGCGATAGGCGTCGCTGAGGTTCATCTCGGCCTGGCGATAGAACGCCTCCTTGCCGAGCTTGACGGTGTAGGCCGATTTCAGCGCGACCTTCTCGGCCAGCGCGATCGCGGCGTCGCGTTCGGTGCCTGCCGGCACCACGCGGTTGACAAGACCGATGCTCTGCGCCGTCGCTGCGGAGACCGGCTCGCCGGTCAGCAGCATCTCCATCGCCTGCTTGCGCGGCACGTTCCGCGACAGCGCCACCATCGGCGTCGAGCAGAATAGCCCGATGTCGACGCCCGGCGTCGCAAACGCCGCCGCGTCGGAGGCGACGGCGAGGTCGCAGCTTGCGACGAGCTGGCAGCCGGCTGCAGTGGCGATGCCCTGGACGGATGCGACCACCGGCTTCGGCAAATGCACGATCGCCTGCATCATCGCGCTGCAGGCGTTCATGATCTCAGCGAAATAGCCGCGGCCGCGGTCGGCGTCGGTACGGCGCGCGGTGAGCTCCTTGAGGTCGTGGCCGGCGCAGAACGCCGGGCCGTTGGCAGCGAGCACGACGGCACGGATGCTCTTGTCACCGCCGATATCGTTCAGCGCAGCGTGCAGCTCGCCGATCAGGCCTTCGGAGAGGCTATTGCGCGCCGCCGGGCGATTGAGCGTCAGTAGCGCGATACTGCCAACGGTCTCGCGCAGCAGGATCGGCTGATGTTGCGGCGCTTCCGCGCGGGCGGCTTGGGCGGACATGACGAAATTCCTCTATCGTGCCTGTGACAATTTAATGTAACAGGCAGGCTGAAGCGAGGGCAGGGACCGCATGGCGATTGCGAAAATGAGCGTGGCTGAGCTGGAAGAGTTCCTGCGCGAGGAATTTCCGCAGGCGTTCACCCACGACGACATCCGGATCGAAAGCGCCGATGGCGAGACGGCCCTGCTGCGCCAGCGCTTCAGCGAGCGCATGTTGCGCCCGGGCGGTACGGTGTCGGGACCGACCCTGATGGGGCTCGCGGATTTCGCCATGTATGTGGTGCTGCTGTCGGCGATCGGGCCGATCGGCCTGGCCGTCACCACCAATCTCAACATCAACTTCCTGCGCAAGGGCCAGCCGAGCCAGGACGTGCTCGCGGTCGCCAAGCTGCTCAAGCTCGGCAAGCGGCTGGCAGTCGGGGAGGTGAACCTGCTGTCCGGCACCTCGCCGGATCCGATCGCCCATGTCACGGCAACCTATTCCATTCCAAATCAATAGTCTTTCTCGCGGTATTATTGCACCATATTTATAAGTAGATGTTTTTGCTGATCTAATTCTCGTGCGGCGACGTTGACGCGCGCTCGCGGCTTCTCTAGAAAGCCGCCAGTTCGGCGCATACGGCGCCGATTTCTTTTTCACGGATTTCACACATGAGCACGTTCTCGGCTAAGCCCGCCGAAGTGACGAAGAAGTGGGTCGTGATCGACGCCAAGGGTCTGGTCGTCGGTCGTCTCGCCACCCTCGTCGCGATGCGCCTGCGCGGCAAACACCTGCCCACCTACACCCCGCATGTCGATTGCGGCGACAACGTCATCATCGTCAACGCCGCGCATGTGGTGCTGACCGGCCGCAAGCGCGACCAGAAGACCTACTACAAGCACACCGGCTTCATCGGTGGCATCAAGGAGCGCACTGCGAAGCAGATCCTCGAGGGTCGTTTCCCTGAGCGCGTCGTCGAGAAGGCGATCGAGCGCATGATCCCGCGCGGTCCGCTCGGCCGCATGCAGATGGGCAATCTGCGCGTCTATCCGGGTGCCGAGCATCCGCATGAGGCCCAGAGCCCCGAGAAGGTCGATATCGCTTCCCTGAACCGCAAGAACACGAGGGCCGCATAATGTCCGATACGTTGCAGTCCCTCGACCAGCTCTCGCAGGTCAAGCCGGCGGCTCCCGACGCGCCGAAGTACGTCAAGAAGGTCGACAAGTACAATCGCGCTTACGCCACCGGCAAGCGCAAGGACGCGGTCGCCCGCGTCTGGGTCAAGCCCGGCTCGGGCAAGATCTCGGTCAACACCCGCGAGTTCGAAGTCTACTTCGCCCGCCCGGTGCTGCGCATGATGATCCAGCAGCCGCTGGTCGCTGCCGCCCGCAACGGCCAGTACGACGTGATCTGCACCGTCGCCGGCGGCGGTCTCTCGGGCCAGGCCGGTGCAGTTCGCCACGGCATCTCGAAGGCGCTGACGAACTTCGAGCCCGAGCTGCGCGGCGTCCTCAAGAAGGGCGGCTTCCTGACCCGCGACAGCCGCTCGGTCGAGCGCAAGAAGTACGGCAAGGCGAAGGCCCGCAAGTCCTTCCAGTTCTCGAAGCGCTAATTCGAGTTGTAAAATTCGCGGCAATTGCCGCGTGCATCGAGTTGCAGAGGGCGCCGCGAGGCGCCCTTTTTGCTGCGCCCAACGGCGCGCGCTTCGACGTGAATTAGCGCAGTTTTTCATGAAAACTTGCGTGTGCGTGCAAACGAAATTGGAACTCGGGCCTTCTAGCGTGCGATCTCGCACTGGCGCTGCATCACCGTATTAATTGCGCCTGCGGACGTTGCATCACACCGGGCTGGGGTGACTTATGTCGTTCGATCCATCGACGCTTTATCTGTTCGCCACCATGGTCGCGGGCATGCTCGGCGCCATGCTCTGGTTGTTCGGCAGGCAGGAGAACATTGCCGCGCTGAAATGGTGGGGCACCGCTTATCTGCTCGGCGCGGCCTCGGTCGCGCTCTGGACGGTCGGCAGTACGACGCTTGATCCGATGGTTCTGCTGGGCCTCAATGCGATCGGCTTCGGCGCCTGCGGCATGGTCTGGAATGCTGCGCGCATCTTCCATGGCCGCAAGGCCAACCTGCCGGGACTCGTGCTCGGCCCGATCGCATGGATCGGCGCGGTGACGACGGTCGCCGATCCGGCGCTGCGCCTGACCATCGGCGCCGGAATCGTGGCGATCTACGCCGCGTTGACCGCCTCCGAACTCTGGAGCGAGCGCCGCCGTGCAATGCAGCGGCGCTGGATCGCGATCGTGATCCCGGTCGCCCATGGCTGCGTCCTGATGCTGCCGATCCTGGTCGGCGACGTGCTGCGGCTGAACGGCCAGAACTTCGTCAGCAACTTCTGGGTCACGCTGTTCTCGATCGAACTCGTGCTGTACGCGATCGGCACGGTGTTCGTGATCTTCATGATGGTGTCGGACCGCGCGGTGGCCGTGCACAAGACGGCTGCCTCGATCGATCCGTTGAGCGGCATGCTCAACCGCCGCGGATTCACCGAAGCCTGTACCCGGGTGATCGAGCGCGAAGCCGATGGCGGCCGGCCGGTGACGGTGATGATCTTCGACATCGATCACTTCAAATCGATCAACGACCGCTTCGGCCATCCGGCGGGTGACGAGATCCTGAAGCTGTTCTCCGCCGTGGTGGTCAACAGTCTCAGGATCAGCGATCTGTCGGGCCGGATCGGCGGCGAGGAGTTCGCGGCGCTGCTGCCGTGCTCGCTGGAGGAGGGCGTGCTGGTCGCCGAGCGTGTGCGCGAGGCGTTCGAGAACAGCAACATCAGTTGCGAGGAAGGCGCGGTCGAGACCACGGTCAGCATCGGCGTCGCCGGCGGACCCGCCGGGACCGAGCTCGAGGTGCTGCTGGCCGCGGCCGACACCGCGCTCTACCAGGCCAAGCGCGGCGGTCGCAACCGCGTCGAGGCGGCGGAGGAATTGCCGCTGTCGCTGGAGAATTGGCGGCGCAAGACCGCGGGCCTGCCGGCATCGGCGCGGCAAAAGCCGGCGAACGTCGGCGCGTGAGCGTGGTAACGACTCGTTAACCATTCGATCCCATGCTTTCGGGCATGGAGTCGATCCGCACCCGCAATCCGCAGTCTGCCCTGATGTCGCTCGAAGCCGACGCTGTTTCGGCGCGCAGCGGGTTCGCCTGCCTGTTCTCGGATTCCGAAGAGTACGAGACCGCGCTGATCGCCGAACGGCGCGCGCAGGGGCGGTACGAGCAGCGGAAGCATCACTGGCCGATCGCGATGCTGCTCGGCGTGATGCTGATGGTCCTGGGAACGGTGCTGCTGTTCTCCTAAATCCTGCCGTCATTGCGAGGAGCGACGGCGACGAAGCAATCCATGCTTCCGACTACGCCGCGCGTTGGATTCTTCGCTCGCAATGACGGGGATCAAGCAACGCGCAGCCCATCATCGTCACCCTTAGTGAGATCAGGCTGCTTTCGCCGGCGCCTCGTCCTCCGCCTTGAAGTGATCGATCATCACCTTGGCGATCGCCATCAGCGGCAGCGCCAGCGCCAGTCCCCAGATGCCGAATACGACGCCGAGCAGGATCTGGAACGCGAACAGCGTTGCCGGCGGGATGTCCAGCGCCTGGCGCTGGATGATCGGAGTCAGGATGTAGCTCTCCAGCGCGTGAACGCCGAGGAACAGGACGAAGGCCGACAGTGCCGCGATCCACCCCGTCGCGAGGCTCGCCAGCACCACGATCAGCCCGCCGAGGATCGCGCCGACCGTCGGGATGAAGGCGAGCAGGCCGGCCTGGATGCCGAGGATGAACGAGCTCGGAATGCCGATGATGGCAAGCCCGATCCAGGTGACGAGGAACACCGCGGTCATGGTGATGATCTGCGCGATCAGCCAGCGCTCCAGCGTCTCGCCGATACGGTCGACGATGATGGTCGCTTGCGCGCGGTATTTTGCCGGCGCCATGAACAGCAGCCCGGCGCGGTAGATGCTCGGCTGGGCCGCGAAGGCGAGCCCGAGGAACAGCACGATGAAGAAGTTGCCGACGACGCTGACGGTGCCGAGCAGCACCTTCAACGTCTGGCTGATGATGGCGCCGCCGCTGGAGGCCAGCGCGCCGGCGCCGGGGATGCCATGGGACTGCGACGTTGCCGGCGTGGTGGTCGTCGTGGTCGCCACGGCGGTGCCGTCCGGCTTCGCCTCGCCGGCGGCATTGGCGAAATCAAGATAGCTGGTGTCGACACCGTGCTGCTCGAGGAACTCCTTGACGCTGCCGAGCTGCGATTTGATCGTGTTGCTCAGCACCGTGGCCTGCTGCGCGATGGTGGCGCCGCCGAGGAACACGATGCCGGACAGCAGTCCCGCCAGCGCCAGGCAGACGATTGCAAGCCGCAGCGCATGCGGCAGCGGAAACAGCCGGCCGAGCAGGGTGGTCATCGCGTTCAGGCCGACGCCGAGCAGCATGCCCGAGAACAGCAGGAACAGGGTGGCGGCGAACTGCCAGGCGAACAGCAAGAGGGCCGCGAATAGCACGATGCCGATACCGCCGACGGCGATCGCCCACGCCATGTCGTTTCGCGCCTGCAGGCGATTGTCAGCCGAGTCTGTCACGGGTGATTCCCCCTTCGCGACGGTGTCCGGAGCAGTCTTTGGCGAAAACTCCGCCGGGATCAAGCTGCGAGCGCTGTGCCGGTTTGCCGCCGACCGTCGGTTGTGGCGGCGAGGCCGCCGGCTGGGGCGTTTCCGGCTCCTGGCGGCCGTTTGGGCATCGCCGGACCTGGCCTGTGCAGGACTGCAAGCCCCCCTGTGCAGAACTAGGCGGTTGATCCCTGGGGAACTCGAAGGCATGATTGTCTCCGCAACGTCGCAAACCTAGAAGAATCATTGCGCGAGACTTCAATAATGAGACGGCCCGTGGTCGGCGTGATCGGAAACGCCCATCGCATTGAAAATCGTTTCACAGTCCAGATGGTCGGAGAGCGCAACCTTCGCGCGGTTGCCGAGGTCTCGGGTGCCGTGCCGCTGATGTTCGCTGGCAGCCCCGAAATCACCGAGGTCGGCGCCTTGCTCGACGTGGTCGATGGCGTCGTGCTGACCGGGGCCCGCGCCAATGTCCATCCGACCCGTTTCAACACCGAGCCCTGTGCCGCGCACGAGCCCTATGACATCCACCGCGACGATGTCGCGCTGGCGCTGTCGGAGGCCTGCGTCGCGCGCGGCGTGCCGATCTTCGGCATCTGCCGCGGCCTGCAGGAGATGAATGTCGCGTTCGGCGGCTCGCTGCATCCGGAGATCCGCGAGATTCCTGGCCGCATGAACCACCGGATGCCGCGGCTGGAGAACGGCGAGATCCATCCTGATCCGACTGTGGTGTTCGCCGACCGTCACGACGTTGCGCTGACGCCGGGTGGCGCCTTCGCAAAGATCCTCGGCCGCGAGACCATTCGCGTCAATTCGCTGCACGGCCAGGGCATCCTCGAGCCCGGCAAGCGCGTCGTGATCGAAGGCATCGCCGAGGACGGCACCATCGAGGCGATCCGCATCGCGGATGCCACGGGCTTTGCGCTCGGCGTGCAGTGGCACGCCGAATACGATCCGCAGCGCAACCCGATCAATCGCGCGCTGTTCGAGGCCTTCGGCGACGCGCTACGCGAGCGGCGGCGGGCGGCGTAGGGGGCCCAAGCTCCACTGTCCCTGCGAAAGCAGGGACCCATAGGCCGCGGCGGTTGTTGTGAATGGGACTCGTCGTTCCGCCATCGTGCGACAAGCAGCATCGGTGGTTATGGGTCCCTGGCTTCGCAGGGACGACACCGAGTTTATGCCGCTGTCAGTGGTCATGCATCCGCATCTTCGCGACGTCATCCGTCCGCGCCTTGCGTTCTGGTGCCAGATCCGGACCAACCGGCGACGGGGAATGACCGTGTCTCCGTACTTATACGGACACGAAAGTGGCGGATTGCGGCGTCGGACTCGGCTAAGCAAGTGGGTGCAAGCCACCCGATATTGCCCCGGCGCCGACAATACCTTTCCTGCTCCTGTTTTTCTTTTCCATTTTCCGGTGCAACTGCTCACGATGAGTTGGTCGGGATGAATTTGTCGGGCCGTCTGGCGGTCGGGATGATGCTTCCCGTCGTCACACTCCTGCTCACACTGGGCTTCATCCATGGCGTGACCTGGCCGGGCATGGCGCTCGCCGGTGGCGCGGTTGCGGTGGTGTTGATGACTGCTGAGCTGATTGCGAGATCGCTGGCCAGGACGCCCGCCCAGTTGGTGCGGGCGGCGGACGCGCTGTCGCGCGGCCAGCCGGTCCCGAGCGGGGCAGTCGGCAATGACGAGGCCGCCCAGCTCGCCGCGACACTTGCCGAGCTCTCGGCGCAATTGGGCAGCCGGCAGCACCTGCTGGAGAAGACCGTCGAGAGCATCCGCGATCCGGTGGTGGTCGCCGATGAGCACGCGATGATCGTGATCGTCAACGCCGCGGCGCGGCGGCTGTACGGTGTCGAGCCCGGTTTTGACACCCTGACCGGCGTTCGCACTTTTCAGAACTATTATGCCGACGGCACCACCGAGATGCCGATCGCGGACACGCCGATGGCGCGCGCGCTGCGCGGCGAGGACATCGACGATTGCGAACTGATCGTCAAACCCCTGCGGCCCGAACCGGCCGTCTATCTTGTCGTCAACGCCAGGCCGTTGCGCGACGATGCCGGCAACCTGCGCGGGGCCGTCATCGTGCTGCACGATGTCACCGCGCAGCGTCAGGCGCATCAGGCGCTGGTGGAGAGCGAGCAGATGGCGCAGGCCATCGTCAGGACCGCGCTCGACGCCTTCGTGCAGACCGACCAGGACGGCATCATCCTCGATTGGAGCCCGCAGGCCGAAGCGCTCACCGGCTGGACGCGCTCCGAGGCGGTCGGTTGTCGCGTCGTCGAACTGGTGTTTCCGGAGGAGCTTCGCGTCGCGCACCGGCAGCGCATCACCCGCTTCCTGCAGGAGGCCGCGGGCGGCGGCATTGGCATGCGCTATGAGACCGCGTCCGTGCACCGCGACGGTCACCGCTTCCATGTCGAAGTGTCGCTCAATGCGCTGCGCCGCGGCGATGGCTGGATCATCAATTCCTTTGTCAGGGACGTCACCCAGCGCCGCATCGCCGAGGAGCAGTTGATCCAGGCGCAGAAGACGGAATCGCTCGGGCGGCTGACCGGCGGCATCGCGCACGACTTCAACAACATGCTGACGGTGATCACGGGCACGGTCGAGATCCTGGCCGATGGGGTCAAGGACAACCCGCAGCTTGCCGCGATCGCCAAGCTGATCAGCGATGCCGCCGATCGCGGCGCGCAGCTCACCTCGAGCCTGCTGGCCTTCGCGCGCAAGCAGCCGCTGCAGCCCGCCGAGACCGACGTCAACGACCTGATCGGCGAAGTAGTCCGCCTGTTGTCGCAGACGCTGGGGTCGCAGACCGAGATCAGGACGGAGCTCAACCGCAACGCCTGGCTCGCCTTCGTCGATCGCAGCCAGCTCGGCGCCGCGCTGGTCAATCTCGCCATCAACGCGCGCGATGCGATGCCTGAGGGCGGCACGCTGACGTTTGCGACCCGCAACATCCAGCTCGGCATTCCCGACGCCGTGGCGCACGGTGTCGAGCGCGCCGGCGACCACCTCGTGATCGAGGTCGCCGACACCGGCACCGGGATTTCGCCGTCGCATTTGGAGAAGATCTTCGATCCGTTCTTCTCCACAAAGGAGGTCGGCCAGGGCACCGGGCTTGGCCTGAGCATGGTGTTCGGCTTCGTCAAGCAGAGCGGCGGCGGGATCGAGGTCACGAGCGAGCAGGGCCGCGGCACCGTCTTCCGGATCTATCTGCCCAAGGCGGAACGCAGCGCGCAGCGCGCGACCGAGGAGGACGATCTGCCGGTCAGGGGCGGCGACGAGACCATCCTGTGCGTGGAAGACGACCCCACGATCCGCGACTATGTCACCGGCCAGCTCGAGAGCCTCGGCTACAAGGTGCTGGCGGCGGCGAACGCGGATGCCGCGCTCGAGATCGTCAACCGCGGCACCGCGTTCGATCTCCTGTTCACCGACATCGTGATGCCCGGCAGTATGAACGGCCGGCAACTGGCGGAAACCCTGATGGCCGGTCGCCCGGCGCTGCGGGTGCTATTCACCTCGGGCTACAGCGATGGCGTCCTGCCGGCGCAACAGGGGCGCGGCGGCCATGGCATTCCGCTGCTGACCAAGCCCTATCGGCGCAGCGAACTGGCGCGGGTGCTGCGACGCTGCCTTGATCTTCAGGTCGACTTCCAGGGCGATCCGGTTCCGCAGCCTTACTCGGTGCAGCCCGATCTCGAACGCTTCCTGCGCGAGAATCCGCCGGAAAAGAGCTAGGATGGGGACGCGCTGCGAGCGCGGCGGCCGCGCGAACATCGCGCACCGGGATCCACAACCTGCTGCCCAACCACCGCGTTCGCCGGGGAGAAGCCTGCAGTGACCATCACGATTACCGCCTTTGAGAGGTCGCCCGACGGCGGCAAGGGACTGGCGCGGGATACGCGGGTTCGCTGGGCGCTTGAAGAGGTGGGGCAACCCTACGCGGTCCGCTTCGTTTCATTTGCTGCGATGAAAGAGCCCGCGCATCTGGCGGTTCACCCGTTTGGCCAGATACCGACGTATGAGGCGGACGATCTCGTCTTGTTCGAGACGGGGGCGATCGTGCTCCACCTCGCCGAGCGCCATGCTGGCCTGCTGCCCGGTGACGCCAATGCCCGGGCGCACGCAATTGCCTGGATGTTCGCCGCGCTCAACACGGTGGAGCCGCCGATCCTCGAGTTCGCGACCGCAAGGCTGTTCGAGCGCGACAAGCCGTGGCATGCAGAACGCCTGCCGCTGGTCGAGGATCGTGTCCGTCAGCGGCTGGACTTGCTGTCGGATCGTCTGGGCGATGCCGACTGGCTCGACGGCGCGTTCAGCGCGGGCGACCTGATGATGGTGTCGGTGCTGCTCCGGCTCAAACCTTCGGGCATGCTCGACGGACATCCGAAGCTTGCGGCGTATGTCGCCCGCGGCGAAGCGCGGCCCGCTTACAAGCGGGCTTTTGCAGCTCAGTTGGCGGTCAATAATCCGCAAGTCGCGGGCTGACCCTACTTGGCGCAAGTTCGACGCGAGGAATGCACAGTGCAGGACCACACCATGATCGCGATCTTCGATGGCCACAATGATGCGGCTCAACACCTCGCCGAGTACCGGGAAGGCGGTCGGGACTTTCTCGTGCGCTCCGAGGAGGGGCATCTCGATCTGCCGCGCGCGCGGGAAGGCGGCATGGTTGGCGGCCTGTTCGCGATGTACGCCAAGGCGGAGCATCCGCGACAAGGCGATTTCACGCGAACCGCCGACGGGTACGAGGTGCGTCTTGCCGAGCCGCTCGATGCGGCCTATGCGCGCCGCACCATCGATGCCCAGCTGAGCGCGCTGGATGCCATGGTGGCCCGCGCCGACGGAAAAATCCGTTGGGCGACCACCGTGGATGAGATCGAGGCGGCGCGGCGGGATGCGGCGTTTTCGATCGTGCTGCATCTCGAGGGCGCCGAAGCGATCGACGCCGATCTCGACGGGCTGGCGAGGCTGTACGCGCGCGGCCTGCGGTCGCTCGGCCCGGTCTGGAGCCGGCCCAATATCTTCGGTCACGGCGTGCCGTTCGCCTATCCGCGTTCGCCGGACACCGGGCCCGGTCTGACCGACGCCGGGAAGGCGCTGGTGAGGGCCTGCAATGAACTTGGAATCATGGTCGATGCAGCCCACCTCAACGAGCGCGGTTTCTGGGATCTGGCGGCGATCAGCACGGCGCCGATCGTGGTCACCCACGCTTGCGCGCACGCGATCTGCCCCGCGACCCGCAACCTGACCGACCGGCAGCTCGATGCCGTCAAGGCGTCAGGCGGCGTCGTTGGTTTTAATTTCAGTGTGTCCGAGGTGCGCCCGGACGGGCACAGCGATCCCGACGCACCGATCGAGACGGTCGCCAACCATCTCGGCTATCTGGTCGAGCGGATGGGTGACGATCACGTGGCGCTGGGGTCCGACTTCGACGGTGCAGTGATGCCGCGTCCGCTCAGGGATGCAAGCCATCTCCAGAGCCTGATCCAGGCATTGCGCGGGCACGGCTTCGATGACGCCACGCTGGGCAAGATCGCCTTTGACAATTGGATGCGGGTGTTGCGCCAAAGTTGGCGATGACCGGTCGCCTGTAGTCCGTAGGATGGGTAGAGCGAAGCGAAACCCACCAGCTTTCGGTCGCAAGGAGAGATGATGGGTACCGCTTCGCTCCACCCATCCTACGCGCTATGCTCCCTCGACAATCGAGCGGCCGGTCAACGGCCCGATCTCAGGGAGCATGGGAATGCAGGACCGCAAATGGTCGAGACGCGACTGGCTCAAGGTGACGGCGGCCACCGCCGCCGGCATGGTGTTCGCCGAACCACTGCGGGCGGCGGCGCCGCCGGCTGAGGCCGTGACGCCGGAACTGGTTGCCGCGGCCAAGAAGGAAGGCAAGATCTCGTTCTACAGCGCGCTGGAGCTGAACACGGCCGAGCGCTTGGCGCGCGACTTCGAGCAGAAATATCCGGGCATCAGCGTCCGCGTCGAACGCTCCGGCGCCGAGCGGATTTTCCAGCGCATCGCCCAGGAGCAGGGCAGCGGCATCCACGCCGTCGATGTCGCCAACTCGACCGATCCCGCGCATTACCTCGACTGGAAGAAGAACGACTGGCTCGCGGCCTACATGCCGGAAGCCGTCGCAAAACATTTTCCGGCTGACCAGATCGATCCCGACGGCACCTCGGCGACCTCATGCGCCTGGTTCGAGGTGATCGGCTACAACACCGAACAGGTGAAGCGCGAGGAGGCGCCGAAGAGCTATGCCGATCTGCTTGATCCCCGGTGGCGCGGCAAGATCGTCAAGGCTCACCCGGGCTACTCCGGTGCGATCCTGACCGCGACCTTCGTGCTAGCGCGCGATCTCGGCTGGCCGTACCTGGAGAAGCTGTCGCAGCAGCGGGTGATGCAGGTGCAGTCGGCCGCCGATCCACCGAAGAAGATCCTGCTCGGCGAGCGCGCCGTCATGGCCGACGGCAACGACTACAACCTAGTGCTGGCCAAGGACCAGGGCAAACCGGTCGAGGTGGTCTACCCGGCCGAGGGCGCGCCGCTGATCATCGTGCCGAGCGGCATCTTCAAGAGCGCGCCGAACCCGAACGCGGCGCGGCTGTTCCAGAGCTATTTCTTCAGCGCCGAAACCCAGCAGATGCTGGCCGACGAATTCGCGCACCGCTCGTTCCACGCCGGGGTGAAGGAGAAGGCAGGGCACGTACCGCTCGACAAGCTGAAGATGCTGAAGGCCGATCCGGCCCAGGTGCAGGCGCAGAGCGAGGAGATCAAGGCGAGGTACGCGAAGCTGTTCAGGGTGTAGCGCGGGCCGCGGTCGGTAGGATGGGTAGAGCGCAGCGAAACCCATCTTTGCGTGGTTCGAAATTGACGGGTCTCGCTACGCTCTATCCGTCCTGCACGCTCCTCGTCCGACGCGGCTAGGCCGCTCGCATTGATCGCTGCGCGCGGTAGGCTTGCGGCGATGTCAGCGTCAGCTTTCGAAAAGCCTTGCGAAAACTGCTCTCGTCCTCGTAGCCGGTGGCGCGGGCGATTGCCTTGATCGGTTGCGCTGTGATCTCCAGCAGCGTGCGGGCGTGCTCGACGCGGCGGCGCGTGATGAAGGCCTGCGGTGGCTCGTGGGTCAGCTCGCGGAAGCGCCGGTTCAGCGTGCGTTCGCTCAGGCCCAGCGCCTGTGCGAGGCCCCGCACCGTGATCGGCGCCTTGCCGGTGCGGCGCACCAGCATGTCCGCCTTGATCAGCAGCGGGTCTTGTCCGAGCATGTAGCCGAGCGGCATGAAGATCGCCTGGGTGCGCTGCGCGGTGTCGATCACGGCATAGTCGGCGCAGATTTTCGCGACCTCAGCGCCCTCGACCAGTTCGATCAACCGCAGCAGCAGATCGACCCACGACATCGGCCCGGCGGCACAGACCAGGCGGTCGGCCTGCGTGATGACGGCATCGCTGGCGAGATCGATCCGGGGATGGCGGCGGCGCAGCTCGCTCTGCAGCCACCAGGTGATGGTGGCGCGGCGGCCATCGAGCAAGCCGGCATTGGCGAGCAGCAGCACGCCGCTGCAGAAGGCGCCGATCAGCCGGCCGCTGGCATGTTGCTGGCGCAGCCAGGCGCCGGCGCGGTCATATTGCGGCTGCAGGCGCTCGGCGGTGAGATGATCGACCAGGCTGCCGGGCACGATGATCGCGTCGAATGCCGCCCGCTTGCTGACTGCGCCGTCGACGGCGAGCAGCTTGCCGCCGCCGGCACGCACCGCCTTGCCGTCGAGCGAGAGCGTCTGCCAGCTGAAGCGCGCCTTGCCGCCGCGCAGCGCCATCACATGGTTGCCGAGCGTGAGGATGTCGGCGATGCCGGCGACCGCCGATTGCATGCAGCCTTCCAGCGCGAGGATCGCAAGCTTCATGGGACCTCCAGGCGTTGCCGTCATCCTACCCGATCGGCGCGATCAGGCGGTGGCAGATATTGCCCGATCTCTGTCTGATCGGCCACTGCCTGATCGCGCCGTGCCGGTCCATCTTCGCTGCGTTGTCACCACCTCTACAATGGAGAGAGACCATGCCTTACGTCACCATTTCCACCGTCCGCGGCATCTTCGATGTCGCCCAGAAGAAGGCGCTGCTTGAGCGCGTCACCGATCTCATGGTCGAGGTCGAGGGGCAGGGCGACCCGGACTTCCGCCGCAACGTCTGGGTCAAGATCGAGGAGGGCGAGCCGGCGAGCTGGTCGCTCGGCGGCATGATGCCGACGCCGGACCTGATCGCGGGCAAATTCGGCGCGCTCGATGCCGGCGGCCGGCGGGTTGCGAAAGTGAAGGCGTAATCGCCGAACAGGACAAAAGGCGCTTCCGGTAGAGGCGCCTTTTGCACACGTCAGCTCGATGCGTCTGACAAGCACGCGACCGCGGCTAGGGACGACGTACCTCGAAGTAGGTTTTGCCTCCGCGCAGAAAGCCCGCTTCCTCGTAGAAGCGGAGGGTGCTCTCCCGCTTCGAGCCCGTCGCCAGCAGGACCTTGTAGCAGTCGGCCTGCCAGGCAAGATCGAGTGCATGAGCAAGGACCCGCCGGCCGAGTCCGAGCCGACGGTAGTCGGCGTGAGTGACGACATTCTCGATCACGCCATATGACCTGCCGCCTCGAGACAGGTTGGGCACGATCGCGAGCGTGCACGAAGCGACCAGCAGGTCCGCCGCCTGTGCGACGATCACGGTCATGAAGCTGGATGCAAGCAGCGTCGACCAGACCCGCTCGGCAGTGGTTGTCTCCAGCTCGGGGTCGTGCGGATGAAGATGTCGATAGAGGTTCAACACCGCGGGCAGTTCGTGCTCTACCGCAGAGCGGACGACGGCTTCGGTCATGGGCTGACACCAGGAATCGCAGGGACACAGTCAAGACGCAGGACGGGTATCGCTTCGCTCCATCCATCCTACGGACGTCTACCCCGAAAACAAAAGGCGCTTCCGGTGGAAGCGCCTTTCGCATGCGTTCAGTGCTGCAAGCTTACAGCGAGTAGTACATCTCGAACTCGACCGGGTGCGGGGTCATTTCGAAACGGGCGACCTCGGTCATCTTCAGCTCGATATAGGCGTCGATGAAGTCGTCATCGAACACGCCGCCGTTCTTGAGGAACGCGCGATCCTTGTCGAGGCTCTCCAGCGCTTCGCGCAGCGAACCGCAGACGGTCGGGATCTGCTTCAGCTCTTCCTTCGGCAGATCGTAGAGGTCCTTGTCCATCGCCGGACCCGGATCGATCTTGTTCTTGATGCCGTCGAGGCCGGCCATCAGCATCGCGGCGAAGCCGAGATACGGGTTGGCCATCGGGTCGGGGAAACGCACCTCGACGCGCTTGGCCTTCGGGTTCGCGGTGTAGGGGATGCGGCAGGATGCCGAACGGTTGCGCGCGGAGTAGGCGAGCAGCACCGGCGCCTCGTAGCCCGGGACCAGACGCTTGTAGGAGTTGGTCGACGGGTTGGTGAAGGCGTTGATCGCCTTGGCGTGCTTGATGATGCCGCCGATGTAGTGCAGGCAGGTCTCCGACAGGTCGGCGTACTTGTTGCCGGCGAAGGTCGGCTTGCCGTCCTTCCAGATCGACTGGTGGACGTGCATGCCCGAGCCGTTGTCGCCGTAGACCGGCTTCGGCATGAAGGTGGCGGTCTTGCCGTAGATGTGGGCGACCTGGTGGATGCAGTACTTGTAGACCTGCATCTGGTCGGCCATCAGCGTCAGCGTGTCGAACTTCATTCCGAGCTCGTGCTGGGCCGAAGCGACTTCATGGTGGTGCTTCTCGACCTTGACGCCCATCTTGGCCATCGCGCCGAGCATCTCGGAGCGCATGTCCTGCACGGAGTCCTGCGGCGGCACCGGGAAGTAGCCGGCCTTGGTGCGGATGCGGTGGCCGAGGTTGCCGCCCTCATATTCGGTGGCCGAGTTGATCGGCAGTTCGGAGGAGTCGAGGCGGAAGCCGGTGTTGTAGGGATCGGCCGAATAGCGCACGTCGTCGAACACGAAGAACTCGGCCTCGGGGCCGACGAACACGGTGTCGCCCACGCCCATCGACTTCACCATGGCCTCGGCCTTCTTGGCGATGCCGCGGGGATCGCGGTTGTAGGGCTCGCCGGTGGTCGGCTCGAGCACGTCGCAGGTGATGACCATGGTGGTCTCGGCGAAGAACGGGTCGATCGTCGCGGTCACCGGGTCGGGCATCAGGCACATGTCGGATTCATTGATCGCCTTCCAGCCGGCGATCGACGAGCCGTCGAACATGGTGCCCTCGGCGAAGATATCGTCATCGATCATGCTGACGTCGAAGGTGACGTGCTGCCACTTGCCGCGCGGATCGGTGAAGCGCAGGTCGACGTATTTGACGTCGTTGTCCTTGATCGATTTCAGGACGTCTTTGGCGGTCTTCATGAATACCCCTTATGGATGTGCGGGTGTGTTTCCGGCGGTGGGCGACGTTATTCCCGCTTTTGGCGGGTTCGTGTGACTACTCAAACGAAATCAGGCTGCCGAAGCAGCCTTTTTTCTCTTTTGCGTCAGAAATTCCGGATAGCACCGCCCTTAAATAGCGTCCAGCCCGGATTCGCCGGTCCGGATGCGGATGGCTTCCTCGATATTGGAGACGAAGATCTTGCCGTCGCCGATCCGTCCGGTCTGGGCCGCGCGGCGGATCGCGTCGATCGCCTTCTCGACCAGGTCGTCGCCGATCACGATCTCGATCTTCACCTTGGGCAGGAAGTCGACGATGTATTCCGCACCGCGATACAGCTCGGCATGGCCCTTCTGACGGCCAAATCCCTTGGCCTCGGTCACGGTGATGCCTTGCAGTCCGACTTCCTGGAGCGCTTCTTTCACCTCGTCGAGCTTGAAGGGCTTGATGATGGCTTCAATCTTCTTCACTGAGCGCCTCCCGGGCATTGCAGATTGCAGGGTCGAGTTCGATGCGCGTGGGGCGCAGTCTGGTTGGTCTTAAGCTTCCGGCCGGTGGCCGGAAACACGCGCAATGGTCGCATCGAGCGGCCTGTACGCGGCTTCCTCAAAAGCAGGGTCTATGCCAAGTTGTTAAGGTCCCCGATTTCGGAATGTTATCAGCCTTTTAACAGGCAGTCGGTTGATATCGAACCACATGGGCTATGATATCCAAGCCTAACAAATAGGCAAATAGATCAATCCGTATGCAGGCGGCCAGTAGAAACCCCGAGAACGTCACAGGAATTGCCTCTCGAAAAGGCGAAGCGATTGAGGATTCGGCATGGACGTTCTGACCACCACCGAGATGGAGCGTGCCGACCGGCTGACCATCGCAGCCGGCACGCCGGGCTTCGCGCTCATGATGAGCGCCGGCCAGGCTGTCGCCGAGGCCGCGATGGACTTGGTCGAGGAGGGGCCGATCGTCGTGGTCGCCGGCCGTGGCAACAATGGCGGCGATGGCTTTGTCGCCGCCGCCGAGCTCGCCGCGCGCGGCCGTGAGGTCTCGGTGATCCTGCTCTGCGAGCGCGACAGCCTGCAAGGCGATGCTGCGCTGGCAGCGAAGGGCTGGAAATATCCCGTGCTGCCGTTCAACCCGCAGGCGCTCGGCAAGCCGGCACTGATCATCGACGCGCTGTTTGGCGCCGGTCTCAATCGTCCGGTGAAGGGCGATCCGCTGGAGATGATCGCGGCCGTCAACGCCAACGGTACGCCGGTGCTGGCGGTCGACCTGCCGAGCGGCATCAATGGCACCACTGGAGCCGTGATGGGCGCGGCGGTGCAGGCGACCGAAACCGTCACCTTCTTCCGCAAGAAGCCCGCGCATCTGTTGCTGCCGGGCCGGATCTATTGCGGCCGGGTCCGCGTCGCGGATATCGGCATCGACGCGCAGGTGCTCGACGAGATCAAGCCGCTGACCGCGGAGAATGCCCCGGAGGCCTGGCGATGGTCGTTTCCGGTGCCGCGGATCGACGGTCACAAATACGCAAGGGGGCACGCCGTCGTGGTCTCGGGCGATCTCGCCTCGACCGGCGCTGCGCGGCTCGCCGCGCGCGCGGCGCTGCGCGCCGGCGCCGGCCTCGTAACGTTGGCCTCGCCGCGCGATGCGCTTGTGGTCAATGCCGCGGCGCTGACCGCGGTGATGGTGCGCGCGGTCGATAACCCGATCCAGTTCGCCGAACTGCTCGGCGACAAGCGCCTCAACGCCTGTGTGATCGGTCCCGGTGCCGGGGTCAGCGCGCGCACCCGCGACTTCGTTCACACCGCACTCTCGGCGCAGCGGCACCTCGTGCTCGACGCCGATGCGCTGACCAGTTTTGCCGGTTCGCCGGACCGGCTGTTCGAGGCGATCAAGGCCTCCGACGGTCTCGGGGTGGTGCTGACCCCTCATGAGGGCGAGTTTCCGCGGCTGTTCAGCGATATCTCCAACAAGCATCCGGGCCGCTCCAAGCTCGAACGCGTGCGCGCGGCGGCCGAGCGCTCCGGCGCGGTGGTGCTGCTGAAGGGCGCCGACACCGTGATCGCATCTCCGGATGGGCGCGCCACCATCGCCGCCAACGCGCCGCCGTGGCTTGCCACCGCCGGCGCCGGCGATGTGCTCGCAGGCATCATCGCGGGCTTCCTCGCGCAGGGCGTCGCGGCTTTCGAGGCGGCCAGCATTGGTGTGTGGCTGCACGGCGAAGGGGCCAGCGAGGCAGGGCCCGGCCTGATCGCCGAGGACCTGACCGAGGTGCTGCCGGCCGTGTTCCGCCGCCTCTATGACGAGTTCGGCATTGAATACTAGGCGGCTCGCGCTTGCCGACATGGACGCCGCGGCGCGCGTGCATCGTGCGGCGTTCGATCACGCGCTGCCCTGGCTCGCCGGCCTGCATACGCCCGACGAAGACCGCTGGTTCTATCGCGAGCGGATGTTTTCGGTCTGCACACTGTGGGGCGCGTTCGACGGCGAGGCCATGAGCGGCGTCATCGCGTTCCACGACGACTGGATCGAGCAACTCTACGTGCTGCCGGCCGCACAGGGGCGCGGCATCGGCAGCGCGCTGCTCGATATCGCGAAGCAGGGCGCCGACCGGCTGCAACTCTGGACCTTCCAGCGCAACGCACGGACGCGAAGCTTCTATGAGGCCCGCGGCTTTGTCGCGGTGGAGCAGACCGATGGCAGCCGCAACGAGGAGAAGGAGCCGGACGTGCGCTATCTCTGGACGCAAGTGCCCGCGCGCGAGTGTCGAGACGCGGCGGTCCGTCCTGCAATGACGGACCGCCGCGGCGACTGATGCTGCTCAGGCAACGTCGGTGGAGAGCGAAACGTCCTTCCACGCAGCGAATTCGGCCTGCAGCAGTTTCATCTTGTCCTCGACGAGCCGAACGGCATCGCTGCCGAGCAGCAGGTGCGCCGGCGGATCGGCCGACAGTGCGAGTTTCAGCATGGCCTGCGCGGCCTTCTGGGGATCGCCAACCTGCCGGCCACTCATTTCCATGCGGCGTTTGCGGATCGGGTCGATGAGAACGTCATAGTCGGGGATCGATCGTTCTGCCCGTACCATCGATCGTCCGGCCCAGTCGGTGCGGAAGCTGCCGGGTTCGACCGCCGTGACCTTGATGCCGAGGTCATTGACTTCCTTGCCGAGGGTTTCGGAGATTCCTTCCAGTGCGAACTTGCTGCCGTGATAGTAGCTGAGACCGGGCATCGTGATGAACCCGCCCATCGACGTCACGTTGAGGATATGCCCGGCGCGGCGCCTGCGCATGAAGGGCAGCACCGCCTGGATCATCGCCACCGCACCGAAGACGTTGACCTCGAACTGGCGTCGCAGGTCGTCGATCGATGATTCCTCCAGAATGCCCTCGTGACCATAGCCGGCGTTGTTCACCAGAACGTCGATCGCGCCGATCCTGCGCTCGACCTCGGCGACGGCGGGCGCGATCGCTTCGAAGTTGGTGACATCAAGAAGTACCGCGTGCACGCCTTCGCCGAGTGCTTCGAACTTCTGCTTGTCGTTCTCGTTGCGCACGGTGCCGACGACGGCATGGCCGTCACCCAATGCAGCCTCGGCCAACGCGCGGCCGAAGCCGGATGAAACGCCCGTGATCAGGAAAGTCTTTGCCATAGGGGATGTCCTTTAGATCAGGTTGCCGATCCAGATTGCGGGCTCGATATAGCCGACTTGATTAGTGCAATAATCGGCATAAAGTGGCATGACCTGATGCAGGTAATCGTACAATGCAGCATGCTGGTCTTTTTGAGCTGAACGCGGTCGTCGCGATCTCGACACATCGCAGCTTTCGCGCCGCCGCGACCGAGCTCGGCATTTCGCCATCGGCGCTCAGTCATGCGATCGCCGGGCTGGAGAAGAAGCTGGGCGTGCGTCTCATCAACCGGACGACGCGCAGCGTCGCGCTGTCGGAGGCGGGCGAGCGCTTTCTCGCGAGGGTCAGTCCCGCGCTGCGCGAGATTGCCGGCGCGATGGAGGACGTGAACGAGTTCCGCGACACTCCAGCAGGCACGCTGCGCATCAATCTGAAGGAGCGCGCCGCACACCAGATCGTACGCCCCGTCGTCGTAAAGTTTCTGCGGCTCTATCCCGACATGAACGTCGAATTGACGCTGGAGGGCCGGCCCATCGATATCGTCGCGGAGGGCTTCGATGCCGGCATCCGGCTGGCCGAAGCCGTGCCGCAGGACATGGTCGCGATTCCCTGCGGCCCGGACACGCGTTTCATTGTCGTTGGCGCGCCCGGCTATTTCGCGCGCGCGTCGGTGCCGCGGTCTCCGCTTGATCTGCTCACCCATGAATGCATTCGCAGGCGGATGCCCAGCGGCAAGATCTATCACTGGGAGTTCGAAAAGCGCGGCGGCGAGCAGATGGCGGTGGATGTCCCGGGCAGACTGACCCTCGACGGCGACACCTTGATGGTCGAAGCCGCTCTCGAAGGGCTGGGACTGGCGTTCGTCAGTGATTTCTGGGTCGCCGGACATCTCGCGGCCGGAACGTTGCGGGCCGTGCTGGACGACTGGACGCCGCCATTCCCCGGCCTGCGTCTCTACTATCCGCGGCATCGGCACATGACGGCCGGGCTGCGGGCTTTCGTCGACATGATACGAGCAGAGACCAAGTCGGCCGCTAAAGGGGGCAGGGCCCTCCCACCCCCAGCCAAGCGATCGGGCGGTCATCGCAAGCGCGCTTGAGCTGCAGGGTGCTGCGGGCGATCGGTGACAACGCCGGCCGATTCACTCCGCGGCTGAAATCAGCGTGGTTTGGTTCACGCGCGTCTCGCCCTTCAGATTGTCGACGGTGACGTGCGTGTCGTACCAGGTCAGCCGCGGCCGGACCCCGAACCGCTCGGTGAGCTCCGCGACCTTGGCCTCGGTGAACCAAGCCTCGGCCTCTTGCCGGCTCTCCCACAAGTAGACGCCGCCGGTGCCGGCTTCTCCGTTGAGGTAGTCTTTGCGGATCAGCCCCTTTGTCGCGAGGTTTCGATAGATGGGGGCCGTGCTCATGCCGCCATTGATGGCCTGTTCCTCAGTCCGTTTCGGAAGGTCGAATTGAACGACGACGATGCACTGTGCCATCCCGGTTCTCCGAT
This sequence comes from Bradyrhizobium sp. UFLA03-84, assembly GCF_002289535.1. Taxonomy (NCBI): domain Bacteria; kingdom Pseudomonadati; phylum Pseudomonadota; class Alphaproteobacteria; order Hyphomicrobiales; family Nitrobacteraceae; genus Bradyrhizobium; species Bradyrhizobium sp. UFLA03-84. The sequence goes on along the minus strand of NZ_NSJY01000016.1, from coordinate 26,320 downwards.
TTGAGTTCATATGGTGTCAGGCTTGCACGGCGGCTTGCCGATCAGGTCGCACGATACAGGATATTTCCAGCGCCGTCGCTTCGAGCGGCGTGGCCTCACTTCGGGGACGGCTTTGCGGGTCCCGGTCTCGTTTCACGAGACTTTTGATGGACAGGCGAAGAGGCGCGGGCTAAGTCGGCGGAGCATTCTCTCTCTCATTTTCCAGAAACCTCCCGTGACTGGCAGGCAGAACAATTTCCTCGCGCAAGCACTGCAGCAAGGCGCAATGGCGCTTCGAACCCAGCAGTTTGCGCAGGCCGAGCAGATCGCGGCCGGCATCCTGAAGTCAAACCGCGCGGACCGGAATGCAACGCTTCTCCTTGCGCATGCCCTGATGGGGCAGCGGCGGGGAGACGAGGCGATCGCGCCACTCGAACGGGTTGTGCGCCGCAGCGACGATGGCGAGGCCGAGACCCTGCTCGGTGCGTTGCTGTGCGGCGCGGGGCGCGTCCCGGACGGCATCGCGCAGCTTCGGCGCGCGGCGGCACGCCGCCCGGCATATCTGCCATCGTTTCAGGAACTCGCCGGGCAGCTCGCCAAGGCCGGTCAACACGACGAGGCGATCAGCACGATTGAGGCCGGCCTTGCGCTGCGGCCCGACAGCGTCGATCTGAAGCTCGACCTCGCGCGCCTGTTGCATGATGCCAATGAGATCGCGCGGGCTGCGAGCCTCCTGACCGCCGCGCGCGATGCCGCGCCGGGACGCCCCGATGTTCTCAACCAGCTCGGGCGGGTCCTGATCCTTCATGGTGATTATGCCGAAGCTGCGGATGCCTTCCGTCGCGTGCTCGCGCAGTACCCCGACGATCGCTCGACCCGCGCCTACCTCGCCACATCGCTTTTCGAGCTGGGTGAGTGCGAGGCTGCCGAGGCGACGCTCCGCTCCGTCATTCGCGGCCAGCCCCAACTGTTGGGACGCGCGGCATTCGTGATGGCCGCAGGCTCGCGCGGCCGCTTCTTCTTCTCGCAGAGCGACGCTGCGAAATTCCTCGGCGGTGAATCGGCTTGAGCGCGTCAAACCCGATCCCGTGGCGCTTCAAACCCTGAAGTTTCGCCGATAAAGATTGGGCTGCCGCCTGAGCTCGGTGCGAAATTCGCCGACGCGTTTGGCTTCCTCCGCTGTGAAGGACGAGGCCTGTGCAGTCCAGTCGTCGCGCTTGACCGGAATGCATTGTGCAATCGGCGTCCCCTTGGGGAGGATGCCTCTGAAATCCCTGTTGTGCCAGTACGCCGGAAAGTGCACCCAGTTGTCGCGATAGAGGTCGGAATTGACCAAGCCGCTAAGCGTCGTGAATGGCAGGTCGAAGCGGTTGACGGGATGCGTGAAGTAAACGGAATAGCCTTCGGGAGCTTCGACAGTCCACAAATTGTGGAATTTGAGAAAGAAGCGGCCCTGTTCGAACAGCGGCGTGCCGCTGACCTGACCCGGATCGTGGAAGCCGATCGGCGAACGGGGAAATTCGGGCGTGCCTCCCGGCGGCAGGTCGTGGTCCCAGGTGATTTCGCCGTCCTCGATCTTGAGGTCGCAAACCAGCGGCAGCAGGAATCCGCAGGTCATCGCGTCGACGAATGGCGGGCAGCGCTTGATGGTGTCTTCGTCGTGCAGGTTGATCGAAGAGAAGGCGGTCGCCGGCATTGCTTTGAGCCAGTCGGGAACGCCCTGCGCAGCTGGAATGGGCTGCGGGATCAGTCCCTCAAGTTCCGTCGGGCAACGGAATTTCAGCGTCAGCTTGTTGTTGGTGGACATTGAGCGCGCTCCGATGTCTTGATGGCCTACATCAATGCGCCGCAAAGGTGAAGCTTGCGATTGACGGTTTGCAGCCGGCACGCGCCGTCCGATTCACAATTGCCGCAGCGGGTCGGCTGCATCAGTTGCGCACGAAATAAAGCGGCGTTCTCAGCGTCAGCTGATAGGACGGCTTCGGCACCCACATGATCTGAGCCGTGACCCCGAACAGACGATTGTCGTTGTCGTCCATCCGATCGAGATCGAGCCGGACGACGGGCTCGGTGAAGGACGGAACCGGCGTAAAGTTCAGGAGCTGCGCGCCGCCGAAATGCTGCACTCCGACGCGGCCGGTGAATTTCCAGTTGCTGGGCCACTGATAATAGCCGCCGACATAACCGATGATATTGGGGTGAATCCGCGCGAGCGCGGTCGCCACTTCGACGCGGGTGTCCTGGATGCCGGCCAACACCCCGTACGTTTCGTCTTTGTCGAAGGCGTAGCCGAGCTCGAAAATGTTGTTGAATGTCGTCGTCCCGGTCGGCCCGTTCGGGATCGACTGGGTGATTGTGGATTGCCAGGTGATGGTCGGAATTGAACCGCCATTCTGGCTATAGACATCTGCCTGGAATCCGACGTTCCAACTGGTGATATCGAAGGATGACCAACCCTGTGTCTGGGCGTAGGTCGTCGTGCCGGAAACCCCGGCGTAGAGCGAGACCTTGTCGGTGACATCCACGGTCATCGGAAGATCGACGGCGACGGATTGCCGGGAGGGCAGCGATACGCTCGTCGGAAGCGTGGTGTTGTTCGCGAGCGCCAGCGATTGCAGCGCGGTGGAGAGAGCCGAGTTGCCGAAGCCGATCGGTAAAGCGCCGGCCGGCACCGTAGCGTAGCTGGTTCGCAAGTCGAGATAGATATTCGGCGTCGCGCCTATCGCTTTCGCGGCGCCGCTGTCATCGTCACCATCCTTGCCGAACGCTGGTCCGGTGAAGCATGCGCCGATCAGGCAGGCCAGGACGAGCTTCGGCAACACCAGGGCTCGTAGAACGAGATGGTCGAAACGCGAGGGGAGACTGGCAGGACCTTCGGGCTCTACGTCCATTTCGTCCTCGCGCTAGCTCACGAGATACTTCGCCACCGCCGGCTCGTTCCATTCGATGCCGAGCCCGGGACCGCGTGCGGTTACCGCGCCGTCGACGATCTCGGCGGGCGTTGCCAGGATCGCGCCGGCGAAGTCGAGGAATTCGAGCCAGTGCGCGGTCGGCGTCACCGCGAGCAGGTGCGCGCTGACTTCCGCGAACAGATGGCTCGACATCGGGATCGATGCCGCGTCGGCTTGCCCTGCGACCTGCATCCAGCCGGTGACGCCGCCGACCTTCATCACGTCGGGCATGATGAAGTCGGATGCGCCGGCTGCGATCGCCTCGGCGAAGCCGCGCGGAAACCACCAGTTCTCGCCGGCCTGGATCGGCGTCGGCGAGGTCTCTCGGACTTTTGCGTGGCCGGACAGGCTCTCCTGCGGCACCGGCTCCTCGATCCAGTGCAGGTCGTAGGGCGCGAGGCGCGCGATGCGACGGGTTGCTTCGGCCGGATCGAGCGACTGGTTGAAGTCGAGCATCAGCGCAATGTCGGGGCCGAGCAGGGCGCGCACACCTTTCACAACGCGTTCGTCATTGGCGGCATCACCGTCGCCACCCTTGATCTTGATGCCGCGAAAACCCTGGTCGAGCGAACGGCGCAGCGCGCGCTCGTCTGCGACAGGATCGACCGCGCCATAGCTGTCATAGGCCTTGATCGGCCTCGCCGAGCCACCGAGCAGTTCGACGAGTCGCCGGCCGGCAAGCTGGCCGAGCACATCCCAATAGGCCATGTCGAGACCTGAGACGGCCATGCCGACCAGGCCCTGCCAGCCGAGCAGCCGAAACTTGGCATCCATCGCCTTCATCAGGTCGAACGGCGCCACTGGCCTGCCGGCCAGTTCGCGACCGATCTCCTCGATCAGATAACAAAGCGGGTGAAGTGTGAGCTTGCTGTAGGCGAAGATGTAGGTACGGCCGGTAACGCCTTGATCGGTCTCGACATCGATCAGGACCAGCGGACCGGAATCGATCACGCCGAAGGCGGTCCTCACAGGACGCTTGAGGGGCACCACGACACCTCGCGCCTTAACTCCGCGGATCGCTGCAACTGTCTGGCTCATGGATGTCCCCTGCGCGTTTCCCCAGATGCTTCCTCTTCTTGTTATTGGACATTGTACCATCGGACGAGCCGCGGCGCCGCCCAATCGGCCGCAACCTGTTCGATCAGATAGCGGCCGGGATATTCGGCGAGGAAGGCGATGCGCTGCGTCTCGCCCGGTTCGACCGCCAACGTGTCGAGCCAGAACGGCTTCCAGCCGTCGTCAAGCTTGTCCAGCAGGCGGAAATGATGGCCGTGCAGGTGAAAGACGTTGGTGATCGTGCCGCGATTGGTCAAAGCCAGCACGACCGGACGGCCTGACTTGGCCTGAAAGGCGGGGGTGGCTGACGGCTTGAAATCCGCCGGCCGGAACCATTCGGTCGGCATGCCCAGTGCCAACTCGAATCTGGCGGCGCTTCTGAGATCGAGTTGGGCCGGCATGTCGTTGCCCGGGAGCGGTGGAGCAGGAGGGAACGGCGCGGCCCGGATCGGCGCGTCGTTCGAGACGACAAGCTTGCCGGCTGGGCGGGCCTGCTTGCCGTCGTGCAGCAGGATCGGGAAGCTCGTTCCGGCCGGACCAGCGATATCGACAAAGACATCGGTTCGACTTCCGGGTGCCAGCACCAGCGCACCGTTGCGGGCCGGGAACGGTTCGGCCGGCTGGCCGTCGATCGCCATCACCCTGACGTCGAGGTTCTCCAGCTTGACCGCCAGCACGCTGCGTGGGCTGCCATTGATGAAGCGGAGTCTGAGCCGGGCATTGGCCGGAGCCGAGACCTCGTATGAGGTCTTGCTGTTAACCGTATGAATTGGCGTCGAATCTTTCGAAACTGTTCCGGGCGGAATCGCGGTTCCGTCGGGTTGCAGGCGCCACTCCTCGATCAGCAGGGTCTCGTCACGATCCACCGCGACGGGCGAGGTGCCGGTCACGATCAACGGACGCGGGCGCGTCGGCATGGTCGTGCCATCGCCGAGCAGCGGCTCGCACAGGAAGGTACCAGCATGCCGGAGCGGGAGCTGGAAGCTATCCTTGGCCCCTGTGGCAAGCGGTGCCCGGGAGGCCAACGGCTCCGCGGCCGGGACACCGTCAAGCCCGCGGCAATCGAGCACGGCCGCGACCGGCAGCTCGTTGCCAAACGTCACGTCGAGTACCTCGCCGCGCCTGAAACGGAGGTCGCCGCTGCCCAGCGACCAGATGGGCGTGTCCGGCCCGTCAGGGCGAAGCACGATGCGATCGATTCTGGCCTGCAGCGCGACTGCCGTCCGGCCCTGCGCCGAGCTGGTGGCCGGCCAGGCCGGGCAAAGCGCCGCAGCGCCGAGCGCGGCCATCAGGTCGCGCCGGCTGAGCCAAGATTCGGGACTTGCTACGGGGCTTGCCATTCGACCGATGCGGACCATTTTCAAGCCTACCTGTCCAGTCGCGATCGGTCGCAGGACGGGCTCTCCAGCGGCCATTTTTTTGCTGCGAACCGGTGGGCGCATGTTATAAGCCCGGCCGCCCGCGGCATCGCGGCCGGACTGGATGCTTTTCGCGCGGGCGTGGCGGAACTGGTAGACGCGCTGGATTTAGGTTCCAGTGACGAAAGTCGTGGGGGTTCGAGTCCCTCCGCCCGCACCAAGCGCTTACAGCGTTTGCATGACGAATTCTTGGAGAACCTTGGCCCCGCAGGGGACGAGGGTTCGCCGAACCCACAGACGTCAAGGCCGCAAGGCTCAGCGTCGATTTGATTGAACACTGCCACGGCCGCTCGGGCCGCGGCAAAAGCGGAAGAAGATTGATACCATGCAGGTCACCGAGACCCTCAACGAGGGACTGAAGCACGAATTCAAGATCAGCGTTCCGGCATCCGATCTCGATGCCAAGGCGGGCGCCAAGCTGGTCGACCTCAAGGACAAGGTCCGTCTCAACGGCTTCCGTCCCGGCAAGGTGCCGGTCGCGCATCTGAAGAAGATCTACGGCCGCTCGGTCATGGCCGAGACCATCGACCAGACCATCAGCGACACCAACCGGCAGCTGTTCGAAGATCGCGGCTTCCGCCTCGCCGGTGAGCCGAAGATTACGATGCCGACCGAGAAGGACCAGGTCGAGGAATTGCTGTCGGGCAAGACCGACCTGACCTACACGGTCGCGATCGAGGTCGTGCCGCCGATCCAGCTCGCCGATTTCAAGTCGTTCTCGGTCGAGAAGCCGGTGGTCGAGGTCTCCGACGCCGACGTCGACGATGCCATCAAGCGGATCGCCGAAGGCAGCCGCCCGTACAGCGCCAAGACCGAAGGTGCGGCGGAGAAGGGCGACCGCGTCACCATCAGCTTCAAGGGCACCATCAACGGTGAGGCCTTCGAGGGCGGCACCGGCGAGGGCATCCAGGTCGTGATCGGCGCGGGCCAGTTCATCCCGGGCTTCGAGGAGCAGCTGATCGGCATCGGCACGGGCGAGACCCGCACGCTGAAGGTTGGTTTCCCGAAGAACTACCTCAACGACAAGCTTGCCGGCCAGCCGGCCGAGTTCGAGACCACCGCGACGCTGATCGAGGCGCCCGGTGAGGCCACGATCGACGACGAGTTCGCCAAGACGCTCGGCCTCGAGTCGCTCGACAAGCTGAAGGAAGCCGCGCGCGAGCGCCTGACCGCCGAATTCGCCGGCGCGACCCGCCAGAAGGTCAAGCGCGCGCTGCTCGACCGTCTCGACGAGAGCCACAAATTCGAGGCGCCGCCGTCGCTTGTCGCCGAAGAGTTCAACCTGATGTGGAACTCGATCAAGGCCGAGATGGACTCGACCGGCAAGACCTTCGCCGACGAGAACACCACCGAGGATGCGGCCAAGGAAGAGTACCAGAAGATCGCCGACCGCCGCGTCCGCCTCGGCCTCGTGCTGTCGGAGATCGGCGAGAAGAACAAGATCACCGTGACCGACGACGAGGTCTCGCGCGCCGTGATCGAGCGCGCGCGCCAGATGCCGGGCCGCGAGAAGGAAGTCTGGGATTACTACCGCAGCAACGCCCAGGCGCTGGCCCAGCTCCGCGCCCCGATCTACGAGGACAAGGTCGTCGACTTCGTGCTGGAGCTCGCCAATGTGACCGAGAAGAAGGTCACCAAGGATGAGCTGTTCAAGGATGAAGACGCCGAGAAAACTGCCGCCTAATTCCGGCACCTCGCGTTAATGATGAACCGCGAAAGCGCGCCTGGCGAGGATCCCTCGCTAGGCGTGCCGCCGCGAATCGGCTTGAACGTCTGCGACCTGCCCAGTTGGCTAGTGGCGGCCTTGTCGGCCGGAAATTGGCCCATATCTGGTTTAAGCCTTGAGCCGGCCAGCTTTGAGCCAGTAGTCTTGAGCGAAGCTAGTTCTGGGCAGAGTTCTGCATCACCCCTAACCCCTGGGTTCTTTCATGCGCGATCCCGTTGAAACCTACATGAATCTCGTGCCGATGGTCGTCGAGCAGACCAATCGCGGCGAACGCGCCTACGACATTTTCTCGCGCCTTTTGAAAGAGCGCATCATCTTCGTCACCGGTCCGGTGGAAGACGGCATGTCGACCTTGATCGTTGCGCAGCTGCTGTTCCTCGAGGCCGAGAATCCGAAGAAGGAAATCTCGATGTACATCAACTCGCCGGGTGGCGTGGTGACGTCGGGCCTTGCGATTTACGACACGATGCAGTTCATCCGCCCGCCGGTGTCGACGCTGTGCACGGGCCAGGCGGCCTCGATGGGCTCGCTGCTGCTGGCGGCTGGCGAGAAGGACATGCGCTTCACGCTGCCGAACTCCCGCATCATGGTGCACCAGCCCTCCGGCGGTTTCCAGGGCCAGGCCACCGACATCATGCTGCACGCGCAGGAGATCCTGAATCTCAAGAAGCGCCTCAACGAGATCTACGTGAAGCACACCGGCCAGACCTACAAGGCGATCGAGGACGCGCTCGAGCGCGACAAGTTCCTGACCGCCGAAGACGCCAAGGCGTTCGGCCTCGTCGACAAGGTCATCGACAAGCGTCCGGAAGATCCGTCGGCCGCCAAAGCCGCCTGATCTGGACAAGCTCCCGGGGCGCCGGTGTGATCTCCAAATTGGCGCCTCACATAATCGGCAAAAGCAGGACGGGCGGAGTACCCCGCAAGTGCCTGTGCGCGGGCGAAAGGTTCCGCTTTCGTGCTCATTGGCCGGCGTGGTAATCCCGCAACGTTCCGTGGATTTCGACGCGTATTCCGCGTGCGATCGTTGAAAATCACGGTATTGTCACGGTCTTGAGCCGGCCATCCGATTAGCGAATTCTTGATAGTCGGGTGCCAGCATGGTTGGCTGTAATGCATCGGCTATGATCGCGGAGATTCGAATAAACCGTGATTCGTACGGTCAGTATTGCGTAGGGTCTTTTTTGGTACGGAATTTGCTCTATCTACCCAAGACGCCGGTTATGTGCCGGATTGGGTCGATCTGGCAAACGAGATCGAACGGCGGACGGAGATAATGAATGAGTAAGGTCGGCACGAGCGACGCCAAGAACACGCTATACTGCTCGTTCTGCGGCAAGAGCCAGCATGAAGTTCGCAAGCTGATTGCCGGACCGACTGTCTTCATTTGCGACGAGTGTGTCGAACTCTGCATGGACATCATTCGCGAGGAGAACAAGTCCTCGCTGGTGAAGTCGCGCGACGGCATCCCGACGCCGAAGGAAATCTGCAAGGTCCTGGACGACTACGTGATCGGCCAGAGCCATGCCAAGAAGGTGCTGTCGGTCGCCGTCCACAACCACTACAAGCGGCTCAACCATCAGACCAAGCACAACGACGTCGAACTGGCGAAGTCGAACATCCTGCTGATCGGTCCGACCGGTTCGGGCAAGACGCTGCTCGCGCAGACGTTGGCCCGCATCCTCGACGTGCCGTTCACCATGGCTGATGCGACGACGCTGACCGAAGCCGGCTATGTCGGCGAGGACGTCGAGAACATCATCCTGAAGCTGCTGCAGGCGGCCGACTACAACGTCGAGCGCGCGCAGCGCGGCATCGTGTATATCGACGAAATCGACAAGATCAGCCGCAAGTCGGACAATCCCTCGATCACCCGCGACGTGTCGGGTGAGGGCGTCCAGCAGGCGCTGCTGAAGATCATGGAAGGCACGGTGGCCTCGGTCCCGCCGCAGGGCGGCCGCAAGCATCCGCAGCAGGAGTTCCTGCAGGTGGATACCACCAACATCCTGTTCATCTGCGGCGGTGCGTTCTCGGGCCTCGAGAAGATCATCTCCGCGCGCGGCCGTTCGACCTCGATCGGCTTCGCGGCGCAGGTGCTCGCGCCGGAGGATCGCCGTACCGGCGAGATCTTCCGTCACGTCGAGCCGGAAGATCTGCTGAAGTATGGCCTGATCCCGGAATTCGTCGGCCGTCTGCCCGTCGTGGCGACGCTGGAGGACCTCGACGAGACCTCGCTGAAGAAGATCCTGACCGATCCGAAGAACGCGCTGGTGAAGCAGTACCAGCGGCTGTTCGAGATGGAGAACATCGAGCTGACCTTCGCCGACGAGGCGCTTGGCGCGGTCGCCCGGAAGGCGATCGAGCGCAAGACCGGTGCGCGCGGCCTGCGGTCGATCCTGGAGAGCATCCTGCTCGAGACCATGTTCGACCTCCCGGGCCTGGAAGGCGTCGAGGAAGTCGTGATCTCGCGCGAGGTCGTCGAGGGCACGGCGCGTCCGCTCTACATCTACGCGGATCGTTCCGACCGCGCCGTCGAGAGCAGCGCGAGCGCCTAACCGCACGCGTCTCGAACCGCTAAAATTGCACGGCTGCCGGGCGATCCGGCGGCCGTTGCGGCGCAACAGCAGCGCCGTTGTGGCATCGCAGTAAATGCCTGTTTAGCCTGAATTTCCGGGCACTTCTCAGACTTGACACCCCCCCGCCTGATAGCCACCTAATGCTATCGGTGACGGATCTCATGTGTTGAGATTCGTCGCTTTTCGATGCGGAATAAGCGGCTGCCGACGGCAATCTCGTTCCGGATCACCAAGGCACCTTGTGGCGGTTGCGCAAGCAGGCGGACTGCGTCCAAGGGGGCAAAACAAAAGGATAAGGCCATGACGACCTCAAAACCCCGGCCAACGATCGTCCACGGCGAAAGCCATTCCTATCCGGTGCTGCCGCTTCGCGACATCGTCGTCTTCCCGCACATGATCGTGCCTCTCTTCGTCGGCCGCGAGAAATCGATCCGCGCGCTCGAAGAGGTGATGAAGAACGACGCGCTGATCATGCTCGCGACGCAGAAGAACGCGTCCGATGATGATCCGGCGCCCGATTCAATTTACGAGACCGGTACGCTCGCCAGCGTCCTGCAGCTGCTGAAGCTGCCCGACGGCACCGTGAAGGTGCTGGTCGAGGGCCTCGAGCGCGCGCGCGTCGAGAAGTATTCCGACCGCAGCGAATACTACGAAGCGACAGCGGTCGCACTCGCCGACACGGACGCCAACTCGGTCGAGGCCGAGGCGCTGGCGCGGTCGGTCGTGTCCGACTTCGAAAGCTATGTGAAGCTGAACAAGAAGATCTCCGCCGAAGTCGTCGGCGTGGTCCAGGCGATCACCGATTTCGCCAAGCTCGGCGACACCGTTGCCTCACATCTCGCGGTCAAGATTGCCGATCGACAAGCGATCCTGGAGACGTTGTCCGTCACCCAGCGCCTGGAGAAGGTGCTGGGCCTGATGGAGAGCGAGATCTCGGTGTTGCAGGTCGAGAAGCGCATCCGCTCGCGCGTCAAGCGCCAGATGGAGAAGACCCAGCGCGAGTATTACCTGAACGAGCAGATGAAGGCGATCCAGAAGGAGCTCGGCGACGACGAAGGTCGCGACGAACTGGCCGATCTGGAGGAGAAGATCTCCAAGACCAAGCTCTCCAAGGAAGCGCGCGAGAAGGCGCAGCACGAGCTGAAGAAGCTGCGCCAGATGTCGCCGATGTCTGCGGAAGCGACCGTCGTGCGCAACTACCTGGATTGGCTGCTGTCGATTCCGTGGGGCAAGAAGTCCAAGGTCAAGAAGGACCTCGAGGCCGCGCAGGCGGTGCTGGACTCCGACCACTACGGGCTCGAGAAGGTCAAGGACCGTATCGTCGAGTATCTCGCGGTGCAGTCGCGCGCCAACAAGCTGACCGGACCGATCCTGTGCCTCGTCGGGCCTCCCGGCGTCGGCAAGACTTCGCTCGGCAAGTCGATCGCGAAGGCGACCGGCCGCGAGTTCGTGCGCGTGTCGCTCGGCGGCGTGCGTGACGAGGCCGAGATCCGCGGTCACCGCCGCACCTATATCGGCTCGATGCCCGGCAAGATCATCCAGTCGATGCGGAAGGCGAAGACCTCGAATCCGCTGTTCCTGCTGGACGAGATCGACAAGATGGGCGCCGATTTCCGCGGCGATCCGTCGTCGGCGCTGCTTGAGGTCCTGGACCCCGAGCAGAACTCGACCTTCAACGACCACTACCTGGAAGTCGATTACGACCTGTCCAACGTGATGTTTATCACGACCGCGAATACGCTGAATATTCCCGGCCCGCTGATGGACCGCATGGAGATCATCCGGATCGCCGGTTACACGGAGAACGAGAAGGTCGAGATCGCGCGCAAGCATCTGATCCCGAGCGCGCTCTCCAAGCACGGTCTGGACTCCAAGGAATGGTCGATCGACGACGCGGCCCTGCTGCTGATGATTCGCCGCTACACCCGCGAAGCGGGCGTGCGTAACCTGGAGCGTGAGCTCTCCACACTCGCCCGCAAGGCGGTGAAGGAGCTGATGATCTCCAAGAAGAAATCGGTGAAGGTCACCGAGGCGAACATCGAAGAGTTCCTCGGTGTGCCGAAGTATCGCTTCGGCGAGATCGACGACGAGGATCAGGTCGGTATCGTCACGGGTCTGGCCTGGACCGATGTCGGCGGCGAGCTGCTCACCATCGAAGGCGTCATGATGCCCGGCAAAGGCAAGATGACGGTCACCGGCAATCTGCGCGACGTGATGAAGGAATCGATCTCGGCGGCGGCGTCCTACGTCCGCTCGCGCGCGATCACCTACGGCATCGAACCGCCGATGTTCGACCGCCGCGACATCCACGTTCACGTGCCGGAGGGCGCAACCCCGAAGGACGGTCCGTCCGCCGGTGTTGCGATGGCCACCGCGATCATCTCGGTCATGACCGGCATTCCGGTCCGCCACGATGTCGCGATGACCGGCGAGATCACGCTGCGCGGTCGGGTGCTGCCGATCGGCGGTCTGAAGGAGAAGCTGCTGGCTGCCGCGCGCGGCGGCATCAAGACGGTGCTGATCCCGGAGGACAACGCCAAGGATCTCACGGAGATTTCCGATGCGATCAAGGGCGGCATGGAGATCATCCCGGTCTCGCGGCTGGATGAGGTGATCGCCAAGGCGTTGGTTCGTGTGCCGGCGCCGATCGTCTGGGAAGAGGAGGCCAGCAAGGTCGACGTCAAGCCCGACGCTTCGGACGAAGCATCCGGCGGCCTGACGGCGCACTGAAGCGAGCTACGATTGAAATAGAAAACGGCGCCTTCGGGCGCCGTTTTTGTTTTGTCGTCACGAGGAGGCGGGCAGGCGACTACTCTTTTTTCTCGACGACGAAATTGCCGAGCGCTCCGAGCGCCATCAGCACGCTGGTACCGAGGAACACGGCGCGCATGCCGATATGGCCGCCGATGAAGCCGCCGGCGAGCGGGCCGATCACCTGGCCGGCATATTGGGCCGAGATCGAGTAGCCTAGCATGCTGCCGGTGACCGCATCGGGCACGTTGTGCCGGATCACGCTGGCGATGCACGGCAGCAGGCCGCCGAGCGCGAGACCCATCAGGAAGCGCAGCAGGATCAGCTGCCAGCCGCTGACGACGAAGGCCTGCGGGATCAGCAGCACCGCCGAGGCCGCAAGACAGATGATGATGATCCGCCAGTGGCCGACACGATCGGCGAGCTTGCCGAGATGCGATGACGACAACAGGCTGCCGAAGGCCGCCGCCGACATCACGAGGCCGGCCACGAACGTCACCTGCGGCGCCTCGACCAGTTGCGCGACATAGACCGTGATGATCGGCTCGATCGACATGTTGGCGATCATCAGCAGCAGGCCGGTGCCCCACATTGCGATGACCGGCCGCTTGTCCGGAACGAGCGACCAGCCGCCACGCGCCTTGCTGCCTTTCGCCGCCTTCGGGCGCGCCTCCTCGCGGATCAGGAAGGTGGTGCCGAGGAAGGTGATGAAGATGACCCCGCCGATCAGGAAGAAGGTCTTGCGAATGCCGATCAGGCCCGGCAGCACGCCGCCGATCAACGGGCCGACCAGGCTGCCGGCCATGATCCCGGCGGACAGCACGCCGATCGCCCAGCCGGACCGCGCCTTCGGCGTCTGCGCTGCGACCAGCACCGTCGAGCCCGAGGCGTAACCGCCGAGCAGGCCGGTCAGCAGTCGCAAGCCGACCAGTTCGTAGACATTGTGCGCCATGCCGATTAGCGACATCGCGATCGCCATCCCGAGGCTCGCGCGGATCAGCATCAGCTTGCGGCCATAGCGATCCGCCAGCCGTCCCCACAACGGCGCGGTCAGTGCCGCGCTGAAGAAGGTTGCGCCATAGGCGACGCCGGACCATTGCACGATGGCGGCGTGATCGGTCACGCCGAGCTGCTCGACATAAAGCGGCAGGAACGGCAGCAGCAGCGTCATGCCGACGATGGTCGTGAAGGAGCCGAGCACGCAGACGATCAGGTTGCGTCTCCAGGGTCCCGCATCGAGGGCTGCTTCGCGATCGATTTCCATATTCATGTCAGCGCAGACCGATCACGGCGAAACCACGCGCCCGCAGGCCGCGGCGGTCCTCGTTCAGCGAGTGCAGCAGACGGTCGCGGGTCTCCGTGATGTGGGCGGCGGCCTCGCGCGCGGCAGAATCCGGATCGTTGGCCTTGATGAAGCCGAGGATGCGCCGATGCTCGCGCCAAGCCTGCTCGCGCGACGGTTCGGTCCACACTTCGAGCCAGCGCGCCCGCGACAGCCGGGTCATGGCGCCGGCGATCGCCTTGACGATGAACGGATTGCCGGAAAGGCGCGCGATCTCGACGTGGAAATCGGTGCCGACGCGATGCCATTCCTCGCGCGGCGCGCCCGATTGGCAGGCATCCAGCATCTCTTCGACGCCGGCGATATCGGCCGCGCTTGCGCGCGCACAGGCGAGGCCGACCGCGGTCGTCTCCAGCGGGATCCTGAACTCGGCGAGCGCTTCCAACTCACCGAGGTCGATCGGCGCGACGATCCAGTTGCGACCGTCGCGCCGCACCAGCTCTTCGCCTTCGAGCCGCACCAACGCAGCACGGATCGGCGTGCGCGATCCCTCGAACCGGCTCTCGAGCCAGCGCTCGGTCAGCCGCTCGCCGGGGCCGAGATCGAGAGAGAGGATCATCTCCCGGAGCTGGTCGTGGATCTGAAGCATCTGCGACATGGGCTGTCCGCCGGTGTGGGAATAGTTTGGTTGGCGTATCCCGAATTGGTATCCCAAACAATCCCATTTTGGGATACCAGGATTGTGCCCGTGGCGTGGTCCGATCTGGGGGACCAAGCCGCGCGGGAAAGCCCCTCCGACGATCGCGAGGGAACGACTGCGCCGGAACTGCCTTGTTGCACGACGTTGAGTTGGAGAGCGCCGATGCGGATCGACGGGCAATGCCATTGCGGGGCCGTGACCTTCCAGGCCGAGATCGATCCCGAACGGGTGTCGATCTGCCATTGCACCGATTGCCAGGCGCTGACCGGCTCGTCCTATCGGGTCACGGTGATTTGCGCCGCCGAGCAGGTCGGACTGACGCAAGGCGCGCCGAAAGTGTACGGCAAACGCGGCGATAATGGCCGGATCCGCTTCCAGCATTTTTGCGGCGATTGCGGCTCCCCGCTGTTCACCAGCGGCGAGGATGGAGGTCCCGATGATTGGGGCATCCGCTGGGGCAGCATTCGCCAGCGCGGCGAATTGACCCCGCGACGCCAGGTCTGGTGTCGCTCCGCCGCCCCCTGGATCAATGACCTCCAGGGATTGCCCGCGCGGCCCGAGGATTGGAGCTCAAGCTGACGGATTGAGGCTTTGCGGCCTTGCACCTCGGGGCCGGGCGAGGCTAAAGAGGCGCGCAGGTCAGGGCGGTTAGCTCAGCGGTAGAGCGCTGGTTTTACACACCATTGGTCGGGAGTTCGATCCTCTCACCGCCCACCAGCCTTCGCGACTTACGGGCTACGGTTGAAGCATCCTGATTGTCGAGATCGGCCACTTCCCAATGTGCCCTGCGATCGAGATGCGCAACCCGTGCGACTCGTCCAGAAATACGCCTTCAACGGTCAGCGCAGTTCCGTCGGTGAGAACAGCGGCCCTTCCGACCAGTTCGGCCTCCGCTTGCACGTGCTCGCGCAGAATGATGGTGGCGCGTGTTTCACGAGCTGCAAAGCGGTCTCTGGTTGAAGAGCCCTACCTAGCAAGGCCATTGCGCGGCCCTCTGTGAGCGCGTGGAGAGGGCGCGATCCCGACCGTGGGGTAGCATGTGGGGTGGCCGGGACCGCGCTTGCTCCGCGCTGGCCTGTGCAATGTCGTTCGGTGGCCGATGGCGCGAAAGGTGCCGAAAGTCACGTGTGCGGGTTTGATGCCGGCCTTGCTGCGATGCTATTCTCTTCGCCTAACCCGGGAACTTGATGCATGCGCAAAATCGCCGCGATTTTACTCCTCACCATGATTGGCGGACCCGCACTGGCGCAGTCGGACCATGTTCAGCGCTATCGCGAAGAGGTCGAGAAATCGCCGGCCGATGCGGCCAATGAGGCGCGGCAGCAGCGCGCCTATCAGCGCGCGCTGAGCGGTGTGCCGGACCAGAAGCCGACTGACCCCTGGGGTATTGCGCGCCCCAATGACGGCCAGGGCGCTACCAAGGCAAATGCCGCCAAGACAAAGCCGGCCAAGCCCACGAGCGCAGCCGCCAAATAGTCAGCGAACGCGGACCAGGTCGATGAAATACTACGTCTGCAAATTGATCGGACCGCGCCCGACCTTCCCGCAAGACATGACGCCGCAGGAAGTCGCCATCATGCAGGCGCACGTCGCCTATTGCGGCGAATTGCTGCAGGCCGGCAAGGCGCTGATCTTCGGGCCGGTCGCCGATCCCGCCGGCGTCTGGGGATTGGGCGTGCTGCAGCTATCCGACGACGCCGATCCGCAGGAGATCGTCGCCAACGATCCCGTCACCAAGGCCAATGCCGGATTCACCTATCAGGTCATGCCGATGTTGCGCGCTGCGACGCGCGAGACTTGCTAAGGCATGATGGGGAAAAGTGCGAAGCGGTTTTCCGACAAAGATCATGCCCAAACATGAGACACGAGACGTCTTCCCAACGAGGTTGATCGCATGAACGCAGGCCATCCGCAGAACGCCGATCAGATTGCATATTGGAACGGGCCGGGTGGTCAGCGTTGGGCCTCGAGACAGGCCGCGCAGGACGTCGTGCTGCAGCCGGTGCTCGACCTGCTGATCGATCGCGCCGCGCCGAAGGCTGGCGAACGCGTCGTCGATGTCGGCTGCGGCAGCGGCGCATCGAGCTTTGCGCTGGCGGCAAAGGTCGCGCCCGCGGGCCGCGTGCTTGGCGTCGATGTCTCGGAGCCGATGCTGACGCGGGCGCGGCAGAGCGCGCCGCAGGGATTGCCGGTCGAATTCACGCTTGCCGACGCCACCGTTTATCCGTTCGCGCCTAAGAGCTTTGATCTGTTGGCCTCGCGTTTCGGCGTGATGTTCTTTGCCGATCCCGCGACATCCTTTGCCAATCTGCACAAAGCGATGAAGCCGACCGGCCGTCTTGCCTTTGCCTGCTGGCAGGAGCCGCGCGAAAATCCGTTCTTCATGGCGCCGTTGCAGGCGGTCTACAAGCACGTGCCGAAACTGCCGCAGCTTGGCCCCGAGGATCCCGGCCCGTTTTCATTTGCCTCCGAAGCCCGGGTGAAGCGGATTCTCGGCGAAGCCGGTTTCTCCGGCGTCGCCATGGAGCCGTGCAAGGTCGAGCTAGATGTTGCAACCGGCCGCGGCGTCGACGCGGCGATCCAGGGCGCGCTCGAGATCGGGCCGGCGAGTCGCGCGCTGGAAGGCCACCCGGATGAGGTGCGCTCCGCCGCGATCGCATCGATACGCGAGGCACTGGCGCCGTTCGTCAAGGGCAATTCCGTGCCGCTGCCGGGTGCGATCTGGATCGTGACGGCGCGGGCGTAGGAGAACGAGTTAGTTGTATCGTCATTGCGAGGAGCGTAGCGACGAAGCAATCCATGTATCCGCGCGTTGAGATATGGATTGCTTCGCTTCGCTCGCAATGACGGGGAGAGAGTAGCGACGAGCCTACGCTCGCTCTTCCCAGATCATCGCCAGATGCACGATGGTCTGCACCGCCTTTTCCATGTCCTGCCGGCTGACCCATTCGAGCCGTGAGTGGAACGCGTGCTCGCCGGCGAAGATGTTTGGGCAGGGCAATCCCATGAAGGACAGCCGCGAACCGTCGGTGCCGCCGCGGATCGAGGTCTTCACCGGCGTCAGTCCCGCGCGCTCGATCGCCTCGATCGCGTAGGCGACGATCCGCGGGTGGCGGTCGATCACCTCTTTCATGTTGCGGTACTGCTGCTTGACCTCCATGCGGTAGGTCGAGCGCGGATACCCCTTCATGACATCCTTGGCGATCGTATCGAGCAGCGCTTCCTTCTGCTTCAGGCCGGCTTCGGTGAAGTCGCGCACGATGAAGTCGATCCGCGCATGCTCCAGCGCGCCCGAGATCGCGACCGGATGCAGGAAGCCTTCCTTGCCTTCGGTGGTCTCGGGCGAGCAGGTATCCTTCGGCAGCCGATCGACGATTGCGGCCGCGATCTTGATCGCGTGCTCCATCTTGCCCTTGGCGAAGCCGGGATGGGTCGCGACCCCTTCGATGATGATACTGGCGCCGTCGGCGGAGAAGGTCTCGTCCTCGATATGGCCCGCGGTCTCGCCGTCCATGGTGTAGCCGAAATCGGCCCCGAGCTTCTTGATGTCGACCTTGTCGACGCCGCGGCCGATCTCCTCGTCCGGCGTGAACAGGATCTTGATGGTGCCGTGCTTCACCTGCGGATTGGTGATCAGGAAATGCGCGGCATCCATGATCTCGGCGAGGCCGGCCTTGTTGTCGGCGCCGAGCAGGGTGGTGCCGTCGGTCGTGATGATGTCGTTACCGATCTGGTCGGCGAGCGCTTCATGCTCGGCGGCGCGGATCACCTGCGTGGAGTCGGCGGGCAGCACGATATCGCCGCCGCGATAGTTCTTGACGACCTGCGGCTTGACGTTCTTGCCGGTGCAGTCGGGTGAGGTGTCCATGTGCGAGCAGAAGCAGATCACGGGCACCGTCTTGTCGGTGTTGGCGGGGATCGTCGCATAGACGTAGCCATGCGGATCGAGATGCGCGTCGGCGATGCCCATCGCCTGCAGCTCGGTAACCAGCAGGCGGCCGAGATTCTTCTGCTTCTCGGTGGACGGGCAGGTCGGCGAATCCGGGTCGGACTGGGTGTCGATCACGACATAGCGCAGGAAGCGTTCGGTGACGGTGTGATTGAAGTCGAGAACCGGTGCCAGCATGGAGACCGCGCAAGGTAGGGACGGGGACAACGCGCCTTGGCGAAGTTGGTTCGCGCAAGCAAACCGCATCGAGGCGAGCCAGGAGACTACTCTATAACAGAAAAGCGCCACTCCGGGGCCGCGTCGCGGGCCGGAATGGCGCTTTGTCTTAACGGAGAGAGAGAACCCTATAGAGTTTTCAAGCGAAGCGGGTACCGGTTGGCGTGAAGAAAACGCGCAAAACAAGAATCTAGAGCCCCATTCCGATTCAATCGGAATGGACCAGGCTCTAGACGGCTTCCTTCAGCTCCTTGGCGGCGCGGAAGGCGACCTTCTTGCTCGCCTTGATTTGGATCTGCTCGCCGGTCGCCGGGTTGCGGCCCATACGGGCGGCGCGCTTGCGGACCTGGAGGATGCCGAGGCCGACGATGCGAATCCGCTCGCCCTTCTTGAGGTGCTTGGTGATGCGGGTGACCATGTCGGTCAGGATCGCCTCGGCCTGCTTCTTGGACAGCTCCTGCTCTTCGGCGATGGCCGCCGCCAAGTGCTTCAGCGTGATCGTCGCCGGGGTCGCTGCTTTCTTCGCCATGTGTGGCCCTCCTCGTTGCTGAATGGCTGGATTGCTGCATTTCACGCGAATGGCGCGCCGTTCGCGTCGGGAAAATGCGTCCGGAAAACTCCTGAAACCGCCGGTTCTGGGAACGGGCAGCGCCGGGCCCGGCCACAGGAAACCCAGACGTATCAGGCCTTATTTGATTCGGAGCCTTGCTGACACCACCGTTTCCCTTGAAAACAGCCGACAACTCGCGTCCACAGCGCAAAAACGGCCTTGCCGCGCAGGGATCCGCAACGCGCTTGACTATCGGGATGCGGGCCTTTATGCCCTCGGTCCTGCGCGGATCAATCCGACGATCGGCATCCGCGGGAGTAGCTCAGTTGGTTAGAGCGCCGCCCTGTCACGGCGGAGGCCGCGGGTTCGAGTCCCGTCTCTCGCGCCAGTCTTATCAGGCACTTAGCCCCAAGTTCCAGATTTGAGACGTGCCACGCTACGCGCGTCATGACGCTTTGGACGCCACCCCGTCCGGGCTTTCCAGCACGCATCTTCGAGATCCCAGAGCCGCGCCAAGCTCACATCTTTCAGACGATCTCAATCGCCGGTTCGCCCCCGGCGATCGCATGATCGTCGTTCACGCGCGCAATCCGGCATTCCGCCACGCCTGACACGATCAGCCAGGTTTCCGGCTGTGCTCCTTCTCCGATGACGACCGTTGCGTCCTGATCAGGGAGTGCCTGGAGTGCTTGGATGAGCTCGCGGACTTTCATCGACACGGTTCCTGGAGGCCGCACGGCTGGAGCGCCCTCACGCGAGCATCAAACAGGCGAACGCGGTAGTGACTATCGCCACCCGGGGTGGTGGAGAAATGGAAGCAGCGCAGGTCGCGGTTCACATGTGCAGCGTAACGCGCCAGCCTGACGTCAACCTTACTTTGCTCGGCTGAAGTCGAGCCGATGCCGTCGCTGCTGTATCCGGCGGGATAAACTACTTAAAGTTGTTATAATTACGAGCTACACTTGACGAAAGCGGTCGCAAGGCTTGCAGCAAGAGCCGCGTTCGCGGTTCCACCTCGTTCCGGAACTCACGCGTATGACGCGTCTTAAAGGTGCCGAAGAAATCATCGACAGTTTCGCAAACGCTGGCGCGGCAAGGACCGACAAACAGAATAGGAGACCTGCGGATGGATTGGAGCCTGTGGCTGAACGAATACTACAAAGACGAGCTGGCGAGGACGGAGGCCGCATGCGGAAGGGGAGAGTCTGCGTACGAAGCGTTCAAGTGGATCGACGATCCCTATCTTTGGAGCGTGCTGCTCTGGAAGGAGTATGATGGCTTCGACGCCATCAAGGCGACGATTCCCGATCCGCCCGATGCAGGCACCCAGAAGAGCTGGAGCGGTCGTTCCGGGATGGAGCTCGGCGCCGCGGTGATCGAAACCTATCGGCTGATACATGACAAACTCAGGCTGCATCTGGACAAGCCGTTCGAAGAGTGTTCGGTGCTGGATTACGGTTGCGGCTGGGGCAGCGTGCTCAGATATTTCATGAAGGACGTGCCGCTGCGCAATTTGCATGGGTGCGATCCCCACAAGGGCATCATCCAGGTCGCGCAACGCTCCAACCCTCGCGCCGATATCGTGGTGTCGGACAGTCTGCCGAAGCGTCTTCCATTCAACCAGAAATTCGATGTCGCCTACGCACTGTCGATCTGGACGCATCTCTCCGCGGTCGCGAGCGACGTATGCCTCGACGCGGTCCATGCCGCGCTGGAGGATCGCGGTCTCTTCCTTCTGACGGTGCGGCCGCCGGCATATGCATTCTATGAGCCGATCTCGAAATTGCCCGGGTGGGATCAGCAAAAGATCACCGAAACGGTGCGGCGAGACGGCTTCTACTTCTATCCCCTAAGCTATCCGGTCGATGGCGAGATGACATACGGTGAGACCATCATCACCAAGCAGTACATCGAGGAGCACTGGACCGACCGGTTCGATATCGTCGACGTCGGCATGAACGGGATCTCGCCCTATCAGAGCATTATCGTTCTGCGAAAGAAGGTAAGGCCACATTGATCGGGTCGCCCGCGTGTCGGCACTGTGCCTTGCGCGCCCGCCATGTCGCCGGGCGTGCAAGATCAGGACACCGCGAGGCCGACGACGCCGACCTGCCGCGCGGCGTGCTCGGGATTGCGGGATAATTCCGCGCGCTGTTCCGGCGTCAGCCACCACAGCAGGAACAGCAGCGCGATCCCGTTCGAGACCAGGCCCGTGGTCAGCGGCACGTTCATGATGGCCTGAACGGCGATGCCGGATGACACCGCGATGAAGCGCGGCGACAAATGCCGCGAGACCGTCGACCCGACCGACAGGATCAAGCCACACACCAGCGCCGAAACCGGGGCCAGCGCGAGACCGACCGACGCGATGCCTTCGGTCGCGAGGAAGGACGCGTTGAAATTGCCGTCGCGATAGATCGCTCCGAGCGTCGGGCCGAGTTCGCCATACGGGCAGGCGGTCACCTGTCGCAGGATCGTTATCTGGCAGAACCGGGTCAGCTCGCGGTGCGCAAAGAAGTCGGCGTATTGATCGAGCGCCAGTGACGGGATCGCGAGGAAGCGCAGGTTGATGGCGCTGAACACGACATAGTCCTTGTCGGCGGCCAGAACGGCGAACGCCGTCAGCCCGATGGACGCCGGCAGCACGAATGCGAGCACCGTGGCCAGCCGCGGATTGAAGTGGCCGTAGAGCCAGAACAGGAATGGCAGCCAGATCGGCAACAACAGGACGGTCTTGTTGTTGACGACTGGATAGAAGCACAGCGCGAACAGCAACATGCAAGCCGCCTGCAACCATTGCCGGCGCGATGCGAAATGCGCAAACAGATAGGGCAGCACCGCTCCGATCATGATCCCGGTGAGGTAATTCAACAGGGCCGGTCGGGCGACGGCGTTGCGGGCCGCGCCGTAGGGATTGCCGAGATTGACGCCGTAGGAGATGTCGAAGATCAGCACGGCGACGGACGCCGCCAGCAGCAGCAGCGCAACGTGCTTGATCGCGGCCTCCGACAGGCGGGGCCGCCAGACCGGTATGTTCTGGAACATCAGCGGGAGCATCGCGGCGGCCAGCGCGGCGATCATGGCCCAACGGGCGATCGCGTGCGGATAGTCGAACGCGCTGAAGAAGCTGAGCCAGACGAAGCCGAACACGGCTGACAGCAGCGAGAAGCTCACCAGATAACCGAAGCTGAACCGTCCCGCGGCGAATGCCGGGATGAAGATGGCCATGATGGCGGTGCCGAGGATGGCCTCGGCGGTGATGCCGGATCGCCAGACATGCATCGCCGGGAACGCGTGCCCGCAGGCGATCAGCGAGGCGGTGCTGACGGCGAAGAACCCGAGGATCGTGCCCCCGACAACCAGGTCATCGCGCGTCATTGCATCGGCCCGTTCGAATTGAGAGCTGTGCAGCAACTAGCCAGCCGGCTTCGATCGAATCAAGTCAGGCAACGTTGAGCGACGTTGCGGTCTGTATAGTAATGTTTCTGTTGTGCGATCGGTCACCGCGGCGCCGCATTGAACGCGCAATCGGCAACAGGTTGCCCTGATCAGGCAAAGAATGCGGCAACCGCGTTCAGGTCGGATTGTCCCGGCGCATCGCCGCGCAAATTCGCGTCGATGATGCGGCGGCAGGCGTCAACCGTGTTTGTATCGCCCAATTCGTTGGCGGCTTCGAGGATCGACCAGACCGTATCCAGGGGAATGTCGTTCTGCATGGTCGCGCTCGGATCTGACAGCATCGGCGGAGCCGGGTTAGAATTCGAACAGGTCGCGGCCCCGCCGCGCCAGGGTGTGCAGGTCCGCCACCGTGCCGCGCACGGCGTTGCAACGGCGGCATTCGATGATGGTGTCGCCGGAGGCGTGCGCCGGATCGGCGACCTTGATCGCCAGGCTGCCGCAATCGGTACAGATGATCTTGAAGCCGGTGGAAATTACTTGCTGCTGCAAATTCATTGTGGGCCCGCGCCTCTGTTGACGCCCACCTTACGGAACAATTTTTAAGACGGGGGTCGTGGAGCGGATCGCAATCGAATGACCGCGTTAGGACGCGGTTAAGATTTCGCCGCGGCCGCGCGATCCGGCAGATGCAACGTCGGCTTGCCGAGCGCGGCGACGGCGGCGCGCAAGGCTTCGCGCGCATTGACGGTGATGATTCCGGCGGCGTGCGCCCAGACCAAAAGATCGGATGTGCAGTCGCCGGCATAGATGAAGCCCCCGGGAAACCTCTTCACCAGCAGGCCCGCCTTGTTGGCGCCCTTCAGGTTGTGCTTGCCGTCCGAGGCGAGCACGTCGTCGAGCCAGGGCAGAAGCGATGCAAGCTGGTTCGCGAGCAGCGCGTCGGCCGCGGTCGCCAGCACGACACGGCGGCCGGCGGCCTTTTCGTGCTCGGCCAATGCGACGACGTCCTGGTGCAGTTCGAGCCGGCTCCAGTCGATGCGCTGGCGCAGTGCGAGCTGGCGTTTCAACGCCGCGCGGCCGCGCGTCAGCCAAACGGCGCATGCGAGAACGATCAGCGGATTGCGGCGCAGGATCGAGAAGAAGCTGAGATGGAGCAGGTCGCCCCTGATCAGCGTGCCGTCGAGGTCGAGCACCAAGGGCAGTGACGTCGGCAGCCCGAGCAGGGTGGACATCCCGCCGGCGCGGGGAGTGTCCTGCGGCTCTACAAGTAGGTCGCCCGCGAGGCGAGGCTCAGTCATTCGCGACGCTCTGCCGGCTTGCGACCTTGCACGCATCGATCTCGCGCGCTGGTCTCGTTGGTCCTGCAACCGCCGTAGCCGAACCCGGCGGCAAAGGCCATCCCGTCCTGGCCGGCGCTCGATACGATCAGGCCCAACAAAAAGGCCGCCCGAAGGCGGCCGTTTTGTCTGCCGAAGCTTGATAAATGCTAGCGGACCGTCGAGGTCCCCGAGGACGTGATCGCGACCGGCTTGCCGGCCTTGATGACTTGGGTGGTCTGGGCGGTCTGGGTGAAATCCGCGTTGTTCCGCGCCGAGATGCCGAGAGCCGCAATCCCGATGGCCGCAACGAGGGCAACCACCACGATCTTGAGGTGGGTCGCGCGATCAGCTGAATGGATCGAGTGGTTCATGGTCGCCTCCGGGCGTCTATGCGCCGTCTATGGCAGCTACTGGTAAGCCCGATCTGTTTCCGGATCGTTTCGTGAGTTCCTTGAAATGGTTTCGTGCCACGGCAGGATTAGTTTCACCGTGCCTTGCGTCACACAGGCGGAGGGCCGAAACTCACCCCAGGCGCGGGATGCGCCCGGGAGAAAAACAATAATGAAAACAACGAATATGACCCGCCGCCGGGTGCTGGGCGCCGGCTCTGCGGCAATGGCCGCCACGATGTTTGGTAAGCCGGTTCTTGCCGCGGCCGAGTTCGACTTCAAGCTCGGCGTCAACACTCCGGAAACCCACCCGCTAACAATCCGTCTGGCCGAGGCGGCCAGAGCTGCCGGCGCGCAGTCGGGCGGCCGGCTCAACATCACGGTGTTTGCCAACAGCCAGCTCGGCGGCGATCCGGAGATGCTGTCGCAGGTCCGCGCCGGCGGTATCGAGCTATTGGCCGCACCCAGCATGACGCTGTCGACGCTGGTGCCGCTGTCCGGTCTGCCCAGCATCGGTTTCGCCTTCCAGTCCTATGACCAGGTCTGGGCGGCGATGGACGGCGGCGTCGGCGACCTCGTCCGCGAGGCGATCGCCAAAACCGGCGTGGTGCCGCTGAAGAAGGTCTGGGACAACGGCTTTCGTCAGATCACCTCGTCGTCGAGCCGTCAGCTCAACAGCGTCGACGATCTCAAGGGCTTCAAGATCCGCGTGCCGGTGACGGCATTGCTGACCTCGCTGTTCTCGGGGCTCGGCGCACTGCCGTCGAGCATCTCCTACAGCGAGCTCTATTCGGCGCTGCAGACCCACATCGTCGAGGGGCAGGAGAATCCGCTGGCGCAGGTCTCGACCGGAAAGCTCTACGAGGTACAGAAATACTGTGCGCTTTCGAACCATTGCTGGAGCGGCTACTGGATACTCGGCAACCGCCGCGCGATGGCGGGCCTGCCACCGGATCTGCTCGAGATCATCAACGCCGCGTTCGACGCCGCGGCGTTGAAGGAGCGGTCGGACCTTGTCGAGATGGACCGCTCGTTGCAGGCCGAGCTGACCGAGAAGGGCATGACCTTCAACAAGCCGGATCCCGTGCAGTTCAGGGCCGCGCTGGTCAAAGCCGGCTTCTACACCCAGTGGCAGAAGACCTACGGCGCGGACGCCTGGACGTCGCTGGAGAAATTTACCGGCAAGCTGACGTAACGGCACAAAGTCGCGAGCAGTAATGCAACGGCCGATCGCGCGCGCAATGCGATGCGCGATCGGCATGCTTGCGCAAGTATCCCGGCAAGCTCTCACACCAACGCGTCGCGCTGGTGCGACGACATGCGGGGACATCCTTTGTGGCGCAGAAAGCACACCGTCGGGCTTTCGGTTCCATTTTCGTTTTTTGTCATGCGGCAGGATGTCTCAGGGGATACAACCTCACGCTGAGAGTTTCAGTGGCCGCGCGGCGCGCGGTCCGAGTTGGAATGCCATGCGCGTGCACGTTGTGGAACGCTTCCGTTTTCTCCGTCTGCAACGGGTCGCGGTAACCCTTGCATTGCTCGTCGGGTGCGGGACCGGCGCACACGCCCAAACGGTGCTGAACGCCAGCGATGGAGCGAGCCTCGTCACAGCGCTGACGACGATCGATAACAATCCGGGCACCAGCTATACGCTCAACATCACGAACAACATCACGCTGACCAGCGGGACAACGCTGCCGGTCATCAATTCGAGCAGCAGGGTCACGATCAACGGCGGCAACTTCACGCTCGACGGCGGCGGCGTGCAGCGCGGGCTCTTCGTCTACTCGGGCACCGTTGCGGTCAATAACCTGACAATCCAGAACGCCGTGGCCAAGGGCGGCAATGGCGGCAACGGGTTCGATGGCGGCGGCGGCGGCGGTATGGGCGCCGGCGGCGCGCTGTTCGTTGCCAACGGCGCCAATGTCACGGTGAACAATGTTGCGCTCGCCAGCAACCAGGCCAACGGCGGTAACGGCGGCAATTACGGCGCAGGCGGCAGCGGGGGTGGCGGCGGCGGCCTTGGTGGCAATGGCGGTAATGGCGGCAACGCCGGCGC
>NZ_NSJY01000015.1:0-262580 GCF_002289535.1 Bradyrhizobium sp. UFLA03-84 | reverse complement strand
GAAGTGACCGCTGTTTTGGTGGCGGAGGAAACGGAGGTTTCGGAGGCGGCGGCGGCGGCGAAAGCGGCGGTGGAGGTAGCAGGTGCCCTCTTGCTGGTAACGGAGGCTTTGGCGGCGGCAATAGCGGCTTCGCTTCCCAGGGCGGCGCCGGCGGCGGGCTCGGTGCGGGCGGCGCGGTGTTCGTCCAAGGTGGCGGGAATCTGATTGTTGCCGGTGCCTTCACCGTCAACGGCAGCAGCGTCAGCGGCGGGACTGGCGGCGTTGGCGCCGGCAATGGCTCAGCCTTCGGCGCGGGTATGTTCCTGCAAGGTAACGGGACGCTGATCTTCAATCCCGCGGCCGGGCAGAACCAGACCGCCTCCGATGTCATCGCCGACCAGACTGGCAGCGGCGGCACCGGTGCCACTGCCGGCAGTTGGGGTCTCGCCAAGACAGGCGCTGGCACGCTGACGTTGACGGCCGCAAATACTTATTCGGGCGGCACGACGGTTAGCGGTGGCCTGATCAACTTCAACGCAGTGGGCAATTTCGGCTCGGGCAACATCACGCTCAACGGCGGTGGTCTGCAATGGGCGAGCGGCAATGCAGCCGACATTTCGGGCAAGCTGAATGCAATCGGCTCTGGCGGCACGACGTTCGACTATAACGGCAATGCCGTGACGCTCGCCTCGGTGCTGACCGGCACCGGCGGCGTAACGATCGCGAACTCCGGGAGCGGCGGTGCGCTGACGCTGACGACGGCCGAGAATTATTCCGGCGCGACGACGATCAATTCCGGCGCAACGCTCGCGCTGTCGACGTTCGGCAGCATCTCGAATTCGAGCGTCGTGACCGTCAATGGCACATTCGATATTTCGGGATCTTCCACCTTCCTCAACGCGATCACGACGCTCGCGGGCAATGGATCGGTCGCGCTCGGCAACAACTCGATGGTGATTACTGCCGGATCGACAGAGTTTTCCGGCGCGATCAACGGCCCAGGCCCAATGGCCGGTCTCGAAATTGCCGGTGGCACCCAGACCTTGTCCGGCGTCAATGGCTTCCTCGGCATTACGCAGATCGATTCCGGGGCGACGCTGGCGCTCAAGGGCAACGGCTCGATCGCCAATTCGTTCGCTGTTGCATTCGCTCCGGGTGCAGGGATCGGGACGTTCGATATTTCGCAGACCAACAGCGGTGCCAGCGTTATCGGCCTGTATGACCCGACTGGCCACAGCGTCGTGTCTCTCGGCGCCAAGACGCTGACCATCACTCGCGCTGTGGGTGCTTACGACGGCGTCATCCAGGACGGCGGCATCGGTGGCGGCACCGGCGGCAACGTGAGCGTCGCCTACGGCGGCCTGGCGATCTTCGGCGGCCTCAACACCTATACCGGATTGACCACGATCAACGCCGCCGGCGAGCTCGACCTGATCAATGGCGGCAGCATCGCGTCCTCGAAGGCGCTAATCAACAACGGCACCTTCAATATATCGGGGGCGAGCGGCGGCGTCTCGATCAACGGTCTTTCCGGGACCAGCACCGGCGCCGTGAACCTCGGCGCCAACACGCTGACTCTCACCAATGCGAACGGCGTCTTTGCCGGTGCCATCCGGGATGGCGGTGCGGGCGGCGGCGTGGCGATCACCGGCGGCAAGGAAGTGCTGACCGGGTTCAACACCTACACCGGCGCCACCACCGTTAGCCGTGGCACACTTGAAGTGGACGGCTCGATCGCCAGCTCGTCGAAAGTGACGGTCAATTCCGGTGGCACCTTGAGTGGCACCGGCGTTGTCGGTCCCGCGACCATCCCCGTCAGTCCCACAACCTTCATCCTTGGCGGGGGTAGCACGTTCACGTTGGTAGAAACCGGTTTCAGTCTCCCCATCATCACTGGCATCACCGACGGCCTGGTGAGACGCCCGATCATCGCTGCGCCCGCCCCCTCGAGCGGTATCGTCGATCCGGCGACCACTTCCATCATGAGCGGAGGCACGCTCGCGCCCGGCAGTGCGGCCAACCCGACCGGTACGCTGACGGTCAACGGCAATCTCGCCTTCCAGTCCGGCGCGATCTACCTGGTGCAGGTCACGCCAACCGCTGCGGCGTCGACCAATGTCGGCGGGACCGCGACGCTCGGCGGCGCGACCGTCAATGCGGTGTTCGCCAACGGCAGCTACATCTCGAAGCAGTACACGATCCTGACTGCGGCGGGCGGGCTATCCGGCACCTTTGCGTCCAACATCGCCAATACAAACCTGCCACTAAATTTCAGTGACTCGCTGAGCTACGACGCCACTCACGCCTATCTCAATCTGACGCTGGGCTTCACGCCGGCCCCGAACTTTGGAGGCGGCCTGTCCATCAACCAGCAGAACGTCGCCACCACGCTGGTCAACTACTTCAACACGACCGGCGGCATTGCGACGGTATTCGGCACGCTCGCGCCTGCGGGCCTGACGCAGGCGTCCGGCGAACTCGCGACCGGGTCGCAGCAGACGACGTTCAACGCCATGAACCTGTTCATGGGACTGCTCACCGATCCCTTCATGAATCGCGGGGGCGCAGCGGGACCGGTGCCGGGAGCGCCGGGCTATGCGGAGGAGGGCGAGGTGAGCGCCTATGCCGCAGCGAAGAAGACCGATGCGTTCGCGATGTTTACCAAGGCGCCGCCGGTGCCGTTCGTGCCGCGCTGGAACGTCTGGGCCGCAGGCTTCGGCGGTTCGCAATCGACCAGCGGTAACGCCATTGTCGGGTCGAACAACACGACCAGCAGTGTGTATGGCACTGCGGTCGGCGCCGACTACCTGGTCTCACCGAACACCATTGCGGGCTTTGCGATCGCCGGCGGCGGTACGAACTTCTCGGTCGTCAACAGCGGCAGCGGCCGATCCGACCTGTTCCAGGCCGGCGTCTACCTTCGCCACACCGAAGGACCGGCCTATGTCTCCGCCGCGCTTGCCTATGGCTGGCAGGACATCACCACCGACCGCACCGTCAGCGCGGCCGGCATCGATCAACTCCGCGCCGAGTTCAATGCCAACGCCTGGTCGGGACGGCTCGAGGGCGGCTATCGTTTCGTTGCGCCGTGGATCGGCGGCGTCGGCATCACGCCTTATGCCGCGGGCCAGTTCACGAGCTTCGAATTGCCGGCCTATGCCGAGCGGGTGATCTCGGGTCTGCCGAACTTTGTGCTGAACTATGCCGGTAAGAGCGTGACCGACCCCCGCAGCGAACTCGGCCTCCGCACCGACAAATCCTTCGCGGTGCAGGACGGCATCCTGACGCTGCGCACGCGGTTTGCCTGGGCGCATGACTACAATCCCAACCGTTTGGCTGCGGCGACCTTCCAGGCGCTGCCCGGCACCAGCTTCGTCGTCAACGGCGCGGCGCAGTCGAGCGACTCCGCGCTGACCACGGCCTCGCTGGAGATGAACTGGCGCAACGGCTGGTCGGCTTCGGCGACATTCGAAGGCGAGTTCTCCAACGTCACTTCGAGCTACGCCGGCAAGGGCGTGGTGCGGTATCAGTGGTGACACTCGTGCGATTACCTGAGGCGTAATCGCGCGCGCAACGTCTCCTTGCGATGATCGACGTGTCGGCAGCGACGCTGTTGCCGATCGATCCGCAAGGGAGATGTGAGATGAATCGCCGAACCGTCCTCGAAGCCACATTGATCGGCAGCGCGTTGGCCGCGGCAACGCCCGCAAGCGCAGAAACCGCCCCGGCGCGACCGGCTGCGTGCTCGCCGCGCGTGACCGCGAAGGACGGCACGTCGCTGTTCGTCCAGGATTGGGGCACGGGCAAGCCGGTGCTGCTGCTGGCCGCCTGGACGTTCAACTCCAGCGTCTGGGGCAGCCAGATCGTGGCCTTGAACGCCAGGGGTTATCGCTGCGTCGCGCCGGACCGGCGCGGCCATGGTCGCTCCGATATGCCGATGACGGGATACGATCTCGACACGCTGACCGATGACGTCGCTGCCGTGGTCGAGCAGCACGATCTGCGTGATGTCACGATCGTCGCGCATTCGATGGGATCGATCGAGGCGGTGAACTATCTGGCGCGGCACGGCGCCGAGCGCATCGCGCGGCTGGTGCTGGTGGCGCCGACCACGCCGTTCATTGTCCAGACCGAGGACAATCCGGACGCGGTGCCGAGATCGATGGTCGATGCGCAGAATGCGGCGATTGCGCAGGACTTTTCGAAATGGATGGGCGAGAACGAGGCACCGTTCTTCATGCCCGACACGCCTGAGGTCACCCGGGCCTGGATCAGGGAGATGATGCTGAGCGTGCCGCTGCCGGTGGCGCTGGCCTGCCGCAAGACCATCTCCTTTGCCGATCTGCGCGCCGCGGCGAAAGGGATCGATCGCCCGACGCTGATCGTACATGGCGACAAGGATGCCAGCGCGCCGCTACAGCTCACCGGCGCGAAGACTGCGGGGCTGATCAAGGGAAGCAAGCTCGCCGTCTACGAAGGCGCGCCGCACGCGCTGCCGCTGACGCACGGCGCGCGCCTGATGTCCGACCTGCTGGCCTTCATGGCTGGCTAGATCATGATGCGATGCGCATCATGATCTCTTCTCTCCGTTCGAGCATGATCTCTCCGGAAAACCGGTTCCCACTTTTCCGGATTATGCTCTAGCTCGCCCGCGCGATATCCGACCGGATCCATCGCGCCGCCCAGACGAACAGCAGCGCGCCGAGCGTCGTCGTCACCGCCGCAGACAGCAGCGAGTAGCGAACCGCATCGACGCCGCAGCTGCCCTTCAGCGCGTCGTTGATCATGCCGACGGCGAGGGGGCCGACACCCTGGCCGAAACAGGTGGCGGTGAGCAGCACGATCGCCGAGGCCAGCGCGCGCATGCTGGGCTTGGCGACGGTCTGGGCGATCGCGAAGATCGGGCCGAGATGGAAGCCGACCATGAACGAGGTCAGCGCAAGCGTCGCAACCATCAGCGTGAAGCTGGGCGTCAGCATGCATAGCGCGAACACCGGCCCGGCGAGGCCGGACATGATCGCAGGCGCCCACAGCTTCCAGCGATCGTCGCGGCGGCCGATCTGCGCCACAACGAGGCCGCCGATCAGCGTACCCGCCATGCCGGCAAGACCCTTGAAGGTGCCGGCATAGGTGCCGATCTCGGCGCTGCTGAGATGATGGATGCGCGCCAGGAACGGCGGGATCCACACCGCTGTGGCGTAGTTGGTGTAGGTCGTGAGACAAAAGCCGATCAGCACGATGACGAAGCTCGGCTGTGAAATCAGAAAGTCCAACGTCGGCCCGATCGGCTCGGCCTTGAAGGTCTCGGCCATCGCACCGCGCTTCGGCTCGGAGATGGTCAGCCACAGCACGGCGGCGAGCGCGATGCCGGGCAGGCCGGCGGTGAAGAACGCCATCCGCCAGCCGTAGTGCTGGTTGACATAGCCGCCGATGAAATAGCCGAGGAAGACGCCGAGATAGGTGCCGATGGCATAGATGCCGAGCGCGCGCGGCCGCTCGTTCTTGTCAAAGAGATCGGCGATGATCGATTGCGAGGCCGGCGTGCCAGCAGACTCGCCGATGCCGACGCCGATCCGCGCCAGTGCCAGCGTCGTGACGCTGGAGGCCATACCGCAGAGATAGGTCATCGCGCTCCAGAACGCGAAGGCGAGAGCCACTATGTTGCGGCGATTGAGGCGGTCGGCCATCCGCGCGATGGGAATGCCGAGCAGCGAGTAGAACAGCACGAAGCCGAACCCGGCGAGCAGGCCCATCGTGGTATCGCTGAGCAAGAATTCCTTCTTGATCGGCTCGATCAGCACATTGAAGATCGTGCGGTCGAGGAAGTTGAGGGCGTAGATGATCGTGAGCAGGCCGAGCACGTAGTAGCGGCGGGTCGATGGTCTAGCCGTGGTGCTGGCCTGCTCCGGCGCTCCCCGTGCGAGATCGACCATGGCTCCCTCTCCCATTATTGTCTCGTTGAGGCGAGATCAGTTTGCCGCTCGAACGCCGCTCTTCGGTCCCGCCCGATCGATGGCTTGCTGGATCACACCGGCCCGTTTCGCCTCGTCAAGGATTTCAATGAGCCTGGCCATCGCAGCGGGGGAGCGTCCCTTGGGCAGCGCAGCCGCGGCGCGCACGGTGTTGAAGGCGCCCGGGACGATCGTCCCACCAGGATAGCCGGCAGAGATCGATGCGATCAGGCCGGCGTCGGCACCAAACACGTCGGCCTTTCCGGCGCGCAGCAACTCGATGGCATCCGACGGGAAATTTGCGGTGAGAGGAATGCGCACCAGTTCGGCCGACTTCAAGGTGCGGCTCAGGAAGCGGTCGGAAGGGCTGTTCAGGATCGTACCAACCTTGGCCCCTGCGCGGTCGACCTGATCGGACGACGCAAAGGCTTTCCCGGGCGCCGCGAAATACTGCAGGTCGATCAGCCAGAGGTCGCCGGTGACATCGGCCTTGTCGGCCGGCGCCAGCACACGCGGCCCGAGAGCGATGTCCCAGTCGGCCTTGGCGAAGCTTTTTTCATAGGCT
Organism: Bradyrhizobium sp. UFLA03-84; assembly: GCF_002289535.1. Classification (NCBI taxonomy): domain Bacteria; kingdom Pseudomonadati; phylum Pseudomonadota; class Alphaproteobacteria; order Hyphomicrobiales; family Nitrobacteraceae; genus Bradyrhizobium; species Bradyrhizobium sp. UFLA03-84. The sequence goes on along the minus strand of NZ_NSJY01000015.1, from coordinate 256,085 downwards.
TGCGGATTGGGATAGACCACGGGCTCGAACGATGCGCCGAGTCTTGCGGCGATGTACTTGCCGATGGGCTGTCCGATACCGCCCAACACCGGGATTCCGATAACCGCACAGCGCAATCGCCCGCCCGGTGAGAGTTCAGCGTCCACCGGTGGCTGTTGTGCGAATGCGATCGTCGCGAACTGAATCGCGAACAATGCCACCGCTAACGACTGCCAATGTTTCCGTCTCATGGCTCCTCCGCTTCATCCCTCGCGGATGTAATTCCCGGCTTCGAATTCGACCGGCCCGGCATCGGCGTCGAACGATACGCCGATCGGGTCGCGGCCGGCGGCCATGGCCTCGAGCTGGTCAGAGAGCATCCGGCGCACCATCAGGACGCCGCGGTCGCTCTGGCCGAAATGCTCCTCCGAATGAACAGTCACCGGACCCTGGCCGACCTGCGCCTCGTAGTCGCCGGGGAATTGCTGGTGCTCTTGCTCCGTCATGTCCCACCAGAACTTGCCGTTGAACTTAGAGCGCATCCGGCCGATGTCGCCTGCGTTCTTGACCCGGCCGGCGACATAGATGCGGAACGAGGTGTCGTCGATCGGCAAGGTCCAGCCGATCGATTCGACACGGGCGAATTGCGCAACGCGTGGATTGGGTACGACGCGGAGCGTGGGGAGGGCGGCCTCGGTGACGCGGTAGAACACCTTGCCGTCGTCCTGCCGGCGGATCGAGCGCACCGCGACGCCGCGCGGCGACATCTCGAACTTCACCTCGGGCATCGAGGCCATCATGTTGGTGAATTGCGGCCCCGAGAATGAACCGTGCAGCACCGGCACGTGATAGGGGTCGGCGACGTTCTCGAAATGCTGCAGCCAATTGCAGGGGATCACGGCCGGGCCGCCACCGCCGATCGAGGAATCGTCGGCCTCGACGAATTCGCCGTCGTCCATCTTCTCCAGGCACTCGTAGCGCGGCAGCGCCGGCTTCTTATCGGCCGGGCCCATATAGGCGAAGATCAGGCCGTAGCGCTCCTGCACCGGGTACCAGGGCTGGCGCACCTTGTCCTTGAACAGGCCACCCTCGGGCTCGCAGGGCTGTTCGAGGCAGCGGCCCTCGGTGTCGAACTTCCAGCCGTGATAGCAGCAGCGGATGCCGTCTTCCTCGACCTTGCCGTAATAGAGTGTGGTGCCGCGATGGCAGCAGCGCGCGTGCAGCAGGCCGACCCGGCCATGCTTGTCGCGAAAGAGGATCAGGTCCTCGCCGAGCGCGCGGACTTTTCTGGGGATATCGGTGGCATCGCCGGTGAGGCCGACCGGATGCCAGTAGCGGCGCAACAGCTCGCCCATCGGCGTGCCACGCACCACCGAGGTGAGCTCGGTCCGGGTGGTGGAGGGCTTCATCGCGTAGGCCGTACCGAGGTCGCGGTCCCGCTGGGTGATGGTCATCTGTGTCTCCTCCCGCCGCCGGTCTGACGCCCGCGGCCGCTCATCGTTGATGAAGTCAATGATAGATCGATGACATTGTCAACGATCTGGTCTAACTTGGCAGCGACCGGCTTTGTTGGCAGAGGTTGGCGATGACCGAGAAGCTCAGGACTGAGAGGAACTTGCCGCCGGAGGCGATCACCGACGCGGAGCTCGCGCCGGTCACCGCGATGATGTCGTCTCGGTTGATGGTGCTGGCGAACCTGCTCAGGCGCGGTGCGATGCTGCGCTACAAGCGGCTGACCGGCCTGTCCTCGGTCGAGTTCGGCCTGGTGGTCTCGCTCGGACGCCGGCCGCCGATGAGCGTGGTGCGGCTGGCGGAGGCCGTCGGGATGGACAAGGGGCAGATCAGCCGCGCGCTCGCCGTGCTCGTGTCGCACAAGCTGGTGTCCAAGGCGGCCAATCCGCGCGACAACCGGGAGACCCTGATCTCCCTGACCAAGGCGGGCCTTGCCGCCCATGACGCCATCGTGGCCGGCGCGCAGGAGCGAAACCGGCGGCTGCTGGAACAGCTTGATCCACAGGAACTTGCATTGCTGCTCGGACACATCGACCGGCTGACCGCCACGGCCGCCGAGATGCTCGCTGCCGAACGGGAGCTGGGCTGATATGGCGAGCGCGCAGGGCACCGTAGCGCCGCCGCGGCGTTGCCCGTTGAGGCAAGCGCACCCGCCTGATGCGGCCAATAGCCCTCGGGATCGACGGTAAAAGCGTCAAAATAGCTTGTCTTGCGCCCCCTGTTGCGCTGCGCTAAAGCCTCAAGAACAATTCCAATCAACGAATCTGCGGCACCTCCGAAACCGCAGCAAGAAGGCCTCGCCGATGACCGGCATCCTGCAGAATTATCTCCCACTTGTGGTCTTTATCGGAGTTGCGAGCCTGATCGGCCTCGCGCTCCTGATCGCGCCGTTCCTGGTCGCGTTCCAATCGCCGGACCCGGAAAAGCTGTCCGCCTATGAATGCGGATTCAACGCTTTTGACGATGCCCGCATGAAGTTCGACGTCCGCTTCTATCTGGTGGCGATCCTTTTCATCATCTTCGATCTCGAAGTGGCGTTCCTGTTCCCGTGGGCCGTGGCGTTCGGAAAACTCGGCGCGACCGGCTTCTGGTCGATGATGGTTTTCCTGGCCGTGCTGACGGTCGGGTTCGCTTATGAATGGAAGAAAGGCGCGCTCGAATGGGATTGAGCCCCACCGCCGCATCCTCGCAGCCGGCCATTGCGCAGGCGCCGAAGGGCATTCTCGATCCGTCGACCGGCAAGCCGGTTGGCGCCAATGATCCGTTTTTCCTCGAGGTCAATCACGAGCTGTCCGACAAGGGCTTCTTCGTCGCTGCGGCCGATGACCTGATCACCTGGGCGCGCACCGGCTCGTTGATGTGGATGACCTTCGGTCTCGCCTGCTGCGCGGTCGAGATGATGCAGGTCTCGATGCCGCGCTACGACGTCGAGCGCTTCGGCTTCGCGCCGCGTGCGTCGCCGCGGCAGTCCGACGTGATGATCGTCGCCGGCACGCTGACCAACAAGATGGCGCCGGCGCTGCGCAAGGTCTACGACCAGATGCCGGAGCCGCGCTACGTCATCTCGATGGGCTCCTGCGCCAATGGTGGCGGCTACTACCACTACTCCTACTCGGTGGTGCGTGGCTGCGACCGCATCGTGCCGATCGACATCTACGTGCCGGGCTGCCCGCCCACGGCAGAGGCGCTGCTCTACGGCGTGCTGCTGCTGCAGAAGAAGATCCGCCGTATCGGCACCATCGAACGCTAAGGTTTTAGGCATGGACGACGGCAAGCTCGACGCCCTTGGGCAGACAATCGTGAGCGCGCTTCCGGGCGCCGCCACGGCGCACTCGGTCGCGTTCAATCAACTCACTATCGACGTCGAGATTGGCAGAATCGTGGACGTCGTGACGTTTTTGCGTGACGACGCCGGCTGCCGCTTCGTCAACATCACCGACGTCACCGCGGTCGATCATCCGAGCCGCGAGAAGCGTTTCGATGTCGTGTACCATCTGCTGTCACCGACGCTGAACACGCGCATTCGTGTGCGCGGTCAGGCCGACGAGACAACGCAGGTGCCGTCGATCATCGGCGTGTTCCCGGGCGCCGACTGGTTCGAGCGCGAGACTTACGACCTCTACGGCGTGATTTTCACCGGTCATCCGGACATGCGCCGCCTGCTGACGGATTACGGCTTCGACGGCCATCCGCTGCGCAAGGATTTCCCGCTCACCGGTTTCGTCGAGGTTCGCTACGACGACCAGGAGAAGCGGGTGCTGTACGAGCCGGTCCGGCTCAACCAGGAATTCCGCAAGTTCGATTTCCTTTCGCCCTGGGAGGGCGCCGACTATCCGCTTCCCGGTGACGAGAAGGCCAAGGCGGAGCCGAAGCCATGAACGAGCAACCGCAAAACCTTCGTAACTTCACCATCAATTTCGGTCCGCAGCATCCGGCGGCGCACGGCGTGCTCCGTCTCGTGCTGGAGCTCGACGGCGAAGTCGTCGAGCGCGTCGATCCGCATATCGGCCTGCTTCACCGCGGCACCGAGAAGCTGATCGAGCACAAGACCTATCTGCAGGCGATTCCGTATTTCGACCGGCTCGACTACGTCGCGCCGATGAACCAGGAGCATGCGTTCTGCCTCGCCGCGGAAAAGCTGCTCGGCATCACGGTGCCGCGCCGCGGTCAGTTGATCCGCGTGCTGTATTGCGAGATCGGCCGCATCCTCTCTCATTTGCTCAACGTCACCACGCAGGCGATGGACGTCGGCGCGCTGACCCCGCCGCTGTGGGGCTTCGAAGAGCGCGAGAAGCTGATGGTGTTCTACGAGCGCGCCTCGGGCTCGCGCATGCACGCGGCGTTCTTCCGCGTCGGCGGCGTGCACCAGGACCTGCCGCCGAAGCTGATCGACGACATCGACGCATGGTGCGATCCGTTCCTCAAGGTGGTCGACGACCTCGATCGGCTGCTGACCGGCAACCGTATCTTCAAGCAGCGCAACGTCGACATCGGCATCGTGCCGCTCAAGGAGGCCTGGGAGTGGGGCTTCTCGGGTGTGATGGTGCGCGGCTCGGGCGCGGCCTGGGATCTGCGCAAGTCGCAGCCCTATGAGTGCTACGCCGAGATGGATTTCGACATTCCGATCGGCAAGAACGGCGACTGCTACGACCGCTACCTGATCCGCATGGAAGAGATGCGCCAGTCGGTGCGCATCATGAAGCAGTGCGTGCAGAAGCTGAAGGCGCCGGACGGGCAGGGCCCGGTCGTGGTCGAGGACAACAAGATCGCGCCGCCGCGCCGCGGCGAGATGAAGCGCTCGATGGAAGCGCTGATCCATCACTTCAAGCTCTACACCGAAGGCGTCCACGTGCCGGCCGGCGACGTCTACGCCGCGGTCGAGGCGCCGAAGGGCGAGTTCGGCGTCTATCTCGTCGCCGACGGCACCAACAAGCCCTACAAGTGCAAGATCCGCGCGCCGGGCTTCGCCCATCTGCAGGCGATGGATCACATCTGCAAGGGCCATCTCCTGGCCGACGTTTCCGCCATCCTTGGCTCGCTGGACATCGTGTTCGGCGAAGTCGACCGGTGATGATGTCCGCATCCGCACCGCGCGCTAATTGAGAGTTTGATCGATGTCCGTCCGCCGCCTTGCCCCGAAGGAATTGCAGCCCGCGAGCTTCACGTTCACGGACGAGAATCTTGCCTGGGCCAAGAAGCAGATCGAGAAGTACCCGCCGGGCCGCCAGGCTTCGGCCGCGATCGCGATCCTGTGGCGCGTGCAGGAGCAACATGACGGCTGGGTGTCGGAAGCGGCGATCCGCGCCGTCGCCGACCTGCTCGAGATGCCGCATATCCGGATGCTGGAGATCGCGACCTTCTACACCATGTTCCAGCTCTCGCCGGTCGGCAAGAAGGCGCATGTCCAGGTCTGCGGCACGACGCCGTGCCGGCTGCGCGGCGCCGCCGACCTGATCGAGGTCTGTCAGCATCGCATCCATCACGATCCCTTCCAGCTGTCGAAGGATGGCAACTTCTCCTGGGAAGAGGTCGAGTGCCTCGGGGCCTGCGTGAACGCGCCGATGGTGCTGATCTGGAAGGACACCTATGAGGACCTGACCAAGGAAAGCTTCGGCAAGGTGCTCGACGGCTTTGCCGCCGGCAATCCGCCGAAGCCGGGCCCGCAGATCGACCGTCAGTTCTCGGCGCCCGCAGGCGGGCCGACGACGCTGAAGGAAACCACCTGATGCGGGGCTCTCAGGTGCAGGCAGTGGTGATGAGGAGGGCGGCTTTGATGATGGCCTGGCGCAAGATAGCGCTGCATACCGCCGTCGCGGCCGGCTTCATGTTCCTGCTGCAACGTTACGGCCTCAGCGCCACGCTGGAATCCAGCCTGTTGTGGGCCATCGTGTTCGGCGGCTGCGCCGCCGGGCTCGCTTACTCCCAAGCCAATCGGTGATGTTCGGAAAGTTTTGAGCATGCTCGACGACAAGGACCGCATCTTCAAGAACCTCTACGGTCTCCATGATTGGGGTCTCGAGGGCGCGCGCCGCCGAGGCGCCTGGGATGGCACCAAGGGGATTATCGACAAGGGTCGCGACTGGATCATCAATGAGATGAAGGCCTCGGGCCTGCGCGGCCGCGGCGGTGCGGGCTTCCCGACCGGCATGAAGTGGTCGTTCATGCCGAAGGAGTCCAAGGACGGTCGTCCGAGCTATCTCGTCGTCAACGCCGACGAGTCCGAGCCCGGCACCTGCAAGGACCGCGAGATCATGCGGCACGATCCGCACCTCCTGGTCGAGGGCTGTCTGCTCGCGAGCTTCGCGATGGGCGCCCATGCCTGTTACGTTTATATCCGCGGCGAATTCATCCGCGAGCGCGAGCGGCTACAGGCGGCGATCGACCAGGCCTATGAGGCCAAGCTGGTCGGCAAGGACAACATCAACGGCTGGCCGTTCGACATCTACGTCGCGCACGGCGCCGGCGCCTATATCTGCGGCGAGGAAACCGCGCTGCTGGAGAGCCTCGAGGGCAAGAAGGGCCAGCCGCGGCTGAAGCCGCCGTTCCCGGCCAATGTCGGTCTCTATGGCTGCCCGACCACCGTCAACAATGTCGAGTCGATCGCGGTCGCACCCGACATCCTGCGCCGCGGCGCCGCTTGGTTCGCCGGTATCGGCCGGCCGAACAATGTCGGCACCAAGCTGTTCTGCATCTCCGGTCACGTCGAGCGGCCCTGCAACGTCGAAGAGGCGATGGGCATCCCGTTCCGTGAGCTGATCGAGAAGCACTGCGGCGGCATCCGCGGCGGCTGGGACAATCTGAAGGCCGTGATCCCCGGCGGCTCGTCGGTGCGCATGGTGCCGGCCGAGCAGATCATCGACACGCCGATGGATTTCGACAGCTTGAGCAAGCTGCGCTCGGGCCTCGGCACCGCGGCCGTCATCGTGATGGACAAGTCGACCGACCTGATCCGGGCGATCGCGCGCATCTCCTATTTCTACAAGCACGAGAGCTGCGGCCAGTGCACGCCGTGCCGCGAGGGCACGGGGTGGATGTGGCGCGTGCTGACCCGCATGGCCGACGGCCGCGCCCACAAGCGCGAGATCGACATGCTGCTCGAGGTCACCAAGCAGGTCGAGGGTCACACGATCTGCGCGCTCGGCGACGCTGCGGCGTGGCCGATCCAGGGTCTGATTGCGCATTTCCGTCACGAGATCGAAGAGCGCATCGATCAGTATTCGCACAAGGCCGATCTCGACGATCAGGGCGTTCGTGATCCCGTCCACATGGTCGCGGCGGAGTAGAGAAGAGACATGAGCAAGATCATCGTCGATGGCAAAGAGATCGATGTGCCGCCGGAGTACACGCTGTTGCAGGCGTGCGAGGCGGCCGGCGCCGAGATTCCGCGCTTCTGCTATCACGAGCGGCTGTCGATCGCCGGCAATTGCCGGATGTGCCTGGTCGAGGTGAAGGGTGGCCCGAAGCCGGTCGCAAGCTGCGCCTGGGCCGTGCGCGACTGCCGTCCGGGCCCGAAGGGCGAGCCGCCGGAGATCTCGACCCGTTCGCCGATGGTCAAGAAGGCGCGCGAAGGCGTGATGGAGTTCCTGCTGATCAACCATCCGCTGGACTGCCCGATCTGCGATCAGGGCGGCGAGTGCGATCTGCAGGACCAGGCGATGGGCTACGGCGTCGACACCAGCCGCTTCGCCGAGAACAAGCGCGCGGTCGAGGACAAGTATCTCGGCGCGCTGGTCAAGACCTCGATGAACCGCTGCATCCAGTGCACGCGCTGTGTCCGCTTCTCCGCCGAAGTCTGCGGCGCCCCGGAAATGGGCGCGACCGGTCGCGGCGAGGACATGGAGATCACCACCTATCTGGAGCATGCGCTGAGCTCGGAGCTGCAGGGCAATCTCGTCGACATCTGTCCGGTCGGCGCGCTGACCTCGAAGCCCTATGCATTCGCGGCGCGGCCCTGGGAGCTCGGCAAGACGCAGTCGGTCGACGTCATGGACGGCGTCGGCTCGGCCATTCGCGTCGACACCCGCGGCCGCGAGGTCATGCGCATCCTGCCGCGTATCAACGAGGCCGTGAACGAGGAGTGGATTTCCGACAAGACCCGCCACGTCGTCGACGGCCTGCGCACGCAGCGCCTCGACCGGCCCTATGTGCGCGAGAACGGCCAGCTCAGGCCTGCGAGCTGGCAGGAAGCCTTCGCTGCCATCGCCGCCAAGGCTGGCCGCACCGACGGCAAGCGGATCGGCGCCATCGCCGGCGACCTCGCCGCGGTCGATGAAATGTATGCGCTGAAGGAGCTGTTGGCGAAGTTCGGCTCGGTCAATCTGGCGGTGCAGGGCGGCGACGCGTTCGACGCCAAGGCCGGCCGCGGCTCCTACATCTTCAACCCGACCATCGCCGGCATCGACCAGGCCGACGCGATCCTGATCATCGGCTCGCACCCGCGCAAGGAAGCCGCGGTGCTGAACGCGCGGATCCGCAAGCGCTGGCGCACCGGCGGCCTCAAGGTCGGCATGATCGGCGCCAAGTCCGATTTCACCTACGACCATGAATATCTCGGCGCGGGCACCGACACGCTGGCTGATCTTGCGGCCGGCAAGCACTCGTTTGCCGACGTGCTCAAGAACGCGCAGCACCCGATCATCCTGGTCGGGGCCGGCGCCTACACCAGGCATGACGGCGCCGCGGTGCTGGCGCAAGCCGCCAAGCTCGCCGTCGACGTCGGCGCGCTGAAGGACGGCTGGAACGGCTTTGCCGTGTTGCAGGACACCGCCTCGCGTGCCGGTGCGCTCGACATCGGCTTCTCGCCTGCGGCCGGCGGCCTGTCCACCGCGCAGATGACAACCTTCGGCACGCTCGACGTGCTGTTTCTGCTCGGCGCCGACGAGATCAAGGCGCCGGACGGCACCTTCGTGGTCTATATCGGCACCCATGGCGATCAGGGCGCGCACCGCGCCGACGTCATCCTGCCGGGCGCCGCCTATACCGAGAAGTCCGGCATCTACGTCAACACCGAGGGGCGGGCGCAGATCGCGAACCGTGCCGCGTTCCCGCCGGGCGAGGCCCGCGAGGACTGGGCGATCATCCGCGCGCTGTCCGACGTGCTCGGCAAGAAGCTGCCGTTCGACTCGCTGCAGGCGTTGCGCCAGGCGATGTTCAAGACCTCGCCGCATTTGATGCGGCTCGACCAGATCGAGGCCGGCAAGGCTGATGACGTCAAGGCGTTGGCCGGCAAGGGCGGCAGCGTCGACAAGGCGGCCTTCAAGCCGACCGTCGAGGACTTCTATCTGACCAACCCGATCGCGCGGGCCTCTGCCGTGATGGCGGAATGCTCGCGGCTGGCGTCGGGCCGAATGCTGACGGCAGCGGAGTGAGCGTGACCTGATGGCTGAATTCTTCGCAAGCTCGTTCTGGACCGGCTTCCTCTGGCCGCTGATCATCATGGTCGCGGAGAGCCTGTTGCTGCTGGTCGTGCTGCTGATCGCGATCGCCTACATCCTGCTTGCCGACCGCAAGATCTGGGCGGCGGTGCAGATCCGCCGCGGCCCCAACGTGGTCGGCCCGTTCGGATTGCTGCAATCCTTCGCCGACCTGCTGAAATTCGTGTTGAAGGAGCCGGTGATTCCGTCCGGCTCCAACAAGGGCGTGTTCCTGCTCGCACCGCTGGTGTCGTGCATCCTGGCGCTGGCCGCCTGGGCCGTGATCCCGTTCGATCTCGGCTGGGTGATTTCCGACATCAATGTCGGCATTCTCTACATCTTCGCGATCTCGTCGCTGTCGATCTACGGCATCATCATGGCCGGCTGGTCGTCGAACTCGAAGTACCCGTTCCTGGCGGCGCTGCGCTCGGCGGCGCAGATGGTGTCCTATGAAGTCTCGATCGGCTTCGTGATCATCACCGTGCTGCTCTGCGTCGGTTCACTGAATCTCTCGGCGGTGGTCGAAGCGCAGAACACCCGCGGTCTGGCGCACCTGATCGGCCTGCCGCAGCTCACCATCCTGAACTGGTATGTGTGGCCGCTGTTCCCGATGTTCGTGGTGTTCTACGTCTCGGCGCTCGCCGAAACCAACCGCCCGCCGTTCGACCTGGTCGAAGCCGAATCCGAGCTGGTCGCCGGCTTCATGACCGAATACGGCTCAACGCCGTATCTGCTATTCATGCTCGGCGAGTATGTCGCGATCACCACGATGTGCGCGCTGGCGTCGATCCTGTTCCTGGGCGGCTGGCTGCCGCCGGTCAACCTGCCGCCGTTCACCTGGATCCCGGGCATCGTCTGGTTCGCCCTGAAGGTGTTCTTCATGTTCTTCATGTTCGCGATGGCGAAGGCGATCGTGCCGCGCTACCGCTACGATCAACTGATGCGGCTCGGCTGGAAGGTGTTCCTGCCGCTGTCGCTGGCGATGGTGGTGATCGTGGCCGGCGTGCTGCAGTTCGCCGGCATCGCGCCGAAGTGAGGCCGTCATGAGTGTCAATGTCAACGCAACAGCCCGCTCGCTCCTGCTCTCGGAATTCGTCTCGGCGTTCTTCCTGGCGATGCGCTATTTCTTCCAGCCGAAGCCGACGCTGAACTATCCGTTCGAGAAGGGGCCGATCTCGCCGCGCTTCCGCGGCGAGCACGCGCTGCGCCGCTATCCGAATGGTGAAGAGCGCTGCATCGCCTGCAAGCTGTGCGAGGCGATCTGCCCGGCGCAGGCGATCACGATCGAGGCCGGTCCGCGCCGCAACGACGGCACCCGCCGCACGGTGCGCTACGACATCGACATGGTGAAGTGCATCTATTGCGGCCTGTGCCAGGAGGCATGCCCGGTCGACGCCATCGTCGAGGGACCGAATTTCGAATTCGCGACCGAGACCCGCGAGGAACTCTACTATGACAAGGCGAAGCTGCTCGCCAATGGCGACCGCTGGGAGCGCGAGATCGCGAAGTCGATCGCGCTCGACGCGCCGTACCGGTGAGGTGAGGGCATGATCCTTCCGGCGCTGTTCTTCTATCTGTTTGCCGCGGTCTGCGTGGCCTCGGCGGTCATGGTGATTGTCTCGCGCAATCCCGTGCACTCCGTGCTGTTCCTGATCCTGGCCTTCGTTAACGCGGCCGGGCTCTTCATCCTGATGGGCGCCGAGTTCCTCGGGATGATGCTGATCGTGGTCTATGTGGGCGCGGTCGCGGTGCTGTTCCTGTTCGTGATCATGATGCTCGACGTCGATTTCGTCGAGCTGCGCGAAGGCTTCATCCAGTATCTGCCGATCGGCATCGTGATCGGCGGCATCTTCCTGTTCGAGCTGCTGCTCGTGGTCGGCGCCTGGGTAATCAACCCGCAGGTGACCAAGACGATCACGGCCGCGATCCCGACCAATGTCAGCAACACCGAGGCGCTCGGCCTCGTGCTCTATACGAAGTACATCCATTACTTCCAGCTCGCCGGCATGGTGCTGCTGGTCGCGATGATCGGCGCCATCGTGCTGACGCTGCGCCACAAGGCCAACGTCAAGCGGCAGAACATCAACGTGCAGAACGCGCGCACGCCCGAGATGGCGATGGCGATGCGCAAGGTGGCGTCGGGGCAGGGCCTGCAGGATGCCGATGCGGCGGAGTGGGTGAAATGACGATCGGGCTCGGACATTACCTCGCGGTCGCCGCGATCCTGTTCACGCTCGGGATCCTCGGCATCTTTCTCAACCGCAAGAACATTATCGTCATCCTGATGTCGATCGAGCTGATCCTGCTCTCGGTCAACATCAATCTGGTGGCGTTCTCGACCTTCCTCGGCGACATCGTCGGCCAGGTGTTCGCGCTCTTGGTGCTGACGGTGGCCGCGGCCGAAGCCGCGATCGGCCTCGCCGTGCTGGTGGTGTATTTCCGCAACCGCGGTTCGATCGCGGTTGAAGACGTCAATCTGATGAAGGGCTAGGCGCAGTCATGGTTCAGGCAATTGTCTTCCTGCCTCTGCTGGGCGCCATCCTCGCAGGCATTATCGCGCTGACCGGCGCGCACGCGCGCTGCCCGAGCGGCGACACCGTCGATCACCATGACGACGCGCACGGCGATGCCCATGCTTCCGACGCTCATGCGTCGGCGGCGCACGACGATCACGGCCATGACGATCATGGCCACGACGACCATCACGTCTCCGAGCCGCCGGCGGCGGGGTCCCGGTTGGCGGAGCTGATCACGACGGGCTTGCTGTTCGTCTCGGCGGCGCTGTCCTGGTTCACGCTGGTCGATGTCGGCTTCATGCACCATGACGCTCGCGTCGTGCTGCTGCCCTGGATCACCTCGGGCGACCTCCAGGTGGCCTGGACGCTTCGGGTCGACACCCTGACCGCCGTGATGCTGGTCGTGGTCAACACCGTGTCCGCGCTCGTCCACCTCTACTCCATCGGTTACATGGACGAGGACCCGAACCGGCCGCGCTTCTTCGGCTATCTCTCGCTGTTCACCTTCGCGATGCTGATGCTGGTGACCTCTGATAACCTCGTGCAGCTGTTCTTTGGCTGGGAGGGCGTCGGTCTCGCGAGCTACCTGCTGATCGGCTTCTGGTACCAGAAGCCATCGGCCAACGCGGCCGCGATCAAGGCCTTCGTGGTCAACCGCGTCGGCGACTTCGGCTTCGCCCTCGGCATCTTCTCGATCTATGCGCTGGTCGGCTCGACCGATTTCGAGACCATCTTCCATGCCGCGCCGGGATTGACCGGCAAGACCATCGACTTCTTCGGATGGCACCCTGACGCGCTGACCTTGACCTGCCTGTTCCTGTTCATGGGCGCGATGGGCAAGTCGGCGCAGTTCCTGCTGCACACCTGGTTGCCGGACGCGATGGAAGGCCCGACCCCGGTGTCGGCGCTGATCCACGCCGCGACCATGGTCACCGCCGGCGTCTTCATGGTGGCGCGGCTGTCGCCGCTGTTCGAGCTGTCGCCGACCGCGCAGGCGGTCGTGATGTTCTTCGGTGCGACCACGGCGTTCTTCGCCGCCACGATCGGCCTCGTGCAGAACGACATCAAGCGGATCGTCGCATACTCGACGTGTTCGCAGCTCGGCTACATGTTCGTGGCGATGGGAGCAGGGGCCTATTCGGTCGGCATGTTTCATCTGTTCACGCACGCCTTCTTCAAGGCGCTGCTGTTCCTGGGCTCCGGCTCGGTGATCTACGCGATGCACCACGAGCAGGACATCCGCAACATGGGTGGTCTGTGGCGCAAGATTCCGTACACCTTCGCGGTGATGTGCATCGGCACCTTGGCGCTGACCGGCTTCCCGCTGTTCGCCGGTTATTTCTCCAAGGACGCGATCATCGAATCGGCCTATGCCGCGCACAATCCGTTCGCGACCTACGCCTATCTCTTGACGATCGTGGCCGCCGGCCTGACCTCGTTCTACTCCTGGCGTCTGATCTTCAAGACGTTCTTCGGCGAGCCGCACGACCAGAAGCACTACGAGGCGGCGCATGAGAGCCCGGTCTGGATGCTGGTGCCGATCGGCGTGCTTGCCGCCGGCTCGATCCTGGCCGGCCTGCCGTTCAAGGAAGTGTTCGCCAGCCCGCATGGCGTCGAGGAGTTCTTCCGCGAGTCCATCAAGATGAACCCGCACATCCTCGAGGACATGGAGCACATGCCGAGCTGGCTCGCGCCGCTGCCGACCGTGATGATGGCGCTCGGCCTGTTCGTCTCGTATCTGTTCTACATCCGCAGGCCGTATCTGCCGGTCGAGCTCGCGAACCAGCAGCCGATGCTGTACCAGTTCCTGCTCAACAAATGGTACTTCGACGAGCTGTACGACTGGATCTTCGTGCGTCCGGCGAAGTGGCTTGGCTACACGCTGTGGAAGAAGGGCGACGGCTTCATCATCGACGGCTTCGGTCCCGATGGCGTCTCGGCCCGCGTACTCGACATCACCCGCAATGTCGTGAAATTGCAGACCGGCTACCTCTATCACTACGCCTTCGCGATGCTGATCGGAGCCGCCGGATTGATCACCTGGTTCATGTTCGGCTTGGGAGGCCAGTAAATGACAACCTGGCCCATCCTTTCGGTCACGACCTTCCTGCCGGCGGTCGGCGCGATCCTGGTCTACCTCCTGGCGCGGGGCGGCGACGAGAGCGCCAACCGCACGGCGCGCTGGATCGCGCTGTGGACCACGCTGATCACCTTCGCGGTGTCGCTGATCCTGGTGGCGCGGTTCGACCCGGCCTCGACCGACTTCCAGTTCGTCGAGAAGGCGTCCTGGCTCGCCACCGGCATCACCTACCACATGGGCGTCGACGGCATCTCGCTGCCGCTGATCATCCTGACCACTGCGATCATGCCGCTCTGCATCATCGCGAGCTGGAAGTCGGTGACGCAGCGCGTCGGCGAATACATGATGGCGTTCCTGATCCTGGAAACGCTGATGGTCGGCACCTTCTCGGCGCTCGACCTCGTGCTGTTCTATCTGTTCTTCGAGGGCGGCCTGATCCCGATGTTCCTGATCATCGGCGTCTGGGGCGGACCGCGCCGGGTCTACGCGTCGTTCAAGTTCTTCCTCTACACGTTCCTCGGCTCGGTCCTGATGCTGCTCGCCATCATGGCGCTGTACTGGAACGCCGGCACGACTGACATCCCGACCCTGATGCACACCGCGGTGCCGCGGTCGATGCAGACCTGGGCGTGGCTCGCCTTCTTCGCCTCGTTCGCGGTGAAGATGCCGATGTGGCCGGTACACACCTGGCTGCCTGACGCGCACGTCGAGGCGCCGACGGCGGGCTCGGTGATCCTGGCCGCGATCCTCTTGAAGATGGGTGGCTACGGCTTCCTGCGCTTCTCGCTGCCGATGTTCCCGTTGGCCAGCCACGACTTCGCGCCGTTCGTGTTCACGCTGTCTGTCATCGCCATCATCTACACCTCGCTGGTGGCGATGATGCAGGAGGACATGAAGAAGCTGATCGCGTACTCCTCGGTCGCGCATATGGGCTTCGTCACCATGGGCATCTTCGCGGTGACCACCCAGGGCGTCGCCGGCGGCATGTTCCAGATGGTCTCGCACGGCATCGTCTCCGGCGCGCTGTTCCTCTGCGTCGGCGTCGTCTACGACCGCATGCACACCCGCGAGATCGCGGCCTATGGCGGGCTCGTCAACCGGATGCCGCTCTATGCGATGACCTTCATGGTCTTCACCATGGCCAATGTCGGTCTGCCGGGCACGAGCGGCTTTGTCGGCGAGTTCATGACGCTGCTCGGCACCTTCAAGATCTCGCTGCCGACGGCATTCTTCGCCACCACGGGCGTGATCCTGTCGGCCTGTTACGCGCTCTGGCTCTACCGCAAGGTGGTGTTCGGCGCGTTGGTCAAGCCGTCGCTGATGTCGATCAAGGATCTCACCTTCCGCGAATGCGTGACGCTGTTCCCGCTGATCGCGCTGACTATCCTGTTCGGCGTCTATCCGAAGCCGGTGCTCGATATGTCGGCCGCCTCGGTGCAGCAACTCGTCAACAATTACCAAACCGCCGTGACTGCCGTGAAGGCAGCCGCGCTGGTTACGCAGTAAGGCCTTAACCCATGAGCTTTTCCAGTGCAGGTTATCAGTTGCAGCCGGTGCTGCCGGAGCTGGTGCTCGCGGTCGGCGCCATGGTGCTGTTGATGATCGGAGCCTATCGCGGGCAGGGGACGACGCGCCTCGTCACCACGCTCGCGGTGCTGCTGCTGGTCGTGACCGGCGCGCTGGAGCTCTGGCTGCCGGCCGGCAAGCTCGTGACCTTCGGCGGCAGCTTCATCGTCGACGACTTCGCCCGCTTCCTGAAGGTCCTCGCTCTGATCGCGTCGGCGGCTACGCTGATCCTGTCGACCGAATACCTCTCCCAGCCGTCGAGCCGCACCTTCGAGTTCTCGATCCTGGTGCTGCTGTCGACGCTCGGCATGATGGTGCTGATCTCGGCCGGCGACCTGATCGCGCTCTATCTCGGCCTCGAGCTGATGAGCCTTGCGCTCTATGTCGTCGCCGCCAGTCAGCGCGACAATGCCAAGTCGAGCGAGGCGGGCCTGAAGTATTTCGTGCTCGGCGCGCTGTCGTCGGGGATGCTGCTGTACGGCGCCTCACTGATCTACGGCTTCACCGGCACGGTTTCGTTCGCCGGCATCGCGGCGGCCGCCACGACCGGCAGCATCGGCATCGTGTTCGGCCTGGTGTTCCTGCTCGCGGGCCTCTGCTTCAAGGTCTCGGCGGTGCCGTTCCACATGTGGACGCCCGACGTCTATGAGGGCGCGCCGACCCCGGTGACGGCGTTCTTCGCGTCCGCGCCGAAGGTCGCGGCGCTCGCGGTGTTTACCCGGGCGACGCTGACCGCGTTCCCCGGCATCGTCAGCCAGTGGCAGCAGATCCTGGTGTTCGTGGCGATCGCCTCGATGGCGCTGGGCTCGTTCGCCGCAATCGGCCAGACCAACATCAAGCGCCTGATGGCCTATTCATCGATCGGCCATATGGGCTTTGCGCTGGTCGGACTTGCCTCCGGCACGGTCGAGGGCGCGCAGGGCGTGCTGATCTACATCGCGATCTATGTCGCGATGACGCTCGGCTCCTTCAGCATCATCCTGGCGATGAAGCGCAACGGCCAGCCGCTGGAGCAGATCAGCGATTTCGCCGGACTTTCGCGCACCAACCCGCTGATCGCCTTTATCTTCGCGATGCTGCTGTTCTCGCTGGCCGGCGTTCCGCCACTCGCCGGCTTCTTCGGCAAGTGGTACGTGTTCGTCGCCGCGATCAAGGCCAACCTGTTCACGCTCGCGGTGATCGGCGTGCTGACCAGCGTGGTGGGCGCGTTCTACTATCTGTCGATCGTCAAGGTGATGTATTTCGACCAGCCGCTCGGCAAGCTCGATCCGGTCCGCGTCGAGCTGCGCACCGTGCTGGCGGTCGCAGGCATCTTCAACATCTTCTTCTTCGCCTATCCGGGCCCGCTGGTCAGCGTGGCGACGGCGGCGGCGAAATCGCTGTTTTAACGCGCGTGGTTCCGAAAACAGGACGCTGGCTTTCGGAACGGATCATGCGCATAGATTCGATATGACATTCACGCTCGGACCCCGGGCCATCGCGGCGGGCTATAGGCTCGCCGCCTTCGACCAGATCGGCTCGACCAATGCCGAGGCGATGCTGCGCGCCCGCGACGGCGAGCAGGGGCCGATGTGGTTCGTGACACCGGAGCAGACCGCGGGCCGCGGGCGCCGCCAGCGGGTCTGGGTCGCGCCGCGCGGCAATCTCGCCAGCAGCATCCTCGAAGTGACCGACGTTCAGCCGGCGGTCGCGGCAACGCTCGGCTTTGCCGCCGGGCTGTCGCTCGAGGCCGCGCTGCAGAAGGTCGGCATCGAGGCGGCGCTGCGGCTCGGGCCAGACAGCCCGAAGTTCACCCTGAAATGGCCGAACGACTTGCTCGCCGACGGCAAGAAGCTGTCGGGCATCCTGCTGGAGGCCGAAGCCATCGGCAGGCGGCTCGCGGTCGTCGTCGGCATCGGCACCAATGTCATCGCTGCGCCCGAGGGAACGCCGACGCCGGCGGTTTCGCTCGCGGCGCTCGGCATCCAGATCGGCGCCGAAGAGCTGTTCACCGCGTTGTCCGACGCCTGGGTCGAGTTTCGCGGCATCTGGGACGATGGCCGCGGCTTTCCCGAGATCCGCAGGCTGTGGCTGGAGCGTGCCGCCGGACTCGGCGAGAAGGTCGCGGTCCAGACCGGCTCGGCGACCCTCGAGGGCATCTTTGATACGATCGATGATACCGGCTGCCTGATCGTCCGCACCGCCGATGGACAGCGCATGCCCGTGACGGCCGGCGAAGTCTATTTCGGCACCGCAGCCTCGGTGAGGGCGAACTGATGGCGCGACCCGACGAGCTCACCTTTGCACCGCTCGGCGGCGTCGGCGAGATCGGCATGAATTTGTCGATCTACGGCCTCGGCAACCGCCACCAGCGCTCGTTCCTTGCGGTTGATCTCGGCGTCTCCTTCGGCGACGAGGAGCATCTGCCGGGCATCGACCTGATCATGCCGGACGTCCGCTTCCTGGAGAAGGAGCGCAACAACCTGATGGGCCTCGTGCTGACGCACGCCCATGAGGATCATTTCGGCGCGATCATCGACCTCTGGCCCAGGCTCGGCTGCAAGATCTACGCGACGCAATTCTCCGCGGCGCTGTTCGAGGCGAAATGCGCGGCCGAGCGCAACCCGCCGAAAATCCCGGTCACGGTAATTCCGTCGGCCGGGCGGGTCGACATCGGCCCGTTCAATGTCGAATTCATCCCGGTCGCACATTCGATTCCGGAATCGCACGCGCTGGCGATCAAGACCGATGTCGGCACCGTGCTGCACACCGGCGACTGGAAGATCGATCCGACCCCGATCATCGGCCAACCGACTGACGAGCGGCGGCTGCGCGAGCTCGGCGACGAAGGCGTGCTGGCGCTGATCGGCGATTCCACCAACGCGGTGCGCGACGGGCGCTCGCCCTCGGAGACCGAGGTTGCCGCCACGATCAAGAAGCTGGTCAAGGCAGCCAAGGGCCGGGTTGCGGTCACGACCTTCGCCTCCAACGTCGCCCGGGTGAGGGCGGTGGCGGATGCTGCGAACGCCGCCGATCGCGAGGTGGTGGTGGTCGGTCGCGCCATGGAGCGCGTGGTGCAGGTCGCGCGTGAATGCGGCTATCTCGACGCCTCGCACAAGTTCCGCGGCACCGACTATTACGGCCATTTCCCGCCCGACAAGGTGCTGGCGCTGTGCACCGGCAGCCAGGGCGAACCCCGCGCCGCGCTGGCCCGGATCGCCAACAACGACCATCCCCAGGTGACGTTGAACAAGGGCGACACCGTGATCTTCTCCTCGCGCACCATTCCCGGCAACGAGAAGGCGGTCGGCGGCATCATCAACGGGCTGGTGACGCAGGGCGTCGAAATCATCACCGACCGCGAGCACCTCGTGCACGTCTCCGGCCATCCGCGTCGCGACGAGCTGCGCGACATGATCTCCTGGGTGCGGCCGCAGCTCCTGATCCCGGTGCATGGCGAGGCGCTGCATCTTGCCGAGCACGCCAAGCTGGCGCGCGCGGCCGGCGTGCCGAAAGTCTTGACCTGCCGCAATGGCGACTTGATCAAACTCGGGCCCGGCGAGCCCGGCATCATCGGCGAAGTGCCGGCGGGCCGGCTCTACAAGGATGGCACCATCCTGGAGGATTCCAAGTCACGAGCCGTGGTCGAGCGGCGGCGGATGGGCTTCGCCGGCTGCGCCTTCGTCGCCATCGCGATGACCCAGCAGGGCGAAATGGCCGACGATCCCGAGGTTGATCTGGTCGGCATGCCGGAGAACAATGCCGCCGGCGAATTGCTCGACGACATCGTGTTCGACGTGGTGGTCTCGACGATCGAGGGCCTGCCGAAGCCAAGGCGCCGCGATCCCGATGCGCTGGGAGAATCGGTGCGCCGTGCGGTGCGGGCCGCGCTGAGCGAGCAGTGGGGCAAGAAGCCGATCTGCGTCGTGCACGTTCTGACGGTTTGACGAGCGGCTTCGAACCGCGCGCTTCGATAAGGGAGAAAGAGATGTTGGGACGGCTCAATCACGTCGCGATCGCGGTCAAGGACGCCAAGCAGGCCGCGAAGATCTACGGCACCGCCTTTAACGCCGAGATTTCCGATGCGGTGCCGCTGCCGGAGCATGGTGTCATCACCGTGTTCGTGACGCTGCCGAACACCAAGATCGAATTCATCGAGCCGCTCGGCGAGGCCTCGCCGATCGCGAAGTTCGTGGAACGCAATGCCGACGGCGGCATCCACCATGTCTGCTACGACGTGCCAGATATCATCGCGGCGCGCGACCGCATGATCGCCGAGGGCGCCCGGGTGCTCGGCGACGGCCAGCCGAAGATCGGCGCGCACGGCAAGCCGGTGCTGTTCTTCCACCCCAAGGACTTCTCCGGCGCCCTGGTCGAGATCGAACAGGCCTGAGGCCACATGGCGTACCAGATCTCCACCAGCCTTGCGGTCTACTTCGTGCTGTGGTGGCTTGTGCTGTTCCTGACGCTGCCGTTCGGCATACGCAGCCAGCACGAGGATGGCGTCGGCGCGCCCGGCACCGACCCCGGCGCGCCGATCCTGGCG
This sequence comes from Bradyrhizobium sp. UFLA03-84, assembly GCF_002289535.1. NCBI lineage: Bacteria > Pseudomonadati > Pseudomonadota > Alphaproteobacteria > Hyphomicrobiales > Nitrobacteraceae > Bradyrhizobium > Bradyrhizobium sp. UFLA03-84. The sequence goes on along the minus strand of NZ_NSJY01000015.1, from coordinate 235,994 downwards.
CGGATGGGCCGCAAGCTGTTCTTGACCACGCTGATCTCGGCGGTGATTTTCGCGATCGCGATGTGGGCGTATTATTCCGGCTATCTCTCGGTCGAGCGGCTGTCGCGTCTGATGGGGATGCCCGAGTTTCACAACTGACGCAGCAATGTCGCTTGCATGAGCCACCGGGTCGCGCGCCCGATGACCGGATCCGCAACACGCGGGAACACTTTCTCGAGGTATCGCCTGGCCCACCCGGGCTATGCCCCTGGGGCGGAGCCGGAACGAAACCTGCGACGGTCCTGAGGATTATGTGAACCTGACCCCGATCCGGCGCTCCCGGCGCCAGGCGACCCGGCATGGACGGTTGGTGTGATCGCCGGGAAGCACAAGGTTGAAGGTTTCGGGGATGCCGACTGGGCTGGTGACTTCGAGCGCGGCGCCGGTCTCAGAGATGTTCCGGATCACGCAGTCGATGGCGCCGCCGTTGAATTCGATGGTGCCGGGCTTGAGCACGCGATGGCGGAGCGCCCCGCGGCTGTTTTGCATGACCAGGTCTGGTTTAGCCGCCACTGCTTGGCCGCCCGCCTGCTTCTGCAGTCCTTCCGCATGGCGTGTCGCCACAGCGATCTGCTCGTCGGTCAGGGTCGGCCTCAGCCGGCCCCAGGCAAGCTTGAAGCGGACCTGACCATCCTTGAAATCGATCGCAGGACCTCTGTCGCCGTTCGTGGGCGGCCGGCCATAGACGTTGCAGCCCCACCACCATTGCCGGCTGTCCTGCTGCCGCATGATCCTGCCGACCGGGAGGCCGCGCCAGATCACTTCATAGTCGTCGTCCTGCTGGACGCCATCGACCATGGTGGGACGCAGCGAAATGGTCTCAGTGTCGTCGGTCATCGTGCGACTTGCTTGCGGTCGATGCCTGTGCCGCGGTTCGACAAGTTTCGACGCCCGCAGGTTACATCCGGCGTGACGGGACGCAAATCCCGTCCCGCACGGACATTCCGCCACGGGATACGACTGGAAACATTGACATGAACTTTCAGGAATGAGGGGGACTGTTCGGGTTGAAATGGAACATCGCAGGCTATGCGCTGGCCGCCGGCATCATTTGCTGTAACTATGATCCTTCCAGGTGGAAGGCCGACACCGGCGTGATCCCGGAACGGGAGCGAGGATCAACCTCGCCCCGAGGCAATCGAAGGAGGGGCAACCATGAACCTGCAGGCGCAACCGGGCTCTTCCGGGGCCAGTCAGTATCGAATCCTGCGCGAGGCCGACCTGCGGGACTATCTCGCTGGGCTTCCGGCCATCGTGACCCAGCTCGGCGGCGCGCCGGCCGACTGGTCGATCAGCGAGGTCGGTGACGGCAATCTCAACCTCGTCTTCATCGTCAAGGGCACGGGCAGGGGCCTCGCCGTCAAGCAGGCGCTGCCCTATGTGCGGCTGGTCGGTGAGAGCTGGCCGCTGCCGCTGTCGCGGGCGCACTACGAACATCTGGCGCTGGTGCATCAGGCGCGGCTGGCGCCAAGCCTCGTGCCGGCGGTGCTGCATCACGACGCGCCGCTCGCGCTCACCGCGATGGAGCTGCTCGAGCCGCACATCATCATGCGCAAGGGCCTGATCGGAGCGACGCGCTACCCGCGCTTCGTCGAGGATATCTCGACCTTTCTGGCGCAGACGCTGTTCTTCTCGTCCGATCTGGCACTGTCGGCGGCAGACAAGAAGGAAGGGATCGCGGCATTTGCGGGCAACCATGCGCTCTGCAAGATCACCGAGGACCTGATCTTCACCGATCCGTACCGCATCGCTGAGCAGAACCGCTGGACCGCGCCGTATCTCGACGCGACCGCGGCGGCGTTCCGCCAGGATCTCGACCTCCACGTCGCGATCTCCAGGCTGAAGCTGAAGTTCATGGCAAGCCCGGAGGCACTGCTCCATGGCGACCTGCACACCGGCTCGATCATGGTCACCGAAGGCGAGACGAAGGTGATCGATCCCGAGTTCGCGTTCTATGGCCCGATGGGGTTCGACATCGGCGCCGTCATCGGCAATCTGCTGATGGCCTACCTGGCCTCAGCCGGCCATGAGCGCTCGCCGGGCGAGCGCGCATCGTTCGAGGCCTGGCTGCTGGAAACCATCGAGGGCGTCTGGACGGAATTTTCCCGCAAATTTCTCGCGCTGTGGCGCAGCGAGGCGAAGGGCGACGGCTATCCGGTGTCGCTGTTCGCGGGTGAAGCCGGCGCCGCGCGGCTGGAGGCGGAACGGCAGGCCTACATGGCGCGGCTGTTCCAGGACACCGTCGGCTTCGCCGCGGCCAAGACCATACGCCGTATCCTCGGCCTCGCGCACAACATCGATTTCGAATGGATCGCCGACGAGAAGCAGCGCGCGATCTGCGAGGCGCGGGCCCTCAAGCTCGCCCGCAACATGATGCTGGAGGCGCCGTCCTACACAACGATCGGCGCGGTCACGTACGCCGCGCGCGAGCTGTGCCACTGGCAGCCGGATTTTGCCAGATGAACCGGAAGTGGCGATAGTCGTGTTACCCGCAGCGGCATCGACTAACTTTCGGCCGGACGCACGAAACAGAGAATACCGGCCTCAGGCGTGAAGCAAACCACGGCGCGGTTCGTCGGGTTGTCGGTTCTGTTGATGATCCTGTTCGGTGGGACCCGCAGCCAGAATGGAGACGAGAGCTTCCAGCGGCTATCGATCAGTACCTCGTAGCCGTCCCGATCCTGCCGGAACTCAACCGTTCGGCAGTCTGCAATCGAGCAGCACGACGCACCGGTGCCCGGTTGCTTCAGGCTCTCAAACCATGGGGCAAGCGCGGGATTCGGGTTGTCGGGCGGCGCTGCTGTTGCGGCCTGACTGAGGGCAACTCCGACTGCAACGGCGATTGTCCTGCCGAACCTCCCGTATATCTGCCGATGTGCCGCTGATGCTGACAAAGGGTAACCCTCCGCTGCCCCCCAGATTAGCGTCGGCTCGGCGGGCTTGTTCGGAAATCTTCGACGCAATTGCTGCAGCATCCCTCAGCTGTCGGGTGATGACACCGACTAGTGTCGCGAGCACGCCACATATTCCGTGGTCGTCCCGGCCTAGTGCGCAATTGCGCACGGGGGCCGGGACCCATAACCACAGGCAGTCATTATTGAGCGACGCCGGAACGACGAGTCCCTTCACAACATCCGCCGCGGAGTATGGGTCCCGGCCTTCGCCGGGACGAGGCCGTGATTGGGGCCGCGCGCGAACAAGTTGCCAGAATACTAACGTACCTAGTCCGCCGCTTGCTCCCGCAGCCGCTGCGCGTAGACATTGATGATCAGCGCCGCGAGCAGGATCAGGCCGCGGATCAGGATCTTAAGGAAGCTGTCGATATTAACGTGGTCGAGGCCGTTGTTGAGCACGCCGAGCACGAACAGGCCGACGATCGTGTTGCCGATGCCGCCGCGGCCGCCGAACAGGCTGGTGCCACCGACCACCACGGCCGCGATCGAGTCCAGCAAATAGGTGTCGAACTCGTTCTGCTGCGCGCTGCCGAAATGGGCGACGCCGAGCATGCCGCCGATCCCCGAGCAAACCGCCGAGATCACCATCACGCTGCCGAGGATGAGCTTGACATTGAGGCCGGCAAATTCGGCGGCCTCGCGGTTGCCGCCGACCATGTAGACGTAGCGACCGAACCGCGTGTAGGTCAGCACCAGATGGCCGCCGAGCAGCATCACCGCCGCGACGATCACGATCCAGGGGATGCCTCCGATCGAGCCCGAGCCGAGCGTCGTGATCAGGTCCGGCACCTTGTAGGCGATCTGTCCGCGCACCAAAAGCGCCGAGACGCCGGCCGCGATCTGCATCATGGCGAGCGTCATGATGAAGGAGGGAATGCCGATCACGGTCAGCCCCAGCGCGTTGACAAGGCCGAGCAGCGCGCACAGCGCCAGCGCCAGCAGGATCGCGACGATCCCCGGCATCGGGACGTTGGCGATGTTGACGTAGGATTCCTGCAGCGTGAAGTACGCCACCGCGATGCCAGTGACGTTGGCGATGCTGGCGATCGACAGGTCGATCTCCGCGCACAGGATCACGAAGGTGAGGCCGACCGCGATGATCCCGGTGACCGACACCTGGGTCAGGATGTTGCCGACATTATCAATAGTCGCAAACGACGGGCTCGCGATCGCGAAGAAGGCGCTGAGGAAGATCAACGTCAGGAACGGCGCGATGTTGCGCATCTGCGAGCGCAGGAAGGAGGCCAGCCCGCGCGGCCGCTTGTGATCCGCAGGTGCCGTCGCGCTGTCACTGCTTGCCATCATTCCACTCCATCAGGCCGCTTCCAGCAGCCGATCCTTGCTCACGGCCTCGCCGGCGAATTCGCGCACCACCGCGCCGCGCTTCAGCACCAGGATCCGGTCGGCCAGCGACAGCACCGTCTCCGGCTCGGTCGACAGCACGATGATAGCGAGTCCCTTGGCGCGGAGATCGCGTACGATGTTGATCACGTCGTTCTTGGCGCCGACATCCATGCCGCGGGTCGGCTCGCACAGCACCAGCAGGCGCGGCGGGTAGGTCAGCCATTTCGCCAGCGCCACCTTTTGCTGGTTGCCGCCGGAGAGCATGCCGAGATCGAGGCCGACCACCGGCGGCCTGATCTGCAATTGCTCGACCTGGCGCTGGGCGATGGCGCGCTCGCGCACCGGCTTGAGCAGCAGCGCCGAGATCCGCTCGAGGATGCTGATCGAGATGTTCTTATAGACCGGCTCCTGATGGAACAGCATCGCGCGCCGGCTCTCCGGCACCAATGCGACGCCCGCCCGCCGCGCGGCCGCGGTGCTGCGGAAGGTTTTCGCGGCGCCGTCGACCGCAAGCGTACCGCCGTCCGGCTTGAGCTTGCCGAACAGGATGCGGGAGAGCTCCAACTGCCCGCAGCCCATGAAGCCATAGATGCCGAGCACTTCGCCGGCGCGGGCCTCGAACGAGACGTCCTGCAGGGTGCGGCCGAGCGAAAGCTGGTCCACCTTCAGGACGGCCGAGCCGGCGCTCGCTTGCGGGAGCATGAGGTCATCGGTGTAGCTGTGCTCCAGTGCCTCGCCGCCGCGGCCGATCATGGCCTCGATCAGCGCGCCCTTGGTGGTGTCGGCGGATGCGGTCTCGGCGATCTTGCGGCCGTTGCGGAACACGGTCACCACGTCGGAGACGCGCAGGATGTCCTCGATGAAATGCGAAATGAAGACGATGCTGGTGCCTTCGTTGCGGAGCTTGTGCAGCGTCGCGAAAAGGCGTTCGACCTCGGGTGGGGAGAGCGCGGAGGTCGGCTCATCCAGGATGATGATGCGCGCGCCGGAGAACAGCACGCGGGCGATCTCGATCAGCTGCTGCAAGCCGATCGGCAGGTCGCCGAGCCGCGTCATCGGATCGACGTCGATGCCGAAGCGGGCGAGCTGCTCGCCGGCCTCGCGCGCCATCCGTCGCCACTGCACGAAGCCGAGGCGGTTGGTCGGCTGGTTGCCGAGGAAGACGTTCTCGGCGACGGTGAGATCTGGGGCGACGCTGAGCTCCTGATGCACCATGCCGATGCCGGCGGCATGCGCGTCGCGGGTGGAGCGGAACCGGGTCTCCTTGCCATCGAGCATGAAGCGGCCGGAGAACTCTGGGTGCACGCCGGCGATGATCTTCATCAGCGTGCTTTTGCCGGCGCCGTTCTCGCCGACGAGACCGTGGATCTCGCCGGCGTGCAGCGCGAAGTCGACCCCACGAAGGGCTTCGACACCGCCGAAGGCCTTCGTGATCTGGTTCAACTCGAGGATCGGGGAGCGTCCCTGCGACATGAGGCCCGCTCAAATCAGGAAGTGATCCTCCATCCATTGCATGCCGGCGGCGTTGGCCTTGGTCACGACGGGACCGTCGGTCACGACGTTCTTCGGAATGCCCTGGCCGCTCTTCTCGCCGCCGACCACGGCGGCGACGCCTGCCACGATCGCACCACCATGAATGCGGCAGGACGGATTGCGCACGGTCGCGAACATGCGGCCCTCGCTGACCGCCTGGATCGCCGGCGGCATGGCGTCGACGCCGCCGATCAGGATGTTGGTGCGGTTGCGCGCCTTCATGATGTTGTAGGCCGCGAGCGCCATGTCGTCGTTATGGAAGAACGCCGCGTCGATCTGCGAATACTTCGTCAGATAGGTTTCCCAGAGCCGGGCGGTCTTGGAGACGTCCCAGTCGGCGGGCTGGGTGTCGAGCACCTCGATGTTCGGGAACTGCTTCACGACCGAGTTGAAGCCCTTGGCACGGCCCTGCGCGCCGGTGTGGCCGAGCGCGCCCTGGGTCATGATGACCTTGCCCTTGCCGCCGATCGCGTTGCACAGCGCCTGCGTCACCGAGGCGCCCATGAATTCGTTGTCGGGCGCGAGGAACGAATGGACGTTGATCTGATCGAGCGGAGCAATCAGCGTGTCCATGTCGATCACGGGGGTCCCGGCGTCGATCATCTTCTGCACCGGCTGGGTCAGCGTGCCGATACCGAACGCCTGGATCGCGACGAAGTCCCATTTCTGCGAGGCCATGTTGTCGATCGCGGCGCGCTGCTTGACGGCGTCGAGCTGGCCGTCGAACCAGGTGACCTCGACGTTGAACAACTTGCCCCAGAACTCGGCGGCCTGCTTGCCCTGGGCGCACCACGTCGCCTGCAGGCCGGCATTGGAGAATGCGGCCTTCAGCGGCTTTTCCGATCGTCCCATTTCAGCTGCGAGCGCGGACGTGGTCATGCCCATTCCGCCGAACAGGCCGGCCGCCGCTCCACCTGCCGCCGCCATCTGCAGAAGGTCGCGCCGCGTCGTCGACGCCTTGTCCATCCCCTTGTCGGTGCCTGGCATTATTTGCTCCCTCTTTCATTTTTCTGACCGTCGGCGTCAGTTGCACGCGCCGCGGATAAAGGGAGTGTGTCACAATCGGAACGGAGACGCTACGCCCCGTCGTCCACGAGATGTTTCTGCTGCAGCACGATGGCCTGGATGTCGCGGAGCAGCTTGTGCCACGCAACATCGATCTCTTGCGACCATTGCTCGCCGAGAATGTCACGCAGGCAGTCGGCAATCACCGCGAAGAATACAACGAACAGATCGCGTGGTGTCCCGTAGGCGTCGTGTGAGCACACCTCCGATTCGATCAGGCGAAAATGCCCGCGACGTTCGCCTGCGAAATCGAGGATGGCTTCGATGGTCAACGCCAGCATCGAGGCTTTCACCGGCTCGCTGCCTTCAGTGCGAAACATCGCCTGCGCCTCGGGATGCTCGCGAAACAAGCGTCGATACACATGCGGCGTCAGATCGTCGCAAACCGCAGCGGCAAGTTCGAAACTATGTTCGATCGGATTCGATGATGAGGTCATTGCTCGATGCAATCATCACATAAAAAAAGAGCAGGGCGCCAAGCCCTGCTCCAAAAATTGTGTCGACCCTATTTGCCCCAAAAATTCGATTTGATCTTGATTGATGGGGTGACGCTGCTTGTGCGCGTCGGGCTCCTCCCGAGACTTGGACCACCAGGACACACCTCGCGGCTGACCTGCGCGGGAATTGGTAGACTATCTTTCCAGCCTTGTCATCATTTTCGGCAACGATTGTTCAAATTTCGAGCAGTTTGCGAAATGATTGGGATGGCGCCACGGCCGGTTATGACATTCGTGTGAAAATCCGTGACGGGGTAAGGAGATACGACCGCTTGCGAGACGGCCGCGACATTACCGTCACGTCCGGCAAATTCCGTGAGCTGGAAGAATCCGGGCATTTCCGCGATCTCGACTTTCGACGCCCTTGGTGGTTAGTTCCGTCCCGGATGGTTTTGCGATGCGCCGGCGGCTGAAGAATTTTCTGCCCATAGTCCTGGTTGCCCTGTTGGTGCAGATTTTTGCACCGATCGGGGCCTGCTGGGCGACAAGCCTTGCCGCGTCGGATCCGCTCGCGGCGGCGACCATCTGCCACGGCGATGTCGGCTCAGGCGGCGGGCAGGGTGACCAGACCGGTCATGACGCCCGTGATGGCTGCTGCTCGGCCTGCAGCGTGCTGCAGACCGGTGCACCGGTTGATCACCCGCAGGTTGCGGCTAGCGCCGTCGAACGGGTGCCGAGCCGGATCGCTTGGCTTGATTTCGCCTCAGACCTTGATCGTTCGCCGGCCGGCTTCACGGCACAAGCCCGCGCTCCGCCGCTGTTTTCCTGACGACGTTCTCGCTGCCGGTCGCGCGTGTCGCGCCGGCGAGTGCCCTTGAGCAAGCCGGCCAGAGAGCCGGTGTCAGGATTCATCCATGTTTCGGTTTCATGCCATCGGTGGCGTGAGCGTCGCTGCCATTCAGGCCGCGTTGCTGGCGTCTGCTGACATGGCTCATGCACAAAACGGCGAACCGGGGATATTGCCACCCGTCACCGTCGAGGCGCCGCCCCCGGCCAGGCCGGCTGCGCGCAAGCCGGTCAATCGCCCTGCCGTCGCCGTCCGGCATCGGACTGCGCCGGCGGCTGCGGCCGCAGCGAACCGACCGGTCGTGGCCAGCACCGCCGGGGCGGGCGCCAATGCCTCGCTCGGGACGCCGCCCGCCGTGGCACGATTCCAGCTGCCGCAGAGGTCGTTCAGCATCACCTCCGGGCAGATCGACGAGACCGTCAACCTCAAGGACCCCGAGGACGCGGTCAAATACATGCCGAGCCTGTTCGTGCGGAAGCGCAACGACGGCGACAACATGGCGGTGCTGGCGACCAGGAGCTGGGGCGTCAATTCGAGCGCGCGCTCGCTGATCTATTACGACGACCTGTTGGTGTCGGCGCTGATCGGCAACAACAACACCAGCGCCTCGCCGAAGTGGAACCTGATCTCGCCGGAGGCGATCGGCCGGATCGACTATCTGAACGGCCCGTTCGCGGCGGCCTATCCCGGCAACTCGATCGGCGGCGTGTTGCTGATCTCGTCGAAAATGCCCGACAGGCCGTTTGCGGTGGCCAAGGAGACGGTCTCGGTGATGCCGTGGAGCCAGTACGGCACCAAGGACACTTATGTCACCAGTCAGACCAGCGCGGCCGCGGGCAATCGCGACGGCAAGCTGTCGTGGCTGGTGAGCGCCAACTATCTCGACAGCTTTCAGCAGCCGCTGACCTACACGACGAGCGCGACGATCCCGGCGGGAACAGCCGGCGCGTTTCCGGCGCTCAACAAGCAGGGCGTGCCGGCCAATGTCATCGGCACCGGCGTCCTGGCGCATTCGCAACAGACGTCGGCCAACCTGCGCCTTGCCTACGATGTGTCTCCGCTGGTGCAGGCGACCTATTCGCTCGGCATCTGGAACAACCATCAGGTCTCCGATCCCCAGACCTATCTGCGATCCATCGCGACGGGCGCGCCGACCTTCGCCAACAATTCGGGCTTCGCCACCGGCAAGTACGTCTGGGACCAGACGCATCTGAGCAACGCGGTCGCGCTGAAGAGCGACACCAAGGGCGTCTACGACTTCGATCTGTCGGCCTCGAGCTACAACTACCTGCAGGACACCCAGCTCAATCCGTTCACCGTCGCGCCAACAGGCGTCGGCTTCTCGCCGAACGGCAAGATCACGAGGATGGACGGCACCAACTGGCAGAATGCGGATGCCAAGGGAATCTGGCGGCCGTTCGGCTATGACGGGCCGCATGAGATCAGCTTCGGCATTCACGGCGATCGCTACCGGCTGGAAAATCCGGTCTACGCCTCGTCGATCTGGAACGCGACATCGTCGACCGGCACCGGCGCGCTCTATTCGACGGGCGTCGGCGAAACCCGGACCGGTGCGCTGTGGCTGCAAGATGTCTGGAAGATCAACCCGAGCCTGAAGCTGACGCTGGGCGGGCGGCTGGAGAGCTGGCAGGCGCTCGACGGCTTCAACCTCAACACCACGACGAATGCCGCCGGCGGGATCACGTCGACCGCGGCGATCAACCAGCCCGGGCTGAGCTCGACCAACTTCTCTCCGAAGGCTTCGCTGTCGTTCGACCCGAACAAGGATTGGAACATCACGGCGAATTTCGGCGAGGCCTATCGCTATCCGACGGTGACCGAGCTCTATCAGAACATCACGATCGGCGGCGTAGCGACTTTCGCCAATCCGTTCCTCAAGCCGGAGCAGGACTTCACCGGCGAATTGAACATCGAGCGCAAGTGGACCGACGGGCGGGTCCGCCTGACGCTGTTTTCCGAGCGAACCAACAATGCGATCATCTCGCAGACCAATCTCGTGACCAATCCGGTCTCGGGGGCGCAGACGCCGACCACCGTCGTCAGCAATGTCGACGCAATCCGGATGCAGGGCGTCGAGCTGTCGGCCGAAAAGGACAACGTCTTCGTGACCGGCCTGCAACTGTTCGGCAGCGTCACCTATGTCGATTCCAAGATCCTCGCCGACGCGAGCTGGGCCGGCGTCAATCCGCTGACCAACCTGCCGACAACCGTGGTGGGCAAGCGCGTTCCCTATGTGCCGGATTGGCGCGCCAAGATCGGCATGACCTACCGGCCGAACGAAAGCTGGGCCTATACCGTCGCAGCGCGCTACAGCGGCAAGCAGTATTCGACCCTCGACAACACCGACATCGTCTCCCACGTTTATGGCGCGTTCGACAATTTCTTCGTCGTGGACATGAAGATCCATTACAACGCGACGGCGAACTTCGCGTTCGATTTCGGCATCGATAACATCTTCAACGAGCAGTACTTCCTGTTCCATCCCTTCCCGGGCAGGACGTTCGTCCTGGCCGGGAAATACACCTTCTGAGCTGGCGGGCCGTCGGCAACAACACAAAGGAGATTCGACATGAGAAAAACACTGGCTGAGCTTGCTGCAATCTTCGCGCTCACCCTGATCGCGCCTGCCGCGGCCGAGGACGTCAAGGCCGGCGACCTCGTGATCACGCAGGCGTGGACGCGCGCGACGCCGAACGGTGCCAAGATCGGCGGCGGCTATCTCACAATCGAGAACAAGGGGACGACGCCTGACCGGCTGATCTCCGGCTCGGGCGACGTCGCGGGCAAGCTCGAAGTACACGAGATGTCGATGGACAATGGCGTGATGAAGATGCGTGCGCTCGACAAGGGACTGACCATCGAGCCCGGCAAGACGGTGAAGCTCGCACCCGGCGGATATCACCTGATGATGTTCGACCTGAAGCACCCGTTGAAGCAGGGCGACAAGGTTCCGGTCACGCTCGAATTCGAGAAGGCCGGCAAGGTCTCGGTCTCGCTTGACGTGCAGGCCGTCGGTGCGCAGGCGCCGACCGCCGGCGATCACTCCGGCCATGGCGACCATTCCGGTCACATGGACATGAAGAAGATGTGAGGGCGTCATGCGATCACACACGCTCCTCATTGCAACGGTGGCGCTGCTCGCAGCGTCGCCAGCGATCGCGCATATCACGCTTGAAGGAAAGCAGGCGACGGTCGGCTCGTACTACAAGGCGGTATTCGCCGTGCCGCACGGCTGCGCAGGATCGGCGACGATCAAGATCCGCGTGCAGATTCCGGAAGGCGTGATCGGGGTGAAGCCGATGCCGAAGCCCGGTTGGACGCTCGATACGGTCACCGGCAAATACGCCGCCGAATACGACTATCACGGCGCAAAACTTTCCGAGGGCGTCAAGGAAGTTGCCTGGAGCGGTGGTAAGCTCGCCGACAAGAACTACGACGAGTTCGTGATGCAGACGTTTCTCACCGATACGCTGAAGCCGAACACCGTGCTCTACTTCCCGGTCGTGCAGGAATGTGAGCAGGGTGTCAGTCGCTGGATCGACATCCCGGCAGAGGGGCAGGGCGGCGGCGGGCACGACCATGGCAGCAAGACGCCGGCGCCCGGCGTCAAGCTGCTGCCGAAGCCGTAAGCCGTGCGGCTGCTCGCAGGGCATGTTGTCGCGAGCCTCGCTGCGCTGCTCCCGGCGCTGTTCTTGGCACTTTTCCTGGCGCTGTGTCTTGCGACCACGGCCCATGCCCATGCCGTCCTGATCGGCGCCGAGCCGGCGGACGGCAGTGTGGTGACGGAAGCACCAAAGACGGTGGTGCTCCGCTTCAACGAAGCGGTGGCGCCGACGGCGGTCAGCCTGCTCGACGCTACGGGCAAGCCGCGCGATGTCGCGATCCGCGCTGTCGATGAATCGGTGGTGGTGACGCTGCCGGCCGGCCTGCCGCAGGGCACGCAGGTGGTCAGCTATCGCGTGGTGTCGCAGGACGGCCACCCGGTCGCGGGCTCGCTCTTGTTCTCGATCGGCGTCGTCACCGGCTCGGCGGCGCCGTCTGGCGACGGCCTGCTCCATGCGCTGATCTGGCTGGCGCGGCTCGCGCTCTATCTCGGGCTGTTTGCCGGCGTCGGCGGCGTGTTCTTTGCCGCCTGGATCGGGCACGGCCCGGCCGGCGAACGGCTGATCATGTGGTCGCTGAGGATCGGCCTCGTTGGCGCGATCGCCTCACTCGGCTTGCAGGGCGTCGACCTGCTGAACCTGCCGATCACGGGCCTCCTGACATGGGCGGCGTGGGCCAGCGCCGCCGGCACCAGCCTGTTTCCGGCCCTGCTGCTCGCGATCGCCGCGCTGCTGATCGCGGCGATTGCCTGGCGAAGCCCTTCGTTCGGCGCGGCCTTTATCCGCACCGCGGTCGCAATGATCTGCGTCGGGCTGTCGTTTGCGGTCAGTGGCCATGCCGCCACCGCGTCTCCGCAATGGCTGACGCGAACCGCGCTGTTCATCCATGGCGTCGGCCTGGCATTCTGGATGGGCGCACTCGCGCCGCTGGCGGTGCTTGCCTGGCAGCGCAAGGACTCGCTGCTGCGGGTGCTCCGGCGCTTTTCCATGCTGGCGGTGCCGGTCGTCGCGTTGATCGCGCTGTCGGGCCTCGCGCTTGCCGTCATCCAGCTCGAAAGTCTTGGCGCGTTGATCGACACTGAGTACGGCAACGTGCTGGTCGCAAAGCTGGTGCTTGTCGCGGTCCTGCTGGGGCTCGCTGCGCTGAATCGGTTGGTGTTCACGCCGGCGATCGAGCGGGAGTTTCATCGGACACGGCCGCTGCAACGCTCGATCGCGCTCGAGTTCGTGCTCATGATCGCCATTCTCGGCCTCGTCGCGCTGTGGCGCTTCACGCCGCCGCCCCGCGTGCTGGCAATGTCGGACGATGTTCCGCTCGCCGTCCACATCCACACCGATGCAGCGATGTTCCAGGTGCTGATCGCGCCGGGCAAGGTCGGGCAGAACGATTTCGTGCTGCAGTTGATGAATGGCGACGCCAGCCCGTTTGCGGCCAAGGAGGCGACGCTGACGCTGAGTTTGCCGGATCGCGGCATCGAGCCGTTGGAACGCAGCGCCGCACTCGGCCCAGACGGCTATTGGCACGTGAAGAAGGTGCCGTTGCCGGTCCCGGGCCGCTGGCACATGCAGATCGACGCCCTGGTGACCGATTTCAAGAAAGTGACGCTGGAAGACGATTTCGAGGTCAGGTAAACGCTCGATCCGTGCGCCGGACACCTCGGCGGGACGCAATTCGCTGCAAGGGCCGAAATTCGCCTGATTTGAAGGGTTCTTGACCTGAAGCGGCCTTGTGTTTTCACATCCGATCCGGTTTCACTGCAGCTCTCTTCCGAAGCATCACTGATTCCCGAGTAACGCCATGCGATTGTCGCGGTTTTTCCTGCCCATCCTCAAAGAAAACCCGAAAGAGGCGGAGATCGTCTCGCACCGGCTGATGCTGCGCGCGGGCATGATGCGGCAGGAGGCCGCCGGCATCTATGCCTGGCTGCCGCTCGGCTTCCGGGTGCTGAAGAAGATCGAGCAGATCGTTCGCGAGGAGCAGGACCGCGCCGGTGCGCTCGAACTGCTGATGCCGACCCTGCAGCTTGCCGATCTCTGGCGTGAGAGCGGCCGTTACGACGCCTACGGCCCGGAGATGCTGCGCATCCTCGATCGCCACAAGCGCGAGCTCCTGTACGGGCCGACCAACGAGGAAATGATCACGGAGATCTTCCGCTCCTACGTCAAGTCCTACAAGAACCTGCCGCTCAACCTCTATCACATCCAGTGGAAGTTCCGCGACGAGCAGCGTCCGCGCTTCGGCGTGATGCGCGGCCGCGAATTCCTGATGAAGGACGCCTATTCGTTCGACCTCGACGAGGCCGGCGCACGGCGCTCCTACAACAAGATGTTCGTGGCCTATCTGCGCACCTTCGCACGGATGGGCCTGAAGGCGATCCCGATGCGGGCCGAGACCGGCCCGATCGGCGGCGACCTCAGCCACGAGTTCATCGTGCTGGCGGAGACCGGCGAGTCCGGCGTCTTCATCAACCGCGATGTGCTGGACCTGCCGGTGCCCGGTGAGGACGTCGATTATGACGGCGATCTCACGCCGATCATCAAGCAGTGGACCTCGGTCTATGCCGCGACCGAAGACGTTCACGAGGCTGCGCGCTTCGAACAGGAAGTGCCCGAGGCAAAGCGGCTCAACACCCGCGGCATCGAGGTCGGCCAGATCTTCTATTTCGGCACCAAATATTCCGACACCATGAAGGCGATGGTGGCCGGTCCCGATGGCGTCGACGTGCCGATCCATGGCGGCTCTTACGGTGTCGGCGTGTCGCGTCTGGTCGGCGCGATCATCGAGGCCTGCCACGACGACGCCGGTATCAAATGGCCCGAGGCGGTCGCGCCGTTCCGCGCCGCGATCCTCAACCTCAAGCAGGGCGATGCCGCGGTCGATGGCGCCTGCGAGCAGCTCTATCGCGAACTCGCGGCAAAGGGCGTCGACGTGCTCTACGACGACACCGATCAGCGCGCCGGTGCCAAGTTCGCCGCGGCCGATCTGATCGGCATCCCCTGGCAGATTCTCGTCGGGCCGAAGGGGCTTGCGGAGGGCAAGGTCGAGGTGAAGCGCCGCAGCGACGGTTCACGCGAGAACTTGAGCCCGGCCGACGTGGTCGCGAAGCTCGCGGGTTAAAGTTTATTCACGCCGCGTGTTCGGCGGGGTAATCCGGCCACATTTGGCCCGAATCATGGGATTATCGAGAGATGGATGAGACCATGAGCGAGCCAGTCCGTACCCCGCCTTTTGCGCCATTCGAATGGCTGCTGTCCGGACGCTATCTGCGCGCGCGCCGCAAGGAAGGGTTCATTTCGGTCATTGCCGGCTTTTCGTTCCTCGGCATCATGCTCGGCGTTGCCACGCTGATCGTGGTGATGGCCGTCATGAACGGCTTCCGCAAGGAATTGCTCGACAAGATCCTTGGCCTCAACGGCCACCTTCTGGTGCAGCCGCTGGAATCGCCGCTGACCGACTGGAAAGACGTCGCCGACCGTATCAGCCAGGTTCAGGGCATCCGGCTGGCCGCGCCGGTCGTGGATGGGCAGGGGCTCGGATCGTCGCCGTTCAACGCCGCCGGCGTCTTCATCCGCGGCATCCGCGCCGACGATCTCAACAACCTCACCTCGATCGCCAAGAACATCAAGCAGGGCACGCTCGAGGGTTTTGACGAGGGGCAGGGGGTCGCGATCGGCCGCCGGCTCGCCGACCAGCTCTCGCTGCATGCCGGCGATATGATCACGCTGGTCTCGCCGAAGGGCGCGGTGACGCCGATGGGCACCACGCCGCGCATCAAGCCGTACAAGATCACCGCGGTATTCGAGATCGGCATGTCGGAATACGACTCGACCTTCGTGTTCATGCCGCTCGCCGAAGCGCAGGCCTATTTCAACCGCAACAACGACGTGTCCTCGATCGAGGTGTTCACCACCAATCCGGACAAGATCGACACCTACCGCAAGCTGGTGACGGAGGCGGCCGGTCGGCCGGTCTTCCTGGTCGACTGGCGGCAGCGCAATTCGACGTTCTTCAACGCGCTGCAGGTCGAACGCAACGTGATGTTCCTGATCTTGACCATGATCGTGCTGGTCGCGGCGCTCAACATCGTCTCCGGATTGATCATGCTGGTGAAGGACAAGGGCCAGGACATCGCGATCCTGCGCACCATGGGCGCCTCGCAAGGCTCGATCATGCGGATATTCCTGATCACCGGCGCCTCGATCGGCGTGGTCGGAACGCTGACCGGCTTTGCGGTCGGCATGCTGATCTGCCTGAACATCGAATCGATCAGGCAGTTCCTGTCATGGCTCACCAACACCGAGCTGTTCTCGCCCGAACTGTATTTCCTCTCCAAGCTTCCGGCTGAGGTCGATTTCGGCGAGACGCTCGCCGTCGTGATCATGGCGTTGACGCTATCTTTCCTTGCGACGCTCTACCCGTCGTGGCGCGCCGCGCGCCTCGACCCGGTCGAAGCGCTCCGGTACGAATAAGGAGCCCACATGGCGGAGGGGGCGGAAGACGTACCGGTCGTCTATCTTCATGATATCAAGCGGGAATACAGGCAGGGCGAGGCGACGCTGACGGTTCTGAACGGCGCCAAGCTGGCGCTGTGGCCTGGTCAGTCGGTGGCGCTGGTGGCGCCGTCGGGATCCGGCAAGTCGACGCTGCTGCACATTGCGGGCCTGCTCGAGAGCCCCGATGACGGCGAGGTCTATGTCGCGGGTACGCCGACCTCGCAGATGTCCGACGTCGACCGCACGCAGATTCGCCGCTCCGATATCGGCTTCGTCTATCAGTCGCACCGGCTGCTGCCGGAGTTCTCGGCGCTCGAGAACGTGATGCTGCCGCAGATGATTCGTGGCCTGAAGCGCTCCGAAACCGTGAAGCGGGCGACCGAGATCCTCGCTTATCTCGGGCTTGGCGACCGCATCACGCATCGTCCGGCCGAGCTCTCGGGCGGCGAACAGCAGCGCGTGGCGATCGCGCGCGCGGTCGCCAACGCGCCGCGGGTGCTGTTTGCGGACGAGCCGACCGGGAATCTGGATCCGGCAACCGCTGATCACGTCTTCAACGCGCTGATGCAATTGGTGAAGGCGACCCGAGTCGCGATGCTGATCGCGACCCACAACATGGAGCTCGCCGCGCGGATGGATCGCCGAGTCTCGCTGTCGAACGGACAGGTCGTCGAGCTCGAATAAAGCCGTCTTCACGTGAGGTGGCTAGCGGCTTGCGTGAAGAACTCGCGTCAAGGCAATGAATTCAAAGATTTTTTTCGCCCCGATTAATCGAGGCGGGAAGGCTATCATCCTCAATATCCGGAGCGCCGCGCGCGGCCAGGTTCGCGCGGGCGGCTGCCGCTCGGCGGCCCGGCATAATAGGGGTTGTTGATGCACATCGCGGCAAGGCCGGACGCCGATGCCTGGCACTGCGCCAGCGAGGTGTAGCCGCAGTCGGTATCCTCACCGCCCCATCGGTAGTTGGTTTTGCAGACCGGCGAGGTCGTGTCGTACTTCTGGGCGTTAGCTGGTGCGCTGGCGACGGTACCCAAAGCCAAAAGTGCCGGGAATAGCGCCGGAATCAGGCTGCGCATCGGAATCTCCAATCAATCAGGCGTCAGCGACGCTCACCGCGCACATGCACGAATAGGCACCGGCATTGTTGATGCATCAACTCACATTGCCGCGCTGATCTCGGCCGCATCAGCGGTCAGTGAAGAACAGATCGAAGAAATTGCCGTCGCGACGATCGCGTGGCGGGATGTGCAGATAGGAGCGCGGGTCGTTGTCGCCGGCATAATAGGGATTCGCGATACAGTTCTGCCCGATGCCCGAGGCCGTGGCCAGGCACGCTTCATAGGACGGGTAGGAGCAGTTGCTCAGGCCGGGATAGCGGTCGCCTTGGATACAGAACGGGTAGCGCACACCGACCGCATGCGCAGGCGCGGTGCCGAGGGTTGCGAATGCGACCACAGACGCCGCAGCAGCCAGAATCATCGTCCGCATGTGCATTTCCTTCGCTGCGCAGATTCGATTTCGGCGACGATCCAAATCGGACAAGCCGGTTCCGGTCAACACGATCTTGCGCGCTGCTGCGCATGCAGATTTGAATTGTGAAATTTCTGCGGCGGCTATGTGGCAAAAGTTCCAAGAAGTGCCTGTAATACAGTATTAACTTCAAATTTGAGCGAAGTCGTTTGACCCTGCCTGTTGCAGCGAAGTTACAGCAATTCCGTCGTGGGCTGCTATGACGGTGTCTCGCGGCCTTGGGGGCCTGTAGAAAAGTTGGAACGGGAAAAATGAAGAAGATTTTGCTTGTCACCGCCAGCATGATTGCGCTCAGCGCGACGGCTGCTTCCGCGGCTGACCTCGCGGCTCGCCCTTACACCAAGGCTCCGCCGCCCATGGTTGCCGCTGTTTATGATTGGACCGGCTTCTACATCGGTATCAACGGTGGTTGGGGCCAGAGCCACGACAACCGTTCGGTCGATGGTGTCGGCGGCGTCGGCAGCTACGATGCCAACGGCGGCACCGTCGGTGGCCAGATCGGCTACCGCTGGCAGACCGGCGGCTGGGTCTGGGGTCTGGAAGCTCAGGGCAACTGGGCTGACTTCTCCGGCAGCACCGGCAACCTGCTCGTCCCGGGCGGCACCGTTCGCTCGAAGACGGACGCGTTCGGCCTGTTCACCGGTCAGATCGGCTACGCCTGGAACAACGTCCTGCTGTACGCCAAGGGCGGTGCTGCGGTCACCGATCGCAACTACGAGTTCCTGGCACCGGGCGGCGCCCTGGCGTCCTCGACCGGCTACGACACCCGTTGGAGCCCGACGGTCGGCGTTGGCCTCGAATTCGCCTTCTCGCAGGGCTGGTCGCTCGGCGTGGAATACAACCACATCTTCGAAGACACCCACGGCGCGACCTTCGTCACCCCGGCTGGTGTTGCCGTTGCTGGCTTCCACACCGGTGGCGACACCGACATGGTCCTCGGCCGTCTGAACTACAAGTTCGGTGGCCCGATCATCGCCAAGTACTGATACTGATCGCTCGCTTGATCCAAGCGGCATCGAAAACCCCGGGCTTCGGCCCGGGGTTTTTTGTTGGCTGGGTGGAATCGCCAGGATAACCGCAGGCTGTGCGGATGAGTGACCTCACCGGAAGTGCATCTGCGCCAACCCGACGCGGCAGATTGGGACAAACGAAAAAAGCCTCACCCGCTGCTTCCAACGGATGAGGCTCCCAAGCAAGGGCATGCTTTTCGCTGAGCTGAGAACTCAGCGCGTTGCGACGCTTAACTGCGCTGACTTACACGGACCTGACGCGGGGAGCTTTTTGTTTCTGAATTTGTCGGAGACAAGCGAACGCCTTCTCAAAGAAGGTCGAGAACCACGCCGCAGCGATTGCGCTGCACACGATGTACTACAATTTCATGCGCATCCATCAGACGCTCAAGGTTACGCCCGCGATGGCCGCTGGCGTGACTGACAAACTGTGGGAGATGGAAGACCTGGTTGTGATGCTCGAGCAATGGGACTGGCGAACTTCACTCCCGAGTACCAGTTCGTTGTCCGTCAATATGCCATCCGGCAAGGGACACTCCGTCAGTGTCTTGTGGCGCGGCGGCGAAGTGGACAGCATCTCTGGCTTCGACAGCGAGCATGACGCGCTGGAGTGGATCAAAGAGATTCACAGGGTGGTTGCTGGAAAATAAGAACAGAATGGCCGCCAACTGAGGCGGGTTCTAAGAGAACCCGTGGAGTGGGTGACAGCTCCCGCCATGATTAACCAAGCGAATCGTTTCGGGGGCCGTCTTCAAACTGACCCAGTGCACCTTGCTTGACTCCTGGAACAAAAAAGGAACAATGTTCTGCATACGTTCCAGTTCAGGGAGAGCGGCCATGTTGAAGATTTTCGTACAGGAAGCTGCAGCGCTGGCATCGATCACGCTGTTCGTCGGGATGATCGCGGTTTGGGCCCAGCTGATCACCCAGTTCTAAAGATGTGCCCGCAGGGTCAGGGACATAGCTCGCCCCTGGTCACCCCGCTCATGCCCGCCTGGGGAAAAGCGGGAGGAGCTGCCACCACGCCGCGTTCGGCGTGGACTTGGCAGGGGGAAGGCTCCACGATGGGGACTGCGAGTCGGGTCTGACGCTTCCGAGTTCCGGCCCTGGCGCTCGCTCCATCCCTGTCGCAAGAGATTCCCCGAGCAGCCATGCCGAATGCCGGATTCGTTCATCTTCACGTTCATTCCGCCTATTCGCTGCTGAAGGGCTCGATCAAGATCGCCAAGCTCGGCGAACTCGCCAAGGCCGACCGCCAGCCGGCGCTGGCGCTCACCGATACCGACAACATGTTCGGGGCGCTGGAATTCTCCGACAAGATGGCCGGCTACGGCATCCAGCCGATCGTCGGCTGTGAGGTTGCGGTGGATTTCGGCGACGTCGATCCGAACACGCGGAGCATCCTGGCAACGACGGGTCCTACGCGAATCGTGCTGCTCGCGGCACGCGATCGCGGCTACCAGAACCTGATGCGGTTGAACTCGCGGGCGTTCCTTGAAACCCCCGTCAACCAGACCCCGCACGTCAAGTTCGACTGGCTCACCGACAACGCAGAAGACCTGATCGCGCTGACCGGCGGCCCCGACGGGCCGATCGCGCTGGCGCTGCGTGCCGAGCAGGCGGCGCTCGCGACCACCCGCTGCGAGCGCCTGGCCAGCCTGTTCGGCGACCGCCTCTACATCGAATTGCAACGCCACGGCATCGACAAGGAGCGTCGCACCGAGGGTGGCCTGATCGATCTCGCCTATGCGAAGGGCCTGCCGCTGGTCGCGACCAACGAGCCGTATTTCGCCAGCAGTGACGACTACGAATCGCATGACGCGCTGCTGTGCATCGCCGGCGGCCATCTGATCGCCGAGACCAACCGCGAGCAATTGACCCCGGATCACCGCTTCAAGACCCGCGCCGAAATGGCGGTGCTGTTCGCCGATATTCCGGAGGCGCTGGCCTCGACGGTGGAGATCGCCGAGCGCTGCTCGTTCCGGCCGAAGACCCGCAAGCCGATCCTGCCGTTCTTCACCGTCGGTGGTGCGGCGAGCGCCGATGCCGCCGCCGACGAAGCCGCCGAGCTGAAGCGGCAGGCCGAAGAGGGGCTTGCCAACCGCCTGCGGGTGCACGGTCTCTCGCCGCGCATGACGGAGGAGGACTACAGCAAGCGATTGGCGTTCGAGCTAGACGTCATCACCCGCATGAAATACGCGGGCTACTTCCTGATCGTGTCCGACTTCATCAAATGGGCGAAGGCGCAGGGCATTCCGGTCGGACCGGGCCGCGGCTCGGGCGCGGGCTCGCTGGTCGCCTGGGTGCTGACCATCACCGACCTCGATCCGATGCGCTTCGCGCTGCTGTTCGAGCGCTTCCTCAATCCGGAACGCGTCTCGATGCCGGACTTCGACATCGACTTCTGCCAGGACCGCCGCGGCGAGGTGATCCAGTACGTCCAGGAGCGCTACGGCCGCGACCAGGTGGCGCAGATCATCACCTTCGGTACGTTGCAGGCGCGCGGCGTGCTGCGCGACGTCGGGCGCGTGCTGCAGATGCCGTACGGGCAGGTCGACAAGCTGACCAAGCTGGTGCCGCAGAATCCCGCAGCTCCCGTGACGCTGGCGCAGGCGATCGAGGGCGAGCCCAAGCTGCAGGCGTTCCGCGACGAGGATCCGGTGGTGGCGCGCGCCTTCGACATCGCGCAGCGCCTCGAAGGTCTGACGCGTCACGCCTCGACCCACGCCGCGGGTATCGTGATCGGCGACCGGCCGCTGAGCGAGCTGGTGCCGATGTATCGCGATCCGAAATCCGACATGCCGGTCACCCAGTTCAACATGAAATGGGTCGAGCCGGCGGGCCTTGTGAAGTTCGACTTCCTCGGCCTGAAGACGCTGACGGTGCTCGACGTCGCGGTCAAGCTGCTGAAGCAGCGCGACGTCCATGTCGACCTCGCGACGCTGCCGATCGACGATGCGGCGAGCTACCAGATGCTGGCGCGGGGCGATGTGGTCGGCGTGTTCCAGGTGGAAAGCCAGGGCATGCGGCGCGCGCTGATCGACATGCGGCCGGACCGTTTCGAGGACATCATCGCGCTGGTGGCGCTGTATCGCCCGGGCCCGATGGCGAACATCCCGACCTATTGCGCGCGCAAGCACGGCGACGAGGAATCGGAATATCTGCATCCGATCCTGGAGCCGATCCTGAAGGAGACCTTCGGCGTCATCATCTACCAGGAACAGGTGATGCAGATCGCGCAGCAGATGGCCGGCTATTCGCTAGGTCAGGCCGACCTGCTGCGCCGCGCGATGGGCAAGAAGATCCGCGCCGAGATGGACAAGCAGCGCGACATCTTCGTCGCCGGCGCGATGAAGAACGGCGTGGGCAAGGGCCAGGCCGAGACGATCTTCGAGCTGCTCGCCAAATTCGCCGACTACGGCTTCAACAAGAGCCACGCGGCGGCCTATGCGCTGGTGTCGTACCACACCGCCTACATGAAGGCGCATTACGCGGTCGAGTTCCTTGCGGCGTCGATGACGCTCGAACTCAACAACACCGACAAGCTCTCGGAATTTCGTTCCGAGGCGCAGCGGCTCGGCATCAAGGTCGAGGCGCCCAACATCAACCGCTCTGGTGCGACCTTCGAGGTCAGCGGCAACACGATCTATTACGCACTCGCCGCGCTGAAGGGCGTCGGCATCCAGGCCGTCGAGCAGATCATCGAGGAGCGCAACAAGAAGGGCGCCTTCACCTCGCTCGCCGATTTCGCGGCGCGGGTCAGCCCGCGCGCGGTCAACAAGAGGATCATCGAAAGCCTCGCGGCGGCCGGTGCCTTCGACACGCTCGACCCGAACCGGGCTCGCGTCTTTGCCGGCGCCGATTCAATCCTCGCCGCCTGCCAGCGCAGCCACGAGGCGGCCACGTCGGGCCAGAACGATATGTTCGGCAGCGCGCCGGACGCGCCCAGCATCATGCTGCCGCAGGTCGAGCCGTGGCTGCCGGCGGACCGGCTGCGGCGCGAATATGATGCGATCGGCTTCTTCCTGTCCGGTCATCCGCTCGACGACTACGCGACCGCGCTGAAGCGGCTGCGCGTGCAGTCCTGGGCGGAATTCTCGCGTGCGGTGAAGACCGGCGCCACCGCGGGCAAGGTCGCGGCAACCGTGGTGTCGCGCATGGAGCGGCGCACCAAGACCGGCAACAAGATGGGTATCATGGGCCTGTCGGATCCGACCGGCCATTTCGAGGCGGTGCTGTTCTCCGAGGGCCTCGCGCAGTACCGCGATGTGCTGGAGCCGGGCGCGGCCGTACTGCTGCAACTCGGCGCCGAGCTGCAGGGCGAGGACGTGCGGGCGCGGGTGCTGCACGCCGAGCCGCTGGACCATGCTGCGGCCAAGACGCAAAAGGGCCTGCGCATCTTCGTGCGCGACACCAAGCCGTTGGAGTCGATCGCGCGCCGGCTCAACATGCCGGAGGCCGCGCCCGCGCCGGGTAGCGCTGCAAAGCCGACGCCGGCGGTCAAGCCCGCGCCGGCAGCTGCGCCGCCAGCGGGTGCAGCCGACGGTGACGTCTCGCTGGTGATGATGCTGGACCTCGAAACCGAGGTGGAGATGAAGCTGCCCGGCCGCTACAAGGTTTCGCCGCAGATTGCCGGCGCGATCAAGGCCGTCGCCGGCGTCGTCGACGTGCAGACGCTGTAGCGGCGATCTGCAGCCGCGGAAAGCGGCCGGCGCGATCCGGCGCGGCCTTGCAACCACACCGTGTTTTTCTTTATGGTCGCCCCGCTGGGAATCGTTGGGGGCGGGATGATTGGGCGTGGAGCGGCCGTGCTGGCCGGTGCTTTGTTGTTGTCGGGCTGCGTGAGTGATGGCGTTGGGACCGATTATGCGGCGGTCTCGCAGAGGTTCGGGCCGCCGAAGCCGGGGCATTCCCGCATCGTCGTGCTGCAGGAAAAGCGCAAGGGACTGAGCATGGCGATCTGCGCCTGCGACGTGAAGCTCGACGGCGAGCCGATCGGCAAGGTGATCGTCGGCAGCTATGCGTTCGCCGACCGGCCCGCTGGCCGGCATCAGCTGATCGCAAGCGAGCTGATGTTTCCGGGCGATACCACGCACAGCTTCGCGACCGAGGCCGGCCGCACCTACTTCTTCCTGATCCGGTCGAGCGAACGGCACGATTCGGTGGCCGGGGTGTCCATGGTGGGGGGATTGGTCGGTGGGTTTGTCGCATCCGCCGCGACCGCGAACGCTGCGAATCCGGGGCCGGCCGATTTTTTCGCATTGGACGAGGCGGCCGCGCGCACGACGCTGGCCGACCTACAGTTGGTCCAGTAGGCGATCCCGCGGCGGTCGCAGGCGAGGGAATACCGGTCAGATCGGGGTATTCTGGGCCAAAATGGGCCAATTGCGCGCTCGGAGCGGCCAAAGCGGCGGCGAAAAGGGCCGTATTTCCTTGCTTCTGGCGCAAATCAGGCTATATAGCGCGCCATCTCACACGGAAACATGGCTCAAAAGGCCGTCCGGTGGCAGCCGGGCCATAAGGCTCGTCTGCTCACACGTTTCCGGAGGAACCAACCGGAGAATTATCACTATGTCGCTACCCGATTTTTCTATGCGTCAGTTGCTTGAAGCTGGCGTTCACTTTGGCCACCAGGCCCACCGCTGGAATCCGAAGATGCAGGATTACATCTTCGGCGCCCGCAACAACATCCACATCATCGACCTCGCGCAGACCGTGCCGATGCTGCACCGTGCCCTGCAGGCGGTCAGCGATACCGTCGCCAAGGGCGGCCGCATCCTGTTCGTCGGCACCAAGCGCTCGGCGCAGGACGGCGTTGCCGATGCGGCCAAGCGTTCGGCCCAGTACTTCGTCAACTCGCGCTGGCTCGGCGGCACGCTGACCAACTGGAAGACGATCTCGGCCTCGATCAAGCGCCTGCGCCATCTCGACGACGTGCTGTCGTCGGGCGAAGCCAACTCCTACACCAAGAAGGAGCGGCTGACGCTGCAGCGCGAGCGCGACAAGCTCGACCGTTCGCTCGGCGGCATCAAGGACATGGGCGGTCTTCCCGACATGATCTTCGTGATCGACACCAACAAGGAAGACATCGCGATCCAGGAAGCCCAGCGGCTCAACATCCCGGTCGCCGCGATCGTCGACACCAATTCGGACCCGAAGGGCATCACCTATGTGGTGCCGGGCAATGACGACGCCGGCCGCGCGATCTCGCTGTATTGCGATCTCGTGGCGCGCGCCGCCATCGACGGCATCTCGCGCGCCCAGGGCGATTCCGGAATCGACATCGGTGCGTCGGCCGCTCCGATCCAGGAAGACCTTCCGGCGGCGGCGCCGTCCGGCTTCCAGGGCCTCGCTGGTCCGCGCGGCACCGCCGACAACCTCAAGAAGCTCACCGGCGTGTCCGGTGCGATCGAGAAGAAGCTCAACGACCTCGGCATCTTCCACTACTGGCAGCTCGCCGAGCTCGATCACGACACCGCGCACAAGATCGGCGAAGAAGTCGGTCTGCCGAGCCGTGCCGACGCCTGGGTTGCCCAGGCCAAGACGCTCGCCGAAGCGGAATAACAGTTACGCGGCGTGGCCGGGGTCTGCCCGGCCGCCGCTTCTATTCCACGAACAACGATTTTCCTGTCGCTGACAGCGGCGCCATCGGGCGCCGCGGTTTCTGTACAGGCAAGAAGGACATGGAACGATGGCAACGATCTCTGCAGCGATGGTCAAGGAACTCCGCGAGTCGACCGGCGCGGGCATGATGGATTGCAAGGCGGCGCTGACCGAGACCGACGGCGACATGACGGCGGCGCAGGATTGGCTGCGCAAGAAGGGCCTCTCCAAGGCCGCGAAGAAGGCCGGCCGCGTCGCAGCCGAGGGCCTGATCGGCGCGCTGACCTCCGGCACCAAGGGCGTGCTGGTCGAGGTCAATTCGGAGACCGACTTCGTCGCGCGCAACGAGCAGTTCCAGGGCCTGGTCAAGATGATCGCCCAGGTCGCGCTGAAGCACGGCTCCGACGTCGAGGCCATCAAGGCCGCCAAGGTTGGCGAGTTCACCGTGGAGCGGGCGATCTCGGACGCGATCGCGACCATCGGCGAGAACATGTCGCTGCGCCGCGCCGCTTCGCTCGAGGTGAGCAAGGGCGTGGTGTCGAGCTATGTCCACAACGCCGTCATCGAGGGCGCCGGCAAGATCGGCGTGATCGTGGCGCTGGAGTCCGCCGGCAAGACCGACGAGCTCGCGGTGCTCGGCCGCCAGCTTGCCATGCATGTCGCGGCGGCCAAGCCGCTGGCGCTCGATCCGGCCGGGCTCGATCCGGAGACCGTCAAGCGCGAGAAGGACGTGCTGGCCGACAAGTACCGCCAGCAGGGCAAGCCGGAGAACGTCATCGAGAAGATCGTCGATTCCGGCCTGAAGACCTACTACAAGGAGGTCTGCCTGCTCGATCAGGCCTTCATCCACGACAGCGGCAAGTCGGTTGCCCAGGCGGTGAAGGAAGCTGAGGGTAAGGTCGGCGGGCCGATCAAAATCGCTGGCTTTGTGAACTATGCTCTCGGTGAGGGAATCGAGAAGCAGGAAAGCGACTTCGCCGCCGAAGTCGCGGCCGCCAGCGGCAAGAAGTAACCGCTGACACCGGGCGTCCGGCGCTTTGCGCCGGAGGCCGGCCTGCGCGGGATAAGAAAGCGATCGCATCATGGCTGAGCCGATCTATCGTCGCGTGGTGATCAAGCTGTCCGGCGAATATCTGGCCGGCTCCCACGGGTTCGGTATCGATCAACCGACGGTCGACCGCGTCGCCGACGATTTGATCGCGGCCCGCAAGCTTGGCATCGAGGTCGCGGTCGTGATCGGCGGCGGCAACATCGTCCGCGGCGTCGAGGTGTCCTCGCGCGGCGTGTCGCGGCCGACCGGCGACACCATGGGCATGCTTGCGACCATGATGAACTGCCTCGCGCTGGAGGCGGCGATCGAGCGCAAGGGGACTCCGGCGCGCACCTTGTCGGCATTCGTGATGCCGGAGATTTCCGAGCTGTTTACCCGTAGTGCGACGCACAAATATCTCGCCGAGGGACGCATCGTCCTGCTCGGCGGTGGAACCGGCAATCCGTTCTTCACCACCGATACCACCGCCGTGCTGCGCGCGGCCGAGATCGGCGCGCAAGCGGTGCTGAAAGCCACCAATGTCGACGGCGTCTACAACGCCGATCCGAAGAAGGACCCAAAAGCCAAGCGGTTTGACCGCCTGACCCATTCGCAGGCGATCGAGGGCGGCTACAAGGTCATGGACGCGACTGCTTTCGCGCTTGCCCGCGAGACGTCGCTGCCTATCATCGTGTTCTCGATCGCGGAGCCCGGTTCGATCGGTGCGATTCTGCGCGGGTCCGGACACGGCACGGTCGTCGCCGGCTGATTGCCACGCCTCCGGGTCCAGATTTTGGACCCGAGGGCGTCGACAGCCGGTTTCTAGTGAAAGGGAGAACGTCATGGCCGCACCAGGTTTTGACATCAACGACGTGAAGCGCCGCATGCAGGGCGCCACACAATCGCTCAAGCACGAGCTCGGCGGTCTGCGTACCGGCCGCGCTGCGGCCTCCATGCTGGAGCCGGTCCAGGTCGAGGCTTACGGCTCGCATATGCCGCTCAACCAGGTTGCGACCATCAGCGTGCCCGAGCCGCGCCTGCTCTCGGTGCAGGTCTGGGACAAGACGATGGTG
Organism: Bradyrhizobium sp. UFLA03-84; assembly: GCF_002289535.1. Taxonomy (NCBI): domain Bacteria; kingdom Pseudomonadati; phylum Pseudomonadota; class Alphaproteobacteria; order Hyphomicrobiales; family Nitrobacteraceae; genus Bradyrhizobium; species Bradyrhizobium sp. UFLA03-84. The sequence continues at coordinate 208,412 of NZ_NSJY01000015.1, read as the reverse complement.
AAGGCGGTCGAAAAGGCGATCGTCGATTCCAACCTCGGCCTGTCGCCGGCGACCGAAGGTCAGGTGTTGCGGCTGCGGATTCCGGAACTCAACGAGGAGCGCCGCAAGGAGCTCGTCAAGGTCGCGCACAAATACGCCGAAGCAGCCAAGGTCGCCGTGCGCCATGTGCGCCGCGACGGCCTCGACGTGATCAAGAAGCTCGAGAAGAATCACGAGATCTCCGAGGACGATCAGGAGCGCCTGTCGAACGAGGTGCAGAAGGCGACGGACGGCATGATCGTCGAAATCGACCAGCTGCTTGCCGCCAAGGAAAAGGAAATCCTGACGGTCTGAGACGGTACAGGAACAGCCGATGTCGAACGCCGCCGCCCCAGCAACTGACGGACCGGATCGCTCCGGCAGTCCGTTGCATGTGGCGATCATCATGGACGGCAACGGGCGCTGGGCCGCATCGCGCGGCCTGCCGCGCGTCGAGGGCCATCGCCGCGGCGTCGAGGCGCTGCGCCGCGTGGTGCGTGCGGCCCATGAGCTCGGCATCGTCTATCTCACGATCTTCTCGTTCAGCTCGGAAAACTGGTCGCGGCCGGCCAGCGAGATCGGTGATCTGTTCGGCCTGCTGCGCCGCTTCATCCGCAACGACCTGGCGACGCTGCATCGCGACGGGGTGCGGGTGCGCGTGATCGGCGAGCGCGACGGGCTCGATCCCGAAATCTGCGCGCTGCTCAACGAGGCCGAGGAGCTGACGAGGAACAACGACAAGCTCAACCTCGTTGTCGCATTCAACTACGGCTCGCGCGCGGAGATCGCCGCCGCGGCACGGCGCCTTGCGCGCGAGGTCTCCGACGGCAAGCGCGACGCCGACTCGATCGATGCCGACACGCTCGGGCAATATCTCGATGCGCCCGATATTCCGGACCCTGATCTGATCATCCGCACCAGCGGCGAGCAGCGTCTGTCGAACTTCCTGATGTGGCAGGCCGCCTATAGCGAGCTCGTGTTCGTGCCGATCCACTGGCCGGATTTTGACAAGGCGGCGCTCGAAGGCGCGATTGCGGAATATGGCAAGCGCGAGCGCCGGTTCGGCGGCCTCGCTGCGAAAACCGGCTCGTGACCGAGGGTGAAGCCGCGTCGGCGGCAGCAAGCGAGCAGCCGTCCACGGCAGCAAACGAGCAGGGGTCGCGCAACCTCGTGATGCGCGTGGTTGCGGCGCTGGTGCTGGCGCCGGTTGCGATCGCACTGGCCTATCTCGGCGGCGTCGCCTGGTCGCTGCTGGTGACGCTGGCGGCGATCGGATTGTTTGCGGAATGGCTTCTCGTCACCGGGTTCGGACGCGAGCTCCGTTTCGTGATGCCGGGCGCCGTCGCGCTGCTGCTTATCGGACTTTGCCTGATGGCCGGCCGCATCGATGCGGCCCTGGACATGCTCGCGGTCGGTGTGGTCGCCGTCGCGCTGACCTCGGGCGCGCGGCGCAGCTGGGCCATTGCGGGTTTGCTTTACGCAGCAGCGGCCGAGATCGCCTCGGTCGTGCTGCGGCTCGATCCGGCGAAGGGTTTCGCCGCGCTGATGTTCGTGTTGCTGGTGGTGTGGGTCACCGATATCGGCGGCTATTTCGCGGGCCGCAGCATCGGCGGGCCGAAGCTCTGGGTGCGGGTCAGCCCGAAGAAGACGTGGGCCGGCGCGGCCGGCGGCTTCGTTGCGAGCCTGCTGGTTGCGGCCTGCTTTGCCGCCTTCGAGATCGGCACGGTCGGGTCGCTGCTGCTACTCGGAGCCGTGTTGTCGGTGGTCTCGCAACTCGGCGATCTCTTCGAATCCGCGGTGAAGCGGCGGTTCGGGGTGAAGGATTCGAGCCACATCATTCCCGGCCATGGCGGCCTTCTGGACCGCCTGGACGGATTTGTCGCGGCCGTCATTGTGGCGGCGATTTTCGGCTTTCTCCGTGGTGGCGCCGATGGCGTCGGACGCGGTCTTATGGTTTGGTGATGAGATGAGCGCAGTTCCGTTGCGTAACAACAAGGCCGTGGCGGCATCGGCCGCACGGACCGTGACCGTCCTCGGTGCCACCGGCTCGATCGGCGACAGCACGATGGATCTGCTGCGTGGCGCGCGCGACCGTTACCGGGTCGAGGCGTTGACCGCGAACAGCAATGTCGAGGGTCTGGCCAAGCTCGCCAAGGAATTCGGCGCACGGTTCGCCGCCATCGCCGATCCGGCGAAGCTTTCCGAGCTCAAGGCCGCGTTGGCTGGAACCCGGACCGAATGCGGGGCCGGGGAGAGCGCCATCATCGAGGCTGCCGCGCGGCCCGCGGATTGGGTGATGGCGGCGGTCAGCGGCGCTGCCGGGCTGAAGCCGGCGCTTGCCGCGGTCGATCGCGGCGCCACCGTCGCGCTCGCCAACAAGGAGTGCCTGGTTTGCGCCGGGGACATCTTTATGGAGCGGGCCAAGAAGGCCGGCGCCTGCATCCTGCCGGCGGACTCCGAGCACAATGCGCTGTTCCAGGCGCTGGCTTCCGGTAACCGCGAGGAACTGACGCGAGTGATCATCACCGCATCCGGCGGGCCGTTCCGCACCTGGGCTCCCGCCGACATCGAGCAGGCGACGCTGGAACAGGCGCTGAAGCATCCGAACTGGAGCATGGGGCAGAAGATCACGATCGATTCCGCCTCGATGATGAACAAGGGCCTCGAGGTGATCGAGGCGTCGTATTTGTTCGCCCTGGCGCCTGACGAGATCGACGTGTTGGTGCACCCGCAGTCGATCATCCACGGCATGGTCGAATTCTCGGATCGCTCAGTGGTGGCCCAGCTCGGCACGCCCGACATGCGGATCCCGATCGCGCATTGCCTCGGCTGGCCTGACCGTGTCGTCGGCCCGTCAGCCAAGCTGGATCTCGCCAAGATCGGACAGCTCACGTTCGAGGCGCCGGATTTCGAGCGCTTCCCGGGACTGCGGCTGGCCTACGAGGCGCTGCGGATGGGGCGCGGCGCGACGACGGTCTACAATGCCGCGAACGAGATTGCGGTCGCCGCGTTTATCGCTGGCAAGATCAATTTCGGTGCCATCGCCCGGCTGGTCGAGGCGACGATGAATGATTGGATCAGGTCGGGGAATCAGCCACCACTGCACTCGGCGGATGATGCGATTTCCGTTGACCATATCGCGCGAAATAAAGCTGCCGCCCTATTGCCTCAAATTGCCTTAAAGGCAACCTAGAGGGTTGGGGACGGAGCCTAATCGCTCTTGTCGAGGGGATTTCGGATGCCCGAGTATTTTCTTCATAGTATCAATGCGCTAAGCCATGGGCTGCTCGGCTATATCGTTCCGTTTCTCTTCGTCCTGACCATCGTCGTTTTCTTCCACGAGCTCGGCCATTTCCTGGTCGCGCGCTGGGCCGGCGTGAAGGTGCTGACCTTCTCGCTGGGCTTTGGGCCGGAGCTTGCCGGGTTCAACGACCGGCACGGCACGCGCTGGAAGATCTCGGCGATTCCGCTCGGCGGCTACGTCAAGTTCTTCGGTGACGACAGCGAGGCATCGACGCCGTCGACGGAGACGCTCAACGCCATGACGGCGGAAGAGCGCGAGGGCAGCTTCCACCATAAGTCCGTCGGCAAGCGCACCGCCATCGTCGCGGCCGGACCGGTCGCAAACTTCATTCTTGGCGCCCTGATTTTCGCGGGCATGGCGCTCTACTACGGCAAGCCGAGCACGATTGCCCGGGTTGACGGCCTGGTCGCCGAGAGCGTTGCCGCGAATGCTGGCTTCAAGGTCGGCGACGTCGTCGTGGATATCGACGGCAGCGCCATTCAGAGCTTCGCGGACATGCAGCGGATCGTAGCATCGAGCGCCGGTTCAGAGCTTGGATTCAAGGTGAAGCGGGATGGCGCGGTCGTCTCGCTCAAGGCGACGCCGGCGCTGAAGGAGGTCAAGGATCCCTTCGGCAATGCACACAAGATCGGCGTGCTCGGGATCGAGCACAAGGCTCAGGTCGGCGAAGCATCCAGCACGCCCGTCGGCTTCTTTGAGGCCATGAAGATCGGCGTCGAGCAGGTCTGGTACATTATCGCCAGCACGTTCAAGTTCCTGGGGTCGCTGTTCGTCGGAACCGGCAATCCGGCCGAGGTGAGCGGAGTCATTGGAATCGCGAAGCTTTCAGGTCAGGCCGCGAGCGCCGGGTTCCAGTTCGTGGTCAATCTTTGCGCCATCCTGTCGGTCTCGATCGGTCTGCTGAACCTGTTTCCGATCCCGCTTCTGGATGGCGGACACCTGCTTTTCTACAGCGCGGAGGCGCTCCGTGGACGGCCGCTTTCGGAGCGGACGCAGGAGGTGGGTTTCCGAATCGGTCTGGGTTTGGTTCTGATGTTGATGGTGTTTGCGACGTATAACGACATCCTCAGGATCGCTGGGTCCTGAAACGGGGCTTTTCTGTGACGTTGCCAATGGGCAACGTCTTGGAACGAAAATGGAAATGTTCAGCTCTAGTAAGTTTGCCCCCTTGGCAAATTTGGCTACAAGCTGAGCGGCAGGTTGGGAATCTGTCGGGTCGTTGGGGAACGATCTGGCAAAGCTAAGATAAGGGCGCGTTGCGCATGATGTTTGGAATGCGAGTGAGGGGGGGGCTGTTCGCCGCCTTGGTCATGTTCGCCGCGCCGGTGGCGGCCACTCTGTCGGCCGTAGCTGTGTCTGCGCCTGCGTATGCGCAGACGGTTGATTCGATCACGGTGGAGGGGAACCGCCGCGTCGAGCTCGAAACCATCCGCTCCTATTTCCATCCCGGGCCGGGCGGTCGGCTGGGTCAGGCCCAGATCGACGACGGTCTGAAGGCGCTGATCGAGACCGGCCTGTTTCAGGATGTCCATATCGATCAGCGGGGCGGGCGCCTCGTCGTGGTCGTGGTCGAGAACCCGGTGATTGGCCGCGTTGCCTTCGAAGGCAACAAGAAGGTCAAGGACGAGCAGCTCACCGCCGAAGTCCAGTCCAAGCCGCGCGGCACCTTCTCGCGTCCGATGGTGCAGTCGGATGCTCTGCGCATTGCCGAAATCTACCGTCGCTCCGGCCGCTACGACGTGCGGGTCAATCCGCAGATCATCGAGCAGCCGAACAACCGCGTCGACCTGATCTTCGAGGTCAATGAAGGCGTCAAGACCGGTGTGCGGTCGATCGAGTTCATCGGCAACAATGCCTATTCGGCGTCCCGCCTGCGCGACGTCATCAAGACCCGCGAATCGAACCTGCTGAGCTTCCTCGGCGGCAACGACGTCTACGACCCCGACCGGGTCGAAGCCGACCGTGACCTGCTGCGCCGCTTCTACCTCAAGAACGGCTATGCCGACGTCCAGGTCGTGGCCGCGTTGACCGAATACGATCCCGACAAGAAGGGCTTCCTGGTCACCTTCAAGATCGAAGAGGGCCAGCAGTACCGCGTCGCATCCGTCAACTTCACCTCGTCGATCAACACGCTCGATCCCAACGCGCTGCGCTCCTATTCGCGCGTCAATGTCGGCTCGCTCTACAACGCCGAGGCGCTGGAGAAGTCGGTCGAGGAAATGCAGATCGAGGCGTCCCGCCGCGGCTACGCGTTCGCGGTGGTCCGGCCGCGCGGCGATCGCAATTTCGACAATCACACGGTGTCGATCACCTTCGCGATCGATGAAGGTCCGCGCACCTATATCGAGCGCATCAACATCCGCGGCAACAGCCGCACGCGCGACTACGTGATCCGCCGCGAGTTCGATATCTCCGAAGGCGACGCCTACAACCGTGCGCTGGTCGACCGTGCCGAGCGCCGGCTGAAGAACCTCGACTTCTTCAAGACCGTGAAGATCACCACCGAGCCCGGATCCTCCAGCGATCGCGTCATCCTGATCGTCGATCTCGAGGAGAAGTCGACCGGCGACTTCTCGGTGTCGGGCGGCTATTCGACCACCGACGGCGCGCTTGCCGAAGTCAGCGTCTCCGAGCGAAACCTGCTCGGCCGCGGCCTGTTCGCGAAGGCCTCGGTGACCTACGGCCAGTACGCCCGCGGCTACTCGCTGTCGTTCGTCGAGCCCTATCTGCTCGACTACCGCGTCGCGCTCGGCCTCGATTTCTACCAGCGCCAGCAGCTGTCCAACAGCTACATCGCCTACGGCACCAAGACGCTGGGCTTCAGCCCGCGGCTCGGCTTCAGCCTGCGGGAAGATCTGTCGTTGCAGCTGCGCTACTCGGTCTATCAGCAGGAAATCACCCTGCCGTCGACGCTGAACAACTGTAACAACAATCCGTTCCTCTCTGACGGTGTAACGCCCAATCCGGCGTTCAATCCGAGCCCGGCCTACGCGAACCTGAACGGGATCAGCCTTGTTTCGACCAATGGTCTTGGCTGCTTCTCTGATGGCGAAGCCTCGTTGCCGGTCCGCAAGGAGCTGGCGGGTGGCAAGACGCTGACGTCGGCGCTGGGCTACACGCTCAACTACAACACGCTCGACAACAACAAGAACCCGACCGATGGTCTGATCGTCGACTTCAAGCAGGACTTCGCCGGCGTCGGTGGCGACGTCAGCTACATCAAGTCCGCGATCGATGCGAAGTACTACACCCCGCTGGTCTCCGACATCGTCGGCGTGATCCACGCGCAGGGCGGCATCCTGAACAAGCTCGGCAGCGACGAACTCCGTATGCTGGATCACTTCCAGATGGGCCCGAACCTGGTCCGCGGCTTCGCGCCGAACGGTATCGGTCCGCGTGACATCAACCCGTACGGCACCATGGACGCCATCGGCGGCACCAAGTACTGGGGCGTGTCGGCGGAACTGCAGATGCCGTTCTGGTTCCTGCCGAAGGAAGTCGGGCTCAAGGGCGCGGTCTATGCCGACGCCGGCGGGCTGTACGATTACAAGGGCCCGACCTCGTGGGCGGCGACGGGCGAAGTCAACCAGCCCGGCTGTATCAAGCCGACCAACAACCCGCCGTCTCCGGGCACCTGCCTTGGTCTGAGCTATGACGACAGCAAGGTGGTCCGTACGTCGGTCGGTGTTGGCCTGATCTGGCAGTCGCCGTTTGGTCCGCTGCGCTTCGACTACGCGATCCCGCTGACCAAGGGTGCGTATGACCGCGTGCAAGAATTCCGGTTTGGTGGCGGTACGACTTTCTAACCCCGCCACTCGACCGGACTGCGACGGATGGAATGGCGCAGCCGAATTTCTTCAAGAGTCCTCCTTCGTCATCGCTGGCTGAGATTGCCGCGCTGACGAAGGCGCAACTGGTCGACCCCGAAAGGGGCGCGCATCAGATCAGGGGGCTGGCCTCGCTCGACGAGGCCGGTCCGATGCATCTTGCGTTCTTCGACAATCTCAAATACGCCGACCAGCTTGCGGCGACCAAGGCCGGTGCCTGCCTGGTCAGCCCGCGCTTCGAGGCGCAGGTGCCGAAGGGCACCGCCGTGCTGCGCGCCGCAAAGCCGTTCCAGGTGTTCGTCGAGCTTGCCCGCGAATGGCACGCCGATGCGCTTCGGCCGCAATCCTGGTTCGATACCGAGGGCATCGCCCCGTCGGCGATCATCGATCCCACCGCGCGCCTCGAGGACGGTGTCATCGTCGATCCGCTGGTCGTGATCGGGCCGCGGGTCGAGATCGGCTCGGGCACCATCATCGGTGCCGGCGCGGTGATCGGCGCCGACGTCAAGATTGGCCGCGACTGCAATGTCGGCGCCAAGACCACCATTCAGTTCGCCCTGATCGGCAACAACGTGCTGATCCATCCCGGCTGCAACATCGGCCAGGACGGCTACGGCTTCATCTTCTTCGGCCCGGCAGGGCACGTGAAGGTGCCGCAGACCGGCCGCGTGGTGATCCAGAACAATGTCGAGGTCGGCGCTGCCTCGACTATCGACCGCGGTTCCCTGCGCGACACCGTGATCGGCGAGGGCACCAAAATCGACAATCAGGTCCAGATCGGCCACAATGTCACCATCGGCCGGCACTGCCTGCTTGCGGCCCAGATCGGGCTCGCCGGCAGTCTGACGATCGGCGACAATGTCGCGCTCGGCGCCAAGGTGGGCATCAACAACCACCTCAAGATCGGCGACGGCGCCCAGGTGACGGCGATGAGTGCGGTCAAGGATGACATCCCGGCCAACGGCCGCTGGGGCGGGCATTTCGCCAAGCCGACCAAGCAGTGGTTCAGGGAAATTATCGCAGTGGAGCGCCTGGTGCGCGACAACGAAGCCAAAGGCAAGGAACAGGAGTGATGGAGGAGGCACCGGTCAAATTCGAGCTGGTGGATATCAACGATATCCTGAAGACGCTCCCGCATCGCTTTCCGATGTTGCTGATCGACCGCGTGATCAAGATCCGCACCGACTACAGCGGCATCGGCATCAAGAACGTCACCTTCAACGAGCCGCCGTTCCAGGGGCATTTCCCGGAGCGGCCGGTGTATCCCGGCGTCATGATGATCGAGGCAATGGCGCAGACCGCCGGCGTGATCGGCATCAAGTCGGTCGAGGGCACCGAGAAGCCGCGCGCGGTGTATTTCCTCACCATCGACAAGTGCAAGTTCAGGAAGCCGGTGATGCCGGGCGACACCATCGAGTACCACATGCGCTCGCTCGGCCGCCGCAAGACGATGTGGTGGTTTCACGGTGACGCCATGGTCAACGGTCAGGTGGTCGCCGAGGCCGATGTTGGCGCGATGCTGACGGACTGAACTTCAGGTCGCCGCCGTCACGACGTCCTGCAAGCATACCGGCCGTCCGCGCCGGCGATCCGCAGGACGCGGTTGAGGAAGACGCCCATCGATGGTGCGATCATCAGCGCGTCGTAGGTTTCGGCATGCACGCCGCAATAGTGCTGGTACTTGCCCCTGACGGCGACCAGCAGTGTCCGCTCGCCGGCGCTGTAGCAGACCCGCTGGACGATCGTGCTGCGATTGATGTCGCGGCAGTCGAAGCGCGAGAGATCGACGGTCGTGCTGTTGCCGAGGTCGACGGTCTCCGGGCCGATCGGCGCAGAGAACAGGCTGAGGATCAGCGCGGCGGCCCGGACCATGGCTCGATTGCGACCTTCTCGTTTGCAACAGGCCGTCATGATACGTCACTGGACAGGGCGGTCAAAGTCGCGCTAACGACCGCCCAAATCGACACCATAGCGCCTTGGCGCCATTAACGAATTCCGGATCGAAACTTCATGAGCATGATCGACCCCACTGCGCGGATTGCGGATGGCGCTGTGATCGGGGCCGGCACCGAGATCGGTCCGTACTGCATCATCGGCCCCAATGTCGTGCTCGGAGAGAACTGCAAGCTGATCGCGCATGTCACCGTGAGTGGGCACACGAAGATTGGCGCCGGCTGCGTCATCTCGCCGTTTGCCGCGCTCGGCGGGCCGCCGCAGGATCTCAGCTATCGCGGCGAGCCGACCCGTCTCGAAGTCGGCGAAGCCTGCACGATCCGCGAGGGCGTGACGATGAACGTCGGCACGGTCAAGGGCGGCGGGCTCACCCGCGTCGGCGATCGCGGCTTCTTCATGAACAACAGCCATGTCGGCCATGACTGCATGGTCGGCAATGGCGTGATCTTCGCGACGTCGGCGACGCTCGGCGGCCACTGCGAAATCGGCGACTTCGTCTATATCGGCGGCCTCTCGGCGGTGCACCAGTTCACCCGGGTCGGCTCGCAGGTGATGATCGGCGGCGTCTGCGGCGTGCGCGGCGACATCATCCCGTTCGGACTCGCCAACGGCCAGTACGCGGTTCTCGAAGGCCTCAACATCATCGGCATGCGACGACGCCAGTTCACCAAGGCGCGGCTCGCGACCGTGCGTGCGTTCTATCAGAAGCTGTTCCACGGCCCCGGCATCTTCGCCGAGCGGCTGGCGTCGGTGCAGCCGCTGGCGAGCGAGGATCCCGCGATCGCGGAGATCCTCACCTTCATCGAGGGTGGCAAGCTGCGGCCGCTCTGTCTTCCCGCCGACACCAATTGAGCATGGGATGGCCGCCAGCATGACGTCAGCGGCTCCCTCGCTTTCCTCGCCGGTCGGCGTGATCGCCGGCGGCGGTGCCATGCCGTTCGCGGTCGCCGATCAGCTCGTCGCGCGCGGCATCACGCCGGTGCTGTTCGCGCTGCGCGGCGCCTGCGACCCGGCGCGCTTGCAGAAGTTTCGCCACCGCTGGATCTCGGTCGGCCAGCTCGGGCGGGCGACCCGGTTGTTTCGCGATGAAGGCTGCCGCGACCTGATCTTCATCGGCACCCTGGTGCGTCCGGCGCTGTCGGAGATCCGGCTCGACTGGGGCACGCTGCGCCTGCTTGGCCACGTCGTGCGCGCGTTTCGCGGCGGCGACGATCATCTGCTGTCGAGTGTCGGCCGCATCCTCGAGCAGCAGGGCTTTCGCATGGTCGGGATCAAGGATGTCGCGCCGGATCTCCTGATGCCGGAAGGCGCCGTGACGCGCGCGACGCCGGACAGCGCAGCGCTCGCCGATATCGCGCGCGGCCGCGGCGTGCTCGATGCGCTCGGACCGTTCGACATCGGCCAGGCGGCCGTGGTGATCGACGGCCACGTGGTTGCGGTGGAGGACATCGAGGGCACCGACGGGCTGCTCGCGCGCGTGGCGCGGCTGCGCGCCGAGGGACGGATCCGCGCCAAGGCCGGCCGCGGCGTGCTGGTGAAGGCGCCGAAGAGCAAGCAGGATCTGCGTTTCGATCTGCCGACCATCGGTCCGCGAACGGTCGAGGGCGCGGCGGCGGCGGGGATCGCCGGGATTGCCGTGATCGCCGGCAATACGCTCGCCGCCGAGCCGCAGGCCCTGATCGAGGCCGCCGACGCCAAAGGGTTGTTCGTCATCGGGTTGGCGGGCTGATGCAGGCGCGCAATCCCAGCACCGGCCGCAGGATCTTCCTTATCGCGACCGAGGAGTCCGGTGACCGCCTCGGCGCGGCGCTGATGCAGGTGCTGCGCCAGCGCCTCGGCGATACCGTGCAATTTGCCGGCGTCGGCGGCCGGCAGATGACGAGTGAGGGCATCGCGCCGCTGTTTCCGATCGAGGAGCTCTCGATCATGGGCTTTGCCGCCGTCGTCAAGCAATTGCCGAAGATCCTGCAATTGATCCGCCGCACCGCCGATGCAGTGCTTGCCGATGCACCGGACATGCTGGTCATCATCGACAGCCCCGACTTTACCCATCGCGTCGCCCGCCGGGTCCGTGCACGCAATCCGGACATTCCGATCGTCGATTACGTGTCGCCGTCGGTCTGGGCCTGGCGGCCGGGCAGGGCGCGCGCGATGCGAAGCTATGTCGATCACGTGTTGGCGCTGCTGCCGTTCGAGCCCGAGGAGTATCGCAAGCTGCAGGGACCGCCATGCAGCTATGTCGGCCATCCCCTGACCGAGCAACTCGCCTCGCTGCGGCCGAACGAGGAGGAGCAGAAGCGGCGCGACGCGCAGCCGCCGGTCCTGCTGGTTCTGCCCGGAAGCCGGCGCAGCGAGATCAGGCATCACCTGGCGCTGTTCGGCGCCGCGCTCGGCCAGCTCAGCCAGCAAATCCAGTTCGAGCTCGTGCTTCCCACCATGCCGCATCTCGAGGCGATGGTGCGCGAAGGCGTCGCCTCGTGGCCGGTGGCGCCGCGGCTCGCGATCGGCGAGGCCGAGAAGCGCGCCGCATTTCGCGTCGCCCGCGCCGCGCTCGCGAAGTCGGGCACGGTGACGCTGGAGCTCGCGCTGTCTGGGATTCCGATGGTGACGGCCTATCGCGTCGGCGCCGCCGAGGCGTTCATCCTGCGCCGTGCGATCCGGGTGTCGTCGGTGATCCTCGCCAACCTCGTGATCGGCAGCGATATCATCCCCGAGTTCCTGCAGGAGAACTGCACGCCAGACAAGCTCGCGCATGCGCTGGTCGACGTGATCAAGGATTCGCCCGAGCGTCTGCGGCAGCTCGTCGCGTTCGCGACGATGGACGGCAAGATGTCGACCGGCGACCAGCCGCCGAGCGTCCGCGCCGCCGACATCGTGCTGGCGGAACTGGGCCGGCGTTCCAGCTAGCAATCGATCAAGTCTTGGTTCGGCGGCGACATCCGGCCGCAACGGTTCCGCTTGCCTCGGATATTTAGACTGCGCTAATATTAGCGCAGTCTAATATTTATGCGGAGCCCCCATGAAGATCGATCCTGTCGCCTATGTCGGAGCCGTGGTTCGCGAAGTCGCCGTCCGGGAGCGCGATGGCAAGCCGGCGCGGGCGGTGATTGCCACGCGCAGCTACGATACCGACATCGCCGATCTCTGGGACGCACTGACCAATCCCGAGCGCATTCCGCGCTGGTTTCTGCCGATCTCGGGCGATCTGAAGTTCGGCGGCCGCTATCAGTTCCAGGGCCAGGCCGGCGGCGAAATCACGACGTGTGAGCCGCCGTGCCGGCTTGCCGTGACCTGGGAGGCCATGGGCACCGTCAGCTGGCTCACCGTCACCCTGGCTGACGACAGCGCCGGCGGCACGCGCCTGGAACTCGAACATCTCTCGCTGATCGAGGGCGACTTCTGGGATCGCTACGGACCGGGTGCGGTCGGCGTCGGCTGGGACCTCGCCTTGATCGGGCTCGCGCTCTACATCGCCGCGGGTCCCGGTGCGCAGTTTGATCGTGCCGCCGCGGAGGCGTGGCCCGGCTCCGAGGACGGCAGGGAGTTCATCCGCCGCAGCAGCGCCGACTGGTGCAGGGCCTCGATCAAGGCGGGCACGGACGAGGCCGCCGCGCGCCGGGCCGAGGCCAACACGGCGGCGTTCTATTGCGGCGAGCCCGAGCCGGGTGGAGGCTAGCAACCGTGCACGCCTTCGACGTCCTCGGCGATCCCGTCCGCCGGCGCATCCTGGAGCTGCTGGCGACCGGCGAGCACAGTTCGGGCGACGTCGTCGCCGTCGTGCAGCGCGAATTCGGCATCACCCAGTCGGCGGTCTCGCAGCAGCTGCGGATCCTGCGCGATGCCGGTTTCGCATCGGTGCGCGCCGACGGCACCCGCCGCATCTATGCCGTGGAGCCGCGGCGGCTGCGCGAGGTCGACGACTGGCTCGACCGCTTCAGGGCGTTCTGGCTGCCGCGCCTCGATGCACTCGCGACCGAAGTCGCGCGCGGCAAACGAAAACGGCGCCATCGGGAATGATGGCGCCGTCTCGGACAGTCTTTCGAACGAAGCTTACTTGCGCTTGTCGATCGTCACATAGTCGCGGCGCGCCACGCCGGTGTAGAGCTGGCGCGGACGGCCGATCTTCTGCTGCGGATCCTCGATCATCTCGCTCCACTGGCTGATCCAGCCGACGGTGCGTGCGACCGCGAACAGCACGGTGAACATCGAGGTCGGGAAGCCCATCGCCTTCAGCGTGATGCCCGAATAGAAGTCGACGTTCGGGTAGAGCTTGCGGTCGATGAAGTAGGGATCGCTGAGCGCGATCTTCTCGAGCTCGAGCGCAACCTTCAGCATCGGGTCATCGCCATGCCCGGTCTCGGCCAGCACCGCGTGACACATCTTCTGCATGATCTTGGCGCGCGGATCATAGTTCTTGTAGACGCGATGACCGAAGCCCATCAGGCGGACTTCGCTGTTCTTGTCCTTCACCTTGGCGATGAATTCGGGAATCTTGTCGACTGTTCCGATCGACGACAGCATGGCGAGCGCCGCTTCGTTGGCGCCGCCGTGGGCCGGGCCCCACAGGCAGGCGATGCCGGCCGCGATGCAGGCGAACGGGTTGGCGCCGGAGGAGCCGGCGATACGGACCGTCGAGGTCGACGCATTCTGCTCGTGATCGGCATGCAGGATGAAGATCTTGTCGAGCGCGTCGGCGAGCACCGGATTGATCTTGTAGTCCTCGCATGGCACCGCGAAGCACATCTGCAGGAAGTTCTCGGCGAAGGAGAGCGAGTTCTTCGGATACACGAAGGGCTGGCCGATGGTGTATTTGTAGGCCATCGCCGCCAGCGTCGGCACCTTCGCGATCATCCGCATGGAGGCGATCATGCGCTGCTTCGGATCGTTGATGTCGGTGGAGTCGTGGTAGAACGCGGCGAGCGCGCCGACGGCCGCCACCATGATCGCCATCGGATGCGCGTCGCGGCGGAAGCCCTGGAAGAAGCGGGCCATCTGCTCATGCACCATCGTGTGATGGATCACGCGGTGGTCGAAGTCCTTCTTCTGCGCCGGGGTCGGAAGCTCCCCGTAGAGCAGCAGGTAGCAGGTCTCGAGGAAGTCGCCATGCTCGGCGAGCTGCTCGATCGGATAGCCGCGGTATTCGAGGATACCGGCGTCGCCGTCGATGTAGGTGATCTTCGACTGGCAGCTGCCAGTCGAGGTGAAGCCGGGGTCGTAGGTGAACACCCCAGCCTGGCCGTAGAGCTTGCCGATGTCGATGACATCAGGCCCAACCGTGCCGCTCAGGATCGGGAAATCGTAGTTCTTGTTGCCAATGGTGAGTGTGGCTGTCTTGCTGGATTTTGCGTCCATCGTGATATCCCCGATGAATTCGTTGCGAAAACCGACCTTGCCCAGTCGCTAAATTGCGGCCCATGGCGGGGCGGAACGGCTTGTGGAGAAAGCGTCCGGGGATGGGTAGCTCATTGCAATGTGCGCTGCAAGATGGACCCTGGAGGGGGTCCATGCAGGATCACACCGCCTGATCGGCGAGGCGGGCCAGACACTCCTGGCGTCCCAGCACAGCCAGCACGTCGAAGATGCCCGGCGACGTCGTGCGTCCGGTCAGTGCCACCCGCAGCGGCTGGGCCACGGCGCCGAGCTTCAGATTGTTCTGCTCGGCGAAATTCCGCATCGCGGTTTCCGTGGTCTCCGCCGTCCAGTCATTCACCGCTTCCAGCGCGGTGCGCAGGCGGCCGATCAATGCGCGCGTTTCCGGCGTCAGTAGCGCCACGGCTTTCGGATCGAGCTCAAGCGGCCGATCGGCGAAAATGAAGTAGGCGCCCGCGATCAGTTCGAGCAGTGTCTTGGCGCGCTCCTTCAGGCTCGGCATCGCCCGCAGCAATTGCGCGCGGGTGCTGTCGTTGAGCTTGGCCTTCAGCGCGGCACCATCGGGAACATAGTCCAGCACGCTCTCGAACTGGGTCACGAGGGATTGATCGTCGCTCTGCCGGATATAGTGACCGTTGAGGCTCTCCAGCTTGGCGAAATCGAACCGCGCCGCCGAGCGGCCGATGCCCGGGAGATCGAACGCGTCGATCATCTCCTGGGTCGAGAAGATCTCCTGGTCGCCGTGGCTCCAGCCGAGCCGGACCAGGTAGTTGCGCAGGGCGGCCGGCAGATAGCCGAGCGCGCGATAGGCATCGACGCCGAGCGCGCCATGACGCTTCGACAGTTTCGAGCCGTCGGGACCATGGATCAGCGGAATGTGGGACATGCTCGGCAGCTCCCACTCCAGCGCGTCGTAGATCTGCTTCTGGCGCGCCGCGTTGATCAAATGGTCGTCGCCGCGGATGATATGGGTGACGCCCATGTCGTGGTCGTCGACCACGACGGCGAGCATGTAGGTCGGGGTGCCGTCGCCGCGCAGCAGGACGAGGTCGTCGAGGTTCTCGTTCTGCCAGACCACGCGGCCCTGGACCTGGTCCTCGATCACGGTCTCGCCGGTCTGCGGCGCTCTCAGGCGGATGGTCGGCTTGACGTCCGAGGGTGCAGTGGCCGGATCGCGGTCGCGCCACATGCCGTCATAGAGGCGGGTGCGGCCCTCGGCGCGCGCCTTCTCGCGCATCGCGGTCAGCTCCTCGGGCGTGGCGTAGCAGTAATAGGCCCGGCCGGCGGCGAGCAGGCCCTCGGCGACCTCGCGATGGCGGGCGGCGCGGCTGAACTGGTAGATGACGTCGCCGTCCCAATCGAGCTCGAGCCATTTCAGGCCGTCCAGGATGGCGTCGATCGCCTCCTTGGTGGAGCGTTCGCGGTCGGTGTCCTCGATCCGGAGCAGCATCTTGCCGCCGAGCTTCCTGGCATAGAGCCAGTTGAACAGCGCGGTGCGGGCACCTCCGATATGGAGGAAGCCGGTCGGTGAGGGGGCGAAGCGGGTAACGACGGGATTGGTCATGATCAAGCGAGGCGTATGCTGGAACGGGCGGTGGTGTATAGCAGGAACCGGACATAACTAAAGCCTCGGTTGACCTTTTGCCCGCCTAACCAGACCTGAAACCGGGCCCGAAACCAGGCTTGGCCAGACGGCACGAATTTGGCAGAAGGTTGAGCCTAATCCTCCAGGGAACCCTTTGATGACGACTGACACGACGGCAGAGGCAGGGCGCGACTTCATCCGCGACATCGTCCAGGCCGATCTCTCCTCCCACAAGCACAACCGGATCGTGACCCGCTTCCCGCCGGAGCCGAACGGCTACCTGCATATCGGTCACGCCAAGTCGATCGCGCTGAATTTCGGCATTGCGCAGGAGTTCGGCGGCCAGTGCAATTTGCGCTTCGACGACACCAATCCGACCAAGGAAGAGCAGGAGTACATCGACTCGATCCAGGCCGACGTCCATTGGCTCGGCTACGATTGGGGCAAGAATCTCTTCTACGCGTCCGACTATTTCGAGCGCCTGTACGATTGGGCCGAGGGCCTGATCAAGGCGGGCTATGCCTATGTCGACGACCAGTCGCAGGAGGAGATCCGGACGTCCCGCGGCACGCTGACCGAGCCCGGCAAGAACTCGCCGTTCCGCGATCGTTCGGTCGAGGAGAATCTCGACCTGTTCCGCCGTATGAAGGCCGGCGAGTTTCCGAACGGCGCCCGCGTGCTGCGCGCCAAGATCGACATGGCGGCCGGCAACATCAATTTGCGCGACCCCGTGCTGTACCGCATCCTGCACGCTCACCATCCGCGCACCGGCGACAAGTGGTCGATCTATCCGAGCTACGACTACGCGCACGGCCAGTCGGACGCGATCGAGGGCATCACCCATTCGATCTGCACGCTGGAGTTCGAGGATCACCGCCCGCTCTATGAGTGGCTGCTCGACAAGCTGCCGGTGCCCTCGAAGCCGCGCCAGTACGAAATGGCGCGGCTGAACCTGACCTACACGCTGTTGTCCAAGCGCGTGCTGACGCAGCTCGTCCGTGATGGGCATGTCTCGGGCTGGGACGATCCGCGCATGCCGACCGTCGCCGGCCTGAAGCGGCGCGGCGTGCCGCCGGCCGCGGTCCGCGAATTCATCAAGCGCATCGGCGTCGCCAAGGCCAACAGCGTGGTCGATGTCGGCATGCTGGAATTCTGCATCCGCGAGGAGCTGAATCGCACATCGCAGCGCCGCATGGCGGTGCTGCGGCCGCTCAAGGTCGTGATCGAGAACTATCCGGAAGGCCAGGTCGAGGAGATCGAGGCGATCAACCACCCCGACAATCCGGAGGCCGGCACCCGCAAGATCGCTTTCGGCCGCGAGCTCTACATCGAGCGCGACGACTTCATGGAGAACCCGCCGAAGAAATTCTTCCGCCTCTCGCCCGGCAACGAGGTGCGGCTGCGCTATGCCTATTTCATCAAGTGCACGGGCGTGATCAAGAACGACGCCGGCGAGATCACGGAGCTGCGCGCGACCTACGATCCCCTGACCAAGGGCGGCAACGCGCCCGACGGCCGCAAGGTGAAGGCGACGATGCACTGGCTGCCCGCAGCGCAGTCGAAGCCGGCGGAGATCCGGATTTACAATCAGCTGTTCGCCAACCCGAGCCCGAACGCCGCCGATTTTGCCGCCGACCTCAACCCGCAGTCGCTGGAAGTGCTCAGCGATGCGCGGGTCGAGCCTGCAATCGCCGAGAGCAATTCGCCCGATCCGATGCAGTTCGAACGGCAGGGCTATTTCGTCCGCGATGCGGATTCGACGTCCGACAAGCTGGTGTTCAACCGCACTATCGGTCTGCGCGACACCTTCGCCAAGGAAGTCGGCGGCAAAGGCCAGAGCTGAGACGGACGCCAGGAGGGAGGCGATCGATGCCTGAGGAAGCCGACGATATCGTCTCCGCGATCATTGCAAAATGGTCGGCGGGTTTCAGCAGGCTCGATGCCGATGCGCTCTCCGCGCTCTACTCGAAGAGCGCGTTCTTCTTCGGCTCGAACCCGACGCTGTATCGCGGCCGCGACGGCGTCAAAGCTTACGCCGAAGGCCTGCCGCGCTGGCACGCGCCCCGCGTTCAGTTCAGTGAAATCAGGACCGCGCGGGTGAATGCCGATCTCGTCAACATGGCGGGCATTGCGTCCTTTTTTCTCGACGGCGATGCGCCCGCGCTCGTCGTCAAGATCACCTGGGTGATCGCGCGCGAGGACGGCGACTGGAAGATTGCCTGTCACCACGTTTCGTCGCAGACGCCGCTGATCTAGGCGCTCGCCGGCGTCCGGTGATCCCCGGAGGTCACAGCCTTCGGTTGCGTGTTTCGGTTCCGTTCCGCTAGTCGGGTGGCTGCGGCATCCGCTAGCCTGCTTTCCGGCAGGGATCGCAAGCGGAATGGCGGAGCAGGGTACGACGCCGGGCGGCAAACGCGGCTACGCGGGGACGTGGCCGCCGCGTGCCGCCGTTCCTGCCGGCGGCTATCTCCCGGTGCGCGCCAGCCTCTGGCGGCCTTTCGTCGAGACACTGCGGCAATGGGTGCGCGCGGAGGCGGGCGCCGGTCGGCTGTTGCCGTGGGTGCCGGTGGCATTCGGCACCGGCATCGCATTCTATTTCGCGGCCGAGCACGAACCGGTGCTGTCGGTCGCGGCGGCAATCGCCATGGTGCTCTGCCTGCTGGCACTGCTGCTGCGGCGGCACAGGGTATTTCCCGCCATCGTGATGCTGGCTGCGGTTGCCGCGGGCTTTGCGACCGCGACCTGGAAGACGGCGCGGATCGCCCATGGCGTGCTGGCGCGCCCGATGTTCTCTGTGGCGCTGACCGGCTTCGTCGAGACGCGCGACGTCAGAGAGAAGACCGATCGCTTCGTGTTGCGGGTGGTCTCGATGGAGAGCCCGCGAGACAATACGAAGCTCGAGCGCGTGCGGCTCTCGGTGAAGAAGGGCACCGCGCCAGAAGTCGGCAGCTTCGTCGAACTGAAGGCGCGGCTGATGCCGCCGCTCGGGCCGCAGCGTCCGGGCTCCTACGATTTCGGCCGCGACCTGTATTTCCAGGGCATCGGCGCCTCCGGCTTCGTGATGGGGGCGGTCAAGACCAGGGAGCCGCCGGCAGCCGGTGGCCTTGCGCTACGCTACGCCGCCTTCATGCAGGGCCTGCGCGATGCCATCGACGCCCGCATCCGGACCACGCTCGACGGCGATCAGCGCGCGATCGCAACGGCGCTGCTCACCGGCCGGCGCGATGCGATCACGACGCCGGTCAACGATGCGATGTTCATCTCGGGGCTCGGCCATGTGCTGTCGATCTCCGGCTACCACATGGCTGTGGTCGCGGGCGTGGTGTTCTTCACGATCCGCGCGCTGCTGGCGCTGTTTCCGGCGCTGACTGCCGGATATCCGATCAAGAAATGGGCGGCAGCAGCCGCGCTGGTTGCCGCGGCGTTCTATCTCCTGCTGTCGGGCGCCGAGGTCGCGACGCAGCGATCGTTCTTCATGACGGCCGTGGTGCTGATCGCGGTGATGGTCGACCGCCGCGCCGTCACCTTCCGCACACTGGCGGTGGCGGCGCTGATCGTGCTCGCGATCGCGCCGGAAGCGCTGGTGCATCCGAGCTTCCAGATGTCGTTTGCCGCAACGCTCGGGCTGGTGGCGATGGTGCAGATCGGGCTGCCGAACCTGCTGGCGTCGCCCGATCATTCGGTGACCGCGCGCCTTGCGCTGTGGGGCGGACGGGAGCTCATGGTGCTGATGTTGGCTTCGCTGGTCGCTGGGCTCGCGACGACGCCCTACGCCGCGTTCCATTTCCATCGCGTGACGCCCTATGGGCTGCTCGCGAACCTTGCGGCGATGCCGGTGGTGTCGGCCGTGGTGATGCCGGCGGGCCTGCTCGGATTGCTTGCGATGCCGTTCGGCTTCGACGGCGTGTTCTGGGCGATCATGGGGTTCGGCATCGACTGGATGATCCTGGTGACGCAATGGGTCGCAGCGCTGCCCGGCGCGGTCGGCCGGATGGCGGCGTTCGGCGTCGGGCCGATGATCCTGGCGAGCGCCGGTCTGATCCTGCTCGGCTTGTTGCGTTCGCCGCTGCGCTGGTCGGGGGCCGCGCTGCTGGTGATCGCCTCGGTCTGGGCGGTTCGGGTGCCGCAGCCGGACGTGCTGGTCTCAGCCGATGGCCGCAATGTCGCCGTGCGCGGCAGCGACGGGCAACTGCATCTGATGCACAGCGCCAAGGATGCCTTTCTCGTGAAGGAATGGCTAGCTGCGGATGCCGATGCGCGGGCGCCCAGCGATGCCTCGCTCGGCGAGGGCGTCTCCTGCGATCCGAGCGGCTGCGTGACGCAAGGGCCCGTCGGCGCCTTCGTCGCGCTGGCGACCCGGCCGGAGGCCCTGGCCGACGATTGCGAGCGCGCGGCGCTGATCGTGACCGCGCGGCCGGCGCCGCGGGGCTGCGCCGCCTCCGTGATCGACGCCGAGCGGCTGCGGCGTCACGGCGCCCTGATGCTGCGGCGGATCCGGGACGGCTATGCCATCGATGCGGTCAAGCCGGGCGGGGTCGACCGGCCGTGGTCGCCGGCAGTTCCCGGCGACGGGGAGGCCGAAACCACGCTGCGCCCGCCCGCCACAACGCCACGGCCCGCCGTCGACGCGACGCCGTCCGAGGCAGATCTGCAAGGTGAGGATTAGCCGGGATCGAGCGAGGTGCCGGAGGGCAGCTCGAACAGGCCGAGATGGTATTCGTCGGAGTCGGGGCCGCCGTCGGGCTTCTTGACGAGGGTGAACACCGCCTCGGGAAACCGCTCCCAGACCTTCAGGTCGTCAGCCGTGACCGTCAGCCAGCCGAACCGGAACATGTAGCGGCCCGGTTCCGTGACGCGTCCAGCCTTTTGCCATGTGACCTTATCGACCACTGCGCCGGTTTCCGTGAGTGCACGTCCTCCGTGCACGATCATGCGGCAAGCCGCCCGCCGACGCAAATCTCCTTGTGCGCCCCGGAACCCGGCGTCCGGGGTCGCTCGAAATCGCTTAGGTCATCCGCCGCCGGATGGTTCATTCCGCGGCGACGATGCGTTCAACCCAAAAACAGCGACGCGAATGCGGAGGGCCGCCGCTCCACAACCTTCGGCTTCTGCTCGACCTGCGGATGCAGCGCCGGCAGTTGCAGCACGCTGACGCGCTGCCCCTCGACGAGCTGGGTCACCAGCACATGGCTGCCGTCGGGGAATTCGACCGCGTCGTGATGGCGATCGGGAACGTCGGGCTCGACTTCGTTGAACACGCCGACGCGGAAGTTCATCGTCTTGGTCCAGATCCAGCGGCTGTCGTAGCGAACGTTCTCGGCGAAAGCGAGCTCGGTGCCCGGCAGCATGCAAACCGCGACGGTCGGATCGTTCTCCGAAGCAAAGCCGCGGGTCGACGTGCCGCGGAAGGTCGTCGTGATCAGCGTCTCTCCGACAATGGCGGGGCGCGATGCCACGGCGTGCAGACTATAGTCACACATCGGATGGCTCCTCATTTCGAGGTAGCGACCCGTGCCTCTCCTTGAGGCATAGGGCCTCTACCAGAGTGGACGATAGCGAACGAGTCTCTGCTCGTTTCTGGGCGATTGTACGACTGGTCCGCGAACGCTCCGATCACAAACACGCGACGCTGCGCGAGAGGTATCGGAGCGCATCGGGCAGGCCGCACGTTACGCTATCCTTCAAGGAACGATCCGATGTGTTGCTCGTTCCTCGCCGCCGCAAGTATTTGCACTCAGTACTTGCGGTAGAGGCCGATCAGCTTGCCCTGGATGCGAACCCGGTTCGGCGGCAGGATGCGCACTTCATAGGCAGTGTTGGCCGGCTCCAGCGCGATCGACGCGCCGCGGCGGCGGAAGCGCTTTAGAGTGGCTTCCTCCTCGTCGATCAGCGCCACCACGATGTCGCCGGTGTTGGCGACGTCGTTGCGCTGGATCAGCGCCATGTCGCCGTCGAGGATGCCGGCGTCGACCATCGAGTCGCCGCGCACTTCCAGCGCATAGTGCTCGCCGGCGCCGAGCATGTCGGGCGGCACGCTGATGGTGTGGCTACGGGTCTGCAGCGCCTCGATCGGCGTACCGGCGGCGATCCGGCCCATCACGGGGACGGCGACCGGACGGTTGCCGTCGTCCTCGGCGACCGGGGGCGTGCTGGTGCGCTTGCCGAGGGTGCCTTCGATGACGCTTGGCGTGAAGCCGCGGCGACCGTTGCCGCCGCCGGCGGAGAGCTCGGGCAGCTTGATGACTTCGATGGCGCGGGCGCGGTTGGGCAGGCGGCGGATGAAGCCGCGCTCCTCCAGGGCGGTGATCAGGCGGTGGATACCGGACTTCGAGCGCAGGTCGAGTGCGTCCTTCATTTCATCGAAGGACGGCGGCACGCCGGCCTCTTTCAGACGTTCATTGATGAAACGCAGAAGTTCGTACTGTTTGCGCGTGAGCATCTCGAGTATTCCCCCCGGTTGATAGCGTCGTTCGATTCCGAGACTCTTCAGTGGGGCCTGCAGGCCGGGCCTGACCTCAGGAGCATGCTGCTTGTTGCAAGCGCTCCCCGGCGGCTTCCCGTTTGTAGACACCAGTACTCGAAACAAATCATGAACGGACACTATATGTTCGATATGTGTTCCGCAACCACTTAATTTCAGGTGAACGTATCAAGCAACGCACCATGAGCGGGCCGCGCAGGCCTCACTCCGGCAGCGTCAGGATCTCGCATTCGCTGCCTTTGGGCGCAGCGGGCGCAAACGGCGGACGCACGAGAAGTGCCCGTGCCGCAGCGAGATTCCCGAGCAGCGACGAGTCCTGCTGCATCACGGGCGTTGCGATCAGCGCGCCGTCTTCGCGCTCTTCGAGACGCGCGCGCAGATAGTCCTCGCGCTGGTCGTTGGCGGCGAGGTCGCGGCCGAGCAGGGCGCTCGCGCGGACATGATGAATCACTTTTCGGCCGCTCAGCGCCCGAATCAACGGCACCAGAAACAGGAAGGCGCAGACGTAGGAGGACACCGGATTGCCGGGCAGGCCGATCACCCGCATCGCTCCCAACCGGCCGTGCATCATCGGCTTGCCGGGCCGCATCGCGATCCGCCAGAACGCCATCTTGACGCCCTCGGCCTCCAGCGACTGCTTGACCAGATCATGGTCGCCGACCGAGGCGCCGCCTGTCGTGATCAGGATGTCGGCACCGCTCTCGCGCGCCCGGCGGATGCCGGCCGTGGTCGCCTCCACGGTGTCGGCGGCAACCCCGAGATCGACGGTCTCGGCGCCTTCCGCCCGCGCCAGCGCCCGCAGCGCGTAGCCGTTGGAATAGACGATCTGGCCGGGACCGGGCCTTGAGCCGGGCATCACCAGCTCGTCGCCGGTCGCCAGCACCGCGACCTTCGGCCGGCGGCGCACCGCGAGCTCCGGATAGTTCATGGCCGCGGCGAGCGACAGGGCACGATCCGACAGCCGGCTGCCGGCGGTGAGCAGCACGTCGCCCTCGCGGAAGTCGACGCCCGCGGCGCGGATGTGCCGTCCGGCGGCAGCCGCCTCGGTTATCGCAATGTGGTCGCCGTCGACCCTGGTGTCCTCCTGGATGATGACGGCGTCGGCGCCGTCGGGGATCACGCCGCCGGTGAAGATCCGCACCGCCTCGCCGGTCCCGACCGTCCGCTCGAACGGCCGGCCGGCGGCGACTTCGCCGATCACCTTGAGCCGGGCCTTCAGATCGGCCGCGTCGGCGGCCCGCACCGCATAGCCGTCCATCGCCGACATCGGCTGCGGCGGCTGGGAGCGGAGTGCTGCGAGGTCACCCGCCAGTGTGCGATGGTAGGCGGCATCGAGCGCGACCATCTCCTGCGGCAGCGGCTCGGCGCCGGCGAGAACGGCGGACAGGGCATCGGCAACCGGCATCAGGGCCACGCTCAGAGCTCCTCAATTCCAGGGTTCATTCCCGGGAGTCAATTCCAAGTGCAGTCAGCGCCCTTGCCACGTCATCCGTCGATGTCACGTGGATGGCATGAAGGCCGCGCGCCCGCGCACCCTCGATATTTGCAGTCAGGTCGTCGAAGAACAGGATCCGCGACGCCGGCACGCCGATGGCTTTTACCACATGATCGTAAGCCTCGGCGTCGGGTTTGCGAAAGCCGATCGTCGAGGACAGGAACACCTTGCGGAAATGGCCGAGCAGCTCGGCATGGGCGACCGAGAAATGCGCGATGTGGGCCGGATTGGTGTTGGAGAACGCGTAGAGCGGCATCCGCTTCGCGGCGGCCGCGAGCAGCGGCGCGATGCCCGGCATCTCGCCGGCGAAGATCGAATTCCAGCCCTCGAGGAATTGCGCGTCGCTGAGGCCGATGCCGAGCGACTGGCGCAGGTTTTCGAAGAACGCCGCGTCGTCGATCCGGCCGATCTCGTGATGCTTGAAGCTGTCGTCGACGACGAAGCGGCTGGCGAGGTCGGCCGGCGCGCAGCCGGCATGCTGCGCCCAGTGCGCCATCACCTTGTCGAGGTCGATGTCGAGCACGACGCGGCCGATATCGAACAGCAGCACGTCCACGGTATCGGGGGAGAGTTGCGAGGTCATTGCATGAAACCGTGTACGAGAATTGCGGGCAGGCGGCAATGTCCCCGATTTGTGCGGCAGGCATGCGACCGGAATGCTGAGGTTGGTCCGAGCTCGGTCCATCTCATGCGGGGGCATCACCCGCGAAAGCGGGTGATCCAGTATTCCAGAGGCAGCGGTGCTTGAGCCGGGCGATGGCAGCGAAGGATGAGGTGGGGCAAGAATCCCTCCACGCGTCGTCCCGGCGAAAGCCGGGACCCATACGCCGCAGCAGATGTTATTGAAGGGACTCGTCGTTCCGACATGGCGTCGCAATTTACATTTGGGGTTATGGGTCCCGGCTTTCGCCGGGACGACGGCGAGTGTGTGTTTTCGCGCGAGCCACATATCCGCATTCTCGCGACAGACGATACTGAACTAAATTTCGGATAAATCGAAATATCGTGCTGCGGGAGGCTTGCGCCGTCAGGCAACTCAGTGGCTGGCGTTACCAGCTTTCGGCATGCCGAGCGCAGACCGCTCACATCCTGGATAGCGCCAGACCGAGATAGGCGATGAGTGCGCCGGTGCTGAGAATAATGACGACGAGCGCCTGCTCAGAACGTGCCTGCAAGGTTTTCCGGGTCACGGCGACGACGCTCCTTCCTCGAAAATCATTCTGTCCAACTCACATCGATGAGGGTCCGTTCCGGTTCCTGCCCGGGAACTTCGATGAAACTGGCCGGCACTTCAGTCCGGAAACGAGCAACGCCGCCCGCATTGAAATACGGCGGGCGGCGTTGGTTCTAGCCCCAGGAGGAATGGCAAAATCCTGACCAGTACGGATACGGACGAAAGCGGACCAGGGTTCACGGTTTTGGCCCCGTACGACTCCGGTCATCCGAAGGAGCGGGGCTATGCGCTGCGAAAGGGTCTAGGATGATGTGACTGAGTTGCTCTGGCCCCGGCGACCCCCTCGCTGGGGTCCTTTCTTTGGAGCGCCGATCTCGATGAGCGCCGGACTGCATCGCCAAGTGGCGCCCGATGCGGTCTCATTGTTCGCGCAGATCGAGTTGCGTCAGGATGCCCTGCCGCAGCGCGAGGCGGACCAGTTCGATGTCCGTGCCAACGCCGAGCTTGTCCTTGATCAGGGAGTGCAGGTTCGCCACCGTCTTGGGGCTGAGATGAAGTGCCTCGGCGATTTCGTCGGTGGTCTTTTCCGCGAGCAGCATGCGTAGCACTTCGAATTCCCGCGCGGTCAGGAGGTCGGCGGCGGCACGTTCGCCGGCGAGGCGGCTGAGCGCAAGCTCGTGGTCGATGTCCGGACTGATCGCGATCTTGCCCGACAGCGCATCCATCACGGCATGCACCAGCGTCTCCGGCGGGCTGGTCTTGGTGACGTAGCCGCTCGCGCCGGCGCGGATCGCCTGCGCCGCAAAGGCCGCGTTCTGGTGCATGGTGAAGACCAGGATCTTTGCGCGCTTGTCCCATTGCTTGAGGCGGCGGATCGCCTCGATGCCGCCGATGCCGGGCATCGACAGGTCCATGATCACGAGGTCGGGCCCGGTCTCCTTGTAGAGGCGGTAGGCCTCGACGCCGTCGGAAGCCTCGGCGACGACACGGAGGCCCGGCTGCTTCTGCAGCATCGCCCGGTAGCCCTCCCGAACCACGGCGTGGTCGTCGACCAGCATGATGGTTCGCGCCGCGTTGCTCATGCCGCGCGTTCCACCGCCGCTGCCGCTGCGCCGGCAGCGAGGGGAACGACAACGCGGAGCGATGCGCCATGGGGCTGCGCGGCCTCGAAGCTCAGCCGCCCGCCCAGCGCCGCGACCCGCTCGCGCATGCCGAGCAGGCCCATGCCGGACTTGGCCTGCAGATCGGCTTGGGGATCGCCGGGCCGGCCATCATCGTCGATAGCGAGCGCGATTTCGCCGTCGCTGCCGGAAGCCGCCTCGCGCATCTCGAGCCGCAGCACCACGCGCGTGGCGCCGGCGTGCTTGGCAGCATTGGTGAGCGCCTCCTGCACGATGCGGTAGAGATTGGCGCTGATGGAAGCGGGAAGGCGCGCGAACGATCCCGATAGGGCGATCTCGAACCGCGGCTGCCCGCGGCTTCGGCCGTTCCAGCCGGCGATCAGGCCCTCCAGGCTCGCGGCGAGACCGAGTTCGTCGACATCGGGCGGGCGCAATCTGAACAGGGCGCCGCGCAACGTCTCCATCATATCGGCCGCGGTTCGCGCGATGCCGTCGCATTCGGCGAGCAGAGGCGGGCAATCCTGGATCGCGGTCAGGCGTGCGGAAGCGGCAAGCGCGCGGATCGCAGCCAATGACTGCCCGAACTCGTCATGCAGTTCGCGCGCGAGATGCCGGCGCTCGTCGTCCTGCACCAGGATCAGCTTTTGCGTCAGCGCGTTGCGGTCGGACAGCGCGGCGGCGAGGCGCTCGGCGAGCTGGTTGAAGACGTCGCCGATCGCCGACAATTCGGCGAGATCGAACGGCGGCAGGCGCGCGGCGAGGTCGCCTGCGGCGATCCGCGCCAGCCCGTTGCGGATCAAAAGCGTCGGACGCAGCGCACGCGCCAGCGCCGCATAAACAAGCGCGCAGAGCAGCGGCAGCGCGATCATGAGCACCGCCATCTGCCGGCCGGCATCGTGCCAGGCCTCGGCGGTCAGCACGGCCGGATCGACCCAGACCACGGCCTCGCCGATCGTATGGCCGCGCGCAACCACCGGGCGCACGGCCTCCCGGCCGGGATCGAACAGACGGCGATAGAGAGCCGCGAAGGCAAGCGGCGGCGCGGCCGTATCGGTTTGCGCGCCGCCGCAGAAGCGCTGGCTGATCTCGCCGCCCTTGCTGCGAAATGCGAGGCACAGGCCGGGCGCCATGACCGAGGCGGCCACGCTGTCGAGATCGGGGAATTCGGCGTGCGGATTGTTCAGCCACTGGATCTTGTTCTGCTGCAGCTCCAGCGTCCTTGCGGCGACCTCGGCAACGGCCGCGATCCTGGCGCGCACTGCGCGGTCGGAGTCGAACAGGAAGTAGCCGGAGATCACGGCAAAGCAGAGTGTGGCAACAGCGGCCACACGCAAGGTCAGCCGCAGCTTCAGATCGCTTCCGGACCAATTCCGCATCGGCGTATCCTCGCAGTCGCAGGCGGCCTTCGTCGCCCGTTGCGGGGCAGGGCCGTGATGCGCATTAAACGGCAGAATGAACGTGTCGAGAAGCGCCGCGGTGGGTGCGGACCGCGGTCGTGAAATTTTCCCGGCACCGGCCGGGAGACGCTCCGCTGCGGTGCCGAGGCGGTTGCCCTAGATCTGCGGTCGACCAGCCCGCACAAGCACCCGAAGGGCCCAGTTCATGCGCCAGTCCCGCCTTGTTTTGCACGCCCTCGCGTTGATCGGCCTCCTGGCCGGACCTTGTCCGGTTCGCGCCGAAGCCGCCGCGCAGGCATCCCCGCTCGGCGTCAGCATCGACGACTTCAGCTATGTCGACACCTCGGGCGAGGTGGTCGATCAGACCGCCGCGCACCAGAAGCGGCTCGATGCATTCATGACCGCGCTGCGCGCCGATGTGGCCGCGGAGCCGCGCTATCGACTGGTCCCGTCGGCGGCACCGGCAGGCGAGGCGCAGATCAAGGTGGTCGGCGGCGTGCAGAAGATGAGTACGCTGATCCAATGGGCCAAGGTCGCGGTCATCGATGTCGGCGCGAGCCGTGTCCTGTACGAAAAGCTCTACACGTTTCGCGGCGACAATGACGAGGCGTGGGACCACGCGCGGATGTTCGTGTCGCGCGAGGTGCGCGCTGCCCTCGCGGCCGCGCTGCCCCCGGCGCAGGCAACGGCCGCGGCGCCGCTCGGGCTTGCGGTATTCGCGTTCGAGCTCGAGGATAACTCCGCGGCGTCAGCGGCCGGTCTTGCCGACTCCGATGCCGCTTATCTCGCCGACGTAACGAAGGGCGTGCGTGACCGGCTCGCGCAGTCGGGCCGCTATCGCCTGGTCGACACCGCCGGCGCGACGGCCGAGCCCGTCAAGGCGCGCGCACTGCGCGACTGCAACGGCTGCGAGGCCGCGATTGCGAAGGAACTCGGTGCCGATCAATCGCTGATCGGCGTGATCAGGCGGGTCAGCCGGACCGAATACACGGTCGGCTTCCAGGTGCGCGACGCCCGCAGCGGCACGGTCGTCTCCCGTGGCGACAGCGGCCTGCGGATGGGCGCCGATTATTCCTGGACCCGCGGCGCGGTCCATCTGGTCGGCGATCGCCTGCTCGAGGGCGGGGCGCAGCGCTAGCCCTGCCGGCGACAGCATTCGGCGAACGGCCGGCGGACTATAGCAAAGCGCGATAGCTGTTAGACACGGCGTCGTCTATCGCCGGGCCTGTGCGTGGGTTATCAACGCCGCCTGATCACCGCACAGGAGCCGCCGATGCGTTTGCCCGCCGTCCTCTTCGCTCTCACGCTCGCCGCGAGCCCCGTGGCGGCCGAGGAGTTGTCGGGCACGCTGCTGAAGATCAAGGAGACCAGGAAGGTCACGCTCGGCTTTCAGGAGGCGTCCGTTCCCTTCAGCTATCTCGACGACAGCCAGCGCCCGATCGGCTTTGCGCTCGATATCTGCATCAGGATCGTCGATGCCGTGAAGAAGGACCTCGGCATGCCCGACATCGCGGTCGATTACCTTCCCGTCACCTCGTCGAACCGTATCCCCCTGATGGTCAACGGCACAATCGACCTGCACTGCTCGGCGACCACCAACAGCGCGGATCGCCAGAAGCAGGTGACCTTCACCAACACGCACTTCCTGAGCGCAACGCGCTTTGCCGCCAAGAAATCGGCCGGCATTAATTCGATCGATGACCTCAAGGGCAAGTCGGTCACCGCCGTTGCCGGCTCGGTGAACCTCACGCAGTTGATCAAGGTCAATACCGACCGCAAGCTCGGCATCAACGTACTCCCGGCCAAGGACCAGGCCGAGGCGTTCCTGATGCTGGAGACCGATCGCGCCCAAGCCTATGCGCTCGATGACGTCCAGCTGGCGGTCGCGATTGCGCGGTCGAAGGAGCCCGCGCTCTACATGATCAGCGATGAGGCCTTCTCGAAGGCGGAGCCGTTCGGCATCATGCTGCGCCGGGAAGACGCGCCGTTCAAGGCGCTCGCCGACCGCGCCACCGCGGAGCTCTACAAGAGCCCCGAGATCGAGGTGATGTACAAGAAGTGGCTGGAGCAGCCGACCCCGCCAAAGGGCATCAACTACAACGTCCCGATGTCGCCGGCGCTGCGGATTGCGTTCAAGAATCCGAGCTCGAGCTACGATCCTGATGTGTATGAAGTTGGAAAGTAGCCACGTAGGGCGCGGCGAAGGCTTCGACCGTAGCAGTCACGGCTTGCCGAGTAGATCAAGTCTAGCAAGGAAGACAAGGTAGGCGAGCGCAACAATGGACAGCGCCACGGCGATCTGATTAGTCCAATCGATGAAGGTCGCTTCGAACCTCGATTGGGGAACGGGCATCCGGATCACATACGTCTTTTGAGCTAGATCCGGGAGGAGGTCATGAGCCTCGGCAGCATCGTTCCTGTGTCTCCAGTAGGTGATGCGTTCCGCCAGAAATCTCTTTCCGGCAGGCGTCCACCTTGCCAGTGTCCCGGTGACTGGCTCCATCAGCCCGTACTGCGTCAGAGCAAGAGCTGCCTGTTCGTTGGCGGACATCGCCAAAGTGTCCACGGTATCCGCGTCCGTCGACACGCCTTGGCCGCCAGCTGGTAAGCAATGGCGCGTCATCTCGACGAGAGCGCCCAGATAGGTCGCTTCTCCGGGGGGGACGTCGTCGGACATCAGCTCGTCCACATCGTCCTGATAGGGCGCATATTCGGCGGCCATCCGCTCTACCGAATCGACGAGGAGCCTCCTTCGGTCGGTCACGAAGCTCAACGCGTCAAGCCCGGGCCGTTCCGCAATAACTGTGTCTCGCCATTCGTCAAACGTAAGAGCGGCCGGATCGTCACGCCGCGCGTGCCACAATCGCTCCGACAGCTCCTTGTTCTCAGGCTTCATCATCTCAAACTGATAGAGCCGGTTGGCTTCGGCGACGACGGCGCGCCAAGCATTGAAGGAGTAGTCGATGTCTTCCGGCACCGGGAATCTGGCTGCAACCTGATTCCGCAATTCGAGACTCATGCGGGAGTCTGAGAAGCCGAGCTTGTCGTAGACGTCGCGCATGTTGGTCCAGAACTGCGGCTGCTTCTCCTGAAGATGGACAATCAGCTGGGCGATCTGTTCAGCGGACCAATCGACCGACCCGTTGGACCGTACACCACCGAGCTGTGGTGCGACCTCTCGAACGTAGGCCCAGTAATCGTCGAACCGCCGAGACCGGTTCTCCGGTTGCCACATCGAAAAATGCAGCGCGCGCTCGCTGGCAAAACGGAACGCGACCGCGCCGTCGCGGTAGTCTCTTCGCTGAAGTCCCGGCAACAGCTCTTCAAGGTGCGAGATGATGTGGTCGTGCATGGAGTTGGAGATAAAGCCGCGCTCGCTTTCGGACTGAACATAGGCGCGCCATTCCGCCGGGTGACGTTCCTGATAGCTCGAAATAGCTTGAGCGAGTGTCAGATCGGACCAGTCGGTAGTTGCCATTGCCGCGAACCCGTTTCGTAGCGTCCGGACTTAGCTTGTGGCTGCCGAACATCCTGCCAAGGAATTGCCTAAAATTGCACACGCTCGTCACGGAAGCGCGCATGAGCGAAGCGACGTGCTGGTGCCGGCTGTGGCGAGCCAGGAAGTCGTCCCGGATGGTTCGGCGATATCGAGGCCATCAACCTGACGCCGTCGGACGGTTACACGGCGTTCGCCTCCGGCAAGCTCGATGCCTGGGCGATCTATGGCTACAATGGGCAGCTCGCCATCGCCAGGCAGGGCGCGCGCCTGCTCAAGACCGGCGTCGGCTATCTCTCGGGCAATTTCCCGATCTACGCCAATCCCAGGGCGGTCGACGAGCCGCTGCGCCATGCGGCGGTGAGCGACCTGTTGCTGCGGATCCAGCGCGCCTATGCGTTCGCCAACAAGAATTTTCCGGTCTATGCCGAGGCGCAGGTGGCCGAAACTCATCTGCCATTGCAGGACATTCTCGATCAGTTCGCCCGTCGCAGCGACGACTTCTCGCTCGCCGGCGTGACGCCTGACGTGCCGGAGACACACCAGAAGGTCGCCGACACCTTCCTCAAGCTCGGTGTGCTCGATCAGCGCACCGAGGTCGGAAAATTCTGGGACACGAGTTTCAACGATGCGATCGTCGCGGGCGCGGCCAGCCTCGCGCGGATCTGACGTAGGTCATGCGCGCGTAGCCCATTTGGGCTAGGGACCGGCGCCCACATTGATGCGCGGTTCCCGCACGATCGGTGCACAACTCCGTCCATCATGTTCCCAAATGCGTGGAACTCGAACATTTACGGCCCCAGCATGACGACTGGGGCCGCAGGAGGTGTTGTGTGCCTCTGGGGCAATGATTCAGAGCACGGCCACTGAACGGCACACAGCGGCGAAGGTTCCAGCCGGCCACGGCGGTGCCGTGCTGCCATGCGGACCGGAAAGGTTGCATGCGGCGCCTCGCGCCGTATCATGATGACGTCGATTAACCCGAATGGCATGCGGGCTTGGTAGACGATCCCGGCACCGGTCTCTCGGCGCCACATTCTGCTTGCAGCTGATTTCCCAGGCTGTGCCGATCGCTGTTCGGAGCTGACATTGAATCACGACACATTGGCCAAGCTCACCGTCACCATCATTGTCCTGGTCGCGCTGCTGATGTGGCGTATCGGCGACCAGAAGAAAGCGATTGCCTGCGGAACGAGCTGCCCGACGGACGTGTCGGCGAACCGGAAACCCGCGCAGTAGGATCGGAGCGGCGCGAATCAGCGACGCTTTCAGGCCAGCGCGGCCGGTTCGGGCAGCGCGGTCGCGCCATTCAGAGCCCGTGACGGCGATTGCGCTCGGCGCGCAGCGAGCTGCCGACGAAGCCGACGTCCTCGATCCCGCGGTGGATTTCCTTTGAGCAGAGCAGCAGCGTCAGCGCGGCGGCGCCAATGGCGACCAGTGCGGTCACCAGCACGGGATTGCCGCAGAATGCGTCGAGCAGGTTGTCGAGCGGCGCGGGACCGCCTGGTCGGCGCGCAACGCAGACCGACATTGCCGCCAGCGCCCGGCCGCCGAGCGCCACAGAGCCCGCGTTGGCGCAGGCCAGCGCAATGATGACGGCAGCGAGGCCCTTCCTGATCGACAGCGCGAGATCGACCAGCTTGATCACGGCGCAACATGCGACGACAAAGCCTGCGGCGACGATCCATCCCGGTAAGCTCGGCGCCAGGTTCTGCGCCCAGGCGGCCCACACAAAGAACGCCGCCACGCCGGCGAGCAGCGCGAGATTGACCTTCACGGCCTCCGGAAACCGGCAGCGCAGCAGATGCGCGTTGAGCTTCTCGACGAGGTCGAGCAGCGCGCAAACAATCAGGCCCGCGGCGAAGCCGCCGAGATGCACGCCCCAGTCGATTCGCGAATTGCTGATCGCGAGCGCAATGTTCAGCCCGATGTTGATGGCGAAGAAGTCGAAGCGGACATCGAGCTTGCCGAGGATCCACAGGCAGAGCAAAGCGCCGAGAATGCCCGAGGTGGCGCCGGAGGCGCCGACCGTGAGATAGGGTGTGGCGTGGGTCGCATTGCCGACGATGGCACCGAACACCATCGCGCAGAAATAGATGATGACGAAGTAGGCCGGCCCGACCCGACGCTCGAGATGCCCGCCCCACAGCACGAGACACAGCATGTTGGTGGCGAGATGAATAAAGCTGACGTGCAGGAAGCCGTAGGCGAACAGCCGCCAATATTCGTGCCGTGCCAATGCGGCCGTGTACATTCCGCCATAGCGGAACAGCAGCACCGCCGGCGCCGATGCGCCGCCGGCCTGGATGAAGCAGAACCCCGATGCCAGAACGGTCAGCGTCATCAGCGTGTAGACCGCCGCATGGGGTATCTCGAAGAGGCCGGGATTTGTGCGGTTTGTGGCCATTGTCACAGCCGGGAGGGAAGGTTCCGCAGCGTAGCGAACCGGTTTGAGGAATGCCACTCCCGCGTGCAAGGTCCCGGCGGTGCCTCTATCGGCCATCGCGCGGCGCGTATATCGTCGCTCTGAAAGCCAAGATCGGTCCGGCGCGCCGGGTAACGACGTTCTGCGAGGAAGCGATGTCCGACATGCTGCTGTTTTCGCCGATGACCATCCGCGGCGTCACGCTGAAGAACCGCATCGTGGTGCCGCCGATGCATCAGTATTCGGCCGAGAAGGGCTTCCCGACCGACTGGCATCTGATGAATGCCGGCAAGTTCGCCGCCGGCGGTGCCGGTCTCGTGATCGTCGAATCGACCAAGGTCGAGCGCCGCGGCTGCGGAACGATCGGCGATCTCGGCATCTGGGACGACAAGTTCATCGCGCCGCTCAGCCGTGTCGCGGGCTTCATCAAGCAGCAGAACGCGGTCGCCGGCATCCAGCTCGGCCATTCCGGCCGCAAGGCGCGTGCAAGCCGCCCCTGGGAGGGCGATCGTCCACTCGAACGGAGCGCCGAAATCGAGGATTGGGATGCCTGGACACCGGTGGCACCGAGCGCGATGGCCCACAGCGAGCGCTGGCCCGTGCCTCGGGCGCTTGAGACGCAGGAGGTGAAGGACCTCGTCGCGGCCTGGGGGCAGGCGGCACGGCGCGCCGACGAGGCAGGCTTCGACGTGCTCGAACTGCACGGTGCCCATGGCTATCTCGTGCACGAATTCCTCTCCGAGCGTTCCAACCAGCGCAGCGACCAGTATGGCGGCTCGGAAGCCAACCGGATGCGCTTCCTGATCGAGGTGACCGAGGCCGTGCGCGCGCACTGGCCGGATCACAAGCCGCTGTTCGTGCGCCTGTCGGTCGAGGACAATGCCGGCTGGGGTCCGGAGCAGAGCGCCCGGCTGGCCAGCATCCTGAAGGCCAAGGGGGTCGACGTGATCGACTGCTCGTCGGGCGGAATCAGCGAGATGGCGCCGATTCTCGGCAAGGAGATCAAATACAACTATCAGGTGCCGCTGGCGGAATATGTCCGCGCCCATGCCGATATCATGACCATGGCGGTCGGCCTGATCATCCATGGTGACCAGGCCGAGCAGATCCTGCGTGACAAACAAGCAGATTTGATCGCGATCGGCCGGGAAATCCTCAATAACCCCAACTGGCCGATGGATGCGGCATTGAAACTCGGGGTTGAAGGGCCATTTCGCAATGTTCCTCCGCAGTTTGGCTATTGGCTGGGTACCCGGGCCAAGCGCGGATTCGGGACCCGGCCGTCGACCTGGCAGAACGGGTTGCGGGAGCCTGGGCCAGAGGCCGACCGGGAGCTGACATCAGACTGATTTGGTGCTGACTAAGTTGTTGATTTGGCACTGACCAGGGCATCGTGACAGGACCGTAATGGTCCGGTGGCAAGGCGGCCTTGATCCGACCAAAAATCCGTTGTGTGGTGCCCCGCGTCGGGGTGAGGTGGGCCGTATGTTGCGAAACGTTGCCGGCCGCTAGCGAAGGGATCACGGACAATGCGCAAACATGTTGGCTTCTTCCTCGGGACGGTTGCGGGTGCGTGTCTCACCCTGCTCGTGGCCTCGCCGCAGGGGGCGCATCTGTTCGCCGTCGCCAATGCCGCCGCGCATTCCGACAACACCTATTCGCAGCTCAACCTGTTCGGCGAGGTGTTCGAGAAGGTCAAGACCGACTACGTCGAGAAGCCTGAGGACTCCAAACTGGTCGAGGGCGCGATCAACGGCATGATCTCCTCGCTCGATCCGCATTCCCGCTACATGAACGAGAAGGGCTGGGCGGAGATGCAGGAGACCACGCATGGCGAGTTCGGCGGGCTCGGCATCGAGGTCACCATGGAGGACGGCTTCGTCAAGGTGGTGGCCCCGATCGACGACACGCCGGCCTCGCGTGCCGGCATCATGTCGGGCGATGTGATCACCTCGATCGACGATGAGCAGATCCAGGGCCTGACGCTCGACCAGGCCGTCAACAAGATGAAGGGCGCGCCAAACAGCTCGATCCGCCTGAAGATCGTCCGCAAGGACGCCGACAAGCCGATCGAGCTCTCGATCACCCGTGAGATCATCCGCGTCCGCCCGGTGAAGTATCACGTCGAGGGCGGCGACATCGGCTATATCCGCATCACCTCGTTCAACGAGCAGACCACCGAGGGCCTGCGCAAGGCGATCGGCGAGATCCAGAAGGAAGTCCCGCAGGACAAGCTCGCCGGCTATGTCGTCGATCTCCGCAACAATCCGGGCGGCCTGCTCGACCAGGCGGTGTCGGTGACCTCGACGCTGATGCAGCGGGGCGAGGTGGTCTCGACCCGCGGCCGCAATCCGGAAGAGACCCAGCGCTTCACCGCCCATGGCGGCGATATGACCAAGGGCAAGCCGCTCGTGGTGCTGATCAACGGCGGTTCGGCTTCGGCCTCGGAGATCGTGGCCGGCGCGCTGCACGACCACAAGCGCGCGACCCTGATCGGCACCCGTTCGTTCGGCAAGGGCTCGGTGCAGACCATCATTCCGCTCGGCGCCGGCAACGGCGCGCTGGCGCTGACCACGGCGCGCTACTTCACGCCATCAGGCCATTCGATCCAGGCGCTCGGCATCAAGCCCGACATCGAGGTGCTGCAGGACGTGCCGGACGAGTTCAAGACCCGCTCCGAACTCAAGGGCGAGGCCTCGATGCGCGGCCATCTCGCCGCCGAGGGCGCCGAGCAGACCGGCTCGCAGTCCTACGTGCCGCCGGACGAGAAGAACGACAAGGCGCTGGCGGCGGCCTTCAAGCAGCTGCGCGGCGTCACTGTCAACGCCGACGCCAAGAACGCGGACACCAAGGCCGCGCAGAAGCGGCCGGTTCCGAACTAGGCGCTGGTGCGGGTAGCCCGGGTTGAGCTTAATCCGGGCTATCAGGCCATGCGAGCGACCGGCTTGCGCCTGCCAGGCTGGCTGGACCCCGCGGCAGGGCCGCGGCGATGCCCGGCCAGCAGCTCGCGGATCTGGGCGGCCGGCTTCGGTGCGCTGAACAGATAGCCCTGCATCTCCGAACAGCCGAGCTCGCGCAGCAATTGCTGCTGCTGCGTGGTCTCGACGCCTTCCGCCGTCGTGGTCATGTTGCGCTCGGCGGCGATGTTGACGACGGCCTCGACGATGCCGGCCGAGCCTTGCGGGTCGGCGATGTCGGTGACGAAGCAGCGGTCGATCTTGATCTTGTCGAACGGGAAGCGCTTGAGATAGCTCAGCGACGAATAGCCGGTGCCGAAATCGTCGAGTGCGATCCGGATGCCGATGGCACGGAGCTGGTGCAGCGCGGCGAGCGCGGTCTCGTCGTCGCGGATCAGCACGGCTTCGGTGATCTCGAGCTCGAGCCGGCCGGCTGACAGGCCGGACGCTGCGAGCGCTGCGATCACCTTGAGCGCCAGCGTGCCGCTGCGGAACTGGACCGGCGAAACGTTGACCGCGAGCCTGATGTGATCGGGCCAGTTCACGGCCTCCTTGCAGGCCGTCATCAGCACCCATTCGCCGAGCTGGTTGATCAGGCCGGTCTCCTCGGCGATCGGCACGAAGTCGGCCGGCGAGATCATGCCGCGCACCGGATGGCGCCAGCGCACCAGCGCCTCGCAGCCGGTGATCTCGTTGCTGCGCAGGTCGACGCAGGGCTGGTAATGCACTTCGAGCCCGTGGCCCGCGGCGATGGTCCGCCGCAGCTCCATCTCGAGCTCGCGGCGGGCACGGGCGTCGGCATCCATCGCCGGCTCGAAGAAGCGCGCGACGCGCCGGCCGGCCGATTTCGCCGCATACATTGCGAGGTCGGCGTTCTTCATGATCTGGTCGAGATCGGCGCCATCCCTCGGCGCCAGCGCGATGCCGATGCTGGCGTCGGTCGTGACCTGATGGCCGAGGCATTGATAGGGCGAGCGGATCACCTCGTAGATGCGCGCGACGAGGTCGGTAACCTCCAGCTCGCTCTTCACGTCGGTCTGCACGATCGCGAATTCGTCGCCGCCGAGCCGGGCCACGAAATCGCCGTCGCCGATTACGCCGCTCAGCGTCCGCGCGACGGATTTGAGCAGCTCATCGCCGACCATGTGGCCGAGCGAGTCGTTGACGCCCTTGAATTCGTCGATGTCGATATAGAGCACCGCGAGCTGGCTGTCGGGCGTGACGTGCGTCAGCTCGCGCTTGATCTCCTCGTGGAACAGCGCGCGGTTCGGCAGGTCGGTCAGCGCGTCGTAGTGGGCAAGATGCGTGATGCGCTCCTCGGCGCGGCGGCGCTCGGTGACATCCTCATGGGTCGCAAGCCAGCCGCCATCGGCCAGCGGCTCGTTGACGACCTGGATCGAGCGCCCGTCCGGCGTCGCGATCACCATCGTGTTGCGGACGCCAACGTCGCGCAGCACGAGGTTGACGTAGCGTTCGACGTCGCCCTGGAACGAGCCGGTCAAATAGCGATGTACGATGACGTCGCGGAAGCTGCAGCCTGGCTTGATGACGTCGGCCGACAGGCCGTACATCTCGATATAGCGCTTGTTGCAGATCACGAGGCGCTGCGCGGCATCGAACAGCAGCAGCCCCTGCGTCATGTTGTTGACGGCGGTATCGAGCCGCAGCTTCTCCAGCGTCAGGCGCTGCTGCTGGGCGCGATGCTGCTGGATCAGCTTGCGCACCACCAGCGTCAGCAGGATCGCGATCGCCAGCACGGATGCGGCGGTCACCGCGATCAGGATGCCGATCTGCTCGCGCCAATTGGCCAGCGCCGCTTCGGTGGTGGTCGTGGCGACCACCACGATCGGGAACTTGGTCAGCGCCCGCGATGACACCAGGCGGTCCTTGCCGTCGACCGGGCTGGCCATCCGCGCGGTGGTCGCAGGCAGCTCGAACACCTGCTGCTGGCTGGCCGGGCCAGTGCGGAAATTCTTCCCGATCATCTCCTCGACATGGGGATAGCGGGCCAGCAGCGTGCCGTCGCGATGGTGCATCGAGATCGCGGCGCCTTCGCCGAGCGCGACGGTAGAGAAGAATTTCTCGAACGTCGCCGGCTCGATGCCGCGGCCGACCACGCCGAGGAATTCGCCGTGCGGGCCGGTGACCTTGCGGACGATGACGGTGGTCCAGCCGCCGTTGACGCGGCTGATCACCGGCGCGACCTGCATGTCGGACGAGTAGGGGCTCGACTTGAAGATCTGGAAATAGTTGCGGTCGGCGATGCTGACCTGCGGCAGCGGCCAGGCGCCCGAGCTGTTGATCAGCGCGCCGTCGGCGTCGAACACGTTGAGGCTGCCGACATTGGACAGCGCGTCCATCTTGGACTTCAACATCGCATGGATGTCGGCGGACGACATCCGGCGCCTGTAGTTTTCAACGGTCGCGATCCCGTTGTCGCGCATGAAGGCGATCAGGTCGCGCTGCACCACTTCGAGATCGTCGAGCTGCTGGTCGAAATGCCGCGCCAGCAGCAGCACGGTGTTCTCGAGCTCGCGCTCGCTGTTGTGCAGGGCGCGCTCGCGGAAATTCCCGGCCATCAAGGTGGCGCCGATCGCGATCGCAGCCATCAGCACGGCGCCGCCGAGGATCAGCCAGCGGATCGGACCGCTGCCGATCACCGAGGTGATGTTGAACGAGGCGCTGCCGTTTGGATTCATGTGTCGCTATCGCTTCCAGGCGTTTCACCCGGAAGTAGCTTTCGCGCACCTCCGGCCCGCGAAAGTCGTATCCAAACGAAATGGAGCGCCGGTTAGCGAGATTGGTTAACGAATGGTTGCCTGGATGGATGGGCGCTGGCGCTTCTCGCTCGCCGTTCGACTAGCTGGCCGATACGGCAAGCTGCCGGTTGACGAGGCGGAGACCCGATTCCGGATCATGCGTCGGCAGATAGATTGTGGGCCGGCTTTGCGCAAAGGCCTTGATGGCATCAAGTGTGGCTTTTGCGATGTCGGCACCGGCGCTCACCCCGTCGACGGTGCCTGAAAGCATCAGCGCCTGATTGTAGGAGGTGTCGCCGGCGAGGAAAATTGCGGTGTCGCCATCCTGAACAACGACGGACATGTGGTTCGGTGTGTGTCCAGGCGTCGCCACCGCAACGATGTCGCCCGCCATTGTCAGCGGCCGGCTGCGCGTGAACGAGCCGAATTGTTGCGCAAGCAGTTCGATCGGTGTTGGGTCGAACCAGGCGGGCCAACGATGGGGAAGGTACCCTCGCACGCGCCCCAGCAATCCGCGCGCCTGCGCGAGCTCGCCGGCTGGGACGATGATTTCGCTATCGGGGAAGTGCGCCAGGCCTCCGTCGTGATCCATATGAAGATGAGTGAGCACGACTTTTTTGACATCGCGAGGACCGATCCCCAAGGCCCGGAGCTGCGGCCCCATCTCTTGCTCGCGCTCGATCTGGAAACCGACTTCCCACCTCACATAGGGATTGAGCTCGCGCGAATGCGCCAGCAGATGCGTCCCCTGGCCGCTGTCGACGACAATGACGCCTTCCGGATGCTCGATCGCCCATGCGAATGTCGGCACCCAGTCGGTCCAGTTCGGATCGAGGAATATGTCGATGAGGCCGTGGCCTCGGCCTTTGACCTGGGCGGTTTTGATTTTGACCGTTCCTGTCTGGATAGCATGGATACGCATCTGGGCTCTCGTTGAGGCGTTGGGTGGACCCCAGATACGCGCTCATCCCGATGAACGGAATTGTCGAAGGTTCTTCAGTAGGTATACAAAGATGCATGGAGAAAAATCCAAGCTGGGAGCTGTACAGGTCGTTTCTGGCGGTGCTGCGCGAGGGGAGCCTCTCGGGCGCGGCGCGCTCCCTCAATCTCACCCAGCCGACCGTCGGCCGGCACATCCGTGAGCTGGAGGCCACTCTCGGCATGCCGCTCTTCACGCGCGCCCAGGATGGCCTGAAGCCGACCGCGGCGTCCATCGTTGCGCAACCGCACGCCTTGGCCATGGCCACCGCCTCCGAAACATTGTTGAGAGCGATTTCGAGCAAAGCGGGCCAGCCCCGCGCAGTGGTCCGCCTCGCGGCCTCCGAGATCGTTGCGACGGAGATTCTTCCGGCAATTCTCACTGAGTTGGAGCGGAGCCAGCCGGGATTGGCCGTCGAGATCTCCGCTTCGGACCGGCTGGAAGACCTGTTGCGGCGGGACTGCGATATCGCCATTCGCATGATGAGGCCGACACAGGCCGATCTCGTCGCGCGCAAGGTCGGCCAGGCTCGGCTGGGATTCCATGCTCACGTGAACTACCTGGAAAAGCACGGCAAGCCCGCCGATTTACGCGAGCTGAAACGGCATTGCCTGGTGGGCTTTGATCACGAGACCCCTGCTGTGCGAGCCCTGTATCGTCTCGGCCTGCAATTGAAGCGGGAGGACTTTACGCTGCGGGCCGACAACACCCTGCTTCAGTTGGCGGCCATCAGGGCGGGATTCGGAATTGGAATCTGCCAGCGGGCGGTTGTGCGAGAGGACACCCAACTCGTGCATCTGCTACCCAAGGAGTTTTCGCCGAGCCTCGACGTTTGGGTCACGATGCATCGGGACTTGCGCAAGAGCCCGCCCATGAGATCAATGTTCGACCATTTGGTCGAAGCGCTGAAACGTGTCTACGGGGCGGGGTGAACCAGGTCCCTTCCGGGCCCGTTCAATTCGATCGGCGGCTCGCCAAATCGTCGAGCGCACGGCCGATCACGCGCCGGCGCGATAGTGCCCGGACTTGCCGCCGATCTTCTCGATCAGATGAATGCCTTCGATGCGCACGCCGCGCTCGACTGCCTTGATCATGTCGTAGATCGTCAGGCAGGCGACCGAAACCGCGGTCAGCGCCTCCATCTCGACGCCCGTCGGCCCGGTCACCTTGACGCTGGCGCGGACGATGCAGCCGGGCAGCTTGGCGTCGGTTGCGATATCGATCGTGACCTTGGTCAGCGCCAGCGGATGGCAGAGCGGGATCAACTCGGAGGTCCGCTTGGCCGCCATGATCCCGGCGATCCGCGCGGTCGCCAGCACGTCGCCCTTCTTGGCTTGCCCCGACTCGATCAGCGCCAGCGTTGCCTTGCTCATCAGAACGCGGCCTTCGGCGACCGCGGTCCGTTCGGTCGCCGGCTTGGCCGAGACATCGACCATGCGCGCGTCACCCTTGGCATCGATATGGGTGAGGGCCGCGGCGCCCGACGGCTCGGCTTGGGTCTTTGCTTTGGACTTCCGCGCCATCGCGTCAGCGCGTTGCGGTGGCGCGCGGGGTGGCTTGCCGCGTCAGCAGGGCGCGGGTCGCCGCAGCGACGTCCTGCTGGCGCATCAGGCTCTCGCCGACCAGGAAGGTCGACATCCCGACGCGCTCGAGGCGGGCGAGATCGTCGGGCGTGAAGATGCCGCTCTCGCCGACCATCAGGCGGTCGCGCGGGATCAGCGGCGCCAACGCCTCGCTGGTCGCGAGCGTGGTCTCGAAGGTGCGCAGATTGCGGTTGTTGACGCCGATCATCGGCGAGCGAAGTTTCAGCGCACGGTCGAGCTCGGCGCGGTCGTGGATCTCGATCAGCACGTCCATGCCGTAGCCGAGTGCTGCGTCCTCGATCTCCCTGGCCGCCGCGTCGTCGAGCGCGGCCATGATGATCAGAATGCAGTCGGCGCCGTGGGCGCGCGCTTCCGCCACCTGGTAGGTGTCGAACATGAAGTCCTTGCGCAGCACCGGCAGGTCGGTCGCCGCGCGGGCCGCGACCATGAAGTCGAGATGGCCCTGGAACGAGGGCGCATCCGTCAGCACCGACAGGCACGCCGCGCCGCCGGCCTCGTAGGCCTTTGCGAGCACGGGCGGGTCGAAATCGGCCCGGATCAGCCCCTTGGAGGGCGAGGCCTTCTTCACCTCCGCGATCAGCGCATAGTCGCCGCGTGCGTGCTTGTCCCTGAGGGCGCGGACGAAGCCGCGCGGCGCCGAGGCCGATTTCGCCTGCGCCTCGACGTCGACGAGCGGGCGCGCGCGCTTGGCGGCGGCGATCTCCTCGCGCTTGTAGGCCTCGATCTTGGTCAGGATGTCGGACATGACTTTCGTTCTCAGCCGTTGGACACCGCGATCAGATGCTTGAGCCGCGCCGCGGCCGCGCCGCTGTCGAGCGACTGGACGCCGATCGCAACCCCTTCCTTCAGGTCCTTGGCGCGGCCGGCCACGATCAGCGCGGCGGCGGCGTTGAGCAAGGCAACGTCGCGATAGGCGCTCGGCTTGCCCTGCAGCACGCTGGAGAGCGCGATCGCATTGGCGTCGGCATCGCCGCCCTTCAGTGCCTCGCCGTCGACGCGGCCGAGGCCGGCGTCTTCCGGCGTCACCTCTGACGTCCTGATCTCGCCGTTCTCGAGCGTCGCCACGAAGGTCGGGCCGGTGAGGGTGATCTCGTCGAGGCCATCGGAGCCGTGCACGACCCAGACCTTGTCCGAGCCGAGATTCTTCAGCACCTGCGCCAACGGCTGCACCCACTGCCGCGAGAACACGCCGACCATCTGCCGCTTGACGCCGGCCGGGTTCGACAGCGGTCCGAGCAGGTTGAAGATGGTGCGGGTGGCGAGCTCGACCCGGGTCGGGCCGACATTCTTCATCGCCGGATGATGCGCGGGCGCGAACATGAAGCCGATGCCGGCCTCTGCGACGCAGCGTCCGACCTGCGCCGGCGTCAGATCGAGCTTGACCCCGAGCGAGGCCAGCACGTCCGCAGCACCCGAACGCGACGACAGCGCGCGGTTGCCGTGCTTGGCGACGGGCACGCCGGCGCCGGCCACGATGAAGGCCGCGCAGGTCGAGACGTTGACCGATCCGGAGCCGTCGCCGCCGGTGCCGACGATGTCGACGGCTTCGGCCGGAGCCTTCACCGCCAGCATCTTGCCGCGCATCGCGCTCACCGCGCCGGTGATCTCCTCGACGGTCTCGCCGCGCACCCGCAGCGCCATCAACAGCCCGCCCATCTGCGAGGGCGTCGCATCGCCCGACATCATGCTGTCGAAGGCGGACGCTGCTTCTTCACG
The DNA here is from genome assembly GCF_002289535.1 of Bradyrhizobium sp. UFLA03-84. NCBI lineage: Bacteria > Pseudomonadati > Pseudomonadota > Alphaproteobacteria > Hyphomicrobiales > Nitrobacteraceae > Bradyrhizobium > Bradyrhizobium sp. UFLA03-84. Next base: position 164,751 of record NZ_NSJY01000015.1, on the reverse strand, counting down.
CGTCAGCGTGGCGCCGGTGGCGACTTTTCCGATGATCGATTTCAGGTCGTCCATTCGCGGGCTCAGGGTCTGTTGTTGGAGCTTGATCTGCGGCCAGCGCGTCGCCGCGCTGTCCCGATCATGCTCAATTATTTGCGCCTGTCACCTGTGCGAAGGCCGCCTGGTTGACGCTCACGCCGATGTCGGTCTCGATCTTGCTGACATATTGCGCGACCTGCTCGTCGCTCATCGAGCGCCGCAGCGCTTCGGTCAGCTGCTTGGCCGCGTCGGAGGCGAAGTCGACCGGCGGGACCGTCACATTGGTGACGCGGAAGACGACCCACTGGCTGCCGCCGGCGGCCGACGTCTGCCCGTCGCCATCCTTGGCGGTGCGGAACGCGGCCGCGACCACGCCGGCGGGCACGCCGGGCAGGGAGGCCTCGCGGTTGAAGTTCGCGGCGGTCTCGACCTTGACGCCGGCAGCGGCCGCCTCGTCGGCGAGCTTGGCGCCGCTGTCGAGCTTCTGGACCATCTCGGTCGCCTTGGCGCGCAGCTTGGCGGAGATCTGGTCTTCGCGCCATTTCGCCTCGACCTGGTCGCGGACCTCGTCGAGGGGACGCTCGCGCGAGGGCGTGATGCCGAGCACGTCGTACCAGACATAGCCGTTGTTGAACGAGATCGGGTCGTTGTCGACGCCGACGTCGCTGTTGAAGGCCTGCGACACCACGTCGAGGCCGCGTGGGATGTTCGACGCGACTTGGCCGTTCGGCAGGCGCCCCGAGCGGTCGACCGCATCGATCGTGACGGCGTTCAGCTTCAGCTTCTGCGCCGCGTCGATCACGCTGGAGCCGCCGCCGCGCTCGTCTTCCATCTTGTCGCGCAGCTCGGCGACCTTGGTGCGGGCGCGCTCGGAGGCGATTTCGTTCTTCACCTGCTGCGCCATGCTTTCATAGGTCGGGGTCACGCCGGGCTCGATCTTGCCGACCTTGACCAGCGCGATGCCGAAGCGGCCCTGGACCGGCTGGCTGACTTCACCGGAGGGAAGAGAGAAGGCGGCATCGCCGACGGCCGGATCGAGGATCGCCGACTTCGCGACCAGGCCGAGATTGACATCGGCCGGGCTGAGCTTGCGCTCCTTGGCGATGTCGTCGAATGAGGTGCCTGACGTGATGCGCGCGCGGGCAGCCTGGGCCTCGCCGGCGTCCGGAAACACGATCTGCGAGACCTCGCGCTTCTCGGGTGTGCTGAGCCGGTCCTTGCGCTCCTCGAACAGCTTCTTGGCATCCTCGTCGGACACGGTTTCCCACTTGCCGATTTCCTCCGGCGTGATCGCGACGAAGGAGATCTTGCGGTATTCGGGCGCGCGGAACTGGACCTTGTGGTCCTCGAAATAGGCGGCGAGCGCCTCGGGCGAAGGCGGATCGATGGTGCCGGCCTGCGCGGCACCGAGCGTGACGTAGTCGATCGAGCGCTGCTCGTTCTGGAAACGGGTCAGCGCCTCGACCATCGATTTGGTCGGCTCGATCCCGGACGAGATGGTGCCGGCGATCTGCCGGCGCAGGCCGACGCGGCGCTGCTCGGCGATATAGCGCCCCTCGGTGTAGCCGAAGTTGCGGATCACGGACTGGAAGCGCTGCGGATCGAACTGGCCGTTGAGGCCCTTGAAGTTCGGATCGTTGTAGATCGTGCGCAGCACCTCGGCATCGGATTGGTTGAGGCCGGTGCGGCGCGCTTCTTCATCGAGCGCGGCCTCCGCCAGCGTCTGTTGCAGCACCTGGCGGTCGATCCCGAAGGCACGGGCCTGCTCCGGCGTCAGCGGACGGCCGAACTGGCGGCCAAGCTGCTGCAGGCGGTCAGTATAGATCTGGCGGAACTGCTCGGCCGAAATCTCGGTCCCGCCCACCTTGGCGAAGGTCGACTGGCCAAACCCCTTGAAGATGTCGGCAATGCCCCAAATTCCGAAACTGACGATCAAAACGCCCATCACCACGGCCATAATCGTCTTGCCGAGCCAGTTTGATGAGGCTTTCCGCATTCCTCGAAGCATGGGTCCAACTTGTTTTGTAGGAGGGGAACCGGATCGTGCCCAAATGGGACCAAAAGTCGGGACTTTTTGTCCGGCAGCAGGGCGTCACCGAATTGAAAACGCTTATAAAGTGGCTCGTGTCCCCCCGCAACCTCGGGCGCGCGGGCGGAAGCGTCGCACGGTGGACGCGAAGCCGCGCTCTGGAAGTCGCCGCCCGGCTCTGGTAGCGCATGACGACGCTTGATCGATGGGAAATCCGACATGACCGATGCCATCCGGCCGCTGATCGCCGGCAACTGGAAAATGAACGGCCTGAAATCCTCTTTTGCCGAGTTCGACGCGATGCTGGCCGGCGCCGGCGACGTCGCCGGGAAGGCCGATCTGCTGGTCTGTCCGCCCGCGACATTGGTCGGGGCGTTCGCCGACAAGGCGCGCGGCTCTAAGGTCGCCGTCGGCGCCCAGGATTGCCATCCGAAGGCGTCGGGGGCCCACACCGGCGACCTCTCGGCGGAAATGTTCAAGGATCTCGGCGCGGTCGCCATCATCGTCGGCCATTCGGAGCGGCGCGCCGACCGTGGCGAGACCGACGCCTTGATTCGGCAGAAGGCGGAGGCGGTCTGGCGCGCCGGACTGACCGCGATCGTCTGCATCGGCGAGACGCGCGAGCAGCGCGACGCCGGCAAGACGCTCGACGTCTGCGGCAGCCAACTGGCGGGCTCGCTGCCCGACGGCTCGACCGCGGCCAACCTGGTGGTCGCCTATGAGCCGGTCTGGGCGATCGGCACCGGCCTGACCCCGACCGCCGGAGATGTCGAGGAAGTTCACAGGTTTATCCGGGGTCAGCTCACCGATCGCTTCAAGGGCGAGGGAAACAAGATCAGGATCCTGTATGGCGGCTCGGTCAAGCCGTCGAACGCCGCTGAGCTGATGGCCGTCGCCAACGTCAACGGCGCGCTGGTCGGCGGCGCCAGCCTAAAGGCCTCGGACTTCCTCGCGATCGCCGCGGGCTGTTAGGTGGCCGACACTCCATCCACGTCATTGCGAGCGTAGCGAAGCAATCCATGTCACCGCGTGCGCGGATCGATGGATTGCTTGGTCGCTTCGCACCTCGCAATGGCGGCTCGTGGACTAGGCGGCCAGGGCGGCGCCGATCCGCTTCCAATAGATCATCGTCCCGGTGAGGCCGCCATGCGGCTTCAGCGCGTATTCCGGGATGATGCCGGTGAGCTGGAAACCCTGCTTTTCGTAGAGCGGCGCGGCGCCGTCGTCGACGGCGGTGTCGAGCACCAGCAGTGTGCGTCCGTGCTCGATCGCAAGCGTTTCGGCGGCGCGCAGCAATGCGGTGGCGACGCCGCGACCGCGGTGGGCGACGCGCGTCATCATCTTGGCGATCTCGGCGCGGTGCGGCTGGTTCGGCGGCAGCTTGAGCAGCAGCGTTACCGTGGCGATCAGATCATCGCCGGCGAACGCGCCGAGCACGAATCGCTCGCCGCGCGCCGCAGCGCCCAGCGAATCCTGCCAGAAGGCGTCGGCGTCTTCGGACGATAGCGGATGCATGAAGCTCACGGAGCCGCCGCTGGCCACGGTCTCGATCAACAATTCGGTGAGCGCCCCGCGAATCCCGGGTTCATCGGCGAGCGGCTTGATGGCGATGTGCGGCATGCATCAGCTCCGGGCAAGGGCGACCACATAGATGCAGCCGGTGTTGGTCTCATTGGCGAAGGTGGTTTCCGCCGGCGAGCCGAAGCCGAGGCAATCGCCGGGTCCGAGCGCATGGCGCGCGCCGCCTTCGGTGATGACGAGGCTGCCATTCAGCACCCAGACCAGTTGGCGGATATGGGCATAGGACGAAGCGGGCAGGGTCACCGATTGTTTCGGCGGCAGTTCGACCCGCACCAGTTCGACCGGATGATCGGGGCGGCTGAACACCTGGCGGCGCAGATAGCCGGTTTCGGGATCGCGCCAGACCGGCTGCGTGGCAGCGCGCGACAGCCGTTCGCCCTCGCCCTCGGCGCGCAGCATCAGGCCGGCCAGCGTGAGGTCGAAGGCCGAAGCGAGGCGCACCAGCACGACCGCGGTCGGGCTGACCTCGGCGCGCTCGATCTTGCTGATGGTCGCCTTCGAGACGCCGGCGCGTTCGGCAAGCTCGGCCAGCGACCAGCCCCGGCCGTCGCGTTCGAGCCTGATCCGCTGCGCCAGGCGTTGGCTCAGATCGTCTACCAAAGTATCCATATGTCTATTATAATAGAATTGGCTGGTTCCGATCAAGATGCGGCGGAGTGCGATCAGCATCGCTTGTGATGTCAGCCGATGCGACTATCTCGGGGGTGACAATGCCCGGTGCAATCGTGTAACAGGGCGCGACTTCACGAAAACCGCAAAGCCGATAGCGCCGTTTGTCTGGCCGCTTGGCGGCTTGTGACGGAAGGCTTGCGATGCAGACTGTCGTTATCATTATTCATCTCATGATCGTCGCCGTCATGATCGGCGCCGTGCTGCTGCAGAAATCCGAAGGCGGCGGCCTTGGCATGGGCGGCGGCGCCGGCTTCATGTCGAGCCGCGGCACCGCGAATTTGCTGACGCGGACCACGGCGATCCTCGCGGTCGGCTTTTTCCTGACCAGCCTGTTCCTGTCCTGGTACGCGGGCTATGACCGCAAGCCGAGCTCGATCATCGGCACCGGCGCACCCGCGCAGACCCAGCCGGCCAGCGGCACGCCGCTGACGCCCCCGACCTCCGGCGGCATCCTCGATTCGCTGAAGAAGACCGACGAGCAGCAGGGCCAGCAGGCTCCGAGCGGCCCGCAGGCGCCACGGTCGCAATAAAGCGGGGTGGCCATGCAGGATGCACCGCTGGCATCCTGCATCCAAAATCCCCATTAATGCTCTGAAATCGCTGTCAGTTTAACGTAACCCACAGCCCGGTGATTTGTTTGCCGGGAACAGCTGATTCGTTTTGCGAATCGCAGGAAGCGGCTTAAAGGTAAAGTCCCATGGCGCGGTACATATTCATCACCGGCGGCGTGGTCTCCTCGCTCGGCAAGGGTCTGGCTTCAGCGGCGCTCGGCGCTTTGCTGCAGGCTAGGGGCTACAAGGTCCGCCTTCGCAAACTCGATCCCTATCTCAACCTCGATCCCGGAACGATGTCGCCGTATCAGCACGGCGAAGTGTTCGTGACCGACGACGGCGCCGAGACCGATCTCGATCTCGGCCATTACGAGCGTTTCACCGGTCGTCCGGCCACCAAGGCCGACAACATCACGACCGGGCGGATCTATCAGGACATTATCACCAAGGAGCGCCGCGGCGACTATCTCGGCGCCACCATCCAGGTGGTGCCGCACGTCACCAACGCGATCAAGGAATTCGTGCTGTCGGGCAACGACGAGTACGATTTCGTGCTGGTGGAGATCGGCGGCACCGTCGGCGACATCGAAGGCCTGCCGTTCTTCGAGGCGATCCGCCAGCTCAAGAACGAGCTGCCACGCGATCACGCCGTCTACATTCACCTGACACTTCTGCCGTACATTCCAAGTGCTGGCGAACTCAAGACAAAGCCGACGCAGCACTCGGTGAAGGAGCTGCGTTCGATCGGCATCCAGCCGGACATCCTGCTGTGCCGCACCGACCGCGAAATCCCCAAGGAAGAGCGGCGCAAGCTCGGCCTGTTCTGTAACGTGCGCGAGAGCGCCGTGATCGAGGCGCGCGACGTCGACAACATCTATGCGGTGCCGGAGGCCTATCACGCCGCCGGCCTCGACGACGAGGTGCTGGCCGCGTTCGGCATCACGGCGAAGATTCCGCCGGCGCTGCAGAGCTGGCACGTGATCAATGAGCGCGTCCGCAATCCGGAAGGCGCGGTGACCATTGCCATCGTCGGCAAGTACACCGGCATGAAGGACGCCTACAAATCGCTGATCGAGGCGCTCTCGCATGGCGGCATCGCCAACAAGGTGAAGGTCAATCTCGACTGGATCGAGAGCGAGGTGTTCGAAAACGAGGACCCGGCGCCGTTCCTCGAGCACGTCAACGGCATCCTGGTGCCCGGCGGCTTCGGTCAGCGCGGCGCCGAGGGCAAGATCCGCGCGGCGCAGTTCGCGCGCGAGCGCGACGTGCCGTATTTCGGCATCTGCTTCGGCATGCAGATGGCGGTGATCGAGGCGGCGCGCAATCTGGTCGGCATCGAGAACGCCAACTCGACCGAGTTCGGCCCGACCGACGAGCCGCTGGTCGGCCTGATGACCGAATGGCTGCGCGGCAACGAGCTCGAGAAGCGCTCGCAGAGCGGCGACCTCGGCGGCACGATGCGGCTCGGCGCCTATCCCGCGGCGCTCAACCGCGGCAGCCGCGTCTCGCAGGTCTATGGCGGCGCGACCGAGATCTCGGAGCGGCACCGCCATCGCTACGAGGTCAACACGGCTTACAAGGACCGCCTCGAGCAGCACGGCCTGCGCTTCTCCGGCATGTCGCCCGACGGCGTATTGCCCGAGATCGTCGAGTACGAGGACCATCCGTGGTTCATCGGCGTCCAGTTCCATCCCGAGCTGAAGTCGCGGCCGTTTGAACCGCATCCGCTCTTCGCTTCGTTTATCGAGGCCGCGGCGAAGCAGAGCCGGCTGATGTAGTCGGCTGCCAGCTGCGCCGTCACACGGCGGCGCAGTCCTCGCTCGCCTGGCGCTCCTGCTTGATCGGTGAAACGTTGGTGCCGGCCGCCGGTGCGACGTCGCGCATCAACAGCTTGTACTGCGGTCGCCGCGTCAGCCGGTAGACCGCGGCGGGCGGCACGTTGAGGATGGCGCGATCAACCAGCGTGGCGCGCAGGCCGAGCCGGTCGAGGATCGGCCGCCGTATCGGGCAGCGCATCCCATAGGTGAATTGGTAGAACGCGCCGCCGGGACGCATGTAGCTGAATGCGCCGCCGACGATCGAGATGACTTTGCGCGGCGACATGTTGAGCAGCGGCAGTCCGCTGACCACGGCGCCGACCGGCGCGCCGTCATACAGTCGTTCCGACGCCAGCCTTGCTGCGTCCATCCACAGCACGCGCGCGCCGGGAAAGCGGAGCTGCAACAGCCGCATGAAATCCGAGCCGTATTCGATCAGCGTGAGATCCTGCTGGCGCACGCCGCGCTTCAGCAACTGATAGGTGAAGGCGCCCGTTCCTGGACCGAGCTCGAGCACCGGGCCGGTGTTGGCGTTGATGTCGCGCGTGATCAGTTCGGCGAGCGCGGCGCCCGAGGGCGCGATGGCGCCGACGCGGCCGGGGGCTGCCATCCACGCCGTGAAGAAAGAGAGGAGATCATGTGCCATTGGAATTCCCAGCAAAGTGTCGCAGCGCCGCGACTCGACTGCGTGGCGCGATCGCTTGTTTGCGGGACCTGCATTGCGACAACATTGCGCGATGTTGCTGGAAAGCGCTCTGATATCACGATGCGAAGGGCGCTGGCGGTAATGTGAGACGGAAGCACGCGCCGCCCTTCGGCCCGTCGAGCACGGAGACGTGACCGCCATGCAGCCTTGCGATCTCGCGCACCATGTTCAGACCAAGGCCGGCGCCGCGGTCGAGCGGCGCGAGGCGGTAGAACGGATCGAAGATCCGCGTGCGCTCATCCTTCGGAATGCCGTCGCCTTCATCGGTCACGTCGATCGTCGCGGCGCTGCCGACATGGATGGTGATGGTGCCGCGGCGGCCGCCATGCTGGATGGCGTTCTGCACGAGATTGGTCAGCGCGCGCTCCAGCGCGGCACGGTCGCCCAGCGTCTCGACCCGATCGGCTGCGCTATCGAGCGACAATTCGTAACCGGCCGCGATCGCGAGCGGCGCGAGATCGGCGGCAACGCTGCGCGCGACCGCGACGAGGTCGACACGCCCGAACGGATTGCGGCACTGGTCGAAGCGCTGGATGTCGAGTAGCTGCTCGGCGAGCGTTGCAAGCCGCGCTGAGTCCTCGAGCAGGCGGGTTTTCTCGGGCCCCGGCGGCAGCGACTCCAGCCGCGTGTTGAGGATCGCAATCGGGGTGCGCAATTCGTGCGCGGCATCCGCGACGAAGCGCTGGTGGCGCGAATAACCGTCGTCGAGCCGCGTCAGCGCGTCGTTGACGGCGGTCACCAACGGCGCGACCTCGAGCGGCAGGTGATCGGCCGACAGCCTGCTGCCGCGCTGGCGGAAATCGATCCGGCGCGCCTGATCGGCCGCAGTGTCGAGGCCGGCGAAGGCGCGCCGCACCACCATCGGCGTTGCGATGAAGGTGGCGCATGCCATCAGGAGCAGGCCGGGCAGGGCAACGGCAAGGAACGCCAGCGTCGTGGCGAGTGCCGTCTTGACACTCGACGTCGGCCCTTGCGTGGCCGTGAGCACCTGCACCGGGCCGGCATCGGAATTGACGCGCTTCAGCCGCGCCGGCTGTTTGCGCGGATCGTCCTCGAACATCTGCCAGCCGAGCCTGGCCTGGCTGATCTGGTCGAGTGCACCGCCGATCCCGGCGAATTCGGGCGGCACTGTGCCTTCCGATAGCGAATGGCCCTGCCGGTCGCGCACCAGGAACCAGAGGTCGGGCGTGTTTTCGCGCAGCTGCTTGAGCTCGGCGGTCGAGCGTAACACCAGATTGCCCTGCCCATCGCGTGCGATCGCGCTCTGCACGATGGAAATGACGTGATCCTCATCGCGCGGCACGATCAGGAAACCGGTGACGCACAATGCGCTGATCAGGCAAACGATCAGCATCGCAAGCAGCAGCGCCTGCAGCGCGACCAGCCGCCAGCTCAGTTGCGAGCGCAGGCAATAGTGATCGGCGGGTTCGCTCATGACACCTGCTTGAGCAGGTAGCCGACGCCGCGAATGCTGTGGATCTCGACGCCGGCATCGGTATCGGCGAGCTTGCGCCGCAGCCGCGAGACATGGGCATCGAGCGCGTTCGACTGAATCTCGTCCTCGAAATTGTAGACGGCTTCCTCGAGCGTCGCGCGCAGCACCGTGCGGCCGAGGCGGCGCAGCAATGTCTCCAGCACCAGCAGCTCGCGCCGCGGCAGGTCGAGCGGGCGGCCATTGACGCTGGCTTCGCGATGGCTGCAATCGAACGCCATGCGGCCGGCCTTGATGATCTCGAGCTGCAGGCCGGCGGGACGGCGCAGCACGGCGCGTAGCCGCGCGAGCAGTTCCTCGACCGCGAACGGCTTGGCCAGATAGTCGTCGGCGCCGCTGTCGAGCCCGGTGATGCGGTCGGCGAGATCGCCGCGCGCGGTCAGCACGATGATCGGAACGCCGTCAGCCTTGGCGCGCAGCTTCGGGATCAGCGTGAGGCCGTCGCCGTCGGGAAGCTGGCGGTCGAGCAGCACCGCGCCATGCACGTCGGCGGAAATCGCTTCCTCGGCCTCGGCAAGGGTCGGCACATGGTCGACGACCATGTCGTAGCCCTTCAGCGCCTGCGCCAGCGCCGCCGCCATCTCGGCCTCATCTTCAACCAGCAATATCCGCATGTGCTCTTGTATCCAGATCCCGAACGACCGGTATTAGGGCAGGTAACATTGCAACAACATTGCGGAAACGGTCGCCCCGTGCGAGCAGGGGTGCCATGTTGTCGCCCCCTCAAGACAGTCCGGAAGGTGCTGGCTATAACCGCCCGCACCGCAAATCTGGGAGGACCGCAAATGATCTACGAGACCCGCGTCTATCGTTGCTTGCCGGGCCGGCTGCCGGCGCTGCTCAAGCGCTTCGAGACCATCACGCTGAAGCTCTGGGACAAGCACGGCATCAGGCAGGCCGGCTTCTTCACGACGCTGGTCGGCGAATCCAACCAGGACCTGACCTATCTGCTGGCCTGGGAATCGCTCGCTGAGCGCGAGAAGAAATGGACCGCGTTCGCGACCGATCCGGAATGGATCGCCGCGCGCGCCAAGACCGAGGAGGACGGCCAGATCGTTCTCACCATCGAAAACCAGCTTCTGGTGCCGACGTCGTTCTCAGCGGTCAAGTAGCGCCGACTGCGGTCGTTGCGAGCCAACGGGTCGCGCGAACGCGCGCCCGATGACAGGCTCCGCGTAGCAATCCATCGGCACCGCATATGCGCGCGTTGGATTGCTTCGTCGCTTCAGGGGAAGCGTGATCGCGCACGCCATATGCGGCAGCCTGGTGGGCGAGGGGGTGCACGATTTCGGAATATTGGAAATATATCCCTGATTTGCCCGACGGGTCAAGCTGCCTTGTCGGACGCCGGCAGACGCCAGCTCCTTTGCATGGGGTTGTTTTCGATATTTTGGCCGCTGGCGAAACGCCGCAGCGCTATTGTTGCGGGCAGCCTGAGGTCTGATCGCCTTGGGTCACCATCGGCTTGCCGTTGATGAAGACGCCGTGACTGCCCGAGGTCGTCTTGCCGCCGCAATGCGTGCGGTCGCCCATCACCACCGCCGGCTTGCCGTTGATCAGGACGTTAGGCACGCCTTCGACGAGCGGGCCGCCGTTGCTGGTGGTGTCGCCGCTGCGCGCGGCCGGCTTGCCGTTGACGGTGACGCCGGTGGCGCCACCGGTGACGACCCCGGGCTGGCTGCTGGCCTGGCCATAGGCCACACCCGACATCGCCGACAGGGCTGCCGCGGCTACGATCACAGGCGAAAAGCGCATGTCGTTCCTCACACTGGGAATCTGTTCCGCCGCACTCTATAGGGGCGGTTCGGGCAGGATTGTGATAGCACGGCGCACCCACGGCGTCAGCGCAACCCCCTCATCGTGCCGGATGGCTTGATCCTTCCGGCGCGGGATTGCATGGTCGCCGGCGAAAGGATGCAGCATTTTGACCAATCAGGTTTCCGCGCAGGCCGCCGCGCCGATCGTTGCCGTCGGATCGGCCAAGTTCGGCAATGCCTTGCCCATCTCGATCATCGCAGGTCCCTGCCAGCTCGAGAGTCGCGCGCATGCGCTTGAAGTGGCTTCCGCGCTGAAGGAGATCGCGGCGCGGCTCAAGATCGGCCTGGTGTACAAGACCTCGTTCGACAAGGCGAACCGCACCAGCGCCTCGGCCGCGCGCGGCATCGGGCTGAAGCAGGCACTGCCGATCTTTTCCGAGATCCGCTCCTCGCTCGGCTTGCCGGTGCTGACCGACGTGCATGAACCGGATCAATGCGCGGAAGCGGCGCAGGCGGTGGACGTGCTGCAGATTCCGGCCTTCCTGTGCCGGCAGACCGATCTCTTGCTGGCCGCGGCTGCGACCGGCAGGGTCGTCAACGTCAAGAAGGGCCAGTTCCTGGCGCCGTGGGACATGGCGAATGTGGTCAACAAGATCACCGGCGCAGGCAATCCAAATGTGCTGGTCACCGAGCGCGGTGCATCGTTCGGCTACAACACGCTGGTGTCAGACATGCGTGCGCTGCCGATCCTTGCGCGCACCACCGGTGCGCCCGTGATCTTCGATGCCACCCATTCGGTGCAGCAGCCGGGTGGCAAGGGCACCTCGTCGGGCGGCGAACGCGAATTCGTGCCGGTGCTGGCGCGCGCGGCGGTCGCGGTCGGCGTCGCCGGCGTGTTCATTGAGACCCATCCCGATCCGGATCACGCGCCGTCCGATGGCCCCAACATGGTGCCGCTCCGCGACTTCGAAGCCCTCGTCAGGCGGCTGATGCAGTTCGACGCGCTGGCCAAGACCGCGGCCTGACGGGGTGACGACGACATGACCGCAACCAGCGGCATGCCGCCGGCCCTCAACGTCATCACGCTGGCGACCTTCGCGGCGAGCCTGTCGGTGCGTGCACTCGATCCGGTGCTGCCGCATGTCGCGGAGGACTTCGGCGTCAGCATCGCGACCGCGGCGAGCTTCGCGGCGGTGTTCGCCTTCACCTTCGCTGCGGTCCAACCGGCGATCGGCGCCGCCGCCGATTTGTTCGGCAAGGCGCGGCTGATGACGATCTGTCTCGGCCTGCTCGGCGTCGCCAACATCCTCGGCGCGCTCTCGACCTCGTTCCCGATGCTGTTCGTGACCCGCATCCTCGCCGGCGTCGGCTCGGGCGGCGTGTTTCCAGTGGCGCTGTCGCTGACCAGCGATCTGGTCGGCCCGGACAAGCGGCAACTCGCGATCGGACGGACGCTGGCGGGCTCGATGACCGGCAATCTGCTTGGAGCCACGGCCTCCGGCCTGATCGGCGACTTCCTCGGCTGGCGCGGCGTGCTCGCGGTGCTCGGCGGCCTCGTGATCATCGTCGCGCTGGCGGTTGCGGCCGGCTTCCGCGGCGCCGCGCTGAACCGTCCGCCGCGCACCAGCCTGAAGGCGCTGCGCCACGGTTATCGCACCATCTTCACCAATCCGAACGCGCGGATCTGCTACTCGGCGGTCTTCGTCGAAGGTTGCTGCGTGCTCGGGCTGTTTCCCTTCATCGCCTCGTTCCTGTTCGAGCTCGGCGAGACCTCGTTGTCGATCGCCGGTATCGTGATCGCAGGCTTTGCGATCGGCGGATTGCTGTACACGCTGACGGTCTCGCGGATGCTGCCGTTGATCGGGGTGAGGGGGATGATGATCGCAGGTGCGACGCTGGTCGCAATCCAGCTGGTCGGCGTCGCCTTCGGGCCGCACTGGAAATTGCAGATGGCGGGCCTCCTGGTGATGGGCCTCGGCTTCTACATGATCCACGGCTGCCTGCAGGTGTTCGCCAGCGAGCTCTCAGTGGAAGCGCGCGCCACCGCACTGTCGCTGCACTCGTTCTTCTTTTTCATGGGCCAGACCGTCGGCCCGATCGCTTACGGTTTTGGACTTCAACACGCCGGCAAGACCACGACACTGGTCTCGGCCGCCGCCGTGATGGTCGTGCTCGGCTTCATCTGCGCGAGATTTCTGAAGCAGACCCGGCCGGCTGATGCCGCCGCGCGACCAGATGTCGAGGCGTAGGCCGCTTCTCTAGCCCCGCCCGCGATACGTCGCGACGCCCTGATCTGGAACCCAGATACCCTTCGGCAATCGTCCGGTCTGGAAGAACACGTCGATCGGGATGCCGCCGCGCGGATACCAGTAGCCGCCGATGCGTAGCCATTTCGGCTTGATCTCGTCGGCGATCCGCTTGCCGATCATGACGGTGCAGTCCTCATGGAAGGCGCCATGGTTGCGGAAGCTCGCGGCGAACAGTTTCAGCGATTTGGATTCCAGCAGCCAGCGGCCTGGCACGTAATCGATCACCAGATGGGCGAAATCCGGTTGGCCCGTCACCGGGCAGATCGAGGAGAATTCCGGCACGGTGAAGCGTACCAGATAATCGGTACCAGCCTGTGGGTTGGGCACGCGGTCGAGCTGCGCCTTTTCCGGTGCGTCGGGCCATTCCACCGCGCGGCCGAGTTGCAGGCCGGGGGAGGTGGTTGATTTGGTGGATTTCTTTGCCATCAGGGGGTCTCCGTGGCGTCCTCTTATCCAATGCGGGGGCGCCCGTCACCCGGCCTTTTCCCCCTCGATGCATTGCGGTAGAAGCACCGCCATCTGCCCCCCGCACTGCCAAAAGAGGTTCTCATGACTGACATCGTCGACATCATCGGCCGCGAAATCCTGGATAGCCGCGGCAACCCCACGGTCGAGGTCGATGTCGTGCTGGAGGATGGGTCGATCGGTCGCGCGGCGGTGCCGTCGGGGGCCTCGACCGGCGCCCATGAGGCGGTGGAACTGCGCGATGGCGACAAGTCGCGCTATCTCGGCAAGGGTGTCGAGAAGGCGGTCGCCGCCATCAACGGCGAGATCTTCGAGGCGCTCAGCGACCAGGCCGTCGAGGAGCAGGTCGCGATCGACCAGATCATGATCGAGCTCGATGGCACCCCGAACAAGAGCCGGCTCGGCGCGAACGCCATCCTCGGTGTCTCGCTGGCCTGCGCCAAGGCTGCCGCGGAATCCTTCGACATGCCGCTGTATCGCTATGTCGGCGGCACCTCGGCGCGGACGCTGCCGGTGCCGATGATGAACATCATCAATGGCGGCGTGCATGCCGACAACCCGATCGACTTCCAGGAATTCATGATCCTGCCGGTCGGCGCCAGCAGCTTCGCAGAGGCGCTGCGCTGCGGTTCGGAAATCTTCCACACGCTGCGCGGCGAACTGAAGAAGGCCGGCCACAACACCAATGTCGGCGACGAGGGCGGCTTTGCGCCGAACCTGCCGTCGGCCGACGCCGCGCTCGAGTTCGTCATGAACGCGATCGGCAAGGCCGGCTACAAGGCGGGCGACGACGTCGTGCTCGGCCTCGACTGCGCCTCCACCGAGTTCTTCAAGGACGGCGCCTACGTCTATGGCGGCGAGAACAAGACCCGCTCGCGCTCGGAGCAGGTGAAGTATCTCGCCGATCTGGTCGGCCGCTATCCGATCGTCACCATCGAGGACGGCATGTCGGAAGACGACATGGACGGCTGGAAGGAACTGACCGACGCGATCGGCAACAAGTGCCAGCTGGTCGGCGACGATCTGTTCGTCACCAACGTCACCCGGCTTGCCGACGGCATCAAGCACGGCCGCGCCAACTCGATCCTGGTCAAGGTCAACCAGATCGGCACCCTGACCGAGACGCTGGCGGCGATCGAGATGGCTTACAAGGCCGGCTACACCGCCGTGATGTCGCATCGCTCCGGCGAAACCGAGGACTCCACGATCGCCGACCTCGCGGTCGCCACCAATTGCGGGCAGATCAAGACCGGCTCGCTGGCGCGCTCCGACCGTACTGCCAAGTACAACCAGCTGCTGCGCATCGAGCAGCAACTCGGTACCCAGGCGAAATACGCCGGCCGGGCGGCCTTGAAGGCGCTGGCCTAGCGCCCCAACTGATCGGGACTGAACAAAACGCAAAAAGGGGAGGTCGGGATGAGTGACGGCAAGAGCGGTCTGCAACTGCGTTCGCTGCTCAAGAAGGATGGCGAACTGGAATTGTCGTTGGTCAATGTCCCGACCCCCGAGCCCGGCCCCGACGAGGTCGTGGTCCGGGTCGAGGCGACCCCGATCAATCCGTCCGACCTCGGGCTCTTGATCGGCCCGGCCGACATGGCCGCCGCCAAGGTCTCCGGCAGCAAGGAATTGCCCGTGGTGACCGCGCGCGTGCCGGAAGCGGCATTGGTCGGTCTTGCCGCCCGGCTCGACGAGTCGATGCCGGTCGGCAATGAAGGCGCCGGCGTCGTAATCAAGACCGGCTCGTCGGACGCGGCGAAAGCGTTGATGGGCCGGACGGTCGCGATGATCGGCGGTGCAATGTATGCGCAATACCGCACGCTGCGCGTCACCGAATGCCTGCCGCTTCCCGAGGGCACCACGCCGGCGGAAGGCGCATCCTGCTTCGTCAATCCGCTGACCGCGCTCGGCATGACCGAGACGATGCGGCGCGAGGGTCACAAGGCGCTGGTGCACACGGCGGCGGCGTCGAACCTCGGCCAGATGCTGAACAGGATCTGCCTCAAGGACGGCATCGGCCTCGTCAACATCGTGCGCAACAAGGAGCAGGCCGACATCCTGCACAAGATCGGCGCAAAACACATCGTCGATTCCAGCGCGCCCGATTTCATGGACAAGCTCACTGCCGCGCTGGTCGAGACCGGTGCGACCATCGCCTTCGATGCGATCGGCGGCGGCAAGCTCGCGGGCCAGATCCTGGTCGCGATGGAGACCGCGATCAACAAGACCGCCAAGGCCTACAGCCGCTACGGCTCGAATGTGCACAAGCAGGTCTACGTTTATGGCAGCCTCGACAACCGTTCGATCGAGCTGCCGCGCGGCTTCGGCATGGCCTGGGGCGTCGGCGGCTGGCTCTTGTTCCCGTTCCTGATGAAGATCGGTCCGGAGGCGGGCAACAAGCTGCGTCAGCGCGTGGTCGCCGAGTTGAAGACCACCTTCGCCAGTCACTACACCAAGGTGGTGTCGTTGCAGGAAACCCTGCAGCTCGACAACATCGCCGTCTACGGCAAGCGCGCGACCGGCGAGAAATTCCTGATCAATCCGAACAAGGGCGCGTAACCGATCGGAGACTAAAGCGCGATGAGATTAGGTTGAATCGTCATCGCGCTTTGGATTCTTGTTTGAGCATGATCTTTCCGGAAAACCGCTTTGCACTTTTCCGGATCATGTTTTACTCGCGCTCGAATGCCAGGCTCCTGGAGCGCTTGTGACGCTCCAGGGCATGGCCGATCAGGACATCCATCAGCTCGGTTTGCGGCAGGCCGCTGGCCTCCCACAGCCGCGGATACATGCTGATGTTGGTGAAGCCGGGCAGGGTGTTCGCCTCGTTCACGAAGGCCTGCTCGCCGTGGAGGAAGAAGTCGATGCGCGCCATGCCTTCGCAACCCAGCACGCCGAACGTCCTGATCGCGAGCTCCCTGATGCGATCGGCGACGGCAGGCGGAACGTCGGCAGGCACCTGCAGCAGGGCGCCCTCCGCATCGAGATATTTCGCGTCGTAGGAGTAGAAGCCGTGCTTGTCGGACGGCACGATCTCGCCGAGCTGCGAGGCGCGCACGCGGCCCTCGGCATCCTCCAGCACGGAGCACTCGACCTCCCGGATCGGCGCGATGCAGCGCTCGATCAGGATCTTGGTATCGAAGCGGAACGCGAGTCTGCAGGCCGCCTCGAACTCCGCCGCGTTGCGCGCCTTCGACACGCCGACCGATGATCCCATGTTGGCAGGCTTGACGAACAGTTCCTGTGAGCCGAGGGCGCTGGCCGCGTCGTCATAGCCGACGGGGGCCGCGGCCGACATCACGGCAAAGGGAACGATCGGCAATCCAGCCTCGCGCAACAGGCGCTTGGCGATATCCTTGTCCATTCCGGCCGCCGAGCCCATCACGCGCGAGCCGACATAGGCCACGTCGGACAATTCCAGCGCGCCCTGCACGGTGCCATCCTCGCCATTGGGGCCATGCAGGACCGGGAAGACGACATCGAATGCGGGTAGTTCCTGAACGGCTGTGGCGCCGCCGCCCAGCGCAAGCGTGCGGCCCTGGCCGCCCGGCAGCAGCGCGAGTTGCGGCCCGTCGAGGGGAATGGTCAATGAGTTGCCGCCGGTGCCGATGCCGTTGCCTGCGTCCACCGCGATCCAGCGACCTTCGCGCGTGATGCCGATCGCCGTGGCCTCATAGCGATCCGGGTCGAGCGAGCGAACCACGTTGGCCGCCGATGCCCGTGAGACGTCATGCTCGGCCGATCGCCCGCCGAACAAGATTGCAACCCGTATCCTCCGCTCTGCCATTGCCTGCCCTTCGGTCGACCGCACGCTGTGTGGAATCTGCGCACATTATGTTTAGAGGAACGTGTCGAGATTTGGCCTCCGGCCGCGCCCGCCACGGCGTGCGGCCGGTTGGCGCCCGGCCGTTCGGTCCAATTTCGTGAACGATGCGTTTCCGGAATTGCACAATCCATGCACTTGCATCTTTTTCAGGGCGCCGGTAGGTGAGGTCGGCGAGTTTCACGCGAACCCGAGGGAATTTTTGCTATGGCCTATAACATCGTCACCATCGTCGGCAGCATCCGCAAGGAGAGCTTCTCGCTCAAGATCGCCAATGCGCTGGCCAAGCTCGCGCCCGCTTCGCTGAAGCTCGACGTCACGACGCTTCAGGGCATTTCCTTCTTCAACCAGGACCTCGAGGCGGCGCCGCCGGCAGACTGGCTCGCCTTCCGCGAGAAGCTGCAGAAGTCGAACGGCGTGCTGTTCGTGACCCCCGAGTACAACCGCTCGATCCCGGGTGTGCTGAAGAACGCGATCGACGTCGCCTCTCGGCCCTACGGCAAGAGCTCGTTCATCGGCAAGCCGATCGGCATCATCGGCAATTCGCCGGGACCGCTCGGCGGCGTCAGCGCGGTGAAGCATCTGCAGAACATTCTGCCGGGCATTTCCGGTCCGATCCTCGGCCAGCCGGAAACCTATCTCAACGGCGTCGGCGATGCTTTCGACGACAAGGGCGAGCTGACCAAGGAGTCGCTCAAGGGCGTGCTGCAGCAGTATCTCGACGCCTTCGCGGCCTTCATCGAAAAGCAGAACCGCTGAGCGCATGATCCGGAAAGTGCGCAGCGCTTTGCCGGTCAAATGGTCGCGCCTTAGCACTCCGTTAACCCCATGGCCGCATCTTCGCGGCCATGGTCTCCCGCACGCGCCTCAAATCGATTCTGACCGGACTAGCGCTCTATACGCTGGCGGCGCTGATGGTTGGCTATTTCGGCGTCAACGCCTACACCGGTAAATACGGCCTGAACGCGCGGCAGGAACTCGATCAGGAAATCATCGCGCTGACCTCGGAGCTGGCGCGCCTGAAGAAGGAGCGGGCCGAGGGCGAGCAGCGGGTGTCGCTGTTGCGGTCGGACCGGGTCGATCCTGACATGCTGGACGAGCGTGCGCGCTTCCAGCTCGACTACGCCAACCCGCGTGATCTGGTTCGGATCAACAAGTCGAACTGACGCGTTCTCAAATTTCAAAAACAATCGCGTGCTATCACAAAAGTGTCGCGCCGCGCTGCAGTGCGGCATAGCAAAATTCCATCGGGCGAACGCAATCCTTCCAAGGTGATTTGAGTTGGGTTAGAGAGGGTTCTTCGACTTCTCTCACCCGGAATTGCCATGGCCGCACCCAAGAAAAGCGTCGCGAAGGAATCAGGTCAGGAGAAGGCTGGTTCTCCCCCGGAATTCACCAGGGAGCAGGAGCTCAAGGCACTGCGGGACATGCTCCTGATCCGGCGCTTCGAGGAGAAGGCCGGTCAGCTCTACGGCATGGGTGCGATCGGCGGCTTCTGCCATCTCTATATCGGCCAGGAAGCGGTCGTGGTCGGCATGCAGATGGCGCTGAAGCAGGGCGACGAGGTCATAACGGGCTACCGCGACCACGGCCACATGCTGGCCTGCGACATGGAAGCCAGGGGCGTGATGGCCGAACTGACCGGACGCCGCGGCGGCTATTCCCGCGGCAAGGGCGGCTCCATGCACATGTTCAGCAAGGAGAAGCATTTCTACGGCGGTCACGGAATCGTGGGCGCGCAGGTGTCGCTCGGCACCGGCCTTGCGTTCGCCAACCGCTATCGCGGCAACGATAACGTCAGCGTGACCTATTTCGGCGACGGCGCGGCCAACCAGGGCCAGGTCTACGAAAGCTTCAACATGGCGGAGCTGTGGAAGCTGCCGGTGATCTATGTGATCGAGAACAACCGCTATGCGATGGGCACCGCGGTGTCGCGCGCCTCGGCCCAGCAGGACTTCTCGAAGCGCGGCGTCTCCTTCAACATTCCCGGCAAGCAGGTCGACGGCATGGACGTGCGCGCGGTCAAGGCCGCCGCCGATGAAGCCACCGCATGGTGCCGCGGCGGCAACGGTCCGATCATCCTGGAGATGCAGACCTACCGTTACCGCGGCCACTCGATGTCCGACCCCGCGAAGTACCGCACGCGTGAGGAGGTCGAAAAGGTTCGTCACGACCAGGACCCGATCGAGCAGGTGCGCAACCGCTTGCTGGCGTCGGGCGTGAGCGAGCAGGATCTCAAGGCGATCGACGCCGAGGTGCGCGAGATCGTCAACGAGGCCGCCGACTTCGCGCAGCACGATCCGGAGCCGGATGCATCCGAGCTCTACACCGACATCTACCGCTGACCCCACCCGCGCAGAAGAATTTCAAGACCGATTTCGGGAGCCGATATGCCCATTCAAGTGCTGATGCCTGCGCTGTCGCCCACCATGGAGAAGGGCAACCTCGCCAAATGGCTGAAAAAGGAAGGCGAGACCATCAAGTCCGGTGACGTCATCGCCGAGATCGAGACCGACAAGGCGACGATGGAGGTCGAGGCAACCGACGAGGGCACGCTCGGCAAGATCCTGATTCCGGAAGGCACCGCCGATGTCGCGGTGAACACGCCGATCGCGACCATCCTGGCTGACGGCGAAAGCGCCGCCGACCTCGCCAAGGTGCCCGCGGCTCCTGCGCCGAAGGCCTCGGAGGCGCCTGCTGCTGAAGCCAAGGGAGATGCAAAGGCGGAAGCGCCGCAGCCCGCGGCAAAGGCGCCGGCAGCGCCGGTCAGCGAGGCGCTGCCCGATCCGGAAATTCCGGCCGGCACCGAGATGGTCACGCAGACCATCCGCGAGGCGCTGCGCGATGCGATGGCCGAGGAGATGCGCCGCGACGGCGACGTCTTCATCATGGGCGAGGAGGTCGCCGAATATCAGGGCGCCTACAAGGTGACGCAGGGCCTGTTGCAGGAGTTCGGCGCGCGGCGCGTGATCGACACGCCGATCACCGAGCACGGCTTTGCCGGCGTCGGCGTCGGCGCGGCGATGGCCGGGCTGAAGCCGATCGTCGAGTTCATGACCTGGAATTTCGCCATGCAGGCGATCGACCAGATCATCAACTCCGCCGCCAAGACGCTGTACATGTCCGGCGGCCAGATGGGCTGTTCGATCGTGTTCCGCGGACCGAACGGCGCCGCCGCGCGCGTCGCGGCCCAGCACAGCCAGGACTACGCCGCCTGGTACTCGCAGATCCCGGGCCTCAAGGTGGTCGCGCCGTATTCGGCCGCTGACTACAAGGGCCTGCTCAAGGCCGCGATCCGCGATCCCAACCCGGTGGTCTTCCTCGAGAACGAAATGCTGTACGGCCACACCGGCGAGGTGCCGAAGCTGCCCGACTTCGTGGTGCCGATCGGCAAGGCGCGCATTGCGCGCGCCGGCAAGGACGTCACCATCGTCTCCTGGGCGATGGGCATGTCCTATGCGCTGAAGGCCGCGGACGAGCTCGCCAAGGAAGGCATCGAGGCCGAAGTCATCGATCTGCGCACCATCCGTCCGATGGACACCGAGACGGTCATCAACTCGGTGAAGAAGACCGGCCGCGCGGTCACGGTGGAAGAGGGCTGGCAGCAGAGCGGCGTCGGCTCCGAGGTCGCTGCGCGCATCATGGAGCATGCTTTCGACTATCTCGATGCGCCGGTCGCGCGCGTCTCCGGCAAGGACGTGCCGATGCCTTACGCGGCGAACCTCGAAAAGCTTGCTCTGCCCTCCGTCGCCGAGGTGGTCGCGGCCGCCAAGGCCGTGTCCTACCGGTAACGCCGATGGCCGGTCCCAAGGAGCAGCCGCTGCCGCCTGACGTGATGGGCCGCGACGACGCCGTCGAGGTGCTGCGCGCCTTTGTCGTCGACGGCGGCCTGTCGATCGCGTTCCAGCGCGCCTTCGAGGAGCCGGATATGTGGGGGCTGATGCTCGTCGACATCGCCCGTCACGCCGCACGCGCCTATTCGCGCGAGAGCGAATACACCGAGGACGAAGCGCTCGCGCGCATCGTCGAGATGTTCGAAGCCGAAATCGCCCGGCCGACCGACATGGGCCAAACCAAACCGCGGTCGCAACAAGGTCACTGACAATGCCGATCAATATTCTCATGCCCGCGCTGTCGCCGACGATGGAAAAGGGCAATCTCGCCAAGTGGCTCAAGAAAGAGGGCGACAAGGTCAAGTCCGGCGACGTGATCGCGGAGATCGAGACCGACAAGGCGACGATGGAAGTCGAGGCGGTCGATGAAGGCACGATCGCCAAGATATTGGTGCCCGAGGGCACGCAGGACGTGCCGGTCAACGACGTCATCGCAGTCATGGCCGGCGACGGCGAGGACGTGAAGGCGGCAGCCAGCGCCGGAGCCGCACCGGCAGCCAAACCCGCCGAAGCCCCGAAGCCGGCTGCGCAGGCTGCGCCTGCCGCGGCTCCCGCACCGTCAGCAGCGCCCGCGCCGCAGCCGGCCGCTGCACCGGCGCCAGCGCCTCAGCCTGCTGCGGCGCCCGCCGCGCAAGCCAACGGCCACGCCCGTGTGTTCTCGTCGCCGCTGGCGCGCCGATTGGCAAAGGAAGCCGGCATCGATCTCTCCCGCATCACCGGCACCGGCCCGCACGGCCGCGTCATCGCGCGCGACGTCGACGACGCCAAGTCCGGCAAGGGCCTGAAGGCGCCGGCGGCTGCACCTGCCGCGGCGGGGCCGAGCATCGCGCCGTCGATGTCGGACAAGCAGATCCTGGCGCTGTTCGAGCCGGGCTCTTACGAAATCGTGCCGCATGACGGCATGCGCCGCACCATCGCGCAGCGTCTCACCGCTTCGGTGCAGAACGTCCCGCACTTCTATCTCACCATCGACTGCGACATCGGCAAGCTGCTCGCCGCGCGCGAGGAGATCAACGCCGCCGCGCCGAAGGACAAGGAGAAGAAGCCGCTCTACAAGATCTCGGTCAACGATTTCGTCATCAAGGCGATGGCGGTGGCGCTGCAGAAGATCCCGAACTGCAACGTCAGCTGGACCGAAGGCGGCATGCTCAAGCACAAGCATTCCGACGTCGGCGTCGCGGTGGCGATGCCGGGCGGCCTGATCACGCCGATCATCCGCAAGGCCGAGACCAAGACGCTCTCGACCATCTCGAACGAGATGAAGGATTTTGCCGCCCGCGCCCGCGCCCGAAAGCTGAAGCCGGAAGAATACCAGGGCGGCACCACCGCGGTCTCCAACCTCGGCATGTACGGCATCAACCACTTCACTGCCGTGATCAACCCGCCGCACGCCTCGATCCTCGCGGTCGGCACCTCGGAGGAGCGCCCGGTCGTGCGCGGCGGCAAGATCGAGATCGCGAACATCATGAGCGTCACCTTGTCGTGCGATCACCGCGCGATCGACGGCGCGCTCGGTGCCGAGTTGATCGGCGCCTTCAAGCAGCTGATCGAAAACCCCGTGATGATGATGGTGTGACGGGCATCAGCCATGTACGCGATGTCAGGTCCGTACGTTCTGCTCGCCGCCATCGCCGTTGCGCTGCTCGTCGCGGTCAACCGCGACCTGATATCGACGTTCCAGTTCCGGATGATGATGATCGGCGCCGGTGTGCTGGCGCTGGTGTGGACCATATTTCTCGGTGCGGTATGGCAGGAGTACCGATGAATGGCCGGCTTGGCCCGTACGCGCTGGCCCTGGATCTCGCTGCTGCTGTCGGCCGTGCTGGTGCTCAACCCGGTCGCGCTGGATTTCCTGCACTCCGCGTTCTTCGCCGGCGAACAGTTGGCGCGGAACATTGCCCAGCCGATCGTGCTGACGGCCCTGGCCATCATGGCCGTGGTGATCGGGCTCGAATGGCTGGTCAGGTCATTGATCGCAAGAAGCCGCGCCCGCGGCGTCACAAATTGAGTTGAACGGGAGCCGCCATGGCCGACACATCCTTTGACGTCATCATCATCGGCTCCGGCCCCGGCGGCTACGTGACCGCGATCCGCGCCGCGCAGCTCGGCTTCAAGACCGCGATCGTCGAGAAATCCTATCTCGGCGGCATCTGCCTGAACTGGGGTTGCATCCCGACCAAGGCGCTGCTGCGCTCGGCGGAGATCTATCACTACATGCAGCACGCCAAGGATTACGGACTGTCGGCCGACAATGTCAGTTTCGATCCGAAGGCCGTGGTGCAGCGTTCGCGCGGCGTCTCGAAGCGCCTCAATGACGGCGTCGGCTTCCTGATGAAGAAGAACAAGGTCACGGTGATCTGGGGCGATGCCACGATCGACGCGCCCGGCAAGATCACGGTGAAGAAGTCCACGGTCGAGGCTCCGAAGGGTGCCAGCGGCGAGGGCAGCTATCAGGCCAAGCACATCATCGTCGCGACCGGCGCGCGGCCGCGCGTGCTGCCTGGGCTCGAGCCCGACAAGAAGCTGATCTGGACCTATTTCGAGGCGATGGTGCCGGAGCGGATGCCGAAATCGCTGCTGGTGGTCGGCTCCGGCGCGATCGGCATCGAGTTCGCCTCGTTCTTCCACACCATGGGCGCCGACGTCACCGTGGTCGAGGTGCTGCCGCAAATCCTTCCCGTGGAGGACGCCGAGATCGCAGGGCTGGCACGCAAGCGGTTCGAGAAGATGGGCATCAAGATCATGTCCTCGACCAAGGTGACCAAGCTGGAGAAGAAGGCCGACAGCGTGGTCGCGACCATCGACGACGGCAAGGGCTCGCCGCAGACCAAGGAATTCGAGCGCGTGATCTCGGCGGTCGGCGTGGTCGGCAACATCGAGAATCTCGGGCTGGAGAAGCTCGGCGTCAAAACCGACCGCGGCTGCATCGTGATCGACGGCCTCGGCAAGACCAACATCCCCGGCATCTACGCGATCGGCGACGTGGCAGGTCCCCCGATGCTCGCACACAAGGCCGAGCACGAGGGCGTGATCTGCATCGAGGCGATCAAGGGCCTGCATCCGCATCCGATGGACAAGCTGATGATCCCGGGCTGCACCTATTGCAATCCGCAGGTCGCTTCCGTCGGCCTCACCGAAGCCAAGGCCAAGGAAGGCGGCCGCGAGATCCGCGTCGGCCGCTTCCCGTTCGTCGGCAACGGCAAGGCGATCGCGCTCGGCGAGGACCAGGGCCTCGTCAAGGTGGTGTTCGACAAGAAGACCGGGCAGCTGCTCGGCGCGCACATGATCGGCGCCGAGGTCACCGAACTGATCCAGGGCTATGTGGTGGCGATGAATCTGGAGACCACCGAAGAGGAGTTGATGCACACCGTGTTCCCGCATCCGACCTTGTCGGAAATGATGAAGGAGGCGGTGCTGGACGCCTACGGGCGCGTGCTGAATATCTGAGAGACCGGGCGGGAGGAGCTGCAAAGCATTGGCAAATCCTGTCATCCTGAGGTGCGAGCGGAGCGAGCCTCGAAGGATGCACGGCCCGGATCGAACAGTGGGGCCTGTCGCCCTTCGAGGGCCGCTGAAGAAGCGGCCACCTCCAGCGACAAAGGCGGAGCCTCTGCGCGGGGGTGACGGGTCTCAGATTCGCAAAACCTAAGAAAAAGAAAGAGCACCTCGTGAAAGACAACGACAACCTTACCATCGAACGCCCGACCTTCGTGACCCATCTCGAATGCGCGATGGAGGGCGATCATTATGCAGCGGACCAGGTGCACAATCTGTCCAAGGCCGGCAAGCCGCTCCTGGTGCGCTACGATCTGGCCGGAGTGAAGAAGGCCCTTACGAAGGACGCGCTGGCCGAGCGTCCGGCCGATTTGTGGCGCTACCGCGAGCTGCTGCCGGTGCGCAAATGCAAAGACATCGTCAGCCTCGGCGAAGTCACGACGCCGCTGATCCGGCTGCCGAAGCTTTCGGCGCGACTTGGCGGCGGCGAGATCATCGTCAAGGACGAGGGGCGGCTGCCGACCGGCTCGTTCAAGGCGCGGGGCCTCGTGATGGCGGTGTCGATGGGCAAGGCGCTCGGCATCAAGCACATGGCGATGCCGACCAACGGCAATGCCGGCGCGGCGCTCGCCGCCTACGCGACCTCCTGCGGCATCAAGACCACGATCTTCTGCCCGGCGGATACGCCGGAGGTGAATGTCAGCGAGATCGAGTTGCAGGGCGCCACCGTCTATCGCGTCAACGGCTATATCGACGATTGCGGCAAGATCGTCGGCGAGGGCAAAGCAAAGGTCGGCTGGTTCGATACATCGACCCTGAAGGAGCCGTACCGGATCGAGGGCAAGAAGACGATGGGCCTCGAGCTCGCCGAGCAGCTCGGCTGGGACGTGCCCGACGTGATCTTCTATCCGACCGGTGGCGGCACCGGCCTGATCGGCATGTGGAAGGCGTTCGACGAGCTCGAGAAGATCGGCTTCATCGGCTCCAAGCGTCCGCGGATGGTCGCGGTGCAGGCCTCCGGCTGCGCGCCGATGGTGCGCGCCTACGAGGCCGGCACCGAGCACGCGGCGCGCTGGGAGGATGCCCACACCATCGCCTCGGGCATCCGCGTGCCGCAGGCGATCGGCGACTTCCTCATCCTGCGTGCGGTGCGCGAGAGCAAGGGGTTTGCAATCGCCGTCGATGACGACAAGATCAGCGCTGCGCTCAATGAGGTCGCGCGCGAGGAGGGCCTCTTGCTGTGCCCCGAGGGCGCTGCGACCTATGCTGCCTACAAGCAGAGCCTTGCCGACGGCCGGGTCAGCAGGACCGACCGCGTGATGCTGTTCAATTGCGCCAGCGGCCTGAAATACCCGCTGCCGCCGGTGACCCGCGCGCTCGACCGGCACAAGCCGATCGACTTCTCGCAGTTCTGAAGCCTCATCCGAAGGGCCATCTTGTCGAAAGGTGGCCCTTCAAAAATGATGCGACAAGAAAGATTGAGGGAGAGCGTGATGCGGAAGCTCGTTCTGGCCGTGCTGGCGATGTTGGCGTTCACAGGAAGCGCTACGGCGGAAACCTGGCCCGCGCACCCGATCACCATCGTCGTGCCGTTCGCTGCCGGCGGTCCGTCGGATGCCATGGCGCGCATCCTCGCCGAGCGGATGAAGCAGTCGCTCGGCGAGGTGGTCCTGATCGAGAACGTGACCGGGGCGGGCGGTTCGATCGGCGTCGGCCGCGCGGTGCGCGCGGCGCCTGACGGCTACACCGTCTCGTTCGGCCATCTCGGCACCCACGTCGCAAACGGCGCGATCTACAAGCTCGGCTACGATCTCGTCGAGGATCTCGAGCCGGTTGTGCTGCTGCCGAGCAATCCGATGATCATCGTCAGCAAGAACGCCGTGCCGGCGAAATCGCTGAAGGAGCTCTTGGAGTGGTTGAAGTCGCGGCCTCAGCCGCCGACCGCAGGCACCGCCGGCGCCGGCAGCGGCAGCCATATCGCAGGGCTCTATTTCGAGAACGTCTCCGGCATCAAGCTGCAATACGTGCCGTATCGCGGAACCGGGCCGGCGCTGAACGACCTCGTCGCCGGCCAGATCGACATCATCGTCGATCAGACCTCGAATTCGATCAACCAGGTCCGCGCCGGCAACATCCGCGCCTATGCCGTCACCGATTCCAAGCGCGTCGCGAATGCGCCTGAAGTTCCGACGGTCGACGAGGCCGGCTTGCCCGGCTTCTACATGACGCTGTGGTCCGGCCTCTGGGTGCCGAAGGGCACGCCGAAGGAGATCGTGGCCAAGCTCAACATGGCTGCGATCCAGGCGCTGCGCGATCCCGCGGTGAAGAAGCAGCTCGAAAATCTCGGCTTGCAGATGCCGCCGCAAGACCAGTTGAAGCCGGAGGCACTCGGCGCCTGGCAGAAGGCGGAAATCGCAAAGTGGTGGCCGATGATCAAGGCCGCCAATGTGAAGGTGGAGTGAGAAGCAGGAGGCAAGCTTCTCATGAGGAACCTTGTTCTTGCGTGGCTTGCGTCCAGCGCCGCGTTTGCGGTCGCCTTTCTCGGCTGGATGGTGCCCTGGGCGACCCCGGAAGGCGTGCACATCTTGTACTGGAGCGATTATCTTCGCTTGTTCCTCATGATGCTGGGCGCAGCACTAGCGTTCCAGTTGGTTTACGACGGTCTCGTCTACGTCATTCTGGGCCGCTCTGGGCTCTGGAGCATCTGGACGGTCGCGTTCGCGTATCTGTTGCCCGTTTTCATCATCGATCGCTACGGAATCGACACGCCCCGCGAAGCTCGCGCGATGATCGCCTGGCTCGGATTTGCCTGTCTGATCGCAGGTGTCTCATGGTTCTTCGCGCGGAGAGAGGTTCGCAGGACGGCGGATATCCCCTAGCGCGATCCGAACGAATCAGCTGTCCGAAAAGATCAACCTGATCTGATCACGCCGGCGAGGCTCACTGCGCCGGCGCGGCGTTGGTCTCCTGCGTCACGACGCGCTCGCCGCTCTTTGCCGCCATCGCCGTGCCGGCGTCCTCGAAACGCGCCCGATAGACCGCGAAATTCTCCATCACGCGCTGCACGTAGTTGCGCGTCTCCGAGATCGGGATCCGCTCCACCCAATCGACCGGATCGACCTTGGGATCGCGCGGGTCGCCATAGGCCTTGATCCAGTCGCGGACGCGGCCGCGGCCGGCGTTGTAGCCGGCAAATGTCATGATGTGGCAGCCGCGATACTCCGCCAGCAGCGCACTCAATTCGGCCGCGCCCATCTGGGTGTTGTAGACCGGATCGGACACCATCCTGCTCCAGTCATAGCTGACGCCGAAACGCTTCGCGGTGTCGCGGCCGGCTTCGGGCGTCACCTGCATCAGGCCGACGGCGTTGGCCGCCGACTTGTCGCGCTGATCGAACGCGCTTTCAGTACGCGCGATCGAGTAGGTCATGCTGCGTCCGATGTCGGGCGCGATCGGGGTGTGCTGGGGAATGCCGATGACCGGGAAGGCGTAATGGTCGAAGGCAAAGCCCCGCGCGAGCGCGATCTTGCCGATCTGCAGCATGGCGCGGGCATCGTTGTGGCGGCCGGTGAGCTCGCCGAGTGCCTCGAGCATCCCGACGTCAGCGCTCTCCTCGGCAAGGTCGGCTGCGAAGTAGAGCACGATATCGGGCTCGCCGATCGCGTAGAGCATGTCGGCGGCACGAACCCGCTCGTCCGCGGCCATGCTGTCGGCGCTTGCAGCGGGCGAGGGTGCATGCAACTCGACGCCGTCACGGCCGAGCTTGGTCAGCGCGAGTTGGCCATAATACGCAGTCGGGTAGCGCGCGGCGGCCTGGTAGTCGGCGCGCATCGCCGCGGAGTTGCCGAGTGCCTCGGCGGCGCGGCCGCGCCAATAGGTGGCGCGCGCCAGCACCGTCGGGTTGGTCTGGCCCTCGTCGATGTGGGCGAAATGCGCCGCCGCGGTCTTGGCATCGTCGAGATAGCGCAGCGCGATCCAGCCGCGCATGAAGTGCATGTCGGAGCGATAGTACGGATTGTCCGGCGCCGCCGCGCCCCGGATCACGTCATAGGCCGCCTGGTACTCACCCTGGTCCAGCAGCTTGCGGGAGAGGATGCGGCGCTCGCGCCACCATTGGTCGGTGTCCTGCTGCGCCATCGTCTCGGGCGCCGCCGCGATCGTCACGCGCGCCGCATCGTCGATCCTGTTCTTCGCGAGCAGCCATTGGATGCGGCACAGCGTGTAGCCGAGGTCGCCGCGGGCATCAGCCGGCACGTCGTTGAGCGTGTCCTCGGCCTTGCTGGATTGGCCGCGGACCGCGCCGCAAGCCTTCACGATGGCCAACGCGTCGCTGCCGAGGTGCTGTGCCGCGCGCCTCGCGCCGGCGAGATCCTTGGCGCCGATCCGCTTGTCCATACGCGCGCGATGATCGTCTGATGTCAGCAGGTCCTTGAATGCGTCATAGGCGTCGCTCTCGGTCCGTTCGAGCAATTCTTCCGAACGCCAGGCCTCGCGCACCAGCCGGGCGGCGCCGTCGCGGTCGCCCTCAGTGAGCAGCGTGCGGGCGAGTGCGAACTTGCCCTTGGCGCTGATCGGTTGATCGAGCGTGAAGCCGTGCACCGTGGCCGGATCGCTGCGCTCCTGCCACATCCGCGCTTCAGCCCGTTTGCGGAGCAGCGTGACGCTTGGCCAATCCGGGTTCGCCGCGACGAATGCCGCATAGCGGCTGAACGGCGCATTCGACTCCGAATGGCGCAGCAGGTACCACTCGACGAGCTTGCGCCCGACCGGGTCGGTGATCTTGGCCTGGATATCGGTCGCGTCGTTGGTCTTGCCCCGGCGCGCAGCGAGGATCGCGTCCCTGACGTTGGCGAGATCGCCAGACAATTGCGGCCCGGCGGGCTTCTCCGGCTCCGCCGCCTTGGTGGACTCAGCCGATTTGGATGGGACCGATTTGGCCTTAGCCGATTTGCGTTTGTCGGAGCCGTGCCTGGCATGCCGGCGCTTGCCGGAGCCGCTCTCGTGTGCGGTCTTGCCGCTCGACTTGGCGCCGTGCGCCTTCTTGTCGCCGTGGCCGCTTTTGGCCTGATGCTGGTGATGCGGCTTGGCGGTCGCCTGGACTGGAAGCAGCGCGAGCGCGGCGGCTGTGGCGAAACACGCCAGCGGACGTAGGCACCGGTTCATTCCCTGGTCCCCCCTGAGAAACCACGAGGCACAAACAGAACGCTTCATACGGCGGCACAACCGCCGCAGATTATCACTACCCTCGATTCTCGAGTGTTAATGCTGCCGCAACTCAACAGGGAAAACGCGGCGAAATATGGAACATGGCGTGTGGAACCCGCGGGAACCGGGGTTTTGCGGGTAAAATGTGGCATAAGGGCCGCCCCTTTGACCGGTTTCCGCCGAGATGTATCCTGATCGCCACGTCGCGCCGTTGGGGGCTGACAGATCAGATTTCACCGAGCGGGACGCCATGGCAGTGCACCTCAGAACCATCCTCGACGGCGGCCGCTATTTCGAGGGCCCGCGCTGGCACGATGGACGATTGTGGTTCGTCGACTGCATGGCGCGCACATTGCTCAGCATCAGTCCGTCGGGCGAACGGCAGGAGCACGCTGCGGTGGCGGACGACACGCCCTGCGGTCTCGGCGTGCTGCCTGATGGCGACATCGTCGTGCTGACGATGTTCAGGAAGCGGCTGCTGCGGTTCTCGGGTGGGGCACTGTCGCTGTATGCCGACCTCTCCGAGGTTGCCACCGGCACGATCGACGACATGATCATTGACGGGCTGGGGCGCGCCTATGTCGGCGATCTCGGCTTCAATCTGCCGCCGCCGGAGGGGCGCGGCGCCGTCGGCCGGATCATCCTGGTCACGCCCGACGGCAGCGCCCGCGTCGTCGCCGACGGCTTGCGGTTTCCGAACGGCATCGCCGTTTCCTCCGATCAGCGCCGGCTCGTCGTCGCGGAAATGGATGGCGCTGCTCTCGCGGACTACGATATCGCGGCGGACGGCGGGTTGAGCCTCCGCGGGCGGTTCGGCCGGGTCAACGATCCCGATGGCATCTGCCTCGATCGCGATGGGGCGGTCTGGGTCGCCTCGTTCACGGAAGACGCCTTTGTCCGCATCGATCGCAATGGCGTGGAGCTTGAGCGCATCGAGGTCCCGGGCCGCCGCGCACTCGCCTGTGCGCTGGGCGGCGCCGATCGCAGGACATTGTTCTGCTTGAGCGCGGAGACCTCCTACGAGGAGCTCCGGAGGGGCAAATCGGCGTCGCAGATTGACGTGGTCGAGGTCGCAACGCCGGGCGACGGCTATCCCTAGCGGCTGTCGGCGAGGGACGTCCCGGGCTTGAAGTGCGTTCCCGTTTCGTTCATATTGGGCATTCGGGAGAGTGCCGCCATGGACGCCGAGCGAGACCGCGAAATCATCAGGCTCTGGAACGAGCTCCGCCGGCTGCAACGCGAGGGTCGCCCGACCGCGTCGATGGTGCGCCGGATCGAGCAGGCGCTGGCCGTACGGGAGCAGGAGGCGGCCTGACGGGCGTGCCTAGCGCCCGCCGTCCGGCCCCATCACCAGGTTCGGCAGCCAGGTCGAGATCTCCGGGAAGAAGCAGAGCATCAGCACCGCGAACATCATCAGCAGCACGAACGGCAGCGTGCCCCAGATCACCTCGCTTAAGGGGATGTCGGGCGCGACGTTGCGGATGACGAAGATGTTGAGGCCGACCGGCGGGTGAATCAGGCCCATCTCCATCACGATGGTCATGACGACGCCGAACCAGATGATGTCGAACTCGGCCGCGCGCAGCGGCGGCAGGATGATCGGCGCGGTCATCAGGATGATCGAGACCGGCGGCAGGAAGAAGCCGAGCACGATCACCATCACGAGGATCGCAAACAGCAGCTCCCAGCGCGGCAGGTGCATCGCAACGATCGCCTCGGCCGCCGACTGCGAGATGTGCAGATAGCTCATCACGTAGGAATAGAGCAGCGACATGCCGATGATCAGCATCAGCATGGTGGATTCGCGGATGGTCGATTTCAGGATCGGCGACAGGTCGCTGGGTTTCCAGACGCTGTAGATCACGGCGATCAGCCCGAGCGCCAACAGGCCGCCGAGGCCGGCGGTTTCCGACGGCGTGGCATAGCCGCCGTACAGCGCGATCATCACACCGGTCAGCAGCAGCACGAACGGGATCACCCGCGGCAGCGCACTGAAGCGTTCGGCCATGGTGAATTCGTCGCGCTGCAGGATCGCGGCGTCCTTGCCGGTCGCGTCATAGGCGGCTTTGGCCATGGCGTATTCCTTGCGGAAGCGGAACACGGCGTAGAGGCCGAACAACGACACCAGCAGCAGTCCCGGGCCGATGCCGGCGAGGAACAGCCGGCCGAGCGATTTCTCGGCGGCGACCGCGAACAGGATCATCGTGATCGAGGGCGGCAGCAGGATGCCGAGCGTGCCGCCGGCGGCGATGATCCCCGCGGCAAAGCCGCCGGAATAGCCGCGCTTGCGCATCTCCGGAATGCCGGCCGAGCCGATCGCCGAGCAGGTGGCGGGCGAGGAGCCGGCCATCGCCGCGAACAGCGCGCAGGCGAACACGTTGGCGACGCCGAGGCCGCCGGGTACGCGGTGCAGCCAGGCGTGCAGCGCCGAGTAGAGATCCTGGCCGGCGCGCGATTTGCCGATCGCCGCGCCCTTCAGGATGAACAGCGGGATCGACAGCAGCGTGATCGAGGCCATCTCCTCGTAGACGTTCTGCGTCACCGTATCGAGCGAGGCCGCCGGCATGTAGATCGCCATGAACACGACCGCGACGGCGCCGAGCGCGAACGCGATCGGCATGCCGGAGAACATCGCAAACAGGGTGGCAAGCCCGTAGGAGATGCCAATACCAAACACGGTCATCGGCGCGCGCCACCCGTCAGCGGAATCAGGATTTGCAGGAGAAGCTGCACGCATAGCAGCGTCATGCCGAGCGCCATCAGTCCGTAGGGGATCGCGAGCGGCGGCGACCACATCGAGTTGGAGACCTGGCCGTCGACATAGGCCTCGTGCGCCAGCGTCCAGGACTTCCAGGCAAAGAACGTGCAGAACGCGAAGCTCGCGACATCGACCAGCCAAAGCCTGATGCTGTTGGCGCGCGGCGAAAGCAGGCCGACGAACGCCTCAATGCTGACGTGGCCGCGCTGGCTCTGCACATAAGCCGACGTCATGAAGGTGGCGCCGACCAAAAGGAACACGGCGGCCTCGTCCTGCCAGTAGTTCGGGCTGTGGAACAAGGCGCGGCCGAGCACGCTGTAGCTCAGGATCGCGCAGGCCGCGATCAAGGCGAGCGCGGCGAACACCACGATGATGTTGTTGCACATGGACAGCGCGCGCCCGAGCAGAGCCACAGGCGAATTGCCCGTGGCCAGGCTCGAGGCTTCGGCCTGATCCGCGACCGGACCATGCATCATGCGGCGACGTCGCTTGCGAGCTTCAGCAGGTTGGCTGCCATCGCGGTCTTGGCGCCGTAGTCCTTCCAGGCGGTGTCGCGCGCGATGTCGCGCCACTTACCGACGGTGGCGGCATCGAGCGCACTGACCTTGGCGCCGGCCTTCTCATAGACCTTGGCCACCTCGGCATCGTCGTCTTGCGCGCCTTTGCGGCCGAACGCTTCGAGCTCGGCGCCGACGGCGAGGATGATGTCCTGCTGGTTCTTCGGCAGCTTGTCGAAGATCGCCTTCGACATCATCAGCGGCTCCAGCATGAACCAGTAGGACGCGCCGGCGCCGGAGGTCAGCGACTTCGCGACCTCCTCGAGGCGGAACGAGATCAGGCTGGTGGAGGAGGTGATGCCGGCATCGCAGGCGCCGGTCTGCATCGCGGCGTAAATCTCGTTCGAGGGTACCGACAGCACCGCGGCGCCGGCGGTCTGCAGCACCATGTCCATCTCGCGCGAGCCGCCGCGCACCTTGAGGCCCTTGGCGTCCTCGGGCGCCACGATCGCCTTGGAACGGCTGGCGACGCCGCCGGCTTGCCAGACCCAGGAGATCAGGAGAATGCCCTTGTCGGCGAGGAAGTCGGAGAGCGCCTTGCCGACCGGCTCCTTCTTCCACCGCAGGCCCTGGTCGTAGGTGGTGACGAGGCCCGGCATCAGGCCGATATTGGTTTCCGGCAGCTCGCCGCCAGCATAGGGCATCGGGTAAAGGCTGAGGTCGAGCGCGCCCTTGCGCATCGCCGAGAACTGCGCGTTGGTCTTGATCAGCGAGGAGTTCGGATAGACCTCGGCGGTGAGGTCGCCGCCCGAGCGCTTGGCGACCTCGGCCGCGAACATCCGGCACAGCCTGTCGCGGAAGTCGCCCTTGTCGATCGTGCCGCCGGGGAATTGGTGCGAGATCTTCAGCGTGGTCGCGGCATGCGCGGTCCCGATGCCCAACCGCAGGATCGCGGGTGCGGCGAGGGCGGAAGCGAGGACGTGGCGGCGTGTGAGCATGGTTCTTCCCCTGAAGAGCTTCTTGAGTGGCTGTTAGGCCGGCGCGGAGTTTTAGCTTAGCCGGTCTTCGCGTGAAACTTCTCTAGTCTGATAGTTCGAGGCGCCCTGATAGTGCGGGCGGACGCGTGGCGACAAGTCCTGGCGGTGAGGAGCTCGCCGATGTTGCGGCGCACACCGCGCGCCAGCCACGCAACCCTCGCGGGTACGCGCCGCGGCAGCTCAAGAATTTGTTATTGGAGGTAACAACGGGCGGCGCACGCGCGTCGAGTAGAGAGCGGCAAGTCGTCGCGCTCACATTCGACCACACAAGGGATCATCATCATGACCACCAAGACCCGCCTCGGCCTTTCCGCCGCGCTGCTCTCGTTCAGCCTCGCGCTCGCGCCCGCCGCCTTCGCTCAGGACAAGATGGGCAAGGACGACGCGATGAAGAAGGAAGACACGATGTCCAAGGATGCCATGAAGAAGGACAGTGGTATGATGAAGAAGGACGACGGCATGAAGAAGGATGGCGGAGCGATGATGAAGAAAGACGACGGCATGAAGAAGAACTGATCGCCGGCATCGCTCATCCTTCACAGGCCTGCCGTGGTGGCGGGCCTGGTTAGGCTTTAGCGCTTCTTCTTGCCGCGCTCCTTGCGCGCCGCATAGCGGGCGTCGCGCTTGGCCTTCTGCTCGGCGAGCAGCGCCTCCTCGCGGGCGGCTTCCTCTTCCTTCTCGCGCGCGATGCGGGCGGCCTCGGCTGCGGCAGCTTCTTCCGCCAGTCGCTTCTGCTCGGCCTTCTCGGCCTCACGGACCTCCTTGGCCTTGGTGCGTCGTTCGGCGATCGCCGCGCGCTCGTCGGCACGTGCCTTCACAGCGGGATCGTCAGCGCCGGGCTGGGCGCGAAACTTGTTGAGGAGGTTTTGCCGCGCCTGCAGGGCCGCCTTTTGGCGGTCGGCAAAACCCGGTTCCTTGAAGCCACTCATAGAGGAAGCCTTGCTGCTTTCTGTTCGGGTGATGGATGGGTTTGGGTTCGGCGCTTCAATAAGTGAACGGCGCAGAAATTGCCAGTGGCGAACGGAGGGCTGTGGAGCAAGGGAGATATGAGCGGATGGCAAACGGCCGATGGCACCCGCTTCGCCACCGACTTGGTGAGTGGTTGGTCACCGAGCCCGCTTGCTCTCAGAAGGTGCCGAAACCCCAGCCGCGCTAAAACTGCTCGCGCCGCCCGCCGCCCAAGGCTTTGGTACCCAAACCCTTGGTACCCAGCACCTTGGCGACCGTCTCGGCAGTCATCGCGTCCCGGTCCGAGGCGCGCTGGGCCTCCAGCCGGTCGCGCGCTTTTTCTGCGATCAAAAGGCTGATCAGCTGCAGCCTGCTGGCCTCGTCGACAGCCTCCGAGAGGAGCTGCCTGTAACGCTGAAAATCGTAGTTCGTTTCCTGTTCGCTCACCGGCACGCCCCGCACACGCGCTCCACTTCCACGAGCAGTTTTTCGTGAGTCGCGCGCGCTCGCAATGGAATTGCAGGGCCGACGGCTGCCCGCGCGCATTTCGTGGTGCGACTGTTGCAGAATTGATCGCACGCAACCGTGCAAACGGTCATGATGCGGGCGATGGCAATTGGGAACCCGAGCCGGCATGAGCGAATCCGAAGACGGAGGCAACCGCCGCGGCGCGTTGATCGGACTGCTGGTCGCGGCGGTCATGCTCGCGGTCGGTCTCTGGCTTGCGCACAACCTGACGGCGGCGAGCAAGATGCAGGACTGCGTGATGTCGGGCCGATCCAACTGTAATGTGATCGAGCCGGCGCGCTGACTGCCTTGCGGCAGTGCAATATCGCTCCCACATCGACCCAAAGACTCGGGCTGAACTGCTTGGTCCCGGTTGTGATTCCGGTCACACGCGGACAGGCGGGTTGCTCATCTAGTCCCAGAGATCGGCGGGAACCAAGGCCATGATATCCAAGCTGTGGTCCGGAAAGGGCGCGGCGCTGGCTGCCGCAGGCGCGGCGGGTGCCGTTTTGATAGCGTATGGGTCCCTCACGCTGGCATCGCCCGAACAGGTGTCCAGCGCGGGGCTGGGCCCTGGATGGCAATGCAGCAGGGTGGCGTTCGTGCTGACCACCTGCACCAGGGCGGACGAGCCGGAGCGCGAGGCCAGGGTTGACGGGGAGGTCAGGGCGATCCCGGTGCGGGCCAAGGACGATTGTCCGCCGGAACCCTAGTCTTCGTGTCTGACGCGTCGGTGCACACGAAGCGGCGCCGATTGGACCCGGAGGGGCTCGCGTCCGAGTCCGCGCGGCAGCGGAATTTCAAATCATTTCTTGGTGGCGCCACGCGGCTTGATGGAGAGGCCGAGGCGCATCGCCATCTTCTTGATTCGCTCCGGCGAACGGCCGGTCGCCTTCACGACCTCCTCCAGCGTCTTGGAGGAGCGCGCCAATTCCATCAGTCGTCGGTCCTCCTTGAACGACCACCGCGGCTTTCTGGCCATCTTGTTGGTATCCTTGTGCATTGCTGGGCAACAAAGCCGCCAGGCGGGGTCGCCTGACGGCCTTGCCGGTGTGGGCCCGGACCTTGGGGAAATGTCCGGTGGATAAGCAATACTGCTTCCGGGTAAGGTCGCAATTGAAACCGGATTTTAACCTAACCCATCAAGGTTACTTGGATGGAGCGTGGCAGGAGGCCTTATGCGCAAGGTCGCCATTTTGAGTGCCGCAGCATTTTTACTGTCCGGTTGCTGGAACGACCCGGAGGTCACGGGCTCGACCAACAGCTGTGCGGCCAATCTTTATAGTCAGTACAATCCCAAGGTCATGGATCAGTGCGTCAACGCCTGCATCAAGTGTGACCGTGGCAACGTCACCACCTGCACGACCTCCTGTACGCTGAAGGGCGCGCGGTAACCGAGCCGCGCGTGCATCCGACGCGAACGGAGCCTCGTGACATCACGCCACCGGGCCGCCTTGCGCCGCGCGAGGAAGGGCTTTATCGCGTCTCAGTCGCGGCGCCGTTGCCGTGCCGGAAACTGAAAGCGTGGAACAGAGCGCGGTGAGCGGGCCTTCCTATGTCGCGGTCGATTGGGGCACCAGCAGCTTCCGGCTCTGGCTGATGAACGCTGGCGGCCAGGTGTTCGGTGAACGCCGCAGCGGCGAGGGCATGACGGTGGCCGCCAGGACCGGCTTTACCTCCGTGCTGCAATCGCATCTGGACGCGCTGGGCGCGGCGGCCAATTTGCCTGTCGTAATTTGCGGCATGGCGGGTGCACGGCAGGGCTGGGTCGAAGCCGGCTATGTCGACACGCCGGCGCATCTCTCCGCCATCCTCAAGGGCGCCGTTATGGTGAGCGGGCAGTCGCATGACATTCGCATCCTGCCGGGGATTGCGCAGCGCAACACCGCGGCCCCCGACGTGATGCGTGGCGAGGAAACCCAATTGCTCGGCGCACTCGGTCTGGACGCGCCGGGCGCGGCTCTCGTTTGCCTGCCGGGCACCCATTCCAAATGGGTGCAAATGCGCGCTGGAACGGTCGAGCGTTTTGCGACCTTCATGACCGGTGAGTTGTTCAGCGCGATCGCGCGTGAAACCATCCTGTCACACGCCATCGCGGGCGCGGACGAGGCTGTCGATACCGAGGCGTTCGGCTCGGCCGTCATGGAGGCGTTCGCTGTGCCGGCATTTTCGGCCAACCTGCTGTTTCGCGTGCGATCGCGGCAACTGCTGTTCGGCGGCAGCGCGCAGGCCGCGCGCGAGACGATCTCGGGCACGTTGATCGGTGCCGAGCTCGCGGCCGGCCTCGCGGAGCGGGAGCGGGCAACGCCGGTGACGCTGATCGCATCGGGCCGCCTGCAACGTCTCTACCAGATCGCGCTGCAACGCCTTTCGATTCCGCTCAACGTCATGGATGCGGAGGAGGCGGTTCGCCGCGGCCTCGCCGGCGCAGCGGCGGCGATCTGGAAGAACTGAGGGATCAAGGCATGAGCATTCCGTTTCCGCCGATGAAGCGTCCGCTGGTCGCGATCCTGCGCGGCGTCAAGCCGGACGAGGCCCTGGGCATCGTGAGCGCGCTGATCGAGGCTGACATGACCGCGATCGAGATTCCGCTGAACTCGCCCGAGCCGTTCCGCTCGATCGAGATCGCGGCGAAGCGCGCGCCCGCCGATGTCCTGATCGGCGCCGGCACGGTGCTGTCAGCCTCGGACGTCGATCGTCTCCATGACGCCGGCGGGCGCCTCATGGTGTCGCCGAACGTCGATGTCGACGTGCTGAGGCGGGCCCACGATTATGCGATGGTCACGATGCCCGGTGTGTTCTCGCCGACCGAAGCGCTGCTCGCCGCGCGCGCCGGCGCTTCGGGCTTGAAATTCTTCCCGGCGAGCGTGCTCGGCGCCTCCGGCATCTCGGCGATCCGCGCCGTGCTGCCGGCGAATGCGATGATCGCCGCCGTCGGTGGCGTCTCGGACCAGAATTTCGCGGAGTATGTGAAGGCCGGCATTCGCGCGTTCGGTCTGGGCGGCAGCCTCTACAAGCCGGGCATGACGGCTGCCGACGTTGCCGCCAGAGCAAGGCTGACGATCGAGGCGTATGACAGGGCCGTGCAGGGCGCGAACTAGCTCTCGATGGCGGGCTATTCGTCGCGCTTGCCGCCATCGATCACCCTGAACAGCGGCGCCGCCTCGCGCGGATTTTCGAGCAGCTCTTCAACCATCGCGATCGCGGCCGCGACGTATTTCTCGGTCGCGGCGTCCAGTGGCCGCGCGGCTTCGTCCGACAGCGCGAGCTTGGCGCCCTCGAGCAGTTTGCGGGTGCGGACGGCGGATTCGTCGCCGGCGGTGAGGGCGGCGCGCGCGATCGATCGCAGCACGAACAGCTCACCCTCCAGCCGCAGCAGGCGGTCGTTCAGCTTGCTCAGCACAGTATTCAGGTTCCGCATGACGTCCTCTCCGGGCGTTGGACCCGTCCTCCATACACGGTCATTCCTGACGAAATTCTTGTGCCGGCCACAAACCGTCCGGTTCGCTGAACGGTATCCGCGCCGTATCCTGCTCCCGGCGGCCCGGGCCGGCGCTATCCAGTGGCGGAGCATTTGTGGAACATCGCGGATGGCCCTAGTAAAGTGGCCGCAATCGGCCGTCCCGGCCGGGCGCCAGGGGCGCATCCACTTCATGCAATGACGACGAGGAACGCTTATGAGGATTGCCGTTGAAACAATCGTCGCCGCGCCGATCGGCGATGTCTGGCGTGCCTACACGACGCCCGACGACATCAAGCAGTGGAACGCGGCTTCCGACGATTGGCACACCACTGCTGCGACCGTGGACCTGCGCGCCGGTGGCGCGTTCTCGTCGCGGATGGAAGCCAAGGACGGCAGCATGGGGTTCGATTTCGCCGGCACCTACACCAGGGTCGAGGCGCCGCAGCTGCTCGAATATTCGTTCGGCGATCGCACTGCGCAGGTTGCATTCACGCCCGAGGCCGGCAGCGTCAAGGTGCAGGTCAGCTTCGATAGCGAGGATACCCATTCGGTCGAACAGCAGCGCGGCGGCTGGCAGGCGATCCTGGATAATTTCAAGCGCTACGTCGAGGCAAAGCGGCGGTCCTGATCCGACCACTGGAGGGTAGCCGTCTCGGCGCGATCGGGATGATGATCAGGAGCAAATGCGATGCGCTTTGTTTTGCCACTTGGTCTGTTGGTCATGCTGACCGCGTCCGCGGACGCGGCGCCACGGCGTCACGCTCATCCACGGCAACCCGCAACCGTTCGCGCGCCTGCGGATGTGACGCCGTCGGCGCGCTTCGCGGTTCCTGGCTGGAGCGACGAGGCGACCCGCCAATGGCTCGACCGTGCCTCGGAGAATGCCGGCCGCGGCGGAGGATAGTTCGATAGCCCGCCGCGCAGATTCAATCGTCGCTGTCGTCTTCAATTCCCCGCGAGTTCGATGCCGAGCGCCCGCTGTATTGTCGGGGAACGCCCGCCGCCCTTCTCGTGCTCACGCCTTCGCTTTCACGCAGTTCCTTGCGTGCGCGGCGCGCGGTTCGCATCGCTCGCTTGATGTTTGCATCGTGTGAGTCCTCGTCGAAGAACAGGACGATCTCGCAGCTCGGACATTGACGCGAGTAACCGTTCTGCAGCCGCTTGGCGCGATCGCGGAAGACATTCTTGCAGCGGGTGCAACGGATCTGGACGGAATCTTCCATAGCGGTCCTGAAGTATCGGCGATCGGCGCACGCTTACAATACTTTGCAGAAGGCAATTCCGGATCAGGAAATCACGAGACGAAGCGCGCCGCAAATCATCGCGGAATGTCACGAACCGAATGCGTCGGGTCGCGCAAGCGCTGCCGGAACTTTGTTCACGCACGGAGAACTACGGAAGCACTCGTGCGCTGAATGATAAAGAACAGGACGCGACTTCAGAGCAGACCGTGAACATCAAAAGAAAAGGCCTCAGCGCGTGGGCCACGCCGAGGCCAAGTTGACACTTTGGTCGTGAGGCACCGTCACCAGCGCCTCGACACTTACCCTACCTTCGTTTCTCTGCAGCTAAATAGCCCATATGGGCCATGATGCCTGGCACAGAACGTGCAGACTTAGGGCGTCAGGATTTTGCATCACCTTCCTGGGGCTAGGAGCAGCGCCGTCCGCGTATATTTCAAGCGGACGGCGTTGTGCATTTTGGCCGCCGGCACGCGGCTCGAGCCACGATCAGTGATCCGTCGGACGGATCTCCAGGTTCTCGATTTTCAGCGGAAGGGTAGCGGGATCCTTGTCATCCAGCGGATGCAACGCGAGCGTGGCGTTCGTGCCGCCGGCAAGAACATTGTCGCCGGCGCCGCTGGCATGCGTATAGCTGCCGGCGAGATCATCGGGGCCGAGCCACGGCACCGGCGCCATCACCTTCCAGGTCAGCGTGACCTCCTGATCGCCGATGAAAACACCGAGGTCGCGAATGGCCGCGACATAGCGGCGGTCCGGCGCGCTGTCGACGTGCAGTACACAGTCGAGATTGGTCACGGGGCCCAGGATGAAACCGGTATCGGGGCCGCCGCGGCACGCGAGCGTTCCGGCCTGCACCTGTTGTGCCTCGGCGGATGCGATGGACGCGGCGAGAGCTGCCGCACCACAGATCGCAAGCACGACCCAATGACGCGTTGTACGCATGGTGCTGTACAACGCCGATCGATGCGCAATCGGTCCACGATTGCGCCCGCGGTCCTCGCTTGTGGTTAAGAGAGTTTTAGAAGCGGGGCTTGCTTGGCGCCGGCGCGACGGGCCCTCACGCGCGATCCGGCGGAGCTGCGGACTACATCCCGCGCACAAGCGCAGCCGACCACCCGGCCGCAGAGTGCTGCGCGCAGGTTTGCCCTGTCTGAAAAACTACGCCGCCGGGCTCGAAATATCGTGTCCCGACGGCGCCCTGTTCCAATCTGGGCCCGCAATCCCAGTCATGATCTGTCTGCACGACCAGCGCCAAGGTTCGAATGCCCCGGAGTCTTACGGGGACTAACGTCTGGCGACCGTCTGGGGCTGGCCATTGACCTTCTTGTGCACGGGCGGAGGTCCGATAGTGGCCCAGACCACCGCCGCGATCACCATCGCAGTGACGATGGCTCCGGCCAGCGGCCGATCGTTGTCCATGTTCTGCGCCCGCTCAGATGTGATGCTCGAGCTTCCGCATCTCCTGCAGGCGAGCCAGGCAAAAATCCCGATACAATTCGTTGATGAAATCCCACATGACCGAATCCCCTTTGGTCCAATATTGGGACGCTACGCCGGGTTTGTTTCCGGCCGGCTTCGTGGCGTCCGGAAAATGGCTTCATCGAGGGGCGGCGGCGCTACGGGCAGGAACGAATCGATTCAGGGCGTCATCGCGCGACATGGCGTTTTCTGCGCGGCCCGGATGCGCGCCTCAAACGCTCGCCGGCTTTCGAAGCGGTGCGGCTGGGCTGGCCGCGCTCGCCGCGCGATACCGGTATCTCATCAGGATGATTGCGATCACGCTCGCGCACATGAACGGGCCAACCGGCCACAACACCAGCGGGAATGCGTATCCCAAGATGAATACAATGCCGACGCCGATCCGGAACACACCACGATTGGAGCCTGGCGCGATCCCCTCGTCCATGTTGGCGTTCATGAGAAAGGCCAACGCGATCGCCAGGATCGGCATGTCGTAGATCGCGAAATAAGGAGAAATGAGCGGCGTTGCGGCAAGCAGGCTTGCGGCCTGCACTGCGGAGCTGACGCGGCGGCGCCACATGATCAGCACCCAGATCGCACAGGCCCACGCGATGGCGATGTGCAACGACATCGCCGGTCCGTAACCGAGGCCCGCAGACCGAAACAGGCCGTAGTTGCTTTGCAATTTATACCAGGGCAGCGCACCGCTGAGGTGAAACTGCGTTGCCGCGAAGGTTGCTGCCTCATGAAATCCCTTGAAAGTATCCCAGCCGAAGATGACGCCCGTGACCAGGATGAGGGCCGGCGCCACGAGGCTGGCTGTGAAGAAAACGCTCCACCGCTTCGTTGCGATCAGCACGAAAGGAAGCAGAACGCCGTATTGCGGCTTGAAGATGAGCAGCGCGAGCAGGAAGCCGCTCAGGAGCGGGCGCCTGTCCAATGTCAGCAGGATGCCACCCAGCAGCGAGGCCGCGAGCAGCGCACTTTGGCCGGCAATGAAATCAAAGAAGACCGGCGGCGCGGCGAGCGCAAGCAGCATTGCGGCGGAACGCGGCCGGATTGCATGAACAACAAGCAGCCAGCACAGCAGCTTTGCCGCGCTCCAAACCCCGAACGCGATCCAGAATGGCAGCAGCGCGAGGGGCGCCAGAACCAGGAAGAAGACCGGCGGATAGAAATACGGCACCGGCGTCTGATCGTAAGAATAGGGGGCGTGAGTGATCGGCTGCAGCTGGATGAGCAGCTGACGCAGTTGCTGCCAATCATAGGCGGTCGCCGCGTGCCCCTCGAGCGCCATCGTGCCCGCGCCCCAGAAACACGAAAAGTCAATTCCGGGGCGGCTGCTGCCACTGACGAACAGTGCTGCGGCAAGGAGTGTGAGGGCCAACAGGATAGCGCAGGCAACTGCCAGCGCCGGGTCGTCCCCCGCTGAAACATCCCAGTTCAGAGTCTTTTTCAACGGACCGGTCATGACCAAGGATGCTTCTGAAAAATAGTTCGCGCGGCTAAAATCGGTGTCGCCATCAGGCAATGTTCAAAAATATTCAAACGCCACGCTAGGGTTTATCCCGGCAATCGGCGATGCAGCAACGATGTTCTGTTCTTAACCTAACCAGCCAAGGCCCAGCTGCCTTGGTCCTGTCCCGGTCGTGATTTTACGGGACTACGGTGTTGATGGCGCGAAGCCCGTTTCGGGAACAGCCACTGGCTCACGTGGCCCGGTGAGCCAAAACCCATCGCAACCTGCTGGGAAGTTTGGAGTGGGAAAATGAACTGGCGATCCCGGCAGGACGGGTACCTACTATCGAAGCAACGACTTAGGCAGGCTCACCAGACCAATGGTTGGGATTGGTTGGTAAAGGCTATTATCGGGTGTGGCTCACCGGCTTTCGGCCAAATCGTCCAACGTGATGACGGGCTTTTTGAGATTGGACTGGTTGAGGCAAGGGGGCCATTTCCGACCCGACGATTTGCGGAGGCGGTGAGGGATCTTGAGGCCGAACCGCCCGACAAGAGACGATGCCCCGCCGCGGCCCTCCAACTGAATACTTCCCCGAACGGATCTCCGGGCCCTAACGAGCAACGCCCCCGGCCGCGAAGCCGAGGGCGCTGAATTCTTTTCTGCATCACCACGCCGGCACCACCCGGCGCATCCACACTACGAGAGAGATCGAACC
Organism: Bradyrhizobium sp. UFLA03-84; assembly: GCF_002289535.1. NCBI lineage: Bacteria > Pseudomonadati > Pseudomonadota > Alphaproteobacteria > Hyphomicrobiales > Nitrobacteraceae > Bradyrhizobium > Bradyrhizobium sp. UFLA03-84. The sequence goes on along the minus strand of NZ_NSJY01000015.1, from coordinate 120,849 downwards.
ATGGACGCATCATTTATGCGCGAACCGGCGCTGAAGCGCAACGAAAAAGTTTCGTGGCCCCTGGCCGTAGACTTGCCGACGCACATCGCCGAACAGGTACCGGTGTCCGCCTATGACCTCGAGCTGATGCATCGGCCTGGCATCATCGAGGCCGAGCCGCAAGCGGACCTCAACATCGGCATCCTGCGAGCCCGCGGCAGGCTTAAAGATGCGAAACGGCTGTTTGCCAATCGCGGCTGGGACACACTGCCGAGGAGCGCCAGAGGCCTGAAAATACTTCGATGGGGAGCCGATCATGCATTCATGGCGGCGATGACCAATCAGGAGCGCTCGGTTCGGAACTGGTGTCGCAAATGGGCGCCATGGCTGAAGCCGACCGAACTCGACGCGATCGTCGCTGGAACGCGCACTTCCAACAAACGCTGGTCCGACGATCAGAGCGCGACGGTGCTGAATGTCACAGTGCGCGACCGCACGAACCTCAAGCTGCGCTTCATTGGCGCCTGCGACGATATCAACTACGAGATCCGGGGGGCGTTGCGACGCGAGAAGAACGCTGAGTGCCAACGTAAGCGCCGGGCCGGGAGCAGCACCGGCAAAAAGCGTGGGCGACCGCACTTGGGACTGTCGCCCGAGGAAAGGACGACGCGCATCAAGGCTCAGGACGCCGAGCGCTCAAGGCGATACCGCGCGTCACGGAAAAATGCGTCACCGGACATAAATATATATAGGAAGTGACGGAATTAAGCGTGACGCGGGTATTGATTTCAAAGAAGAAATTGATCCAGATCTATCGCGAGGATTGCGCGACGAAGGCGCGCACGCCGAAGGCCGGCGCAGCCGCTCCGACAAGCGCAGGTGCAGCACCGCATGACCCACCCCTCAGTCGCCCCCTCACACCGCTAGCCCCGGCGGGGCGCCTGTCGGCGCATGAGGTTCGCGCAAGCGCTCACCCGCCGCGCAGCCAGCATGTGGCGAGAGGCTCATTTTTACGATGTAGGGAAGGGGATCGAGCCAGCCGGATAGCACAACGCCGCCCGCTTAAAATACACGCGGACGGCGCTGGCACCGTGCACCAGGAGGGAGAGCAAAATCCTGGCCCATTCGATGCGCGGTGAGTAATCCAAAACTGCTGGGAAGGCGATTCCGGGCGACTCCGGTGTGGCCCCCACGGCGCGATTTCTGGTAGGTGACGGCTCGATTGCCGACATGCCATTTTGGGCGGGACGCCGGTTGCCGACGACGGGGCGGCCCATGAGGCAAATCCCCACAAGCGAAGCGATCATTCTCGTCGCCTTGTTGGTGATATTCGCGCTCGTAGTTTGGTACAGCCCAATGCCGTAAAGCACGCCTATGACAACCTTCACTCACAGGGACGTCCCATTCACCTTGAAGCGCCGGCATGACGATCGCTTCGAGATCACTATTGAGATGGACGGAGAGGTAGCTAACCACACCGCGCGCACGCGCTTGCCTGAGCTGGCAAGGCGTCGTGCCGAAATGCTGATTAATCGGCGGATTAAGCGCAAGCTGAAAGAGAAAATCGGGCCTGCCTAAGGGGCGGCCTATACAGCACGACGAACTCATCAAGGCCTCGCCGCCTTGGCCGGCGCTCCTGTGTGCGCGACGCCGTGTCCATGCCTGTCGCGCGAGCTGCCCGCTACCGCTGCACGGGTCGCGCGCGTCTGGACTTTTTCGGCCCGACCTCGCTCACCGCGCCGTCGGATCTCTTCCCAAGCCTTTACGGCACGGCGCCGTACACGACCGCGAGCGTGAACAACACTAACAGTGCGACCGCGACGACTGCCTCGGTCGGTACTTGCTTTATGGGATTCATGGGTCCCCCTCCGCGCACGCTGGCGTACTAACAATGCATGCCGGACCCGTCACCTACTAGTTCAGATAGGGTATGCTCTATCGAAACCAGCCCTCAGACTGGTTCACAAAATCCATTGACAGCCCTAAGTGAACCGATAATATAGGAACCAACTTAGTGAACTGACGAGGTTTCCAATGTGCTTCATTCGAGCTTATCTCCGCGCCAGCACCGACGAACAAGATGCCAGCCGTGCCCGAGCCCAGGTTGAGGCATTTGCGGCCGATCGCGGCATGCAGATTGCCGCGTGGTACATCGAAAACGAGTCCGGCGCCAAGTTGGCGAGGCCGGAACTGTTTCGGCTGCTGGCCGATGCACACCCGGGTGACGTGCTTCTGATCGAACAGGTCGACCGCTTGTCCCGCCTCGGCGCTGTGGACTGGGAACGCCTCAAGGCCGAGCTAGCGACCCGTAAGGTCCGAGTCGTCGCGTTGGATCTTCCGACAAGTTGGACCATGGCTACGGGCAAGGTCGACGACTTCACTCAGCGCATGTTCGATGCCATCAACGGCATGCTGCTGGACATGCTCGCCGCGATCGCCCGCAAGGATTACGAAGATCGCCGCCGTCGCCAGATGCAGGGCCAAGCCAAGGCGAAGGCCGAGGGCAAGTATGTTGGCCGCCCTGAGAACAAGCGCCGCAACACGCGCATTGCCACCATGCTGGCCGCAGGCACGTCCTACAGCGCGATACAACAAGCCACCGGCTGCAGTCGTGCCACCATCGCGAAGATCGCCAAGCGCGCGCCCAAGGCCGCCTGATGACGAAGGCGCGCCACGCCCACGACGCCGCGGAGCTGTTCCGCCTTCTGCGGCTATTCCGTTCGCTCGATCCTGCCACACGCGCCGTGTTCTAGAGATCGTTGAGTCAATGGCGGCAAACGAAGCGCCGGCTGGCGACAAGGCCAGCCAACCGCCTCGATCCTGATCTGATGCGATCAGGTCGCGTCGTGCTCGTCAACGTGACGCTTCACGGCGTCGCGATCAACGGCGACGACCGCTGTGGCGAGAAAGAGAGAGGCCGCGGCGCCCAGTCCCAGGACAAAATCGACAAACATCTGATGGCCCTTGAGCGCCAGCCCCAGCGTAGCGTTGGCCGCGATCGAGCCGGCCGAAGCCGAATAGCAGCGCATAGGCGGCCTCGCCAGCGCGATTGCGGGCTTATCCGTAACCCAGCTGGGGAGGCCACCAGGCGCGCTCGCCGGGCCGGTCGCTGCAACCCCATTGCCGTTCAGCGCGCCTTCCTGGCCCTCCCTAGGGCCTTCCGGAGACCGGGAAACGTGCGTCGAATGCTAGATCTATGCATGATCCATGCGAGAAATATCGGTTTGTAGAATAGTTATTGACTCGCAACGGGTTTTTGCGCATACTGTGCGCGTCGTCATCGGGGCCACGGCGCCCAGGGCGAACTTTTCATCCATCCGCGCTATCGGATCTTGACGGTCAGGGCACGGCATCCAGTACCTCTGGAGCTGCCCTTTGACTGCGCGTCGACATCACCTATCCAAGCGAAAAGGAACGCCGTGCACCGTTTGTGTGCATGAGCACCGCTCTCTGATCGAAGCGACGCGGATTGCCGGCGCGACCCTCGACAGCATCGCCGCCAAGTACGGCGTCTCGCGTGATGCCGTCCACAGGCACTGCCGGCCCGTCGAGGCCGGCGGGCATCTCAGCGATGATCAGCGGGCCGACTATCTCGCGCAAGTTCCCCTAAAGGAGTTGGCCCAGAAGGCCGCCGCTGAGGGGCTGAACGTCCTCGACTACCTGTCCCTGATCCGGTCGACGTTGATCCAGCAGCTCCAGCTCGCCGCCTCGGTCAACGACCGGAACGGCACAGCCAACATCGCTCGGACTCTGAATGAGACCTTGCGGCAGATCGCCGGCATCACCGGCGAAATGGGCGCGTTGGCCGCCCGAAACATCACGATCAACAACACCACGAACTTCGTCAACAGCCCGATCTTCGCCGACCTTCAAGGAATGCTCATCCGGACGCTCCAGCCCTATCCAGAGGCCCTCGCGCGTGTCGTGGAGGGCCTGCAGCAACTCGAAGCCAAGGCGGCGCCCGTTTCAAATGGCGCGCCCCTGATCGATGCCAAGCCGCTGGAGGCGCACGTCGATGCAGCCTAATTCGCCCACAATCTATGGGCAGCTCGCCGCCGCATTGCAGAACAACTGGCGCCTCACGGCGAGGCCCGAGCAGTTGCCGCCGCCCGGCGATTGGAACGGCTGGCTGCTCATGGCCGGCCGCGGCTTTGGCAAGACGCGCACAGGCGCTGAGTGGGTGCGAGAGTGCGTCGAGGCCAAACTGGCCCGGCACATCGCGCTTGTCGCTCCGACAGCGGCCGATGCCCGCGACGTTATGGTCGAGGGCCCGGCGGGCCTGCTCGCGGTATCCTCTCCATGGTGCAGACCAACCTATGAGCCCTCCAAGCGCCGTTTGACGTGGCCCAATGGTGCGATTGCCTCGACATTCTCGAGCGAGGAGGCTGATCGCCTGCGTGGTCCGCAGCATGATCTTGCTTGGTGCGACGAACTCGGCGCCTGGAACTCCGCGAGCGCTGCCTGGGATATGCTTATGTTCGGCCTACGCCTCGGTCGCCATCCGAGATGGCTCGTCACGACCACGCCGAAGCCGATCAAGCTGTTACGTGAGCTGCTGGCCCGGCAGGACGTGGTGACCGTTCGTGGTTCAACGTTCGACAACTCCGCGAATCTGGCTGGCCCGTTCCTCGAGGCGATCCGTAAGAGGTATGAAGGAACGCGCCTCGGGCGTCAGGAGCTCAATGCCGAGCTACTGAACGATGTGCCCGGCGCGCTCTGGCAGCTCGAGTGGCTCGACCGTGACCGTGTGAGCAAGGCGCCAGAGGATCTGTGCCGCATTGTCGTCGCCGTCGATCCCGCCGTTTCGAACAACGAAGGCTCTGACGAGACCGGCATCGTCGTCGCGGCCCTTGGCCAGAACGGCGACGGCTACGTCCTTGCAGACCTGTCCGGACGATGCGCTCCCCACGAATGGGCGGCCAAGGCCGTCACCGCGTATCGGCAATTCAAGGCCGATCGCATCGTGATCGAGGCAAACCAGGGCGGCGCGATGGCCGAAGAGACGCTGCGGGTGCAGGATCGCAACGCATCGATCAAGAAAGTGCACGCCTCGCGCGGCAAAGTCACCAGGGCCGAGCCCGTCAGCGCTCTCTACGAGCAGCGCAAGGTGCACCACGTCGGGACCTTCACTGCGCTTGAAGATCAACTCACGTCGTTTACCAGCGACTTCGACCGCAGCAGCGCCGGCTTTTCACCCGACCGCCTCGATGCGCTCGTCTGGGCGTTGACGGAATTGATGGTTGGTGCTCCCGAGCCGGCGAGATTCATTAAAGTCAACTACATGGGAAGGTAGTCCGATGAAACCCCAAGACGTGCAAGCCTTTATCGATTCTGTGCACCTAACGAAGCAGGCGAAGGATCTTCCACCGGAGGCCGCAGAGGCACTGCTCGCCGATTTGAAGCGCGGCGCGCGGCCCGGCCCGACACCGACAGATCGGAAGGCCGCCGAGATGACCGCAGGCGAGCAGCGGGAATGGCTCGCGGCCCACCGCAGGCGATTCAATGACTTCTGAAACCATCCGCCCCCGCATCGCCGACCTCGAAGCCGTCATAGCGAGGCACTCGTTCCGCGCCGAACTCGGCAATCCCGATGAAATGAGGATCGTCGCCGAAGCCCGCGATCAGCTCGCGGCGGCGCAACGCGAACTCGCAAACGAAGAAGGATAGACATGGACAGTTCTTACCAATCTGGTTTGACCGCAAATCCTGGCGGTGCCCAGGCCACCGCGACGCCAATCACTCGGACATTTTCGCGCTTCACCACCGTCGCGACCGCCGGAGACTCGGCCGTGCTGCCGAACGCGGGCGGCAGCCTGCAATATACAATCAAGAACGCCGGCTCCAATTCGATGAACGTATTCGCCAACCCCACGGCGAGCGCCCCGATGTCCGGAATTCTGGACTCGATCAACGGCAACTCAAACACGACCCCGTTCGCCCTTGCCGCCGGCAAAGCGGTGAAATTCTTCTGCTGCGCGCCGGGGCAGTGGGACACAATTCTTTCAGCGTAAGGGACCACATCAATGAATGACGCCGCCAAACTGCAGACCACCGTCGACGACGCCGTTGCCGAAGTATCGCGATGGCGCAACACGTGCGCGACGATTGCGCAGATGAAGCTCGATGCCAACGCGATGGTTTCCAGCGCGAAGAAGCGGCGGGCAGAAAACGCTCTCGCGGCGATGCAGGGCGATGCGCAGGCGAAAGCCGCTATCGCGGAGGCACAGACCAACCAAGCGGGTGCTGAAAACTCGCTTGTTGATCTGGACATTGCAGCGGGCGACTCGCAGCTAAAGTTAGAGCAAGCTGTCGTGGTCGAGAAACAGGCCCGCTTAAACCTCGCACAGCATCAGGCCGCCTTGGTCAAGCGTAAGCGCGTTGATGTGGCCGGCCAGCTCGACGCCGCCATCGCCGAGGTGGATCGCTTGTTCAAGGAATACGAACAACTCGGCGGCGATGTGATCGCCCTCGGCGCCTTGCCGACGAACATCATGGGCATGGCGGACCGCGAAGCCGCGGTCGGTTTACGACGCGTCAGGGCTGCGATGCCGCGATGGGTCGAGAAGCTTTATCCCGGCGCCGCTCACGACGAGATGCCACGCGAGCCGCTGGCTGTAACCGAGGCCCAGAACTGGAATCTTAAGGTGGCCGGCGACGTCGTGATCGAATTCGTCGGGAAGCCAGCCGCGTGATGCAGACAAGCGCAGCAGTACGAGAATTCGAGCGCTATGTGCAGAAGCACCGCGCTGAGATAATCGGTCATCAGCGACGGCTGACGCCGGCCGCTTGGCGTCGATTGCGCTTTGCGGCGTCGGCCGATCAGGTTTTTGACCAACTCGAGCTTTTGCACCGGCAAGGCGTCCCGATTGATCTCGCCGAGGTTGACAAGCTGCAGGACGCGAAGGCCCGGGCGCTGCTCTGGCTTCATCAGAAGTGCGCGAAGAGACGATGCTGAAGACCATCCGATCGATATTCATCGCGCTTGCCTGCATGCTGGCGGCGCCGGCCATGGCGCAGACCACACAGAGCTATTCCACCTATGTGCTCGGCCTGCCTGCGGCGTCCACCCTGACCGGCACCGAGAAGATCGCGACCATCCAGGGCGGCGCTTCGAAATACACCACGCCGCAGCAGATCCTGGCGCTGCTGGTTGGCAGCGGCGACTGCACCATCAGCTCATCCATCGTCTGCACCAAGACCAATGGCGTCAACTTCTCGTCCCTCGCCACCACCGCGCCTGGCACCGGCGTCGTCACCGCGCTCGGCAACAACACCAATGCCGCCGGCGGCCTGGTGACCAGCCCGGTTCCGGTCGCCAATGGCGGCACCGGCGACACCGGCACGGGATGGACCACCTTCACGCCGTCTCCGTCATGCGGCACGGCCACGTTCACCGTCGCATCGGCGCGATCGAAAACAATCGGCAAGACGACCTTCATCGAACTGAACATGACGATCACGGCGCTCGGCACCTGCACCAATTCGATCACGATCGCGCTTCCGAACACCGCCGCCTCCAGTGCCGTCATCTCCGGGGCAAATCTCAGAACCGGTGGATTCGCGTATTTCAACTTCGGCACCGGCGGGACTTCTGCAACGTGCATTTTGTCGGCCGGCGCGGCGTACACCGTCAACGACAACGTCGTCTATTCCGGCGTGTACGAGAACCAGTAAACGAAGGGAAACTTGAGAATGGCAACGGGAACGATCAAGAAATGGATCGACGAGCGCGGCTTCGGGTTCGTGAAACCCGACGATGGCGGTGCCGACGTCTTCTTGCACATTTCGGCGCTGCCGCAGGGCGCGCAAATCGAGGTCGGAATGAGACTTTCGTTCGAGGTCGCGCCTGATCCGCGATCGGGCCGTACGCGGGCCCGCGACGTCAGGCTTGACTGCGTGTGACCAAGGTTTTTGACATTCTCGGTTTCGTCGCGGAATTGCACGCGATCGACCGCGACATGCACGAGCTCGGGCCGGTTATAATCCGGAAGGCTTGTCAAATGGTACAGCGCAGGGCCAAGGCCGCGATCGGGCGCGGTCATGAGATGTGGCCGCCGCTCGCACCGTCGACGATTGCCGACAAGGCCGCCAAGGGCTTCCCGACACCGAAGCCGTTGCTGCGCACCGGCGAGTTGCGGGACTCAATCGAGTACGTCGTGCACGGCAACGAGGGCGCGGTCGGCAGTAACTTAGAGGTCGCCGTTTGGCAGGAGCTCGGCACCTCGAAGATCCCGCCGCGGAGTTTCCTGGTCTCGTCGGCGAGCGAAGTCGAGCCCCGAATCCACCGGATGGCGGCGGCCGCAACGCTCTCGATCCTGTCGGGCCATGGTCGTGGCGTGCGCGATGTCCGCGAGTTGGTCCGGATCATCCGGGAGGTTGCCCACGTGGTTCACGAGCAGTTCGACGATCTTCTCGAAGAGGGCGAGGATCCGTACAACGGGGGACGCAAATGATGCTGTTAAAGGACAAATCAGGCGCCGCGAGGCTGATCGAATCCCTCACGCGGGCCGCGCGTGATTTCTCATTGCTGTACGCCTTCACCGACGACGAGAGCGCGAGGGTGCACCTTGCTGGGTATGTCGAGCGCATCCGGCCCGGCATTGTCGAGGCGGTCGGCTCGGATAACGCAGCCACGGCGCTCGACGCCTTTGTCGCCGCGGTAATCGGTGAGAAGCACAGGATCGAAAACGTCGGCGCCTCGCGGGCCTGACCGCATCGCCGCGATGCAGGCCACAAAACCAAGGAGCTGACGTTGAGCGCTGCTAACACCAATGCCTTCACGAAGGCCGCCAGCAGGGCCGTGGTGCGCTCGCCAGCCAAGCGGGCGGGCAGGGCGGCGTCGCCGGTAGACGCACCCCGGGCGCCCTGGGAGCCGGGATCGACAGCGTCAGATCGACTGGCCCGGGAACGCTGGGCGGCGGAGCAGCTGAAGCAGTTGCTCGAGCAGATGGAGGTGCTCCCGATCGACGAGGCCGCGCGTCGACGGTTGGAGCGGGTGGTCTATTTTCGTGGCCCCGAGCACGTCACGCTGCTGATCCGTACCATCACCGAGTCAGAGGGCAATGGGAGCGCGGCCCTGGTCGAACCGATCGTCAGCGCGGTTTCGTGGGCGATGAGCGGCCGGCCGGATTGGCCAGCCAAAGGGTTGGCTTGGATCGAGGCCTTCGACGGAATTCCGCTGGTCGGCACACTCGAGACGATGCGGTCTCTGGAGGCCTTCGAGGAGAGAGAGCTGGCGCAGCACTTACAGACGAGCCTCAATAACAAGCTCCGCCGCCTGCTCGATCCGCCGCCGGTGCCGCCGAAGCCGAAACGGGCGTACAAAAAGCGCTCCCCCAAGGGGGCTTATTTCGGCGCACATCGGTTAGCTGTGCGGCAGGGGTGCGTTCTCCCCGAACAGGGGGGTAGTGGGTAAATTTGAAAATAGCTGGCCACGAAAGAAATCTCTTAGTTAATTCGCGCTACGCACAGCCTATGACTCGCTCCAAGCGAGAATCCGTGTCTACATTCTCGTTATGTGGAAACGGCTACGGTCATTTCTTTGCGATCTCGGGAACGACGGTTTCGCCGTCGTCAGTTGGGTCGCAGCTCCGCTCTCGCTCATTTACACGCTCGCCAAGGCCTTCGCCGTGCCGATAGATTGGCTTCGCGACCTATCGTACGCATGGGCATTGGCTCCGCTCACAATATGGTTCGCGCTTGCCTACTTCCGGCGCTGGCGCCGAACCTCCACGACCCTAAAACAGCAGGCGCTCCAAGGCTTCTATGTTTCGGTTGGCCCTATGCTTGCGCGCAAGTTGCCAAAAGATATGCCAGACAGCGAATTCAATCAGTATATCGATGAGGTGGATATCTGGGTGAATTCCTGCGCCGATTGGATCGGCAGTCATATGGGGATCGCGGCGAGGGAACGTTTCTTAGACAGGACTGGAATGCAGGTCAGCTCCTATTTGGGGGCAATCAACCAAACGCATAACGCCGCGATCCAAAATCTCACCCGGTTTCGACAAAATCTGCTGGCGCTCATTGAGAGCGATGCTTGGCGTTAATCCACCCGCACGCCTCTTCGGCTTACAATGTCGCATTTCGGCAGCGCGGCACTCGGGCGCGAGCAAGCTCTATCCTGACGAAACTGACTTGATCAGCCCGCCTGCGATACCGCCGATCAAATCTCCGATGTTCGACCACGTAGAGTTTCCACCGTCAGCATTCTTGATGCGCGTTTCGACCGTATCACCGCCGCCGAGCGGTTGCCTGACGATAGAAAGACCTTTCGCCGTTAACTGCGCCCCCAACAAAGCTATTGGTCCTCGAGGCGGCCTGCCGGTAACCTGACGGGCTGTAATGATTTTCTCGTCCAGCATCCAAATGAGTACCGCCCCAAACACCGCTTGGTCCTCGTCGACCCCGATAAACTCCTTGGCGCCGCGGCTATCGATATCATGAGCAGCCAAACCGTCGGAAACAAACCGCGCAACGATGCGCGCGAGTAACGCCATGTGCAGGTCTAGTTTGGATTGGTTTTTTTCGGCGTCCGTCATATGGGATGATTACCTGGAACGGCAGCCTTCCGCGATCGGAAGGCGAGTGCAGAGCGGAAGGAGGGGGCCCCCACACAGGCTCTGCGAGGCCCGTAGCGCTCACGGCATTAGCGTAAGGAAACAATCTGCATTGTATTGATTCCACGAAAGGAGACCAAAATCCTTGGTGGTGTCGCCCTTGTCCTGCCAATTCTGATATTGACCATCGGTGAAGTAGCATGCCCAAGCTTGGAAAACATGCTCGGTCACGTTGTTGTTGTTCGTCCCTTCAGTATCGCCCGCCTCGGCGCGCCACACGCGGGTGTCCTTGTTGTAGAAAAACAAAAAGTGACGCGATGCCACGCGCCCCTTGTCGTCCCAGTTGTGCATGCCAATGCGAACGATGCAGCCACTCTTGTCACTGCAATACTGGATAATGTCGGCTTCAGGAATGATAGCAGTGTTGCCGCGGTTGGTGCGATCCACGGTGTACGTTTTGCCTCCCTCGCCAACGGGGTTAGGATAAGCGATCGCCGGTGCCGCCGTACTTGGCTTCATCTTTGCCGGATCGACTTCTGGAATCACGATGGGCTTGCCGGTTTTGATAGCTTCCTCTGCATAGGAGGTTGTCGAGAGGCAGCAGACGATCAGTGCGGTTGCGCAAGCAATAATTCTAAGCATCAGAATTCTCCCAACGTTGCGATACTATCTTTAGCTGCATTGCAACTGCAAGTGTTCGTGTGACACTTGCTCGCCTCAGTCACTCGGCTAACCGTATCCCCCTAAATCTTTAGTGGCGGATGCGCCAACTTGGGGGCTGACAAACGCTCATCAACCGACGGCTCGCGGATTGAAGCGCCTTAACGCTCTAGTTACAGTCATCGAGCTCCAGAAGGTTGTCGGGAAGAAAACGATCATTCTGGGTCTTCAGGTACTCGCGACCGTCGTGTTTTCTGACGATCACCTTGGCTGTCTTGCCTTGCTCGATGACAATATATGCCTCCGGGTCGCGTTTTACGTTTGCGATGGCGGTCTCTTCCGTGTCTTGCCACCCAGAGCCGCCGACGGCTTCAATGCGCCGATGACGGTCTTCATGGGTGGGCAGCTTGACAATGCATGTAATACGGCGAGTCATGATCCACTCCTATCTTGTGAGCCGAAGCCCGACCGCTGGCGGAGAATCGGAGACGCTGTCCGCTCATGCTGCCACATGACCGGGCGCTCGCCCCCTCCCTGGAGTGGTAGGGGGCCTCATCGCGTGAGGACATCGCCGGGTCTCCGAATGGGGATCAGGTGAACCGGATTGCCGCGCTCGCTTTGAAGCGCGGCAAGTCGGCCGATTTCACCCGCTATTGGCAGCGGCATAAGATGTAACCAAGCGGTTGAATTTGCGACCTATGACCAGATATTATCCGCGCGGGGGAAACTCGATTGACTGACCGTATAGCTATCTATTGCGACGAATCATGCCACCTTCAGCATGATGGTTTCGATGTAATGGTCGTTGGGTGCATCTGGACACCTCGCGAGGCTGTCGCACGACTGTCGGCGGAATTGCTGGAAATAAAAATCCGGCACACGGCGGCCGGAGAACTCAAATGGACAAAAGTCTCAGCGTCGAGGCAGGGGTTTTATGAGGAGGTAGTGCATTGGTTCTTTAACAGCCCCGATCTGCACTTTCGGGCAGTCGTCATCGCGAACAAAAAGTCCCTCGATCATGACGCGTTTAACAGCGGCTCGCACGACGACTTCTACTATAAAATGAAATTCTCGTTGTTGAGTAAGATTCTGTCTCCAACAAACGAGTATGAAATCTATCTCGACATCAAGGACACCCGAAGTAGGTTTAAGATCAAGACGCTTCGGGAAATACTTCTAAACAACCGTTATGACTTCACTGGCGACATGATCGATCGCGTACAGCATGTGCGATCTCATGAAGTGGAGATGATGCAACTAGCCGACCTTTTAATTGGCGCAGTGGCCTATCGTCATCGCAATCTTAGCTCCAATCCGACTAAGGCCAAGATCGTTTCACTGATAGAAGAGAGGGCAGAGCGGCCCCTGACGCGGTCTACTGCGCTTACTGCTCAGAAATTCAATCTTTTTGTATGGACGCCAAGGCAGGTGCAGGGGCGTGTCAATAGGTGATCACCTAACTGGCGATCTAACGCTGAACGGTGAATGGGAAGCCGTCTGCGAGGATTTGTATGCCATTTTCTACGGAACATTTTTTGAGAGTCCCGTCCGGTTTAACGGTCGCAAGGTGATTTGCGATAAAAGGAAGTTGGACGGGAGCGATAAAGAAGAGGGATTCTGGCATCTAATCACCCGCAAAAACGGCGGTGTTAGAGTTCCTGACTTTGACCGGAGCCGAAAACTCGCGTGGGTCCGCATCGTGTTAGAGCGCAGTCCCTGTGAAGGCGTGTGTTGCTTTCGCCATCAGGAAGGAAGCGGAAAGTGGCGCATCTACATATGGCTGGAAAACCACGATTATCTCGTGATTTTGGAGGAGTTGGATTACGTGTATAAGATTGTCACGACGTTCTGTATTGACGATCACAATAGCTGGTTGAGGGACGATCTCGCCAAGAAACGCCTGAGAGCGGAGATCATCTAAAAGGGGAAAGGCCGCCCCAATTACGGTGACGGCCTTTGAGCTCTGTCTGCCTTGGGCAGATGAACAGCCCCAATATAGATCGTAATAGTAACGCTTTCAATACTATTAAGTTCCGCATATTTTTCAAAGGGTTATCTGGTCACAATTAAGTCGGTCTGCGATCCGATGATTCTACCGGCGAGCGCTCCAAAAGGCGCCATTTAGCGGGGCTGGCCTCGCCAGCCCGCTCCACGCCTTTTCCCCGCGCGTTACTTCTTTGCCTTAAGCCCCAGCCCGACCAGCCGGCGAATAGCCTCTGGGCGGCCGGGTAGGTCTGCCTGGTTGCGGCGCCAATCGTCCAGCACCTTCAATACGTCGACCGTCATGCGGACGTTCACGGCCTCGCTCTCGACGGGCGGCCGGCCGATCCTTTTAGACTTTTTAGCGCTATCTACACTTGACTGCTTCATGACTTTATGGTGCCATAAAGGGACAAGCCGAGCAAGTGCTGGAACACCTGCTCGGCCCTAACCAACGCCAGCGGAGGATACCCACATGGCAAAGGCTACTTCGAATTATAGCACAAACGACTCGCGCAGCCCGGACAAGGGCGCGGCAGAACCCGCGCCGATCGATCGGCGCGCCTTGGAGGCTTATGCTTCCTGGCTTTTCATGGAACGCCGTCTGCTCTGTAACGAGCTGTGGCCGCACATGGGCGCCGCCGCCGAGGCATTCGATCGGTCTGGCAACGCCGGATATGACTGGCACTTTCGCGGCGAGGGCAGCTGGCGGGACCATCCGCAGCCGTCAACCCGAGCTGCCGCAGTGCTGCATCTCGTCGGTGTCGATTGGCGCAGCTCCCCGGATGACGAGCGCCTTGTTGGTGAGATCGACAATGGCAATCGCCCGGATCTGCCCGCGAATTGGCCCGAGGTTGACGGCGACCTGCGGCAGGCGGTCGAGGACATGAAAGCGCACACCGCCGCCATTGACCGTCTTCATCGCCTGCACGGCGACGATGCGGACAGCCGCGACGACTATGCTCAGCTCGAGGCCCTCCGCGACGACTGCATCACGACGCTGATCGAGCGCGGGGCGTTGTCAATGGTTGGTGTGTTGGCCAAGGCGACGGCGCTGCAGCAGCGCGAGCTGCTTGCCGACCCGGAGCGCCATCCGAGGGTTGCCCTCTCCCTGGCGAGTGACCTGGCCCGTCTTGGGCCTTCCGCGCGTTAGTCCGACCGATCCGACTGGTTGAAGGCCCGCCGGTTCACGCCGGCGGGCTTTTTCAACCACTTCACACGGAAACGTGGGGGAACGGGGCCCACGAATTGGCACAGATTGTGAACATATACCCCACGCGATGATATGATTCTTATGGTGTTCGGCCCCTTTGATTGTGGAGTTTTTTCGGATGGTTAGTCCCAAGGTCGAGTTTGCCGCGCGCTTGCCTCGTGATGTTAAGCGCTTTTTGGAGCAAGAGGCGGCGCGAAATTGCAGTAGTCAGAATAGCGAAATCGTTCGGAGCATCCGGCTTCGAATGGAACGTGAATTGTCGGAAAGGGTAGCGGACTGATGTCGCGCGCCACCGCCGGCCAGATGGCCCGGTCGGCACCACCGAAAAGGAAACTTCCAATGGTTGAAATGATGATCGGTATGTTATCCGAGTCTTTGTCCATGTCCGCGGAATGGCGGAGGGAAAAGGCCGAAGAATTTCCCCATGACGCAAATCGCAATCTCGAGGCGGCAGCAGAGCTAGACCGACTGGCCGCCGAGGCATTGAAGGCGGTCGGTTCTTCTCTGGATCGTCGCTTTTCTCAGGCCTTTGAGCGTGTCGAAGAAGACTGCCTCTGCTGGACCGAACAAGAGTCCCAGCTAATTCGCGAAGTTGGATTCCACTGGAGTGGCGATATCAACGATTTTATCAACACGTTGATCTCACGTTGCTGCGACCAGCTGGAGGTCCGGGAGGTCGCGCAATGACGAAGAAACGGGCGAGGAACTGACAACCGGCCCATGTCGCGCGGTCCTCAAACATTTCGCCAGAACGATGTGACTAAAGCCCTGAAGGGGGCTGTCGCGGCTGGATTTGATCCCGCCCGCGTGGAGATCGACCGCGACGGGAAGATCATTATCATCGTCAACAGTCCCGCAGTTGCATTTTCCTCCGACGCTGTGAACGAGTGGGATGGCGTGAAATGAGGTGGAAACTGCCTCCAAACGTCCACGGATACGTTAATCGCCATGGCAAGGCAGTGTTCTACTTCCGGCGTCCCGGTGCGCCGAAAGTGCGGCTTCGCGGTCATCCTGGTTCGACCGAATTCATGGAGGCCTATGACGCCGCCAAGGGCGGTCGCCAGCAGGTTGAACTCGGCGCCAGCCGGACCAAGCCCGGGACGGTGAACGCCGCCATCGTCAGCTACTACCAATCCAGCGCCTTCAAAGATGGCCTGGCCAAGAGCACTCGGAGCAGCCGACGGGCTATTCTAGAGCGCTTCCGTGAGGATCACGGCGACAAGCGCGTTGCGCTGATGCACGGCGTGGCGCTTCAGAACATTCTCAACGGCAAATCGCCGTCCGCCCAGCGCAACTGGGTGAAAGCGCTCCGCGGCTGGGTCGATCACTGCCTCGCCTTGAAGATGATCGGCAAGGACCCGCTCGCTGACGCCAGGCTCACCAAGATGCCGCGCACGGGTGGCCATCACCCCTGGGAGACTGTGGAGTGCGAGAAATTTGAGATCCGCCATCCCGTCGGCACCAGAGCGCGGCTCGCCTATGAGCTGCTTCTGCAGGCCGGACAGTCGCGCTGCGACGTGGTTCGGATGGGGCGTCAGCATATCCGCGGTGGGATGATGACGATGGGACGTCAGAAAACCGGCGTGCCTTTCAATGTCGAGGTCATGCCGCGCCTACAGGCCGCGATTGATGCAATGGCGGCGAGCAATCATTTGACCTTTCTGGTCACGGCGCACGGCAAGCCCTTCACCGCGGCCGGCTTTGGAAACTACTTCCGTGATCTCTGCCGAGATGCGGGACTACCGGAGCGGTGCACGTCGCACGGTCTCCGGAAGGCGGCGGCAACGTATCTGGCTGAGCTCGGCTTCACCGACCACCAGTTGATGGCGTGGTTCGGCTGGACATCGATCTCGCAGGCCCAAGTCTATACGCGCGCGGCAAACCGGAAGCGCATGGCACGCGACGGAGCGAAGCTCATTTCAGGAACAGGCATTGGCTCACCTTCTGACCCGGTGAGCCAAAATCGAACGCAACCCATTGAGAAGACTGGAGCGGGAAAATGAACTGGCGATCCCGGCAGGATTCGAACCTGCAACCCGCGGAGTAGAAATCCGCTACTCTATCCAGTTGAGCTACGGGACCGTGGCCGCCTTGTAGCACCGCCATTATGAAAAATCCGCCTTTCCGCCAAGTCCGTCCGAACCGATTTCTGGGGGCGGACGACAAAGGCGAGCAGGGGTCTCGCCCTGCGTTGGCCCGTCCAGCCCCCGAGCCGGCATGATGTTGCCGCCGGGACTGGTCAAAGGATGTCGGCAATGCGATCTGCGACGTTTTCGTCCGTTCATGTCCGCGCCTTCACTCCGTCACCTTTTCGCGCATTTTTTGGCCCCAACGCGGCGATCGACCGCGGGGCGTTCAGGAGCTCCATCATGATCGGATTGGTTCGTGCCGCCGCACTTTGCGCCGCGCTGGCGCTCGGCCTGGTCAGCGCCCAGGCTGCGGACAAGGCCTTCAAACGCGACGATCTCGCCGATTCCGCGATCAAGCTGGAAGCCCAGATCAAGACCGAGGCGGGTGCGGTCAACAAGTCGGCGGCGACCTTGCGCAGCGATGCCGATGCCGCCTTCAAGCGCAATGATTTCCGCGGCGGGCTCACGATCCTCGGCCAGATCGCGGCGACCGCGCCCGAGGACGGCGCCAACTGGCTGCGGCTGGCCAAGACCGTCTTCCAGATCCGCTCGGCCAGCACCAGCGAACAGACCTTCCTGATGGAGCGCGCCTCGACCGCCGCCTACATCGCCTATCAGCGCGCCGGGAACGCGGGGGAGGAGGCCGACTCGCTGGCCGTGCTCGGCAAGGCGTTCGCCGAGCGCAAGCTGTGGCGTCCGGCGCTCGATAGCTTGCGACTGTCGCTCGACCTGCGCGAGGTCGCCGAGGTCAGGGGCCAATACGAGAAGATGCGCGACGAGCACGGCTTCCGGCTGCTCGATTATACCGTCGATTCCGATGCGGCCTCGCCGCGGGCCTGCTTCCAGTTCTCCGAGGAACTGGCCAAGCGCGTCGATTTCGCGCCGTACCTAGCGCTGGCCGGCACCGACAAGCCGGCCCTGTCGGCAGAGGGCCAGCAGCTCTGCGTCGACGGGCTGAAGCATGGCGAGCGCTACAACATCAATCTGCGCGCCGGCCTGCCGTCGACCGTCAAGGAGACGCTGCCGAAATCGGCCGAGTTCAACATCTATGTCCGTGACCGCAAGCCGTTCGTGCGGTTTACGGGGCGGGCCTATGTGCTGCCTCGAACAGGCCAGCGCGGTATCCCGGTGGTCAGCGTCAACACGCCGGCAGTCACGGTCGATGTGTTCCGGATCGGCGACCGCAACCTGATCAACACGGTGATCGACAGCGACTTCCAGAGCACGCTGAGCCGTTACCAGCTCTCCGATCTCGGCGGCCAGCGCGGCGTCAAGGTGTGGTCCGGCGAGCTTGCGACCGCGACCACGCTGAACCAGGACGTGGTCACGGCGTTTCCGGTCGACCAGGCGCTCGGCGACCTGCAACCGGGTGTCTATGTCATGACCGCCGCGGCCAAGGGGCCGGGCACCGACGACGACGGCACGCTGGCGACGCAGTGGTTCATCGTCTCGGACATGGGCCTGTCGGCCTTCTCCGGCAATGACGGTATCCACGTCTTCGTCAACTCGCTGGCCTCGACCGAACCGGTCGCCAATGCCGAGGTCAAGCTGGTCGCCCGAAACAACGAGATCCTGGCCACTCGGAAGACCGACACCGCCGGCCACGTGCTGTTCGAGCAGGGGCTGGCGCGCGGCGAGGGCGGGCTGTCGCCGGCATTGCTCACGGTGATGGGTGAGAAGTCGGACTACGCGTTCCTGAGCCTGAAGACCAACGCCTTCGATCTGACCGACCGCGGCGTCGCGGGCCGGGCGATCCCGGCCGGCGCGGACGCCTTCGTCTACGCTGAGCGCGGCGTCTACCGTTCCAACGAGACCGTCTATTTGACCGCGCTGCTGCGCGACGGCCAGGGCAACGCGCTGACCGGAACGCCGCTGACCATGGTGATCGAGCGGCCCGACGGCGTGGAATTCCGCCGCGCTGTGCTGCCCGACCAGGGGGCCGGCGGCCGGATGCTGGCAGTGGCGCTGAACTCCGCGGTGCCGACCGGCACCTGGCGGGCCCGTGTCTTCACCGATCCCAAGGGCTCGTCGGTCGGCGAGACCACCTTCATGGTCGAGGATTACATCCCCGAGCGGATCGAATTCGATCTGACCAGCAAGGACAAAGTGATCAAAGCTGAAGTTCCAGTGGAACTTCAGGTCTCCGGCCATTTCCTCTATGGCGCGCCTGCCTCGGGCCTGCAGCTCGAAGGCGACATGCTGGTCGCGCCCGCCGCGAACGGCCGGCCCGGCTATGCCGGCTACCAGTTCGGTGTCGACGACGAACAGACAGCGAGCAACGAGCGGACCCCGATCGAGGACCTGCCGGAGGCCGATGCCAATGGCGCCGCCAGCTTCCCGGTGAAGCTCGATAAGGTGCCGGCCTCGACCCGGCCGCAGGAGGCCCAGATATTCATCCGTATGGCGGAGAGCGGCGGCCGCTCGGTCGAGCGCAAGATCGTGCTGCCGGTGGCCCCCAGCGCCTCGCTGATCGGCGTCAAGCCGCTGTTCGGCGACAAGAGCGTCGCCGAGGGCGACAAGGCCGAGTTCGATGTCGTGTTCGTCGCGCCCGACGGCAAGCAGCTGCCGCGCAACGGACTGCGCTACGAGTTGCTGAAGCTGGAGTCGCGCTACCAGTGGTACCGGCAGAATTCGTCCTGGCAGTATGAGCCGGTCAAGTCGACCCGCCGCGTGGCCGATGGCGACGCCAACCTCGCGGCCGATAAGCCGCTGCGCCTGACCTTCCAGCCGCAGCCCGGCCGCTACCGGCTCGATGTGAAATCGACCGACGCCGACGGGCCTGTCACCTCGGTGCAGTTCGATGTCGGCTGGTATTCGGACGGCAGCGCCGACACGCCCGATTTGCTGGAGACCTCGATCGACAAGCCGGAATATGCCTCGGGCGACACCATGACGGTGTCGGTCAACGCGCGGACCGCGGGCAAGCTCACGGTCTATGTGCTCGGCGACCGCCTGCTGACCACCCAGAGCGTCGACGTCAAGGAAGGCACCCAGCAGGTCAAGCTGCAGGTTGGCAAGGACTGGGGCACCGGCGCCTATGTGATGACGACGCTGCGCCGTCCGCTCGATGCCGCCGCCGGACGCATGCCTGGCCGCGCGATCGGATTGAAGTGGTTCGGCATCGACAAGAAGACACGTACGCTCGCGGTCGAGCTGTCGCCGCCCGCCTTGGTGCGGCCGGGCTCGACGCTGAAGATTCCGGTCAAGCTCGGCGGGCTCAACCCTGGCGAGGACGCCAAGGTGGTGCTGGCGGCGGTCGACGTCGGCATCCTCAATCTCACGAACTACAAGCCGCCGGCGCCGGATGATTACTATCTCGGCCAGCGCCGCCTGACCGCCGAGATCCGCGACCTCTACGGCCAGCTGATCGACGGCATGCAGGGCACAACCGGCCAGATCCGCAGCGGCGGCGACGCTGCTGGTGCCGAGTTGCAGGGCTCGCCGCCGACGCAGAAGCCGCTCGCGCTCTATTCCGGCATCGTCACGGTCGGCCCCGACGGCACAGCCGAAGTGAGCTTTGACATTCCGGAATTCGCGGGCACCGCGCGGGTGATGGCGGTGGCGTGGAGCGCCACCAAGCTCGGCCGCGCCAATGTCGACGTGACGGTGCGCGATCCCGTGGTGGTGACCGCGACCTTGCCGCGCTTCCTGCTGACCGGTGACAAGGGCACCATCAGCATGGATGTCGACAATGTCGAAGGCGCCGCCGGCGACTACGCAGTGAGCGTCAAGGCGAGTGGCCCGATCAAGGCCTCGGGCAACCCGACCACGACGGTGAAGCTCGCCGCCAAGCAGCGCACCTCGCTGTCGCTCGGGCTTGAGGCCGGCGGCGCGGGGCGCGCGGATTTCGACGTCAATATTTCCGGGCCGAACGGGCTGACGCTGGCGCGGCACTATGCGCTCGACGTTAAGCCGGCGACCCAAGTGCTGGCGCGCCGCTCGATCCGCACGCTGGCGAAGGGCGAGAGCCTGACGCTGACGTCCGACATGTTCTCCGACCTCGTGCCGGGTACCGGCAGCGTCTCGGTCTCGGCGAGCCTGTCGACCGCGCTCGATGCTGCGAGCATCCTGAAGGCGCTCGACCGCTATCCCTATGGCTGCTCCGAGCAGATCACGAGCCGCGCACTGCCGCTGCTCTATGTCAACGATCTTGCCGCCGGCGCCCATCTGGCGATGGACACCGCGGTCGACCAGCGCATCCGCGACGCGATCGAGCGGCTCCTCGCTCGACAAGGGTCCAACGGATCGTTCGGCCTGTGGTCGGCGGGCGGCGACGACGCCTGGCTCGATGCGTACGTCACGGACTTCCTGACTCGGGCCCGCGAAAAGGGTTTCGCCGTACCGGACGTGCTGTTCAAGAGCGCGCTCGACCGCGTCAGGAACTCGGTGGTCAATGCCAACGAGCCAGAGAAGGACGGCGGCCGCGATCTGGCCTACGGCCTCTATGTGCTGGCGCGCAATGGCGCCGCGCCGATCGGCGACCTGCGCTATCTCGCCGACACCAAGCTGAACAATCTGGCGACGCCGATCTCCAAGGCGCAGCTTGCCGCTGCGCTGGCGCTGGTCGGCGACAAGGCGAGGGCCGAGCGGGTCTATGGTGCCGCGCTCGACGCGCTGAACCCGAAACCCGTGCTCGAATTCGGCCGCGTCGACTACGGTTCGGCGCTGCGCGATGCGGCGGCGCTGGTCTCGCTTGCCGGTGAGGGCAATGCGCCGCGTACCACGCTGACGCAGGCCGTACTGCGGGTCGAAGCGGCGCGCGGGCTGTCGCCCTACACCTCGACGCAGGAGAATGCGTGGATGGTGCTGGCGGCGCGCGCGCTCGCCAAGGAGACGCTGGCGCTCGACATCAACGGCCAGCCGGTCAAGACCGCGGTCTATCGCAGCTACAAGGCCGAGGAGATGACGGGCCAGCCGCTCAAGATCACCAATACCGGTGATGCGCCGGTGCAGGCGGTGGTCTCGGTGTCGGGCTCACCGGTCACGCCGGAACCCGCGGCTTCCAACGGCTTCAAGATCGAGCGCAGCTATTTCACGCTCGACGGCAAGCCGGCCGATGTCACCAAGGCGAAACAGAACGACCGCTTCGCGGTTGTCCTGAAGGTGACGGAAGCCAAACCGGAGTTCGGCCACATCATGGTTGCGGATTATCTGCCGGCCGGGCTCGAGATCGACAATCCGAACCTGGTGTCGTCAGGCGATTCCGGCACGCTCGAATGGATCGAGGATGGTGTCGAGCCGAAGAACACCGAGTTCCGCGATGACCGATTCACCGCGGCGATCGACCGCGGCGCCAACGACAAGTCGGTGTTCACGGTTGCCTATGTCGTGCGCGCGGTGTCGCCGGGCAAGTACGTGCTGCCGCAGGCCTATGTCGAGGACATGTACAATCCCTCGCGCTACGGCCGCAGCGGCACCGGTGCGGTTGAGGTGAAGCCGGCGAAATGAGTGCAACGTTGAGGAAAGCACCGGAACGCGGATCGCGCTGGCGACGGATCAAGACCGTCCTCGCGATCTGCGCCGTCGCGACGCTGGTCGCGGCCGGCGGCTTCGCCGGCTGGGTCGTCTCGCTCGGTCCGCTACCGCTCACGCAGGCGCAGCAGGTCTCTACCACCGTCGTCGATCGCAACGGAAAACTGTTGCGCGCCTATGCGATGGCGGACGGGCGCTGGCGGCTGCCGGTCGATGCCAGGACATCGGTCGATCCCGGCTATCTGAAGCTGCTGTTCGCCTATGAGGACAAGCGCTTCTACGAGCATCACGGCATCGATCCGCTGGCGTTGTCGCGCGCCGCATTCCAGCTGCTCACAAGCGGCCATATCGTCTCGGGCGGCTCGACGATCACGATGCAGCTGGCGCGGTTGATCGAGCCGCGGCACCAGCGTTCGGTCTACGCCAAGTTGCGCCAGATGGTGCGGGCGGTCGAACTGGAGCGCCAACTCTCGAAGGACCAGATCCTAGATCTCTACCTCGCGCTGGCGCCGTTCGGCGGCAATCTCGAGGGTGTGCGCGCCGCCTCGATCGCCTATTTCGGCAAGGAGCCGAAGCAGCTCTCGCTCGCCGAGGCCGCGCTGCTGGTGGCGCTGCCGCAATCGCCGGAGCGGCGGCGGCTCGACCGCTTCCCCGCGGCCGCGCATGCGGCGCGCGACCGCGTGCTCGACCGCATGGTCGAGGACGGCGTGGTGTCGAAACAGGACGCCGCGCAGGCCACCGCAACGGCAGTGCCGAAGCTGCGCAAGCAGATTCCGATCCTGGCGCCGCATTCGTCCGATCAGGCGATCGCGACGATGAAGGATACGCCTGTCATCAAGCTGACACTGGACGCGACGCTACAACGGAACCTGGAGGCGCTGGCACGCGACCGCGCCATTGCGCAGGGACCTGACGTCTCGGTCGCGATCGTCGTGGTCGACAACGAGAGCGGCGACGTGCTCGCGCGCGTCGGCTCGGCGGATTATTTCGACGAGCGACGGGCCGGGCAGGTCGACATGACCCGCGCGGTGCGCTCGCCGGGCTCGACGTTGAAGCCGTTCATCTACGGCCTCGCTTTCGAGGATGGCTTTGTGCATCCCGACAGTCTCATCGAGGACCGGCCGATCCGCTTCGGCAGCTACGCCCCGGAAAATTTCGACATGACGTTCCAGGGCACGGTGCCGATCCGCAAGGCGCTGCAATTGTCGCTCAACGTGCCGGCGATCGCGCTGCTCGACCGGGTCGGCGCCAGCCGGCTATCGTCGCGGCTGAAGCAGGCCGGCACCAGTCTGGTGCTGCCGAAGGACGAAGCACCGGGCCTTGCGATGGGTCTCGGCGGCGTCGGCATCACGCTGCAGGATCTCGTCCAGCTCTATTCCGGCCTGGCGCGGCTCGGCGCCACCAAGCCGCTGCGCGAGATCATGCAGGAGACTGATCGCCGCGACACGATGCGGCTGATGGATCAGGCCGCGGCCTGGCAGGTCGGCCATGTCCTGCTCGGCACGCCCCCGCCGGAGAACGGCGTACACAACCGGATCGCCTTCAAGACCGGCACCAGCTACGGCTATCGCGATGCCTGGTCGGTCGGCTTCGATGGCCGCATCACGATCGGGGTCTGGGTCGGCCGCCCGGACGGCGCGCCGGTGCCGGGTCTGGTCGGCCGCACGGCGGCGGCGCCGATCCTGTTCGACGCCTTCGCGCGCACCGGCAAGATCCCGGCGGCGTTGCCGAAACCGCCGCGGGGCGTGCTGGTCGCCTCCAACGCGAAATTGCCGCCGCCGCTGCGCCGGTTCCGGCCGCTGGGCGAACTGGTGCGCAGCGGCAATGATCAGGCCCCGCACATCCAGTTTCCGCTGAACGGCTCGCGCATCGACGTCGATCAATCAGATGGCGGCCGCAATGCGCCGCTGCCGGTCAAGGTTGCTGGCGGCGTGCTGCCGCTGACGGTCCTCGTCAATGGTGTCTCAGCCGGGGACATCGACAGCCGGCGGCAGCGCCTGATCGAGCCACCCGGGCCGGGCTTCGCGCGGCTCACCGTGATCGACGCCACGGGTGCCGCAGATACCGTTGTGATCCGCGTGCAATGATCGCGCGGGAAAGCGGATCGGCATCGTTGGAAAGCGGAACAGCACGGTTGTTTGCGCTGCGGTTTCATCGTATGCGAAACCCATGGTGGATAGCCTCCAACCCCGGCGCTTTGGAGCAGGGCAACAGTCTGTAAAACCTGCGCATTCGAGCCGCAGGCTGTTCATGGCGTTCGAGTTCGCAACGGCCAGCCAATGGCGTTCGGTTCTGTTCCTGACGCTGACCTGCCTGGTGCTGTTCCTGCCGGGTTTCTTCACCATCCCGCCGGTCGACCGCGACGAGGTACGCTTTGCCCAAGCGACCAAGCAAATGGTCGAGAGCGGCGATTTCGTCGACATCCGTTTCCAGGACGACGTCCGCTACAAGAAGCCGGTCGGCATCTACTGGATGCAGGCGGCGGCACTCAAAAGCATCTCCGCGCTCGGGGTGCCGCGCGCCCAGGTCCGTATCTGGGTCTACCGCCTGCCGTCCCTGATCGGCGCCATCGGCGCCGTTTTGCTGACCTATTGGACGGCGCTCGCGTTCGTGACACGGCAGGGGGCGGTGCTGGCCGCCCTGATGATGGCAAGCTGCGTGTTGCTTGGGGTCGAAGCGCGGCTCGCCAAGACCGACGCCATGTTGCTGCTCACGGTCACCGCGGCGATGGGCGCGATGGCGCGCGTGTATCTGTCCTGGCAACGCGGCGAGGATCCGGCCCATCCATCATGGGGCCCGCCCGCTATCTTCTGGACCGCGCTGGCGGTCGGCATCCTGCTCAAGGGGCCGTTGATCCTGATGTTCGTCGGCCTTGCGATGGCCGGGCTTGCGATACTCGATCGCTCGGCGGCGTGGTTCTGGCGGATGCGTCCGGTGTGGGGCCTGATGTGGACCCTGGTGCTGGTGCTGCCCTGGTTCGTGCTGATCTTCCTGCGCGCCGGCGAGACCTTCTTTGCCGACTCGGTCGGCGGCGACATGCTGAGCAAGCTTGGCGCACAGGAATCGCACGGCGCGCCGCCCGGGCTCTATCTGCTGCTGTTCTGGATCACGTTCTGGCCCGGCGCACCGCTCGCCGGCATGGCGGCACCGGCGATCTGGCGCGCGCGCCGCGAGCCCGGCGCGCAGTTTCTGCTCGCCTGGCTGATCCCGTCCTGGATCGTGTTCGAGGCGGTGCTGACCAAGCTGCCGCATTATGTGCTGCCGCTCTATCCGGCGATCGCGATCCTGACCGTCGGCGCGCTGGAGCGGCGCGTGCTGTCGCGTTCGCCTTGGTTGCTGCGCGGCGCCGCCTGGTGGTTCGCGATCCCCGCGTTCGGCGCGGTGCTGGTGATTGTCGGAGCCATCAAGGCGATCCATCAGCCGGTGTTTCCGGCGTGGCCGTTGTTCGCTGTCGCGATGGTGTTCGGCCTGGTCGCGTGGTGGATGTTCGAGGACAGCCGTGCCGAACGCTCGCTGCTCAATGCGGTGATCGCGGCGGCGCTGATGGCCGGTGCGACCTACGGCGTGGTGTTGCCGCGGCTCACCACCGTGTTTCCGAGCCAGGAGGTCGCGCGCGCCTTGCGCAACGTGACCTGCGTTGGCCCCAAAGCGGCGGCGGCCGGCTTCCATGAGCCGAGCCTCGTCTTCATGACCGATACCTCGACGCTGCTCACCGACGGATCCGGCGCGGCCGATTTCCTCGGGCAGGGCTCCTGTCGCTTCGCACTGGTCGAACAGCGCTCGGAACGCTCCTTCGTGCAGCGCGCCGAGGCGATCGGCCTGCGCTACAACGCGCCGGTGCGCATCGAGGGCTACAACATCTCGCAGGGCAAGGCGGTCTCGATCGCGATCTTCCGTTCCGAAGGGACGGAATGACATGCCGGCGCCGCCTGCCAACCTGGAATCCGCCAACTATTTCGGACGATTGCTGACGCTGGTCTGGCTGTCCCTTGCCCAGCTCGGGCGGGCACCGTCGCATTCGCGTCGGGCCGAGGCGGCGCGACGCTCCGCGCGCCACGTACTCCTGCTCGTCGTGATCGTCGGCACCGTCATCGTCACGCTGATGTATGCGGTCGATGTCGCCGAGATCAGCCTGATGCCGCCACGCGGTACGCCTGGTCTCTGGTGGGTCAAGATACTCACCGATTTCGGCAAGGACGAGTACGTGCTGAGCGCGCTGGGTGTGTTGCTGATTGTTCTCGCATTGACGGCGCCTGCGCTGCGCGGTGTGCCGCGCGCGACTTTGCTCGGCTTGGGGACGAGGCTGCAATACCTGTTCCTGTCGATCGCGCTGTCGGTCGCGGTGGGTGAAGTGATCAAGTGGGCCGTCGGCCGCGGACGGCCGTTCGTCGGCGGCAAGGCCAACGCCTTCAACTTCCAGCATTTCGCGGGCACGGAAGCTTTTTCGAGCTTTCCGTCGGGACATGCGATCACGGCTTTCGCGCTGGCGTTCGCCGTTTCGGCAGTCTGGCCGCGTGCGCGGGTCGCGATGCTGGTCTATGCGCTGATCATCATCACGACGCGGCTGGTGCTGCTGGCGCATCATCCGAGCGACGTGGTGGCCGGCGCGGCCGTCGGCGTGATCGGCGCAATGGCCGTGCGCTACTGGTTCGCCGCCCGCCGCCTTGGTTTCGCCATTGATCGCGACGGCACGGTCGTGGCCCTGCCGGGGCCGTCGGAAGAGCGTCTCAAAAGGGTTGCGGGGAGCGCTTTCGCCCCATAAAAGCGGTCGCCCGGCGGCCGGATCGGGCGGGTTCCAGCCGCGAACCCCACATCAACCACGAGTGCCGAATTGCCTGTTTCCGACCAGACGCCGGTCGCCGTTTCCATCGTCGTGCCCGTGCGCAACGAGGCGGACAATATCGCGCCGCTGATCGCCGAGATCGCGGCGGCGCTCGACGGACGCTGGGTCTACGAAATCGTCTACGTCAATGACGGTTCGACCGACGACACCGGTGATCGGTTGAGCGCGATCATGGCGCAGCGCCCCAATCTCCGGCAACTCCGCCACGCCGTTTCCTCGGGCCAATCGGCGGCCGTTCGCAGCGGCGTGCGCGCGGCGCGCGGTGCGATCGTGGCAACGCTGGACGGGGACGGCCAGAACGATCCTGCCTTCCTGCCGAACCTGATCAGGGCGATCGAGGGCGGCAATGGCCGGGTCGGCCTTGCCGCAGGCCAGCGCGTCGGCCGCAGGGACACTGGCTTCAAGAAGCTGCAATCGCGCATCGCCAATGCGGTGCGTGGCATCATCCTGCGCGATGGTACCCGCGACACAGGCTGCGGCCTGAAGGCGTTTCCGCGCGAGGTGTTCCTGGCGATGCCCTATTTCGACGGGCTGCATCGTTTCCTTCCGGCGCTGGTCCGCCGCGAGGGCTTCGCGATCGCCTATGTCGATGTTGTCGATCGCCCGCGCCATTCCGGCGTGTCGAATTATGGATTCTTCGACCGGCTCTGGATCGGGATCATGGATCTCGGCGGCGTGTGGTGGCTGATCCGCCGCAAGAAGCCGACGCCGCTCGTCACAGAAGTGCCGGTCGTCACCGAGGTGAAGTGATGCTGATTCAGTACGGTCAGGCGTTGAGCGCCTACCTCTACGATGTGTTCATCGCCAAGTTCGACTTCTGGCTGGCGTTCGGCCTCATCGCGCAATTGTTCTTCACCGCGCGCTTTCTCGTGCAGTGGATTTCCAGCGAGCGCGCCGGCCAGAGTGTGGTGCCGATGGCGTTCTGGTTCTTCTCGATGGGCGGCGGTCTGATGACGCTGGTCTACGGGTTCGCCAAGCGCGAGCCGATCATCATCCTCGGGCAGGGCCTCGCGACGCTGATCTACATCCGCAATATCATGCTGATCGTGAAGAACCGCGGGCGCGCCTCGAAGACGCTCGACAACTGACCCTCGCGGCTGTCCGTACGGCGAGCGGTATGCCGGGCCTCCTCGTCAATCTCGAGAGATTCCAGCTTCGCGCTCGGCGCGACAGCAATGCGTCCGAATTCGGACGACGGTCAAACAATCGCCCCAAGGCGTATGGCATCTACGTTTCGTGGTGGGCGTGGCGGCATCCCTGAGTCCATGCGCCAAGGGATGAGGGCCGTCGATGACCAGCCGTGGCGAACCGGGGAAAGCGGCTGGTGATCGATCGAGCGTCCGCGATGTCATGTTGCTTGACGAGCCGCCGCTGACCGGCGAGCGCGGTCTGCCGGACCGGCGGGCCGTCAGCATCCGCTGGATGGCTGGAACGATTCTGATCGGGACCGCCGCCGTCGCGCTGCTTGGTGGCGCGCTTCGCGGAACATTTGGCTATCGCGCGCGATTCGCAGCATCGCCGGTCGTCTCACTTCCGCGCTTCACGGGGCAGGTGGTCGACGAGGCGCGGCGCGGCGATCGTCTGGATCGCAGGCCCGGCCTACAAGGTGATTCCTCGGCGCTCAAGATCGAGCAGTTGAGCGATGCGGGGGCGGTCCGCCCATATACCCGCGTGTCAGCGCGGCTCGCGGAGATCGACCCCGAACCACAACCGGACCATCGTCGCGACGCACCGAGAGAGGGTAAGGACGACCAGCGGGTGGGTGCGCTGCCGGAACTGCCAGCTATCATTCGGACAGGTCCATCACGTCGCGGACTGCCGGGCGGGACCAGCGCCTATGCCGCCGATGAGGAGGTACCGCGAGTGCCTTCGCCGATTGGTGAGGCCGTCAATGTCACCAGCCTTCCGAAGTCTCCTTCATCGTCTCGTCACCATCGGCACGTCGTCATTGCGAGAGCCGGCGACACGCTGTCCGCCATCCTGCGGGCGTTGACCGCGGCGGCGCAGGATGCGCCGGCGATCCTTGCCGCTTTCCCGTCGCAGGGCGAGACGCTGTCGGGTGGCGAGAAGATCACGATCGTCGAACAGAATGGAGACGCCGGTTCGCCACGCAGCCACATCGCCAAAGTGTCGATCGAGCGGGCGAACGCCCGCGTTGCCGCCGTCGGTCGCGCTGATAGCGGGCAATACCAGGCGATCGTGCCGGAACTGCCCGACGTCGCCGTGGGGAATGAGGGGGTGCTGCGCCAGTCGGTCGGCACGCACGCCGTGCCTGGCGAAACGCTGCGTGACGGCCTCAACGCGCTTGCGCGCTCCAATCACGTCGACGAGGGGATCGTTGCCGAACTGATGCGGCTGTGTGGCCGCGATTTCGACCTCGACGAGCCGCTCGGTGACAGCGATTCGGCCGAGATCATCTACGCGCCCAACGATATCGGCCAACCGGAGCTGGTCTTCATCGACTTGACGGCGGGTGGCCAGACGCGCCGCTACTATCGCTTCACGGCGCCGGATGACGGCAGCTCCGATTTCTATGATGCGGATGGCCAATCCATCACCAAGTTTCTGTTGCGCAAGCCGGTCGTCAGCGGGCGCCTCGGTGACGGCTTCGGCTGGCGCATTCATCCGATCCTTGGCGACCGCCGCTTCCATGAGGGCGTCGATTTTGCGGCTCCCTATGGGTCGCCGATCGCGGCCGCGGGCGCCGGCGTCGTCGAGACCGAAGGCTATGAACGAGGCTACGGGAAATATGTCCGCGTGCGTCACGATCGCGGCTACGAGACCACTTATGCCCACATCGCGGGCGTCCCGGCCGGGCTGAAGATCGGAGACCGCGTTCGTCAGGGCGAGACGATTGCGTATGTCGGATCGACCGGGCTTTCGACTGGACCGCATCTCTATTACGAGGTCCGGATCAATGGCCGCAATGTCGATCCGCTGCGGATGAAATTGTCAGGCGGCCGGGTGCTGCAAGGGGATCTCCTTGGCGTCTTCGATCGCCAGCGCGACAGCATCGACGAGCTCGCCGCCGCCTCGGCGTTTCCACAGCGCCAGCCTGGCCCCGAACATCGGCCGCCGACCTAGCCGGGAAGGCATGTCGGATCAGAGCCGCCCGGGCGCCGGGAGTTCGGCTGCTTCCGCCGCATTCTCGCGATCGACCGCGGTCTCGCCGGCGGCATCGAGCACTGGATAGGCGACCGAGCAGATATGCGAATGGACGCGGCGTAGGTCGCGCAGCACGTCGAGATGCAGCGACGTGGTCTCGATGGTCTCGGGCCGACCCTCGCGCAGCCGCTCCAAATGGCGTTCGACGGCGGCGAGTTCCGCAGCGCGCAGCGCCGCCTTCTCGGTGAGCAGCTTGCGCGCCTCGTTCGCATCGCCCGACATGAACACGCCGAACGCGATCCGCAGCGAATCGATCGTGCGCTTGTGGAATGCCGACAATTCCTCGGCGCCCTCGGCCGAGAACTGCAGGCGATGCTTGATCTTCTTGGTCGCGAGCTCGCTCAGGTTCTTGTCGACGATGTCGCCGATGTGCTCGAGGTTGATCGCGAACGCGACGATCTCCATGGCGCGGTGACCTTCGCGCTCATCCAGGCTGCCGCGGGTGAGCTTCGTGACGTAGAGTTTGATCGCCTCGTTGAGCCGGTCGACCGTGTTGTCCATCTTCGACACCTGGTCGACCAGGGCGCGATCGTTGGTCAGCATCGCCGCCATCACCTTGCGCAACATCGCCTCGGTGTGGTCACCCATGTGCAGCACCTCGCGCGCGGCATCGGCCAGCGCGAGCGAGGGCGTCTCCAGTGCGCTCTCGTCGAGATAGCGCGGCCGAGTCGGATCGGTCTCCTGTGCCCGCTTCGGCAGCAGCCGCTCGAGCAGCCTCGCCATGTGGTCGAGCACGCCGATGAACAGAAGCGCGGTCGCAACGTTGAAGGCAATGTGGAACAGCGCGGTCGCCTTGGCGAGATCGGGCTGCCAGGCGCTGATGGTCTCGGTGATCGGGCGCAGGAACGGCGCCACCAGCAGGATGCCGACGACACGATTGACGAGGTTGCCGACCGGCAGCCGGTAGCTCGCCGGATTGTCGCGCCGTGCGCCTTCCATCAACGGGTTGATGGCGCTGCCGAGGTTGGCGCCGAG
The DNA here is from genome assembly GCF_002289535.1 of Bradyrhizobium sp. UFLA03-84. Taxonomy (NCBI): domain Bacteria; kingdom Pseudomonadati; phylum Pseudomonadota; class Alphaproteobacteria; order Hyphomicrobiales; family Nitrobacteraceae; genus Bradyrhizobium; species Bradyrhizobium sp. UFLA03-84. The sequence continues at coordinate 89,874 of NZ_NSJY01000015.1, read as the reverse complement.
CACGAGCGCGAACGCGGCATAGGGAGAGATGAATTGGGAATAGGCCAGCGACATCACCAGCAGCACGCTGGCGACGCTGGAATGGACCAGCCAGGTCACACCAGCGCCGATCACGATGCAAAGCACGGGATCGCCGGTGATCGCGTTCAGGAACACGCGCACGCCCGGGGCATTCTCGGCCGGCGCCATCGTATCGAGCAGGATATGCAGCGCGAGCAGCATCAGGCCGAGGCCGATCGAGACCCGGCCGAGATCCTTGATCCGGGAGCGCGGCCCGCTGCGGAATGCGACGAGGCCGACGATGAACAGCACCGGCGCCACCGCTGCGACGTTGAACGACAGCACCTGCACGATCAGCGTGGTGCCGATATTGGCGCCGAGCATGATCGCTAGCGCCGGCACCAGGCTGACGATCTCCTCGGCGGCGAAGGAACTGGTGATCAGGGCGGTCGCGGTCGAGCTCTGGAGCAGGGCGGTCAGGCCGAGGCCGGCGCCGAGGGCGGTGAACCGGTTGCGCAGCGCTCTCGCCAGCAACAGCCGCAAATCGGGCCCGAAGGCTCGCAGGATCCCGCTATGGACCATGTGCAGGCCCCACAGCAGGAGCGCGACGCCCCCCATCAGATCAAGCAGAACAAGACTTCCCATACGTCCTGGATATCCCGGCAAATTCGAGTCGAAGGGGTCACGCTATAGGGCCAATTGACCCGCGATCAACCCCTTTGTTCCCGCTGGAACCGAAGAGAGAAGCAAGAGGTTGCAACGAAGAAGCCTGCCAATTGTGGCGGCTTGCTTCCGGGGCCGGGACTGGCCCAACCCGCGGACGGGTCCCCTGGCCCAGATCGGACGGCGACCGGTCGAGCCCGGTAAACGAATCCTAGAGATGACCGTTCAATTGCGATGGGATCCGCTAGGCAGTTCCCAATCTTTCCCCGTTATGACGGTAGAAACGAGAAGCTGTCCAGCAAGGCTTGGGGATCAGGATGTTTGTCAATCGCCGCAAGAGCGAACGCCGTGAGTGCCGGAGCGTCGCGAAAATTCAATTGGGCACAGGGTCGTTGCCGCGCGACTGCATGATCACCGACATCTCGGCCGGCGGCGTCAAGGTGATCGCCGAATATCTGGAGATACCGCCGGAATTCACCATCATCCTTTCGAGCGGCAGCCCGCGCCAGTGCCGTCTGGCCTGGCGGATCGGGCACGAATTCGGCGCCCAGTTCGTGGACTGACTCCGCCACCAGGGCTGATGCCCGCCAAGGCGGGCAGTCGCGCTTCTGGGCCGGATGACGGCGAGATGATGGCATCCTTAACCGGAACTTAGGGTTAAGCTGTGAGCATCCCGGAACCTTCGCTGTTCCGAGTCTCGTTGATGTCTGAGAAACCAACCCGACCTTCCGGCCGCATGCATCGTCTTGCCGGCTCGGTATCCGCTGTGATCTTGCTGATCGGCCTGTCCGCCTGTCAGACCTCGGGTCCGTCCGACATCACCGGATCACTGGGCGATACCGCTGAGGCCACGCCGGCTCCCGCCGACCCCCGGCGCGACATCGCGACCTATCACGAGCGGGTCCGCGCCAATCCCAAGGACACCGACGCCGCGCTGAAATATTCCCGTGCGCTCCGCGCCACCGGCCAGCGCGCGCAGGCCGTCGCCGTCATGGAGCAGGCGGTGCTGGCGCAGCCCAGCAACAAGGCGCTGCTCGCCGGCTACGGACGGGCGCTCGCCGACAACGGCAACTTCCAACAGGCATTCGACGTGCTCGGGCGCGCCCACACGCCGGAAGACCCGGACTGGCGCATCCTGTCGGCACAGGGCGCCGTGCTCGACCAGCTCGAGCGCCACGAGGAGGCCCGCCAATATTATGCGAGCGCCCTCAAGATCGTGCCTGAGGATGCCTCGGTGCTCTCCAATCTCGGCCTGTCCTACCTGCTGTCGAAAGACCTGCCGAAGGCCGAGGAGACGCTGCGTCGAGCCCGGGAGCGCGCCCCCGACGACATGCGAGTACGCACCAATCTCGCTGTCGTGGTCGGTCTGGAAGGTCGCCAGTCCGAGGCGGAAACCATCATGAAGGCCGATCTGCCGCCGGAGCAGGGCTCAGCCAATGTCGCGGTGTTGAAGCGGCTCCTGGCGCGCAGGGACGCGAGCCGCAGCGAGCCGGACAAGATCCCGGTCGCGGCCAGCCGTCGCGACTAGGCCGTTCAGCGCCCTGGATTGAAGCTAGCCTGCAGCGCGGCGTCCGTCGCCGCGGCGCGACTGCAGCTTCCTGAGGATCGGCGACAGGAACGATTCGCGGGTCTCGGCGAGATCGGGGCGGCCGGTCAGGCGCTGCGCGATCTGCAGGAAGGTCCTGGTGGTGCGGTGACGCGCGGAGACTTCCGCGATCATCTGGCCGTTGTTGGCGGCTTCACCGAACAGCCTGCAATCGAAGGGGATGGTCGCGATCGGCTGGCTCTCGATCGTCTTGGCGAAGTCCTTGACCTCGATCTCGGGCCGCTTCGACATGCCGACCTGGTTCAGGCAGTAGAGCGGCGGCCGGTCGTTCGGACGCGCGGCCTTGAGCAGGTTCATCATGTTCTTGGTATTGCGCATGTTGGCGAGGTCGGGCTCGGCAACGATCAGGATGTCGTCGGCGCCGACCAGCACGCGCTTGGTCCATGCGGTCCATTGATGCGGGACGTCGAGCACGATGCAGGATGTGGTCATGCGCATCGTATCGAAGATCGCGTCGAAGGCTTCCGCGCCGAAATCGTAGACCTGATCGAGGGTGGCCGGGGCCGCCAGCAGGCTGAGATGGTCACCGCATTTTGCAAGCAGGCGTTCCATGAAGGCGCTGTCCGGACGTTCCGGCGCGAACACCGCGTTGGCGATGCCCTGTGTCGGATCCTGGTTGTAGTCGAGCCCGGCGGTGCCGAAGGCGAGGTCGAGATCGACGACGACCGAATCCAGACCGAGATCGCGCGCGATGGTCCAGGCGACATTATGGGCAATGGTCGAGGCGCCGACGCCGCCCTTGGCGCCCGCGACCGCGATCAGGCGGCCGACCGATACCGCTTCGGAGGACGAGAACAGGCCGCAGATCGAGCGCACGATGTCGAGCACCTTGACCGGCCCGATCACGTAGTCGTTGACGCCGCGCCGGACCAATTCGCGATACGGCGCGGTCTCGCCGGGCGCGCCGAGCACGACGACGCGGGTGCCGGGATCGCAGACCGTCGCGAGCTCGTCGAGCGCGGCGAGCAAATCGGTGTCAGGCTCGGTCTCCAGCATGATGACATTGGGCGTCGGCGCCTTGTGATAGGCATCGATGGCAGCGGCGATGCCGCCCATGTGGACGGAGAGGTGAGCCTTGGCAAGCCGGCGGTCGTCAGCGGCAGCGCGCGCCGTGGCGGCGGTCGCGACGCTGGCGCAGAACGCCTGCACGGAAATCCGCGGTGCCGGCGCGATGTGGTCGTTGGAGTGCTGTGGCTCGTCCTGTTGTTCGGTCATTTCGCGGCGTCGCTCAGCTTGGCTCTATCGGCTTCTGGATAGGTGGTCGCGGTCGTCTCACCTTTGCTGTATTTCTGGAACGCGATCGACCGGCGCGGGGTGTAGGATGCGGTCTCGGTCCGCGGCTGTTCGAGGTCGGACGGATTGGCAACCATCGCGGCGAGGTTGCGCTGGGTGGCACAGCCGAAATTGTCCCACTGCTTGTTCTCGTTGTAAGCCGGATTGTAGATCGAGGGACCAAGGTCGGCCGGCCACGTGCCGCAGGGCCCGGCGACCGCGGCCATCTTGGGATAGCTGAGGCGGATGGTCGGCAGCGCGCGCGGATCGTCGAGGCGATAGGAGCGCCTGGTGATGGCATGGGCGGGCACGCCCATCGACGCCAGGACGCCGTGGATTTCCTGGTACACCGCCTGAGCGGAGCGCGCGTTCGCGGTGTCGGCCGGCACGTCGACCGCGATCGCGCCGGTGCCTTCGCGGCGCCAGCTGCGGGCGAGCCCCATGACGTCATCGCGCTGGGTCTCGGTGAGATTGCCGCGGGCGCGGCCCACGAACACGACGATCGATTGTTCGCCTTCGGTAATCGCGATCGGATGCCGCTGCCGGTAGTCGTCGGGCACGGTGCCGGTAACGACATCGCCCGTCAGATTGCAGCCGCCGAGCGCGATCGCCGTGGTGACGAGCGCGCCGAACAGCGACAACGTTCTCGCGTGACCTGCTTGTGTGTTGCGTGTCGTCATAGGATCCCCCAACCCCTTCAGGTCCGCGCCTCAGTCGATGATGAAGCCGAAATTGACCGGCGTGGCGCCGATCGGCTCGGCACGGGCGGCAACGCCGTAGATGCGATTGACGCGCGCCAGCAGCGCCGACTGCGCGTCGGAGGCCGGGGCGAAGCCGTCATCGGGTCGTGACAATTCCTTCTGCGCAACGGCGCGCACCACATAGGGCGTCACGATGACCATGAGCTCGGTCTCGTTGTTGACAAAGTCCTGGCTCCTGAACAGCTGTCCGAGGACCGGGATCTGATCGACGCCGGGCATGCCGTTGATGGCCTGCTTGGTCTGCTCCTGGATCAGGCCGGCCATCGCGACCGAGCCGCCGGAGGGCACTTCCAGCGTGGTGTCGGCGCGGCGGGTCTTGATCGAGGGAATGGTCGTGCCGCCCTGGCCGCCGGTGAGCGCGTTGTCCATCGAGACTTCGGACACCTCGGTCATCACCTTCAGGCTGATGCGTCCTTCGGACAACACCACCGGGGTGAAGTTGAGCGAGATGCCGAACTTCTTGAAGCTGACGGTCTGGACGCAATTGCCGATCGTACCCGTGCTCGAGGTCTGGCAGGTCACGCCGGTCGGAATTGGAAACTCGCCGCCCGAGACGAAGGTCGCGGACTCGCCGGAGATCGCCGTGAGGTTCGGCTCGGCCAGCGTCTTGACGACGCCCGCGCTCTCCATTGCCCGCAGCGTCGCGGTGACGGTCGGCACACCGAGCTTGTTCAGCGCCGCGCCGGTCAGCACGTTGCTGGTGAGCGGCCCGTTGTTGGCGGTGAAGGGGTTGGCGTTGTTGAAGACCACCGCGGCGGTGCCGTAGTTCATGTTGGCGGTGAGGTCGACGCCGAGCTGCTTGACGACGTCCCGGCGCACCTCGGCGACGGTGACCTTCAGCATCACCTGGTCGCGGCCGCGCACCACGATGGAGTTGACGACCTTGTCGGGGCCGCCGACGAGCTTGGCGGCGATATCGCCGGCCTGCTGGGCCTCGACCGGGCTTGCTACCGTGCCGGTCAGCACCACGCTCTCGCCGACGCCCTCGATCTGCACGCCCGGCAGCATCTGTTTCAGCGCGGCGCGCATGCCATTGAGGTCGCGTTTGATCGCGATGTCGTAGGAGGCGACCTGGTTGCCGTCGGCGTCGAAGAACACCACGTTGGTCTGGCCGACCGCCGAGCCGATGATGTAAGCCCGCTGGGCCGAGCGGATCACGGCGTTGGCGATCTTGGGATCGGCGACCAGAACGTCCTTGGCCTCGCGCGGCAGGTCGACCACCACCGACTTGCCGACGCCGAGCGAAACGAACCGCGTCTTGGCGGCAATGCTGCTCGTCACCGCGACATCCGCGTTCTTGTCCGGATCGCTCGCGCTGGCGAGGGCAGGGATCAGCATCAGGGCGGTGACCGCCGAGATCGACAGCGAACGGACCAGCGTGGTCCGCATCGCCAGTTGTTTTGCATCCGTGGTCATATCGAAGCCCCCATCACTTCTGTGTCGTCTGAGAGCTCGGGATGCCGAAACGCACCACCCTGATGCTCTCGCCCCGCTTCGGGGCATGATCGCTGGTCTCGTCGGTCTTCTCGTTGACGTCGGCGATGCTGCGCAACGCCAGCGCCAGCGTGCCGCTCTGCCGCGCGCGCGCGAGCGTCTCAGCCTGTTCAGGCTTGAGCTCGAGGGTCACGGTCTTGCCGACGAGGGAGTTGTTGCCGTCCTTTTCCTTCGGCGCCTGGTCGATCGCCAGCACGCGGACGTTGGACAGCAGGATTTCGGTGGTGATGATGTCGCGACCGCCGCCCTGCACCTGATCGGGATTCTTGTCGCGCCGCGACAGGATCACATCGACGCGGTCGTTCGGCAGGATGAAGCCGCCGGCGGCAGTCTCCGGCGAGATTTCCGTGGAGATCGCGCGCATGCCGGAGGGCAGGATCGCAGCCATGAAGCCGCTTCCGTTGGCCTTGACCAGTTTCTGCTCGCGGATCGGCTCGCCGACGATGAAGGGGGCGCGTGCGATCGAGCCGATGACGTCATTCATCGCGTTGGCATTGGCGTCCTGGCGGATGAATGCGCTGCTGGCGGTCTCCGCCGGCCAGCGCTGCCATTGCACGTCTTCAGCCTTGACCGACTGACCAAGTCCGATGTCGGTCTTCGCCACCAGCACCTCGACGGTCGGCAGTTGTACCACTGGCGCCGCGACCGGCGCCGGTTTGCGATCGCCTGTGCTCGCCAGATACATGGCCGCGAGGCCTGCGACGCCGGCGATGCCGAGGACCACGATGCGTGCCGTCTTCATGCGATTGTCTGAATGCCCTTAACGCCGGGCAGTCACGTCCTTGCGGCACTGACAGCCCTTCCCGAGAGCATCACTACGGCCGCAAAAGTATAAGGGAACTTGATGGAAGGTCCGGACAATTAAGGGATTGGTGGGGATGGTGAACGGCGGGTTATCGGCGTTCGTCGCATCTCCGCAGAATCCCGGAGATCGTGTGTCTGCAACGCGCGCGGACGTCGGCCGCAACGCGGACATCACGGCCGGTCGGCCGTGGTTAATGTCGTCTAACGCACGAGCCTGCGCGACAGGCTCAGAGCGCTGCCTTCAGCGCGGCAAAGCCACGATCGAGATCGGCCTTGAGGTCGTCGAGATTTTCGAGCCCGATATGCAGCCGCAGCGTCGGCCCGCCCGGCGACCATTTGGTCGCGGTGCGATAGTCGCTGCAGTCGAACGGGATGGCGAGGCTCTCGAAGCCGCCCCAGGAAAAGCCCATGCCGAACAACTGGAGCGCATCGAGCATCGCATCCACGGCGGCCTGCGGTGCCGGCTTCAGTACGATGCTGAACAGGCCGGAGGCGCCGGTGAAGTCGCGCTTCCAGATCGCATGGCCCGGATCGGTTTCCAGGGCAGGGTGCAGCACGCGCGCGACCTCGGGCCGCGCGCCAAGCCAGCGCGCGATCTCGAGCCCGGAGCGGTGGTGCTGTGCAAGCCGCACCGACAGCGTGCGGACCCCGCGCAGCGCGAGATAGACGTCGTCGGGACCGGCGCAAACGCCGAGCAGGCGGATGGCCTCCTGAACCAGCGGCCAGGCCTCGGCATTGGCCGCGATGGTGCCGAACATGATGTCGGAGTGGCCGCCGATATATTTTGTGCCGGCCTGCATGCTGATGTCGACGCCCTGTTCGAGCGAGCGGTGATAGAGCGCCGTCGCCCAGGTGTTGTCGTCGATCACCAGTGCGCCGCGGGCATGCGCCACCGCCGCTATCGCACGGACATCGGGCATCTCGAAGGATTGCGAACCGGGCGCCTCGACCAGCACCGCGCGGGTGTTCGGCTTGAACAGCGTCTCGATGCCGGCGCCGACCAGCGGATCGAAATAGCTGGTCTCGATGCCGTAGCGCTTCAGCATATTGTCGCAGAAATTGCGGGTCGGCCGATAGGCGTTGTCGCACACCAGCAGGTGGTCGCCAGCCTTCAGGACGGCGAGCAGCGTCGTGCTGATCGCCGCCAGTCCCGAAGGGGCGAGGCCGACGCCCGCGCATTGCGGGCCTTCCAGCGCCATCAGCACGTCCTGCAGCGCCCGCGTGGTCGGGCTGCCGTGGCGGCCATAGGTGAATTCGGCGCGGTGGGCGTGCAGCGCCTCGGCGGTCGGATAGAGCACGGTCGAGCCGTGGAAGACCGGCGGGTTGACGAAGCCCTTCTGGGCCTTGGTGTCGCGGCCGGCCGTGACCAGGCGGGTCGCGGCGTCTTGTGGGCGGGAGGGCGTGGAGCCGTCGGAGGAGGTCATGGTTCGCTGCCGTTGGACTTTAGACTTTTTGCCGCAGCCGTACCGCGTCGGGAAGACGGGGCCGCGCCGGGAGTTGCTACTAACAAGAGGTAGAAGACATGCGTCAACCCCTTGACCCGGCTCGCCAGTCGCTATATGATGCGGCGCAACTACCCGTCGCCGCACGTTGAGGGGCCTGCCGCGACCTAGGATCCGTTGCCTGACCGGTTGCACGCCAAACTGCCGGTTTGATCAGCACTATTTGCTGCAGGGGATCATTGGGATGGCCCGTGAACGCGAGGCGATCACAAAGCAAACGTCCAACGGACGACCCTGAAAGGCCCCGCCCATGAAACGCGTATCCCTGGCTGTCACACTTGCCGCTGCCGCCGTCCTGTCGGTCCAGGCGGCCTCGGCGCAAACCCTCAAGACGGTCAAGGATCGGGGCCAGCTGTCCTGCGGCGTCAGCCAGGGCCTGCCCGGATTTTCGGCACCCGACGACAAGGGGAACTGGACCGGAATCGACGTCGACGTGTGCCGGGCCATCGCCGCCGTGGTGCTCGACGACCCGACCAAGGTCAAGTTCGTGCCGCTGTCGGCCAAGGATCGCTTCACCGCGCTGCAGTCCGGCGAGATCGACGTGTTGTCGCGCAATACCACCTGGACGGTGTCGCGGGACACCTCGCTCGGCGCCAATTTCACCGGCGTGACCTATTATGACGGGCAGGGCTTCATGGTGAAGAAGTCGCTCAAGGTCAATTCGGCGCTCGAACTGAACAGCGCTTCGGTCTGCGTGCAGACCGGAACCACCACGGAGCAGAACCTCGCCGACTTCTTCAAAGGCAACAACATGAAGTATGAGGTGATCGCGTTCGGCAGCATCGACGAAGCGGTCAAGGCCTATGAATCCGGTCGCTGCGACGTCTTCACCGACGATGCCTCCGGACTTTATGCCAGCCGTCTGAAGCTCGCGAACCCCGCCGATCACATCGTGCTTCCGGAAATCATCTCCAAGGAGCCGCTGGGGCCGATGGTGCGCCACGGTGACGACCAGTGGTTCGACATCGTGAAGTGGACGCTGTTTGCGATGATCAATGCCGAGGAACTCGGCATCACCCAGAAGAACGTCGATACGATGCTCAAATCCGACAAGCCGGAGATGAAGCGGGTGCTCGGCACCGACGGCAATCTGGGCGAACAGCTGGGCCTCACCAAGGACTGGGTGGTGCGGATCGTGAAGGCGGTCGGCAATTACGGCGAGACCTTCGAGCGCAATGTCGGCACCGGCTCTCCGCTCGGTATCGCTCGCGGCGTCAATAATCTCTGGAACAAGGGCGGTATCCAGTACGCGCCGCCGATCCGCTGATCGATCCCGGCCGACGACTGCCGCGATGAGCATCGCGCCCCGCAAACCACCGCTGCAATTTGCCCTCAGGCTGAAGCGTGCGCTTGGCGGCAAGGCCGGCTGGAACGGGTTGGCCGCCCAGATTGCCTTCGCCGCGATCCTGGCCTGGATCGCCTACGAGATCGTGGCGAATGCACGCACGAACCTGGAGACCCAGCACATCGCGTCGGGCTTCGGCTTCCTCAATTACAATGCGGGCTTTGATGTCAATCAGAGCCTGATCGCCTACAACAATTCCGACACCTACTGGCGGGTGTTCTTCGTCGGCCTGTTGAACACGATTCTGGTCTCGGTGATCGGAATCGTGCTTGCCACCGTGATCGGCTTCATCGTGGCGTTGTGCCGCTTGTCGCCCAATTTGCTGCTGTCGCGGATCGGCGGCATCTATGTCGAGATCGTCAGGAATTTGCCGGTCTTGTTCCAGATTTTGTTCTGGTATCTCGCGGTGCTCGGGGCGCTGCCGGCGCCGCGGCAGAGCATCTCGATCTTCAATACGTTCTTCCTCAACAATCGCGGCCTGGTCGTGCCGCAGCCGGTCACCGAGCCGGGGCTCTATCCGTTCGTCGCCGCGCTCGCGGTCGGGATCATCTTGGCGCTGGGATTGCGACATTACGCGCGGCGTGCCCTGTTCCAGCGCGGACAGATGATCCGGATCTGGCCCTACGTGCTGGGTTGTCTCGTCGGTCTGCCGCTGGTCTCTATGCTGGTCTTCGGCGAGCCGTTGAAGTTCGAGCTGCCTCAGCTGAAAGGCTTCAACTTCGCCGGCGGCGCGCGGATCATTCCCGAATTCGTTGCGCTGACGGTCGCGTTGTCGACCTACACGGGGGCTTTCATCGCCGAGATCGTCCGCGCCGGCGTCATGTCGGTCCACAGGGGCCAGATGGAGGCGGGCTCGTCGCTCGGCCTCAGCCGTGCCGCGACGCTGCGGCTGATCGTGGTGCCGCAGGCGATGCGCGTCATCGTGCCGCCGCTGACCAGCCAGTACCTCAATCTCACCAAGAATTCGTCGCTGGCGGTGGCGATCGGCTACCCGGATCTGGTCTCGGTCTTCGCCGGCACCGCGGTGAGCCAGACCGGCCAGGCGATCGAGATCATCGCGATGACGATGGGCGTCTACCTGCTGCTCTCGCTGACGACGAGCGCGCTGATGAGCGTCTATGGCTGGCGCATCAACCGGAGCATGGCGGCATGACGGATATCTCCGCCTCGTCCTTTGTCCGCCAGGACCTGGTCGCCGAGCGCGCGGCGCCGGCAAAGACCACCGGCTTCATCGGTTTCCTGCGCACGCGGCTGCTCAATTCGCCGGGCAACATCCTGCTCACGATCCTCGGGCTCTTGCTGGCCTGGTACATCGTGATCCCGGCAATCAAGTTCCTGCTGGTCGACGCGATCTGGACTGGCAAGGATCGCACCGCCTGCCTCGCCGAAAAGGCGGGGCACGAAGTCGGCGCCTGCTGGCCCTATATTCAAGCCAAGCTGACGCAGCTGATCTATGGCTTCTATCCGGAAGCCCAGCGCTGGCGCGTTAATCTGACTTACGGGCTCGGCGCCGCGCTGCTGTTGCCGCTGCTGATGCCACGCCTGCCGGCGAAGGCCCTGAACTCCGGCCTGTTCTTCTTCGCGTTTCCTGTGGTGGCGTTCTTCCTGCTGCACGGCGGTGGCATCGCCGGCTTCGGCATGAGCTGGACTGCCGGCCTGTTCGAGCTGTTCGAGCAGAGCATCGGCGGCGCCGGCGATCTGCTGGTCAATCTCAGCAAGAGTTCGGCGATCGCCCCGCTGCTGTGGGTCCTGGGCAAGCTGCTCGTCTTGGTCGGTTTGCTGATCCATTGGCTGATCTTTCCGCTGACCTGGCTGCGCGATCAGTTACAGGCTTCCTCGGCGCCGGTCTGGGGTGATTTCCTCCTCACCGCCGTGATCGTCTCCGCCGTGTTGTTCGTGCTCGGAGGCGGCATGCGCACCGGCCACAGGGCACTGATCGGCAGCCTGCTGACGTTCGCCGGGATCGCTGCCGGCATCAAGCTGATGGGGCTCGATCGCGGCGGCTTTCCCATCGTCGACACCCGGCTGTGGGGCGGTCTGCTGGTGACGCTGGTGATCGCGATCACCGGCATCGTCGCCTCGATGCCGATCGGGATCGCGCTCGCGCTGGGCCGACGCTCGACCATCCCGCTGATCCGGATCTTCTCGATCGCCTTCATCGAGTTCTGGCGCGGCGTGCCGTTGATCACGGTGCTGTTCTTCGCGACCTACATGCTGCCGCTGTTCGTGCCGGGCAATTTCGCCGTCGACGGCCTGTTGCGCGCCTTGATCGGTGTCGCGATCTTTACCGGCGCCTACATGGCCGAGGTGATCAGGGGCGGGCTCGCTGCGGTGGCGCGCGGGCAGGCGGAAGCCGCATCGGCGCTCGGCCTGTCCTGGTGGAAGACGACGTCGCTGATCGTGCTGCCGCAGGCGCTGCGCTACGTCATTCCCGGCATCGTCAACAGCTTCATCTCGCTGTTCAAGGACACCTCGCTGGTGTCGATCGTGGCGCTGTTCGACCTGTTGGGTTCGCTGCGGGCGTCGTTCTCGGACCCGAACTGGTCGACGCCGACCACGGCCTTTACCGGCTTCGCGTTTGCCGGGATGATCTATTTCGTGTTCTGCTTTGGAATGTCGCGCTACTCGCTGTTCGTCGAAAACCGGCTCAACGCTCACCGCCGCCACTGAACAAGGTCACCATGTCCACAACCCCGATCGTCAACATTTCCACGCTCAACAAATGGTACGGCGACTTCCATGTGTTGCGGGACATCAACCTCGAGGTCGGCAAGGGCGAGCGGATCGTGATCTGCGGTCCGTCCGGTTCGGGCAAGTCGACCCTGATCCGCTGCATCAACGCGCTGGAGGAATTCCAGGAGGGCGAGATCGTTGTCGACGGCATCGAACTCGGCCCGAACCTGCGCCGGGTTGACGAGGTGCGGCGCGAGGTCGGCATGGTGTTCCAGAGCTTCAACCTGTTCCCGCATCTCACCGTGCTCGACAATTGCACGCTGGCGCCGATCTGGGTGCGCAACATCCCGAAGAAGGATGCCGAGGCGATGGCGATGAAGTTCCTCGAGCGGGTCAAGATTCCGCATCAGGCCAACAAGTTTCCCGGCCAGATGTCGGGCGGTCAGCAGCAGCGCGTCGCGATCGCCCGCGCGCTGACCATGAACCCGAAGGTGATGCTGTTCGACGAGCCGACTTCGGCGCTCGATCCGGAAATGGTCAAGGAGGTGCTCGACACCATGGTCGATCTCGCCAGGGAGGGCATGACGATGCTGGTCGTGACCCACGAGATGGGCTTCGCCCGCGAGGTCGCCAACCGCGTCGTGTTCATGGACGCCGGCCAGATCATCGAGTCGAACACGCCGCAGGAATTCTTCGCCAACCCGCAGCACGCACGGTCGAAGCTGTTCCTGAGTCAGATCTTGAGATGAGCGAATTGGGAGTGGCGAACAGGGATTCGCTCTGTTCGCCATTCACCACTCAGACGAACGGCAGCTCGATCTTGCTGCGCTTTTCCAGCCATTCCGGCACCGGCAGATTCTTCGAACGCATGAAGGCTGGGTTGAACAGCTTGGACTGATAGCGGTTGCCGGAGTCGCAGAGGATGGTGACGATGGTCTTGCCGGGGCCGAGCTGTCTGGCAAGCTGGATCGCGCCCGCGATGTTGACGCCGGTCGAGCCGCCGAGGCACAAGCCTTCGTGCTCCAGCAGCTCATAGATGATGGTCACGGCGTCCTCGTCGGAGACCAGGAACGCATCGTCGACATTCGCGGTCTCGATAACAGGCGTCTTGCGTCCGAGGCCGATGCCTTCGGTGATCGAGTCGCCGGGCGTCGATTTGACCTGACCGTTCTTGAACAGTTCGTACATCGCAAAGCCGTGCGGATCGGCGCAGGCAGTGACGATGTCCTTGTTCTTTTCCTTCAGATAGCGGCTGATGCCGGCGAGCGTGCCGCCGGTGCCGACCGAGCAGATGAAGCCGTCGAGCTTGCCGTTGGTCTGCTGCCAGATCTCCGGCCCGGTCGAGTCATAATGCGCCTTGGGATTGTCGAGGTTGTTCCACTGGTCGGCGAACAGCACGCCGTTCGGCTCGGTCTTGCGCAGCTGATCGGCGAGACGCCTGCCGAGATGCTGGTAGTTGTTCGGATTGGAATAGGGCAGCGCCGGCGCCTCGACCAGTTCGGCGCCGCACAGCCGCAGCATGTCCTTCTTTTCCTGGCTCTGCGTCTCCGGAATCACGATCAGGGTGCGGTAGCCGCGCGCGCTCGCCACGACGGCGAGCCCGATGCCGGTATTGCCTGCGGTCGATTCGACCACGAGGCCGCCCGGCTTCAGATCGCCGCGCTTTTCGGCCTCCAGGATCATCCCCTTGCCGGCGCGATCCTTGACCGACTGGCCGGGATTCATGAATTCGGCCTTGCCGAGAATGGTGCAGCCGGTCAGTTCGGATGCGCGTTTCAGCTTGATGAGCGGGGTGTTGCCGATCGCTTCGATGACGTCTTTGTTGAATGCCATGTCGGGGGTAATCTTTTGCCGGTCAGTGTTTTGCTCTGGCCGGAAACTAGTGTGCCGACGGCAAAAGGGGAAGGCTTTTGCAGTGCGGCGAATTTCGTGTGGCGATCTGTGTTAACCGGTTGCCGGGACCGATCAAGACCCGCCGGAACGCTCGTTTGGCGAATGCCCCGTGATCCGGCCAAATCTTGCTGCAGTTCGGGCGAGCGACGTCAGATTTGCTGTACGAGCCCAATTCAGGATGATCGCTCGATCTTGTACAGCCCCACATTGAGGGCGCCAATTTCGAAGCCTAGTCTGCAATAGGCCAGATAGTACTCCCACATCCGCTTGAACCTGATATCGAAGCCGAGGGGTTCGATCGAGGCCCAGGCGTCGAGGAAACGGTCGTGCCAGTCGGCCAGCGTGCGCGCGTAGCTGTCGGCGAAGAACTCGGTTGAAACCAGCCGCAATCCGGAACTGCTCACCAACCGCTTGACGATGTCGATGGTGGGCAGCATTCCGCCCGGAAAGATATAGCGCTGGATGAATTCCGGCCGCCTGCGATAGCCTTCGAAGCGACGCTCATCGATCGTGATCACTTGCAGCACCCCGACGCCGCCGGCACCGAGGCGTTGCCGCAGCTTGTCGAAAAACAGCGGCCAATAGGCTTCCCCGACCGCCTCCAGCATCTCGATCGAGACGACTCGGTCGTAGCGGCCGTCGGTGTCCCGATAGTCCTCGAGCCGCAGGTCTGATTTGTCGGCAAGGCCTTGGGCTGCCAGCTTCTCACGCGCGTAGCCAAGCTGCTCGGTCGACAACGTCAGTCCGGTGACGTGACAGTGGTGTCGTTCGATCAAATGCCGTGCCAACGCGCCCCAACCGCAACCGATCTCGAGGATATTCTCGCCGCCGTTGAGTTCGAGCAGCTCGGCGACTCGATCGAGCTTGACCTGCTGAGCTTGCGCGAGGGTCTGGTAGGGCGAGGTGTAGATCCCCGATGAATAGGTCATGCTCGGGTCGAGCCAGAGGCGGTAGAAATCGTTGCCGAGATCGTAATGGGCACGAATGTTGCGCCGGCTGCCGCGCCTGGTATTGCGATTGAGCAGGGCATGGCGAAGCCAGGTGAGAGGCTGAGGAGGTCTCAACCGCTCGAACGAGGCCTCGTGGGTCGAACGCGGTGCGGCGGCACTCAGGAATGCGTGAATGTTGGGCGTCGACCACTCGTCGGCAAGGTAGCCTTCGGCAAAGCCCAGATCGCCGCCGGCAAGCAGCCGCAGCAAGCACTTCCAACTGTGAATTCTGATATGCGCCTGCTCTCCGCCGCGCGAGCCGGAGATCGTAACGCCGCGTCCGCCTGGCAATTGCACGAGTATTTCGCCGCAATCGATCCGGCCGAGCATCCGCCGCAGCAGCACGCCAATCGTCGCGCGCAGCACCGGCGGCCATTCGACCGGCATCCAGGCGGGTGCGGTCTGCTGATGGTCAGTGCGCATGCAAATCTGTCCGTTGCTTCGATGATCTGGTCGCGAGCGTCATGCCGTTCGCGGATCGCTTCGGGCGCTCGCGAATGCGCATGCCCTTCAGCCAAAGCCTTGCCGCCTCCCAATGGATCGCGAGGATGACCTTGGCCGTCACCAGCGGAATCGCAAGGAAACTCCCCAGCAAGGTCCGGTCGCTCAGTGACTGGCGTGACGCGGCTAGGCACGCGCTGAGCATCGTTTCGCCGCCTTCGCTCGCGCTGATGCCGAGCGCAAAATGCTCATCGGGCCGGTTCAAGCGGAAATGATAGCTCTGGTTCATGGCCATGAACGGCGACACATGAAAGGTCTTGTTGCAGTCGTGCCGAATGCTCGCGTCGTGAGCGTCGACCGCAGCCACATAGGCGTGGCGTTCGCCGAACGTGTTGTGAACCTGATAGACGATCGCCGCCAGTTGATTCGAGTCTCGGTAACAAAAATACAGGCTGAGGGGATTGAAGTCGTAGCCGAGTGTCCGTGGCATGCAGAACAATCGAATCGGTCCGCCGGCCAGGTCGATACCCGCTTGCCCGAGCTGCCGCTCGATTTGAGCGCGAAGTGGCGTTGCACTGCCGTCACCGTGATCGCTGTCGTACAGCGCGAAAAGGTTGAACCGGTTGTGCGACAATAGCCGCAGGCGCGCGGGAAGCGCCGGTATCTCGTCGAGATCGAGCAGCAGCCAGAACGCGCGGTAGCGAAAGCGATGAGATGTCGGACGCAGCCGCCGATGCATCACGCTACCGCGATACAGGCAAGAGCGCAGCGTCATGGCTGCAGCTCCGGTTCGGGCAAGGATCTGGCATCGGTCGCGAGCGTGATGCGTCCGGATTCGTTCGGTACAATCCACGGCCGGCGCACGCTGCCGAGTTGCTCAGCGACCGCAAGCCCGGATTGCAGCCCGTCTTCGTGGAAGCCGGCGCCGAAATGCGCGCCGCAAAACCAGATGCCTCCGTCGCCTTGCAGCGACCACAGCCGGCGCTGCGCAGCAATCGCGGCTGAATCGAAGATCGGGTGCTCGTAGACCTCCGTCTGATGCAGCGTGTCCGCGCGCGGTGGACGAGCAGGATTGAGCGTGACGAACAGCGGCAAATGCTCGGGGATGCCCTGTAGCCGGTTCATCCAATAGGTGACACCGACCGGCGCGCTGCACTCGCCGCGGGATCCGACATAGTTCCAGCTCGACCATGCGAGACGCCGCCGCGGCATGAACGTTGGATCGGAATGGAGGACGGCAAGGTTGCGGCTGTAGCGGAACGCACCGAGCAATCTGGATTGATCCGGCGTCGGCGCTTCAATCACCGACAGCGCTTCATTCGCGTGTGTTGCCAGGATGACGTGATCGTATGATCGCGTTTCGCCGTGAACGTCGGTCACCGTTACGCCGCGCGTCGATCGTCGTATCCTGACCACGCCGCAGTCGAGCTTGATCCGGTCTGCGAATGGCTGGACCAGCCGTTGTACATAGACTTGGCTGCCGCCGGTCACGGTTTCCCATGGCGGCCGCCGGGTCAGCTGAAGCAGTCCGTGATTATGGTGAAAACGAATGAAGGTCGCCGCGGGAAAGGCGAGAATGTCCGCCGGGGGCGCCGACCAGATGGCGCTCGCCATCGGCAGCAGATGGTCGTCGCGGAACGCCGCACCATAACCACTTTGCGCGAGATAGTCGCCGAGGCTGATCGTCTCGTCATGCAACAGCGCCGCATCACGTGTCGCCCGATCGTAGAACCGGACAAGGTCGCGCAGCATCGACCAAAAGCGCGGGCGCAACAGATTGGCAGGTTGGGCCAGCAGGCCCGATAGGCCGCTCCCGGAATATTCCAGATCGCCCTGGTCAAGAGAAACCGAGAGCGACATTTCCGAAGCTCGCGTGGGAACGCCGAGATGCCGGAACAGCGCGGTAAGGTTAGGGTAGGTTTTCCGGTTGAACACGATGAAGCCGGTATCCACGGCGACTCGCTGGCTGCCAAGGGACGCCGTCACGGTGTTGGAATGCCCGCCGATCCGATCGGATTTCTCGTAGACGGTCACATCGTGCCGCTGGCTCAGCAGCCAGGCGGCCGAAAGGCCGGAAATGCCGGTTCCGACTATGGCGACGTTCAATTTGCCGTCGGTCCTCAACGATTATCCCTTTTCGATCCACGAGCGCGCCGGCCCATTGCGCAGGCCGGTGTCATGGATAGGAACGACTGGTCTTGAGGGTTGGATCACCGGCAGTGATCCAACTGCAGACGGACGGCGTTCCTGTTGCATGCAAACCGCCGTACGACATATCTCCGGGGTTGCCGGTCTGGTCAGGCCGGGTGCGATCCGGTACTGCGGTCGCATAGCCCGTAACGACAGGGAGTGCCCGCGCGGCATGCTGAATGAAACTCCCGACAATGAGACGTCGGATGCGGCCCGTTGGGCCCGGCTGATCGAAGCCGTTGCGATTCGAAGGGATCGCGAGGCTTTCGCTGCGCTGTTTCGGCATTTTGCGCCGCGTATAAAGACGCTCATGCAGCGCTCGGGTGCGAGCGAGCAGCTTGCCGACGAACTGGCGCAGGAGGCCCTGTTCCTGGTGTGGTCGAAGGCCAGTCTGTTCGATCCCAAAAGCGCTGGTGCCGCAGCCTGGATATTCACGATCGCACGCAACCTGCGCATCGACGCGCTCCGTCGTCAGAAGCGAACTCCAGCCAGCGATACGTCCGAGACGGAGCTTGAGTTTCAGCGTGATGAAGGGCCCTTGCCTGATGCGGGAATTGCGACGTCTCAGATCGAGGCGCGGGTCCGGGACGCACTGTCGTTGTTGCCGGACGAGCAGGTGAGGGTGGTCGAGCTATCTTTCTTTCACGAAACGGCCCATGCGGAGATCGCAAGGGCGCTGGATATTCCGCTCGGCACCGTCAAATCGCGCCTGCGGCTCGCGATGGCACGGCTCCGCAACTTGCTGGATGACTTCTCATGACCGTCCATCATCACCCCCCGGACGAGCTGTTGGGCGCATTCGCAGCCGGTACGATCGATCTTGGCCAGCACGTTGCGATTGCTACCCATTTGGTCGGCTGTGCCAAGTGCCGCGGAGCGGTGCGGGCGATGGAGCATGTTGGCGGCGCGGTGCTGGCTGCACTGCCTCCGTCCGCGATGTCTGACGGATCGTTTGAAGCCTTGCAGCGCAGATTGGACGAGGCATCGGAGACTTCCGCTCCTGTGCAGCGCCGGGGGCGGGCATTCAGCGATGTGCCGGGCTTGCCGGACTTTCTGGGCAGCTATCCCGACAGCTCGTGGCGATGGATTGCGCCAAAGGTGCATTTGCGGCCGATCCGGTTACCCGAGCCGAGCGCGACGCGCGTCTTTCTGCTGAAGTCCAGCCCGGGAACGAGAATGATCGAGCACACGCACACCGGCTTTGAGATGACCTGCGTGCTGTCGGGAAGCTTCGTTCACGCCGGCGGCCAGTTCGGCCCCGGAGATTTCGACTTGGGGGACGGGTCGGTCGATCACGATATCAGGATCGACTCCGTGGACGACTGCATTTGCCTGGTCGCAATGCAGGGCGATTTGAAGCTCAATGGAGTGCTCGGCCGCCTGTTGCAGCCGTTGATCCGGATGTGACGCTGCTCGCGGAAGATTGCGCCATGAGCCTGCTCCCGCTGATCCTCCAATTCGTCGTCATGGCACTCGCGTTGTCTGCGGTTATGGCGATTGCCTGGTTCATTCAGCGCCGGACCGGGGCCACGGGATGGATCGATGTCTGCTGGACGTTCGGGACCGGCTTGGTCGCTTGCCTTGCCAGCCTTATCCCGGTTCCGCCGGAGGGCACGGCCAGCGCGCGGCAGATTGTGGTCGCGATCCTGGTCGCCATCTGGTCGCTCCGGCTCGGCGGTCATCTGCTGCTGCGAACCTGTAAGGCCGGTGATGATCCGCGCTATCGCGACCTGATTGATCAATGGGGCGCCACGGCCGGCCGGCGGATGTTCCTGCAGCTGCAGGCGCAGGCGGCAGTTGGTTTGCTCCTGGCGGTCTCGGTCGCGCTCGCCGCACATAATCCGCGACCCGAACTTGGGTTTGCGGATTTGATCGGTGCGCTGCTGCTTCTGGCCGGCCTGATCGGGGAGGCGTTATCCGACGCGCAACTGCGCAAATTCCGCTCCGATCCCGCCAATCGACTGCGGGTCTGTGAGACCGGGCTCTGGAAGTGGTCGCGCCATCCGAACTATTTCTTCGAATGGCTGTGCTGGCTGGCCTATCCGCTGATCGCGATCGACGCCTCATATCCGGCGGGCTGGATCACGCTCCTGGCACCGGCCTGCATGTACTGGGTTCTGGTCCACGTGTCTGGCGTGCCGCCGCTCGAACAGCACATGCTGCGTTCGCGCGGCCTGCAGTTCCGCGACGTGCAGGCGCGGACCCGGGCATTCCTTCCGTTTCCGAAGCTGACGTCAGGCCGCTAGCCTCGCCGTCACCAGATATGCCGCCGTCGCGGAAATCGCACCCAGCAAAGTCCCCCAAGTGACGTCGAGCAAAGTGAGCTGGACGGTCCAGTTTCGCAATGTCGCCTGGTTGGTCAAATCGTAGGTCATGTAGCTGAAGAAACCGAGCAGCGCGCCGCTCAGCGCGGCCGAGCCAAGGCTTCCCGACTTCAGGGCCGGAAGTACGGCGAACACCACCAGCCCGACCGGGTAGACTAAATAGAACACGATCGCCGGAGGCAGGTTGACCTCGACCGACAGGATGTCGCCGAGGGTCGGGCGATACAGTCGGCTCGCCATCGTTCCAAGCCATGCCATGTCGCAGAGCAGAAAAACTGTCAGTGTCGACAGATAGGCGTAAAGGTAGGTCATGTCGGGTCCGAAGGTTGAACGCCGCTATCGGCCGCAAGCAGCGAATCTCTAGAGGTAACGACGGATCGCGGGGTCTGGATCATCGGGGTGCCGGGCAGGGCGCCGGACGCTGCGGATTCGGCGCAACAGGGCCGAGAAATCCCCATGAAATCTTTGTTAGAATCGTGACTTCCGGCACGGCTCCGAAACGCGCGGAAATGCTGTAAAAATAGGGAAAAGCCAACAATCAGGGTGGCGTCGAATCGCTTGCGATGCAACGTCGCGCATTCGTGACAGGGCTGTCCGCCCTATCGTCCCAAGGGTAGGATGGGACAGGCAGGTTCCATTGAAAGCATTACCCCGTGTACGTCACCCAGACCACCGCTGAACGCGTCGCCCGTGCGCCACGGGCGAAGGCTGGCTCCGGCGGAGAACGGGTGTGACCCAGCAAGCATCCGTGACGGTGACTGGAGGCCGGTTCGGCCTCGCCGTCCGCGTGCGACGGCTGGCGGGACGCGCGTTCGTCGCGCTCGGATTGGTCGCGAGCTCAGCCGGCTGCATTCTGACCCAGGACATCCCTGATCCGGCGCTCGATGTGCCGCAGGGCTATAAGGCCGCACGGCTTGGCCGGCCGGGCGACGCGCTTCCGACGCTCGACTGGTGGCGTGGCTTTCGCTCCACGGAGCTGACGCAGCTGATGGAGGAGGCGCAGACCGTCAACCTCGACATCGCCGCGGCGGTGGCGCGTTTTCGTCAGGCCGATGCGCTGGCGCGGCAGGCCGGTGCGGCGCTGCTGCCGACCGTCAATCTCAATGGATCGGAGACCTATTCCCGCACCTCCGGCTCCAGCGCCAGCGGTCTCATCAATGGCGGGCGCGAGGTGGTGAACTACAACGCCTCGCTCAGCGCCAGTTATCAGCTCGACTTCTGGGGCCAGAACCGCGATGCCGCGCAGGCTGCGGAGGAGACCGCCGTCGCCAACCGGTTCGATCGCGAGGTGGTGGCGTTGACCACGCTCGCGAGCGTTGCCAACGCCTATTTCACTGTTCTCGCCACCCAGGACCGGCTGCGCACCGCGCAGCGCAACATCGCCAGCGCCGAGCGCATCCTCAATGCGATCAACGAGCGCTTCAAGGCCGGCACCGGCTCCGACCTCGACGTGGCGCAGCAGGAGAGCGTGCTCGCCAACCAGCGCGCGCTGGTGCCGCCGCTGCGGCAGACGCTCGACCAGAACATCAACGCGCTCGCGGTGCTGGTGTCGCGGCCGCCGGAGGCTGTGCGCGTCGCCGGCGGCTCGCTCAACTCGGTTGCGATCCCGCGGGTCACGCCGGGCCTGCCGTCCGAATTGCTGACCCAGCGTCCCGACATCCGACGCCAGGAGGCGCAGCTTGCATCCGCCACCGCCAATGTCGGCAGCGCGCGGGCGCAGTTCTTTCCGAGCATTCAGCTGACCGGGACAGGCGGCTATCAGAGTCAGGCGCTGGTCTCGCTGTTTCAGCCGCATGCGGCCTTCTTCAACCTGGTCGGCGGCATGACCCAGCCGATCTTCGACGGCGGCCGGATCCTCGGCAATTTCGAGAACGCGAAGGCGAAGCAGGACGAGCTGCTGCAGACCTATCGCAAGACGGTCATCCAATCCTTCACCGACGTCGACAACGCGCTGGTTGCGATCCGCGAGACGACGCGGCGGCTGCAGCTGCAGCGCGACGTGCTGTCGTCGTCACGGCGCGCCTTCGACCTGGCCGAGAAGCAGCTCAGGGCCGGCACCGCCGACATCGTAACTGTGCTAAACACGCAGCTGACGCTGTTCCAGGCGGAAGACGCTTATTCGCAGGCCCAACTGGCCCGGCTATTGGCGATCGTGAGCCTGTATCAGGCCTTAGGGGGCGGCTGGGAACCGAAGATGGAAAGACCGGTCGATGCTCTTTAAGCCCGACTCGACGGATGACTAGAAAAGCACCGCGCCGCGCAAGCGGAGCCTGATCTCGCGCCTGCTTGGGCGCATGGTCTCGCTGCTCATCACGCTCGTGATCCTGGCCGGGCTCGGCTATCTCGGCTGGCTTGCCTTCCAGCCCAAGCCAAATGGGGGCGGCGGGCGCGGCGCGGGCGCGCGGCCTGATCTGCCGGTGCCGGTGCTCGCGGCCACCCCGCGCGTGCAGGACGTGCCGGTCTATCTTGACGGCGTCGGCTCGGTGAAGGCGCTGAATACGGTGACCGTGCGCTCGCAGGTCGACGGCAAGCTGATCAAGGTGAATTTCGTCGAGGGCCAGGACGTCAAGAAGGACGACGTGCTGGGCGAGATCGATCCCGCAATCTATCAGGCGCAGTACGATCAGGCGGTGGCTACGAAGGCCAAGGACGAGGCGCTGCTTGCCAACCAGAAGATCGATCTCGTCCGCTATGAGCAACTCGCCGCCAGCAATGCCGGCTCCAAGCAGCAGGCCGACACGCAGCGCGCGCTGGTCGCGCAGCAGGAGGCCGTCATCAAGGCCGATCAAGCTCAGATCGACAATGCGCGCACCACGCTTGGCTACACCAAGATCGTCGCGCCGATCTCCGGCCGCGCCGGCCTGCGCCAGGTCGACCAGGGCAATATTATCCACGCCTCCGACACCACGGGCCTCGTGATCCTGACCCAGCTGCAGCCGATCGCGGTGTGGTTCAGCCTGCCGCAGCAGCAGATCATGCGGGTCAACGCTGCCGCGGCCAAGGGCCAGCTGGCGGTCGATGTGTTCGGCAATGACGGCGTCACCGTCATCGACACCGGCAAGCTGACCGGCATCGACAACCAGGTCGATCCGACCACCGGCACGCTGAAGCTCAAGGCCGAGCTCCCGAATGCCAGCTATCAGCTCTGGCCCGGACAGTTCGTCAATGTGCGGCTCAAGGTCGAGACCTTGCCGCAGGCCATCGTGGTGCCGACCTCGGCCGTGCAGCGCGGTCCGGCCGGGACGTTCAGCTATGTAATCGGCGCCGACAACGTCGTGACCGCGAAGCCGGTCACGGTCACGCAGCAGAACGAGCATGAAGCCGTCATCGCCAGTGGCCTGACCACGTCCGATCGCGTCGTGACGACCGGCTTCGCCAATCTCGCCGACGGCTCCAAGGTCATCGTCGGCAAGGACGACGGGCCGCCGGCGGCCGACCTCGCGCCGCGCAAGCGCAGCCGCAGTCCCGACGGAAAGACCGGAAGCCAGAGCAAGGACGGCAAGCAGGACGGGCAGGGCAAGACCGGCGAGCACCGTGGTCGGCGCGAGCACAGTGAAGGCGACCAGAACGGACAGGCCGGACCGGCACCCGCGCCGGCGGCAGGGGGTGAACAGTCGGGCGGCGCGCCGAAGGCACAGCCATGACCGGCGTCCCGACCTCGTAATGTCCGACGTTAAAGCGAGAACGCAACCATGAGCGTCTCCGAACCGTTCATCCGCCGGCCGATCGCCACCTCGCTGCTCGGCATTGCGCTGATGATCGGCGGTGCGCTCGGCTACTGGGCGCTGCCGGTCTCAGCACTGCCGCAGGTCGATTTTCCGACCGTGCAGGTGTCGACGCAGCTGCCCGGCGCGAGCCCCGATGTGGTGGCCTCGCTGATCACGGCGCCGCTGGAGCGGCAGCTTGGCCAGATCCCGTCGCTGTCGTCGATGAACTCGACGAGCTCGTTCGGCGTCAGCCAGATATCGCTGCAGTTCGACCTCAACCGCGACATCGACGGCGCCACGCAGGACGTGCAGGCCGCGATCAATGCCGCCGCCGGCATCCTGCCGAAGACGCTGCCGTACCCGCCGGTCTACGCCAAGGTGAACCCGGCGGACGCGCCGGTCATGACCCTGGCGCTGACCTCGGACACGATCTCGCTGCGGGCGATGAGCGATCTCGCCGACACCATCCTCGGCCAACGGCTGAGCCAGATTTCCGGCGTCGGGCGGGTCTCGATCCTCGGCGGTTTGAAGCCGGCGGTTCGCGTGCAGGCCGACCTCGCGCGGCTTGCGGCCTACGGCATCGCGATGGAGGACCTGCGCAGCGCGATCGCCGGCGCCAACGTGTCGGGGCCGAAGGGCTCGCTGGACGGTGCCCAGCAATCCTACACCATTGCCGCCAACGACCAGATCGCCGCGGCCGACGCCTACCGACCGATCATCATCGCTTACCGCAACGGCTCGCCGGTCACGATCGGCGACGTCGCGCAGATCGTCGACGGGCTCGAGAACGATCGCACCGGCGGCTGGTACCAGGGCACGCCGGCGGTCATCATCGACATCCAGCGCCAGCCCGGCGCCAATGTCATCGACGTCGTCAAGCAGATCCGCGGCGAAATCCCGCGGCTGCAGCGCGCGGTCCCGGCCGGCGTCAAGCTGACAGTCGTCTCGGACCGCACGGTGACGATCCGCGCCTCGGTCCGCGACGTGCAGTTCACGCTGATCCTGAGCGTGGTGCTGGTGACGCTGGTGGTGCTGTTGTTCCTGCGGTCGCTGCGCGCGACCCTGATCGCCGGCGTCGCGCTGCCGCTGTCGCTGATCACGAGCTTCGGCATCATGTATTTCGCCGGCTTCAGCCTCGACAATCTGTCGCTGATGGCTTTGACCATCGGCACCGGCTTCGTGGTCGACGACGCCATCGTCATGATCGAGAACATCGTCCGCCACATGGAAGACGGCGAGACGGTCATGGAGGCCTCGCTCAAGGGTGCCAGCGAAATCGGCTTCACCGTGATCTCGCTGACGGTGTCGCTGATCGCGGTGTTCATCCCATTGCTGTTCATGTCCGGCCTGGTCGGCCGCATGTTCCGCGAATTCGCGCTGACCCTGACGATTGCGGTCGTGACTTCGGCGATCGTCTCGCTGACGCTGACGCCGATGATGTGCTCGCGGCTGCTCAAGAACATCCACGAGGAGATGGCGGTCCCGGGCCTCGCCGCGGTCAGCCGCTTCATCGACCGCATGGTGGAGTTCTATCATCGGACGCTGCTCTGGGTCTTGCAGCGCCAGCGCGCGACGCTGCTGGTGACGTTCGCGACCATCGCGCTGACGCTGATCATGTATGTGCTGGCGCCGAAGGGCTTTCTGCCGCTGCAGGATACGTCCTCGATCACGGCAGTGACCGAAGCTGGTCCCGATGTTTCGTTCGACGAGATGCGGCGGCGCCAGAGCGCCGTCTCCGACATCATCAAGGCTGATCCCGACGTGGTCGGCGTGGTCTCCGTGATCGGCTCGGGTTCGGTCAATCCGACCACCAATGTCGGCCGCCTGGTGATGACGCTGAAGCCGCTCGACCAGCGGCGCGACGGCGTCGTCAACGTGATCGAGCGGCTGAAACAGAAGATATCGACGGTCCCCGGCATGACGGTCTACTTCCAGCCGGTGCAGGACGTGCAGATCTCGACCCAGTCGAGCCGCTCGCAATACCAGTACACGCTGACCGCGACCGATGCCGCCGAAGTCTCGCAATGGGCCCAGAAGCTGGTCGCGG
The DNA here is from genome assembly GCF_002289535.1 of Bradyrhizobium sp. UFLA03-84. Lineage (NCBI taxonomy): Bacteria > Pseudomonadati > Pseudomonadota > Alphaproteobacteria > Hyphomicrobiales > Nitrobacteraceae > Bradyrhizobium > Bradyrhizobium sp. UFLA03-84. The sequence continues at coordinate 64,163 of NZ_NSJY01000015.1, read as the reverse complement.
AGATGCGGCGCGACCCGATCTTCCGCGACGTCTCCTCGGAGGCTCAGGAGGGCGGCCTGCGCGCGGCGCTCGACATCAACCGCCAGCGCGCCGGCCAGCTCGGCGTCAACCTGCAGGGCGTCACCGACACGCTGAACGACGCCTTCGCGCAGCGCCAGATTTCGACGATCTACGGCCAGGCCAACCAGTACCGCGTGGTGCTCGAGGCGCTGCCGATGTATCAGCGCGACCCGTCGATCCTCGACAAGCTCTATCTGCCCGGCGCCAGCGGCGCGCAGGTGCCGCTGTCGGCGGTGGCGACGCTGGTCCGCACCACGGCGCCGCTCGCGATCTCGCACCAGGCCCAGTTCCCGTCGGTTTCGCTCAGCTTCAACCTCGCGCCCGGGGAGGCGCTCGGCGATGCGGTCGTCGCGGTCAAAGCGATCGAGGGCAGGATCGGGATGCCCGGCAGCATCGTCGGCATCTATTCCGGCGACGCCGCCGAGTTCGCGCGATCGCTTGCCGGACAGCCCTGGCTGATCCTGGCCGCGATCATCACGATCTACATCGTGCTCGGCGTACTCTACGAGAGCTACATCCACCCGATCACCATCCTGTCGACGCTGCCGTCGGCCGGCGTCGGCGCCATTCTGGCGCTGATGCTGTGCGGGCAGGACCTCTCGGTGATCGGCCTGATCGGCATCATCCTGTTGATGGGCATCGTCAAGAAGAACGCCATCATGATGATCGACTTCGCGCTCGAGGCCGAGCGCCATCAGGGCATGTCGTCCTATGACGCGATCGTGCAGGCCTGCCTGCTGCGCTTCCGGCCGATCATGATGACGACGCTGGCGGCGCTGTTCGGCGCGCTGCCGCTCGCGATCGAAAGCGGCACCGGCGCCGAGCTGCGCTTTCCGCTCGGCATCTCGATCATCGGCGGCCTGCTGCTGAGCCAGCTGCTGACGCTCTACACCACGCCGGTGATCTATCTCGCGCTCGACCGGCTCAACCGGCGGATCGAGCGGGCCGTGCCGGAGCCTGGTCCGAGCGGCCCGCCGATCGCGGGCGCCACCGAGGGCATGCAGTGATCTCGATCTCGGAGCCCTTCATCCGCCGGCCCGTGGGCACCACGCTGCTGGCGATCGGGCTGTTCCTGGTCGGGATCGTCGCCTACGAGTTCCTGCCGGTGTCGTCGGTGCCGAATGTCGACTTCCCGACCATCCGGGTGTCGGCATCGAGGCCGGGCGCCGATCCCTCCGTCATGGCCGCGACCGTCGCGGCGCCGCTGGAGCGCAAGCTCGGCACCATTTCGGGTGTCGACCAGATCACCTCGACGAGCTCGCTCGGCACCACCAGCATCCAGGTGCAATTCTCGATCGGCCGCGACATCGACCGTGCCGCGCGCGACGTGCAGGCCGCGATCAATGCATCGCTCGCCGATCTGCCGAGCGATCTGCCGTCGCTGCCCAAGTTCCGCAAGGCCAATCCGGCCGCGGCACCGGTGTTCGTGCTGGCGCTGACCTCGAAGACGATCTCGACCAGCGCGATGTACGACGTCGCCGACACCGTGCTGGCGCAGCGCATCTCGCAGGTGCCTGGCGTCGGGGAGGTGACCGTCAGCGGCGCCGATCAGCCGGCGGTGCGCATCGCGCTCAATCCGGTGTCGCTGGCGAACGCCGGGATCGCGACCGACGACGTCCGGCTCGCGATCATCAATGCCAATCCGCTCGGGCCCGTCGGCATCTTCAACGGCGACCGGCTGAGCGAGACGCTCTCGATCAACAAGCAGATGCGCACCGCGGCCGAGTTCCGCGATATCATCATCAGGAGCTCGAACGGCAATTTCGTCCGCCTCTCCGACGTCGCCGAGGTCGAGGATTCCGTCCGCAACTCGCGCTCGATCGCCTGGTTCAACAAGCAGCCGGCGGTGCTGATCCAGATCACCAGACAGAGCGACGCCAACGTCATCGACACCGTCGACAACGTTCGCAGGCTGCTGCCGGAACTGAGGAAGTGGATCCCTGCCGGCGTCGAGATCTCGACCCTGGTCGATCGCACCGGAACCATCCGCGCCAGCGTCCAGGACATGCAGTTCACGCTGCTGGCGACCGCCATCCTTGTCATGGTCGTGGTGTTCGTGTTCCTGCGCCGGGTGGTGCCGACGATCGCGGCCGGCGTCTCGGTGCCGCTGGCGCTGGCCGGCACCTGCGCCGGGATGTGGCTCGCCGGCTTCTCGATCGACAATCTGTCGCTGATGGCGCTCGCGATCTCGGTCGGCTTCGTGGTCGACGACGCCATCGTGATGATCGAGAACATGTACCGCAATCTCGAGCAGGGCATGGCGCCATATCCGGCGGCGGTCGAAGGCGCCAAGCAGATCGGCTTCACGGTGCTGTCGATCTCGCTGTCGCTGATCGCGGCCTTCACGCCGCTGATCTTCATGGACGGGATCGTCGGCCGGCTGCTGCGGGAATTCTCGCTGACGCTGACGTTTGCCATCATCGTGTCGACGCTGGTGTCGGTGACGATCACGCCGATGATCTGCGCGCACTACATCAAGGAGGCGACCTCGGAGCACGCCACCTGGTACGACCGCGCCATCGAGGGCACGCTGTCCCGGGTCGTGGCGTTCTATACGTCGACGCTGCGCATCGTGCTCGGCTATCCCTTCCTGACGCTGGTGGTGTTCTTCGCCACCGTCGCGCTGACGGTGACGCTCTACATCAAGACGCCGAAGGGCTATTTCCCGACCGACGACAGCGGCTTTGTCATCGGCTCGACGCGGGCGTCGGCGGACATCTCGTTCCAGGCGATGCTCCAGTTGCAGCAGCGGCTCGCCGACATCGTGATGGCCGACCCCGCGGTCGCCGGCATCGGCTCGTCGGTCGGTTCCGGCGGCGGCCCGGGAGGCGCTACCTCGAACCGCGGCATCATGTACATCAGCCTGAAGCCGCCGGAGGAGCGGGCAGGCCTGTCGACCGCCCAGGTGATCGACCGGCTGCGCCGCAATCTGTTCATGGTGCCGGGCATCCGCCTGTTCATGTTCGCCGCGCAGGACATCCGCACCGGCGGCCGGCAGAGCGATTCCGACTATCAATACACGCTTGCCTCGACCGATCTCGACCTGCTGCAGAAATGGGCGCCGCTCGTCGCCAAGCGCATGGAGACGGTGGAGGGCATCACCGACGTCTCGTCCGACCGCGATCCCGGCGGCCTGCAGCTCAACCTCGTGATCGACCGCAAGATCGCCTCCAGCCTCGGCGTCCGGGTGCAGGACATCGACAACGCGCTCAACAACGCCTTCTCGCAGCGGCAGATCTCGTACATCTACACTCAGCGCAACCAGTACGTCGTAGTGCTCGAGATCGATCCGAAATTCCAGAGTGACCCGTCGAACCTCGAGCGCATCTATGTCGCCGGCGCCAATGACGTGCAGGTGCCGCTGTCGGCGCTCGTGCACTACCAGCGCGGATTGTCGGCGCTTGCGGTCTATCACTCCGGCGGCTTCCCCTCGACCACGGTGTCGTTCAACCTGCTGCCGGACGTGCCGCTGGAGGTCGCGACCACCAACATCCAGCAGGCGGTCAACGAGCTGCACATGCCCGAGGGCATTCGCGGCAGCTTCGACGGCAATGCCGGCGACTTCAACAAGACCAGCGGGCGGCAGCCGCTGTTGATCCTCGGCGCGCTGGTTGCGATGTATATCGTGCTCGGCGTGCTCTATGAGAGCCTCGCGCATCCGATCACGATCATCTCGACCCTGCCGTCGGCCGGCCTCGGCGCGTTGCTGGCGCTGCAGGTGACCAACACGCCGCTGACGGTGATCGCCTTCGTCGGGATCATCCTCCTGATCGGCATCGTCAAGAAGAACGGCATCATGATGGTCGACTTCGCGCTCGAGGCCGAACGGCATCAGGGCCTGTCGTCGCGGGATGCGATCTTCGAGGCCTGCCGGGCGCGCTTCCGTCCGATCCTGATGACGACGATGGCGGCGCTGTTCGCCGGCATTCCGCTGGTCATTGCGACCGGCCCGGGCACCGAGCTGCGGCGGCCGCTCGGCATCACCATCATCGGCGGCCTGTTCGTGTCGCAGATCCTGACACTGTACACCACGCCGGTGATCTACCTGTTGATCGACCGGCTGCGTCAGCGCCGCGAGCCGTCGGGCGTCCATGCGCCGGCGGAATAGTTTGAATTGCGCCGTCGTGAGCGTATAGCGAAGCGATGTCCGAACCGACCGAAGTCAAACCTGAAGTCATCGCCGAGATCGAGGATTGCCAGCATTGCGGCAAGCCGCTGCCGCTGTGCATCTGCGACAGCGTTACGCCGATCGAAAGCCGCATCCAGTTGCTGATCCTGATCCATCCGCAGGAGCAGGACAGGGCGCTCGGCACCGCGCGGCTGTTGGCGCGGCATTTCGAGAACGCCGTGGTGCGGATCGGGCTGTCGTGGCCGAGCCTTGCCAAGGCGCTCGGCCGGCCGGTGCCCGATCCGTCGCGCTGGGCGGTGCTCTATCTCGGCTCGGCCAAGGTCGAGGATCTCGATACCGATGCCGAGATCGTCGCCATCAACCGCAAGGGCGAGCTCGAGCCGCATCAGCGTGCGATCCTGTCCGACATCGAGGGCATCGTCCTGCTCGACGGCACCTGGAGCCAGGCCAAGGCACTGTGGTGGCGCAACGCCTGGATGCTGAAGTGCCAGCGGGTGATTCTCGGCCCGAAACGCCCTTCGCTCTACGGCAAGCTGCGCCGGGAACCGCGCCGCGACGGCCTGTCCACCATCGAGGCGGCCGCGATCCTGCTGGCGGGCCTGCAGAAGCGGCCGGATATTGCCGCAACGTTAACTGACAGTTTCGAGCGGATGCTGGCGAGATTCCGCGAAGTCCAGGCCAAAATGCCGGAATTGGCGCCAAAACCGAAGAAACGGGACTACCGTAGGCGCCGGCGTTAGCTGCTGGGGTTGGTTGCCTATCGCGGAGAGGGCGTATATGAAGTGCGCCGCAAGGGGCCACGTGGCGGAGTGGTTACGCAACGGTCTGCAAAACCGTGTACACCAGTTCAATTCTGGTCGTGGCCTCCACTCACCTCATCAATGGCTTGCAGCCAACAAATGAGAAGCCGCATTAGCTGGCGGCGTACCAACCTTCAGGAAACGGAATCAGCGGCCACGGCGCCTGATTGTCGTTGGCAGCGCGCGGCGGCGGCTGAATGCGGGGCGAGGGTTGAGCCACAAAATCCTCCTGAGCAATAGGCGCGATCGCCGTTCGCACGGCGTCCAGCAGCAGATCAAATTCGACTTCGCTCATCGCGCTCTCCGAGGTTCGTGAGCGCGATGGTCGCAAAACTGTCTTCGGTCCGGATTGAGCGATTTGTTCGAATTTTATGAAAAGGACGATGGTGCCCGCTTTGGTTAACGAATCGCTGATGACCCCTTCGGGAACCTAGGTCGGCATGGCCTGCCTTTCGTGTGAGACAATTCACATGTTGCGAAAAACTCTTCCCGGAATTCCCGGCAGTATTCATAGCGGTCAAATATCGCAGGAATTTTAGGGAGACGTGACAATGCGGAGCCCAAACGCGCCGCACCATGCCCCGATGTTGATCGTCTTAGCGCCAGGAAATTCCCGACATCCATGCGACCGTCGTGGTCAGGTCAGCCCGTCAAGGTCGTGCGGCAGCATGGCTTTGAATTGCGTCAGCGCCTGCCGCGCTTTCTTTGGCGGCAGTGTGGTCGCGTGACGCACGGCGGCCGCGATCAGCGTCATCGTCAGTGCTGAGAAGGTGGCGAGGGTGGCGGCCGGCACGTCCGGCGCAACCCGCCGGATCGCGTCGGACAACAGGCCGGCGAGCACCGCCATGTCGTCCGCATCGAGCTTTTGCAGGGCGCGGTCGGCCTGCGTCGCCTGCCAAATGTCGCGCGTGACAGGTTCGCGCATGAACATCTCGTAGTAGCTGTCGACAATCCGGCAGAGCGCCGGATGCAGGTCGCGTGTCGTCGCGACAGCGGCGAGGTCGCGCCTGACGCAATCGCGCCCGACGGCGTTGTGCCGTTCCGCTAGCGTGCCGATGATTGCGGCCTTGTCCGGGAAATATTGATAGAGCGAGCCGAACGCGACGCCGCTGCGTTCGACGATGTCGCTCATGCGGAACGCCTCGCTGCCCTTTTCCGCCATGATTTCGGTCGCGCAGGCGAGAATGCGCTCGAAGCGCTCGCGGCTGCGCTGTTGCGTCGGGGCCAGCCGCGCCAGCCCGGGCAGGGGGGCGTCCACCGCTGGCGCAGCCTTCCGTCTCGCCACCATCGCTCTCCTCGACATCAGGGTTGACGTTTCCAATACGAGAGTTTATCGCATTTTACAAACACGAGTATCTCTCGCATTTGGAGATGAAGCGATGCGCAATATCCTGACCTCGGGCCTGCTTTGGTTTTCCGCGCTCGGCTGCGGCCTGCTCGCCGGGCTCTATTTCGCGTTCTCGGCGTTCGTGATGACTGCGCTCGGCCGTATCGATCAGGCCGCCGGTATCTCGGCGATGAACGCGATCAGCGTCGATATCCTGCGCTCGCTGTTCATGCCGGTCTTTCTCGGCACCACGCTGTCCTGCGCCGTGCTGGTCGTGCTCGGGGGCTGCGATGGCAGGAGCCGGGCGCCATTGCGATGATTTGCGGCGGCACGCTCTATGTCCTCGGGATGTTCGTCGTCACGATGGTCTTCAACGTGCCGCTGAATGACCAGCTTGCGGCCACTGACCCCGCGAGCGCCGCGGCTGCTCCGGTCTGGGCGCGCTACCTGACCGACTGGACCTTCTGGAACCATGTGCGGACCGTCACCTCGTTTGCGGCGACGGCGCTGTTCATCGCCGCCATCGCTGCGCGTTGACCGGGATGTCATTGCGGAATGACGTCGAGCGGGTGGGGAGCCCGGCCGGGAATCACGGCGCGGCCGTCACGCCGCGCCAATGGTCCGTCCCGGAGGTCCAGGGCCGGAAGCGGGACGGCCGGGACAGGCCTGCATTGCCCTGGGACGCCGGCAAGCCCTTGCATTGCAGCGGTTTACCGTGCTGCGCTAAAGTTTCGCCGAAGGCCGATTTGGTTCTTTGCAAGCCCGAAAGGCTTTGTTATACGCTGCCCGCTCGCGAACACTTGTTCGCCTATTCCTCGGTAGCTCAGCGGTAGAGCATTCGACTGTTAATCGAATGGTCGCTGGTTCGAATCCAGCCCGGGGAGCCAGTCTCCTATCCGCAAACATTCGCGGTTATTCACAGAAACCAGCTTAAGCCCTGCCAAACCGGCCATTTTCCGGCTTATACTGCTTCGCTTTCATTCGCCGAAATCCGCCGACTGCCGCAGATTTTGTTGGTATTTCAGTTGGTATCTGCGGGCGTGATTGGCCTCCTTTCGGCGCGATACCAACGGATCGCCCGATCATGTCTCTTACAGATACCGCTGTGCGCGCAGCCAAGGCCAAGGGGAAGCCTTTCAAGCTCAGTGACGGGGGCGGCCTGCACCTGCTGGTAGCCACTACGGGCGCCAAACTATGGCGATACGCCTACCGATTCGACGGCAAGCAGAAGCTCCTCGCGATCGGACCTTATACGCTCCCGGGTTCGGCTGAGGTGCGGACCAGCTTGGCGCAGGCCCGGGACCTCCGGAACTCGGCCCGCAGGCTCCTAGACGGCGGCATTGACCCCTCCCAACAGCGGAAGGCGGACCGAATCGCGGTCACACTGGCCGCTCGGGCGACCTTCGCGGAACTTGGAGAGGACTGGTTCAAGGTCAAGATGGCCGGAAAGGGCCAGCGCACCATCGAGCGCGCTATCTGGCTTCTGAAGGTCTTGAACGCGGATCTGGGTGCCCGGCCGGCGAAGGCTATCGAGCCACCAGAATTGCTCGAGGTGCTGCGCAAGATCGAGGCCCGCGGGCACCACGAAACCACAGCTCGAGCTCGGTCCCTCGCCAGCAGCATCTTCCGGTTCGGCATCGCTGCGGGCCGCTGCCAGCGCGATCCGGCCGCCGACCTGCGGGGAGCCCTAACCACCGCCAAGGCGACCCCACGGGCAGCCATCACCGATCCCGACGGCATCGGCAGCTTGATGCGCGCCATCAAGTCCTACCAGGGCGACACCACCACGCGGCTGGCTCTGCAGCTGATCGCGCTGACGTTCGTTCGGCCGGGTGAAATTCGGTTCGCTGAGCTCGACGAATTCGACGACGACAAGAAGGTTTGGGAGATCCCCGGCGAGCGCATGAAGATGCGTCGGGATCATCTGGTGCCGCTGTCGGCGCAGGCCCGCGATATCCTGAAGGAACTGCGGGAGCGGACATCCTCGTTCCCGTCCGGAACGAGGTTCGCCTTTCCGTCGCTGATCACCCGCAATCGTCCGATCTCCGAAAACACGATGAACACCGCGCTGCGCCGGCTCGGCTACGGGCAGGATGAAATGTGCGCCCACGGTTTCAGGGCGATGGCCAGCACTCGCCTCAACGAAATGAACCACTGGAAGCCGGAAGTGATCGAGCGCCAGCTCGCGCATGTCGACAAAAACAGCGTTCGCCGCGCCTACAACCGCGCGGAGTATTGGACCGAGCGCGTGGAGATGATGCAGGCGTGGGCCGATTATCTCGATCAACTTGCGGGAAGGCTGCTATGAAACGCCATCCCAAGGATGAGGCGCCAAATCTATTCGCATGGGGGCGTGACGGTATCCCGGGAGAATTCAAGGCGTTTATCGCCGGGATGTCAGGCGATTCCCAAGGTTCGTGGAAATACCATCGAGCCGGAGTTGTCAATGTCGCCAATGAGCTACGCGAGCGCCTTCAGAAGCAACGTCAACCGTTCATCGCGAAGATCAAGGACGCAGCGAAGCAGCCATTTCCAAAGCTGGCGCACTACGAGCGTAGCATGATCTACATGCTGCATACTTATTGTGCTTCCCACAAAGAGGCGACTCCGCCCGAATTGCTCTGGCTAACATTCGAGGCGTTCGAGTTGAACGAAAACGATCCGGCACCCGAGCTAAGCCAGATTCTTGGTGTGCCGCACGACATCAGGAATATGGATCAATATTTTGAAGCTTCTCGGCTGGACGGGGAAGCCGACGCTAACCCTGATGATTCCACGTTGAGTGAAGCTGCCTTGGCAAGGCTTGTCGGTGTTGCACGCAGCACGATCAGGCGGTGGCGGCAGATGAAGTCCTACATTGACCGACGTAAGCAGTCGGCAATGGCGATTACGTATTGGCGAGACAGAGACGGTTCCGCCAAATCCTGATCTTTCCCACATGGCGACGAGAAGGTTACCCGTCGCCAATTTTCACAAGTCGAAGTTTCCACAATTCTCCGAACGTTAGGCGGCGAATAGTTCGCAGCCCGTTGGTGTCGGCGCGCTGACACCTAAGATATCGGAGGTTGCAGACATGAACTGGAATCCGGTGGCTCCGCGCATCTTTAAGCCGCGGCAGGTCCAGCAGATGCTCAATTGCGGAAATACGACCTTCTACAAGCTGGTCGCCGAAAAGCGGCTCGATCTTGTGAAGGACGGCAAAAGCAGCTTCGTCACCGCCGAGTCCGTCGAGCGCTATCTCGCAAGCCTTAAGCCGGCGCAGGCGAACGAAGCCGCGTGATCGATGGGATCACCAGAAACGGCGAAGGGCACGCACCGCGGGAACGGTGATGCCCTTCTGAATGCTGAGCGGGTTTGCCGGCCGCTTGTTGATACCAATAGCCCGATCGATTTGCAGGTGCAACGTCTGCGACGGCTCTTTGCCGTGACCGCATCGACGGCCGAGGCGATCGCATCCCTTGCGTGGGGGATCGCCAGATGAGCCGGAAGCGCCTTCCCAACAAGCGCAAGTCGATCGCCTTTAACTTCGAGTTCGAAGGCTTCCGCTACCGCGCATCGGCGAGCAGGTTTGCCGACGGTCGACTCGCTGAAATCTTCCTCGACACCGACAAGTTGGATACGCCGCTGCAGCAGAACGCGGAGACGTCCGCGGTGCTGGTGTCGTTGCTGCTGCAGCACGGTGTTTCGGTCGAAGCCATCAGGCATAGCATCCGTGGCCCGATCGCCATCGCTATCGACTTGGCGGAGGCACCGTGATGGCTCACCATTATCTCCCGTTGCCGGGCCCGGTGCTGGAAGTGATGCCGTGCGACGTGTTCATGGGCGGCGGCGGCCATGTCGTGCTCTGCCAGGAATGGCCCGACCGCGACGGCTTGGGTGAGCAGTACCTGAGGATTTTGCTTTCGCTTGATGATGCGGAGAGGGTCGCCAAGGAGATCTCCGCCCTCGTCGCAGCGCGGAGGAGCCAGTGAGCGATCGCTGGACCGCCTGCAAGCTCTGGTGCCTCGATCAGGTCTTGGTCGATCGCGGCGCCACTGACTTTGACTTTCGGGTGGCCTACTTCATTGGCCACCGGATGGACCGCGCCTCTGGGGAGGCGCGGGTGCGTCAGGAGGATATCGCCAAGGCAGTCGGCGCCAAGCAGCGGCGTTCTGTGCAGCGCTCGATCGAGAGGCTATGCGGACTCGGTCATCTCGAAGTCAAACAAGTAACCGGGCGGTCCAATGTCAACGGCTACAGGCTGCCGCTCGAAAAGGCGTCCTTCAAGACGCCCTTTGATGATCAAAATGTGTCCGCAGAGACGCCTTTCGGGGGAATAAAAGGCGTCCCAAACAACGATAAAAGGCGTCCCAAACAGCAAGAAAAGGCGTCCCGCCATTCGCACACTCCCTTTCTTCTCCCTTTGAATCTCCCTACGCCGCGCGGTGCAGCGCTCGCTGACGTGCTCGCCCCGCTCGGCGAAAAGCTCGCGGCACGCATTGGTGCCGACAAGGCACAAAGCTGGTTCAATAGGAGCGAGGTCGTCGATCTCGTCGACGGCGTCCTGACAATCACCGCGCCCACGAAATTCATGCGGGACTACATTATCGCGCACTTCGATCCAGTGCTGATCGAGGTTTCCGCCAAACTCGCCCCGGTGACCAGGGTGGAGATCGTTATTGCCTCGCAGGGGGCCGCGGCATGACCACGCCCGACCTGCGCAACCGTCTCGAGGTCGACACCTTCGCTGAATCGCTCGGGATCGATATCGAAGCGTTGCGCATTTCGGTACGATCCGCAGGTCTGCAGGCGGCCAACGCCGTGGAACGACGGAAGACCGACCGTCGACGGGCAAAGGACAGTCGACAGGTTTTCAAAAAGCACCTGCCGAGAGGACTCCACGAGCTTCAGATCATCCAGCGGGCCAACCTTTCCCGCATCACGGTGACGAAGGCCGGCGGCCAGGTCTATCCAGTCGATGAGGCGAGCCGGGCCATCGACCGCTGCATTGCCGAGCTTCTAAAGGTCCAATCCCAATGCGACTTCATCAGGCTGCCGTGTGGCGGGGGAACCGATTTCGATCAACTATTTATCGCCCTGGTAGATCGACTCCAGCCGATCTGGGAGCGCGACGCGAGAGCCGGCGAAGTTCGGCGAGCAACCTTTGCGAGCTTCATTTGCGCATGCTGGCGCGATCTAGGTTGGCCCGACGACTTCCGGGATAAGCAAGGCCAGCCGATGGGTTTGGAAGATGCCGTATACAGCCGCCTTAGCTCGCGGCAGAAGAATTCCACTTAAAATTTGTAGGGTTTCCTCCCTAACACCATCGGTGCAGAAGCAGTCATCATGCTGACGATCAAGGAATGAGGTCGTGCAACATGGCGCTCTTTGCGAAAGGTATCGCTAGCTTGGAAGGCCGACTGGAGAAGGCTCGCACGGAGCTGACTGCAGCCGAGACGGCCTTCGCCGAAGCCGTCGGGTTCGTCGAAAATCCTCCACTCTCGTTTTCTGACGATCAGGTTGATGGTCTTGTCGCCGCTCGGAATGGCTGCGAAGGGCGACTGGTTCGGGCCAAGGTCGAATTCCGGCGCGCTCAAACTGCGCTGAACGACGCATGCGCGGCGGCAGAAGAGAGGCAACGGCGTGAGAGTTTGGAACGCGTACTCGCACTCGGCGTCGAAGCACAGAAGGTTGTCCGACACGAACTGACCGCGGCGATCACGGGCATGCGCAAAGCCATCAAATTGATGGGGGAAGCGGAAGCGGCGCGTCAAGAACTGAATTTGAAGCTGCCAGCCGATCAGCGCCTCGAGAGCTTCGAATTCGCAGTGTTGGGCCGTCCTGGCGTTCCTGAGAAGACCATCAAAACCGAACTGCTCCTCAAATGGGTGAGCGCGAACGGCGACATCCTATTCTCCGAGGAAGAAGAAGCCCGCTTGCTCGTCGACCACCGCTCTGGCACCGCCAAACTTCCCCGGCAGTCGAGTGCTGGGGAGGATGTAGTGGCCTTCCGCCGTCGTTTCTTTGAGCGCCGGGTGGTCTTACCGGGAACGTCTCCTCGCATGGAAGGCGCACTTAGCGAAACGGTGAGGTTGCCAGGCCTGGATGGTGGGCCCCCCGGCTGGGAGCCCGTTGATCCTGGTGCTGCCCTGAGAATGCTCGCCGAGCTCGAGGACGCGACATCGACGAAGCCGGCCGAGCGCACGCCACCAGTCGAGACTGTCAGACCAGTGTCGCCGGTCTTGGCGACCCAGGAAGAGGTGGATCGGTGGGATCGTGAGCATGCCCCGGCGGACGCAGCGGAGTGACGCCGATGAGAAACCGTATCGACTTCAATTCCAAAGGAATCCGGCAGGATTGTTCCGTCCTCCGGTGGGATGCGGCGGTTACCCGGTCGGCAGAGAAGTTCAGCATCTCTGCCGGCCGGTCATCCGGGCGTCTTGATGGTTTGGGTCCTTCCCGGCCGAAAAGTGGATGCGGGGCGGCTACGTGCTCGACCTCTCTAGCGACAGACCCCCAAACTTATTTACGCACCAGGTTTACGCATGGGACTGAGCAGACGAGAATTCGCACGGCGTGAGAACTGCTCTGAAGGCGCGGTTAGGTTCGCGTTGAAACAGAGGCGCTTAGTGGAATTGCCCGACGGCACGCTCGACGAGGCCCAGCTCGGCGGGGCGTGGCTGCGCAATTACCGGCCGAAGGCAAAGAAGCCCGCAAATCCGGAAGTTACGCAGCCTTGTGCGGAAATTCCTGACGATGTTGCGCACTACTACTGTTGGGACGCTTCGGACCACGGTCAAGAGGTCATCGACGGGTTGGGGCTTCTGCTTCTCATCGGCAGCCCGTGGCGGGGCGATCCGGAAACTACCGGCTACGTCACGGTTGGTCTCGGCGCGAGCCTTCTGAAGCGAGAGGCCTACAAACTCGGCTGGCGCGAAGGCGCGGCGGTTGGGGCTGCTGATGCCGATCCCGTCGGCTCTAAAGAGTGGAACAGCGACCTGACTGGACAGCCGCTGACTTTCGGCCTGGTCCGCGCACTGGGCCACGCAATGAAGGTCGGTGCCGATCCGAAAGAGGCTGTCGAGTTCGACATCTCCGACCCAATCGTCGTGGCTGAGCAGATGATCCACCTTGCCGGTGACATCATCCAGGAAGACCTGAAACGCCGTCGACGTGCAGCCGGCATCACCTCACCGAGGGACAAACACAGTGGCTGACAAAATCATTCAACGAATTTCGCTGGAAGGCGCCGAAGACGTTCAAGCGAAACTGCGCAAAACCGGTGAGATCGGCGCCAAGGCGCTCGGCGACGTCAACCGGAATATCGCAGATTCGAATTCAGGGATTAGCGATTTCGGGGATTTCTTCGCAGGCGTCACAGGCAAGTCCGAGGAGAGCCGGAAGGCGATCGAAAGCGTCAAAAAGGCGCTCGAGACCATCAAGCCAGCCGCGGAGAATGCCGGATTAGAACTCGGCGCACTGGGTGAGTTCGGCAAGATCGGAAAGGCTGGGGGTATTGCCGGCCTTGTTGCAGCGATCGGTGGCACGCTGGTTGCGGCCTTGGAGAAGGCAGGCGACACGGCGCGCGACCAGGCGCAGCGGCTCGGTTCGTTCTCGGGATCAGCCGAGAAAGGCATCAAGGCTTATAACGCCCTCAAGAAAACCGCCGGCTCTTTGGAGGTGCCGACCTCGAACCTCGTCGACCCGTTCGAACAACTGTTGCGCGCCAATCAGAAATCAGGCGCCGGTCTCGGCGGCGATGAGTTGCAGGACGTTCTGAAGACGCTTTTTGAGGGCGCATCTGCTGATCGCGTGCCCCTGGAAAAGGGGCAACCGGGGATCACGGCACTCCTCTCCAGCCTGCGCGAGCAGGGGCAATTGACCCCTGAGGCGGCGAAGGCGGCTCAAGACCTGTTCCCGACGCTGATGCAGCGCCTTGTTGAGGATCTGCAGAAGAATTTTCCGAAGCAGGTTGCGCCGTTCTCGACACAGCAGGTTTTCGGGTCGCTTCAGAACATCGGGCCTCAAATCGGCGCTGACCTTGCGGCATCAAAGGCGGCGTTTCCGCCCGGCATTGAGGACAGTTTAAACAAGCTAAAGGCGAGCGGCGAACGGCTCGGCAATGCGCTCGACAACACCACGATCGTCTCGAAGGTGCTCGACAAGGCGGCGGCAACGATCGATGCCACCGCCGAAGGCCTCAACAAATTTGGCGCGCCCATCGGAAAGCTCGCCGCAAGCGTAGCTGAAGGATCGCCGATTGGTCTGGCCGCCAAACTTGCGTCGCTCGGAGGGTCAGTGGTTTCTGCCGGTGTATCGTCGGCGGTTAACGCCGTCAGCGGCGGGGAGAAGCCAGAGGGCGAAGGTGCCATCGAGACGCCTGCACAGAAGGTCGGTGGCGCGTTTGAAGCGCTTGAACCTAAGATCAGGGGTGCTCAGCAGCTATTCGATGAGTTCAACAAGAAGGGAGCCGCGCAGCTTGACGTCATCGGCAGCAAGCTGACAACCGAGCAGGCAGGAATCGACTACAAGTTCAAGCCGCAAGAAACGGATATCAAGCTGGGGCGAGATAAGCTCGCGGTCGACCAGGCTGCGATCGCCAAGCAGAGCGCGCAGATTGGTGTTCAGGAGGCTGCGAAGAACAATGAGCTTGCGAATCTGGCCCCGGAACAGGCCGAAAGCGCATCGCGTAATGCTGACAGCCGGTATTCCAAAGCGCTGAAAAACCTCCGTGACCTTGAAGGTTTTGACACCAGTGCAATTCAACAGCGCACGCCTATCCAGGATGCACTCAATGAGCTGAAGGACGCCGACACCGCTCGCAAGGTTGCTGACGTCAATCGCAAGTATGCCTACCTTGAGCCGCAGAAGGCTGAGCTTGCGCAGCAGAAGGCTGAGACCGACATCAGGTCTGCGGATTACCTTCAGCAGGATACGAAGCTGACATTTGCGAAGGATGAGGCCGGCCGAACACTCTCAACCGATGTTGCCGGGCTTCGTTATGCTCAAGCGCAGCTCGACACGCAGAACAAAATCCAGCATGACGGAGACGTCAGCGTCCAGCTGCTCGGCGAAATTCTCCAGACACTCGAAAAGCAGGGGGCGGAAAAGAGCGCTTCCAGTGGCAGCGCATCTAGCAGAGCACGCGCAACTGAGCCAACTAGCGGTTCAGGCGCGGGCCGCGCTGAGACTGGTACTGGGATCAATGGCGGCTCACCCATTGGAGCACCCGCACAAGAAAGCTATGTCGGTCAGAACGCCTTGCGTGAGGCCGAGAAGAATTCGGGCGTCAGGAACGCAACGGCTGGTGATCTTTCGCCGATCGGGCCTCCGGCACCATCCATCACGAAGGAAGGCTTCCGAGCCGATCAGGATCAATCGATCGAAGATCTAAAGGCAGATTGGAAGTCTCAACGCGAGCTCAATGCTCAACTGCACAATGGTAGTTTTGAATCAAGGACGGTAGGAACGCAGGCATCGCCGCAAGCACGCACGCCGGCTGGCGTGTCTCAGGTCTATCCTCCGCCGGTGCGAGGCCACTATGATGAGGCAGGATCATTTGTTCCTGACGTGCCCATCAACAGAGCATTTGGCTCGGGTGCATCGATTCCTGCTACCAATGATTATGAATTCGGTGGGCGAAAAAATCCTGCTGGACCTTATCAAGAAGGGATATCAGCGCCCGTTACGTTTCCCACTACAACCAGCAACAGTTACAAACTCTGCCTTCAGAGTATCCGAATGGCGTGCCTCTTCCTCAGCCGCGGCCGCCGGAGGCCGACCAGCAAAGCGCGCTGCCTGACCCGCAAAAGCTCGCTGGCTTGCAGAGCGCATTTAACAATTTCATCGATCAGGTTTCCGCGAAGCTGCAAACCAAAAGTGATGCTGACAATCAGACGACCGCTGCTCCAGCGGAGAGCGAGCAACAAGCCGCGCCATCGGATAGCGGTAGTGATCTTGCGAGCGCCTCCGATGAGGCAACCAGCTCGCTCAAGGAATTTGCCGCCGCACTCTCCGCCGTCTCGAACCAGACGGAGCCCACCTACGCGGCAGGCGGTGGACAGATCAGCGGCAAGGGGACAACGACGTCCGACTCCATTCCCGCGATGCTTTCTGACAAGGAATTCGTGGTCAATGCCGAGGATGCGCAAAGAAACCTCGGGCTGCTACACGCGATCAACAGCGGGAAGCAAGTTCACTTCAAGCATCTCGCGCTCGGTGGTCCTGTTGGGTTCATGGGCAGCGTCGGGCATCTTCCGATTGCCGGATCTGGATCGATCGGCGGCGGCACAAGCTCGGGGGAAGCACTTCACCCTGTGACCATCGCATTGCCGGACGGCCGCGCCGTTGGTGGTCTGCACGCGCCCAGGCACGTTGTGGATACGCTTAAGCGCGAGTCAGTGATGGAAGCCGCGGTAAGGACCGGTACGCTTCCTAGCTGGAAAGGGGCGTGACAGATGGCCGATCAGAGAAAATTCGGAGCTGCCTGCGATGCCGAGGCCGCGCGCGTCAGAGCCGAAGAGGGGCTGAGCGAAGATGAATTCCTCGAGCTGGAGCTGACGCCGGAGTTACTTGCGTTGCTCGAAGAAAGCGGCGGCTCGCTGATTGAGATCGTCGAGGAAATAGATCTGAAAAATGGTTGACCGCCCCAAGAGCCGCAAGACGCATATCTCGCGCATCTTTGGTACCAATAAGCAAGGTGAGCGCCTCAGCGACATGTGGGCTGATGTCGAACGCATCGACGTCGCAAAAAGCAAGAACCAGGTGTCTAAATCAAACGGGTCGCAGGGTGTTCAGCGAAAGCTTCGGTGGCGCGACGATCCGAACGCAGATGACTATTCGCCCGACGGCAACCCTTCGCGCAAGGTCGAGATTTTAAAGTTATGCGATCCCGAAGCCGAGGAAGACGTCAACGATCCTTCGGAATGGATACCACTACGGGTAATCCGGGGTCTGCGACCGCGCATCGAGGGCGGAGCTAACGCCAACGGCGCAGCTGGGATGGATCGCTTCCGAAATGCGGTCAACGAAGAACTGAAATCGTCCCGCGTGGTCGAGGTTCGTCGCGTCATCCGTTACGAAACCAACTATGATTCCGTCATCGACGCGGCAGCTGAAGCAAATCCCGGGCTGCTGGAGTACGTAATCCCGACCGACGACTATCAGAAGGATCTGACCACCAAAGACGACAAGGGTGACTATATCGAGTACGAAGTGCCGCTTTACCTCAAGCATAAGGGCAACCACGACGACGTCAGCGGCCAGAGCGGCCAAACCAAGCTGCTCAATCAGTATCTCATTGACGAGAGCGAGGCGCCTACGGGAAAGGTTGTGGGCGCCAATGGGCTGAACCCGCCTTACAGGCTTGATCCATACCAATACATTGTGAACGTCAATTTCGGTGGTCTTGCTGTCGAATTCCCCGACGAGAGCTATATCGAGATTTCTCAGGCTGTTCCGCCCTCGAAGAAGCTATTCATGTCCATTTGGTTTCGTGTCCCAGCGGAGTCGCTAGCAGCGGCCAAAACCGAGTTCGAAGCATGGAAGGATAGCGGAGCAGACAGGCCACCCTTGACGGGCATTGTGCCGATAGCGGTCTTTGGCTCATCTAGGACAGCCAAGAAGTTCGATTTCCCGTTGAGAGAGGTTGGGACTGTAGCGGCAGTCACAAGCTATAGCTGGGACACAAGCATATGCGGGTGGCAGCAGGTTGGCGAGACTGTCCCATCGCAACCGGACGAGGCGTCGCACTGGGTTTTCAACGATGAGACCAGAGATATCGATCCGTCCTACATTGGCATTGACTGCAGCGGCGACGTCCCGAAATTGTCCGTGAATATCGTAATGCCTACGAGCAACCTTGCTACGATTGAAGGATCGTGGCCGGTAATAGTGAGCACCGAGGCACCAGACGCGATCGGGCTCTATGGTACCGTTACGGCCACAGACGAATGTACTCCGCCGGTCAACAATCACGCTCCCGGCGACGGGTCCGTTTGCGACCTAGAGCACAAGCCTTCAGTGCTGCCGTTCAACGACATAACGAATACCGATACTTACGAAAGCAATGCCGACGTCGTCATGGGCTATCGCCCTGAAACCTTCCGAACAGTTTCCGGCAGCAATGTAGGGGATATTTCGTTCGGCGAGCACTTCCTCGAGGCATCTCCTGGGGGGCAGGAGGTAACGCCCGGTGAGTGGCATAACCTAGAGCTGTCGATCGACTTTACCAACTCCTGTTCTGCGGACGGTATCCTTGGTGATGGTAGCGTCGTTCCCGACTTATTTGACACCGCGGGAAGCAGAACATCGAGCGCGTGCCGCATGTTTATTGCCTTCGACGACCGAAACCTTACTGGCAAGTCTATGTCTGCCTACTGGCCGACCGGATATAGCGACACGAATGCGATCCTTCCGGTGAACGGATACTTCGTCGCAACCGATATCACGAACAGCTTTTCGGCAACAGCGGACGACTGCTTCGGCAACAATGTCACGCTCGTCCAAAATCAGCAGCAACCGAAGTTCAGATATTCCCCGGCAGCATTCGCGCCTGGCCTGGTGAGTTTCCCTGGCTCTCTATACGCCGGGATGAATAAGCGCATCGAGATGGGCGAAGCGCAGATCTTCATGGACGTCACCGCAGACACCGCGTCGGAAACCGTGCGACGGGCGTTCATTACAGAAAAAGGCTCGCCGGCGAGCTTGAAGAAGGCGCGCGATCTGTTCGGGAAATCGCCTGAGGTGCTGGTGCACGGCAGCGAGAATTGGAAGAAGGCGCGCAACACCGGAAGTCTCGCAGATCCGGATAATCCCGAGGACGGCATCGCCGTCGGCAAGATCAAGCGGTTCACGCCGAACCCGAAGTTGGGCCGATGAGTTGCCGCTGTGCCGAACGACGGGAGGCGATGAAGCGGGCTTGGGAAGCCAAAGCGCGCGGCGACATGGAAGCTCTAAAACGGGAGCTGCGCTTCATTGCTAAGTCTTCGATTGAAGACGTGAGAGCGGCAACCAGGCGGCTCCAAAACACGGAGCCAAAACTGAGGGGCGCAGGAGACGCGCAATCATGATGGATGGGACAGACCTTGATGAGTTGCCTCAAGGAATGCTTGGAGCTGGTCAAGCAAGTCCTCAGCGGCTCGTCTATCAATCTGAAGAGTTGTGGTACCCGCTGCATTGTCAGGCAGCCAAGTGCCCACCACGGAAATTGCAGCAATGTCGGATCCTGGCTTCACCCGAAGCTGAGCGTCCTTCACCTGAAGGCGCTGAGGTGGAATAGTCGTCCCTTGCACGGAACCCGATAGGATTTGGTTGTTAACGGCTGCAGGAGACACCTTCAGGATTGCGTCCGCCAGCCATATCGCGTGTTTGTAAGGGATCGTCCATCTCTGTGGAATCCCATCGATTGGTTCGATCAGAACGTTCACGGAGAGGCCGTCTGCAGAATTTTCGACCTCGCGAAACCGTTTTATTTGCAATTCTTTGGGTTCACAGGGCAAGTGCATCACTCCAGTCATTTGGATGTGAGGTCAGAGAGCCATTTCTGGAGGTCAATGCCGTTCATCAACTCCAACCTAGTAGGCAAAAATGGCGCAATCGATGGATCGGTCCTGATCTGCGGCGCAAAATCGGACGTGGTCGTAATAATGCCCTTGGACGCCTTCTGATCAGCAGACAGTACGCCGAGCAACGATCGGCAGGCTTCGGCGTCTACACGGTGGCCATGCGCGTATTTCTTGACCGAGCCCAGAATCTTGACTGATCCAATTCCAGTCGAGGTGGCGATAATATCTCTCCCGTGATCTCCTGATCGCGGAGTAAGAACCACCTTGTATCCGGTTTGCTCGTAGGCGCCGGCCACCATTTCTTCCCACTGTGTGGGCGTCAACTGCGACGCCAGCTCCCAATCCTTTGCCAGCATTCTGGCAATTTCCCTCCAAACGACGGAGATGGACTTAATCAGGACGCCTTCCGAAACCTTGCGTTCAGGAATGATCAAGCCTTGCACTACGAGCGCGGGAATATTCTGATGATGGCCGTTGCTCCCATCCAAGAACTCGACGGCTGTGGTCTCGTATTCGTCGTCGTCTTCTTGACCGATCCGTACCATGATTGCTCCCGCGTTTAGAAAGGCAGAGCGTGCGATCTCATGTACGCCTTTGCCAGTTCCCAAGCTACGCTCATTCCGAAGCTACCGTACTTGTTCATTTTGGCCATGGCGTCGGCCCACGCTTTCGGATCGCGCACGTCGTCTACGACTTCGTGTCCGTGCCAACTCAGGCCATAGAAATTCTGAACCGTCACACCATCGGCAGCGATGCCTCCGGTATTGATGAGGTTACCCTGCGTCATAATGCGGACGTGATAGGCAACTTTCTCGCTGCTGTGACCATCAAAAATGAGAGGTGTCTCGCCAATCTTCAAAGGGACCGGATTATCGGCATTTACCCCGAGAGGCTCGAGCGCCAAGAGGATGTCTCTAACGAGGTTCAAGTCTCGACGCATGCGTTGCCTTTCCCTTCTCTTCTCCTTGGCGGAGGGCGGTGCTCATCTGAAATCCACGGGGTAAAGCACCACCTTTTCTCAACCGTTAGGCGAGTTCAAGCTCCGGGATTCTACGGTGCTGAAGTGTGAACTGGTTCACAAAACCTGCGGCGTGCGGGCTGCTAGATGGTGGCGCGCTGGGGGATTTCAGGGGCCCGGTATCAGGCGCCGTCGGGACAGCTCATTTCGAGCCCGGCGGCGTAGCTTTTTGCGATCAAGATCCCTGACCAGGCGGAGATGGCGACCATCTCAACCGTGCGAATGGAGGTGGCGCGATGCCCACGGCACGAGAAGTTGATGGCGCATATTTAAAGTTAGCCCGGGCAGTCCATCACATCGATGACCTTCGCCAGAAAATTGATGCCTATCTCTCAAGCCGGCCGTTCAAACTGGTTGCTCACATCAGGCGAAAGGCGAATGAGATCGGATATCGCGTCAAGACGGAGAAGCCAATACCATCGGAGTTCGCTGTCATCATTGGAGATGCAATCCATAACCTGAGGGCAGCACTTGACGTCATGCTCTATGCTCTCGCGTCGGCGCGAGCTCCCAGCAAAGAAAACATACAGTTTCCTTTTCCCAAAAAGGAGGCAGACAGCGCCCTTGAGGGAGCAATTAATAGTGGGCAAGCGAAATTTGCGGGAGACATGGTCGTCGAAGCGATAAAACGCATCAACCCGCGCGCGAGCACCAACCCTATTCTACACGGGCTCCACGCCCTTGATGTGCGAGACAAACACCAACTTCTAATTGTTTCGCGAGGCGTTGCTAATCTAACCGGTTCAACGTTGAACCCGCTCGTAGGTGGGGACGGCCCCCTTAACGTCCAACTCCCTGGGGGAGGCACTGCTCGAATGCATGTTGGACACGGCGCGTCGATCATCATGGACGTACCTGATAATAAGGACATACTCAAAGTCGCTAAGACGTTTCGCTTACGCGATTTGCCTGACACGCAAGAGGACGCCCCTATTCAGCCGGTGTTTGTCATAATCTTTGCTAAGGGGCAGGCTTTTGGCGGCGGGGCCGTTCTCGTCACCCTTGAACGGGCTGCTGAGGCAGTTCGCGCAGCATTGGACCAGATGGTCATCGGTTACCTTGACCCCGCGAACAAAGTACCTTGACGACCTTGCTCCAATGCCGCGTCTGAGATCGGGCTATCGGCGGCGGTCGCGCCTGCTGAACATGCTTCGAAAGCCCCGGGGCAGCCGCGGGAATTCTTCGTCCGGCTTCGGTCTATTGCACTTCGGGCAGGGAGCGCCAGCACCGCCGCACCGGCACGCATGATTGCCGGTCCAAGGTTGGTCCGGATGGTTCTCACAGACCCAGCCGGTATCGTCGCAGAGGATGCAAGCCGGTTCAGTCATCGCATCAGATCGAACAGCTCGAGGACGTCAGCCAGCCTCAGCTTGGCGCCCTTAGGCATGTGCTCCAGGAGCATATGCCTGGTCTCCGCGGCGATCTCGTCCCGCTTGAGCGGAGAGCGTTCAGATGGAACAGCCGCATTCTGTCGGCGAATTGCCGGGCGACTTCAGACGGGATTTCGAGCCGCTTTCGGGTGAAGGGCATGCCCGGAAGATAGGTATCCGGCGTCGGTTTGGCGAATTCGGTATGGAGCGGCCCCAGCGACCCTTTGGGGGCCCTGGGAGGCTTGGAGAGCGCTGGAGCCGCTTACTGGCCCGTTCGGCGCATGCGAGCCAGTTCTCAAAAAGCAGTAACAAGTGCCGCAATGACGACGGGGCAAAGCCCTTGTATCCGCGATGCCGGCGCGAAAAAGACCTCGGCCATGGCATGTCCCCATCCAAAAGAATGCGCTCAGTGTAAGCCCGGTAGTTTTCTCACCGAAAGTGCAGTTTGTGCCACTTTTTCCCGATCCGTAACACTACGGGCATTCGTGCTACGGCCTTACCGTTGGGGCCGCTTTTCGTCAAACGAACAGGTCTTTCCCGGCCTACAGCATTCTCACGAACGTGCCGCTCTCGTGATATTCGAGCCAGCCTTGATCCTTGGCGTATTGTAGCCCGGCCCAGTATTCGGCGGGCGTTGCCTTGTCCTCATCGATCATCGGCCGATTGATCTTCTCGATGTAGATCCGGCCGTCCTGGATCGGCTCGAAGGCTCGGGCGTGCTCCGTGATCCTGCGGGCAGCTTTTTCAGGGTCGGAGTAGGGCCGGTCACTCTTCATCTTTGTCTTCAGGCCTCACGTATTTCCAGTCAGAGTAGCCATAGATGCCGGCCCAATGGTGGACGAGCGCTTCGCAATGCTCACAGTGAAAGCTTCCCGACCTAGCGATCGGAACAACGGCACGCTCTTGGACTGCCGAATAAAGCGCTCCACACCCGCGGCAATTGAAATAGACCCTCATCCCCGATCCTTGCCCCGCCCAAAACGCCCTTTAGCCGCGTCCTGGGTTTGGTGCCAGAGCTCGATGCTCTTGCGATCAAGGCCAGCGTAGAACCTCTCCCAGACCTTCCGGAAGGCGATCTTGGCTCCATCCAGATCGGGCGCGTCGCCGCTGGCGTCAGGCGGAACGGGTAGGGGGACGGTGTGTCTCTACCTACGTAATCATGCGGAGTTTAACCCTCTGATATTCCAGCTACATCGCAGGCATGGCTAACCATGTCCCATGGTCACCAACGCCGCGACCGAGCACAGCCGCTAGTCACTTGCCACATACTGCAAGATCTCTTTTCTGGCGCCAATTCGTCGAATTGCACCACGCGCCGGGCGCTCGATTATGAAATAGCAGCAGGACGAAACAATTAGCGTTGTGCCCACAAGAACGGCGTAGACCTCGGGTGCCCACGCGGGGAAAGTCGGAAATATCCGGATGAATAAGGCCAGGATCAGAAAGTGCGTCAGGTAGATCGAATAAGAAATGACGCCGAGGAAATGCAGGATCTTCGACCCAAGGAGGTGGCTTGCCGTCGTTGAAGAATCGGTTGCGGCCAACACCACGAAGGGAAACAGGAACACGAGCGCCTGTGAATGAATTAGGCCGAGATATCTAAGAACCATGACGGCAATGAAGGCGAGCCAAATTATTAGCGAGTGGCGTGTGCAAAGCACATAGATCAGGTCGCGCTTCTGATAGCTGGCGAAGATCAGCCATCCGACGGTGAATCCGCATATGCCCCGCAGGACGCTGACCCAATAGCTCCACTGGTTCTCCGCGACATAAAGCTCAGCACTCGTGATGCGCTCGTCGAAATATGCAAGGAACAATCGGTAGGAAATCAGCGACAGCGACATCACCATCACTAGCCTTGCGAAGGTCGACCGTGGCGCTGGAAGTGCAAGCAGTATGGGGAAAAGCGCTACGTAGCAGAACCATTCGACTGAGATCGACCACGCAGGGAAGTCCCAGTGTACGCCGGAGCCGACAAGGGGCCACGCATTCAGCATGAGAAGCTGACGCCAGAAGTCATGCAGCGCAGCGCTGATCGGATAAGTCACTGGATTGATGATCAGCGGCCAAATAATGAGCGCTCCCGCTACTAGCAGGCTCACGACGTATAGCGGATAGATCCTGGCTATGCGGGCTAGCAGATAAGTCCTAAACTCGAACGTGTCGTCGCGACGATAGACATAGAATAGCGTGAAGCCGCTCAGGCAGAAGAATAGATCGACGGCGGCGTTGTGCCACATCAGGAAGCGTCCAGCATCATAGGGAAGCGGCAACCGGAAGTGAGCGAGAGCTACGGTTGTTGCGGCTAGTCCGCGAAGGCCAGTGAGCGCCCTTAATTCGGACGGCGTCCCTTGATCGAAAGTCGGTGACTTCACGGCCGCTTCTCGGCTTCCAAATGCGTCATCCGCAGCGCTACAATCGCAAACGGGACAGTCGCGAGCCCGAAGACGATGTCGACGAGGTAATGGCCGCCGGCAGTCATCGCTGATGCGATCATCACGACGTTGAGCGGGAGAAAAAACCAGAAGAGAAATGTTCCGCGGCTGCACAGGATCAGGATCAGCCCGAGCGAAGCATGGAACGATGGGAACTGGATGATTCCATTCGGCGATCTCAGGTCTATCGTGTGCATCGCGCCGGAGCGTAGCGCGTAAAAGTCCGGCAAGTAATACGCACTGGTCAGACGTGCTACGCCATAGTGAGCCCAAGCGCCCTCTGCCGGAAGCGCCATCGATATCGGGATGATGATTAGCAACGTTACCGCGAATAGCCACGCGAACCGCCGGAGCTGGGCTGTTTTCCTCGTCACGCAGAGCGCAACTAGAAGAACGAAGAACTGTGCGATCATGGTATCGTAAATGATGTCGAGCGTGGAGCCGATCGCGGGATGCTCGACTTTCGCCCACGTAAACGCTGCGGGCCAGTCAAAGCCTATCGCTGCATCCATGGCGGCGAATCTGTCGTCGACCAGTGGAAAGCGCTGGGCGCAGGCCAAATAGCTCATAATGATCGCCAGGTTAGTGAAGGCGACTAACTGAGCGCAGGTCAGGGTGATCGACGCAAATAGAGGACGCTTCCGAACGTTTGTGTAGAACAGGTTTAGGCCAACAAGCAGGGCGAAGCCGGCGATGATGGGAAAACCGACATGAACTCGCAGGCCGGTCCGGACCAAGCTCACCACCACTATGATGGCCATGGCACCGATGATGCCCCAGAGCTGCCGCGCCTCACTGCGTTCTCGACCGACAGTGCTTCCCGCACTGCACTCTGAATATGACATCTGAAAATGACCAGCCCTGAAATGGCGATAACTTACCATTGCAGTTCCTGGTTGAGCAACGACCTAGGTGCCCGTTAGTTAACGGGGTTTGAGCCGAAATCGGCTTACGACGCGACACCAGGCGGCTGGAGCGAGCCGCCCGGTTTGCGGTCTCGATCAGATCTGGTCCCACAAGTTTTCCGACACCGTATCTCCTCGCAGCATAGTGCCGTCTAGATAAGCCGGCGCATCGAGCGACAGCGGGCTATGAATATCGCCGTAGGCATGCGTCGGGAATTCCCGATTGTGCTTCCTGACCATTTCCTTTGCCCGACTTGGCACGTCTTCCCGGCGCAAGGTTCGCGCAGCGAGTTCCAAAAACAACTCACTCACGAGGTCGTTGCGATCGTCCTCAGAGAGGTACCGTGGAGTTAGGCTGTAAAGCCATTCTGGATCTCCTGACTGCGGGACGTAGAGCGGGATTGTCCGATCGATAACTGCAGGCTCGGTTATGTTCGCGCGAACCAGCCCACGGATGGGCGCCAGCGCTCCAACACGTTGCATGACCGCAAAGCTCTGCTTGCTTCGGATGTTTTCCAGGACGAAGCGGTTGAACTCAGGGTAGGCGATCCGCGCCTTTCGCCACTGCGGAGGAGTCATGATGCTCCGCCGACCGGGAGTAGAACGGCCGGCGGCGACGATATCGGCCACAGACAAGCCCGTAGCAATAGCACGCTTTGCAAGCTCAATTTTTTCGCGCGTGACGGGCGCGCCTTCTCTAGCACGCTCCTTGTTGCAGGTCCGACACTGGCGCGTGCCGTTATTCTTCCAGTAGGTGTTCTCGGGCGTGAATTCGTGGCCTTTGCCGCAGTGGGTGTTGTTGCCGAAGACGCGCTTCGATCCCGCAATCCGCGCGGCTAGGCTGTTGGCTTTGATCAATGGCGTCGCGATAGCATCCCACTTCGGATGGTCTTGGCGGTAGCGCATCACGGAATCGAGTGTCTTGGGCGCGGGAAGAGGCATCCGCTTTAGGGGCGTGCCAGCACGTAGATGCTTCATAACCTCAGCAGCGTCCGTGTCTGTCAAGTTCACGCACGTTTTGCACTGATGGTGCTTGTGATTTTTGAAGGTGAGAACAACGACTATATTGTCAGGCGTGAGAGCGTGTCCAAACTTGCAGTGTGTGCGACGAAGAATACCTGGAGCGATCTTATCCGGTGCCGCGCGCTGTGGAATGGGTTCGACCGGCTCCGCTAAAAACTTGCTAACGGCGTCGAACCTAGGGCGGCAAAGCCTGCACGCTCTAGGATTCCAACCGACCGAGGCCGCCGCCATTTCGCGATCCATAACATCGGGCGTGAGTTCGTGCCCGAAGCTACAATGCGACCGATTCGCCGTCCGCTGCGCGAACCTCGCGGAGCTCGCAGCACTGAAGCTTGCGCGCGAAGCGGCGAGCATCTCCTGCGACCACTCTGGATTTTGCGCCCTGTAAGCTTCCAGTCCCATCTCTTTCGCAAAGCTTAAGTTGAGGCTCCGGAAAGACCCGCCGCCCCGTATGTGGGCTTCGATCTGCTCGACATCCGTTTGAGTAATATCCATGCAGATGCGACATTGGCGGTGAGGGTACTTATTTCCTTTGGCCTGAATGACGGTCGTGTTCTCGGGCGTCATCGCGTGACCGTAGTTGCAGTGCGACTTGGGTTTCGGTTTTCCTGCCATAGGTTCGCTCCATCATGCGCGAAATGCGCGCACAGGAGCCGATTCCGGAATTTCAATCAGCACCAGAAAGGTGCCAGGGGAACTCCCGCAATGCTTGCAATTAATCCCTGCAATTCACTGTGTGAGAATGGCGCGCGGGGATCCCGCAATTAACTCGATCGGCTCATTTCCGGCTCCGATCGCGTCGCACCTTCTGGAATTCCTCGGGTCCTTTGATAAGCCGGCGCTTGCGGCTGGCTCGATCGTCCGGGCTGGCCGTGGTGTCGGACATCTTGTCGATCGCAAAGCCGGCCATCTCGCGCGCACGCTGACGTGGCGTCTCTTTGAGATCGTTCGGACGTTCGCTCTCCGGCCGGTTTTTCGGCTTTACCGTCAAGCCAAGCTCGACCAGCCGGCGGATCGCCTCCGATCTGCCAGGAGCATCGTACTGCTCTGCAGCCCAGCGATCGACCTTTTCAATGAATTCATCCGACAGCCGCAGCGTTCGCACGGGATCATTGCCGGTGGCTGGTCGACCAGCACCGGGACGCCTTCCGCCTCTCGATGATTTTAGTATTGCCTTTTTCATGCGCACGTATTACATCATTCAAACTTGCCGAAAGCAAGCGGCTCGCCGTGGTGCTTGGAACGCCGCGACGAGCCTGACCCACAACCTTGGAGCTTGATCCATGTCACAGGCTACGATCACAGATACCACATCGAGACGGCGGTTTCTCGCCGGTACCGCCGCTGCCGTCCTTATCCCCACTGGGGCCGTCGCCGCACCGGTGTCCGCTGATCCCATCTTCGCCCTGATCGAGACCCACCGCGCCGCGGCGAAGGCCTACGGAGAGGCCACGCACGAGCAGTGTCGCCGGGAGCAAATCCTGATCGACGAGGGCATCGGCCTTTCCCCCTTTGCCGTCATCACTTGGGGCGGCCGCCCGATCACGGTACACAGCCACGGGCATATCGACAGCCTCAAGACCGCGTCGGATCGGCAGCGGGCAAAAGCTCATGCTGATCTGGATATAGCTTTGAGGCGGCATGGGGAGATCTTCGGCGACGCCGAGAATGTCGCCGATGCTGCGTATCAGGCTGATTGCGAGGCGCTCGATCGCCTAATTTCGACTGCCCCCACGTCGAGCGCTGGGCTACGGGCGTTGGTCTCCTACCTGGTGGAGGAGGTCGAGGACGTCAATACGCTGCTCCATGGCGATTGCCGGGTTGAAACGCTCCTCGTCACGATCCAAGAGGCCCTGGTAGCAGGGGGGCAGGCATGAGCACCACACCCCGCCGGCGCCCCCAGCAGTGCCTCGCCACCACGATCCGCAAAGTCGAGCCGATGGGCGCCGGAATGGTCCGCATGTACTTTGCGGTCGAGCAAGCCGGCGGCTGGGAGGACCGGGCCGTAATCGAAATGCCGTGCTGTTCAATTCCGAGCAATTTCGCTTTTGCTCTTAGCGCCGTGAAAGCAATCGAGCGGGAATTGGAGGACGAGCCGAGGAGCGGGCTGCAGCTGGTCCCGCACCTTGGCACGGTGAACTGAGGCGGACCGACCATCGGACCTGACCGTCCCAAGAAAACAACGCCGCCGGTCTCACAAATACACGCCCGGCGGCGTTTCTTACCAATTCGGGACGCTGAAATTCCCGTACCTTCCGAAACTTGCAGGCTTTACCGCCAGGCTCAACGCCTGCTGGCGACGTGCATTGGCGAGTTGCTGCTTGGCGGCGGGGGCCCGATAGAGGCCCATATGGCGATGCCAACCGCCAACGCGGCGAGCACGGTCTTCGTCGCGATTCTCTCGCTGTCCATTTTCCGCAGACCTCTCAATGCGCCAGCCGGCGCATTTCATGGAGACGAGCGGCGCAAAAGTCGCGATACAAATTGTTGATGAAATCCCACATGACCGATCCCCTTTGGTCGTCTAACACCGGGAAGCTTGCGCCCGTTTTGTTTCCGGGCGGCTTCGTCGGACCTAGAAAGTGGTTTCATTTGGCGAGGGTGGTGGGACCGGCTAATTTGAACTCGTGGCGCTAGCGCGCTGCATCCGGCGGCTGACTGCAACGACAAGGTCTGGCCGCTCGAGCACCTCGACAAGCCTATCGAGGATCATCCTCTCGTTGGAACGCGGCCGAGGTTCTAGGTATTCTTCGAGTATTTCCTGAGCGGCGCTTACTGCTTGGAGAGCGAGATCTTCATCCGACATCTCTTAAAGCTCCGAGGAAACTTTTCGCTTAACCATCCTAAAGTCATCCGGTTCCCGAACCATGAAGAAATCGGCGTCGTTTTTCGGTGGGAACAAGCGGCAACGCCAGGAATCATCCCCACGGCTCCCGGTCTTAATGCCTACCCCCACGGCGATCG
The DNA here is from genome assembly GCF_002289535.1 of Bradyrhizobium sp. UFLA03-84. Classification (NCBI taxonomy): domain Bacteria; kingdom Pseudomonadati; phylum Pseudomonadota; class Alphaproteobacteria; order Hyphomicrobiales; family Nitrobacteraceae; genus Bradyrhizobium; species Bradyrhizobium sp. UFLA03-84. The sequence continues at coordinate 34,588 of NZ_NSJY01000015.1, read as the reverse complement.
GGAGTCGGAAATGGCGGCCTCGGCGTGCCCGCACACCGGGGCCGTTCCCCGGGGACAAGGGACATTTGCAGGTATCCCGCCGGAATGTTGGTATCCTAGTTGGTATCGCGTCTTGATCACGACAATTGTCTCAGAAAATCAAAGGGTAGGGGCTCCAGCCCGGGGAGCCAGCTTTGCTGGCCCCATCAGCAATTGCCATCGACACTCACAAGCGCGTGGTCCGCAACATGCAGACCAAAATCGTCGTCAAATCGACTCAATAGCCGTCGACACTTTGTCGTGCCGGGTCTTGAGAGGTGATTTTGATGGCCATTAATCTGATCGACCTGTCGATGCCGCAGCCGACGCTTGTTCCGAGTGATGCTCCTGACATCAGCGATGACGAGTGTGTCCGCCGGCTCGCGAGGGCCGTCGAGGAGCACGATTCCGAGCATCTCGATGAAGTGGCCCGCCTGATCGGCCGGCTTGCAGTCACGATCGAATAGAGCGCGCCCCGGAGCATCCCGTGCGCCAACGGCGTGTTGCGTTTTGGCGGAGCTTGTTCCAAAAGATGGCCCTGTTCTAGCTTCTCCAGCGGCAACGCCGCGCCTTGCAGGGTCCCCGCCAATGACCGGTTTTTCGACCGCACGCCAGTATATGGTCGATGGTCAGGTGCGTCCGAGCGACGTGACCGATGATCGTATTCTCGAAGCCATGCTGACGGTGCCGCGCGAAGTCTTCGTGCCGGCCAGCAAGCAGGCGCTCGCCTATCTGGACCTCGATCTCGATGTCGCCGAGGGCGGCGCGGCCAGGCGCTGCCTGATCACGCCGGCGCTGCTCGCGAGGATGCTGCAGGCCGCCGAGATCAAGGCCACCGACCGCGTCCTGGTCGTCGGCTGTGCAACCGGCTACGCCGCCGCGGTCCTGGCGCGCTTTGCCGCGCAGGTTAGCGCGACCGAGAGCGATCCGGCGCTTGCCGCGAAAGCAACTGCAGCATTCGCCCAGCTCGGGATCCCAAATCTGACCGTGAAGACCGCGGCTTCCGCCGACGGCGATGCTGCGGGCGCGCCATATGATGTCATCGTCCTCAATGGTGCGACCGAAATCGTCCCGACCGGGCTGTTTGCCCAGCTCAAGGAGGGGGGCCGGCTGGTCGGGGTGTTCGGCCTGACGCCGCCGCCGCGCGCCACCCTCGTGACGCACTCCCACGGGGATTTCGGGCATCGCGAGCTGTTCGACGCCACCGCCCCGGTGCTGCCTGGACTGGAACGGCTCCCTGCCTTCGTCTTCTGACCCTACCGCGCTGCGCCACCTGATAGAATCCCGTTCTGAATCAGAAGTGTGGCCCGTTTGCCCCATGTGAAGAGTTTCGACCATGTTCCGTTGCGGGGTAGTTCCGTTGCCCTTAGCTGCGGACTAAGGTGAGGCGGGACTCACTTCGTCCGAAGCGACCGCCGGAACTGACTTACGTGTGGAGACGGCGACTACAATGATTGGATTACCGGGGATGCGTGGGGTGAAGGTTATCACCGCGGCTGCGACTGCCGTCCTTCTGCTGGCGGAACTGGGCCCCGTGCCCGCGCTCGCCGAAACTATCGAGTCCGCGCTGGTGCGGTCTTACCAGAACAATCCCCAGCTGAATGCACAACGTGCACAGGTGAGGTCGATCGACGAAAACGTTCCGCAGGCGCTCTCGGGTTACCGTCCGAAGGTCTCGCTGACTGCGACGGCGGGTGGACAATACACCGATGAGCAGTTGGGGCAGGGAACCGCGGCTGTGTCCGGCGTGAGCCGGCAGCGCACCGTTGCCCTTACCGCCAACCAGTCGCTGTTCAATGCGCAGAATGCGCCGAGGGTGCGCCAGGCTGAAAGCCAGGTGTCGTCGGCACGCGAAGGTTTGCGTGTGCTCGAGCAGACCGTGCTGTTGAGCGCGGCGACGATCTATATGGATTATCTACGCGACTCGGCGATCGTCGAGGTTCAGCGCAGCAACACGCGCGTGCTTGAGCAGACGCTGAAGCAGACGCAGGACCGCTTCAACGTCGGCGAGGTGACGCGCACGGACGTCGCCCAATCCGAGGCCCAACTCGCGGCCGGCAAAACCCAGCAGCTCACCGCGGAATCGAACCTGACGACGACGCGGTCGAATTATCGCCGCATCATCGGCATCGAGCCGCAGAGTCTCGCGCCGGGTTCGCCGGTCGACCGATTCCTGCCGGCGACGCTTGCGGCCGCCGTCGAGCTCGGCCTGACCCAGAATCCGAACGTCACCGCTGCGATGTACGGCGTCGACGTCAACTTCCTGCAGACCAAGGTTGCCGAAGGCGCTCTGCTGCCGACCGTGGGGCTGCAGCTGTCGGTCAGCCAGGGCTACGAGACGCAGTTGACCGTGTATCGCCTGTTCAATGCGTCGGCGGGGGTTCAGTTGTCGCTGCCGATCTATCAGGGCGGCGCTGAATACTCGCTGATCCGCCAGTCCAAGGAATCGCTGGCGCAACAGCGCCTGGTTCTGGAACAGACCAGGGATCAGGCACGTGCCAACGTCGTGACCGCCTGGGGCCAGCTGGTCGCCGGCAAATCGCAGGTGGCGTCGGCGCAGGCGCAGGTCGCCGCATCCGAGATCGCGCTCAATGGTGTGCGTGAAGAAGCCAAGGCCGGCCAGCGCACCACGCTCGACGTGCTCAATGCGCAGCAGGCGCTCGTCAACGCGCGCAATGCGCTCGTCACCGCACAGCACGACCGCGTCGTCGCGTCCTACAATGTGCTGAATTACATTGGCCGTCTGTCGCCGCAGGTGATGGGGCTTGCGACCAACGTCTATGATGCGAGCGTGCACTACCAGCAAGTTCGCGACAACTGGGCCGGCGTTCGTACGCCCGACGGCCGCTAAAACACCTTCACTTCATCATCGCTTGTCGCGCCATGTTTGTGGTTCTGAGTTAATCAGGACCACAAACGGGCGCGTTTGCTTGCAATCGATAATTGGCCTGACATACCGTTTTGTCGGGCAGCAAGGCGATTCGCGGCGAGCCGGCGTGGCGTGATGACAGGTGCGACGCCACCTGTGATCACGCTGCATTGGACGACACGAAGCTTGCAGAATGGCCTCGGGCGGGCGTGATCTGGGGACAAGTCGGGCGGGAGCAATGAAAATCTCCGCCCGCATCATCGGAACCGGCGAATCCTCTCGGGCTTGATGTAAAATAGTTTCGATGTGGAGTCGGAGATGACGCAACCTGCGAAGGTCCAAGAGCCCTCGATGGAGGAGATCCTGGCGTCGATCCGTCGCATCATTGCCGACGACGAGGCGAAGCCGGGTGCGGCCGAGAAGCTGGCGGCCGCCGCTCCACCGCCGCCTCCAAAGGCCGAGCCCACGCCACCACCGGCAGCCAAGCCCGCGATGAAGAGCCCGCCTCCTGCCGCGAAGGCCGCAGCACCCGCGCCGAAATCACCACCGCCGGCGGCTCCGGCCAGCAACAGCCAGGACGATATCGATTCGCTTCTGGCCAGCCTCGACGAGGCGACGCCCGCGGCCGAGATCAGGCCGTCGCCGCAGCCCGAAGCCCAGCCCGAAGCCGATGTGTTCGAGCTCACCGACGACATGGCACTGCCGGAGCCGGCTCCCGCGCCATCGTTCCGCAAGGTCGAGCCGCAGGACGACGTCGAGTTCACTGAGGCCCGCACCCGGGCGCCTGTCCAGGAATCCGTTCGCGAGCCAGTTCGAGAGCCGCCGGCGATCGAAACCGCGCCGATGCAGCAGATCATCTCGGGAACCACGATGCGGGCGGTCGAATCCGCCTTCAACTCGCTGGCCAACACCGTGCTGAGCAACAATGCACGGACGCTGGAGGATCTGGTCAAGGAGATGCTGCGGCCGATGCTGAAGTCCTGGCTGGACGACAATCTGCCGGGCCTGGTCGAGCGGATCGTCAAGGCCGAGATCGAGCGGGTATCCCGCGGTCGATAAGCCCGCCCCCACAGGGGCTTGGCAGCCCTCATTCCGTCCCCAAATGCCCAAAACGCCGTTTTGACGTGCCAGTCCGGTTGACTTGGTGCGCTCCGGCGGCTTTCTAACCTTTCCCGTGGTCCACAGCGCATTGTCATGATCGAGAAAAACTACCAGCCCGCCGATATCGAGCACCGCATGGCCCGGATCTGGGAGGAGAGCGGTGCGTTCAAGGCCGGCCGGCCCGAGCGCAAGGACGCCGCGCCCTTCACCATCGTGATCCCGCCGCCGAACGTGACCGGCTCGCTGCACATGGGTCACGCGCTCAACAACACGCTGCAGGACATCCTGTGCCGGTTCGAGCGGATGCGCGGTCGCGACGTGCTGTGGCAGCCCGGCACCGACCATGCCGGCATCGCGACCCAGATGGTGGTCGAGCGTCAGCTGATGGAACGGCAGGAGCCGGGCCGGCGCGACATGGGCCGTGCCAAGTTCCTCGATCGGGTCTGGCAATGGAAGGCCGAGAGCGGCGGCACCATCGTCAACCAGCTCAAGCGCCTCGGCGCGTCCTGCGACTGGTCGCGCGAGCGGTTCACGATGGACGAGGGCCTGTCGCGCGCCGTCGTCAAGGTGTTCGTCGAGCTGCACCGCGATGGGCTGATCTACAAGGACAAGCGGCTCGTCAACTGGGACCCGAAGCTGCTGACCGCGATCTCAGATCTCGAGGTGCAGCAGGTCGAGGTCAAGGGTCATCTCTGGTACCTGCGCTATCCGATCGAGGGCCGCAGCTTCAGCCCGGACGATCCGAAGTCGTTCATCGTGGTCGCGACGACGCGTCCCGAGACAATGCTGGGCGACACCGCGGTCGCGGTGCATCCGGACGACGAGCGCTACACCGATTTGGTCGGCCAGCACGTCATCCTGCCATTGGTCGGCCGCAAGATTCCGATCGTCGCCGACGATTATTCCGATCCGGAGAAGGGCTCCGGCGCGGTCAAGGTGACGCCGGCGCACGACTTCAACGACTTCGAGATCGGCAAACGCCATGGCCTGCCGCAGATCAGCGTGCTCGATCAGGAAGGCTGCCTCAGCCTCACCGGCAACGAGGACTACCTGCGCGGCTTGCCGATGGGCGCCGACGAGTTTGCCGCCGAGTTCGACAAGATCGAACGCTTCGCGGCGCGCAAGAAGATCGTGGCGCGGCTGGAGGAGTTCGGCTTCCTCGAGCGGATCGAGCCCAACACCCACATGGTGCCGCATGGCGACCGCTCCGGCGTCGTGATCGAGCCGTATCTGACCGACCAATGGTACGTCGACGCCCATACGCTGGCGCAGCCGGCGATGGCGGCGGTGCGCTCGGGCGAAACCACCTTCGTGCCGAAGAACTGGGAAAAGACCTATTTCGAGTGGATGGAGAACATCCAGCCTTGGTGCATCTCGCGCCAGCTGTGGTGGGGCCATCAGATCCCGGCCTGGTACGGGCCCGACGGCAAGGTGTTCGTCGCCGAGACCGAGGAAGAGGCGGTCGGCAACGCGCTCGGCTATTACGTCGAGCAGGAAGTCATCACGCCGGAGCAGGGGCACGACATGGCGGTCGATCCCGCCAAGCGCGAGGGCTTCATCACGCGCGACGAGGACGTGCTCGACACCTGGTTCTCGTCGGCGCTGTGGCCGTTCTCGACGCTGGGCTGGCCGGACGATACGCCGGAGGTCGCGCGCTACTACCCGACTAACACGCTGGTCACGGGCTTCGACATCATCTTCTTCTGGGTCGCCCGGATGATGATGATGGGTCTGCATTTCATGAAGCAGGCGCCGTTCTCGACCGTCTACATCCACCGTCTCGTCCGCGACGAGAAGGGCGCGAAGATGTCGAAGTCGAAGGGCAACGTCATCGACCCGCTCGGCGTGATCGACGAATACGGCGCCGACGCGCTGCGCTTCGCGCTGACCCGCGAAGCGGCGCAGGGCCATGATATCCGCCTGTCGCCGCATCTGGTCGAGACCAACCGCAATTTCGCGACCAAGTTCTGGAACGCCTGCCGCTTCGCCGAAATGAACGAGTGCGTGAAGCCGGATGGTTTCGATCCGAAGGACGCCAAGGAAACGCTCAACCGCTGGATCGCGCACGAGACCTCGCGCGTCACCCGCGAGGTGACCGAGACGATCGAGGATCATCGCTTTAACGATGCGGCGGGTGCGATCTACCGCTTCGTCTGGAACGTGTTCTGCGACTGGTATCTCGAGCTCGCCAAGCCGGTGCTGATGGGCGAGGACGGCGCGGCCAAGGCCGAGACCCGCGCCATGATCGCATGGACGCGCGACGAGATCCTCAAGCTGCTGCACCCGTTCATGCCCTTCATTACCGAGGAGCTGTGGGCGGTGACCGCGAAGCGCGATGGCCTCCTGGTGCTGGCATCCTGGCCGCGCAAGTCGGGCGTCACCAGTGAACAGCTGGCGGCGATCGCGACTGCCGGTCCAGTGGTCGATCCGATCATTCCGCCGGTCATTGCCGCGCTCGACGCGGACGAGTTCAGCGATCCCGCGGCCGAGGCCGAGATCGGCTGGGTGGTCGATCTCGTCACCGCCATGCGCTCCGTGAAGGCGGAGATGAACATCCCGCCGTCGACGCTGACGCCGCTGGTGATCGTGACGACTTCGGATGAGACGCGCGATCGCGCACAGCGCTGGAACGACACCATCAAGCGTCTCGCGCGCTTGTCGGACATCTCGTTTGCGGACGCCGCGCCGGAAGGCGCCATGCAGCTTCTGGTGCGCGGCGAAGTCGTCGCATTGCCGCTGAAGGGCGTGATTGATCTCGCCGCGGAACGGGCCCGGCTCGAGAAGGAGCTCGGCAAGGCCGACGCCGACATCAAGCGGGTCGACGCAAAGCTCTCCAACGAGAAGTTCGTCGCCAACGCGCCGGAAGAGCTCGTCGAGGAAGAGAAGGAAAAGCGCTCGGCCGCTCAGGAGCGTCGGGCGAAGATCCTTGAGGCGATCGAGCGGCTGAAGAAGGCGTCGTAGCCGTCACGCCGTGGCGCTCAGAACCGTTTGCTGAGGAACTTCGATCCCTTCAGCCCGTAGCGCCAGGGCAGCTCGACGGCCTTGGTGATGCCGATCCGGATCCCGGTGACGATGTCGGGCGTCTCCAACCGCGCGTGGAGTGCGATCGGCGGACGGTCGAGCGGCAGTTCGCTATGGGCAATGGTGATGCCCATCGCTTCGCAGAGCTTGCCTGGTCCCGAGCACAACGCGCGCTCGTCCTCTAGCCCGCGCCGCTGGCGCATCGCGGCAAGCCCATGGGTCGGCTCGATCGCGCGGATCAGGACGGCGCTGGCCGAACCCGCTTCCTCGCACACGAAATTGACGCACCAATGGATGCCGTAGGAGCGGTAGACATAGGAGAAGCCCGGCGGGCCGAACATCACCTGATTGCGGGGAGTGGGCCCATTGAACGAGTGGGCCGCCGGCTCGGTGTGATGGTAGGCCTCGACCTCGGTGATGATGCCGCCGACGCCGCCGACCAGGAAGGTCGCGCCGATCAGGTCGGGCGCGACCTCGTGGACGCTGCGATCGAAGAAGGCGCGTTTCAGCGCCTTGCCGAGGCGTGGCGCAGTCGCACGGGTGAAGCGGGGATTTTGAGCCATTTTGAGGTGGGAATCGGCGTGGAACGGACCACAACAGTGCCAATATCTGGGCTGATCTGCTAGGGTCGCGGCGCGGGTTGCGAGCCGCGCCAACACCGATTAGCTATGGTTTCTCGCGACTTGCAGGCACCTATGGTCACTATCGTCGACACCATTTCCACCACCCAGCTCCGCCCGCGTCACCCCGAAAAGGTGAACCGTCCGGATTCCGTGTCGCCGCCGAAGCCGGACTGGATCCGGGTTCGCGCGCCGAACACGCGCGGCTATGCGGATACGCGCCGCATCGTGAAGGAGAACGGCCTCGTCACGGTGTGCGAGGAGGCGGGCTGCCCCAACATCGGTGAGTGCTGGGACAAGAAGCACGCCACATTCATGATCATGGGCGACACCTGCACCCGCGCTTGCGCGTTCTGCAACGTCAAGACCGGCATGCCCGGCGCGCTCGATGCCAATGAGCCCGAACACGTTGCCGAGGCAGTGTCCAAGCTGGGATTGGCCCACGTCGTCATCACCTCGGTCGATCGCGACGATCTCGCCGACGGCGGCGCCGAGCATTTCGCGCAAGTGATCCGCGCCATCCGTGCGCGCTGCCCGACCACCACCATCGAGATCCTGACGCCGGACTTCCTGCGCAAGGACGGCGCGCTCGAGCGCGTGGTCGCGGCCAAGCCCGACGTCTTCAACCACAACCTGGAAACCGTGCCGTCGCGCTATCTGACGGTCCGCCCGGGCGCGCGCTATTTCCATTCGATCCGGCTGCTGCAGCGGGTCAAGGAAATGGACCCGACCATCTTCACCAAATCGGGCATCATGGTCGGCCTCGGCGAGGAGCGGCACGAGGTGCTGCAGGTGATGGACGATCTGCGCTCGGCCGAGGTCGACTTCCTGACCATCGGCCAGTATTTGCAGCCGACGCGCAAGCATCACGCGGTGATGCGCTACGTGACGCCGGACGCGTTCGCCGGCTACGAGCGCGTTGCCTATACCAAGGGTTTCCTGATGGTGTCGGCGAGTCCGCTGACACGCTCGTCGCATCATGCCGGCGAGGATTTTGCCAAACTGCAGGCGGCCCGCACGGCCCGCGGCCGCTAGATTTTGTAAACGGCGGTGAGCCGGCGCCATCACGCGCCGTTGCTCGATCGAGCCTTGATTGAGCCTTTGGACGAGACCAATGCAGCGCGTTCTGGTGATGGGATCGTCGGGATCCGGCAAGTCGACCTTTGCGCGGCGGCTGTCCGCGCTGACCGGTATCCCGACCGTGTCGATCGACGCGCTGTTCTGGAAGCCGGGCTGGGTCGAGTCGGACAAGGACGAATTCAATCTTCGCATGACCGCGGCGGCGCGAGAGCCGCGCTGGATCATGGACGGGAACTACACCAAGAGCGGTGCAGGTGAGCTGCGCCGCGAGCTCTCCGATACGATCATCTGGTTCGACCTGCCGCGATCGACCTGCATGCTCGGAATCCTCGGGCGCATTGCCGGGAGCTATGGCCAGGTCCGTCCCGAGATGGCGGAGGGCTGCCCGGAGAAGTTCGACCTCGAATTCTTCCGCTATGTCTGGACCTATCGCCGTCAGCAGCGGCCGAAGCTGATCGAATATTTCGAGGGTTTGCGTGCCGATCAATCGCTGGTCTGCTTTACCGATCGGGCGCAGGCCGACCACTATCTGAACAACCTCGCACTCCAGCGAAACCGTGCGAGTATCCACTGATGCCACGATTCTCCAGCAAGCGGCGGGTCCGCCACACCGCGCCCCAGATGTTCGACCTGGTCGCCGACGTCGAGCGCTATCCGGAATTCGTGCCGCTGTGTCAGGCGCTCAAGATCCGCCAGCGGACGCCCAAGGACGACGGCACCGAGGTCGTGGTCGCCGACATGACCGTCTCCTTCAAGCTGGTCAAGGAAACCTTCACCAGCAAGGTGACGCTCGACCGGCCCAACCTGAAGATTCTGGTCGAGTATCTGCGCGGCCCGTTCAGCAATCTGGAGAATCGCTGGAGCTTCGAGCCGAAGTCGGAGACCGAATGCGATGTCGGCTTCTTCCTGAATTACGAATTCAAGAGCCGGATGCTGGCAATGCTGATGGGCTCGATGTTCGACGCCGCCTTCGGGCGGTTTGCCCACGCGTTCGAGAAGCGCGCGGACCAAGTCTACGGCAAACCGGCCGTTTCGTAACTCGATCCGTCATTGCGAGCGCAGCGAAGCAAGCCATCTCACCACGCCGGCGGTGGCATGGATTGCTTCGTCGCTATCGCTCCTCGCAATGACGTGGAAGGAGAAAGGGCATCGCAGCGGTCTGTGCGCGATGCCCAGATGCTAAATCACGGGCAGGAACGCCGCACGCCGCCGGACGCGATGTAGGTGCCGGAAGCCGGGTCGTAGGAGCGGAAGCGCTGGGAGCAATAGGCGTCGTTGTTGGCCTTGGCCTGGCTCGCCGCGATGGCACCGCCGATGATCGCGCCGGCTGCAAGGCCGCCGATGATCGCAGCGCCGTTTCCGCCGCCGTGGTGATGGTGGTATCCGCCGCGGTAGCCGTACCCGCCCCGATAGCCGTAACGCGGACCGCCATGCCAGTGGCGATACTGCACGTGCTCGACGGAGGTAGGCTGGTCCTGCAAGCGGGCAGCGGGTGCGAGCGGGGCGGCGAACGAAGGGACAACAGTCGACAGCGTCATGGCACCAGCGGTGATCGCGGCCACGACCAAAGTTCCCAACTTCATCATTTTCTCCTTGTTGTGGGATTTTGCCGTTCGAAGAACGACTGAAACGGCAGAGTTGGATCAAGAGAAAACGGCGAGGCGACGTCAACGTTCCACCTGAGGTGGGCGGCACTGGGTCGCAGTTGACCGAAAGCTATCGCCGCGCCGTCGTTCGTGCGACTCGACGTCGGTAGGCCTAGCCTCGCGGCGGCCGCCGGCGTTTCGCGGCGTGGCTGCGCGGCGAACGGGCCACCCGCGGTCGCAACCGGCTGGCAGTCTCACGGCGGGGTTTTGCGGCCTGTGGCGGGCGCGCGAGCTCCATCAACATGCGCAGCGCTTCGACGACGGAGCGTTGCCGCACCGTGCTGCGCCCAATCGCGCCGAACCGATGTTCGCGATGAAGGATGCGGCCATCGCGCGCGGCGACGGCGAAATGCACGAGGCCTACCGGCTTGCCCGGCGTTGCGCCGCCAGGGCCCGCGATGCCGGTGATCGACACCGCAAGGTCGACGCCGGCCTTTTCCAGCGCGCCGATCGCCATCGCGGTCGCGGTTTCCTTGCTCACCGCACCGAACGTCTCCAGCGTCGCCGCCTTGACGCCGAGCATCACCCGCTTGGCCTCGTTCGAATAGGTGACGAAGCCGCGATCGATCACGTCGGAGGAGCCGGGGATGTCGGTGAGCGCACCCGCAACCAGGCCGCCGGTGCAGGATTCGGCGGTCGCGATGGTCAGCTTGCGCATCCGGCACAGGTCGAGCAGCGAGCGGGACAAGGCACGAGCGTCGCTGCCGCCCATCTTAGGCCCCCCAGCCCTTATCGTCCCAGGGCAGGCGGACCGTGGCGCTCGCGGTCGCCGCGATACCTTCCTCGCGGCCGGTGAAGCCGAGCCGTTCGCTGGTGGTAGCCTTGACCGCGACGCGCGAGATATGGACGCCGGAGATCTCCGCGATCTTCGCCCGCATGGTGTCGCGGAGCGGGCCGATCTTCGGCCGCTCGCAGATCATCGTCACTTCGAGATTGGCGATCCGCCCGCCGCGCGCGGTGACGCGCTCGACGGCATATTTCAGGAATTGGTCGGATGAGGCGCCTTTCCACTTGGCGTCGCTCGGCGGGAAGTGCGAGCCGATGTCGCCGTCGGCCAGTGCGCCGAGGATCGCATCGACCAGCGCATGCAGCCCGACATCGCCGTCGGAATGGGCCAGAAATCCCCTGGTGTGCGGCACGCGCACGCCGCAGATCATGACATGGTCGCCGTCACCAAAGGCGTGCACGTCGTAGCCGGTGCCGGTCCTGATGTCGCCGAGCTGGCTTGCGAGCCGCGCTTCCTCGCGCACGAAGTCTTCGGGTGTGGTGAGTTTCATGTTGGCAGCATCGCCTTCAAACGTCGCAACGGTCAATCCCGCCCATTCAGCAAGCGCAGCATCATCGGTGAAATCGCTGCGGCCCTCGCGCGCGGCACGACGATGCGCCTCCAATATTACGTCGAAACGAAATGCCTGCGGCGTCTGCGCGATCCGCAGGCGCGCGCGCTCCGGCGTCGCCTCGACGTCGCCGGCATCGCTGGTGAGCTTGATCGTGTCGGTGACGGGAATCACGGGGATCGCCGCACCGGTCCGGCCGGCCGCTGATATCGCGCGCGAGATCACGGCCGCGGTCACGAAGGGGCGGGCGGCATCGTGGATCAGCACGACGTCCGGCTTCTCGGCGGCAAGCGCCTCAAGCCCGGCATGAACCGAGGCCTGCCGGGTCGCGCCACCTGGGGTCGGCGGCCGGTGACGAAGGCCCGCGACCGCTTCATCGAACAGCGCAGCGTCGTCGGGATTGACCACCGGCTGCACCGCAAAGACATCGGGATGTCCGGAGAACGCTTCCATGGCGCGGTAGATCACCGTCTGCCCGCCGATCGTCCGATATTGCTTCGGGCCGCCTGCGCCAGCGCGCAGTCCGCGGCCGGCGGCGACAAGGATGGCTGCGGTACGCTCAGGCTTCGGCATTTTGAACCAGTGACAGACGAATCGGGGATGAGGGGGACGGCGAGGATCGCCCGCCGCGCACAGCCCTTAGCATGACCGCTGTGCAAAAACAGAGCGTTTGCCGCTGACTGTGGGAAAAGCAGATTTTGTTGCAGTGCACTTGCGTCGGTGGTAGAAATGTCTAAACCGTAGGCATGAGCCTTGACTGCACAAGAATTGTGCGCAGAATAGACAATGTCAGCTGCAATGGCGTGGCTGCAGAACGATGAGACGGTTGTGACCGGCGTGCAAAGTACTCCTCGTAACCCATTGAAGATAGGCGATATTGCTGTCGCCAACCGGGTTCTCCTCGCGCCCATGTCCGGCATCACTGACGCGCCCTTCCGGCGACTCGCTGCAACTTTGGGCGCCGGCCTGGTGGTCTCCGAGATGACCGCCAGCGACGATCTGGTGAATGGCAAGCCGATGTCGAAGCTGCGTTGTGAGGCAGCCGGGATCGGGCCGCATGTGGTCCAGCTTGCGGGCTGCGAGACCCACTGGATGGCGGAGGGCGCACGGATCGCCGAGGCCGCGGGTGCCGACGTCATCGACATCAACATGGGCTGCCCAGCGCGCCACGTGACCGGCGGCCAGTCCGGCTCGGCCCTGATGCGCGACCTCGACCACGCGGTCGCGTTGATCGATGCGACCATCGCCGCGGTCAAGGTGCCGGTGACGCTGAAGATGCGGCTCGGCTGGGACGATCGCTCGCTCAATTCGCCCGAGCTGGCGCGCCGCGCCGAGGCATCGGGCGTCCAGATGATCACCGTGCATGGCCGCACCCGCTGCCAGTTCTACAAGGGCGAGGCGAACTGGAACGCGGTGCGCGCAGTCAAGGACGCCGTCACGATCCCGGTCGTGGTCAATGGCGACATCACCTCGTTCGACAAGGCCGTCGGCGCGCTTCAGATGTCGGGCGCCGACGCCGTCATGATCGGCCGCGGCGCGCAGGGGCAGCCCTGGCTGCCCGGCCAGATCGGCCGCAGGCTCGAGACCGGGGTCGCCGAGGCCGCGCCGTCGCTGGCCGAGCAGCTCAAGCATGTTCGCGCGCTGTATGACGCGGTGTGCAGCCACTATGGCCTGCGCATCGGGCTCAAGCATGCGCGCAAGCATCTCGGCTGGGCGCTGGAGACTGCGGCCGCCTATAGCTGCGCGCCGGCGGCAACCTTGAAGACCTGGCGGCAGGCGATCCTGACCTCGGAGGAGCCGTCCAGCGTGCATCGCGCGCTCGAGGACGCCTACGACGATTTTGCCTGGAGTGCTGCCGCATGACGTCAGCCATGGAATTTCGCCGGCCCGTGCCCACCGACGGCGAGGCCATCCTCAACGCGCTGCCCAATCCGGTGCTGCTGGTCGCGCCCGACGGCCGGATCGTTGATGCCAACATCGCCGCCGAATCCTTCTTCGAGATCTCGACCCAGTTCCTGCGCCGGCAGTCGCTGAAGGAGTTGGTGCCGTTCGGCAGCCCGCTGCTGGCGCTGATCGAGCAGGTGCGCGCCAGCGGCTCGCCGGTCAACGAATACAAGGTCGATCTCGGCACGCCGCGGATCGGCGGCGATCGCCAGGTCGATCTCCATGTTGCGCCGCTGACCGAGCGGCCCGGCCACATCGTGGTGATGCTGCAGGAGCGCACCATCGCCGACAAGATGGACCGCCAGCTCACCCATCGCAGCGCGGCGCGCTCGGTGATCGCGCTGGCCGCGATGCTCGCCCATGAGATCAAGAACCCGCTGTCCGGCATCCGCGGCGCCGCGCAGCTCCTGGAGCAACAGGCCTCCTCCGAGGACCGGCTGCTGACGCGGCTGATCTGCGACGAGGCGGACCGCATCGTCACGCTGGTCGACCGCATGGAAGTGTTCGGCGACGACCGTCCGGTGGCGCGCGGCCCGGTCAACATCCATTCGGTGCTCGACCATGTGAAGCGGCTGGCGCAGTCCGGCTTTGCCCGCAACGTCCGCTTCATCGAGGACTACGATCCGTCGCTGCCGCCGGTGCTCGCCAACCAGGACCAGCTGATCCAGGTGTTCCTCAATTTGGTGAAGAACGCGGCCGAGGCGGTCGCCGATCTCGGTACCGATGCGGAAATCCATCTCACCACGGCGTTCCGGCCGGGCGTGCGGCTGTCGGTGCCCGGCAAGAAATCGCGGGTCTCGCTGCCGCTGGAATTCTGCGTCAAGGACAACGGCTCGGGCGTGCCGGAAGACCTGCTGCCGAACCTGTTCGATCCCTTCGTCACCACCAAGCAGACCGGCAGCGGGCTCGGTCTCGCGCTGGTCGCCAAGATCGTCGGCGATCACGGCGGCATCATCGAATGCGAGTCGCAGCCGCGCAAAACCACTTTCCGCGTGCTGATGCCGATGTACAGCGCCGCCAAGCAACACGACCAAAGCAACCGCGATGACGTTCCGGGTACGTCCTCGCCTGCCTCTCAGGATGCACGATGAGGAACACCAATGCCTGCAGGTAGCATACTTGTCGCTGACGACGACACCGCGATCCGGACCGTCCTGAACCAGGCGCTGTCGCGCGCCGGCTATGAGGTGCGCCTGACCGGCAACGCCGCAACGCTGTGGCGCTGGGTCAGCCAGGGCGAGGGCGATCTTGTCATCACCGACGTGGTGATGCCCGACGAGAACGCATTCGATCTGCTGCCGCGGATCAAGAAGATGCGGCCCAATCTGCCGGTCATCGTGATGAGCGCGCAGAACACCTTCATGACCGCGATCCGCGCCTCCGAGCGCGGCGCCTATGAATATCTGCCGAAGCCGTTCGACCTGAAGGAGCTGATCACCATCGTCGGCCGCGCGCTTGCCGAGCCGAAGGAGCGGGTCTCAAGTCCCGCCGATGACGGCGAGTTCGACTCGATCCCGCTGGTCGGCCGCTCGCCGGCGATGCAGGAAATCTACCGCGTGCTGGCGCGGTTGATGCAGACCGATCTCACCGTGATGATCTCCGGCGAGTCTGGCACCGGCAAGGAGCTGGTCGCCCGTGCGCTGCACGATTACGGCCGGCGCCGCAACGGCCCGTTCGTCGCGGTCAACATGGCGGCGATCCCGCGCGACCTGATTGAATCCGAATTGTTCGGCCATGAGCGCGGCGCGTTCACCGGCGCCAATACCCGCGCCTCCGGCCGCTTCGAGCAGGCCGAGGGCGGCACGCTGTTCCTCGACGAGATCGGCGACATGCCGATGGAGGCGCAGACCCGTCTGCTCCGGGTGCTGCAGCAGGGCGAATACACCACCGTCGGCGGCCGTACCCCGATCAAGACCGACGTGCGCATCGTCGCGGCCTCCAACAAGGACCTGCGCATCCTGATCCAGCAGGGCCTGTTCCGCGAGGACCTGTTCTTCCGCCTCAACGTGGTGCCGCTGCGGTTGCCGCCGCTGCGCGAGCGCATCGAGGATCTGCCCGACCTGATCCGGCACTTCTTCTCCCTTGCCGAGAAGGACGGCCTGCCGCCGAAGAAGCTCGATGCCCAGGCGCTGGAGCGGCTCAAGCAGCACCGCTGGCCGGGCAACGTCCGCGAGCTGGAGAACCTCGCCCGGCGGCTCGCCGCGCTCTATCCGCAGGACGTCATCACCGCCTCGGTGATCGATGGCGAACTGGCGCCGCCGGCAGTCACCTCGGGCAGCACTGCGACCGTCGGCGTCGACAATCTCGGCGGCGCGGTCGAGGCCTACCTGTCCTCGCACTTCTCCGGCTTCCCGAACGGCGTGCCGCCGCCGGGCCTCTATCACCGGATCCTCAAGGAGATCGAGATCCCCTTGTTGACCGCTGCGCTGGCGGCAACCCGCGGCAACCAGATCCGGGCCGCCGACCTGCTCGGACTGAACCGCAATACGCTGCGCAAGAAGATCCGCGACCTCGACATCCAGGTCTACCGGAGCGGCGGGTAGGACTGACGGGGAGCGGGGCGCAAGCCCCGCGGCAAGCCCTCGCTACCGTTATTGAGTAGTCACAAATGGTTTGAGGACACGGCGCAGCACCGCGTCGCGCTGTTTCTCTGTTTTGGTCCTTGTTACGGAGTCTTGCTCAGACATCGGCGGACGAGGCCGTTGCCCTCGACATGAACGTGACGAGGCGTCGTGCTGCCATCAGCCGCCCAATATTCAAGATCGCCCTCGACAGGAAATGTGTTCAACTGCTCCGTCGAAATTTGCATTAGAGTCCGCAAGATGAAGTCTGACTTCCCGAAGAAGACAAGTTCGTAGCAAGGGTCGTGATTGGTCGCCCTGTCTATCGCCGCTTCAAACTCGCGAGGGCTGGCACCTTTGATGAATTCGCCCGCATCGAGCTTAGAGATCGTCCAGTCCTTCTTGAGAAACGCGCCTGGAGCCAACCGCTCATTCACCGGCAATTGAGGAGCGGACCAGCTCTTGTTGTCCCGGCCGGGCATGACAAACAACAGGTGCGAAATGAAGACATCGCGATCTCCACGATTCACAAAAACGGCAGCCTTCAACGTATTGGCCTCCACGATCGCGACGTTTTCTCTCGGCCACAATTTCGGTCTCCCCTCGGTGAACAACCAAAAGAGAGCGGATGCTGTCAAAGCAACAAGCGCAGTTATGCCGGAAGTGTATTGAAGGTGATTTCTCCACCTCGCTTGATAGCTTTTGCAAACGCTGCACAGAGTGGCGTTTGCTGGAATTGGTGTTTTGCACGCAACGCAGGGCGATAGCGGGATCGGGCCCGCTGCTGGATAATTTGGCATTGATTGTTCGGTCATATAGATGCTCTAGATGATCGAACTTGGCGCGACGAGTAGCTCCACCCGTAGCATCTTTGGCGGCACCGCGCTCCGCGAAGGGATTCGAAGGTAACACTGCCTGTCGGGTTTGATTTTTTGGTCACCGTGGTACGCCGACCTGCGGCGAGTGAGGATTGTTGATCGGCTCCAGGCATTCGGCAACCTTCTTCATCAACTCCGGGATGCGCTCAGGTTGCAGAACCATCACTTGGAAAATCTTGCCAAGATCAAGGTCGATGCCTTTGCGTATAATGTGCGCTCCATAGCCCCAAGTCTTATATTGATTGAGATGCTCGCGCTTCACCTTAAGGCCAGGCGGCAATGAAGCATTCGCTGATCTAATGAATTTGCTGAGCAAATAGAGACCGCCAATGATGAAGGCGGTTCTTTTTATCCACAATGGCTTGAGCGCGATCGCCTTGACGAAGAGCGGGCCTACGACCCGGGAGTTTAGCTTCAGCGAGAGCGGCACGGTGCCGACGTCCGCAATCTGAAAGCTCAACGCCACCGTGACCGTCTCGGCCTGGCGCCGCATCTTTCCGGCAACGAGAAAGCAACCGATAGCGTGTTGGTATTTCTCGCGGACAGTTCTGCGCTCACAAAGATCTGCAATCCATTCGGCCTCTCCTGACTGACGGTCAAAGGCTGCTAACCGCCCTGCCGCCTTGCGGATGATTTTCGCACAAGTCCGATCAGCCGAAATGCAAATGTCGTAGGCCATGATGCTTCCCGCCACGCTGGCGATAAATGCCACGGCAGAAGCTATGATGTTTGCGATTAGGTCCATGCCGCTACTCCCACAGCAGGGGTCTGATATTGGGCCAGTTCCTTCATCGCGGCCGCTTGTCCTGAGCGAGTCAGTTTGTAAAGGCGACGCTTCGGCCGACCAACCTCTGACGGTTCGACCTTCTCCCATTCGCCTTCGATCCACTTAGCGATCTCAAGACGTTGAAGGAGGGGGTACATCGTTCCCGATCCGAGTTTGGTGATCTTCGAGATTTCTGCGCCGGAGCGCCCCTGCTTTGGGTTCTCCAGCAGGAGCTTGAGCAGTTTCAAAGTCGGGCCTGAAATCCTGATCTTCTCGGCCATGATAATCTCCGCGCACACGTAATCGAAAGTCGATATAGCCCCTATATCGAGAATCGACAAGGTATTTCGCTCGCATCCATTATCTCGGCGGCGCGGTCGAGGCCTATCTGTCCTCGCACTTCTCCGGCTTCCCGAATGGCGTGCCGCCGCCGGGCCTCTACCACCGGATCCTCAAGGAGATCGAGATCCCCTTGTTGACCGCTGCGTTGACGGCAACCCGCGGCAACCAGATCCGGGCCGCCGACCTGCTCGGACTGAACCGCAACACGCTGCGCAAGAAGATCCGCGACCTCGATATTCAGGTCTACCGGAGCGGCGGCTAGGGACAGGGGCGGGGCGCCAAGCCCCGCTGCAAGCCTCTACCGTTATTGAGTAGTCACAAATGGTTTTGAGGACACGGCGCCGCACGGCGGTTTGCGCCGCGGAAATGTCGCAATTCGGCAACATTGTGATATGATTGCATCAGTTCGCAATTCCAGCGGGCGATCGCTCTCAGCTCAATTGCCGGTATGACCAGCGCAGACACCACCGCTTCAACATTACACGCGCCCCCGGCCGAGCCCACCGCAAAGGCGCGGGGCTTTCCGCTGCGGCGCTGGCTGGCGCCGTTCGCCGTGGCCATCGCGCTGCTGTCTGCCTTCCTCACCTTTGTGGTGCTGACCGGCCTGACCCCGATCGAGCCGACCTCGGACGTCGTCCGTTCCTTCCTGATGATCAACGCCGGCACGATCCTGCTGCTGGTCGGGATCATCGTCCGGGAAGTCTGGCAGATGGTGCAGGCGAGGCGGCGGGGCCGGGCGGCGGCACGGCTGCACGTCCAGATCGTCGGCCTGTTCTCGGTGATCGCGGTGCTACCCGCGGTGCTGGTGTCGATCGTCGCCAACGTCACCATCGAGCGGGGCCTCGACCGGCTGTTCTCAGGCCCCACCAAGCAGGTGATCCAGAACTCGCTGACGATCGCCAGTGCCTACATGCAGGAGCACGCCCAGCTCATCAACGGCGACACGCTGGCGATGGCCAACGACCTTGCCCATGCGCGGCCGCTCTACGACCAGGACCGCATGACGTTCCTGCAGCTGATGACGGCCGGCGCCGAGGCGCGGAACCTGCCGGTCGCGGTGCTGATGGACAAGGACGGCAAGATCGTCGCCAGCGCCGAAACCGGCGTTCGGCTGAACTACGAGGCGCCGCCGCCCGACATCCTGAAGGACATCAACGAGACCGAGCCGAAGATCTCGGTGTTCCCGGAAAACTACGTCGCCTCCGTGGTCCGGCTGCGCGCCTATGACGACATGTTCCTGTACGTCGCGCGGCTGCTTGATCCGGCGGTCGTGGCCCAGCTCAAGCAGACCCAGACCAGCGCCGCCGAATATGCCCAGCTCGAGACCCGCAGGCTCGGCATCCAGGTCGCGTTCGCGCTGATGTTCGCGGTGATCGCGCTGACCATCCTGATGGCCTCGGTGCTGATCGGCCTCAACTTCGCCAACGGATTGGTCTCTCCGATCCGCCAGCTGATGGGCGCGGCGAGCGAGGTCTCGACCGGCAACCTCAATGTTCAGGTGCCGGTCCACAAGTCGGCCAGCGACCTCGCGCTGCTCGGCGAAACCTTCAACAAGATGACCCAGGAGCTGCGCACCCAGCGCAACGAGCTGGTCGATGCCTCCGAGACCATCGACAGCCGCCGCCGTTTCATCGAGGCGGTGCTGTCCTCGGCCTCCGCCGGCATCATCGGGGTCGATGGCTCCGGCAGCGTCGGCATCCTCAACCGCTCGGCCGAGAAGCTGATCGGGCACGCCGAGTCGGAGACATTAGGTCATCCGCTCTCGGACGTGCTGCCCGAGCTCGACGAGATGATGAAGACCGCGCGCGAGGGCACGCAGCGCCTGGTGCAGGGTCAGGTCACGATCCTGCGCGACGGCAATGAGCGCAATCTGTCGGTTCGCGTCTCCGCCGAGCAGACCAGCCAGTCGCGCGACAGCTACATCATCACGCTCGACGACATCACCGAATTGGTCTCCGCGCAGCGCACC
The DNA here is from genome assembly GCF_002289535.1 of Bradyrhizobium sp. UFLA03-84. NCBI lineage: Bacteria > Pseudomonadati > Pseudomonadota > Alphaproteobacteria > Hyphomicrobiales > Nitrobacteraceae > Bradyrhizobium > Bradyrhizobium sp. UFLA03-84. The sequence goes on along the minus strand of NZ_NSJY01000015.1, from coordinate 14,436 downwards.
TCGGCCTGGGGCGACGTCGCCCGCCGCATCGCCCATGAGATCAAGAATCCGCTCACCCCGATCCAGCTCTCCGCCGAGCGCATCCGCCGCAAATTCGGCAAGACGATTACTGAAGAGAAGGACAAGTCGATCTTCGAGCAGTGCACCGACACCATCGTGCGCCAGGTCGACGACATCAGGCGCATGGTCGACGAGTTCTCACGCTTTGCGCGGATGCCCAAGCCCGTGATGGAAGGCGAGGACGTCGCCGACGTGGTGCGCCAGGCGGTGTTCCTGATGAAGGTCGCCCATCCCGATCTCGACATCGAGGCCGACATCAAGCAGTCGCCGCTGCCCGCGCAGTTCGACCGCCGGCTCATCTCGCAGGCGCTGACCAACATCATCAAGAACGCGACCGAGGCGATCGAGCAGGTGCCGCCCGAGGAGCTCGGCAAGGGCCGCATCGACGTCGTGGCGCAGCGCGAGGGTGACGACATCCTGATCGACGTGGTCGACAACGGCATCGGCCTGCCCAAGGTCGCGCGCGCGCGGCTGCTCGAGCCCTATGTCACGACGCGGGCCAAGGGTACTGGCCTTGGACTTGCGATCGTCGGCCGCGTCCTGGAGGACCACGGCGGCCGCATCGAGCTCAAGGACGCCTCCGATTTCCGCGAGGGCCAGCGCGGCGCCTGGATGCGTCTGCGCTTCTCCGTTACGGGCCAGGCGGCCAAGCCCGAACACAAGGCTGAAAGCAAGGAACAGAAACCGGACGCGACACCGGACAAGACCGAACCCGACAGTGAAAAAAATCCGCCGGGAGAGCCGACCAACGGCCCGGCACAGGCGACCAACAATGAACCAAAAATCCAAGAAGCAAGTAGCCAAGAGCCAAATGCGCAAGAGCCAAGAAGCCAAGAGCCAAAAATCAAAGCCGCGACGGGCGACTGACAAGGCAGGTGTAACCCATGGCAAGTGACATTCTGATTGTCGACGACGAAGCTGACATTCGTGACCTCGTCGCGGGTATTCTGGACGATGAGGGCTTCTCCACGCGCACTGCGCGCGACAGCGATTCGGCGCTCGCCGAGATCGCGAACCGCCGCCCGAACCTGGTCTTCCTCGACATCTGGCTGCAGGGCTCCAAGCTCGACGGCCTGCAACTGCTCGAGCAGATCAAGAAGGACAATGCCGACCTGCCGGTCGTGATGATCTCCGGCCACGGCAACATCGAGACCGCGGTCGCTGCGATCAAGCGCGGCGCCTACGACTTCATCGAGAAGCCGTTCAAATCGGACCGACTGATCCTGGTTGCGACCCGCGCGCTCGAGACCTCGCGGCTGAAACGCGAGGTGAAGGAGCTCAAGCAACTGGCGCCGGCGGCAAGCGTCCTGACCGGCCGCTCGGCCTGCATGAACCAGCTGCGCCAGACCATCGACCGCGCCGCCAAGGCCAACAGCCGTATCCTGATCGTCGGTCCGTCCGGCGCCGGCAAGGAGCTTGCCGCACGCACGCTGCACCATGCGTCGGGTCGCGCCGAGGGGCCGTTCGTGGTGATCAATGCGGCCGCGATCACGCCGGAGCGCATGGAGATCGAGCTGTTCGGCATCGAGGGATCGAATGGTGAGCAGCAACGCAAGGCCGGCGCGCTCGAGGAGGCGCATGGAGGCACGCTGTTTATCGACGAGATCGCGGACATGCCGCGCGAGACCCAGAACAAGATCCTGCGCGTGCTGGTCGATCAGACCTTCCAGCGCCAGGGCGGCACCAGCAAGGTGCATGTCGACGTCCGCATCATCTCCTCGACCGCACGCAATCTCGAGGAGGAGATCGCCGGCGGGCGTTTCCGCGAGGACCTCTATCACCGCCTCTCGGTGGTGCCGATCCGGGTGCCGCCGCTGTCGGAGCGCCGCGAGGACATTCCCGAGCTGATCGACTATTTCATGGACCAGATCTCGGCGGCCACCGGCCTGCCCAAGCGTCAGATTGGGCAGGACGCGATGGCCGTGCTGCAGTCGCATGTCTGGCCGGGCAACGTCCGTCAGCTCCGCAACAACGTCGAGCGCGTGATGATCCTGGCTGGCGGCGGGCCGGAGGCGATCATCACCGCCGACATGCTGCCGCAGGACGTCGGCTCGATGGTGCCGGCGATGCCGACCTCCAACAACGGCGAGCACATCATGGGCCTGCCGCTGCGCGAGGCGCGCGAGGTGTTCGAGCGCGACTATCTGATCGCCCAGATCAGCCGCTTCTCCGGCAATATCTCGCGCACCGCGGAGTTCGTCGGCATGGAGCGTTCGGCGCTGCATCGCAAGCTGAAGGCGCTTGGGGTCGGCTGACCCCGTGCCCTGGGCCGGTGGCCGTGGGTTGATTGGCGTGAAGCCTCGGTGATCACCCACCGGGGTGGCGGGAAGCGAGCTCACGGCCGTTGGGCCGTCGGGCGAGGCGAGGGTGGGGCGGGTACAACTGGGGATTTATCCACTCTCCACGAGAATATTCGTCTCTTTCCCCGCCCTTTCTTAGAATTGCCACCGTGTTCCTACCGACTGCACCGCGAACCGGCTTGCCTAAAAACCGCGCGTGGCCTCTAATCCTACCGCTACGCCTGCCAGAGGGGGATCTCAGGGCAGGTGGGCAGCCGGAGGAGGCTCCGTCAGAGAGCCGCAACCGGTTCAATAAAAAGAAGCACAAGCTTGCGGGACAAAAACAATGGCGGCAGACCGCGCACAAAATCTACAAGACACCTTCCTTAATCACGTTCGTAAAACCAAGACGCCACTGACGATATTTCTGGTCAACGGAGTGAAGCTGCAGGGCATTGTCACATGGTTCGACAATTTCTGCTTGCTGCTGCGGCGCGACGGTCACTCGCAGCTTGTCTACAAGCATGCGATCTCGACCATCATGCCCGGAGCCCCGATTCAGCTGTTCGAAGGTGGCGAGGACGCACCGGCTTGAGAGTGAACTGATTGGAACCCTTCAATCGTGAAGGGGGCGCCGACCGGACCAAGTCTAGGCCCGGGTCGGCGGGGAACGGCAGCAGCGGGCGGGTGATCGTCATCGGCCCGTACCTGCGCGTGCGCCGTGGTGACGGCGACGCGCAAACGGAGTCCTCTGTCCGCGACTATGAAGCGCGGATTGAGGAGGCCGCCGGCCTTGCCGGTGCGATCGACCTCACCGTGGTGGAATCCGTCATCGCGCCGATCAGCCAGATCCGGCCCGCGACTTATCTCGGAAAGGGCAAGGTCGAGGAGATCAACGGCCTCGTCGCCGGCAACAAGGTCGAGCTCGTGGTGATGGATTGCGCGCTGTCGCCGATCCAGCAGCGCAATCTCGAGAAGGCCTGGAGCACCAAGGTGCTCGACCGCACCGGCCTGATCCTGGAAATCTTCGGCCGCCGCGCCAAGACCAAGGAAGGCGCGCTGCAGGTCGAGCTCGCCCATCTGAATTACCAGCGCAGCCGTCTGGTGCGCTCTTGGACCCATCTCGAGCGCCAGCGCGGCGGCTTCGGTTTCATGGGCGGTCCCGGCGAAACCCAGATCGAGGCCGACCGCCGCCTGATCTCCGAGCGCATCACCAAGCTCGAAGGCGAGTTGAAGAAGGTGCAGGCGACGCGGCGGCTGCATCGCGCCGGCCGTCAGCGCGTGCCTTATCGCGTGGTGGCGCTGGTCGGCTACACCAATGCCGGCAAGTCGACTCTGTTCAACCGCCTGACGCGCGCCGACGTGCAGGCCGCTGACATGTTGTTTGCGACGCTCGATCCGACCCTGCGCGCGCTCAACCTGCCGCATGGCGGCAAGGCGATGCTGTCCGACACAGTTGGCTTCATCTCCAATCTGCCGACCCAGCTGGTGGCCGCGTTCCGCGCCACGCTGGAGGAGGTCTTGGAGGCCGACATCATCCTGCATGTCCGCGACATCTCCCATGAAGATGCCGAGGCGCAGGAGCGTGACGTCGAGGGCGTGCTGCGCCAGCTCGGCATCGATCCCGACGCCGATGGCGGCCAGCGCATCATCGAGGTCTGGAACAAGATCGACCGCTTCGATCCCGAGGAGCGGGACAACCTGCGCAACATCGCCGCGCGCCGCCCGCCGGAGCGACCATGCTTCCTGGTTTCGGCCGTGACCGGCGAGGGGATCGACGCGCTGCTGACAGCGATCGAGGATCGCCTCGCGGCCAAGCGCTCGACGCTGCAGCTGTCGATCGACGCCTCCGACGGCGCCGGCATCAGCTGGCTGCACCGCAATGCCGAGGTCCTGAGCAAGGAGCTGCATGGCGAGCGGTTCGACATGACGGTGCGCGTCGACGAGACCAAGCGCGACATCGTGGTGTCACGATTCGATGCTCTGCCGCACGAGACGTAGCGTCCCGGAAGTCCGCTGCGGCAAGGGGGATCGATGTTCAATCGTCGGACATTTCTCGGCGGCGGCTTGGCGAGTGCCGCGGTCGCAGGGATTTCAACGCGTGGGTCCGCCGACAACGCCGCGTTCGTCGACGCCCCCGCGCTCCGACCGGTCCTTGCGCGGCCGGACCGGATGTTTCGCGTCACTGTGTGCCTGCGTCCCTTTCGCGCCGCCGGCCCGCGGATCGAGGCGGAGTGGATCGACACGAAATACGTCGTCCACAACTATGGACACGGCGGAAGCGGCTGGTCGCTGTGCTGGGGCGCCGCGCAGGAGGCGGTGCCGCTCGCTCTGCAATTGAGCGCGCGCAAAATCGCCGTCCTCGGCGCCGGCGCGATCGGTCTGACGACCGCGATCACGGCGCAGCGGATGGGCGCGACCGTCACGATCTATGCCAAGGAGCGTTTCCCTCAGGTGCGTTCGGCACGCGCGACCGGGGACTGGTCGCCGGACTCGCGTATCGCGATGGAAGCCGATGTCGCGCCGGACTTCGCCGACCGCTGGGAGCGGATGGCGCGCACGACCTTCGCCACCCATCAAAGCTATCTCGGCCTTGCCGGCAATCCGATCGAATGGACGGATCGCTATCTGCTCTCCGACGATGCTCCCGACGCCGACGGCCGTTCGCACCGGCGTCAACATGCCTCGGCCGACGGCCAGGGGAAATTCCTCGAACTGCGCGGCCGCGTCCGGTCGCTCACGCCGCGCTGGGACCTGCTGGCCGCCGGATCGAATCCGTTTCCCGCGCCATATGCCTGGAAGAGCGCCTCGCTCACCTACAATGTCACGGATCTCTACCGTGAACTCGAGGCGGAGTTTCAGCGCGCCGGGGGGCTCTTCGTGCCGATCGAGTTGCACGCGCCGTCCGATCTCTCGAATATCCGTGAGACCGTCATAGTCAATTGCACCGGCTACGGTGCCCGTGCGCTGTTCCGGGACGAGAGCATTGTCCCGGTGCGCGGCCAGATCGCCTGGCTGATCCCTCAGCCGGATGTCAGTTATGGCGTCTTCTACCGTAACCTCAGCGTCCTCGGCCGGCGCGACGGCATCGTCGTTCAGCCGGTCGGCGAAAACGACTATTTCGGCTTCAACGACGACAACGAAACGCCCGATTTCGCCGCCGCGCGCCAGGCGGTGGAAGACGCGGCGAAACTGTTCGGCCGGGCCTGATCGGCCCTCCGGCGCGGCACCTCGCAACCTGACGAAATATGACGGCGCCGTGACGCGGCCTCACTCCGGCACGCCTGCGGCGTGCTGCCGCACTTTCTGTTTGAAATCTCCGCCGCCTTGGTTCATTGCGCTGCTGGACGCAAAGCCGAGGCCGATCGATGCAGGACACCAGCGAAACCATCACTCACGACACGCTCGCCGGCCAGAACGGTGATCTCGCCCATGCCCGGGCGCCCGAGATCGTCGACGCCCTCAACGCGCGGGAGCCGGCGGATGCGGCCAAGCTGCTGCGCTCGCTGCCGGCCGAGAAAGCGATCGAGGTGCTCGACCTGCCCGGGCTCGACAACACCTGCGAGATCCTGGCCGAGCTGCCGCAGGACACGGCGGTTTCCCTGCTGTCCGGGGTCTCCGACGACCGCGCGGCCGACATCTTCAAGGAGCTGGTCGAGCCGCTGCGCACCACGCTGCTGAACGGCCTCAACCCGGAGACCCGCAGCGTCATCTCGGGGCTATTGGCCTATCCCGAGCGCAGCGCCGGCAGCATCATGACGACCGAGTTCGTCAGCGTGCCCTCGACCTGGACCATCGCCGAGGTCCTGCATCACATCCGTATGGTCGAGCGCACCCGCGAGACCGTCTACTCGATCTTCGTGATCGACCCGGTCAAGAAGACCCTGATCCAGGCCGTGCCGTTGCGCCGCCTGATCTCGGCCGATCCGCACGCCAATGTGCTGACCGCGGCACCGGCGCGCAAGCCGCTGATGATCGCGCCGGAGGCGGACCGCATGGAGGCGGCGCGGCTGATCTCGCGCTACGACCTGCTTGCGGTCGCCGTCGTCGACGGTCCCGGCCACATCCTCGGCATCGTCACGGTCGACGACGTCATCGACGCCATCGTCGAGGAATCCACCGAGGACGCCCAGAAGTTCGGTGGCATGGAAGCGATCGACGAGCCATACCTGCGGATCGGGTTCGGCGAGATGATCAAGAAGCGCGCCGGCTGGCTGTGCGCGCTGTTCCTGTCGGAAATGCTGACCGCGACCGCGATGCAGTCGTACCAGAGCGAGCTTGAGAAGGCGATCGTGCTGACGCTGTTCATCCCGCTGATCATGAGCTCCGGCGGTAACTCCGGCTCGCAGGCGACCTCGCTGTTGATCCGCTCGCTGGCGCTGCATGAGGTGCGGCTGCGCGACTGGTGGCGCGTCGCGGTGCGCGAGCTGCCGACCGGCATCGTGCTCGGCTCCATCCTCGGCCTGATCGGCGTTGTCAGGATCACGCTTTGGCAGACGATGGGTCTGTTCGACTACGGCCCGCATTGGGTGCTGGTCGCCGCGACCGTCGGCGCCGCGCTGATCGGTATCGTCACCTTCGGCTCGCTGTGCGGCTCGATGCTGCCGTTCATCCTCAAGCGCATCGGCTTCGACCCGGCCAGCGCGTCGGCGCCGTTCGTCGCGACGCTGGTCGACGTGACGGGTCTCGTGATCTATTTCGGCGTTGCCGCGGTCATCTTGCGCGGGACGTTGTTGTAGGAGGAGGCGGCGCGATTTGAGGCGACCGTGTCCACAAACTCACTGTCGTCCCGGCGAAGGCCGGGACCCATAACCACCGGCCTTTGTTATTGTGCTGGATCGCAGTTCCGAATCGCGGACTGCGTCCGTCGGCCGTCAACCAACCGATAGATCACGCGGTATGGGTCCCGGCCTTCGCCGGGACGACGGCGGATTTCGCCTCGTTCCACAACGCATCCATCTCCTCGAGCGTCGCGCCATCGAGCGAGCGGCCCTTCGCCGCCAGCGCCTTCTCGATATAGGCAAACCGCCGCTCGAACTTGGCGTTGGTCGCGCGCAACGCGGTTTCCGGATCGGCGTCGACATGGCGGGCGAGATTGACCAGCGCGAACATCAGGTCGCCGGTCTCCTCGGCGATCTCCTGCTTGTCGTTGCGGTCGAGCGCGGCCTCGATCTCGTCGGCCTCCTCGCGGATCTTGGCGAGCACCGCGCGCGGGTCGTTCCAGTCGAAGCCGACCGTGGACGCCTTGCGCTGCAACTCCATCGCGCGGGTCAGGGCAGGCAGGCCCGCCTTCACGCTGGCGAGCAAGGACTGGTGCGCGGTGTCCTCCGCCGGCCGCCGCGCCGCGCGCTCGGCCTTCTCCTCGGCCTTGATGCGCTCCCAGGCGCTCTTGACGCCGGCCGGCTGGATGTTGCCGTCCTTGTCGGCAAAGACATGCGGATGGCGGCGGATCATCTTCCTGGTGATCGCCTCGACCACGTCGCCGAACGCAAATGCGTTCTGCTCCTCGGCCATCCTCGCGTGATAGACCACCTGGAGCAGGAGGTCGCCGAGCTCCTCGCGCAGATCGTCGAGATCGCCGCGCGTGATCGCATCCGCGACCTCATAGGCCTCCTCGATGGTGTAGGGCGCGATGGTCTCGAAGTTCTGAATGAGATCCCATGGACACCCGGTCACCGGTGTCCGCAGCGCGGCCATGATCTCGATCAGGCGGGAAATATCGCGGGAAGGGGTCATGGAGCACCGCTGGATGAGAGGTCGAGCCGTTATGCCAAATCGGCCCCGTCGATCCCAGCAAAACGCGCCGGAATCGCGGCGCTGTCCACCGATTGGCCGTAGGGCGTAGGAGTGGTAAAGCCCGTTCCATGACCGATCAGAACACTTCCGACACGGCGCTGGTGCTGTTTTCCGGCGGCCAGGATTCCACCACCTGCCTGGCTTGGGCCCTGTCGCGGTTTGCGCGCGTCGAGATGCTCGGCTTCTCCTACGGCCAGCGCCATGCCGTCGAACTCGACTGCCGCGACCGGCTGCTTGCCGGGATCAAGCAGCTGCGCCGCGATTGGGCGGCGAAGCTCTGCGACAGCCACACGCTGGCGATCCCGACGCTGTCGGACATCTCCGACACCGCGCTGACCCGCGACGTCGCCATCGAAATGGGCGCGGACGGTCTGCCCAATACTTTCGTGCCCGGACGCAACCTCGTGTTCCTCACCTTCGCCGCGGCGCTGGCCTACCGGCGCGGCATCCGCCACATCATCGGCGGGATGTGCGAGACCGACTATTCCGGCTATCCGGATTGCCGCGACGAGACCATCAAGGCGCTGCAGTCGGCGCTCAATCTCGGCATGGCCAAGAATTTCGAGCTGCACACGCCGCTGATGTGGCTGGACAAGGCCGCGACCTGGCGGCTCGCGCACGAACTCGGCGGAGCAGGGCTGGTCGATCTGATCCGCGAGCACTCGCATACCTGCTATCTCGGCGAACGCGGCGCCCAGCATGATTGGGGCTATGGCTGCGGCGAATGCCCGGCCTGCAGCCTGCGCGCCAAGGGCTGGCGGGAGTACGTCGCGCAGGGCGGTGGCGCCAGTCACTGATTTACCCGACTGCACAGGTCCAGCAGCGATCGCAGGGGCGCTCTGCAAAAATATCGAAAACAACCCCATGCAAAGGAGCTGTCGGCGGTCGACGTTCGACACGGCCCCCTTGACACGTCGGGCAAATCAGCCGTATTTTTCCATTATTCCGAAATCGCGCAACTGACCATGCCACCCTGCAATAGCCAAGCTGCGGGACGTGGCCGATAACCATATGCTTTCGCAGGGACGACAGCTGTGAAATGCGGCGCTCTGCAATCCGCGACGGAAGAGGGACTGCTACCCGAAATCCGCTGTCGTCAGTACGATCGGTTGGCCGTGCGGGGTGCGGTCGGCGGCGTGATCCCAGGCGTCGCGATAGCGATGCAGCGTCTCATGCGTCGTGACGCCCTTGGCGGCGACGAGGTGTTCCAGCGTCGCCAGCCAATGCTGGTAGTAGGTTTCGCCGGTGTCGGGATCGCCGGCGGCCTGTGCGCGCTTGATCTGGTCGGCGAGGGCCGCCGCCCATTCGGGCCAGGTGAAGACACCGCGGTCATGCAGCGTCAACGCCATCGCGAACGCCTGTGCTTCCCAGGGCGCGCGGAACACCGGGCCGTCCTGATCGCGGGGAATGCTGGACACGGCGCTGGTCGCGCGCGCGGCGGCGCCGGCATCCATCAGATGGCCTCCAGATAAGGCTCGAACGCGTCGATCGAGACCTTGATGGTCGGATCGGAGTCCGGTCCCCACAGCTCACGTCCGTCGAACACGACGGTGTACAGCCATTGCGGATGCTCGCCGGCATCGTTGGCAGCCGTATCGGGAAAGACGTGACAGCCGTGATCGCGCTCGACCACGCCGACATGACCGCGCACGTAGCGCGGCAGCCGCGTGTGCGTAGCGGGATGGATGTTCTTCGCCCGCACCCGATCGCCGGCCTTGAATTTCGCAGCCGCAGGTGCCGTGCGGCCGAACTTGCCGCGCACCATGATGCGCTCGACATCGGCCATGGAGAATTTGCCGTGCTTGAGCGATTTCGGCAGCGCGACGGAATGTCCGGATGCGACGTCGTCTTTGGAGATATAGCCCTTGTCGAGCAGCAGGGCTTCCAGGCCAAGGAACCATTTTTTGTAATAGGAGCTCGACAGATAGACCTGCGGGGGCAGGGTCTCGCGATAGAAGCGCGAGGCGTCGATGTTGAAGGCGCCCGCCGCGCCCATCGCACGGACCATGGCGAGTACGCGCGATTCCCATTCCTCATGGAACATCGGCTCATTCAGCTCGGGCTCGACCTTGCCGAACCCGTCCATGCCGCCCATGTCGTGGACGCCGTTCATGACGGCGCTCCGGGCGTCTTCGGGAATCCGGTGCCGATCATGGAATCGCGCGTCACGAGCTCGGCGAGCTGCTCCTCACTCCAGCCCTCGGTGCCTGCGGGCCGCATCGGCAGCACCAGAAAGCGCGTCTCAGCCGTGGAGTCCCAGACCCGGATTTCGGTTTCCTTCGGCAGGCTGACGCCGAAATCGGCGAGCACGCCGCGCGGATCCTTGACCGCGCGCGAACGGTACGGCGAGGCCTTGTACCAGACCGGCGGCAGCCCGAGCATTTCCCAGGGGTAACAGGAGCACAAAGTGCAGACGACCATGTTGTGGCGGCCGGGCGTGTTCTCGATCGCGACCAGATGGTCGCCGACGCGGCTGACATGGCCGAGGGTGCCGACCGCCTTGCTGGCATCCTCGAGCAGGGCCTTCTTGAAGGCGGGATCGGTCCATGCCTTGGCGACGACGCGGGCACCGTTATGCGGGCCGATCTTGGTCTCATAGGCCTGCACGATGGCGTCGAGCGCGGCGGCCTCGACATAGCCCTTCTCGGTCAGGATCGATTCCAGCGCGCGGACGCGCAGTTCGGTCTCCGACAGTTCGGAATGGTCGTGATCGTGGTGGTGATGATCATGTTCGCTCATGCCCAGAGAATAGGCGAAACCGCCGTGCTATGTCGAGGCAGGCCGTACACAACAATGCGAGCTGGGAGGTATGCGTGGCTGACTGTGTGACGATCGAAAAAGACCTCGGACCGGAGGGGCGCATCGCGGTGGTGCGGTTCGACCGCGGCGACGGTATCAACGCGCTGTCGCCGGAGGCGCTGCGGCAGCTGACCGATGCGGCGCGCAGTTTCGAGGACGATGGCGACACCTCGGTGGTGGTGCTGACCGGAGGCGCCAGGGCGTTCAGCGCCGGCTTCGACCTCAAGGACGCCGAGGGGCGTTCGCGCGCGACCATGGACATGGGCACGCTGCGCCGTCACCTGAAGCTCGGGCCCCGCCTGACGCGCGCCTGGCAAGAGATGGAGCAGGTCACGATCGGTGCGATCGAGGGCTTCTGTGTCGGCGGCGGCGTGGCGCTCGCCGTCGCGCTGGATTTCCGCGTCATGGCGCGCGATGCGCATCTACGCGTGCCGGAGATCGCGCTCGGCATGAACATGAGCTGGCAGAGCGTGCCGCGCATGCTGCACCTGATGGGCCCGGCGCGAACCAAGCAGGCCGTGATCCTCGCCGATGACCGGATCTCGGCCGAGGAAGCCTACGAATGGGGGCTGGTGGAGCAGGTGACTGATCCCGGCAAGTCCTTTGAGGCCGCGATGGCGCTGGCGTCCAAGGTCGCCGCGCAACCGCCGATTTCGGTTGCGATGACCAAGCTGACGGTCAACCGGCTGGCGCATGCGCTCGACGATCTCGCCAGCCACATGGATCTCGACCAGTTCGCGCTGGCGAGCCTGACCGACGACCACAAGGAAGGCGTCGCGGCGTTCCTCGGACGGCGCAAGCCGCGCTTCAGGGGGCGTTGACGGGCGTCACCGCCGTTTGGCGATGTCGTTGCCGGAGAGCTCGGCCTCCCAGCCGAAAACCGATCGGCCGTCGAGGCTTGGCGACCGCGCGCGCTCGTTGGCCACGAAGGCCTCGAAGGACGGGCCGGTTGCGGTCAGCTCAAGCCTGCGCGCCTGATCGTCGAGCCGCTTCAGCGCCTGCATCTCCTCGTCGCGGCCGAGCTTCGCCTGCTGCACCGCCGATTTCAGCACACCAATGGTCTCGTCATAGACCTTGATCGGCACCGGAAACGGATGACGGTCCTTGCCACCATGCGCGAGCGAGAAACGCGCCGGATCACGGAAGCGATATGGCGTGCCGTGGACGACTTCGGCGACCATCGCCAGCGACTCGACGGTGCGGGCGCCGACGCCGGGCGTGAGCAGCAATTCCGGGAAGTCCAGCGGCCCGCGCTCTGCGGCGGCGGCGAGGGTGCCGTGCAGGCGTCGGATGAACACGTCGCTCGAGCGCACATCGTGATGCGCAGGCATGATCAGGTGCAGCAGATCGCCCTGCGCCTCGATCTTCTCGGTCAGCTCGGCATATTCATGCGCGATGCCGTCGGGACCGAGCCCGGCGAGCAGATCGAGCTGGGCCTGGCGCGAGGCGTCGGCGCGGTGGTCGGTCAGATTGACGATCTCGCCCTGCGATGGGCCATCGATCGCGCTGTGCGGCTCGTCGACGAAGCTGCGCAGGCCCTCGGAATGCCAGTGATAACGCCGCGCCTGCCGCTTGCTGTCGCTCATGCCCTGCTGGACCACGGTCCATTTGCCGTCCGCGGTGACGAAGAAGCCATGCAGGTAAAGCTCGAAGCCGTCCTGGACTGCGGCGCTGTCGACCTTGGCGACCAGACGGCTGGCGCGGGTGAGGGCAACGCCATCAAAGCCGGTCCGCTCGCCCAGCGCTGTCAGCTCGTCCGGCGTCCGCCGCGAATGCCTGCCGCGGCCGCCGCAGACATAGATGCCGAGTTCGTCCTGAAACGGCGCCAGCCCGCGCTTGAGCGCGCCGATCACGCTCGTGGTGATCCCGGACGAATGCCAGTCCATGCCCATCACGGCGCCGAACGACTGAAACCAGAACGGATGCGAGAGCCGCTGCAGGAACGCGTCGCGGCCGTAATGATGGACCACGGCCTGCGTGATGATCGCGCCCAGCGTCGCCATGCGCTCCGCCAGCCATGGCGGCACGCGTCCACCATGGAGGGGCAGATCGGCGCTGCCGGTTCGTCGGGCCATCGGTCTCCAAAGCCTCGCCAATGCGTCCTTGAGTCGGGGGGGCAGACTATCAGGCAAACCGACGCGCCTCTGCGTCAAGTGTTGTCGTGTCGGTCTCGTGGTCCGCGGGCTCAAAAGAAAACCCCGCAAAGGCGGGGTCTCTCCCAGCTGACGTGCTGGGGATTCAGGGCCTGACGCGCCAGCTGTACCGCCGCAAAAAAGGAACAGCGTCGCCGAGACGGAATATGCTCGCCTCGCGACGCTGGCCTGATCACTGGGCCCTGAAATCCCCCAGCCACACATACGTCGCCGCTGTGATGAGAAAGTTCAAAATAAAACCCCGCCTTCGCGGGGCGGGGTTTGATGCTGACCGCCTTGGGGGCTGATAGGTCAGCAAGTGCCGGGATAATGTGCTGATCCGCAGAAGGTTCCTATGCGGGCGCTCGTGGTGGGCTTCGGCGCGGCGGGGCTTTGCTGTTTTGACCGAGCTTCATCGCCGGTCGAAGCAAGACGGACACCTTGTTCTGGCCCCACAGCGCGGCGGCGCGGCCCCGCCGATTCAGATTTCCGCAAGGTGCCTAAGCATCCGGCTAGGAACTTTGACTTGCCGGCCAGATTGTCAGGACGAATTGAGCGGAGGAGGCTCGCATGAACCAACTGATCTATCTGGTGGGACTGATCGTCGTCATTCTCGCGATATTGTCGTTCTTCGGATTGCGGTAGGCGCGTCATGGACAACGAACATGGGCTTGCCGTGTCGGCCGACCATTCGACCGGCCTTTGGCTGCAATGGAGCCCGGTGTTTGCCGGCGCGTTGGCTGCGTCGGCGTTATCCGTCATCCTGATCGGCTTTGGTGCAGCAGTCGGGCTAGGCGTGAGTTCAAGCTCGCCGTCATGGCGCGATGCATCGGCCGCGCTCGCCTTGCTGTCCGGGCTGTATTTGATCCTGCAGGCGATGGTGAGCTTCGGCGTCGGAGGCTACATCGCCGGCCGCGCACAGCGTGTGATCGGTGCGACGCCGTCGGACGTGATCGAAAGCCGCGACGGACTTCATGGTCTGACGGCTTGGGCGCTTGCCGTCATCGCGAGCGCAGCATTGGTTGCGCTGGTCGCCCTGTCGGCTGCGCGACCTGTCGTGCAGAACCGTTCGTCCGCGACAGCCGCGGAGCCGCTCCTAAGCGCCGAGCTTGACCACCTGTACCGGTCGCTCCGGCATCCGGCCAATATCGATATCGGCTATGAGCGCGCGGAAGCAGGGCGCATCCTGTTGACCAGTTCCGGCCACAGCGGCGTCAGCAATGAGGACCGCAGCTATCTGATTCAGCAAGTTGCAGCGTCGACGGGGCTTGCCGCCACGGAAGCCGAAAAGCGCGTCGACACCGTGATCGGCGATGCCCGGACTGCAATCGCGCGGTCGCGGCGAAGCGCGGTGATCCTGGCGTTCTCGA